>NZ_JAEUYM010000001.1:0-1125103 GCF_040900725.1 Luteibacter sp. CQ10 | reverse complement strand
GCTTCGTCAGGGTTCGCCGATACGATCGGCTCCCACCCCTTTGGTAGGGCAGGTCATGGAGACCTTGATAGCGAACGGGCTCTCCATCCTTGTAAGGCAGTGGGTGGTTGGGGAATGGGCGGCTTCGTCAGGGTTCGCCGATACGATCGGCTCCCACCCCTTTGGTAGGGCAGGTCATGGAGACCTTGATAGCGAACGGGCTCTCCATCCCTGTACGGCGGTGGGTGGTTGGGGAATGGGCGGCTTCGTCAGGGTTCGCCGATACGATCGGCTCCCACCCCTTTGGTAGGCAGGTCACGGAGACTTGTTACCGAATGGGCTCTCCATCCCTTTGGGGCTGCCAAGACCCTGCTACCGAAGGGGTGGGAGCCGATCGTATCGGCGAATCCCGGTCGCCTCAGTCGTTTTCGCGAGCGGCGGCGCGCGCCGCGCGAAGTGCGGTGAGCTTTTCCCGAAGCTTCAGTTCCAGCCCGCGATCCACGGGGTCGTAGAACACCGTGCCCACCAGTTCGTCGGGCAGGCATTGCTGGTCGAGGGCGATGCCGCCTTCCACGTCGTGGTCGTACTGGTAGCCGCTGCCGTAGCCCAGGCCCTTCATGAGCTTGGTGGGCGCATTGCGCAGGTGCATGGGCACGTCGAGGCTACCCATCCGCTTCACCACCTCGCGGGCCTTGTTGTAGGCCATGTACGCGGCGTTGCTCTTCGGCGAGATGGCCAGCCAGATGGCGAGTTGGGCGAGGCCGAGTTCGCCTTCGGGGCTGCCGAGCCGCTCGTAGGTGTCCCACGCGTCCAGGGCCATGCGCCAGGCGCGCGGCTCGGCAAGGCCCACGTCTTCCACCGCCATGCGCGTGAGCCGCCGCGCGAGGTAGAGCGGATCGCAACCGCCGTCGAGCATCCGCGTGAGCCAGTACACGGCGGCGTCGGGGTCGGACGAGCGCACGGATTTGTGCAGTGCCGAGATCTGGTCGTAGAACTGCTCGCCGCTCTTGTCGAAACGGCGCGTGCGGTCGGCCAGCACCTGCTCGAGCGTGGCGTCGTCGATGCGGCCGCCTTCGGCGAGTTCGGCGGCGATTTCCAGCAGCGTGAGCGCGCGGCGCACGTCGCCGTCGGCCGCCGATGCGATGAGCTTGAGCGTGGCGTCGTCCACGTCCAGGCCGAGGTCGCCGAGGCCGCGTTCGCTGTCGGATAACGCGCGGCGAAGCGCGCTCACGATGTCGTCGGCGCTCACCGCGTCCAGCACGTGCACGCGGCAGCGCGAGAGCAACGCGGAGTTGAGCTCGAACGAGGGGTTCTCCGTGGTGGCGCCCACGAAGATGATCACGCCGCGTTCGATGTACGGCAGGAAGGCATCCTGCTGCGCCTTGTTGAAGCGGTGCACCTCGTCCACGAACAGCACGGTGCGGCGACCCTGCGCGAAGTTGCCTTCGGCTTCGGCCAGCGCCTTGCGCACGTCGGGCAGTCCGCTCATCACGGCGGAGATCGCGCGGAAGTCCGCGTCGGCGTAGCGCGCCACCAGCAGGGCCAGCGTGGTCTTGCCGCAGCCGGGCGGGCCCCAGAGGATCATCGAATGCACCCTGCCCGCTTCCAGCGCGCGGCGCAGCGGCTTGCCCTCGCCCGCCACGCGCTGCTGGCCCACGATCTCGTCGAGGGATCGCGGACGCATGCGTTCGGCCAGGGGCTTGAGCGCTTCGGGTTCGGCGAACAGGCCGGGAGACTGGGAAAACATGGGACTCACTGCATTCGGTGAACGCCCATTATCGCGCGTTCGCCGTGCATGGCGCCTCAATGCCCCTAGGGGCCCTTCTTGCGCAGCAGGCTCGTGGCCATGCCGATCACCACGGCGGCACCGAGCAGCAGCACCACCCACAGCAGCGGCCGGGTCCAGTCGAAGGATGCCGCGGGCGCATCCACGGCCTCGCGGCCGGCCCGTTCCTCGCCGGGGCCGACGACGGCCGGGGCCGGGCGCCAGTCGCCGCCGTTGGCCTTGCGCAGGGCGGCGATGGCATCGTCGATGGGCCAGTTCGGCCGGCGGGCCGTGCGGCTGCCGACCAGCAGGCGATAGGGAGGCTTGCCTTCGGGCAGGAAGACGAAGCGGTCGGGACGCCAGCCCACGCTCAGCGTCGGGGCCCCACGCAGGGGCGTGGAGGTGTGCACGCGCAGATGTCCGCGGCGGCCCGGAGACACTTCCAGCGCGTGCTGCGCCGCCTGCCCTGGCGTCACCACGATGGTACCCAGCGATTCGCCGGTCATCGGGCCGGCCACCGCGGCTACGTCGAGACGGGCCACGTTGTCGCCGGCGCCGAGCTTGGCGCGCGCGCGGCTCAGCGGCAGCGCGGCGGGAAGCTCGTAGTCGTAATCGGTGCCCTGCCCGCTGGCTTTTTCGCCGGTGGCGGCCACGTCGAGCCAGCGCATGTCGGCTTCGTCTTTCGTGGAGGCATCCACCACGGTGCCGGACAGCGTCACGGCCGCGCCGCCGTTCGCATCCCATGGCGCGTCGCCCTGGATCACGCGTACGCGGTAATAACGCCATGGCGCGGCCGCGAGCGTCACCACGCGTGCGTCCACCGCGCCGTCGCCCTGGCCCAGGGTCACGATGGAGACACGGCGCGCGATGGGCGTCCAATCCTGGAGATTGGCGCTGCCGTCGATGTCCACGGCGAGGCTGGCGTCGCGGCCGGGCGGCGGGAAGGCCAGGCGCTCGGCGGCGACGGGCGAGCGTGCGTCGAACAGCCATTCGCGCGGCGTGCCGGACGCCGCCACGGCGCCGGGTTCGATCACGATGTCGCCGTTGGTGCTGCGCTGGATGCGCGGGCCTCCCATGCCTTCGGCCACCGGCGGCACCGCGCGCAGCGGTACGTCGACGGTGAGCGGATGGGAGGTGGGCATCGACGACGTATACGGCCCCATCGCCACGGGCTGGCCGTCGGCATCCTCCACGATCACGTCGACGAGACCGCCGTCGAGCCTGGCCCAACGATAGGCATCCTGCGGAAGCTCCACGAGGTAGGCGCTGGCGCCGGGCGGCACGGACAACGGGTAGGCGTATGCAAACGTCGGCGACGGGTCGGCCTGAGCCGCGACGGCGACGGCACCGAGCAAGAGGGAAACGAAACGCCACTCACGACGCATGGGGCGACTCCGATGGCTGCCGCGGCGGGGCCGGGGCGAGGTAACCGACGAGGGTGCACAGCAAGCCGTAGGCCATGAACGAGCCGATGCCGAACAGGTTGCCCAGGTGACCGCGGTCGACGAGCAGCAGCTTCGCCAGCACCAGGGCCATGATGCAGGCACCGGCGAGCCAGAGCATGCGCAGGCCTCGCCGGGAACCCACCACCCAGGCGAGCACGCCGATGGCGCTCCACACCACCGTGAGCGAGAGCTGCGCGAGGCTCGATGCCATCAGGTCGGGGCCCCAGGGCACGCCGCCCAGGTGATGCACGGAGCGCAGGGTGGCGCTGGTCGCCACCGCGAACACGCAGACGGCGAACACCACCGGGCGCGCGACACGGATGTCGGCGGGCACCGCGGTGTCGGAGAGCGCGCGGAACACCAGCACCACCACGGCGAGCAGCAGCAGGTCGATAGGATTGAGCACGGGCACGAACGGCAACGGACGCGAGCTTGCCGCCGTACCTAGCAGGGCGATGCCGATGACGACCGTACCGGCGAGCAAGAGGGTGCCCAGGGCGAGGCGAAGCGTTTTCGCCGGTGCCGGTACGGGCGACACGAGCGGACGCGGCCACCACAGGATGGAGGCCGTCAGCAGCAGGGTCGGCGCGACGAACAGCGCGGTGATCCACGCCGCGCCCACCGACGGCACGCCCGCGCCGAAGGCGACGTCGGTGGCCACGGCCGCCAGGGCGAGCCAGCGTGCCCACCAGAGTACGTTCGCGCTCAGCACGGCGACGGGGTGCGGCACGATCGCACGCATCGCGAACCAGCCCGCGACGCCCGTGGCGACCACGGCCAGCAGCGGATACCCAGCGAGCGGCTGCGTGTTCCGCGAGTCGGCCACCTGGAGCACCACGATACCGAGCAGGAACAGCGCGGGCACGATGAAGGCCAGGGTCGCGCCGAGATCGAGCTTGCGCGCGCGACGGCCGGCTTCGGCCACGGGCCACGCCGTGACGCCGATCAGCGCGATCCATGCCGCGATGGCGGCGGCGCCGGCGGCGTGGATGTCGATCTCGCGACCCACGCCGATGCCCCACCACGCCAGCGCCCACAACGCCAGACCCACGCGGGCGAGGCTCGACATGCCTTGCGAGCGGCCATGGTGGTCGAACTGCCAGGCGCCGACGGCGGCGCCCGCCACGATCAATACGGCGCCGAGGAAATGGCCGTTGATGAGCGGCCAGGCATCGTGCTGGTTGTCGAACATCACGGCCATCGACCAAGCGGCGGCCGCCACCACCTGCAACAGCACGCCGGTCCAGCGTGGCAACGGGCGCGACTGGCGGAAACCGAGCCAGATGAGTCCCGCGCCTTCCAAGGCGAACACCGCGGCCGTGGCGCTCGCGCTCAGCGCCAACGGCACGGCCACCGTGGCGAAGGCCACGGCGAGTACGGCCCAGGTGTCGCGCAACAGGCGCATGTCGTCGCGATGCCGGACGGCGAACGCGATGCCTACGTAGAGGGCCGCGGCGACGATGGCGGAGATCGCCAGCGGCATCGGTTGCCAGTCGAGCAAGGCCGCTTGCAGGATGAGGCAGGCGATGGGATTGCCGAACATCAGGCAGCCGTCGAGGATCGCCTTGCGCTGGTCGGGCGAGCGCAGCACGTGCAGCCAGGGCACGGCGAGATAAAGCAGGAAATGCAGCACGAGGAAGGGCTCGGTGCTGGCGAACAACCCGGGCGAATAGCGCAGCACGCCCCATGCGGTGCCCACGCCGAAGGTGGCGACGAAGCCGAGCACGTTGAGCACGCGCCAGGCCTTCTTCCATGCGATGCCGAGGATGCCGAGGTTGAGCACGGCGTAGTAGGTGAACAACACCACGTGGCTGCCCTGCCCGCTCGACGCGATGATCGGCGCGGCGAAACCCGCCACCAGGCCGAGCACGGCCAATGCGAGTGCGTCCTGCAGCACGGCGAGCACGCCGAGGCCGCCCACGAAGATCACCAGCAGCACGAACGCGGGTAGCGAATCGATGAGCGCGTACAGGCGATAGGCGACGAACACCGTCATCACCAGCACGCCGATGGAACCGCCTTGCAGCGAGAGTGCGAAGGCACGGCGCTTGTCGCGCTGGATCCAGCCGAAGGCGACGCCCGCGATGGCGAGCAAGGCCACGATGATGAGGCGCACGGGAAGGGGGATGTGCAGCAGGCCGGCGTCGGTGGCGTATTTGAGGAAGGCGGCCACGCCGGCGAACAGCACCAGCATGCCGACCTTGACCGGCACGTTGCCTTCGGTGAACCAGCGTTTGATGGCCGTGGCGATGCGATCGCCGATGCTGGGGCCTGCCGGTATGGACGGCGCGGGTGCCGGAGGGGGCTCGTAGGCGGCTACGGGCTCGGCGACCGGCATCGGTGGAGGGACGATAGGCCGAGGTGCGGGCGCCGGGTTGTCGGGCCAGGCAACCGGCGTGACGGGCTGCTCGTCGAGTCGCTCCCGGATCGGTGCGGGGGCCGGTTTGTCACCGAGGCGACGCAGGGCTTCGTCGAGATCGTTGCGCAGCCGCGAGGTGCGCGCCCAAAGCACGCCGATGGCAAATCCGGCCACACCCCCTGCAACACCCTGCCCCACGAAGGCGCCGACGATCGCGCCGATGATTCCGAAGAGAACGTACATGCCTTTGTCCCTCGACCACGTCCGATGTCGGGCGCAGTCTGGCATGAAATCGCTTCGTAGCTATCGCCGATACGATCGGCTCCCACCCCTTCGGTAGCAAGGCTTCTACGGAGGGATGGGAGCCGATCGCATCGGCTATAGCCAACGAAGCAATGACGCCGGGCCTTCCGCTCCGCACGATTCCTGGACGGAGCACCGCAGGACGCTCCTACCGGAGGGGTGGGAGCCGATCGCATCGGCGAACCGACGAAGCAGTGATGCCAGGGCTTCAGCTTGAGCGATTCAATGCACCGGCTGGGTCTGGAGTACCGGCTGGTCGCCGATCACGTCGGTGCCCTGGGGCGGCACGAAGTTGAAGGTGTCGGCCGGCACGGGGGCGTTTTTCTGCCAACCGGCGAACTGGATGGTGGTGGTGTTGCCGAGCTGGTCCTTGAACACCATGCGCGCGAGGCCCGACGCGTCGAAGCCGAGGTCGGCGTAGTCGAACTGCGGGTCCTTGCTGGTCGACTTCAGGCGCAGCCACTGCAGACCGTCGTGTTCGCCCTGCTCGGTCACCTTGAAATCGCGATCCATCAGGGAAAGATCGGTAAGCACCGTAAGCGGGCTCTGCGCCTCTTCGCTGCTCTGCTTGCGCACCGTCACCTGTTCCAGGTCGGGGTCGTACAGCCACACGCGGCTGCCGTCGGCCACGATGGTCTGCTTGTACGGCGCCGTGGTCTCCCAGCGGAACTGGCGCGGCGCCTGCAGCGCCAGCGTGCCCGTGCTCGACTTGCCCGGATCGCCGTTGGCGTTGGACAGCGTCTGGCTGAACCGCCCCGTGATCGAGTGCAGACCCTTGGCGAAGGCGTCGAGGCGCTCACGCGCCGGGCCGGCGGCGAAGGCCGGAAGGCAGGTCAGGAGCAGCGTCGCGGCGAGCAGCAGGCGTTTCATGGGCGGTTTTCCGTGGAGGGCGGCGCGGATTGTCAGCGATCGGTCTCGAACAAGGACTTAAGCATGTCGATGGCCTCACCGGGGCTGATCTCGCCCGCCTGCATGCGGTCGCTGATCTCGGCGATGGCCTTGCCGTCGCGGTGCCAGAACGGCGCCTCGCGGGTGGCGACGTGCGCGGGACGGGCTTCCTGGCCCAGCACCACGATCTCGGCGATCTCGGACTGCTCGGCGAAGATCACCTCCAGCGCGTCGTCCACCTCGGCCGTATGCCCGGCGGGATACTCGCGAAGCACGGTGCACTGGCGGCCGTCGTCGGCGCGCAGCTCGAGCCCGGGAATGGCCGGGTTCAGCTCGAACACGCTCTCGATCTCGTCGAGCACTTCGGGGGTGGGCGCGAACTCGCCGGTGACGAGCAGGCTCCAGGGACGCTGGCGAAGCGCTCCCGGCGTGATGGCGTTCATGGAATCAGTCCTTCGGGGGCGGCGGCGCGAGCACTTCACGATTGCCGTTGTGCTGCGGCGCGCTGACGATGCCGTCCTGCTCCATCTGTTCGACGAGGCGGGCGGCGCGGTTGTAGCCGATGCGCAGGTGGCGCTGCACGCCGGAGATGGATGCGCGTCGCGTTTCGGTGACCACGCGCACGGCGCGGTCGTAGAGCGCGTTGTCGCTGTCGCCATCGCCGTCGGCGTCCTGCGGCAGGCCGGAGTCGCTGATGATCTTGCCGTCGGCGGTGGACTGCACCTCTTCGAGCACGCCCTCGATGTAGTTGGGCGAACCCTGCGCGCGCAGCCACTCCACCACGTTGTGCACCTCGTGATCGTCCACGAAGGCGCCGTGCACGCGCTCGGGGGTGGCCGTGCCCGGCGGCAGGTAGAGCATGTCGCCGTGACCGAGCAGCGCTTCCGCGCCGGATTGATCCAGGATCGTGCGCGAGTCGATCTTCGACGACACCTGGAACGCGATGCGCGTGGGGATGTTGGCCTTGATGAGGCCGGTGATGACATCCACCGAGGGACGCTGGGTGGCGAGGATGAGGTGCACGCCGGCCGCGCGCGCCTTCTGCGCGAGGCGGGCGATGAGTTCTTCCACCTTCTTGCCGACGATCATCATCATGTCGGCGAATTCGTCGATGATGATGACGATGTGCGGCAGCGGCTCGAGCGGTTCGGCCTGCATGCCCGGCATGTCGGGGTTGGGACGGAACAGCGGATCGAGCAGCGGCTGGCCCGCGCTTTCCGCCTCCTTCACCTTCTTGTTGAAGCCGCCGAGGTTGCGCACGCCCACCGCGGCCATGAGCTTGTAGCGGCGTTCCATCTCGGCCACGCACCAGCGCAGGGCGTTGGCGGCTTCCTTCATATCCGTGACGACCGGCGCGAGCAGGTGCGGGATGCCCTCGTACACCGAGAGTTCCAGCATCTTCGGGTCGATCATGATCATGCGCACGTCTTTCGCGCTGCTCTTGTAGAGCAGGCTCAGCACCATGGCGTTCACCGCCACGGATTTGCCCGAGCCGGTGGTACCGGCCACGAGCAGGTGCGGCATCTTCGCCAGGTCGGCCACCACGGCCTTGCCGCCGATGTCCTTGCCCAGGGCCAGCGCCAGGGGCGACTTCACCTGGTCGTAGCGCTCCGAACGCAGGATCTCGGAGAGATAGACGATCTGCTTCTTGGTGTTGGGAATTTCCAGGCCGATGACGTTCTTGCCCGGGATGACGTCGACCACGCGCACGCTCACCACGGAGAGGCCGCGGGCGATGTCCTTGTCGAGGCTGGAGACCTGGCTGCCGCGCACGCCGGCGGCGGGTTCGAGCTCGAAACGGGTGATGACCGGACCGGGGTAGACGCCCATCACGCGGGCTTCCACGCGGAAGTCGCGCAGTTTGAGTTCCACCTGGCGGGAAAGCACCTCGAGGGTTTCTTCCGAATAGCCCGGGCCCTGCGGCGGGGCTTCGTCGAGCAGCGACAGCGGCGGCAGCTCGCCGTCCATCGACGCGCCGGTGAACAGCGGAATCTGGTTTTCGCGGGTGGCGCGCTCGCTCTTGGCCACCACGGAGGCGACCGGCGCCTCGATGCGCACGGGTTCGCGCTTGGCCTGCTTCACGGCCTCGGCCTTTTTCACCACCTCGCGCTCGGCGCGGGCGGTGCGGGCGGCCATGACTTCGGGCGCCTGTCGCACCTTGCCGCCGAACCAGCCGCCGACGCGTACCACCAGCTCGCCGGTCGCGTCCATCAGCTTGAACCACGACAGGCCGGTGGCCAGCGTCACCGCCACCAGGCACACCGCCAGCAACAGCAGGGGCGCGCCCTTGTCGCCGAAGGCGCCGTGCAGCCCACGGCCCACCCATTTGCCGACGATGCCGCCAGGCCCTTCGGGCAGCACGGGAGAATCGACGTTCAGGTAGACCAGCGCGGGCGCCGTGATGAAGAAGAAGACGAAGCCGATCAGCCGCAACGACGGCTCCCACGGCTGCACGTCGCGCTCTCCGCGGTGGCGGATCACCCGGATGCCGAGGGCCAGCAGGAGCAGCGGAAAGCAGTACGCCACCAGGCCGAAGATGTAGCGCAGGAGGTTGGCGATGTTGGCGCCCACGGCGCCGCCGAAATTGGTGGCGCGCTCGGTCACGCCCATGTGGCCCCAGCTGGGGTCCTGGTCGTTGTAGCTGAGCAGGCACACCAACAGATAGAGGGCGATGGGGAGCAGCAGGAGTGCCCCGGCCTCGCGCAGCCGGCGCTTGAGCTCGTCGCTCAGTCCTTCGCGTTGGGCCTTGACCTGGGCCTTGGCCTGTTTCTTAACGACTTTCGCGCTGCGCGCCACTTACCACCGACCTCGAAATGGACTATTCGCGGCATCATGCCACGGTCGGCACCCCAAGGGTGCCTTGAATCATGCCCGCCTGTTCCCCATTCTTGCGGGCCAGATACGCGCGGGCGACGAGATGAATCCGCACGTTACGCTTTAATTAACCCAAGGATTATACATGAGCACCCCCAAGCACAGCCGCCTGCTGATCCTAGGCTCCGGTCCCGCCGGCTACACGGCGGCGGTCTACGCGGCGCGCGCCAACCTCAAGCCGACCATGGTCACCGGTCTGCAGCAGGGTGGCCAGCTGATGACCACCACCGAGGTGGACAACTGGCCGGGCGACGAAAAGGGCGTGCAGGGTCCGGAGCTCATGCGCCGCATGGCGGAGCACGCCGAGCGCTTCGAAACCGAGATGGTGTTCGACCATATCCACAAGGTGGATCTCTCCAAGCGTCCGTTCACCCTCAAGGGCGACAGCGGCGAGTACACCGCCGACGCGCTGATCGTCACCACCGGCGCCACGGCGAAGTACCTGGGCATCGCCTCGGAGGAGAAGTTCAAGGGCCGCGGCGTGTCCGCCTGCGCCACCTGCGACGGCTTCTTCTTCCGCGAGCAGGACGTGGTCGTGGTCGGCGGCGGCAACACGGCCGTAGAAGAAGCGCTTTATCTCTCCAATATCGCCCGCAAGGTCTACCTCGTGCACCGCCGCGACAAGCTGCGCGCCGAGAAGATCATGCAGGACAAGCTCATGGAGAAGGCCGCGGCCGGCAAGATCGAGCTGGTGTGGAACCACCAGATCGACGAAGTGCTGGGCGACGACTCCGGCGTGAACGGCGTGCGCGTGAAGGACGTCAACACCGGCGCCAAGCGCGACATCGAGGTGCAGGGCTTCTTCGTGGCCATCGGCCACACGCCCAACACCGGCATCTTCGAGGGCCAGCTCGACATGAAGGACGGTTACATCCAGATCAAGTCGGGCCTGGGCGGCATGGCCACGGCCACCTCGGTGGAAGGCGTGTTCGCGGCTGGCGACGTGGCCGACCACGTCTACCGCCAGGCGATCACCTCGGCCGGCTTCGGCTGCATGGCGGCACTGGACGCCGAGCGCTGGCTCGACCAGCAAATGCCGATCAACCCGTGATGGCCAGGCCCCGCGCACCCCACGCGGGGCCATCTCCGGCATGAACGGAATCCGTTTCCTCGACGGCCTCTCCGGCATCGCGCCATCCGACTGGGACGCCATGGTCCCGGACGGCAACCCTTTCGTATCCCACGCATTCCTGGCCGGGATGGAGGCCCAGGGTTGCCTGCGCGAGGATTACGGCTGGCGGCCGTACCACCTGGCGATCTTCGACGGCGAGCGCATCGTCGCCGCCGCGCCCACCTATCTCAAGGGCAACTCGCACGGCGAGTTCGTCTTCGACTGGAGCTGGGCCGCCGCCTGGGAGCGCGCAGGTGGCGACTATTACCCCAAGCTGCTCGTCGCCTCGCCCTACTCGCCCGTGCCCGGCCCGCGCCTGCTCGTGCGTCCGGGTGCCGATGCCGATGCGTTGCGCCGCCAGTTGACCGCCGCGCTGGTCGCCGAAGCCGACCGCCTGGGCCTGTCGTCGGTGCATGCCAATTTCCTCCCCGAGACCGACCTCGACGCCTTCGACGAACGCTGGCTAGCGCGCGCCGACTACCAGTTCCATTGGCACAACCGCGGTTATGCCGATTTCGACGATTTCCTCGCCGCACTCACCGCCAAGAAGCGCAAGAACATCCGCCAGGAACGCGGCTACGCGCAGGCCTCCGGGCTGACGCTGGAGATGCGTGGCGGCGATACGCTGGGCGACGCGGAATGGCGGCAGATCCACGCGCTCTACGAACTGACCTTCGACATGAAGGGCAACCACGCCGCCCTCACCTCGCGCTTCTTCCGCCACCTCGGCCACGCCATGGGCGCGAACGTGCAGGTGGCAATGGCGCGCGACGAACACGACATCGTCGCCATGGCACTGTTCCTGCGTGGTGGCGACACGCTTTATGGCCGCTACTGGGGTGCCAGCGTCGAGGTATCGGGCCTGCATTTCGAGCTCTGTTATTACCGGGGCATCGAATACGCCATCCGCGAAGGCCTGGCCCGTGTCGAACCCGGTGCCCAGGGCGAGCACAAGTTGGCCCGCGGCTTCCTGCCCACGCTGACCCACTCGCGCCACTACATCGCGCATGACGGCTTCCGCCGTGCGGTGGCCGAGGCGCTGGTCGCGGAGGCCCGGCATCGCGAGGCCTATCGCGCGGAACTGCTCACCCACTCGCCCTACGCGAACCGATGATCCGCCTGCCCCAGTTGCATCCCACGCGTCCCGGCCTGTTTCCCATGCCGGAGAGCGCCCTGGACGAGCCCAACGGGCTGCTCGCCTGGGGTGGCGATCTTTCCCCTGAACGCCTGCTCGCCGCGTACGGTCAAGGCGTGTTTCCGTGGTTCAACGAAGACGAGCCGATCCTCTGGTGGTCCCCCGACCCGCGTTGCGTGTTTCGTACCGACGGCGTCCACATCAGTCGCAGCCTGCGCAAGATGATCGATCGCTCGGGATGGCGGCTCACCGCCGATACGTCGTTCGGCCGCGTGATGCGCGCCTGCGCCGCGCCGCGCAACGGCCAGCCGGGGACGTGGATCGGCGCGGACATGATCGCCGCCTACGAGGAGCTGCATCGGCTGGGGCATGCGCATAGCGTGGAGGTGTGGGACCGCGGCTCGCTGGTCGGCGGCATCTACGGCGTGGCCGTGGGTCGCCTGTTCTGCGGCGAATCGATGTTTTCGGCGCGCACCGGCGGCTCGAAGGTAGCGCTGGCGGGATTGTGCCGGTTGTTGAACGGGTGGGGATTTCCGTTGCTCGATGCGCAGGTGACCAATTCGCACCTGTTGAGCATGGGGGCGGTGGAGTTGCCGCGGAAGGACTTCGTGGCGCAGGCGCGACGGCTATCGGCGATGCCGGGGGTGGTGGGGTCGTGGCTCCGGTATCCCGTGTCGCTACCCTGACGGGAACCTATGCTCGGTAGGAGCCGATTCATCGGCGATCCCTAACCGTGTCGCGAACTCGCATCGCCGCTGAAGCGGCTCCTACCGAGCAAGTGCAGGGCTCCGCGAGATGTCAGTGCGACCGATGGCCGCTCATCTCCGCCCCCGCGTTCTTCGGCAACAGCGCGCACACCGGCGCCGCGATGAGCGACACGAAGGTCACCACCAGGAAGGCCACGCTGAAATCGGGCAACTGCGCATGCTCGCGCCCGTGCCACACCACCGAGGCATGCAGGGCGGCGGCGGCCACGCAAATACCGAGCGACAGCATCAACTGCTGGAACGTCGTGTAGAAACTCGTCGCCGACGAGAACCGCTCGCTCGGCACGTCGGCATAGGCCACGGTGTTGTACGCGCTGAATTGCAGCGACTGGAAGAAGCCGCCCAGCAGCAGGATCGTGTAGATCGTCCACAACGGCCAGTCGGGGCGGAACGCCGCGCATAGGGCAATGCACACCATCGACAGCACGCCGTTCCAGATGAGCGTGGCGCGGAACCCCCATATGCGCAGCACGGGCGCCGCCGTGGCCTTCATCAGCATCGCGCCCAGTGCCGAGACGAAGGTGACCACGCCGCTGTGCGCCGCCGACAGGCCGAAGCCCAGCTGCATCATCAGCGGCAAAAGGAACGGCACCGAACCCGCGGTGATGCGCGTGAGCGAGCCCGCGATCACCGAGAGGCGGAAGGTGGTGAAACGCATCAGCGACAGGTCGAGGATGGGATTCTCCACGCGGCGCGAATACCACACGTAGACCGCGCCCACGGCAAGGCCCGCGGCGATCAGGCCGTACGACCCCAACGCCGAGGTGGCGCCGCGGCTGGCCATTTCCAGGCCGAACACGATGCACGAGAGCGCCCCCCCCGACAGCACGAAGCCAACGCGGTCGAACCGCCCCGTGGTCGGCATGCGCACGTCGGGGATGTAGCGCGTGGCGAGCCAGATGCCCGCCAGGCCGATGGGCACGTTGATGTAGAAGATCCAGCGCCACGACACCCAGGTGACGATGAAACCACCCAGCGGCGGGCCCACCACGGGACCGATGAGCGCGGGCACCAGCAGCCACGACATGGCGCTGACCAGTTCGGATTTCGGCACCGAACGCAGCAGCACGAGGCGCCCCACCGGCACCATCATGGCGCCGCCGACGCCCTGGAGCAGGCGCGAGAGCACCAGCAACGGGAGGTTGCCGGAGATGCCGCAGAGGATCGAGCCGAGGGTGAACAGCGCGATGGCGGCGCGGAAGACGTTGCGCGAACCGTAGCGGTCGGCGATGGCACCGCTGGCCGGGATGAATACCGCGAGGCTCAGCATGTACGAGGTGAGCGCCACGCTCATGTGCAGCGGCGACACATCGAACGAGTCGGCCATGGCGGGAAGCGCGGTGGCGAGGATGGTGCCGTCCAGCTGTTCCATGAACATCGCGCTGGCGATGATCAGGGCGACGGTGCGGAAGCCGGGAGCGGGGGTCATTGCGCGTATTTTGCGCCTGGGGCGCGCTTATGGAAACCCGGCGTCACGACGTGAGCCCCGGGCCACACCCGCAAGTCAGCGCTTCGCAGGATTCGCCGACACGGTCGGCTCCCACCCCTTCGGTAGGAGCCTCATCGGCGAGCGTCCGCAGCGTGGCTACCGAAGGGGTGGGAGCCGATCGCATCGGCGAACGGGCCTGACCGACGACGAGGCTTCGGAGATCACAACCGCCTCTCACTACGAAACACCCGCTCCATCCCGCTCAACGGATCGACGAAGCGCAGCTCCCGCGCCAGCAGCCGCAACGGGCGCTCGAATCCCACCCTCTCCGTCAGGCAGGGGTAATACGGATCCCCTTCGATCGCCGCACCCAGCGCCGCCATGTGCACGCGTAACTGATGCTTGCGCCCGCTGACCGGCTCCAGGCGATAGCGCCATCGCTCGCCGTCGCGCTCGATCACGTCCACCCGCGTGGTGGCGTTGGGCACGCCTTCCACTTCCCGCATGCGGAAAAACGGCTCGCCACGCTCGAGGCGGCTGGCGTATTCGAAAGGAAACGCGCGATCGGGCATCGGCGGCGCGACGGCTTCGTAGACCTTCGCGATCCGCCGGTCGCGAAACAGCGCCGTATACGCATCGCGGCTGGAAGGCCTTGCCGAAAACACCACCAGCCCGGCCGTGTCGCGATCGAGCCGGTGCAAGGCCACCAGGTCGGGATTGCCCAGTCGCCGCGCCAGCCGAACCGACAGGGTTTCTTCCACGTGCGCTCCCGCCGGCATCACCGGAAGGAAATGCGGTTTGTCGGCAATGACGAGGTCATCGTCGACGTGGACGAGGGTTTCCTCGAACGGAATGCGCGGTTCGTCGGGCACCTCGCGCCGGTAAGTCAGCGTCGCGCCCGGGCTGTAGATGCCTTGCGAATCGACCGGCTCGCCGTCGACCCGCACCGTGCCCCGCGCCATCCGGTCGAGCCATTCCGTGCGCGACACGGCGGGAAACCGCTCGCCCAGGAAATCGAGCAGCGTGCGCCACTGGCCCGACGGAAGCACAAGCCGACTGGATGGAACGAAAGTCATGTGATGCATTGTAGAACGCCCGGCATATACTCCCGCCCAATCCCCCATGACGCGAGGAAGCGCCGTGATCGGCCGGTTCTTCAGGAAGTGGTTCGGCCGCCGTCCCCCCGCACCGTCCGGCCTTTCCGGGCCGTTGTCGCTGCCGCCTCCGGATGGCGATGCCGCACCTCCCGCGGGCGTTCTCCATGCGGCCGATATCGAGGATCGGTTCTACCGTCTCGTGTTCGGATTTCCGCCGTCGTCGCTGGGGTCGCTCTCGTCCGCGGAGCAGGCGGTGTTGCGGCGCGTGCGCGACGCGTTCGGCGGCGAACGCGTCGATCCCGGCGCCCTGCCCCGTGCCCACCCCGTGCTTCCGACGCTCATGCGTTCGCTTCGCGGCGACGGCCCCGATGCGCGCGCCCTGCTGACCCAGGTCGAAAGCGACCGGTCGTTGATGGCGGAGGTGATCCAGGCGGCGAATCATCCGCGCGACGGTGCCACGCGGCCGGTCATCGGCCTGTCCCAGGTCGTGGCCCTGCTCGGCCAGGATGGCCTGCACCGCGCGATGGTGCGGGTGACGATGCGATCGGTGTTGTGCGATGGAACCGCGCCGACGAGTCGGCAGGCGGCCGAGCGCCTCTGGGAGCATGCCGAACGTTGCGCCCAGGCGTGCACCTTCCTCGATCGCAAGCGCGGCGATGCCCTGGAAGCCTACCTGGCCGGCCTGGTCAGCCAGGCCGGTGTCCAGGTGATGCTCCAGGAACTCGCGCGTCGCGACGACACGGCCACGCTCGACCACAGCCGGGCCTTCGTCGCCGCCATCGCCCAGCAGGTGGAACGGATTTCCCTCCACGCGGCACGGCATTGGGCGCTCCCCTCGCGCGTGGTGCAGGCGCTCGCCGAACGCGCCGACCCGGCGGATGCGGGCGCACGCACGCCGCTGGGGCGCGTGCTGCTCGCGGGCAGCCGCCTGGCGATGCTCGACGTGCTGGTCGAGCAGGGCCTGGCCGAAAGCGATGCCGGGTTGCGCGCGACCGCCCAGCAGGGCATCAGCCAGTCGAGCCTGACGGCCTGCCGCGACGAGCTGCGCGGCTCCGCGTCCGCCGGCGTACCGTCGTAGCCGAAAAGGCGCCTCAGGCCCCGCCGGGCTCCCGTAATACTTCGGCCATGTACCAATGGCTCACGATCATGGCCGGCGGGCCGCAGGACGGACAGCGCTTCCTCCGCCACTACGACTCGCCCCGACCGACGCCGCCGGCGCTACGCGCCGACGACGGCAAGGTCTGTTGCCCGGTCGCCACGCATACCGCCGTCGAAGGCGGCTGCTGCGTGGTCGTGCATCCCAGCGCCACCCCGGAGCAGATCGAGCGTGCGGTGGACGCCATGCTCGCCGCGGATTGAGGCGGTGGGTATCATGGGCGGGATACCCAGGCAGGTCATTCCACATGTTCGCGGCGCCACCCTCTCCCGCCGGCACCAAGGACGCGCTCACGCGCCTGGGCTGGCAGGATTTCGAGCACCACCTTTCCGAGCACTATCGCGACCAGGGGTATCGCGTGGAGCTGGCCGCTCCCGCGCCGTCGTTGAAGGCCCTGGGAAGCGGCATCGATCTTCGCCTTCGACGCGGCAACGAATCGCTGATCGTGCAGTGCCGCCACTGGGACGCATCCGAAGTCGGTGCCCAGGAAGTGAGTGAACTGCTGAGCATGATGCTCCACGAGGCCTCCACCGGGGGCATCCTCGTCACGCGCGGCCGGTTCGACAGCCATGCGCAGGCGCTCGCCCGGCGCCAGCCGCGATTGCAGCTCGTCGACGGCGACCTGCTGCGGGTGATGCTGAAGCTGCCCGATCACCTGGAAAGCCCGGCGGGGGCCACGCCCACGGCGCGCAAGGCCCCTCGGGTGAAGCGCCGCTCGTCGCGATCGTCGATGGGGTCGTCCCGGCTGCTGCCGGTGGGACTGGGCATCGTCATCCTGCTGCTCCTCGGCGTGCTGGGCTGGCGCATGAGCCATCCCCGCAGCCCGGAGGCTTCGACGGTGGATCCCCACGGAACCACCGGAGCCGGCATGGCGGTCGATTCGAATCCGGCCCCCACCCCTTCGCCGACGACGTCGGCTGCCCGGCCTGCGACGGCCTCCGGAACGGTGCGCGCCATCCGCCCGGCCGACGACGCCTCGCGCGAACTCGCGGCCCGGGCACGCCTGCGCGAATCGTCCACGCCCCGCCACGAAACGCACCCGCCAGTCGAGAACGGCATGCAGGTGATGGAGCAGAACACCCGCGAGGTCGGCGCCTCCCGGTAAGGGAGGGTTTCACGTGCCCGCCATCCGCGCGGGCCTAGGCTTTCCGGAGCCCGTCCGCCTCCGGAAGCCTCCATGAACGAGAAGACGCTCTCGCCCGACCTGCTGCGGCGCATGCACGCGTATTGGCGCGCCGCCAATTATCTCTCCGTCGGGCAGATCTACCTGCGCGACAACCCCCTGCTCGACGAACCGCTCTCCCGCGAGCACATCAAGCACCGACTGCTCGGCCACTGGGGCACGACCACCGGCCTCAATTTCATTTACACGCATCTGAACCGGGCCATCGTCGAGCGCGACCTCGACATGATCTACGTCATCGGCCCCGGCCACGGCGGCCCTGGCCTGGTGGCGCATACCTACCTGGAAGGCTCCTACACCGAGATCTACCCGCACATCGACCGCAGCGCCGCGGGCATGCGCGAACTGTTCCGCCAGTTCTCCTGGCCTTACGGCATTCCCAGCCACGTGGCGCCGGAAACCCCCGGCTCCATTCACGAGGGCGGCGAACTGGGCTACTCCCTCTCGCATGCGTTCGGCGCGGCGTTCGACAATCCCGATCTCGTGGTGGCCTGCACCGTGGGCGACGGCGAAGCCGAAACGGGCGCGCTGGCGACGAGTTGGCATTCGAACAAGTTCCTGAATCCGGCCCGCGACGGCGCGGTGTTGCCCATCCTGCATCTGAACGGCTTCAAGATCGCCAATCCCACCGTGCTCGCGCGCATCGAACCTGACGAGCTGCGCGACCTCATGCGCGGCTATGGCTACGAGCCGCATTTCGTCGAAGGGCACGAGTTCGAGCCGATGCACCAGGCCTTCGCGGCGGCGTTGGATCGCTGCCTGGACGAGATCGCACGCATCCAGAAAAACGCCCGCGAAGGCGATGCCGCCCAGGCGAAGCGGCCGCGCTGGCCGATGATCGTATTGCGTTCGCCGAAAGGCTGGACCGGGCCGAAAGAGGTCGACGGCAAGCCGGTGGAAGGCACTTGGCGCGCGCACCAGGTGCCCATAGCGAAGTTCGAGAACGACGAGCACGTGAAGATCCTCGAAGACTGGATGAAGAGCTACGAGGCCGACGAGCTGTTCGACGAAGGCGGCCGCTTCCGCGAGGAATTCGCCTCGCTCGCGCCCACCGGCCGGCGCCGCATGGGCATGAACCCGCACGCCAACGGCGGCATCCTCTCCAAGCCGTTGCACATGCCGCATTTCCAGGATTTCGCCGAAAAGGTGACGTCGCCCGGCTACCACAAGGCCGAGGCCACGCGCGTGCTCGGACGCTTCCTGCGCGAGGTGATGCGACGGAACATGACCACCTTCCGCCTGTTCGGTCCCGACGAGACGGCGTCGAACCGACTCGAGGCCGTGTATGAGGCCAGCCCCAAGACCTGGCTTGGCGACTACGAAGACGTGGACACCGATCTCGCCCCGGACGGGCGCGTGATGGAAATGCTTAGCGAGCACCAGTGCCAGGGCTGGCTCGAAGGCTACCTGCTCACGGGGCGGCATGGATTCTTCTCGTGCTACGAGGCCTTCATCCATATCGTCGACTCGATGTTCAACCAGCACGCCAAGTGGCTGAAGGTCACGCGCACGATGTCGTGGCGGCCGCCGATCCCCTCGCTCAACTACCTGCTCAGTTCTCATGTGTGGCACCAGGACCACAACGGATTCTCCCACCAGGATCCGGGTTTCATCGACCACGTGGCGAACAAGAAATCCGAGATCGTGCGCATCTACCTGCCACCGGATGCGAACTGCCTGCTGTCGGTGGCCGACCATTGCCTGCGCAGCCGGCATTACGTGAACGTGATCGTCGCGGGCAAGCAGCCCGACTGGCAGTGGCTCGACATGGAAAGCGCCGTGCGCCATTGCGCGGCGGGCGCGGGCATCTGGGAATGGGCCGGTCGCGGCGGCGACGATCCGGACGTGGTGATGGCCTGCGCGGGCGACGCGCCCACGGTGGAAATCCTGGCCGCCGTGATGCTGCTTCGCGAATACGTGCCGGACATCCGCATCCGCGTGGTCAACGTGGTGGACCTCATGTCGCTGGAGCAGCCCGAGGAGCACCCGCACGGCATGGACGACGACGTGTTCGATGCCCTGTTCACCAAGGACAAGCCGGTGATCTTCGCCTTCCACGGCTATCCCGGCATCATCCACAAGCTCACCTACCGGCGGCACAACCACGACAACATCCACGTGCGCGGCTACAAGGAAGAAGGCACCACCACCACCGCGCTGGACATGATGGTGCTCAACAACATGGATCGTTTCCAGTTGGCGCTGGACGTGATCAACCGCGTGCCGCGATTCGCGGACCAGCGCGAGAAGGCCGCGCAGCGCTACTGGTCGGACATCCAACGCCACAAGCTGTACGTGAGCGAGCACGGGCAGGACCTTCCCGAGGTGCGCGACTGGCAATGGAAGGCCGAATCGTGATCGTTCTTGCGCTCAACGCGGGATCGTCGTCGCTGAAATACGGGATGTACCGGGTGGACGGCGATCGCTGCGACGCCTTGCTGGCGGAACAGACCGACGCGCCCGGCGACGATGCCATGGAAGCCGTGCTCGCGACGCTGCGCGAACGCGCCATGCCTCCGCCCGAGGCCATCGGGCACCGGCTGGTGCATGGCGGCCCGAACGTGCGCGAGCACGCGAGGATCGACGATGCCTTGATGGAGCGACTGGAAGAAGCCCGTGCCTTCGCGCCGTTGCACGTGCCACCCGCGCTCGCCATGGTGAAGCGCGCACGCGAGGCGTTCCGGGGCGTGCCGCAGGTGGCGTGTTTCGATACGGCGTTCCACGCGAGCCTGCCGATCGTGGCGAAGACCTTGCCCTTGCCCGCCGAGCTTCGCGAGGGCGGCATCGAACGGTACGGGTTCCACGGGCTGTCATACGAATCCATCGTGCGACAGCTCGGCGATGCCTTGCCGTCGCGTACGGTGATCGCGCACCTGGGCAACGGTGCGAGCCTGTGTGCCGTGCTCGACGGAAAGTCGGTGGATACCACGATGGGGCTGACGCCGACCGGTGGCCTCGTGATGGGCACACGGCCCGGCGATCTCGATCCGGGCGTGCTGCTCTACCTGATGCGTGAGAAGGGCTACGACGCGGTGAAGCTGGAGACGCTGGTGGATCGCGAGTCGGGCTTGAAGGGACTATCTGGCGGCACCAGCGACATGCGCAAGCTGCATGCGATGGGTAACGAGGCGTCGCGACTCGCGCAGAACGTATTCGTGCACGTGGCGCGCAAGCAGGTGGCGGGGATGGTCGCTTCGCTGGGCGGGCTGGATCTGCTCGTTTTCACCGGAGGCATCGGCGAGAACGATGCGGTGACGCGCGATGCGATCCTTGCCGGGCTGCAGTGGATCGGGGATGTCGACAGTCGCGTGGTGCCGACCGAAGAGGACGAACAGATCGCGAGGCATGCTTTTCGCCTCGCTTCGTAGCGTTCGCCGATACGATCGGCTCCCACCCCTTCGGTAGGCAGGCCACGTAAACATGGCTGCCGAAGGGGTGGGAGCCGATCGTATCGGCGAGCTCTTACTCCACGACGACCGGAATCTTGCCGATCTTCGTGCGCCATTCCTTCGGCCCCGTCTGGTGCACCGACGTGCCCTGGCTATCCACCGCCACGGTCACCGGCATGTCCTTCACCTCGAACTCGTAGATCGCCTCCATGCCGAGGTCTTCGAAGGCCAGTACGCGCGAGGCCTTGATCGCCTTCGACACGAGGTACGCGGCACCGCCCACGGCCATGAGGTAAACGGCCTTGTTGTCGCGGATGGCGTCGATGGCCGTCGGGCCGCGCTCGGATTTGCCGACCATGCCGAGCAGGCCCGTGGTCTCCAGCATCTGGCGCGTGAACTTGTCCATGCGCGTGGCCGTGGTGGGACCGGCGGGGCCGACCACCTCGTCGCGCACCGGATCGACCGGGCCCACGTAGTAGATGAACCGGTTGGTGAAATCCACCGGCAGCGTCTCGCCGCGGTTGAGCATGTCGATCATGCGCTTGTGCGCGGCGTCGCGGCCCGTGAGCAGCTTGCCGTTGAGCAGGATCACCTCGCCCGGCTTCCAGCTGGCCACTTCCTCGCGGGTGATCGTGTCGAGGTTCACGCGACGGCCCTTGGACGCATCGTAGGTGAGCTTCGGCCAATCGTCCAGCGACGGCGGATCGAGCGCGACCGGGCCGGAGCCGTCGAGCACGAAATGCGCGTGGCGCGTGGCGGCGCAGTTGGGGATCATCGCCACCGGCAGGTTGGCGGCGTGGGTGGGGTAATCCTTCACCTTGATGTCGAGCACGGTGGTGAGGCCGCCCAGGCCCTGCGCGCCGATACCGAGCGCGTTGACCTTCTCGTACAGCTCCAGGCGCAGCTCTTCGGCGCGATTGGACGGACCGCGGGCGATGAGATCGACGATGTCGATGGGCTCCATCAGCGACTCCTTCGCCAGCAGCATCGCCTTTTCGGCGGTACCGCCGATGCCGATGCCGAGCATGCCCGGCGGGCACCAGCCGGCGCCCATGGTGGGCACGGTCTTCAGCACCCAGTCGACGATGGAGTCGGACGGGTTGAGCATGGCGAACTTCGACTTGGCTTCCGAACCGCCGCCCTTGGCGGCGACGATGACGTCCACCGTATTTCCCGGCACCACGGACACGTTGATCACGGCCGGCGTGTTGTCGCGCGTGTTCATGCGCTTGCCGGCCGGATCGGCCAGCACGGAGGCGCGCAGCTTGTTGTCCGGGTGGTTGTAGGCGCGGCGCACGCCCTCGTTCACCATCTCTTCGACGCCCATGGTGGCATCGTCCCAGCGCACGTTCATGCCGATCTTCAGGAAGACGGTGACGATGCCGGTGTCCTGGCAGATGGGCCGGTGGCCTTCGGCGCACATGCGCGAGTTGATGAGGATCTGCGCGATGGCGTCCTTCGCGGCCGGGGATTCCTCGCGCTCATAGGCCGCGGAGAGGTTCCGGATGTAATCCACCGGGTGGTAGTAGGAGATGTACTGGAGGGCGTCGGCGACGCTCTGGATGAGGTCGTCCTGCTTGATCGAGGTCATGGCGGTACGCTGGCTCGCGGGGGCTGGCAAAGCGCCGATTTTAGCGCACCCGACCGGTGTAAGGTGGCGCCCTGTCGTCCGGTCTCCTTGGCCGTACCCCCTGAGAACCACGGAGTTTCCATGCGCCACCTCTTCCGCAAGGCCCTGTTCGCCGTCGCCCTGCTGGCCGCCGCCCTGCCCGCGTTCGCGGCGCAGACGGCGCCGGAATTCGCCGGCATCGCCGCCTGGCAGAACTCCAAGCCGCTCACCATGAAGTCGCTGCGCGGCAAGGTCGTGCTGATCGATTTCTGGACGTATTCCTGCATCAACTGCCTGCGCACCCTGCCCCACGTCACCCGCTGGTACGACCAGTACAAGGACAAGGGCCTGGTGGTGGTGGGCGTGCACTCGCCCGAATTCCCCTTCGAGAAGCAGGAAGCGAACGTCCGCGACGCCATCAAGCAGTTCGGCATCCACTACCCCGTGGCCCAGGACAACGACCTGGAAACCTGGGACGCCTGGGACAACAAGTACTGGCCGGCGGAGTATCTCGTCGACCAGCGCGGCAACGTCATCGCCCACCATTACGGCGAGGGCAACTACATGGAGATGGAGAACGCCATCCGCACCCTGCTCGGCCTGCCCCGGCTGGAGGATAAAGGCGGCACGGACAAGGACGCGCCCGACTTCCGCCAGCTGGGCTCGCCGGAGATGTACTTCGGCAGCGACCGCAGCCAGAACAACGCCAGTCCCGAGGGCGACCGCACCGGCACGCGCGACTTCACCGCGCCGTCGCGGCTGGACCTCAACCGGTTCGCCCTGGTGGGGCGCTGGGAGATCGGCCGCGAGAACGCCAGCCTGATCGGCCCGAGCGGCGAGATCCGCCTGCACTTCAAGGCGAAAAAGGTGCACATGGTGGCCAGCGCCAATGATCCGATCACCATCGAAGTGGCCGTGGACGGCAAGCCGCAGGCGCCGGTGACCGTGCAGAAATCCATGCTGTACACCCTGTTCGACGGGGATGGTTACAAGGACCACGTGCTGACCATCAAGGTGCCGAAGGCGAACTTCCATGCCTTCACGTTTACCTTTGGGTAAGCCGCTTCACCGCTTCGTTGGCTATCGCCGCTGAAGCGGCTCCTACGGAGCAGGACGCGGCGGCTCGCCATCCCGCGCTTGGTAGGAGCCGATTCATCGGCGATCGAGACTTGCCAAGAGTGTTTCTTAAGATATATCGTACGAACACTACGTACGATATATCGGAGAGCACCCATGCATTTCTTCCACCATGCCCGGCGCCACTTCCACGAGCACATGGCCGCGATGGGTCGCGGCGGCGGCCGTTTCGGCGGCGGTCCCTTCGGCTTCGACGAGCGTGACGGCATGCGCGGTGGCCGCGGCGGCGGCGGGCGCTTCGGCGGCCGCATGTTCGGCACCGGCGACCTGCGCCTGCTGCTGCTCGCCCTCATCGAGGAGCAGCCCCGCCACGGCTACGAACTGATCCGCACCATCGAGGAGATGTTCGACGGCCAGTACAGCCCCAGCCCCGGCGCCATCTATCCCACCCTCACCATGCTCGAAGAGCTGGGCTACGCCCGCGTCGAGGCCGAGACCGGCGGCAAGAAGCTCTACGCCATCACCGACGAGGGCAAGGTCTTCCTCGACGAGAACCGGCACAACCTCGAAGCCCTTACCGAACGCCTGCAGGTGATGTCGCGGCACATGCGCCGCATGGGCGTGCCCGAAGCGGTGCGCGAGGCGATGCACGGGCTTAAGCACCAGTTGCTCAACCACCACAAGAGCTGGGACGACGCCGAGATCAAGCGCGTCGCCGCCATCGTCGCCTCGGCGGCGAAGGCCATCGCGGAGCGCCAGGGATGAGCCAAAAGCACGAGATCCGCCGTGTTCGCCACGAGCTGAAGATGCGCATCCTCGAGGTGACTCGGGTGGAACGGCTCACGCCGCACATGGTGCGCGTCACGGTGCACGGGCCGGAACTGGAGGGGTTTCCTTCCGCGTCGCCCGATGACCACGTCAAGCTGTTCTTTCCGACGGCGACGGGCGAATTCAACATGCCCACGATGGGGCCCGACGGCCCCGTCTATCCTGAAGGCAAGGAACCCTCGCCCTCGCGCGACTACACGCCTAGGCGTTTCCGGCCGGAAAGCCTCGAACTGGACATCGACTTCGTGATCCACGGCGAGGGCCCGGCGTCCACCTGGGCGGAACAGGCCAAGCCGGGCGACCGCCTCGGCGTGGGCGGTCCGCGTGGTTCGATGATCGTACCCGACGACTACGACCACTACGTGCTGGTGGGCGACGAGACCGCCCTGCCCGCCATGGGGCGCTGGCTCGAGGAGATGCCCGCGGACACGAACGTCACGGTGCTTGCCGAGATCGCCTCCCCCGACGAGCGCCAGGCCATGGCCCGCGAGACCCGCTGGTTCATCCGCGGCCAGTCGCCGTCGCTGGACGACGTGCTGGCCTCGATGGCGCTTCCGGAGGGCGATACGTTCTGGTGGGTAGCGCTGGAATCGAAACGGGCGCGGACGCTGCGGTCGACGCTGGTCGAGACGCGGGGGATCGACAAGGAGTGGGTAAAGGCTACGGGTTACTGGCAAGCTTGATTCGATGGGACACCGTCGCCAGCCCGTCGACCGAGGCGCTGGGCTCCCGCGTACGCGGGAGCGACGGCTTTGTCGTTGTCGCCACTTCTTCCACCGTGTATGTGCGAAAGCGATGGCCGCTAGTCGTTCCTGCGCACGCAGGAACCCAGCGCCATGCAACGGGTTTTCGCGCCAGCGTGGCTACGGCTCTTCGCATTTCGTGCACAACCCTTAATCCACCACCACCAAGAACACATAACCTTGCCACCCCAGGCGCTAACTCTTGCCGCCGTGAGACGGATGAGGAGTGAGGCTGATGCGGCGTGGCAGGAAAATTCTGGCGTGGGTCCTGGGAATCATCGTCCTGTTGATCGTGGCGCTGATCCTGTTCATCGCCTTTTTCGACTGGAACCGCCTCAAGCCCACCATCAACGCCAAGGTGTCGCAGGCCATCGGCCGCCCCTTCGCGATCCAGGGCGACATCACCGCGCACTGGGCGCGTGAGCCGGGCCAGGGCGGGTTTGCCGGATGGATCCCCTGGCCGCATTTCACGGCCCGCGACATCGTCGTGACCAATCCGAGCTGGGCGAAGAACAACCGCTTTGCGTCGTTGAAGACCATCGACTTTCGTCTCTCGCCTTTCCCGCTCATCGCCCATCGCATCGTCATTCCCGAGATCCGCCTCGGCGAACCCACCATCGACCTGGAGCGGGTAAAGAACGGCGACAACACCTGGACGTTCAAGCTGCCCGAGGACACCGGCCCCTCGGAATGGGCGCTCGAACTGAACGCCATCGCCTTCGACAAGGGCCACATCGACTTCGCCGATGCGCAGAACCAGATCACGATGGGCATCGACGTGACGCCGCTGGGTAAGGGCATTCCGTTCGACGAGATCATGAAGCAGCAGGAAAAGGACTCGCGCGCGCAGGCCAACAAGACCACCGGCGCCAGCGCGAAGACGATGGCCCGGAGCGATGCCGACGAGAAGGACCGTCAGGACGACACGAAGAACAAGCAGGTCTACTACTTCGCCTGGGACGCGAAAGGCACCTACAAGAAGTCCACCGTCTCGGCCAAGGCGCGCACGGGCGGCGTATTCGCCCTTCGCGATGCCGATCGTCCCTTCCCCGTGCAGGCCGACGCGCGCTTCGGCGACACGCACATCGCCTTCGTCGGCACGCTCACCGACCCCATGAACCTCGGTGCCCTCGACATCCGCCTGTGGTTTTCGGGCACCAGCATGTCGCACCTCTACGATCTCACCGGCGTGACGCTGCCCGATACGCCGCCCTTCGCCACCGAGGGCCACCTCAAGGCCAACCTCAAGAAGGGAGCGAGCAAATTCACCTACGAGAACTTCACCGGCCGGGTGGGCGGCAGCGATCTCGGCGGCACGCTCACCTTCGACACGGGCGGCCAGCGCCCCAGCCTCACCGGCAAACTGACCTCGAAGCAACTGCTCTTCGCCGACCTGGCACCGCTGATCGGCGGTGGCTCCGACCAGGAGAAGGCCGAGCGCGGCGACAGCGTCAAGCAGCCGGCCGACAAGGTGCTGCCCGTGGAGCCGTTCAAGACCGACCGCTGGAATGCGATGGATGCCGACGTGCACTTCACCGGCACGAAAATCGTGCACGGCGAGCGCCTGCCCATCGAGAACGTCGATACGCACCTGATCATGAAGGATGCCGTGCTCACCCTCGACCCGCTGAAATTCGGCGTGGCCGGCGGCACCGTGGGCAGCAACATCCGGCTGGACGGTTCGACCGCGCCGATGAAGGGACGCCTCAACCTCGGCGCGCGCCACCTGAAGCTGAAAGAGCTCTTCCCCACTTTCGCGCCGATGCAGACCAGTTTCGGCGAGGTCAACGGCGATGCCTCGCTCACCGCCACGGGCAATTCCCCCGCCGCGCTGCTGGGCAGCTCCAACGGCGAGGTGAAGCTGCTCATCAACGACGGCGCCATCAGCTCGTCGCTGCTGGAGATCGCCGGTCTCAACGTGGGCAACTACGTGGTCAACAAGCTGTTCGGCGACGACGTGGTGAAGATCAACTGCATGGCGGCCGACCTGGTGTCCACCAACGGCGTGATGGAGTCCAAGCTCTTCGCCTTCGATACGGAGAAGGCGCTTATCAATGTCAACGGCGACATCGACTTCAAGGACGAGAAACTCAACCTCGACATCGTGCCGCACACGAAGGGTTTCCGCCTGTTCTCGCTGCGCTCGCCGCTGTACGTGCATGGCACGTTCAAGAACCCGTCCCCCGGCGTGCATGCCGGACCGTTGATCCTGCGCGGCGGCGGTGCCGTGGCGCTGGCGGTGTTCGCGGCACCCGTGGCCGCGCTGGCCCCGCTGGCGGTGCCGGAGAGCGGCAAGGCCGACGCCACGCAGTGCAAGCCGTTGCTGGATGACCTGAAGAAGAGCCCGCCGAAGGCTTCGGCGAAGTGATTCGCCGATACGATCGGCTCCCACCCCTTCGGTAGCGGGGTTCCTGTCGAGGGCGTTGGCAAGGTGATCACCGGTATGATCGGCTCTCGTTCCCTCGGGAGTGGGCTCCTACCGGAGGGGTGGGAGCCGATCGCATCGGCGAATCCAGTCCGCCACACCACGGCAGGCATGCCGTAAGCTTCGCGCCATGCCGCCGACCCGCAAAGCCCTCCTGCAAATCCACTTCTGCGTCCTGCTCTGGGGATTCACCGCGATCCTCGGCAAGTCGATCACCCTGCCCGCCTTGCCCCTGGTGTGGTGGCGCATGCTGCTGGTATCTGGCGCACTGCTTTGCTTGCCCCGCGTCTGGCGTGGGCTGCGCGCGATGCCCATGAGGCTGCGCTTCACCTACGCGGGCATCGGTATCATCGTGGCCCTGCACTGGCTCACCTTCTACGGCGCCATCAAGCTGGCCAATGCATCGGTGGCGGCCACCTGCATCGCGACCTGCCCGGTCTTCCTCGCCCTCATCGAACCCTGGATCGCACGTCGACGTTTCGATCCGAGGGAACTGCTCATCGGCGCGGCGGTAATCCCGGGCGTGGCGCTGGTCGCCGGCGGGGTGCCGGGCGACATGCGCATGGGCCTGGCGGTGGGGGTGCTGTCGGCGATTTTCGTGGCGTTCTTCGGTGCGCTCAACAAGCGCTACATCGAACATGCCGACGCACTGACGGTGACCTTCGTGGAACTCGGCACGGGCGCCCTGTTCCTTACCGTCTGCGGGCCGCTCTTCATGGCGGCACCCTTCGTGATGCCGGACCTGCACGATGGAGTACTCGTGCTGATCCTGGCGTTCGGCTGCACGCTGCTGCCGTTCGCGCTCGCCCTCGCGGCGCTACGACACCTGTCGGCCTTCGCCACGCAGATGATCACCAACCTCGAACCGGTGTACGCGATCGTGCTGGCGATTCCGCTGCTGGGCGAACAGCGGGAGCTGGGCTGGTCGTTCTATGCGGGCGTCGCCGTGATCCTGGGTGCGGTGTTCGCGCATCCGTTCCTGCACAGGGGCGAGAGGGCTGAACCGTCCGATCTCGTCGCGCCATAGCGACCGAAGGGCGTCCGCGAACCCTTGAGTCTTAGGTAAATCAGGCGCGACCGCGGGCTCGCATCGTGCGCTGGCGCCGCACGCGCTGGGCGTTGGATCGGGAGGAAGTGCGCTTGCGGGTCTTCACGATGAACTCCGGGAAATGACCGGGAGGTTCGAGGCTCCGCCCCTCCCGGTGAAGAACCCGCTAAAGGGATGTCAGATCAGCTTGATCTCACGCAGGCGTTCCTGCAGGTACTCATGCGCCGTGATCGGCGTCTCGTAGCGCTTGGGATTGTCGGGCGTGACGCACGAGGGCAGGACGTCGAGCACCACGTCGGGATTCGGGTGCAGGAAGAACGGCACCGAGTAACGCGGCTTGCGCGCCGCGTCGCCCTGCGGATTGGTGACGCGGTGCGTGGTGGACGGATACACGTGGTTGGTCAGGCGCTGCAACATGTCGCCGATGTTGACCACGATGGCGTCGCCTTCGCTGGTAATGGGCAGCCACTCGCCTTCGCGGGTGAGTACTTCCAGGCCCGCCGTGCTGGCGCCGACCAGCAGCGTGATGAAGTTGATGTCCTCATGGGCACCGGCGCGCACGTTGGGTACGTCGGTCTGCGTGATCGGCGGGTAGTGGATGGGACGCAGGATGGAGTTGCCCACGTTCACCTTGTCGTCGAAGAACGTCTCGGGCAGGTCGATGTGCAGGGCCAGAGCCCGCAGCACGCGCGAGCCGAGATCGTCCAGCGCCTGGTAGAGGCCGTAGCCCTTGTCCTTGAACGAGGGCACCTCGTCGGGCCACACGTTGGGCGGCATCACGTCGGCGTACTTGGAATCGCGCGGGATCTCGCGACCCACGTGCCAGAATTCCTTGAGATCGGCGAACTTCGAGTCCTTCGCCGTTTCCACCTTGAACGGGGTGTAGCCGCGCGCGCCACCACCCCCGGGGATGTGGTACTTGCGCTTGGTCTCGTCGGGCAGCGCGAAGAAGGCCTTGAAGGCGTCGTAGGCCCCCTCGATGTCGGCCTGCGGGATACCGTGGCCGCTGATGCAGCAGAAACCGAATTCGCGATACGCCGCGCCGAGTTCGGCGACGAAGGCGTCGCGATCGGTGTCGTAGCGGCGGATATCGAGCGTGGGAACCTTCTTCATGGCGTGACCTGCTTTCGGGCATGACAAGGCCGGCGTGGGGTGCCCACGCCGGCCGGTGTCGGGAATTCGTTCAGGCGAGTGCCTGGGCCGCCGATTTTACGGCGTCGGCCAGCCGTGTCGCCAGCCGGTCCACTTCGGCCGCGTCGGCGGCCTCGATGGTGACGCGCACCAGCGGTTCGGTACCGGACGCCCGCAGTACCACGCGGCCACGCCCTTCCAGCTCGCGCTCCACCTCGGCCAGGGCCTGCTTCACGGTATCGGTGCCCAACGAGGCCTTGGCGCCTTCCACGCGTACGTTGAGCATGGTCTGCGGCAGCTTGGTGAGCCCGGTGCGGGCCTCGGCGAAGGTTTCGCCGTCGGCGGCCAGGGCCTCGAGCAGCGCCAGGGCCGCCACGATGCCGTCGCCCGTGGTGAATCGGTCGAGGCAGAGCACGTGGCCGGAGGTTTCGCCGCCGAGCACGCCGCCGTGTTCCTTGAGCTGCTGGAGCACGTAGCGGTCGCCCACGTTGGCGCGCACGAAGGGAATGTCCATCTGCTTCAGGGCGCGTTGCAGGCCGTAATTGCTCATCAGCGTGCCGACCACCGGGCCCTTCAGCTCGCCCTTTTTCTTCCAGTGGCGGGCGATGACGTAGAGCATGTCGTCGCCGTCGGTGACCGTGCCGTCGCGGTCGACCACGCGCACGCGATCGCCGTCGCCGTCGAAGGCGATGCCGAGGTCGGCGCCGCGGGACCTGACGGCCTGGGCCAGGGCCTCCGGCGCCGTGGAGCCCACATCGCGGTTGATGTTGAGACCGTCGGGCTCCGCGCCGATGGTGAACACCTCGGCGCCCAGGTCGGTGAACACCTTGGGGGCGACCTGGTAGGTGGCGCCATGGGCGCAATCGAGCACGATGCGCATGCCGGACAGCGAGAAGTCGTCGGACACCGTGGATTTGCAGAATTCGGCGTAACGGGTCACCGCGTCTTCCACGCGACGCGCCTTGCCCAGGGCTTCGGAGGCGACCGTGGCGAAGTCGGCTTCGAGCTCGGCCTCGATTTCGGCTTCGAGTTCGTCGTCGAGCTTTTCGCCCTGGCCGGAGAAGAACTTGATGCCGTTGTCCTGGTGCGGGTTGTGCGAGGCGCTGATCACGATGCCGGCGTCGGCGCGGAGCGAACGGGTGAGGTAGGCCACGCCGGGCGTAGGCATGGGGCCGAGCATGCGCACGTCGGCGCCCGAGGCCACGAGACCGGCCTCCAGGGCGGCTTCGAACATGTAGCCGGACACGCGGGTGTCCTTGCCGATCACCACGAGCACCTTGCGGGCATGGTCGCGGCGATCCGGACCGGCGCCCACCGGGCGGCGATCGGCGGCGCGACGGCGCGCCAGCACGGCACCGGCGGCACGGCCGAGACGAAGGATGAAGTCCGCGCTGATCGGGTAGGTGCCCACGTGGCCGCGAATGCCGTCCGTACCGAAGTATTTACGTTCGCTCATGGCTGTAATTCCTTGCTTGGACGGGAAATCATACGCTCAGTCGGAACAAAAGATCGCCGATACGATCGGCTCCCACCCCTTCGGTAGGAAGGTAGCTACCGAAGGGTGGGAGCCGATCGTATCGGCGAATCCCACGAAGCCTCAGTCGTCGTCGGGCCAGCGAGGCATCGACGGCTTGTCGACGCGCGGCGCCGTATCCCCCGCCTTCACCGCCGCCCACACGGCCAGGGCATCGACGGTCGCCGCCACGTCGTGCACCCGAACCATGATCGCCCCGCGCTGCACGGCGACCAGGGCGGCAGCCAGCGATCCGGCTACCCGCGCGGTGGGGTCGGCGCGGCCCGTGACCTGACCGATCAGCGACTTGCGCGAAAGCCCCGCGTACGCGCCTGCCCCCAGCTCGGCGAAACGGCCCATGGCGCGCAACAGGGCGAGATTGTGCTCGAGGTTCTTGCCGAATCCGAAGCCCGGGTCGACCAGCACCCGGCGGCGTTCGATGCCGGACAGCTCGCAGGCGAACAGGCGATCGGTGAGGAAGCGATGCACCTCGCCGACCACGTCGTCGTAACGGGGATCGTCCTGCATGCCACGCGGCTCGCCCTGCATGTGCATGAGGCACACCGGCACGCGCAACTCGGCGGCGGCATCAAGGGCGCCTTCGCGGCGCAGCGCGTAGACGTCGTTGATCATGCCCGCGCCGGCGCCCACCGCCGCGCGCATCACCTCCGGCTTGGACGTGTCGATGGAGATCGGCAGCGTGGTGGCCGCGGCCAGGCGTTCGATCAGCGGCACCGTGCGGCGGATTTCGTCGTCGACCGATACGTCGTCGGCGCCGGGACGGGTGGACTCGCCCCCGACGTCGAGCATGTCGGCACCCTCTTCCGCCAGGCGCATCGCGTGGGCATACGCCGCCTCGAGCGTGTCGTGGCGGCCGCCGTCCGAAAACGAATCGGGCGTGACGTTGACGATACCGACCACGCGCGGACGGTCGAGCGACAGGGCGCGGCCGTTGCAGTCCAGGACGGTGGCGAAGGGATCGACGTTCATGGGCTCAACCCGGCTGCTGGCCGCCGAGCGCGCCCATGAAACGGCGGTAGTAGCGCAGCTCGTCGATGGAATCGCGGATGTCGGACAGCGCGGTGTGCGCCGAATCCTTCGTGAAGCCCCGGGAGACCTCCGGCGACCAGCGGCGCGACAGCTCCTTGAGCGTGGACACGTCGAGGTTGCGGTAGTGGAAATAGCGCTCCAGCTTCGGCATCTCGCGATGCAGGAAACGGCGGTCCTGGCAGATGGAGTTGCCGCACATGGGCGACTTGCCGGCCGGTACCCACGCCTTCAGGAACTCGATGGTGGCCTCTTCGGCATCCTCACGGGGGATGTCGGACTCCACCACCCGCGCCCACAGGCCCGAGCGCCCATGCTGGTTGCGGTTCCAGGCGTCCATCTGCTGCAGGCGGGCATCGGTGTTGCTGATGGCGAACACCGGTCCCTCGGCGAGCACGTTCAGATCCTTGTCGGTCACGACGGTGGCGATTTCGAGGATCGAGTCGTTGTCCGTATCCAATCCCGTCATTTCCAGGTCGATCCAGATGAGGTTGTCTTCGTGCGCTGAGGTCATGGGTTCTCCTTTGATGGCCTGAAGTCTACCGCGCCCGGCGTCACCGCTGTGCGATCATGGCCGGATGGCCGAACCGACCTTCTTCTGGCACGACTACGAAACCTTCGGCGCCGACCCTCGCCGGGACCGCCCCTCGCAGTTCGCCGGCATCCGTACCGACGCCAACCTGGAGATCGTCGGCGAGCCGCTGATGATCTACTGCAAGCCGCCCCGGGACGCCCTGCCCCATCCGGTCGCCGCGCTCATCACGGGCATCTCGCCCCAGCTCGCCGAACGCGAAGGCCTGTGCGAGGCGGCCTTCGCGGCAGCCATCCACGAGGAAATCGCCCGGCCAGGCACCTGCACCGTCGGGTACAACTCGCTGCGCTTCGACGACGAGTTCACCCGCCACCTCCTGTACCGCAACTTCTACGATCCCTATGGCCGGGAGTGGGAAAACGGCAACTCGCGCTGGGACCTCATCGACCTGGTGCGCATGTGCCAGGCCCTGCGCCCCGAGGGCATCGTCTGGCCTACCCGCGAGGACGGCACGCCGAGCTTCAAGCTGGAGCACCTGGCCACCGCCAACGGGTTGAAGCAGGAGCGCGCCCACGACGCGTTGTCCGACGTGGAGGCCCTGATCGCCCTGGCCCGGCTCATCCGCTCGAAGCAGCCGCGCCTATGGGACTGGTACTACGCCCTGCGCCGCAAGCAGCGCGTGTTCGAACTGCTCGACGTGGCGGCGATGACGCCGGTGGTGCACGTGTCGTCGCGCTATCCGGCCAGCCGCCACTGCCTCACCGTGATCGCGCCGCTGGCCGCGCATCCCTCCCGCGCCGGGGAAGTGATCGTCTACGACCTCACCTGCGATCCCACCGACCTGCTCGCGCTGGACGACGGGGACATCGCCGATCGCGTGTTCACCTCCCGCGCCGACCTGCCGGAGGGCGTGGAGCGCATCGCCTTGCGCACCGTGCGCGCCAATCACGCCCCCGCTTTGGCGCCCCTCTCGGTGCTGAGAAACACCGACCATGGCCGGCTGGGGCTCGACATGGCGGCCGTGGAGCGCCACCTCGCCGCCTTGCGCGACGCGCCGGGCCTGGCCGAAAAGCTCCGCCGCGTCTACGGTCACGCCGCCGACCTGCCGCCGGCCGAGGATCCCGAGCTGGGGCTGTACGGCGCCTTCCTGCCCGACGCCGACCGTCGCCTGCTCGCCGACGTGCGCGCCACGCCGCCGGCGCAGTTGGGCGAACGGTCGTTCCCGTTCCGCGATGCGCGTTACCCCGAGTTGCTGTTCCGCTATCGCGCCCGCAACTGGCCGGAAACGCTCAGCCTCGACGAGCAGGCGCGCTGGGAAGCTTTCCGGCTCGACCGCCTCACCCGGCAAGGTCCCCTCACCACCCTCACCTTCGACACCTACGCCGCCGAACTCGCCCTGGCACGTGCCGCGCCCGACGCGCCCACCGCGCTGCTGGACGACCTGGAAGCCTGGGCCCGCGAACTTCATTGAGCCGATATGCCGCACAAGAGCTATTTCACTCCCGCCACGTTCCGATTCTTCAAGTCGCTGGTGCGCAACAACAGCCGCGAGTGGTTCCAGGCGCACAAGGAAGATTACGAGCGCCACGTGCGTGAGCCTTTCACCGAACTGATCGTCGACATCCAGGCACCGCTGGGGAAGATCAGCCCGCATTTCCGTGCCGATCCGCGCAAGGTCGGTGGCTCGCTCTACCGCATCCATCGCGATACGCGGTTCGCCAACGACAAGCAGCCGTACAAGGGATGGCAGGGCTCGCGGTTCTTCCACGAGCGGCGGCACGAGATCCAGGCCCCCGGGTTCTACCTGCACATCCAGCCGGGCGAGTGCTTCGTAGGCGCGGGCATGTGGCATCCGGAGCCGCCGGTGCTGAAGAAGCTGCGGGAATTCCTGGCCGACAATCCGGATTCGTGGAAGCGGGCCACGCAGACGAAGGGCTTTCGCGAGCGGTTCTCGTTCTGGGGCGAGAGCCTGACGCGTCCGCCGCGCGGGTTCGACGCGAACCACGAGTTGATCGAGGACCTGAAGCGGAAGAACTTCGCGGCGGGGCAGGATTTCGACGAGGCGATGGCGTGTTCGGCCGAGCTGTTGCCGTTCGTCGTGGACAACTTCAAGCGGCTGGCACCGATGGTGGATTACCTGTGTGCGGCGCAGGAGTTGGAGTTCTGAGGCAAGGCCGTTCGCCGATACGATCGGCTCCCACCCCTTCGGTAGCCACGCCTCGGCAACCTTGCTACCGAAGGGGTGGGAGCCGATCGTATCGGCGAATCCTACGAAGCCCGGCCCTCGTAGAGCTCGATCGGCAGGTCGTCGGGGTCGGCGAAGAAGGTGAAGCGTTTGCCCGTGTATTCGTCGATGCGGATCGGCTCGCACACGACGCCATGGGCCGCCAGGCGGGACACCGCCGCGTCGATATCACGCACCGAAAACGCCAGATGCCGCAAGCCCTGTGCCTCCGGCCGCGACACGCGCGGCGGCGGCGACGGAAACGAGAACAGCTCGATCTGCACGCCCGGGCTCACTTCCAGGTCGAGCTTCCACGAATCGCGCGCTTCGCGATACGCCTCGTGCACCACGCGAAGCCCCAGCACCTCGGTATAGAACGCCTTCGACCGCGCGTAGTCCGAGCAGATGATCGCCACATGATGAATGGATTCGAGCATCGTCAGGCCTCGGCAAACGGGTAAGCCATCACGTCCGCGATGGCATCGGTATCGGCCAGCACCATCAGCAGGCGCTCCACGCCCAGGGCCACGCCCGCACAGGCCGGCATGCGATCGAGTACGGTAAGCAAGCGCTCGTCGATGGGCATCTCGCGCGAACCACGCTCGCGGCGCACGGCATTATCGCGCTCGAATCGAGCACGCTGCTCCTTCGCATCGTTGAGTTCATGGTAGCCGTTGGCCACCTCGTAGCGACCGAGATACACCTCGAAACGCTCCGCCACCGGTGGCTTGCCGGGACGAATCTTCGCCAGCGCGCACTGGCTCGCCGGGTAGTCGTAGATGACCGTGATGCGATCGCGGGGAAATTCAGGCTGGATGCGGTGGGTCATCAACAGGTCGAGCCAGTCGTCGCGCCCCAGCCCTTCGCCGTCGATCGTCACCTCGCCCAGGGCCTCCCGCAAGCGCTCGACCGGATCGGTGAAGGCATCGACACCGAGCACGTTGCGATAGAGGCTGCTGTATTCGGTTTCCACGACGTCGAACGTGCGGCCCGCCAGCAGCATCAGGTGTTCGAACAGGTCGATCACCTCGCGCGCAAGCCGGGCGTGGTCCCAGCCCACGCGGTACCACTCCAGCATCGTGAACTCGGGGTTGTGCCGTCCACCCGCCTCGCCGTCGCGAAATACCCGGCCCAGTTCGTAACAATCGCCCATGCCTTCGGCCAGCAGGCGCTTGAGCGGAAACTCCGGCGAGGTGCGCATCCAGCGCTCCGGCGAACCGGCGTCCACGTGGCCGGTGAACCGCGTGCCGAAGCTTCGGATGTTCGGGTCGGTGTTGCCCGCCGCCGAAAGGATCGGCGTCTCCACTTCAGTGACGCCACGCTCGGCGAAAAAGGCGCGGATGCGCGCATAGGTCGTCGCACGCAGATGCAGCCGCTCCAGCCGCGCGGTCATGGCGCGACCCCATGTTCGGTCAGCAACGCCAACAGCGCGGCCTCGTCGTGAACCGGCACGCCGAGTTCCCGGGCCTTGTCGAGTTTGGAACCGGCCGCCTCACCGGCGAACACGGCCGTGGTCTTCTTCGACACGGAGCCGGCGACCTTCGCGCCCAGCGACTCCAGCCGCTCGGTGGCATCGTCGCGCTTGAGCGTGGCCAGCGTGCCGGTGATGACGTAGGTGTGGCCTTCGAGCGGCAACGCGGCCGTGGACGTCGCGGGCAAGCGGTCGAGCAGCCACTGCATGTCGGCGAAGTCGTTGGTGAGCTGGCGATAGCGCGTCGGATCGCTCAGGTAGGCCCACAGGTTCGACGCGGCGGCCGAGGGCACGCCGGCGATGATCCACTGGTGCTCGCCGGCCTGGGCCAGATCCGCCACGCTCTTGTAGTGCTTCGCGAGCAAAGCCGTGTTCTTCGGGCCGAGTTTAGGGATCTTCGCCGCGTCGAGCAGTACGTCGAGCCCAAGCCGCTCGCGCAGCTTCGGCGAGGGAGCGGACTCGTCGGAGAACGTGATGCCCGCCGCCAGCAGCGCGTCGACCACCTTCTCGTTGCCCTCCTGGCCGAAGAACGCCGCGATGGAGGTCGCCACCTCCTCGCCGATGTCGGGCAGCACGCGCAACACCGGCTTGGGCGTGCGGCGCACCGCTTCGAGCGATCCCAGCCACAGCGCCAGCGTCTTCGCCGTGCTCTCGCCGATGTGCATGATGCCCAGCGCGAACAGGAAACGCGGCAGCGTGGACCGCTTGCTGGCCTCGATGGAAGCGACGAGGTTTTCCGCCCACTTGGTGGCGACCTTGCCCTGCTTCACGGTTTCCGGCGTGGTGCCGTCGCGCTCGTCGGCGAGGCGCTTCATCTCCACGAACTTCTCCACGGTGAGGTCGTAGAGATCGGCCGGCGTATGCACCATGCCCAGTTCGACCAGCGCATCGACGAAGCGGTCGCCGAGGCCATCGATGTCCATGGCGCGGCGCGACGCGAAGTGGATGATCGCCTCCTTGCGCTGCGCCCCGCAGATCAGGCCCCCGGAGCATCGATAGGCCGCCGCGCCTTCCTCGCGCAGCAATTCGGAACCGCACACGGGACACGTCGCGGGCATCGCCCAGGGCTCGGTACCCTCGGGACGGCGCTCTTCGACCACGCGTGCCACCTCGGGAATGACGTCGCCCGCGCGTCGCACGATCACGGTATCGCCCACGCGCACGTCGAGACGCGCCACCTGGTCGGCGTTGTGCAGGGTGGCGTTGGTGACGGTGACGCCGCCCACCTGCACCGGCGCGAGGCGCGCCACGGGCGTGGCCGCGCCCGTGCGGCCGATCTGGATCTCGATGCCCTCGACCACGGTCATCTGTTCCTGCGCGGGATACTTGTGCGCGATGGCCCAGCGCGGCGCGCGCGAGACGAAACCCATCTCGCGCTGGCCTTCGTAGTCGTCGAGCTTGTAGACCACGCCGTCGATGTCGTAAGGCAGGCGGTCACGCTTTTCGCCGATCTTGCGGAAGTAGCGGATGAGGCCGTCGAAACCCTTGGCCGTGGATACCTCCGGCGACACCGGGAAACCCCACTCGCGCAGCTTCGCCAGCGTGGCCGAGTGCGTGTCGGGCAATTCGCCGCCCTCGACCACGCCGACGGCATAGGCGAAGAAGGCCAGCGGCCGCTTCGCGGTAACCGCCGGATCGAGCTGGCGCAGCGAACCGGCGGCGCCGTTGCGCGGATTGGCGAGCGGCTTTTCGCCGGCCTCGCGAGCCCGCGCGTTGAAGGCTTCGAAGGCGGCGCGCGGCATGATCACCTCACCGCGCACCTCGAGCACGCGCGGCCAGCCCTCGCCACGCAAGCGCAACGGAATGGCCCGCACGGTGCGCAAGTTGGCGGTGACGTCCTCGCCCACCGCGCCGTCGCCTCGCGTGGCCCCCTGCACGAACACACCGTTTTCGTAACGCAGGCTGATCGCCAGACCGTCCAGCTTGGGCTCAACCGAAAACACCGGCTCGCGTCGATCCAGCGTCTGCTCGATGCGGCGCTCGAAGTCGGCCACTTCGCGATATGTTTCGCGATCGGTGTCGCCCTCCTGTTCGAAGGCGTTGCCCAGCGAAAGCATGGGCACGGCATGCACCACCTCGGCGAAGCCGCCCTGCGCGCGCGCGCCGACCTTTCGGGTGGGCGAGTCGGGCGTGGCCAGTTCGGCGTACTGGCCTTCCAGCGCTTCCAGTTCCCTCACCAGGCGATCGTATTCGGCGTCGGCGATGCTCGGATCGTCGAGCACGTGATAACGGTAGTTCGCGTCCTCGATGCGGCGGCGCAGGTCGGCGGCGCGCTCGATGGCCTCGGCGGGGGCGGTGGACTGGGGCATGTGGAGGATCCGTGATGACGACGAACGCGAAAACGACCGCAAACTGTCGGCCGATGGCGCCATAAAAGCAAGACGAGGCCGGTGACGCTATAATTCCCGCTGCCATGCCCCTAGACGACGTCATCGACTCCCCCAAGACCGACGTCCACGCACTGCCCACCGACCGCCCGGCCCTCGCGCCGGCCGAGCCCTCGAGCCGGGTCCGCTACCGCGGCCTCATCTGGCTCGTGGCCGCGGCATTCTTCATGCAGGCGCTGGACTCCACCATCGTCAACACGGCGGTGCCGGCCATCGCGAACGCGCTGGGGGTCACGCCGCTGAGCATGCGCACCGCACTCACCAGCTACGTGCTCACGCTGGCGATCTTCATCCCCATGAGCCCGTGGCTCTGCGACCGCTTCGGCACGCGGCGCGTGTTCGCCTGGGCGATCCTGGTCTTCTCGCTGGGCTCGCTGCTGTGCGGCGTGGCGCAGAACCTTCCCCAACTGGTCGCGTCGCGCGTCATCCAGGGCCTGGGCGGTGCCGCGCTGCTGCCGGTGGGCCGCTACGTGCTGGCCCGGAGCATCGACCGCCGCGAGTTCGTGGGCGCGATGACCACCGTGGCCACCTTCGGTCTGCTCGGCTCGGTATTCGGTCCGCTGCTGGGCGGCACGCTGGTGGAATTCACCAACTGGCGGCTCATCTTTCTCATCAACGTGCCCGTGGGCCTGATGGGGCTGTGGCTCAACCGCCGCGAAATGCCCGATTACCGGCTCGACCGCGCCAACCGTTTCGATACGTTCGGCTTCATGCTGTTCGCCGGCGCCTCGGCGCTGATGCTGATGGCCGCGGAAACCGCGGGCGGCCACGGTCAATGGTTGCGCGTGGGCGGTTATGCGATGGCCGCCGTGGCGCTGGCCTCGCTTTACGTGCGGCACAGCCGCCGGGTGGCGCATCCGGTAAGCGACCTCTCCCTGCTGAAGGTGCGCAGCGTATGGGTGTCCCTCGCGGGCAACCTGTTCACGCGACTGGGCGTATCGGGCATGTACCTGCTGCTGGTGCTGTTCCTGCAGATCGGCTGCGGCTGGTCGCCGCTGGCGGCGGGCATGATGATGGTGCCGCAGGCGATCGGCTCGATCACGGTCAAGCCCTTCATCGACCGCCTGCTCACCCGCTTCGGCTACCGCCGCCTGCTGCTGGGCAACACCATCGCCGTGGCCGGGGTGCTGTGCGTGTTCGCGCTGCTGAGTCCGTCGACACCCACCTGGGTCATCGCGGGCTGGGTGTACGTCTACGGCGCGTTCATGTCCTTGCAGTACACCTCGATGAACACGCTGGCCTACGTCGACATCGACGTGCGCCAGGCCTCGATGGCCTCGTCGATGGCCTCCACCGCGCAGTACCTGTCCATGAGCTTCGGCATCGCGCTGGCGTCGCTGCTGATGGAAGGCTTCCTGACATCGCACGAACCGGGCGCCTACGTGCGGGCGTTCCGCTGGTCGGTGGTCGTGCTGGGCATGGTCACGCTGGCCGGTAGCTGGGTCTTCAGCCGCCTGCGCGAGACGCGACCGGTCTGAAACGGTACCCTCGAACGGGGCGCACCAGGACGCGCCGTTCGAAAGGAACCTTCCATGCACGACTCCGCGGGCATCCTGCTCACCCTTTTCGTCATCTTCGTCGCCGCGCAGATCGGCGGCGAAATCGCGCAACGCCTGCGCCTGCCCGCCGTGGTGGGCGAAATCGCCGCCGGCTGCGCCATCGGTCCGTCCGCGCTCGGCTGGGTCGCGGTGCCTGACATCGCCACCGGCACACCGCTCGACGTGCTTGCCGAGATCGGCGTGATTTTGCTCCTTTTCTCAGTAGGGCTCGAAACCCGCCTCGACGATCTCAAGCGCGTGGGCGTGAGCGCTTTTCTGGTCGGCGTGCTCGGCGTGCTCGTGCCTTTTGGCCTCGGCGCGCTCTGGGCCCATGGCTCGGGTTTCGACTGGATCCGCTCCATGTTCGTCGCCGCGGCCTTCGTCGCCACCTCGGCCGGCATCACCGCGCGCGTGCTGCAGGAGCTGGGCGTGCTGCAACGGAAGGAGGCCCGGATCATCCTCGGCGCGGCCGTCATCGACGACATCCTCGCCATGCTGCTGCTCGGCGTGGTGTCGTCGCTGCAGGGCGGCGGCGCGGTGGATGTCGGCAGCCTCGCCATCACCCTGCTGAGCGCGGTCGGCTTCGTGGCCGTGATCGGCTGGGGCGGCACGCGCGTGATGCGTCGCGGCTCGGGATGGCTGGACAAGCCACGCCATCCGATGTCGCCGCTGGCGATCGTGCTGGCGCTCTGCCTGGGCCTGGCCTTCCTCTCGATGAAGTTTCACCTCGCGGCGATCATCGGCGCCTTCCTCGCCGGCATGATCGCCTCGGAAACGAGCCAGCGGCACCAGCTCGAGGAACAGACCGCGCCGCTGCTCGCCTTCCTTACGCCCTTCTTCTTCGTGGTGACCGGCGCCAAGGTGAACCTCGCCGAGCTGGGCAGCGCGGAGGCGCTGACGATGCTCGCGGTGGTCACCCTCATCGCCGTGGTGTCGAAACTGGCGGGCGGCTTCCTCGGCGCTTTGTCCATCGGCCGACGCGGCGCGACGATCGTGGGCTTCGGCATGGTGCCGCGCGGCGAGGTGGGCGTGGTGATCGCCAGCCTGGGTCTCGCCGCGGGGGTGTTCGACGAACGGATCTACGCGGTGATCGTGGCGATGTCGCTGCTCACCGCCATGATCACGCCGCCCGTGCTGTCGCTGCTGCTCAGGGAGCGGAACGCAGGCCCTGGTACGCCGTGAGCGCGGCCTCGCGGCTTTCCTTCAGGTCCACCAGCGGTGCCGGATAACCGGAGCGCTTCAGGAACGCCTCGTCTTCCCACGGCGCGTGGACGAGGCGCCCCGGCGCCTTCGCCAGCTCGGGCACCCAGCGGCGGATGTAGGCGCCGTCCGGATCGAACTTCTCCGACTGGGTCACCGGATTGAAGATGCGGAAGTAAGGCGCCGCATCGGCGCCGCTGCCCGCCACCCACTGCCAGCCCATGGCGTTGTTGGCGAGGTCGGCGTCCACCAGCGTGTCGTGGAACCAGCGTTCGCCCAACAGCCAGTGCTGGCGCAGGTTCTTCGTGAGGAAACTCGCCACCAGCATGCGTACCCGGTTGTGCATCCACCCGGTGGCCCAGAGTTCGCGCATGCCCGCATCCACGATCGGGATGCCGGTGAGGCCGCGCTTCCAGCGGCGGAGCGCATGCGTGTCGCGCTTCGCCCAGCGGAAACCGTCGAAGCGCGGGTTGAAGTTCTCTTTCGGCGTTTTCGGAAAGTGGTACAGCAGGTGGTGGCCGAATTCGCGCCAGCCGAGCTGGCGCAGGTAGGGCTCGATATCGGCCGCGTTGCGACGGCGCCCGAGCCTTTCGAGCAGGCCCGCCGCGATCTGGCGCGGCGAGATCTCGCCCCAGTGCAGATGGGGCGACATGCGCGAAGTGCCGTGCCGCGCGGGAAGATCGCGGCCTTCCACGTAGTGCGCCACGGCATCGTCCGCGAACAGGTCGAGCATCTCGCGGGCACCGGTTTCGCCCGGTGTCCATTCGTCGAACCCCTTTGCCCAGTCCAGTGCGGGCAGGAGGCCGAGGTCGGCCACCGTCGCCGAGCGCGGCAGCCCGGCCAGTTTCAGGGGGGACGGTTCTTCGACCGGCGCCGTGTCGATGCGCGGTCGCAGGTTGCGCCAGAACGGCGTGAACACACGGTAGGGCTCGTCCTGCTTGGTGGCGATCTCCCAGGGCTCGCACCAGAGGGCCGCGTTATACGTCAGCACGTCGATGCCGTCGTCCTCGAGCGCACGGAATACCGCCTTGTCACGGCGAAGCACGGCGGGTTCGTAGAGACGATTGGCGTAGACCGTCGTGGCGCCCGTCGCCTGGATGGCGGCGCGCAGCGCGTCCAGGCTTCCGCCGTGCAGCACCTGCAGGGCGCCGTGGTGCCTACGGAGCGAAGCATCGAGCGCGAGGAGCGAATGATGCAGCCACCAGCGACTCGCCGCGCCGGGCTTCCATTCGCCCTCCTCGTCCGGCGCATGGATGTAGAGCGGCACGACGCGCTCATGCGCGGAAGCGGCGGCGGCCAGCGCGGGGTTGTCGGCGAGGCGGAGATCGCGGCGGAACCAATGGATGGCTGTCGTCATTTGCCTGGGATCGAAATAGGGCGAGAAGGGGGAATCGTACTAGCCTTCCGTTCAGTCGTACCCCTTAGACTGCATGGGCTACGGCCCACCTTCCTATCGGCCGCTGAAACAAGGAGACCGCATGAACATCAAGACCGTCCTCGGCATCCCCATGGCCGCCCTGCTCGCCACCGCCGTCGTCGCGCCCGCGTCGGCCAAGGTGCTCAAGCAGCCCGACGGCATCTATGTGCGCTGTGACCAGTGCGGCACGGTGCAGAGCATCGAACACAACGTGGTGCAGGGCCGCGACCACGGCACCGCCGGCGCGGTGATCGGCGCCATCGCGGGCGGTGTGCTCGGCAACCAGGTGGGCCGCGGCAACGGCCGCAAGCTCGCGACGGTGGCCGGTGCGGTCGGCGGCGGCTTCGCCGGCAACGCGGTCGGCAAGGGCGGCGGCAGCGACAGCTACACCCTGCGCCTGAAGATGGGCACCGGCGGTTATACCAACGTCGAAGTGAAGGATGCTTCGGCGATCCGCGAAGGCGACATCGTGATCGTGGATGAGCAAGGCAACGTGAGCCGCGTGCAGTAACGCAGCCTTTCCGTCGTATCGAGAACGCCCCGAAAGGGGCGTTCTTGCATGCGCGATGCAAGAATGATTCGCCGATACGATCGGCTCCCACCCCTTCGGTAGGAAGCCCGTCGTCAGGATAGGCAGACCTGCTACCGAACCCTACGGAGTGGCAGCTCGCACTTTCGCCGCCACGGCTTCGTAGAACGCATCCGGCAGATTGGCCCTCACCGGCACACGCCACCAGTTCGCCCGCGCGAACGCCCGGCACTTCACCGCATCCTTGTCGGTCATCAGCACGGGACAACCGTCGGCGAAGGTGAAATCGTCGCGGGTAAACGCATGATGGTCGGCGAAGGGATGGCCGTCGACGGCGATGCCGTGGGCAGCCAGGCTGGTGAAGAAGCGCGCCGGATTGCCGATACCCGCCACCGCATGCGCGGGGCGACCGGCGAAATCGGACAGCGGCGCGATGAGCGTCGGATCGTCCATGTTCACCGCCATCCCGCCTTCCAGGGTCATCGGGATTTCACCGGGCTTGGGCATGCCGCCGTTGACCACGACGAAATCGACGGCGGCCAGGCGTGAGGCCGGTTCGCGCAACGGTCCGGCCGGCAGCAGGCGACCGTTGCCGAGGCGTCGTTCGCCGTCGAGCACGCAGATCTCCACGTCGCGGCCGAGACGGTGGTGTTGCAGGCCATCATCGGCCAGCACGAGGTCGCAGCCGGCATCGATGAGCAGGCGTGCCGCTTCGGGACGATCCCTTCCGACGGCAACGGGCACGCCGCCCTGCCGGATCAGGGACGGCTCATCGCCCACGCGGGCGGGATCGTCTTCGTCGGTGAGCAGATGAGGCCCGCGCTCCGTGCCGCCGTAGCCACGGCTCACCACGCCGGGCCGAAATCCCCGCACGGCCATGGCACGCGCCAAGGCCACGATCAGTGGCGTCTTGCCGGTACCGCCGACGGTGAGGTTGCCGACCACCACGACGGGCACCGGCAAGCGCACCACCTGCGAAGGATCGTCGCGAAACGCCTTCGCGCGGCGCTCGACCACGCGGCCGTAGAGCGCTTCCAGCGGACGGGTCCAAAGGGGCGGCGAGCCGCCGCCGTACCAGCGCTTCTGCAGGGAGGCGCCGAGGGCCACCGGTCAGGCGCCCGTGTCTTGCTCGTGGAACTGCATGCGGTGCAGCGCCGCGTACTGCCCGCCCTTGTCGAGCAGTTCGCGGTGCGTGCCCAATTCGATGACCCTGCCCTGCTCCATCACGGCGATCTGGTCGGCGTGCTCGATGGTGGACAGGCGATGCGCGATGACCAGGGTGGTGCGGTCGCGCATCAGGCGCGTGAGTGCATCCTGGATGAGGCGCTCGGATTCGGTATCCAGCGCGCTCGTGGCTTCGTCGAGCACGAGGATGGGCGCGTTCTTGAGGATGGCGCGCGCGATGGCGATGCGCTGGCGCTGTCCCCCGGACAACGAATTGCCGCCCTGCCCGATCGGCGTTTGCAGCCCTTGCGGCAGGCGCTCGATGAATTCCATGGCGTTGGCGGCCTTTGCCGCCGCCACGATGTCGGCCTCGCTGGCGCCCGCCATCTCACCGTAGGCGATGTTCGCGGCCACGGTGTCGTCGAACAGCACCACGTGCTGGCCTACCCAGGCGATCTGCTTGCGCAGCGAAGCCAGCGTGTACTGGGTGTAGTCGCGCCCGTCGATGAGGATGCGGCCGTCGCTGGGCTCGTAGAAACGCGGCAGCAGGCTCACGAGGCTCGACTTGCCGCTACCCGAGCGACCGACCAGCGCGGTGACGGTGCCCGGTGCGCAATCAAGCGTGACGCCACGCAACGCGACATGACGGTTGCGCTCGTAGGTGAGGTGGATGTCCTCGAAGCGGATGCCGCCCTTCGTGCGATCGAGCACTTCCGTGCCGGTATCGATTTCCGGCGGCTGGTCCATGATCTCGAAGAGGTCTTCGGCAGCCGTGACGCCCTTCTGCAGGCTGGCCTGGATGCCGGCCAACCGCTTCAGCGACGGCATCATCGCGCCCATGGCGGTGAGCACGGCGGTGAAGATGCCCGGGGAGATCGTGTCGAGGATGTCCGGCCGCGTGGCCAGGAACACCAGCATGGCCAGCGCCATGGCGCCCACCGTCTGGATGGTGGCGCTGGACGCTGCGCTGGTGGCGGATACCTTGAGGTTGAGGTGGCGCTGGCGTTCGGCGACCTGGCCGAAGCGCTCGGCCTCGCGCGTCTGGCCGCCATAGATGCGCACCTCGCGATTCGCCGCCACGGCTTCCTCCACCGCGCTGGTGACCGTGCCCATGTTGCCCTGGATGCGCTTGCTGATCTTGCGGTAGCGGCGGCTGATGACGGTGACGATGGCCACCACGCACGGCACCAGCACCAGCAGCGCCATGGTGAGATAGGGGCTGTAATAGAGCATCACCGCGAGCATGCCGATCACGGTGAACCCTTCGGTGATCGCCACCTTCAGCGAATCGGCGGAGGCCGAGGCCACCTGTTCGCTGGTGTAGGTGATGCGGGAGATCTGCTGGCCCGAGGGCTCGCGGGCGAAGAAGGCCGACGGCAGGCGCAGGTAGGCCGCGAACACGTCGATGCGCATGGCCTGCACCACGTTGCGGCCCACGTAGGCGATGCCGTAATCGGTGATGTACGACGCCACGCCACGCACGAGGAAGATGCCCACGATCCAGATCGGCATCCAGAAGATCGTGTGCGGGTTCTTGTCGACGAACAGGTTGTCGATCATCGGCTTGAGCGAGCCGGTGAATACCGACAGGCAGATCGGGTCGACGATCATGCCGATGATGGCGACGTAGCCCGCCATCCGGAAGCGCCGGGTATAGCCGAGCAGGCGCTTGTACGTCGCCCAGGTCTGGGCGTCCCAGACCGACACTTTCTTCGAGTCGCTCACCGGCCCGCGGCCTCGCTCGGCGTCGTGGCGATCGACAGGTGGGTGAAGCCGAGCTGGCCGACGGCGTCCATCGCGCGCACGACGTTCTGGTGCGCGGTGTTGGCATCGGCGCGAATCACCACCACGCGATTGCGGTCGGTGCCGGCCACGCGCTCGATCGTGGCCTTGAGCGGATCGATGCCCTCGCCCGGCACTTCGTCGCTGCCCACGGCGTAATGCCCGTCGCGGTCGATCATGACGGTAAGTGCGTTGTCGGTGACGTCGCGCGCTTCGGCGTCGGCCTTGGGCAGGTCGACCTTCAGGCGCGAATGCTCGATGAACGTGGTGCTCAACACGAAGAACATCAGCAGCGTGAGCAGCACGTCGATCAGCGAGATCACGTTGATCTCGAAATCGTCTTCACGACGGGAACCGATGCGCATGGATCAACCGGCCTGCGAGGCAGCGGCTTCCGGCGCGCCGGCGGCACGGCGACGCGGTGCGGCGGCGCGCGGAGCCGAGAGGTCGTCGAGCAGCGCGGTGGCCTCTTTTTCCATCTCCACCACGTAGCCGCCGACCTTCGAGCGGAAGTAGCGGTGCAGCACGTAGGCCGGGATGGACACGACCAGGCCGAACGCGGTGCAGATCAGCGCCTCGCCGATGCCGCCGGCCATCCGGGTGGGATCGCCGATGCCGCCGGCCATGACGCTGAGGAACATGCGGATGAGACCGACCACGGTACCGAGAAGGCCGAGCAGCGGGCCGATGAGCGCGATGGTGCCCAGCGTGTTGAGGTAGCGCTCCATGCGGTGCACCACGTGGCGGCCGGTGTCCTCGATGCGCTCCTTGATGATGTCGCGGGGACGATCGCGCACGGCCAGGGCGCCGGCGAACAGTTCGCCCAGGGGCGAGCCGTTGCGCAGGGCCTCCAGGTGGGCGGCGTCGAGCTTGGACGAGCGCGCCCATTCGCGCACCTCGGTGCCGAGGCCCGGCGGAAGCACGGCGGCGCGGCGCAACGCCCAGAAACGCTCGAACACGATGGCGAGCGCAACGAGGGAGCAAATCAGGATCGGCAGCAATGCCCAGCCGCCAGCCATGAGGATCTCGAGCACGGGGAACCCCGGAATGACCGAATTCAGGCGCGCATGATAGCAGGGCGCGGCGCGGGGACTGGGGCGGGCTTCACATTGGGGCTCCGCAGGATTCGCCGATGCGATCGGCTCCCACCCCTCCGGTAGGCAGGATTCGGAGATCCGGCCTACCGGAGGGGTGGGAGCCGATCGTATCGGCGAAGGCGCGCGTCAGCGCGCCAGCAGCTCCAGTTCGGCGACCTTGGCCGGGCCTTCGAAGGTCAGGCGGTAGTGGCCGTAAGCCGCGGGCGTCTTCACGGCGAACGCCCGGGTCTGCCGGTTCCACGGGAACGACTCGCCGTGGCGCTCGTCCAGCACCGTCCACGTCTTGCCGTCGGCCGAGCCTTCCAGCTTCCAGCCCTTCGGTGCCTCGTCGGCCTTCGCCGGCGAGGTGATGGTGTACATCGCCACCGTGGCGGGCGTCTTGAGGCGATCGACGACCACGGCCGGCAGGGTCAGTTCCGTGGACGAGTCGTTGTCGACGGCCGCGGCCAGCGACGCCTTCTTGCCACCCGCCGCGCGCAGGTCGGCCTCGCGCAGCACGTCGCGCAGCGGCGACGGCATCGCGCCTTCGGCGGTAATCGACGCGGGCATGGCGTCGACGCCAGTACCCCACGTCGACGGTGACGGGCCCATGGTGAACTCCAGCGTCGCGCCCTGGGCCAGCAGTTCGTGCGGCAGCACCAGGCGGTTCCACGGCTGGCCGTTGACCTTGAGCGACTGCACGTAACGGTTGGTGTCGCTGACGCCCGGCGCGCGGATGTCGATGACCTTGCCGTTGTCGAGCGTCAGCGTCATGTGCGGGAAGTGCGGCGCGCCGATCACGTATTCCGGCGTGCCCATGCGCAGGGGATAGAAACCCGCCGCACCGAAGATCCACCACGCCGACATCTCGCCGTTGTCTTCGTCGCCCGGGTAGCCCTGGCCGATCTCGCTGCCCACGTAGAGACGGGAGACCGCGTCGCGCAGCTTGTCCTGCGTCTTCCACGGCTGGCCGGCCTGGTCGTACATCCAGATGATGTGGTGCGCCGGCTGGTTGGAGTGGCTGTACTGGCCCATGCGCACGTCGCGCGCCTCGAGCATTTCGTGGATCACGCCGCCGTAATCGCCCACCTCGAACTTGCCGGGCGCGTTGAAATACTCGTCGAGTTTCTTCGCCAGTCCGGCGCGTCCGCCGTAGAGCGAGGCCAGGCCCGCGCCGTCCTGCGGCGCGTGGAACGCCATGCTCCAGCCGGCGTTTTCGGTGTAGTCGCCGCCCCAACGGAAGGGGCTGAATTCCTTCGCGGTCCAGCGCCACTTGCCCGCCGGGTCGCGAGCCACGAAGAACTTCACTTCCGGGTCGAACAGATTGACGTAACCCACGGCCCGCGAGCGGTACCACTGCGCGTCGTCGGCGTAGTTCGCGTAGCCGTCACCGGCCGGCTTGTCCTTCGCGAGCGCCTGGGCGAGGTTGCCGATGGCGAAGTCGTTGATGTAGCCGTCCATCGACCACGACAGGCCCTCTTCGACCTTGTCGTCGGTGTAGCCGTTGAAGATCGAGCGCTCGATGCCCTTGCGGCCGGTGCCCTTGATGTCGCTCACCGTCGCCGCGTTGCGGATGGCCGACAGGTAGAACGACGAGACGTCGAAGTTGCGCACGCCCTTGAGCCAGGCATCGGCGAAGGCCACGTCGGAGCTGGTGCCCACCATCAGGTCGGCGTAACCCGGCGACGACCAGCGCGCGACCCAACCGGCGTCGCGGTACTGCTGCACGAAACCGTCGATCATCCGGCCCGCTTCGTTGGCCGTAAGCAGCGCATAGGCCGGCCAGGCGGTGCGGTAGGTGTCCCAGAAGCCGTTGTTCACGTAGGGCTTGCCGTCGACGATGCGCGCCCCCGTGTGCGTGTCCGTGTCCTTGCCGACCGGCGCGGAGAACGGGCTGGCGTACTGGTATCGCGGTGCATCCTTCGTTCCCGTGTTCTCGTAGGCCTCGTTGGGATACAGGAAAAGGCGATACAGGTTGGAATAAAGGATGGTCAGCTCGTCGGGCGTCGCTCCCTCGACCTTGGCGATGCCCAGGCGGTCGTCCCAGGCCTTGCGTGCACGCTCGCGCACGCTGTCGAAGGTGTCGGTATCGGCGATTTCCTGGCCGAGGTTGGCCTTGGCCTGGTCGATGCCGATCAGCGACGTGGCGATGCGCATGGTCACCACCTTGTCGTGGCCGCCCTTCGTGTCGAAGCCGAACCAGGCCGAGGCCGCGTCGCGCTTTTCGCCGGTGAGGCGGCCGCTCTCCGCCACCGGACGGTCGAAGGTGGCGTAGAAGAACATCCGCGTGGCGCCGGTGGAAAGGCCGCTCTTCACGTCGGACCAGCCCTGGATGCTGCGCCCCTGCGGATCGAGCGTCACCGAGGCGTTCCCGTTGAGGTTGTCGAACACCAGCTGCGCGCGCTTGCCGGTGAAGGTGAAGCGGAACATCGCCGCATGGTCGGTCGGCGTCATCTCGGTGACGATGCCGTTGTCGAAACGCACGCGGTAGTAATCCGGGTGCGCGATCTCGTTGTCATGGATGAACGACAACGCCCGCGTCTCACGCTTGAGCGGCGGTGCGCCGGCGTCGACCTGGGCAGGCATCACCTGGAAGGTCTGGCGATCGCCCATCCACGGGCTGGGCTCGTGCGACAGCGCGAACGCCTCGATGCGCGGACGGTTGTCGTCGCCGTTGCGGGCCTGGTACTGGTAGATCCAGTTCGAGCCGGCGTTGGTGGTCGGCGTCCAGAAGTTGAAGCCGTGCGGCATCGCCACGGCGGGGAAGTTGTTGCCGCGCGAGTACGACGCGTTGGCATTCGAACCGCGGCGTGTGTCCACGTGGTCGGTGGGTCGATTACCGGGCGACGCGGGGGCCTTGTCGATGCGCACGTCGTCGAGCCAGCCTTCGAAGGCCTTGCCCGCGGGCGCGGCCGCGCTCACCTCGATGGCGCGCACGCGGCGGCCCTTGGCGGCGGAAAGATCCACGCTCACGTAGTTCCACTGGTCGGGATACAGCACCCGGCCCTCGCCCTGCCCCTTTGCGGTGACGGGTACGCCGTGCTGGTCGCGTACGCCCAGCGACGACAGGCGCGAACCGTCGTCGAAGACGAGATCGACGGTCACGTAGTTGGCGGGATTGCTCAGGTCATCCTTGTTGGAGCGGGGGAAGACCAGCCACGAGAGCTGCATGCCGTCGGCCACCTTGACGTCGACATCGAAGACTTTCGCCTGAACCGCGTTGCCCGATGAGGTGCCGGCATAGCGCAGCGAATGCATACCGGTGAAACCGACGTCCGCCTTGGCCGTCAGCACGACATTCGCTGGCGGCCCGCCCACCACGCCCAGTTCGAGCCCGTCGACCTTGGCCGCCAACGGCTTCGGATCGTTGGTCTCGAACGAGGAGGCAAAGCGCTGGCCGGCCGCGAACGCGGCTCCCGGCGCCAGCGCGGACATCACCGCCAGGACGAGCGCCGTCCTTCCCCAACCCTGCTTCGATGCCGTCACGCGATGCCCCTTCGATGGATGGAAGGGGGATTTAAATCGTTCTAAATTTGGATTGTCAAACCGCGCCGCAACACGAAAGCCTCATTCGCGCCAATATCGGTCCCGTGGCCGACGCCATTCGCGCATCACCGAGGGCCCGCCTTCGGCCGGAAAATCCACCGCGATCGCGCCGCTGTCCGCGGTGATCCGCACGTCGGCACCCGCCCTTCGATGCCGCGCGAGTACGTCGGGATGCGGATGGCCGAAACGGTTGCGCCATCCCGCCGAGGCGATGGACAGCGAGGGCCGCACGGCCTCGAGCCACCGCGAATCGGACGAATAACGGCTGCCGTGATGAGCCATCGTGGTCACCGTCGGAAGCACGGACGCCAGCGAATCGACCGCCATGCGCCGCTCGCTCGCCTGACCGATGTCGCCCGTCAGCACGAGCCGACCACCCGATCCTTCGACGACCAACACGCACGAGCGTTCGTTGGCTTTGCGCCCGCGCCTGGCCTCCACCGTCTCGAAACGGAAGACCACGCCGTCCCAATGCCACTCCCGCCCGCGACCGCAGGCCTGCGAAGGAAACGGCATCCGCTCCGGTTCGCCGGCCCAACGCTGGGCCTTCGGATACCGCGCGACCACGGCGGCCGCGCCGCCGGCGTGGTCGTTGTCGCCGTGGCTCACCACGAGCGCGTCGACCGGCCCCAAGCCCAGCGCGTTCAGTGACGGCAACACGATGCCCGTCCCGGCATCGCCTCCCGCGTAACCCGGACCCGCGTCGTAAATGAGCGTGTGCGATTGCGTGCGGACCAGCACGGCCAGCCCCTGCCCCACGTCGAGCACCCATGCGCGAAAGCCGCCCGGTCGCGGGTCATCGCGCGACGGCCAGACCAAGGGCAGGAAAAGCAAGGCGCCATACGCCCGCAAGGGGACGCCACGAGGCACGAACAGCCACGCCGCGCCCAGCGTGGCGGCCACGACGGGCCACGCCGACGACACGGGCGGGGACACGCGCGAGCCAGGCCACTCCGCCATGATGTCCAGCCACCGCCACTGCCAGTCCATCGCCCAGGCGGCGACCTTCCACGGCACGGCCGCCAGCGATGGCCAGGCGACGCACAGGCAACCGAGCAGCGCCAGCGGCACCACGGCCACGCTCACCCACGGCGCGGCCATGAGGTTCGCCGCGAACGCCACCAGGGACGCGCTGCCGAAGAGATAGAACGACAGCGGCAGCAGGGCGACACTCATTGCCGCCTGCGCGCGCAGGGCGATCACCACGCGCGCGCGCCATCCCACCGCACCTCCCGACACGCAGAGCATCAGGAAGCCCACCCCGGCGAACGAAAGCCAGAAGCCCGCCGACAGCACGGCCAGCGGATCGGCGGCAAGCATCGCCATGGCCGCCAACGCGAGCAGATGCGCACCACGCCCCCGGCGACGCGCCATGCCGGCGAGCACGAGCGCCGCGGCCATCAGCAGGCTGCGCACCGTGGGCAGCCCCAGGCCCGCGAGCACGCCGTAAGCCGTAGCGACGGCAAGCCCCGCCACCGACTGCGCGAGCTGCCGCGGCACGCGCACCGCGAGCCACGGACACGCCAGATAGAGCAACCGCAGCGCCAGCACGCCGCCGCCCGCGGCGACACCGACGTGGAACCCCGAAATCGCGATGAGGTGCGACGTGCCCGTGGCGCGGGCGGTGTCCCAGTCTTTCGCATCCAGTCCTCGCGTGTCGCCCACGGTCAGCGCTTTCAGGACGCGCGCATCACGGGCTCCCAGCACGTCGTCGAACGTGCGCGCGATGGCGTCGCGCCAACCGTCGGCGCAACGGAGGGATTCCACGCGCCGGTTCGCCGGGGATTCGCGCACATGGCCCGTGGCGATCACGTCGCGCAGCAGCGCCGTGCGCTCGGTGTCGCCGCCGCCGGGGTTCACGGTGCCTCGCGGGCGTCGCATGCGCAGCGACAGCGTCCATCGTTCGCACGGGCCGGGCGATTCGTGGGTGCGGTACCACGTGACCCTCACCTTGCCGCGCAACCGCACGCCCGACGCCTGCACCGCGTCGGGCAGGAAGACGAACAGCGCATCGGCGTCGCGGCGGCGCGGTAGCTCGACGATGCGGCCAACGAGGATGAGGTCCTTGCCTTCCAGATCGGCGGGGAGGCGTGCCTGCATCCCCCGATCGCCGTGACCCGCGGCCCAGGCGGCGAAAAGCCCGACAATTGCCGCATGGCGAAGCCAGGGGCGCCGGGCGACGATCACCACCGGCAACGCGCACGCGGCCAGCAGGAACGACAGCGGCCACGGCGGCAAGACGCTGAGACGTTGCACGGCGACGCAGCCGAGTACGGCAGCCACGGCGGCGGACGGGAGCGAGAAAGGAAGCGAAGGAAGACGGAACACGGCCGTCCAGGCTATCGCTGTCCGGATCGGGTCGTGCCCGCCTTCGGCGGTAGGAAAGATCCGCGCAGGCCGTACCTACGGCGAGGTGCTCGAGGGTGCGGTATCAGTGACCGTCCCGATGCCCCCCACCGTGCCAACCACCGGACGGACGACCGCCCGTCGGTCGGCTGGAAGGCCGATCGCCACCACCACGCCAGCCGCCTGACGGCGGACGATGGTCGCCGCCGCCGCGGTTCCATCCGCCCGGCGGTCGATGATCGCCTTCGCCTCGGCTCCATCCACCCGGCGGTGGACGGTGATCGCCACCCCGCCATCCGCCCGGCGGCGGCCGGTGGTCACGATCGCCGCGCCAACCGCCCGGCGGCGGATGGCCGTGCCAGTCGCGATCGCGGCGATAGTACCGGTCGCGATACCACACCCCTCCGACGCCGATCGTGGAATAACAGCACCCCGGACCGAAGCCGTAGCCATAACCGCCGTAGTAACCGAAGCCCGGATCGTAGTAGCCGGGTTCCACGACGGTGGTCGTGGTTTCCGTGCCGTAATACGCATCACCGCCCGAACCGTTGCGGACGTAGCCGTAGTCGGGATCGTAGTAGCAGCCCGCGAGCGGAAGGGTCACGCCGAGGGCCAGCAGCAGGGTACGCATCCGTTGCATGGGCGATACCGCGAAGAGGGGGTGGATACTACGCTGCACCCGTCAGATTGAACCTACGCTAAAAAAGCGGAGGCGCTCACGCGCCTCCGCCTTCACGTCGGCACGTCGGTTCAGCCCTTGTTTTTCTGCTGGTCGCCGCGCTCGTGCGCCATGTTCGCGAACGTTGCTTCCGGCGACGGAACCTTCGAGCCGTTGTCGTTGACCGGCGGCGTACCCGGGTTGCCATGCGGCTCGCTACCGGGCCAATTCGGCTGCTGGCGATCGCGATCGCGCTTGGCGTCGAGCAAGGCCTGGATATGCGCGACGGCTTCTTCCTGGGTGATGTGCTGCACCGGCTCGGGCTGGGCGACCGGCGGCGTCTTCGTGCGCGGGCGCGGCGCGGGTTTGCGCGCGGCCTTGGCCGGAGCCTTGCGCGGCGCGGCCTTCGTCGCCGCGGTCTTGCGGACGGGAGACGCCTTGGTCACGGTTTTCTTCGCCGGGGCCTTCTTCGCCGCCGGCGCGCTGCGCGCCACGGTTTTCTTCGCGACGGCCTTGCGTGCCGAAGCCTTCTTCGCGACCTTGCGCACAGCGGCCTTCGTCGCCGCCTTCTTGGTGGCGACCTTGCGCGCCGGGGCCTTTTTCGCGGCGGCCTTGCGTGCGGTGGTCTTCTTCACCGCCTTGCGGGCCGCGGTCTTCTTCACGGCCTTGGCGGCCGACTTTCGCGCGGGAGCCTTTTTCGCGGCCGCCTTTTTGGCGGTGACTTTCTTGGCCGGCGCTTTCTTCGCTGAAGCTTTCTTCGCGGCGGTCTTCTTCGATGCCGCCTTGCGAGCCGCGGACGTCTTCTTCGCGGCGGACTTTCGGGTGGTTGCCATGCGCTCTTACCTCCTGCGGTAGTTGCCGACGCGAACTACCCCACCGGGGAAACCCGCGTGCATCCGGACACATGCCGGTCGACGCAATCATGTAACAGCCGCCGCCCGAAGTCACATAAAACTGTCGGAAAGATTCAGAAAAGCCGCGGCTGGGAAATCTGCGCGAGGAAACGGGGAAGCAGTCCCGGGTGCACCGCGATGGTGAAGATCACGCCGTAGGCGGCGCCCCACAGATGCGCGCTGTGATTGACGTTGTCGCCGCCGCGCTTGTCCATGTATATCGAATACACCACGAACAAGATCGCGTAGAGGATCGCCGGCATGGGCAGGATGATGAGGTAGATCTTCGCCCAGGGCGCGATGAGAATGAAGGAAAACAGGATCGCCGACACCGCGCCCGAGGCGCCCAGGCTGCGATACCCCGCGTTGCGGCGATTGGCCATGTACGAGGGCAGGATCGAGAACACCAGGGCGCCGATGTAGAAGGTGACGAAACCCAGCGGCCCCATGGCTTCGGTGAAGAAACCCTCCATGATGCGCCCGGCGAAATACAGCGAGAACATGTTGAAGAACAGGTGGCCGCCGTCGGCGTGCACGAGGCCGTAGCTCACGAGGCGGTAGTACTCGCGGCTGCGGGAGAGCGCGGGGGGCCAGAGGATGAGGTCGTCCAGCAGGCGCTGGTTGCGGAAGGCGACGATCGAGACCACGCAGGTCACGAGGATGATGAGCAAGGTGGTCATGCGCTGAAACGGCGTCCTTTGCGGGTCGAGCCAGCAGGCATCTTGGGGGTTGGAACCCTTCCGGACAAGTCTCGCGGCGACGCCAGGGGGTATCATGACGGGCCATTCCCCGTCCCCGGCATGTCCCTACGATGTCCATCCGTTACAAGCAGCTCGACGTTTTCGCCGCCCGTCACGGCGGTGGCAACCCCCTGGGCGTCGTGATCGACGCCGATGGCTGGTCCGATGCGCGAATGCAGCGCTTCGCCCACTGGACCAACCTGGTCGAAACCACGTTCCTGCTTCCTCCCACGGCCGACAAGGCCGATTACCGCGCACGCATTTTCACGCCCAGCAAGGAAATCCCCTTCGCCGGACATCCCACCATCGGTAGCGCGCACGCCGCGCTGGACGCCGGGCTGGTCCGACCCGGTGCCGACGGCATCGTGTGGCAGGAATGCGGTGCGGGCGTGCTGCCGATCCTCGTCGAAGGGGAAGGCACGGCACGCGAGCTCTTCGTGCAGGCGCCGAAGGCGCGGGTGGTACGCGATGCCGGCTGCGGCGGCGAAACGCTGTCGTCGGTGCTCTACGGTATCCGCCCGGGTGCCCTGCCCCCGGTCTGCGTGGAAGGCGGTCGCCGCTGGTGGGTGGCCGAGTTCGCCGACGAGGCCGAATTGCGTGCCTGGCATCCGGACCATGCGGCCATCCGGGCCCTCGCCCTGGCCACCGATACGCTCGGCCTGTGCGTCTTCGCCCGTTCTCCGGAAGGCCTGGCCGTGCGTGCGTTCCCGGCGGGCGTGGGCATCGTCGAAGACCCCGCCTCGGGCGCGGCCAACGGCCTCATCGCGGCTTACGTGGCCACGCACGACACCAGCGGCACGCTGTCGCGCGGTTACGTGGTGAGCCAGGGGCGCGAGGTCGGTCACGACGCGCGGATCATCATCCGGATCGATGGCGACGACGTGTGGGTGGGTGGACGTACCAACACCATCGTCGACGGCACGGTGGATTGGCGCGACGCCTGAGCCCTCACCGCCGCTCCTGCGCACGCAGGAGCCCAGGGCCGGGAGTTGGGTTTTCGCGTTCAGGCCTCACGAGCTGAACCGATGCCTCGCGACCACCGATCGCACCGCACTGGGCTCCTGCGTGCGCAGGAGCGACGGATCAGTGCAGGCCAGCGACGATCGTGGAGACCGAGTCGGCGGAAAAATGCAGCTTCCTCAGCGCTTCCTCCAGCGATGCCTTCGAGGTCGCCTCGCTTTCCACCTGCTCGCCGACGCTGCTCGGCGATACGTGCACGAAGGTCTTGCCGTCCTGGTAGGCGCCGCCGTCTTCGTAGAAGTTCTGCGTCGTCAGCACCTTGAACGTACCGTCGTTGGATTCTTCCACTTTCACCGAACGGCCGTCGTGGTCGCCCTCGTAAACCGTCTTCCAGCTCACCGACATGGTTTCACCCGTCAAAGCCGCACGACATCGTGCGGTTCGCATTGTGAACCCATCCCCGTGAAGACATCTTCAGTCCTCGAGGTTGGCCCGTGCCGCCGCCACACGGGCCATGCCCGACCAGTCGATGTCGGCGTCGCCGCGTGACAGGGATTCCAGCAGCGTGTCGTGCAGCACGCTGGCGAAGGGCATGGGCACCCGCCGTGCTTCCGCGGCGGCACGGGCCAGGCCGACGTCCTTGAATCCCAGGGCCAGCTTGAAGCCCACCGGGGTATAGCGCTCCTCGGCGATCATGCCGCCGTAGGTCTTGTAGACCGGCGCCGCGAACAAGGTGTTGGACATCACGTCGAGGAACTCCTTCGCCGACACGCCATGGGCGCGCGTGAGCGTGGTGGCCTCGGCCATGGCCTCGATGGCGGCGCCGATCATGAAATTGCCGGCGATCTTCACGATGGACGCGCGGACCGGGTCGTCGCCCATGGGCCAGACCTTGGCCGCGAGGCATTCGAGCAACGGCTGCACCGTGTCGACCGCGTCCGGCTTGCCGGCGGCCACCATTTGCAGGTTGCCCGCCGCGGCCACGTCGGGGCGCCCGAAGACCGGTGCGGCCACATAGCCGATGCCGCGTGCCTCGTGCGCCTGGACGAGCTCCTGCGCCAGGGCCACGGAGATCGTGGCGTGGTTGACGTGGACGGCACCTTTCGGCAACGCGTCGAGCACGCCGCTATCGACCAGCACCTCGCGCACCGCCGCGTCGTTGGCGAGCATGCTGTGCAGCACCTGGACGCCGTTCGCCGCGTCGGCCGCCTTCGCCGCCACCGTGGCGCCCTGCCCGGCCAGCGGCGCGGCGGCCTCCGGCGAGCGGTTCCACACCGTCACCTCGTGCCCCGCCTTGACGAGATTCGCGGCCATGCCCGCGCCCATGCTGCCCAGACCGATGAAACCGATACGCATGTTCTGCTCCGAAGTCAGACGGCCAGGCCGGCGGCGTTGCCGGATGCCCAGGCCCATTGGAAGTTGTAGCCGCCGAGGTGCCCGGTGACATCGAGCACCTCACCGACGAAATACAGTCCCGGCTGGCGCCGGGACATCATGGTCGAGGATGACACCTCGTCGGTGTCCACGCCGCCGAGGGTCACCTCGGCCGTGCGATAGCCCTCGGTACCGCTCGCCGTCACCGGCCAGTCGGCCAACTGTGCGCCGATGTCGTTCAATTCGGCGTCACGGTACTGGCGCATGGGGCGATTGGGTAGCCACACCTCGCACATCCGCTCGGCCAGGCGGCGCGGCAGCAGGCCGGAAAGCACCGTCTTCAATTCCGCGGCGGGCCGTTCGGCGCGCCCCTGGCGCAAGGCCTCGGCGGCGTCGATGCCCGGCAGCAGGTCGACGCGAAGGTCGGCACCGGGCTCCCAGTACGACGAGACCTGCAGGATGGCCGGCCCGCTCAGCCCGCGATGGGTGAACAGCATGGCGTCGCGGAACGCCGCCCCGTTGGCCCGTGCCTCCACGGGCAACGCCACGCCCGACAGGCCCTCGAACCGCTCCTGATGCTTGCCGCTCAAGGTCAACGGCACCAGGCCGGCGCGTAACGGCAGCACGCCGTGGCCGAACTGCCGGGCGATCTCGTAACCGAACCCGGTGGCGCCGAGGCTGGGAATCGACAGACCGCCGGTGGCCACCACCAGTGATGCGACGCGGACATGGCCCAGCGGCGTGTCGACGCCGAAACCGCCCTCGGTGGCCTTCAGCCGGGTCACCGCGCAGCCCGTTTCCACCCTCACCCCGGCCTCGGCGCACTCGGCCAGCAGCATGCGCACGATGAGCTTGGAGGATTCGTCGCAGAAGAGCTGCCCCGGCGATTTCTCGTGCCAGGCGATGCGGTGGCGGTCGACCATGGCGATGAAATCCCATGGCGTGTACCGCGCCAGCGCCGACTTGCAGAAGTGCGGGTTGGCGGACAGAAAGTTGGCCGGGGTGGTGTTCGTGTTCGTGAAGTTGCAGCGGCCGCCGCCGGACATCAGGATCTTCTTGCCGGCCTTGTTGGCGTGGTCGACCACCAGCACCCGACGCCCGCGCCTGCCCGCGACGATGGCCGTCATCAGGCCCGCCGCGCCCGCGCCGATGACCAGGACGTCGTATTCCATGGGGTGCCATTCGCCTTGCAAACGCACATGGTACCGCCGTCGCGTAGACTTGTCGGCCGTACCGTTCTACGAGGAACCCTTGCCATGCCCTCCTTCGACATCGTTTCGGAAGTCGACAAGCACGAACTGACCAACGCGGTGGACCAGGCCAATCGCGAGGTCTCCAACCGCTTCGACCTCAAGGGCACCGGGGCGAAGTTCGAGCTGGAAGACAGCGTCATCACCCTCAAGGGCGAAACCGAATTCCACCTCACCCAGATGCTGCCGATCCTGCGCGCCCGCCTGGCGGCCCGCCAGATCGACCTGCGCGCGCTCGACGAGGGCAAGATCGAAACCAACCTGGCCGAGGCGCGGCAGAAGATCACGGTCAAGCAGGGCCTCGACCAGCCCGCGGCGAAGAAGATCATCGCGAAGATCAAGGAAGCCAAGCTGAAGGTCGAGGCGCAGATCAACGGTGAGAAGGTGCGCGTGACGGGCAAGAAGCGCGACGATCTCCAGGACGCCATCGCGCTGCTGCGCAAGGCGGACGTCGAGGTGCCGTTGCAGTTCGAGAACTTCAGGGACTGAGGCGAAAACCGGATTCATCGCCCTGGGTTCCTGCGTGCGCAGGAACGACTTGCTTCACGATTTCGGCTCGTCGCTCCTGCGCACGCAGGAGCCCAGCGCGGCGAGGCCGGTTTTCGGCACGACGCCACCTACGTTCACAGCCCCGCGAACCGGCTGCAATTGCGTCCGTCGTTCTTCGCCTGGTAAAGCGCCTCGTCCGCGCGCCCCAGCAGCGAATTGAGCGATTCGGGCGAGCGCCACACGGCCACGCCCGCGCTCACCGTGATGCGGATGCGGTAGTCGCCGTGCACGATCAGCAGCGCGCCCAACGCATGGCGCACCCGCTCGGTGATGTCCATCGCATGCTCGCCGAGCGCACCCGGCAGGCAGAGGATGAATTCCTCGCCGCCGAAGCGGCCGGCCAGGTCGTCGGCCCGGCACATCGAGGAAATCACCCGCATCGTCTCGCGGATCACCGTATCGCCGGCCAAGTGGCCGAACGTGTCGTTGACCGCCTTGAAGTCGTCGATGTCCAGCAGCACGAGGCTGAACGGAATGCCATCGCTCGCCGCGCCCTGGCGCACGCGCTCGGCCTGCTCGAGGAAGCGGCGACGATTGAGCGACCCGGTGAGTTCGTCGGTGCCCGCCAGGTGCGCGAGGCGCTCGTTGGCCGCCTTGAGGTCGCGCGTGCGCGCGTCGACCTGGGCCTGCAGCAGTTCGGCGCGACGGCGCAGGTAAAGGGTGCGCAGGTAAACCAGCCCGAAGAACGCACCCACGCCGACCAGTACGGCGGCGAGCAGCGTCCACACGCTCTCGTACCAGCGCGGCGTGACCACGAGGCGCACCTCGGACTCCACGGTGCGCGCATCGAGGCCACGGGTGACCGCACGCAGGTGCAACGTGTAGGTGCCGCTGGGGAGGTTGGTGTAGATGGCACTGGGCGGAATGCCATGGGCGACCTCGTTCCAGTTGTCGTCGGCACCGTCCAGGCGATAGGCGTACCGCGTTTCGTACGGTGCACGATAGTCCAGCAACGCGAAGTCGACCCGGATATTGCGCCCGTCGCCGTCGAGCTTGATGCGGCCGCCGCCGTCCGGCACCCCGCTGAGCGTCACCGGCTTGTCGTTGATGGCGACATGGGTGACGGCCAGCCGCGCCGGCGCCACCTTCGGCGCCTGCCAGTAGGGACGCACGACGGTCAGGCCGCCGAGGCCGCCGAACATCAGTTCGCCGCCGGGCGCCTCGGCCGCCGAGCGATGGATATAGCTGGGAATACGCAGGCCGTCGCGCACGCCGAGGTTGAACACGCGGTGGCTGTCGGCCTCCACCATCGCCACGCCGTTGGCCATCGAAGCCCAGATGCGATCGTCGTGGTCGATCAGCAACGCGTTGATCTTGGTGTTGGCCAGGCCTTCGCGCGCGCCGATCAGGCCGAAGCGGAACGGGCCGCGCGGGTTGAACCGGTCCAGGTAGGCGATGCCGCCGAAGGTGCCCAGCCACAGCCTGTGCTTGGAATCGAAGGCCATCGAGCCGGTGTAGTCCTGCGGCAGGCTGGTCGGATCCGCGAGGTCGTGACGGAGGTTCACGAAGCCTTGCTCGCCGTCGTAGGCGATGCTGATGCCGCTGATGGTGGCGAACCACCACGCATCGGGCATGCGCACGATGTGCCGCACCTGGTCGCCCACGAGGCTCTTCGGGTCGGCATCGTCGTGGCGCATCTGGGTGAGCACGCCGGTGACCGTGTCGTACCTGAACAGGCCGTCGTAGGTGCCGATGAGGATGCTGTCGCCGTCGCGTTGCATCGAGAGGATGAGGCGGCCGTCGAGCGCGGGGATCAGCGAACTGCGCATCGAGAACGTGTCCGGATCGATGCGCGATATGCCCTGCGCGCCGGCCCAGATCGAGCCGTCGGGGGCCACCACGAAGGCCTGCACGTCGCGCTCGGCCTGTTCGCCGCCCAGTTGCAGGTGGCGCATGCTGCCGGTGCCGAGGTCCAGCACATCGATGCGGCCCATGCCCAGGCCCAGCCACACGCGTCCTCGCGGGTCGACGAACACGCCGTGCACGTTGGCGTTGGATAGCGTGTGGGTCTCCAGCGGCGAGGGCAGCACCGAAAACACCTTGCGTCCATTGGGGTCGTAACGCGCGGCGCCAAGCTCCGTCGCCACCCAGACGTTGCCCGTGGTGTCCTGGTAGATGTCGCGCGTGATGTCGCCCGGCAACGACGAAGGCATCGCCGCATCGTGGCTCAGGGTGCGCAGCCGCCCGGTGTTGAAGTCGTAGGTGATGACGCCGGCACCGTCGGTCGCCGCCCAGAGCACGCCTTGCGGCGTCTCGTAGAAGGCGCGGACGGTGCGCCGCTTGGCGAGGCTGGCCTTGCCCGACAAACCGTTGATGGCGTGGGCCTGCCCCTGGCCGTCGAGATAGATGGCGCCGGATTGCCCCGTGCCCACCCACATCCGGCCGCGATCATCCTCGCGCAGCGCCCAGACCTGGTCGTGAAGGATGCCGTCGAGCACGGGGTCGGCCGACGTGACGCGCGTGAAACGTCCACCGGGCCTGCGCACGAACAGGCCATTGTCGGCGCCTGCCCAGAGGCTGCCGTCCTTGCTTTCCGCCACCACGAAGGTGCGCGCCAGCATGTCGTGGGCGTCGCCCGGCTTGCCGGATACCCGGGCGATCTCGCCGCTGGCGACGTCGATGCGGTCGATGCCGCTTTCGGTGGCCACCCAATAGACGTTGGGCTCGCGCGACCTGGCGATGGAGAAGATCTTGCCGTTCGACGTGCCGCCCTTGCCGATGGGATACACGTGGAAGCGCGTGGTGGAGGGATCGAAACGGACCAGTCCGCCGGCGTTGGTACCGATCAGCAGGCCGCCGTCGTCCAGCGGCATCAGGGCACGCACGTAGGAATCGGGCAGTACCGCACCGCCGTAGGAATCGGGCTCCTGTCCGAACACCTGCATGCGGTAGCCGTCGAACCGCGCCAGGCCGCCGAAGGTGCCGATCCAGATCAAGCCGCGGCGGTCCTGCACGATCGCCGTGGTCGTGGAATGCGGCAATCCGTCGGCCACGCCCACGGTGTCGAACCAGGCGGTTTCGAACACGGCCCAGGGGTCGACGTGCGCCGCCACCTGCGCCGACGCGGCTCGGGCCAGCAGCACGCACAGCAGCGCGACCGCGAACGACAGCGGTGCGCGAAAACGGGGTAAGCGGGCGCGCCTCTGCACGCGGTCAACCGGCATAGGCGACCGTCGGATCGAGATAACGGCTGAACGCGGCGGCGGTCATGGGGCGGGCGAAGAAATACCCCTGTCCGACATCGCACCCCAGGCTGCGCAGCCAGTCGGCCTGGGCCTCGGTTTCCACGCCTTCGGCGATGGTGCGCATGTTGAGTTTCTTCGCCAGGCCGACGATGGCCTCGGTGATCTCGCGGTCGGCCAGGTTGGAATCGCTGCCGCGCACGAAGGACTGGTCGATCTTGATCGTGCCTACCGGCAGTTCGCGCAGGTGGCCGAGGTTCCAGTAACCCGCGCCGAAGTCGTCGATGAGAAGGTCGAAGCCGTGCGAGCGAAGCTTCACCAGCTGGCGCAGGGTTTCCTCCGGCTGCCGCATGGCGGTGGATTCGGTCAGCTCGAAGCGGATGCGCGTGGGATCGATGCCATACGAGCGCACCGCGCGATGCAGCGTTTCGACGAAGGCCGGCCGGCTGAGCTCGTGCATGGACAGGTTGATGGCGATGTAGTCGATGCGCTGCCCGGCCGCGTCCCAGGCCAGGATCTGGTTGAGCACCGAGCGCAGCACGTACTCGCCCAGCGCGTGGATCAGGCCCGAGCGCTCGGCGATCGCCACGAAGACGGTGGGCGGCACGTCGCCGCGCGTGGGATGGTGCCAGCGGGCCAGCGCTTCCACGCCGGCGAGGCTGCCGTCCTGGAGGTTCCGCTTGGGCTGGTATTCGACGTCGAGCAGGCCGCGCTGCAACGCCTCGCGCAATTCGACGGTGAGCGCCAGCCGCTCCCGCGCCTGCTCAAGCATGCCTTCCTCGTAGAAGCGGAAGTCGGCCTTGCCGGTTTCCTTCACGGCGTACATGGCCGCGTCGGCGTTGCGGATGAGGGTCTGCGCGACGGTGCCGTCCTTCGGTGCCACGGCCACGCCGATGCTCGGGCTCACGGCCACGAACTGGCCCGATACGTTCACCGGCTGGGAGACGAGGTCGAGCACCTTGCGGCAGACGCGGACGAGGTTTTCCATGCCGCCGTACGACTGCACCACCACCACGAACTCGTCACCGCCGAAACGCGAGACGGTGTCGCGATCGCGCACGCTGCTTCGCAACGAACTGGCCACGGCGCGCAGGAAGGCGTCGCCGGCTTCGTGGCCGAGGGTGTCGTTGATGGACTTGAAGCCGTCGAGGTCGATGAACATCACCGCCAGCGATTCGGCCCCGGGGCCGGCCAGCGCCTGTTCGAGCGCCTCCATGACGTAGGCGCGGTTCGGCAACCCGGTGAGGGTGTCGTGGTAGGCGTGGAAGGCCAGCGCGTGCCCCGCATGCTGACGGGGATCTTTCAGCCGCCGGGAAAGATGGCGATGCTGCCCGATGAGCCAGAAGATCGTCACCGCGGCCGCGGCGCAAACCACGGCCAGGGCGATCAACCAGGCCGGTTCGACGCTAAGTTGTGTCAGCACGCCACGCTCCGGCCCTGCCTGGGGGACACGTCACGGGACCGAGGCACGTCGGCCCGGTCCCCCAAATCACCCGATGTCAAAACGACCGCGCCGCGATACCCGGCGGCAGGCCGGTCGCGGAACACGGATTCCCTGGGAGTATCGGCCATCCCCGCCTCCGACTTTAGCTTTTCCTGACCAGCCCTGCCGGAACGCTTTCCTTGGATGGCGCGACCGACCCACCCTCGAATGATGATGGGTCGGCGAAAAAACGCAATCGTGCCGAGCTTCACGTCCGGCACGACGCCGTTTCAGTGCCCTTCGCCAGCGGGCAGGTAGCGGTCGAACCAGGCCAGGGCGCGCGCCAGCACGTCGCGCCGGTGGGCTTCCTGGGCGAAGCCATGCCCTTCGCCGGGATAGACGACCAGCGAGGTGGGCACGCCCTGGGCGCGCAGCGCATGCCAGAACTCGAAGGACTGCGGTGCCGGGCATTCGGCGTCACGCTCGCCCACGACGACCAGGGTCGGCGTCTTCACGTCCTTGATGAAGTTGATGGCCGAGCTCTTGGCGTACACGTTGGGGTCGTCATAGACCGAGGCGCCGAAGAAGGGCTTCATCCACTGGTCGATGAGGTTCTGGCCGTAGTAGCTCTGCCAGTTGGAGATGCCCGCGCCCGCCACCGCCGCGTGGAACCGCTGGGTCTGGGTCACGCCGAACATGGTCATGAAGCCGCCGTAGCTCCACCCGGTGAGGCCCAGGCGGTTGTCGTCCACCGGATGGTTCTTCTCGATCGCGTCGACGCCGGCGAGTACGTCGCGCAGGTCGCCGTAGCCGAAGTCCTTGCGATTGGCCTGCACGAAGGCCTCGCCCTGGCCGAAGCTGCCCCGCGGGTTGGGCATGAACACGAAATAACCCAGCGCCGACAGCGGTGCCGCGCCGTAGCCCACGCCGGGCCAGCGCGGCAGCACGGAAGCCGCCGGACCGCCGTGGATCGACACGATCATGCCGTAGCGCTTCTTGGCGTCGTAATCGGCCGGATACAGCAACCAGCCCTGCACCTCGTGGCCCTCGTTGGTCCAGGTGATCGACTCGGCCTTGCCCCACATCGGCTTCAGCCCGGCGTTGAAGCGGGTGACGGCCTTGGGCGCGGCATGCGCGCCCAGGTCGGCCACGTGCACTTCATAGCCCTGCTCGAACGAACTCGCGGCGAAGGCGGCCTTGTCGGCCTTGTCGTCGAGCGAGATCGACATCGAGAGGCGGCCATCGCCCAGCGACATGGGGAGGTCGAAAAGCGTGGTGGCCTTGGCCGCCCCTTGGGCGGCCAGTTCGTAGTTCGAGACGCGACTGGTGCCCGCCACCGCCTCGGACACGACGAGGTTCTGCGGGCCGGTCCAGGCGAACCACGCCGGAGTGGTCTGGATGCCAGGGGTCACGTCGACCGGTTCGGCGCCGCCGGTGCTGGGCACCGTCCAGATGTCACCGCCGGTGGAGCCCTGGTCACTCATCAGGCCGCCGATGAAGGCGATGCGCGAACCGTCGGGCGAAAAGCGCGGCACGGCGATCTGCAGATCCTTCAGCGGGCCGGACACGGCGTGGGTGTCCACCAGGGTGACGGGCTTGCCGCCGCCGTTCACCGACGTGGCGTAGAGCTTGGCCACCCACCAGTTGTTGTCGCCCGGCGGCGGCGCGGCCACGTAGGCGATGCGGCCGCCGTCGGCGGAGAAGCTGTATTCGTAGACGTGCATGCCCTCGGGCGTGATCGCCCGCGTCGCGCCACCGTTGGCGTCGACCATGGCCACCTGCTGCACCTCCATGTTGTCCACGCCTATCTCGCCCACCTGGGGACCGGCCGCGGCCGTGGCGCTGGCGCGGCGGGTGGCGTTGGGTACGTAGAGGATGCCGAGGGCCTTGCCGTCGGGACGCCAGGACAGACCGGAAACGCAACCCTTCAACTGGGTGAGCCGCTTGGGCGCCGCCTTGCCGGCCGTGTCGGCCACGTAGATGTCGTTTTGCTTGCCTTCCTCGATGCCCGGCTTCTTGCCGGCGCAGTCGGAGAGGAAGGCCAGGTGACGGGAGTCGGCCGCCCAGGCCACCGAGCCCTCGCGGCAATCCTTGGTGGCGGTGAGGCGATGGGCCTTCTGGCCGTCCGCGTCGGCGATCTCGATGGCGGTGCCCTTGCCGGTCTTCACGGCCCAGGCGAGGTGGTTGCCGTCGGGTGAGAGCGCCACCGACTGCACCATGCGCACCTTGCCGAGCGATTCGAGGATGGCGGCGATGCGCGGGTCGGTGGGAGCCGGGTCCGTCTTGTCCGCGGCGGGTGCCTTCCCGGCTTGCGCGGTGCCCGCGAGGGCGAGGGCCATGGCGGCGGCTATCCACGTGGTACGCATCGTTCGAGCCCCTCGGGGTGTGTAGGATGCGTGAAACCTAACACGTGTGTAAGTTCTGACGCGATAGCTTACCCGGCCCGCTCGCTCCGACATTCGCCGATACGATCGGCTCCCACCCCTTCGGTAGGGCGTTCGAGGAAACCTGCTACCGAAGCCGACACTTGCCGGTACGACCCGCGCTCACCCCTCCGTCGGGCGTTCGAGGAAATCTGGCTACCGAAGGGGTGGGAGCCGATCGTATCGGCGAATCCCCGCGCGCTCAGGCCAGCAAGTGACCGTATTCCGCATTGCGCTTGAACCAGGTGGCCGCGTACGAGCACGCCGGCCGGATCTTCCAGCCCTTCGCCTCCGCCACCTGTACCGCGAAACGCGTCAGCAGGTTGGCGATACCCCTGCCGCCCACCGGATCGGGTACGCCGGTGTGGGTGATCACCATCGTGGTGCCGTCGAGTTGGTAATCGATTTCGCAGGTATATCCGTCGACCACCGTCGAGAAGGTGTGCTGCTTTTCGTCGTGGACGATTTCCAGGGGCTTGGGCGAGTCGTTCATGGGAAGTCTCCGTGGGTGTCTTCGCATTCTCTGGATGTATCGGGGGGTAGCGTCAAGCGAATCTTTCGACGACGGGAGCGGGTGCCATGAAGAAATGGGGTTCGGCGATCTGGAAAGGCGGCATCAAGGACGGCCAGGGCGTGATCTCGACGCAGACCGGCGTGCTCAAGGAGGCGCCCTACGGGTTCGCTTCCCGCTTCGAGGACGGCCCGGGCAGCAATCCCGAGGAACTGCTCGGCGCCGCGCATGCCGCCTGCTTCACCATGGCCCTCTCGTTGATGCTGGGCGACGCGGGCTTCACCGCGGACAAGATCGAAACCAAGGCCCACGTCACCCTCGAAAAGGATGGCGACGGCTTTTCGATCACCAAGGTGCACCTGAGCGTGACGGCGCAGGTTCCCGGCACCGACCAGGCCGGTTTCGAGAAGATCGCCAGGCAGGCAAAGGAAGGCTGCCCCGTGTCCAAGGTACTGAATGCCGACATCAGCATGGATGCCACCCTGGAAGCGTAGACTGGCGCGGCTCATTCGAGGACGACACCGCACGTGCTAACCATTCACGCTTACGGCCAGCGCGCGATCGCATGGAAAGCCGGCATGGACAAGCCCGCCACCCCGGCATGGATCGACCTGTTCGACCCCACCGAGGAGGAACGGCGCTGGGCCGCGGAGGTGAGCGGCCTTCGCGTGCCCGAGCGCTCCGATGTCACCACACTCGCCCTGTCCAGTCGCATCCGCACCGACGACGACGACACGATGTACCTGTCGATCCCGTATTTCGCGGATACCAGCAATGGGCACAAGCCCGGGCCGATCGGGCTGGTGATCACCGCCCACGTCATGATGACGCTGCGCTTCTCCGATTCGCGCGCCTTCGAGCTGGCCGCGGAGGGTTGCCATGAGCATCACTGGGAAACCAGCGGCGACGTCTTTGCCACCCTCGTGGAAGCGATCGTGAACCTGGCCGCGCAGAACATGGAAGACGTTTCGGCCGAGCTGAAGAAACTCTCCGACCGCGTGTTCACGCCGACTCGCCTGGGCACGCCGGTGTTGCGCGAATGCATGCTCGAGGTCGGCCGGCTCGAAGGCATACAGGCACGCAACCGCTCATCCATGCTCGGCGTGCAGCGGGTGGTCTCCTTCGTGAAGACCAAGAAGCCCACCTGGATGTCCGACCCGGTGGAGGTGCGCCTGCGCGTGGTCGACCACGACCTGAAGACCCTCGACGAGTTCGACGACCAGCTCACCAACAAGCTCCAGTTCGTGCTGGACGCCACCCTCGGCTTCATCAGCACCGACCAGAACCACGTGATGAAGGTGCTCACCGTCACCTCGGTGGCGACCATTCCGCCGGTGATCCTCGCGGGCATTTGGGGCATGAATTTCAAGCACATGCCCGAGCTGGACTGGCCGATGGGCTATCCCATGGCCCTGGGCGTGATCGTCATCAGCATGATCCTGCCGGTGCTCTTCTTCAAATGGCGGGGTTGGTGGTCGGGCGACTGATCGCCTACCCCATTCGGACCCATTCCGTGAAGACCTGTAAACCCCAAGTGCATCACATTTTTTACAATCCAACCCCTTTTGCCCTAAAGTTCGCGCTCCCCCGGCCGCTAGCCCCTGCAAGCCCCGCCAGGCGGGCTATCCATTGACGCGAGGTTCGGGCCTTGGTGCGGGCCCATTCTGGGAGGAAGTGCTCGGTGTCCGTTTCTAGCCTGTTCCACGTCGCAGGGAAGCCGCGTCCATGAGGTCATCCAGGCCCGTTCCGCCGGGTCACGTACCCGACTCCCGATTGCTCGCCTCCGTGGCCGAGTTCACCCACCATCGCGACATCGATGCGCTGGATCACAGCCTCGTGCTGTCGCTGGCCGAACTGGTGAAGGTCAGGACGGTCATGCTGTGCAAGCGTGGCGAGAGCGTGCAGTTTCCCGTGGATGCCGTCGTCGCCTGCACCCACGGTGCCGACGGTGCGTTCGTGGTGGAGGCCGTGGATCCCTCGCACGACGACGAATCGGTGCAGACGATCGCGCGCGCGATGGAAACCCTCAAGACCGTCAGCGACGTGACCCCGGCCGGGTTGCACCGGCTGGTGATCCCCATCAAGCGCGAACAGACCGCCATCGGCGCGCTGACGCTCGAATCGGACGAAGGCCTCAACGGTGTCCGCGCGCTCGTCGAGGGCTTTGCGCGCATCTATTGCAACTACATCGCCCTGCTCAACGAAAGCGAACGCGACAAGCTCACCGGCCTCTATAACCGGCGCAGCTTCGACCGCCGACTGCAGCGCATGCTCAAGCAGCGCCGCCAGCGGGCCCGCGCGCTCGCCGACGGCCGGGAAGAGCGTCGCCAGATATCCGGCGACGGCCCCCAGGTGTACCTCGCCATCCTCGACATCGATCATTTCAAGCGAATCAACGACACCTACGGCCACGTCTACGGCGACGAGGTGATCCTGATGCTCGCCCAGCAGATGCGCACGAATTTTCGCCAGGGCGACGTGCTTTTCCGCTTCGGCGGCGAGGAGTTCGTGATGCTTCTGGCCGCGCAGGACGAGCAAACGGCGCACAGCGCGCTCGACCGCTTCCGCCGTTACGTGGCCGAGCACGCGTATCCGCAGGTGGGCCACGTCACGGTGAGCATCGGCTATGCCCGCATCACCGAGAACGATTACTCCGAGATCGTGCTGGATCGGGCGGACAAGGCGCTGTACTACGCCAAGCAGACCGGCCGCGACAGCGTGCACGGCTACGAGAACCTGTCGCGTACCGGCGAACTGGCGCCGGTGGCGCTGGGCAGCATCGACCTCTTCTAACACGACCGGCTCCCATCCCTACCCGCCTACCGAAGGGGTGGGAGCCGATCGCATCGGCGAATCGAGGGTGCCGGTTACTTCACGACACCGCACGCGATCCGGGCCCCGCCACCGCCGAGCGCTTCGGGCTGGTCGGAGTAGTTGTCGCCACCGGCGTGGATCATCAGCGAATGCCCCTTCACCGTCGCCAGCGTCTTCAGGCGAGGCGCGGTGACGGCCGTGGTATCGGTGCCGTCGGCACCGATGGTGAGCTTGGGAAGGTCACCCTCGTGGCCCATCGCCTCGGGCCCCTCGTGCTTGCCCGTATGCTGGGGATCGTAGTGGCCGCCGGCCGCCAGGGCGGCGCCCTTCTTGCCGTCCTTCTCGCCCGGGGCGCAACTGGCCTTCTCGTGCAGATGGAACCCATGCTCGCCTGCCGGCAGGCCCTTGAGGTCGGGAGTGAACACCAGGCCGCCCGCGCTCTCGGTGATGGTGATCTTGCCCACCGACGCGCCGCTGCCGTCGGCCGACACCATGGTCATCGGCACCACCACGCTCTTTTCGGCCGCCTGGGCCGCCGCGCAGGCGAACAGGCCCGCCGCGACGATCGCGATCTTCTTCATCGTGCACTCCTCAAATGGTTCAGGTCGTCGGGGGATACTGCACCCCGTGTGGACGTCGCGTCCACGCCACCCGTCACGCGCCTTGGCGAAAGATGCTCTCGATGTCGTCCGGGGACAGCGGCCGCCACTCGCCGGGCGGCAGTCCGTCGAGCGACAGGTCGCCCAGCGCCGTGCGCCGCAAGGCCTCCACGTGATTGCCCACGGCGGCGAACATGCGTCGCACCTGGTGGTAGCGACCTTCGGTGAGGGTGAGCCGCGCATGGCGCGGGCCCAGGACCTCGAGCGTCGCGGGCTCCAGCGGATCGTCCTCGCCGTCGAGCATCAACGTGCCGGAAGCGAAGATGCCGCCTTCGTCGCCGCGCAGGTCCTCTGCCAGCTCGGCCTCGTAGACCTTCGCCACCGACGCGCGCGGCGAGATGATCCGGTGCAGCAGGCCGCCGTCGTCGGTGAACAGCAACAGGCCCGAGGTCTCGCGGTCCAGGCGTCCCACGGTGGACAGCACGGGGTTGCGCAGCGCGAAGCGCGGCGGCAGCAGCTCGTAGACGAGCCGGCCGACGTCTTTCCGTGAGCAGGTGTAGCCCGTGGGCTTGTGCAGCATCAGCACCAGGCCCTGCGGCGGATCGAGCGGCTCGCCGTCGAAGCGCACGTCGGCGTGCTCGACCTTGTCGTCGGCATAGAGCACCTCGCCGGACGCATCGGTGACCAGACCCTCGCGAAACATCATGGCCACCTGCTTGCGGCTGCCGTAGCCGAGGTTCGCCAACAGGCGCACGAGTTTCATCGACGGGGCTCCTTCGCTTCGATCACCTTGAATCCATCCCGTTCGACGACGGTACGCACCGCGCCGAAATGGGCCTCCAGCGTCGCCTCATAGGCCAGGTGGCGATTGGCCACCATCCAGAAACGGCCACCGGGACGGAGCGCCCCGGCGGCCGCGGCGATGAACGCGCGGCCGAGGTCGGGCTCGCCGGCCCTGCCCTGGTGGAACGGCGGATTGGAGACCACGACGTCGAAATCCCGCGCCACGCCGTGCGTCACGTCGTGCCAATGGACGGCGGCGACCACGTCGCGCCCGCTGCGTTCGATGGCGGAGGCCACGTTGCGGCGTGCCGGTTCGAGCGCGCGGGCTTCCGCTTCGTACAGATCGACGGAGATCACGCCCGGGCAACGCACCAAGGCTTCGCACGCCAGGTAACCGAAGCCCGCGCCGAGGTCGGCGAGCTTTCCGGAGAGATCGTCCGGCAACACGCTCGCCAGCAAGGCCGACGCGACGTCGACGCGATCCCAGGCGAACAGGCCGCGACGGCTCACGTAACGGCCGTCGGCGACGACCAGCGGCGCGTCGAGCGCCAGCCACGCCTGGGCGAGCGCGGGATCGGCCTCGGCATCCGGACGCGTCCAGAAAACCCGGCACTTATGCTTGGAAAGCATCGCCACGCCACCGGCCAACTGCGCGAGATCGGCCTCGGCCGTCTTCGCGCCCTCCGCGTTCGCCACGCTGGCCACCACGATGCCGCCTTCGGCCCTGAGCGCCATGGCCTGCGCGAACAGGGCCCGGGTCTCTTCGCGCTGGCGCGTGGGCAACACCATCACCAACGGGTAGCGGCCGTCGGGCGGTACGGGCGCCACCTCGAATCCGGAGCGCGCGAGGGCATCGGCCGCCGGCTTGAACGATTGCTGCAACAGCCATCCCGCCCGCCGGTTCTCACGCAGGGCGAAACCGTCTCGCGCGCGCAACATCGACACGCCACCCTCGACGGGCAAGGCGAGTTCGCCCGTGGCGAACGGGACGAACAGGGCGTCGAGGGCGGCATCGGAGGCGGAACCGGCTGACACGGAAGCGAAGGCTCATGGCGGCGAAAGGCGAATCGCCATTCTAGCTTCTACCGGACGCCTGGCGACTTTCATGCAAGAAGCCCGATCGTGCCTCGCGCAATCATTGCGACTCAAACCACCTTCACTGGAGACCCGCCATGCCCTTCGTCAAAGTCAAAGACGGTGCCGAGATTTTCTACAAGGATCAGGGCAAGGGCCAGCCCGTGCTGTTCTGCCACGGCTGGCCGCTGAGCGGCGACGCGTGGGAGCCGTCGATCGTGCACATGGCCAGGCATGGCTTCCGCGCCGTCGCCCACGACCGCCGCAGCCATGGCCGCTCGTCGCAGACCTGGGACGGCAACGACATGGACACCTACGCCGATGACCTCAACACGCTGATCGAGCACCTCGATCTGCGGGACATCATCCTCGTCGGCCACTCCACCGGCGGCGGCGAAGCGGCGCACTATGTCGGCCGCCACGGCAGCGGGCGCGTGGCCGGTGTCGTGCTGGTGGGCGCCGTGCCGCCGCGCATGGTCAAGAGCGAGAAGTACCCGAAGGGACTGGACCTCTCGGCGATGGATGGCATCCGCAAGGGGGTGTTCGACGACCGCGCGCAGTTCTATGAAGACCTCTCCCTGCCCTTCTTCGGTTACAACCGCGAAGGCGCGAAGGTCTCCGTGGGCGCCCGCAAGGATTTCTGGCGCCAGGGCATGCTCGGCGGCCTGAAGGGCCAGCTCGACTGCATCCACGAGTTCTCCGAGGTGGATTACGGTCCGGACCTCGAGAAGATCGACGTGCCGTTCCTGTGGATCCACGGTACCGACGACCAGATCGTGCCGATCGACGCCGCCGCGCGCACCGGCATCCACATGGTCAAGAGCGGCGACAAGGAACTGAAGGAATACGAGGGCGCCCCGCACGGACTGGTGGTGACCCACCAGGATCGCTTCAACGACGACCTGCTCGCCTTCGCGAAGAAGATCGCGAAGTAATCAACTGCTGCACGAAAGCGTGGAGCAGCCCACGCGGTCGCGCGCCCACTCCGGTCGGCGCGCGGCCAGGTGCTCGCGGCCCGGCTGCTCGTCGTAGGGGCGCCGCAGGGTGTCGAGCAGCTCGTGGATGCCCTCCTCGTCGCCCCGTTCCGCGCGATCGATGGCCTGCTGGGCCAGGTAATTGCGCAGCACGAAGCGCGGATTGGCCGAGTGCATGAGCGCAAGGCGCTCGGCCCCGGTCGCCTCGTCCTCGTGCACGCGCGTCGCATAGCGGGACAACCACCCACGGAAGCCGTCTTCCACCGCCGCGCGGCGGTTTGCTTCGTAGAAGGCCTCCGCAAAGGTATCCAGCCTGGGCGCGGAGAGATCCAGCGCCGCCAGGTTTCGGTAGAACAGCGTCATGTCCACGCCCCCCTCGGCGAGCAGCCCGCGCAGGTCGTCCACCAGGGCCTGGTCGCCCTCGCGCGAGCGCAGCAGGCCGAGCTTGGCCGCCGAGAACGCGAGGTCGCACGCCTCGAACACGGCCACGTAGCGATCCAGCCCCGTCTGCAACGGCGTGGCATCGGCGAACAGTGGCGACAACGCCTGGGCCAGCCGTTGCAGGTTCCACCAGCCCACCGCCGGCTGGTGGCCGAAGCGGTAGCGGCGATGCGCACGATCGGTGGTGTTGGGTGTCCAGTCCGGATCGACATCGTCGACCCAGCCATAGGGGCCGTAGTCGATGGTAAGGCCGAGGATGGACATGTTGTCGGTGTTCATCACGCCATGCACGAAACCCACGCGCATCCAGTGGGCGATGAGCCGCGCGGTGCGCTCGGAGACCTCCATGAAGAACGCCGCAAGACGTTCATCCTCGGACAGCGCGTGGACCTGCGGGAAATGCGTGGCGATGGTGAAATCCACCAAGCGGCGCAACAGGCCGATGTCGTTACGCACCGACGGCAGCTCGTAGGAGCCGAAACGCAGGAAGCTCGGCGCCACGCGACAGACGATGGCGCCCGGCTCGGGCGCCGGGTGGCCGTCGTAGAGCACGTCGCGGATCACCTCGTCGCCGGTGGCCACCAGCGACAACGCGCGGGTGGTCGGCACGCCCAGGTGGTGCATGGCCTCGCTGCACAGGAATTCGCGGATCGACGAGCGCAGCACCGCCCGGCCGTCGCCCCCGCGCGAATACGGCGTGCGGCCGGCGCCCTTCAACTGGATCTCCTGCCGGCCGTGGCCGGCGGTGAGCACCTCGCCCAGGCCGATCGCCCGGCCATCGCCGAGCTGCCCGGCCCAATGCCCGAACTGGTGGCCGCCGTAGGCCATGGCGTAGCCGCTCATGCCCGGCCACGAGGCATTGCCCGCGAAGACGCTCGCGAAATCGCTTCGCGACGCATCCAGCCCGAGCATGCCCGCGACCTCCTCGGACACGGCGATGAGCCGGGGCGCCGCCACGGGCGTGGGTTCCACCCAGGAAAACGCCGCACCGACCACCTGGCGGGGCGCGTTGCCCGTGTCGGGATCGGCGGGAAGATCCCGGACGAAGGCGTTGTCGAAGCGGAGGTCGGTCATCGGGCGGCACGCTGGAACGTTACGGGGAATATCCGGGCGGCGGCTCGCCATGCAAGGCCTCCAGGACATCTTTCCCTCCCGAACCGCGATAACTCGTGCAAACTAGCGCACCCTCGACCAGCCTGTTACGCATGCGCCCGCACGCCCTCGCCGCCCTGCTCGCCCTGCTCGCCCCGGTCTCCGGTGCCGAGCCCGTGGCCGGCGTGCCGCGCAGCGGCAAGACGCTGGTGGAGCTGATCAACGGCACCATGGGCACCCTGCCCAACGCCATGGACCTGCTCTCGAACAAGCTGCCCGGCGGGTTGCACCCCACGGCGGACGCCCCGCCGCAGATCGTGCGCAGCCAACCGTTCGTCACCCGCGACGGCTACCGCGTGAGCGCCTTCGAAGCGCGCGGGTTCGACGAAGGCGGCGACGTGCCCATCGTGCGCTTCACCTCCATCCAGCTCGAGCAGCGCCCCTGCTTCTCGCGGGCCGAGCTCGCCGACCTGTTCCATCCGATGGGCGCCTCGGAAACCAACCTGCCCCGGGCCCCCTCGATGCTGCCCAATCGCTACACGGTGATGCAGATGCCATGGGGACGATTGTCCTTCGGCACCTCGCAGGAGAGCGGCGGCTGCGTGATCGCCATCGTCGGTGACGCCACCGGCGACCAGGGCACCCGCTTGCCGCTGCCCCTGCCGCAACCCACGTCGATGCCGGGCATGCCGGACCTGCGCCGCACCTGGCCCATGCCCTCGGGCGGCTACTCCGACGAGTAGCCGCGGCTCACGCACTCGATGCGGTCTTCCGGCACCGGCCGGGAGAACAGGAAACCCTGCAATTCGTCGCAACCCGCTTCGCGCACGAAGCGGTGCTGCGCTTCGTCTTCCACGCCTTCGGCCACCACGGACAGGCCGAGCGCCGCGCCCAGGTTGGACACGGCCCGGACGATCGCCGCCGAGTCGTCGGCCAGCGTGGCCTGTTGCACGAAGGAGCGGTCGATCTTCACCTTATCGACCTCCAGATCCTTCAGCAGGGCGAGACTGGAATAGCCGGTGCCGAAGTCGTCCAGCGAAATGCGTACACCCTTCGCGCGCAGGCCGCGCAAGGCCTGCGCGGCGGCTCCATCGGCGTTGACGATGGCGGTCTCCGTGATTTCGAGTTCGAGACGGTCCGGCGGCAAGCCCGTCTGTTCGAGTACCTCCAACACGCGTGCGCCGAACCGCTCGTCGCGAAGCTGCACGGCGCTGACGTTCACCGCCAAAAACAGATCGGGCACCCTGGCCAGCCGCGCGCACGCGGTGCGGAGCACCCAGTCGCCGAGGCGGACGATGAGGCCGGTTTCCTCGGCCAGGGGAACGAACTGCGCCGGCGGCACCACGCCGAGCTGCGGATGCCACCAGCGTGCCAGGGCTTCCATGCCCACCACCTTGCCGTCGCTGGCGCGCACCATCGGCTGGTAGTGGCAGCCCAGGCCCTCGCCGGTGGACAACGCCGCGCTCAAGGCGCGTTCGATCTCATGGCGACGCTTCAATGCCTCGTCGAGCTGGTCGGTATAGACGACATGGCGATGGGGGCGCTTCTTCGCCTCATGGAGCGCGCTGCCCGCCTTGCGGATCATCTCGCCCGCAGCCACCGCGTCGGCACCGAGGTGGACCACGCCCAGGGATGCGCCGACCGACGTCGTGGACGACAGCACCTCGAACGGCCTGGCCGCCAACGTGAGCACCCGGCGGGCCAGTTCGTCGACATCGAGCGTACCGTCGTCTTCCATGAGCATGGCGAATTCGTCGCCGCCGATCCGGGCCACCGTGTCACTCGAGCGAACGGCCCCGCGCAACCGGGTGCCGAAAGCCACCAGCAACTCGTCGCCGGCGTGGTGGCCGTAGGTATCGTTGACCTTCTTGAAGCCATCCAGGTCGAGGTAGAACAGCACCGAATGGCCACCGCCGGAGGCCGCCCGCGCCACCGCGGCATCGAGCTTGCCGAAGAGCGCCGTGCGATTCGCCAGGCCCGTCAGGGCGTCGTGGCATGCCAGCCAGCGCACGTGCGCCTCGGACTCACGCAACTCGGTGATGTCGGTGATGGAGGCCAGCACGTGCGGCGCGCCCTCGAGTTCGATGCAGGTCTTGCGGGTAAGCAGGGTGCGCAAGCGGCCCTGGGCGTCGGCCACCACCTCCTCGCTTTCCACCACCTCGTGGCCCCGCAACGCGGCGTCGTCGCCCCGACTGAAGCGCTCGGCCTGGTCGATGGGAAACACCTCTTCGTCGCGCCTGCCCAGCACGTCGGTCGGCGAAAGCCCCAGGTATTCGCATCCGATGCGATTGACGAATACCCAGCGATGGTCCGCATCGCGGACGAACATCGCCGTCGGCATCAACTCCAGCAGTTTCGACCAGCCGGCCAGATCTTGGATCACGTATTGCCCCCCACGAACGGACCGGACCAATCTGCGGCGGTCCCCGTGACGCCAGTGTATGCGTGATCAGCCCGCCGGCGGGTGGAGCAGCGGCCGCAGGGACTCGAACTTGCGCTGGTATTCGTCGGTGACCTGCTTGGCGTCGCTGCCGTCGGTGATCACCTTGGGCGTGATCAGCACCAGCAGCTCCGTGCGGTCGCGGCTGCGGGAGGTGGAACCGAACAACCTGCCGAAAATGGGTATGCGGTTGAGGCCCGGGATGCCCGTATCCGAAAGCACGTCGTTCTGTTGGATCATTCCGCCCAGCAGCACCGTCTGCCCGCTCTGCACCGCCACCTGGGTGGCGACCTCGCGCTGGGTGATGGGGAAATTGCCCGAGGCATCCCTGTTGCCCGGCGAGCTCACCACCTGGCTCACGTTCATGTACACCAGGCCGCCCGGGTTCACGCGCGGACGCACGTTGAGGATCACGCCGGTGTCCTTGTATTCGACCTGGCCGAAGGTGTTGTCGGTGTTCGCATTGGTGTTGACGAAGGTCTGCGTGATCGGCAACTGCTGGCCGACCTGTATGTGCGCCTTCTGGTTGTTCATCACCACCAGCGACGGTGCCGACAGCACCTTGGTGTTTCCGTTGGTTTCCATCGCGTGAAGCGCGACGGCGATGTTGTTGTTGACGAAGGAATAGAAGAAGGCATCGTTGGCCGGGTTGTAGACGTTGCCCGCGTTGCCCAATGCCCACTGCTGCTTGTTGCCCGGCTGGCCGACCGAGCCGTTGGTGCCGCCGACCAGGCCTTCGAGGTACCACTGCACGCCGAACTGGAGGTCGCCGGTAAGCGAGACCTCGAGGATGCGCGTCTCGATCTGCACCTGCAGCGGCACGGCGTCCAGGCGCTTGATGGCCTGCTCGATCTCCGACCATTGCGACGGACGGCAACGCACCATCAGCTGGTTGTTGTTGTCGACCGACGTGATGCGCACGCCTTCATCCGTGGTGACGCTGGCGTGCCGGTTGCCGGTGCCGCCCGTGTCGCCGGAGCCGCCGTCGCCGAGTCCCCCGGTGAGCATGCCGCCGGACGTGCCCGTGCCACTGGCGCCGTTGAACCCCGTCGATGTGGACGACCCGGACGACAGGCCCGACGACGTCGACGACGGCGTATTGCCGAATGCCCCGGTGGTGCTGCCCAACCCCGAACCGCCGCGGTTGCCCAGGTCGCTATCGCCGCCGAGCGTCCCCGAGGTGAGACCGGGACCGACCCGGCCGCCGCTGTCGCCCGAACGGCCGCCGCCCGAGCCACCGCCGTAGATGTCCGAAAGGTAATCGGCCAGGTCCGCCGCCTGCACGTTGCGCACGTCGTAGACGTAGAGTTGCGGCTCGTTGCCGCCGCCCCGGTCGATGCGGTCGATCCAGCTACGCACTTCGTCGAGGTAGTCCGCCTGCGGGCTGATCACCACCAGCGAGTTCGTGCGCTCGATGGGAATGAAACGCAGCATGCCCGCCATGGGCGTATTGCCCTTGTCGCCGAAGAGGGAGTCGAGCTTGGGCGTGAGGTCTTTCACTTCCGCGCGCTGGAGACTGAACACGCCCACCGACATGCCCTTGAGCCAGTCGACGTCGAACGTCTTCACCGTGCGGTCGTAGTTGTCCAGTTCCGTGGGCGTGCCCGCCATCACCAGCACGTTGCGCGTGGGATCGGCCAGCAACGTGGCGTCCGGCCGCGCGAACGGCTTGATCAGCTTCTGCATCTCGGTGGCCGAGATGTAATGCAGCGGATACAACCGCGCCTGCAGGCCACCGGCCGGCGCGTTCGCGCCGATGCTCGGCACCACGTTGCCCGGCACGGCCTCCTTGGACGGCATCACCACGTAGCGGCCGTTGGTGCGCACCAGGGCGTTGTTGGTCCACGACAGCAGCGTTTCGAGGATCGGCAGGGCCTGTTCGGCCGTGACCGGCTGCGAGGTGGAGAACGACACGTTGCCCTGCACGCCCGGCACGATGGAGTAGTTCTCGTGCAGCAGGTCGCCCAGGATGGCCTTGACCACCGACTCGACCGGCTGGTTCTCGAAATTGAACGTGACCGTGCCCGCGCCTTCGGCCACCGGTCGCGGCTTGGCCAGACCCACCGGCTTGACGAACTGGCCGGTGCCCTTGTCGATCTCCGGCCGGGCCACCACGGCCGGCGGCGGCGCATGGTCGCTTCCGACGGCCATGGGCCTGGGAGCGGGCTTTTCCGTACCCGCGAGCGCCTCCCGCTGCAACGCACCATCGTCGCTCGGCTGCGGCAACGTGGAACATCCGGCGAGGAAGACGGCCAGGGCAATCGAAGCGGACAGGCGGGATGGGCGCATACGCCGGAGTGTCGCAGCGGTAGATGACAGGAACAAGGGACCGTCGCGGCGGGGCCGAGTTCACGCGGTGTCCGACCGGTATCTCAATGCCCGATGGCTGCGCTCGCCGGCGAGTCCGACCGATATGACGAGCCCGATTCCCGCCACCGAACCACACGGTAGGCGCGCGGATCGCCCGGATCGCCCTTGAGCATGACGGTGGCCTGGATGCTCACCGCCAGGTCGTCCTGTACCGTCGCCGTCGAAACGATGGTCACGGTGCCACTGGACGACGATGCGGAGGCGCTATAGGCACCTTCGTTCCCCGGCGTCGGAGGCAACACGTCACTACCCGGCCGCATGTCGCGAACGCTGTCGACGTAAGCCGTCGAAGCCTCCATGCCGGCGCCCGTCACCGCGGCGACGACCATGGGTGGCGCGTGCGCGAGGTTCGGCTCGGACGAAGACCACAACGTCAACGCCGGATCCAGCCGATCGACGACATCGGCGGGCAGTCCCGGCACGCGCCTGAGTTCTTCCAGGCTGGTGAAGCCCCCTTCGGCGAGCAGCGAATCGGAGAAGGCCTTGCCGCGCTTTCCCCAACCCACGATCGCATCGCGGAACCGCATCACGTCGCCCTCCGCCACGCCCGCCGCTTTCAGCAGGGCTGCCATCCTTTCGGGTGACGACCGATTCAGGTCGATCTTTCCGTCCTCGTCCGCGACGCTGACGGCGACCCCGACGGAATCTTCGCGAAAGCGGTATGTCCTGCCATCGATCATCCATCGCTGCGCAGGCTGCCTCGCCCGAAGTCGGTATATCGCCCGCTCGATGCCGGATTGCGCCGCATAGAAGGCTTTCGTTCGCTTGTACTGCCCCAGCGCCTGCACACCTTCGACATGCGCACTGGTCGATAGCGCACCCAGCGTGATCGCCGCCAGGGTGCACCCCCAAAGCACGATAAGCAGGGCCACGCCCTTGTCTCTTCCCACCGGGAAAGACCTGTTCACGGTGGCTTCTCCGGTGCCATGAGGCGCGCAAGCGCTTCACGCACGTTCGTCGCCACCGGGTCCATCCGCAACGGCACGGTAAACGTGGGCCAGCGAACGCCGCCACGCAGTTGGAGTTCCACGCCGATCGCCGTGGGCATGCGCCGCCGGTACGGCCACGTCGTGCTCCAGGTCACCTGCTGCCCCTGGTCGTCGACACCGCTATAGGTGAAACGGCCCGATGCCAGGTGATCGACGAGCGTTTCAGGCGCCGAGGGAACCACCTGGGCCGACTGCCGCGTGGCCATGGGCGCAAAGGCGACTTCAAGACGCTGGTCTCCGGGCTTTCCCACGATCGATAGTTTCTGCAGTTGCAGGCCCTCGCTCGCCAGGTAGCCGGGGCCAGGCGACACGAAGATCGCCGAATGGACATCGCCGCTGAAGACCAGGGGCCGCTTGTCGGCATCCAGCGCCCATGGATAGGCGAGCGCACCGGACAGCGCCGTCCTGAGGTAGTTCTGCGCGGCACGCACTTCGTCGAGTCGTTGTGTCGCCGCGAGGCTCGTTCGCGTGGTCCGGGCGATGGTATCGAGGGATGCCATGACACCCAGCAAAAGAAGCGCGAGCAAGGCCAGGGCGGCCAGTGTCTCGATCAGGCTGAAGCCCGCGTATCGCTTCATCAACCGTCTCCCGGCGATGTCGCCCCGCCGTTTCGCGCAGGGATTCCGGACACCGTGCGTTCCGTCGAGAATCGCGCCGATGCGGGCTTTCCCTTCTCGTTCCATTCGACGACGAGTTCGATCCGGTAGAGTCGTATCGGCATCGTCGTTTCGATGTTCTTTTCCGCCGCAGACTCCGACACAACCATCGTCCATCGGTACGTCTCGTTGAACCGCCCCTGGTGCACACCCACCGCGGGAAACTCCGTGACGTACACCCTATCGAGGAGACCGCTCGCCCACAGCGAGGCTTGCGTGTAATCGGCCGCCCGGGCGTTGAGCGCCATGGACGCGCCCGCCGCCTGCATCAAGGCGCCAAAGCACAAGGCCAGCAGGAACATCGCCGCCAGCGTTTCCAGCAGACTGAACCCCTTCGCCCGGCCTGGTCGCATCGCGTCGCCCTCCTTCCAGCGCAGCATACGGCGGCAGGGATGTCGATCCCATGACGGAGCACCGTCGGCGAAAAAGGAAGGGCCCCGTGGGGCCCTTCTTCCTCATCCTTGAGAGCACACGCGGCGATCAGGCCTTGATGCAGGACGTGACCTTGGCGGCGGCGGTCGGCGCATTGACGAAGGCGTAACCCGTGCCCTTGCCATCGGCACCCGCGCCCACGGTGTTGACGCCGGCGTGCGCCGTGGAACCGTAGAGCGAGGAGAACAGGCTCTGCACGGCGCCGACGTCGGCACCGTTGCCCGTGTTGTTGGCGATGAGGTTCGACACGGCGATGATCGGGTACTGGTTCGCGATGTTCGCGTACGACGCCGGGTTGACGATCAGCATGCAACCGGCGGCCGACGACGCACCGCCGGTCAGCGTGGCCAGGGCCGGCGTACCGTTGGCGTTCACGCCGGAGATGACGCGATCCGGCAGCACGGTGGTGGTAAAGCTGACGACGGCCGGCAGGTTCGCGTACGGGTCGAAGCCATTCACCTGCGCGACCTTCGTGGCGGTCAGGCCCGACGTGTTCTTCAGGTTGCCCGCTTCGGCGTAGCCGATCGCACCGGCGTTGGCTTCGATGGCCGACACGACGCCCGTGTTGCCGCTGGCGCCGATCGAACCGGTCGGCTGCGTGAACGCGGCGGCGACCACGGCGAACGACTGGTCGGTCACGAAGTGGCCGGTGGTGACGGCGCTGCCGCACACGGTGCTGAGGTGGTTGGCGAGCGAGAACGTCGTGCCGCTGCCGTCGCTACGGAAGGCGAGCTTGAGGGCACGCGACGGCAGCGCGGCGGAACCCGACGGCAGGTTGCGGTCGGCGGCGGTAAGCTGGTTCCAGTTCGTCACCTGGCCGGCGAAGATGCGGCACACGGCGGCATCGGTCAGGTTCAGGCTGCTGGCATCCGGGTTGTTGTAGGCGATGGCGACTGAGCCCACGATGGCCGGGAACTGCACCGGCTGGGTGTTGGCGGTGTTCTTGCCGCCGCTGGTAAACCAGTTGAATTCCTGCTGCGACATCGGCGCGTCGCTGCCGGCGAAGTGCGGGTCGACCGGAGCGCCCGACGCGGCGCCGAAGCCGCTCGTGGTGCCCGTGCACGCACCGGTGGCACCGATGAGCACCACGGAGCCGTCGAAGTGGTCGAAGATCTTCTTGCCGTTGCCGCTGCCGGTCTGGCAATACGACACGCTGTTGCCGGTGGTGGAGGCCCAATGACCGATCAGCGAATCGGTAGCGACCGTCGCGGCACCGGAAGACGTCGAGGACACGTTGCTGGAGAAGATCTTCGCCGGCGAAGAAGCGACGAAGTTCCAACCCATGTAACCACCGGCCGGCAGCGTGGCACCGCCGCCGTACACGTTGGTGGCCATCGCGGCACCGGTGGCCGACAGGCCGAGGCTCAGCAGGACTGCACCAGCAACGAGCTTGGCGCGGGTAGCGTTACGCTTGAACATGGTATTACCCCTAGTCGATAGACCTCCATCTGGAGGCCTGTCGATTATTCGTGGGGCAGTTGTCCCGGCAGTGACGCAGGCGTGTCTCTCGACATGCCAGAACGATGACAGCGTTAACGTGGGATCGACCGTTTCGCGTTAACCCCGGGTGATGCGGCGATGACATGAAAGATGATGCCGACATGACAAGTCATGTCGGCGCAAAATGAGAATCCAAATCGGTGCTCCATTCCTCTGGCTTCAATAGGATAAACGCGTATTGTGTTCACGCTCGGATGCAGCTAGTTACCCTGTTCGCCGCGACGGGTGCGTTGATAAATGCATAGCCCGTTCCCTTTCCGTCCACGCCTGACCCTACAGTATTAACGCCAGGATGCGGACTAGAGCCGTAAAGCGACGAGAATAGGCTTTGCATGGCACTGGCATCCGCGCCGTTGCCAGTGTTGTTGGCCATTAAATACGAAACTGCGAGGATTGGGTAAGTAGACGAAGGATTTGCATAAAGCGCTGGATCAACAATCAGCATGCAGCCCCCTGCTGTGGGGCTTCCTCCGGTGAGAGAGGTGACAATCGGTGCCCCGTCTGCTCTCACACCTGAGATTACGTGATCTTGCATTACGGAGGTGATAAAGGGAATGATCGCAGGCAAATCGGCGTACGGGTCGAAGCCATTCACCTGCGCAACCTTCGTGGCGGTCAGGCCCGACGTGTTCTTCAGGTTGCCCGCTTCGGCGTAGCCAATCGCACCCAGGCTCTCGTCAATCGCCAACACCACCCCAGTATCGCCACTAGCGCCGATCGAACCGGTCGGCTGCGTAAACGCGGCGGCGACCACGGCGAACGACTGGTCGGTCACGAAGTGGCCGGTGGTGACGGCGCTGCCGCACACGGTGCTGAGGTGGTTGGCGAGCGAGAACGTCGTGCCGCTGCCGTCGCTACGGAAGGCGAGCTTGAGGGCACGCGACGGCAGCGCGGCGGAACCCGACGGCAGGTTGCGGTCGGCGGCGGTAAGCTGGTTCCAGTTCGTCACCTGGCCGGCGAAGATGCGGCACACGGCGGCATCGGTCAGGTTCAGGCTGCTGGCATCCGGGTTGTTGTAGGCGATGGCGACTGAGCCCACGATGGCCGGGAACTGCACCGGCTGGGTGTTGGCGGTGTTCTTGCCGCCGCTGGTAAACCAGTTGAATTCCTGCTGCGACATCGGCGCGTCGCTGCCGGCGAAGTGCGGGTCGACCGGAGCGCCCGACGCGGCGCCGAAGCCGCTCGTGGTGCCCGTGCACGCACCGGTGGCACCGATGAGCACCACGGAGCCGTCGAAGTGGTCGAAGATCTTCTTGCCGTTGCCGCTGCCGGTCTGGCAATACGACACGCTGTTGCCGGTGGTGGAGGCCCAATGACCGATCAGCGAATCGGTAGCGACCGTCGCGGCACCGGAAGACGTCGAGGACACGTTGCTCGAGAAAAATCTTACCGGCCTAGAAGATACGAAGCTCCAACCCACGTAGCCACCGGCCGGCAGCGTGGCGCCGCCGCCGTACACGTTGGTGGCCATCGCGGCACCGATGGCCGACAGGCCGAGGCTCAGCAGGACGGCACCAGCAACGAGCTTGGCGCGAATAGCATGGCATTTGCACATCGAACGATTCCTTATTCAATAGCCTCCAAACTGGAGACTTAGGGATCGTGCGACGGCGTATTTTCATCGTGACGACACAAACGTTTCGCCGAAGATGCCATGACGATGACAGCCGCAAACCATCTGGTGCAGCATTGCCAAGCAACCTTTTCGCACAAGGGCACGCCGACATTGCGAACTACATCGGCGTACTCTTATTTCTGACGATCGGCTACCTCATGTGCGAGCGTTCTTCGGATGTCAGTGCGTCAACCGCTTTGCGGCGCACCACTTGTACGGGACCGTTCACGCTGTAACTCGTGTTCCGCCCAGCTCCATCGATGCTCGCGTTCGGATCGCCGCCCAGCACCTGTACGGAGATGATCGACGGCATGCGGTCGCGTGCGTCGCTCTGCTGCTGGCGCGCGACGTCCTCGGCGGCTTTCGTCGCCGCGCTCGCCGCCGAGCTGGCGGCATTGAGCGCGCCGACGTTGACCGATTGCACCACGGGCAGGCCGACCGATTCACCCTTGACCTGCACGTTGTCCGCGTTGGCGACGTGCGCTGCCGCCACCACGAGGTTGCCGGAGACGCGAATGCCCGCATCGCCGGCGTCCACGGTACCGCGAGGCGCCATCAGGTACACCGAGCCTTCCGGTGCGCCGGCGACCGTCTGCAACGTCGCGATACCCGCGCCGGACACCTGTCCCGCCGCATCCTGCAGGCACCAGGCATCGATCGTGCAAAGATAGCGCACGGGCGGTATCTCGCTGCTGGTCTTGGCCCCCTTGCCCGCATTGATGTCGCCGTTGGAACTCCAGATCGTCACGTCACCGCCCTGCTCGGTGAAGATGCGGCTCTGCGCCAGCAGCGTGCTGCCGTCGCCGAACATCGATACGTTGCCTCGCTGCAGCGTCAGGATGCCCTGCGTATTCGGCCCGGCAAGCATGTTGCCCCGCGGATCGACGATGACCGGTGGCGCCGAACTGCTGCCCAACAAGGCCTCGCCTCCCGGAGCGAGGACGGAGACGTCGCCGCCTCTCTGGGTCTGGATCGTGCTGCCGCGGATATCGAGATCGCCCGTGTGCACGAGCTGCCGGGCGCCGTTGCTGCCGCCGTCGAGCCCATTGGCGGTATACCCGAGCGACGCGGGAAACAGGGTGTTCAACGCGTCGTAACCGCGCAGGTACTGCCCCGCGAACGGGCTGCTCGCGTCGCCATAGTCCTGGCCCACCTGGGACAGCACGCGGAACAGCGTTTGCTGGACGAACACGGCCTTCGCCTCGTCGGGCAACGACTGGAATCGCGTCCATGCCTCGTCGACGGTGTAGTCCGGTACGTGACGATCGGCGAGCAGTCCGGTATCCACCCCGAGGCCGGCGTCGTAGTTTTCGACGAAGGTCACCAGGCCCGTCGAACCGTCGTCGAGGCCCGCGGGTTTCCGGGCCGCCGGGTCGATGTAGCGCGCGATGAACGCGGCGCTGTCGATGCCCGGTGCCACGCCGTACGACGCCACGATGGATGCGCCCTGCCCCGAAAGATGCGGATTGAAGATATTTCCGACCGTATCGATACCCGTGTAGACACCCGCGCCGGCCGGCGCGAGAAGCACGCTGAAAGGGATCTGTCCCTGGTTGCCGTAGAAGTCGGTCTGCGACGCCAATCGGCCCAGGTCGCGGCCCGCTTGCACGGAGAGATAGCCCGGCCCCGCCTGGACGATCAGGGGCAGAACGTTGTTCGGCTGGTCGGCCGCCACGAGCGCACCGAGGGGCGTGTCGACGATGTCGCGCCCGGCCTTGATCACGGACATGTCCGAACCCCGGATCTGCTGACCGACGTAGGCGAGGTCGACGATGTCGCGCCCCGCTTCGATGCGAGCGGCCTTGTTGGGCATGAGGTATCCCGCCGCGACGCCGCCGCCCGTGCCGTTGGTGATGTCCCCTTGCAACGCATAGACGCGCACCGGGTCGGTATCGTCGGCATGCCACGGCTCGGCCGCGTGGAAATACGCCTGGAACGCGGGATCGACCGACGTCGCGTTGCCGAACAGATAGCCGCCGATGCGTGCCTGTGTCGCCACGCCGTTGGAATCGTCGATCAACGGCGACAGGCTCAGCGGCGACGCCATGGAACCCAGCGGGGCATCGATGATGCCCCATGAACGCCGCGTGGCCTGCCCTCGGCCGGCGATGTCGAACGTGACGTTGCCCTGGGCGAGGAGGCTGAGATTGCCGTGGTCCGAGGGAAACAGCTCGCCGCTGGTCAGCAGGGACAGATCGCCCTGCGCGGCGACGAAGTGGACCGTGGCCGGAAGGATGTCGCCCGCCGTATCGGTGGCGGCGTTTCCCGAACTGGGGACGAGCCCCGGGGCGAACAGGGCGATGGGCGCCGTGAGGTCGCCGTAGGTCAAGTCGCCGGATAGCGCGCTCACGTCGATGCGCGAATTCGCCGAATACCCCTGGCCGTCCGCGTGGTGCGCGGGAAGCAATTCCGATACGCCACGGGAATCCAGCCACGACGGATCGAATATCCCGCCCAGTGACACCGATTCCCCCGCTTCGATGGAGAACTGACTGTCCTGCATGGCGATCAGGGTGGATACGGGCATCGTCGCGGGTTGGCCGGACGGCGTCGTGTAGCTCACCGAAAAATCGCTTCCGATCCGGCCGCCGGCCTGGACATGGCCCTGGCCGCGGGCCACGAAGTAGCTGCCGCTGAGGATGTCGCCACCGGCCTTTACGTCGAGGTCGCCGCCACCGTAGGTCTGGAGGTTCCGCGCGCCGCTGGCGTCGGTGGAGATCGCCCAGGTGGTCGGCAGCGACACGGACAACTGACGGATATCGCCACCGGCCTGCACGCTGACGTCGCCGCCCGCGCTCATCAATCCCTGGTCGAACGCGCCAAAGTCGATGGACGAACGCGTTTCGCTGTTGTTCGTCTGCATCCACTGCCACCAGTACTGCGCCGTGGGCGTACCCGGCGTGCCCGTCAGGTCGCCCGTCGTGTCGAGCATGTCCTGCCGTCCCACGATGTCGCGACCGGCGGATACGTCGAGATGGCCGGCACCGTCCGGGTTGACGGCGCCGGTCACCACCAGCTCGGTCGCCGCCGACGCGCTCAAGCCGTCGACCTCGGAGGGCTTGAGGATCGAGGCCGTACCGTCGGCCGTCGTTCCCGCCGCTGGCGCACCCGCCGTGTAGACGGCGGCGGGCGCGCGATCGTCCGACCAGCGGACATCCGCCGCCGCCACGATGTCGATGTCACCGGTGCCGGTGCGGATCACCGTGGGCGCCGCGAGCACGCGACGGCTGTCGGGGTCGGCGTAGTCCGTATGGCCACCGAGCAGGACGGAACCGGCCGCACCGTTTACGGTCGCCGTGGGATCCGACGAGGTCACGTCCGCACCGGCGACGAGGCGATACGAGGCGCTACGTCCACCGGACACGTTGGCGCTCAGGATCGGCAGAGGGTTGTTCGTCACCGCACGCGGCGACGGACTGTTGTCGATGGGCGCGGGCGTCGCAGGGATAATATCCAGTGACGCGGGCGGTGCGATCAGCGCCTCGAAGATATCGGGCACAAAAAGTGTATCTGCAAAGTCCGTCAGGGACGCCGACTCGATCAAGTATGGCTTATATGCGGCCAAGTACGCCGGATAGTCGGCCAATGTGGTGGGTTTCGTCAGAGGCACCGGCGCACCGTCCACGTGCTCGACAAGCGAAAATCCCAGGCCGAAGGCGATCACGTTGGCGGGCGTTACCGGATTGATGTTGTTGCTAATCTCAGGAATGACCTCAGCCAGATAATCACCATACATGACGTACTGCCCGTAGTACTCGGCAACGGCGAGCGGATCACCGCCAGTGAGGACGACCGGCTCGCTGAAGAGTTCCGGCGCGATATTCCCACCCGCATCCATCGCCGCCTGGAAACTCGCCTGCGCCTCGATCAAGCTCGCCAGCGGCGGAAGACCTCCCACGCCGCCCGCGCTGGCGTCCTGATAGAAACCGTCGGTGATGCTCGCCCGGATATCCAGGTTGCCTTCCGCCCGAAGGCTAAGAACCGGAGCCTGGTCGCCGTAACGATAGGCGAGATGGAGTGCCCCCTCGGCATCCCGCGTTCCCGCGCCCAGGTTCCAGGGAGTGAGCACGGTGATATCGCCGCCGTTCGTGCCGGGATCGCCGTTGCGCAGTTCGATGCCCGGCTGCACGTCGAGCGTGGGTGCCACGCCATGCAGGCGGGATTCGAACGCGAAACCCGGATGCTCGATGTAGCCCATCAACGTGCCGGGACCGTTACCCGCATCGCCGGCGGCGTAACCGTAGAACGACGCGTGCGCCTGATCGAGGCCGTCCGGCGTGAAACGATATCGGGCGAGATAGTCGGCGACCTGTGCCGGGTCCGCCGGGTCCGGCCCGGCGACGGCGTTACCTGCGTCGTCCTTGAACGTGCCCGCCACGAGCACGGGCCGGCCCGTCACCGGATCGGACGTAAACCATCCCGCGGCATCGACCAGGCCGTCGAAATGCTTCGCGGAATCGCTCGACGCATCGCGCGTATCCCACACCGCATACGCTTCGAGCGACGGTTCGCGCGAATGCGACAGGTCGGTGCCGGCGGCGATATCCACGGGCACGTCGCCGTCGACGAGCAACGGTGCGCGCAGGTACAGCTTTCCGTCGGCGGCGGTTCCGTCCTGCCGGATGCGCGCGCCGCTTCCGATGCGGATGTGTCCGGCGTCGGCTCGCCGGACTTCCTGATAACCGTAGGACGCCACGACACGGCCATCGCCGATGCCGCTCGTTCCGATGGCGATATCGCCGCCGTCGTGGTTCGGATCGGACGCGCGGGTGTTCAGTCCACCGTCGATGTCGACGCCCGTGGCGCCGAACAGCGTGATCTTGCCGCCGAACGTACCGGACGCGTCGATATCGCCCGCGATATCGACGTCGCCGCCATCCGCCGTGAGGCGCACCAGGTGCGAACGCAAGGTCTGCCCTTCCGCCAGGGCGAGATCGCCCGTACCGGTGTGGATGGACACCGATCCGTTCAGGCCGCCGTCTCCGGCGAGTGCCGCGACGGAGCCCAGGTCGACGGCTCCCATCGCATCCACCGAGAGCACCCCACCCAGGTAACCTTCCGCGGCGCGGCCGATGAGCGTGCCGTCCAACGTGACGTTGCCGTGTTGCGCAAGCACGTCCAGCGTGCCGGCCCTGCCGCCGCCCATCGAGCCGCTGACATCGAGCACCGATCCCGCCGAAGCGATGACGCTTCCCGCATCGGCCTCCAATGCGATCGTGCCGCCCGGCACGGACACGTTCACGTCATGGAAGGGCAACGATGCACCGCCGACGTCGACGTTCGCTCCCCCGTCGAGGCGAACGTCGCCCCGCGTCGCATGCAACGCAATCCTGCCCCCGGGGGCCATGAGCGCAGTGGAGACGTCGATCGATCCGCCTTGCAGGGCGATCTTGCCGGCGACGTCCGCGGACGGTGCCGCCGTGCCGCCGTCGGTGAGCAGATGCATCGCGCCCGTCGTGTCGAGCGCGTTATCGGATCCGGATTCGGCCACGATGCGAGGCGTGGCGATGTCGATCGCGGCCGTCCCCAGGTCGATCGAGCCGACGCCCGAGGCATAGACGCCATCGGAGGCATGGGCCGAGAAACCGGAGAAGCCCGAGAACGTGCTGTCTCCCGACCCCAGGTGCACCTGTCTTGCGTCGATCTGCAGCACGCCATCGCCCGACTGGGCGGTGGAGCGCGTGGCCCCGGTGTCGTTCGAGATCGTCAACGAGTCGGCGGAGAGCGTGGCGTGCCCTCCCTCGCTGCCGATCGTGGGTGCGCTGAGGGTGATGGCGTTCGACGCCGAAAGCGCGACATCGCCGATGAAGTCGATTCCCTGGCGCCCACGCAAGGTCGTTTCGTCGCTATGGGAAAGCTGCGCGAGGATACGGGGACCGATCAGGAGGCTACCCGCCTGATCCTGCAGCGACGGGTCCGTGGCGGTCAGGCCGATGCGACCGGCGGTGACGTCGATGGCGTGCGCATCGAACACGGCGTCCGCCGATAGCGAGGTCGTTCCGGTCGCGTCGAGCGTGATTCCCCCGGAGGATTCGATCCGCGCTCCCGATCCGATCCAGAGATGCCCACCCGGCGTGCCGGCGGGGCCGTCCAGACCGGTCACGTCGGCGCGGACGATCGGCGTCGCGGCCTGGCCGGAGACGCGCAACAGCGCACCATCGCCGCCCACGCCGGCCGACGCGTCGCCGGGCTTGCGCCCGATGAGCAAGGGCGCCGAAGGCGCATCGTCCGCCATGGTCGCCTTGACGACACTGCCGTCCCCCAGCGTCACCCCGCCATCGCCGTTCGCGACGAGGATGATTTCGCTGCCCTGGAGCGGATGGGACGCGTCGTTGGAAAGCACGACGTCGCTGGCCAGCACGTCGATCCGGTCGCCCTCGTCGGTGCTCCCACGCTTGCCGCCGATAAGCAGGCTGCCGGCGCCCAGCGACGACAGTTCGTCCGCCGATACATGCAGGTATCCGTCGAGCCCGGACGCATCGCCGCCCGTGACCTGGATCGCGTCACCCGAGATGTCCACCTGCGAAGCGCGCCCGCCCTTCGCCGGCGCCGCGTCGAGCGTCGCGCCGAGCGACAGCGCCGCCGTGGCGGCGATGGTGAGCCGGCCGGCGTCCGCACCGAGTCGGGGCGTGGTGCTGCCGTCCTTGCCGGCCTTGGCCGTGAAGAAGGTCGCCGCGGACGTCAGCGAATACTCCGAGTACTGATTCCATGTCGGGGCCGACTGCACGATGAAGGAGCGGTTCCGCGCATCGCGCGCGCCGGTCAGGGTGTCGGTGAAATAACCGCTGACGATGTGGCTTCCATCCGGGGCCGTGACGGACGTGCCCATGACCGGATCGCTCACCGCCGTGTTCTGTACCACGCGGTACGCGCCCGGAAGCGTGGCGTAACGCGCCGGAAGCAACGTATAAACACCGTCGGGCAGCCCCGGCAGGCCGGCCAGGTACACCGCCTGCCCTATCTGCGGACCGGCTCCCGCACCGAGTTCCAGGGCCACGTCGTGGGCGGACACCGGAGCGTCGTAGCCCGGCAGGATCGCGTAGACCGGCCTGCCGTCCGCATACAGGGATGTCGGCTCACCCTGCTGCGATGTCGAATAGTCCGTATAGGTCTGCGCCAGCACGTCGCGGGTGCCTCCCGTTCCCGGAATCCATTCCACGGCCTGGAGGTCGCCGCTGCCGGAAAGGTCGACGGTGGCTCCCGCGTCGACGGCCACGGCATCGCCCACGATCGACACCGACTTCTCGGGCGGACGATCGACGAGCGGCTGCCGTTGTCCGTCCTGGTTCTCGTAGTGCCAGTCCTTGCCGTCCTGCGTCGTGCCGTAAGGCAATACCGCGCCGGCCAGCGACACCGAGGTCAGGCTCCCCGGCGCGAGATGGACCTCCTTGGTGGTGGCGAGCGGCATCGAGGCATCCAGGCCCAGCGACGTTCTCGTCGCCTCCGGATCGTCGGTACCGAGAACGATGGACCCCGACGGCACCCAGAGCGTGCCTTCCTGATCGATATGATCGGCCACCACTGCCAACGTGCCGCCGGCGGACAGGGGCGTGGAGGCGTCGTGCCTATCGGCCTGGTGGAACGTGACCGTGGTGTCGGACGACGGACCGGCCGCGTTGATGAGGAAGGCGTAATGCGTCATCGGGTACAGGCGGCTGGCGGTGAACGCCAGGTCGCCCGCGCCGTTCAGCCAGCCCGTCTGGTTCACGCCGGGATCGTCCGTGGGCAACGTGAAGCGCACGTCGCCTCGCGAGTCGAACGAGGCCTGCTCGAACCCGAGCAGGTTGAGTCGGCCGCCGATATCGATGAAGTCGGCATCGACCTCGAGCATGGCCTGGCCTGCCGTCGCCCCAGGCCGCGTATCGGCCGGCGCACCCAACAGCGCGACGTAAGGTGCCTCAAGGCGGACCGCACCCCCTTGCGACGCCGTGCCGTCGGCCGACGACGTGCGCGAACCGGCGTCGATCGAGGCCAATCCCGTCGTACGTAGCTGGATGCTTCTCGCCGTGTCGATCGACACGTCACCGGCGAAGGTCACGAGCAGGTTGCGGTAGCCAGCTTCGGGCGCATCGCTACCGGGAAGCGCCTGGCCCAGATAAAGGTCGTCGATGCCGGAGCCGGCGAGACGATCGACCGCGAAACGCAGGTCGCCGCCATCGCGCTCGTCGAGGCTGTCGACGGCGAAGGGATCGCTGTCCTGCGGCAAGCGCCACCCGCTCTGGGCGAGGATCAATTCCCCGTCGCGAACCGGTCGCAACGGATCCACCTGGGACGAAATCGCCAGGCTTCCGCCACGGGCCTGGGCCGCACCGCCGTGCGCATCGATGCTCCCGTCGAAGTAGAGTCCCGTGCCGGACTGGATGTCCAGCGAGCCCGCGTCGCTCCACACCGGTGTCGCCACCAGCGACGTGTCGGCCACGGCGTGGCCATCCGCATCGGCGGGAAGGTCGTAGGTGTCGCTCGCACCGGACAACGCCACCCGTGCCCCGCGCTCCGCGACGACATCCTGCCGGGAATAGAGTTCGACGGTGCCACCGTCCAGCACGGTGCCGTTGCGTGCCGGGACATCGGCGGTTCCGCTGCGGGGAATCGCGCCCGCCGCGGGATTGCGCAGGGATATCCCGCCGGCATCCAGTTCGCTGTGGGCACCCAGCCAGACGCTGCTGTTGACCGGAAGATTGAATCGGGCCAACGCATCGAGGTTATGCAGGGCTATCTTGCCGCCGGGCGCGACGAGGGCACCGTCGACGACCACGTTGCCGCTTCCCGTCAGGGCGATCGTGTCGCCCGCATCCACGCCGATGCGGGCACCGTCGCCGACGGTCACGCTGCCGGTGACGCCCTTCAGTCCCTGGCCGATCCAGTCCAGGTACGTGCCCGCCTGTAAGGACAGGCCGTCGTCGGCGCCTCGGTGCACGTAGCGGAAGTACGCGTCCACGTAGCCTGTCGTCGCCGCATCCCCCGTCCCTTCCGTGCCAAGCAGGTGTTCGCGACTGCCCACGCCGCGCAAGGCCGAGAGGTCCGCGAGCATCGCCCGCGGCTTCACGACGACTTGCGCACCCGGTGCGACCGTGGCGTCGGTGTCGGCGATGAGGTTGTACCTGGCGAAACCCAGTGAGGAGAACATCGACGGATCGAGATAGAGCAGCGCCACGTCGGGAGTCGCCTCGGCCGTGCCACCGATCTGGATCCGCGGTGCGTGCAAGGTGAGCGTGCCGCCACCGTCGAATCCTTCGGCGATCAGCGTCCCGCCGAGGTCGATTCGCCCGCCCAGGAGATCGTCGGGCATGCCCGCGCTTCGATACGACAGGATCGGGCCGTCGACATGGGTCTGGATGGCCACGTCGCCGCCACGTCCCCGCGGCAGGTTGCCGTCCATCGACAGCGATCCATCCGCCCCGACGTAACCGCCACCCGATACGTCGATGATCGAGCCCGGCGCCAGGGTGATGTCCGGCGTGATGTCGACCGATTCGCTACCCCGGCTCGTCAGGCCGGTAAGCGACACGCTACCGCCGTCGATCCAATGGTCTCCCTGCAGCGCGTCGGCCGCGCGTCCAGCGTCGTTCACCCACAGACCGCTGGCGTCCAGCCGACCGTTTTCGCCCACCGACAGGAAGGACGGAACGGATTCCTGCTGGTTCGCGTTGCTCGCGCGTGCCGAGAGGTTGATGGCACCACCATGCGAGGTAATGGTGCCGTCCACTTCCACCGAGGTCGCCGTGATATCGACCTCGCCGCCATCGGCGACGTGGAGATCCGCGCCGTCCTTCACCAGCACCGTTCCCGCCGTGGATACGCGAACCTTGCGGAAGCCCGCGTTGTCGATCATCGCGGTCGACAGGCTACGCCACCACAGGGGATTGTCCGGATCGGAAGGGTCACCTCCCCGCTCCGGCAAGGGATCGTCGGCGTCGAAATCGGGCTTGTAACTCTCCAGCGGCACCCTCTCGGACTGGATCACGACGTGGACGGAGTTGGCCCGGCTCACGCCCTGGAACGTGTTGAACGATGCGACATCGATGACGTCGATATCCAGGGAACCGGCCAGCGGTTCGGTGCCTCCACGCACCTGCTCGCGCCCGGCATAAGCATGGGCGCTGACATCGCCATCCAGGATCAGGTCGAACGTCCGGTCGACGTTGCCGTCCTGGCCGAACGACAGCGTGCCCGCGTCGCCCCCGCGGATGAATCCGGGGTCCCAGCGTTTCATGTTGGCGAGCAACGGACTCGCGTAGGTTTCGGTGACGCCCCACCGCGCGTGGTCCTGGCTGTAGACACCGGCGAAGCCGGCGTACGGGACGTCGGGATCCGCCGAAGCGATGTCGTATATCAGGCCGTTGGCCGCCTGCAGCCGCGGCGTGGAGATATAGCCGGGCAGATAATCGAGGAAGCCACCCTCCAGGCGCAGTTGCGCGCCGGTCCGGATGATCGCGCCGTTCCTGAACGCGATGTTGCCCGACCGTATCATCAGCTCGTCGACCGTTCGCGGCACGTTGTTCACGTAACCCGCCGCGTTGAGGATCGGGCTGCCGACCCAATCCAGTCCGTCCGCCCGGGTGCCCGACACGGTGCTATCGATGACCACGTCCTTGGCCGAGAACAGGAAACTGTCGCGCAGCAACGGCGAGTTCGCCAACTCGTTGAGGCCGATACGCGGGATGGTCACCAACAGGGCGGACAGGGGCAGCGTGACGTTCGCCAGGCCGGACACGTCGATCGTGGCACCGCCGTCGACGTACGTATCGTGGGCGAACGTCACGTTGCCCGCCGGCACTTCCATCAACGAGCCCGGGTTCAACCGGGCATAGACGTTCACGTCGACCCGGCTGGTCACGAAGGCCGCGTCGGCTTCCGGCGTCGAGGTGGTGGTTTCGCCGTCCTTCTCAGGCAGGATCGTCGTGACCGAGCCGCCGCCGAACGTGACCGACGGTTTCAGGCTGCCGCTGCTGCCTGCATCCATGGCAATGCTGCCCGGATGGCTGAGGCTGGTGGACGACACGAGTACGCCGTCCTGGTGCATCCCTTCGCCCAGCCATTGGATCCTGCCGCGGCGAGCCTGGACGAGGCCGGTGTTTTCGATGATCCCATCGGTCGTCCCGGCACCCCTGACCGCCTGCACGTTCAGCTGGCTACCCGTGGAAGTCGGCGCCATCGCCACGATCTGTGCCGCCGCCATGATCGCCTGGCCGTCGTCGGCGACGATCTGGCCGGCCTGCGTGATGGAAGGCGCCGCGATCAAGGCGAACCCATCCTTCGACGTGGTGATGGAGGCACCCTGTTCAACGGTCACGGCGCCTCGGGCGGTGACCGCGCTGCGCGAATCGCCGTTATCGGTGAGAAACCCGGTGACGGTTCCGCCGTTGCCCAGGATCTGCTCGGGATCGGTGGTGCTTCCGATACCGTATTTCAGGAAGAACGCGTTGCTTTTTGACACGTCGTTGGTGAAGAGATCGAGGGAACTCGCGATCAGCGAGTGCGTATTCACCTGTGCCCCGCCACCGAACACCATGCCGTTGCGGTTCAGCAGGTAGACGGTGCCCTCGGCCTTTATCTGGCCGAGTATGCGGCTCGGATCGCCCGACGGATCGTTGATGCGGTTCAACGCCACCCACTGGTTGCCGCCGTCGCTCTGCGTACCGGCCGTCTGGTCGAAATGCACCGTGGTATGCCGCCCCACGTTGAACGACTCCCAGGTCAGGATCGCCTTGGGCGCCGTCTGTTTGATCTCGACGTCGGTACGGCCACCCGCCACCGACTGGGTCGGTGCACTGGCGTTCTGCCATAGCGAGGGATCGGCGCCCACGCCTCCGGCGACCTTGAGGCCGCCATCGCCCAGGCCGTCGGGTATGTTCGACGGCAGCTGCTGCGCGGAGGCCTGTGCCGCCTTCTGCGCGCTCATCTGCGCAGCCACCGCCTGAGCCGCGGCATTGAGGTTGGCGATGGACTGCTGCACGCGCTGCTGCATCATCACGTTGGCGGGCGTGAAGACATTACCGCCGTTACCGCCCTGCCCCGTGCCCGGTGCCGGTGGCGTCTGCGCGACGCCGGCCTGCTTGCCGGCGATCCATGCCTGGCTGAATGTCGGTGGCGTGCCCGCATGCGCGACACCGCCGAAGAGGGCCAGCGCGATGAACTGGCACATGGCGCGCCGACGAAGCGTGGGACGCGACCTGGCGGCGTCGAAGCGGCGGGAAGCGGAAGCGTGGATAGGTGCGATCATGACAGGCCTCGAAAAACAGGATGCGGCTTCACGCGCCGCTATGTCGTGTGGCGGCGATCACGGGGCGTTCCCGCCCGCGAAGTCACCCGTCATCGTCGCCACTTCATCGTTCAATTCGGGGAGCGAAGCGAGTTCCCTGAGCTCGTCGTCGCGCAGTTCACGCAACACCGCGCGAATCGCCGATCGGCGTCCGTCGTGGAGCCACGCGTTGAGCACGCTCGCGATCGCGCGGATCGTGGGCAGCGCCGTTTCATCCAGTGCAGGTTTGCGGTAGCGCAGTCGTTCCCTCACCGCGTAATTCACGCGCGAGCCGAGGAAGGCAGAGGACTCGCCGAGCAGCGTTTCCAGTGCCGCCCTCGAGCAGCGGTCCATCAACAGGTCGGCCTGCCTGCCCTGCCGCGCGGCGTACAACTGCCGCAGCATCTCGGCCAAGGCATGCAGGCAGGTCATGCCGCGCCCCTTCGCATCGGTGTCCGCGCGAGCCCGGGGCCGACGCGGCTTCTGCGCGCGGCCTTCGGGCGTGCAGTCGATGTCATGGTCCGAAAACACGACAGGTCCCGTTGCTCCACGCTGACGACGGACAAAGACATCCCTGTCCAAGGCGGTTTCCTCTACAGTCCGTTGCGCCCAACCACTGGGCTGAAAGATCCGCGCTCATGGCGAAGCGGACGCCTGGCCCGAACGGGGGTCGAAACGCTGTTCATAGAGTCGATCGCCGAACGACTGCGCCGCGTTCTCCAGCTTCACCCTCGCCTTGGCGGCGAAGGGCTGGCGCGACGCGAAGACATCGCCGGCGTCGATGGTTTCGTAGGCGGCGATCACCTCCTGGCCCACCCGATACATCCGCACGTTGCGCGCGGTACAGGCATCGACCTGCCCTTTCGCGGTGTCCAGCGCCTTGGCGAGGCGGTCCCGCTCGGCCTGCGCCGTACGCAACGCCGTCGCCGACGATTCGGCATCCGACCTGTCGCGCTGCAGGCTGGCTTCCGCCGCTTCGCGGCGTTGGCGTTCCGCCGCCAGGGCCCGGCTCGTCTCGGGGGATAGGCCGGACGCTTTTCTCGCCGACGCCTGCGCCGCTTCCGCCGCCTGCCTGGCCGCGTCCCGATCCTTCTCCAGGGCCGCCTTTTCGGCCGCCCATTGCGCCTGTTGCGACTGCAGGTCCTGCAACTGCTGGCGGGTATCGCGCAACTGGTCGCGCAGACGGCTCTCGAGGCTGGCGGTCTGTGCGAGCGCGGCCGGGGCGATGGATAGCAGCGCGAGAACGATGACGGTGCGTTTCATGGCGCCTCCTTAGAACCGGGCATTCATTTCGAGCTGGAACACGTCGATCGACAGCGGCGGACCGAACACTTCCCGGGCGTTGAAGTAACGCGCGCTCAGCCACGCGTACTTCGTGATGCCGTAGCTGCCGCCGAGGATGAAACCCTTGGCGTTGGTGCCCCCAAGGTGGAAGTCGGGATCGGCCAGACCGTCGAGCGTGGCGTCCGGCTGGAGGTACTTGTAGGCCAGCATCACGTTCCAGTCGCCGGAGGCATGGGGGTTCACGTCACCCAGCGTGGCGCGGAACATCCAGCCCACCGGTCCGCTCTTGTACGGCGCAGTGGCGGCGTCGCCCGCATCGAAATTGTTCGCCACCCGCCCCAGGTGTTCGGGCGAATACACGTCACGGCTGTGATAGGCCATGTTGCGGACGTAGTCGCCTTCCAGGCGAAGCGGCGTATCGGCCACCTTCATGTCGAGCTGGGTGGTCGCGTTGGCCACGTGGTAGTCGTACACCAGGCCCACGAATTGCGGCTGCGCATAGTTGGTGGGATTGTTCGGGTCCGGCACGATGTCGCGGAGCAGGAACACCGTATTGCCCTTCTGCATGTACGCCGAGCGCGTGGCATCGGTATCGCAGAGGGTCTGGCCCAGGTAGATCGAGCACGGCGAAGAAAGCTTGCCCTGCATGTGGTCGAACCGGTAGTACGCCAAGGCCAGTCTCCAGACGATGTCCTCGTCGAACTTCCAGCTTCCGCCGACCTGGGCGCCGGTCATCCACTTGTCGCGGCTGGCCTGCTTGGTAGGGATGTTCGACGGAAAGTCGTCGGCCTGGTATTCGATCGGGAACATGCCGACCGTGGCGAAGGTGCCCACCGAGTCGTTCACCGGCACGTTGAACTTGCCGGCGAGGCCATCGAAATTCAGCTCGTTGGCATAAAGGAGGTCGGTACTCATGAACGGGTTCGGCATGCGGCCGCCGATGACTTCCACCCAGTCGGTCGGCTTCCATGCCAACCACGCCTGGTCGAGCCAGACGTTTTTCTTCACCAGGCCGCCGCCGAGCGTCTGCGTGGTGGAAACCGGGTTGTTGTCGTCGCCCGTGCCGATGCGGATGCCCGCCGTCACCGTGTCGCCGAGATTGACGTTCACGCCCAGGCGCGCGCGAATGCGCAGCGAGTTGGTCCGGTTTTCGTTCGTGTTGAGCAACGGCGGCAGGTTGACGTTGTTGCCGCTGATGTCGTACGGCCCCGTGCGGTTGAGCTGCGCGAAGTTGATGGCCGGCAGGTTGCCCTTGTCGTAGTAGTGGAATTCGTCGCGGAAGCGCATGTCGCCGGTCCACTGGATGCGGTCGAGCCACTCGGGCAATTTGCCCGGCTCGGCCCAGTGCTCTTCCTTGGCCTGGGCCACCACTTCCTGGCGCAGCTCGTCCTTGATCTGGTTGCGTACCACCTCGGGCACGTAGGTAACGCGCACTTCACCCGGCTTGGCCGGGGCGGCGTTGGCGGTGCCCGCCAATTTCCGGGCCTGTGCCGCCTCGGCATTGGCCTGGGCGATGAGCCCGTCGGCATCGGCCTGGGTGAGCACGCCGCGTTTGACCAGCAGGCGCACGAGGTTGATGGTGGCGTTGTCCGACGGCGCGGACTGCGCGCTCGCCGTGCCGGCGCAGAGCGCGAGGCCGATGGTCAGGGCCAGCAGGGCGCGCGCGGGACGAGGGCGGGCCTTTCCGAGGGTCATGCAAGCTCTCCGGGTATGCGAAAGATGTGTCATGGCGGTCGTCATGCGGGGCGCTTGCCACGGATGGAGACGCGCACGGGGAAGCCGAGCGACGGCGGCGGCGTCACGTCGATGCGGGGCATCGCGCGCAGCACGTCGAGCACGGCTTCGTCGGTTCGGGGATTGCCGCTGGATTCGGTGAGTTCGGCACGGCTGAGCTTGCCGTCGGTGTCGAGCCAGATATCGGCATGCACGTCGAACACCAGGTGGCTGGTGCGGTCGTCGCGCTGCAACGCCTGCTGGATCGCATAACCGAGGTACTGGCCGTAGCTGCCCGTGCCCGTGCCGGTGCCGCCGCCAGAGCCGACCATGCCGCCACCGGAACCGGCGCCGATGTTGAATGCGTCGCCGCCCGCCTGGGCGTCGGCGTTCATCGTGACCTGCCTGGCCACGTCGTTCGTGGGCTTGGGCGCATCGACCGGCTTCTGGGGCTGATCCATGGGCTTTTCGTCGACCGGCTTGGGCTCTTCGCTCTTCTTCGGTTCCGGCGGCTTTTCCTTCGGCGGCGGCGGGGGCGGCGGCAACGGCGTGATCGTCGCCACGCGCGGTGCCTCTCGGCGCACGCCGACGCGGTGGGTCGCGAGGTTCCAGACCAGCGCGGCGATCGCGACGAGCACCGCGACGCCGATCGCCTTGCCGAGCCAGCGACGGGAGTGTTTGGGCCTCACGCGCTTATTCCTTCGGCGCCTTGCCGGTCACCAGGCCGACCTGCGGCAGGTCGACGCGGCGCAGCAGGTCGAGGATGTCCATCACCTTCTGGTACTGGACCGTCGAATCGCCCTTCACCACCACCGGAAAATCCGGGTTGAGCGCCTTCAGCGAGCGCAGGCGGTTTTCCAGTTCCGACAACGTCACCGGATAGGCATCGAGGAAGATCTGTCCGGTGTCCGATACGGTGATGGCCTTGGTCTGCGGCTTGGCCATGCTTACCGCGGCCGATGCCTTGGGCAGGTTGACCTTGATGCCTTGCACCGACGCGGTGGTCATGATGATGAAGATCACGAGCAACACGTACGCCAGGTCGAGCATCGGCGTGATGTTGATGTCGTCGTACGGCTTGTCGTCGTCCTGGGCGCGCATGATCCGGACCTCAGGCCGCGACGGCCGACGGGTGGGCGGTGACGCGCTGCTGTTCCGCCAGGCGGGTCACGAACTCATCGACGAACACCTGCATGTTCGCGGTGACGTTCTTGTTGCGGATCAGCAGGTAGTTGTAGCCGAACAGCGCGGGGATCGCGACGAACAGGCCGGCGACGGTGGCCAGCAACGCGGCCGCGATGCCCGGGGCGATGGCGTTGACGTTGACGTCGCCCGCGGCGGCGATGGCCGCGAAGGTGATCATCACGCCGACCACCGTACCGAGCAGGCCGAGGAAGGGGCCGCCGGAGATCGCGATGGTCAGCATCACCATCGACTTGGCGAGGCTCTGGTTCTCGCGCACCAGGGTGGCATCCATCGTGGCGCGGATGGCTTCGATCGACTCCGACGCGATGTGATCGTGGCCGTCGCCGTCGCGACGGCTCCACACCTCGGCGGCGCCCACTTTATAGAGACGGTAGAGCGACGAATCCGTCAGGCGCGAGGCGGTCGGGTCCTTCGACAGCGCGAGGATATTGCGGCCCTGCTGGCGGAAGGCCTCGAGGAAATCGTCGTTGGCGTCGCTCACCCGGTTCACGTACGAGGCGCGCTGCCACATCACGATCCAGGAGATCGCCGCCATGATCAGCAGGATGCCGATCACCACCCAGGCATCCATGGTGACCGACTTGACGATGATGCCGAAGTAACCGAAGCCCACGCCCGATTGCTTCTCGTCGGTACCGTAGGCGAGCAGCTTCGACTCGGCGCCCTGCGACTGGGCGTCGAGCGCGACCAGGGCGGCCGGGCGGGCGATGCGCGACAGGCGTACTTCGTCGATCTGGCCCCGGAACGGCACGAAGGCATCGGCCTGGCCCGGCGCGTCGCCGCCCAGCGTGGCCTGGGTGGTCAGCGCGGGGAGCCGGGTGTTCTCGAGCTTGGCGTAGGGACGGCCGTTGACGTAGAGCTGCACTTCGGTCGCCGTCGCGGTCACCGCGAGGTGTACCCATGTAGCGGCGGCGACCGGCTCCGCGGGGGCGCTGATCGCGCCACCCACCTGTACGAAGGGCACGCCGCCGTTGAAGCCGACCAGGAACTTCGCATCGGCCTGGCGGCGCGAATAGACGATCGCAGAGCCTGCTGGAAGTGCGTCGAGCTTCACCCAGGCGCTGAAGGTGAAGGGGCCGCCCTCGGCGACGTTCATGGCGACGCTGCCCGGCAGGTTCACGACCTTGGTGCCGTCGAAGCGGGCGACCTTGCCGATCACGCCATCGACGGTGGCGATGTCGTTGCCCACCGCGTTATTGCCATAGGCCGTCGCATCGTGCGGCGGCGTGCCGGCGGCATCCTCGAAGTGGTAGACGGCGGCGTAGTCGGCATCGAACACCGCGGCCCCCGTGTCCCCGCCCTGTGCCTTCGGGTTGCCGTAATACATCCATATCTGTTGTTGCGCATCGGCACCCAGTCGCGGCACGTCCACCCAGATCAGGGCGACGCCCAGCACGGGATCGAAGCTCTCGATCTGGTAGTTGAGCGGCGTCTTGTCGTCCGAGGCGACGAAGCGCACGTCGGCGCCGGTTTCGGACACGCCGTCGAAGCTGAAGTTGCCCGAATGCAGGCGAATCAGCACCGGCGTACGGCCTACGGCCGCATTCACGTTCGCGCCCTTCGCGGTGGTATCGAGGGTGATGGCCTTGCGGAAGGCGAAATCCTGGTTCCACCAGGACGCGTCGGCGGCATGCGCCACCGGCACGACACCGATGAGCAGCAAGCAGGTCAGGAACAAGAGTCGTTTCACGGTGTTAACCCCTGGATATCGGTGGTCCGACCTGCCGGTCAGAAATCGGCCTTGAGTGAAAAATGGATGCGGGTGTCGTGCGCCTTGGTGGCCTGGCCGTCGTTGAACGGATAGGCCACCTCGAACGCGCCGGTCGCGATGTTGAAGATCTGGAAGCGCGTGCCGAGACCCACGCTGGAAAGGTCGTAACGGGTGACGCGCGTGCTGCCCGCGTCGGGATTCTTCGGATCGATCAGCTGGGGCAGCGCGTTCATGAGCGCCAGGTGCGCCGCGTCGACGAAGGCATGGAATCGCCAATCGTTCACCCAACCGCCGATGCGCGAGGCGATCGACGGCGACCGGAATTCCACCGAACCGATCACGCCGTGGTCGGCGGTTTCTTCCGCTTCGAGGTAACCGCGCACCGTGCTGTCGCCACCGGCCGCGTACTGCTCGCTCGACACGAGCGAGGACGTGGACAATTGAAGGCCGAGCCGACCGGCCAGGCTGAAGCCGCCGTCGAAGGTATGCGTGTGCCCGCCGTCGAACTTCACGTAGAAAAAGTTCTGCCGCGCCTTGTAGCGTTGATTGTCGAATTCAGCCGAGGTGCTTCCTCCCGCGCGGAAACCGGCCACGGCGGCCACCGACACCGTGCTCGCCGAGGTCTCGCCGATCGACTGGCCCGTGTACGTGACCGACAGCGGGATGTAGGTGATGGGTGCCTTGGAGGTCTGGCCGCCGAGGCTGATGTTCTGGTCGAAGTGCTTGCGCGTAAGCCCCAGCGACAGCGACTGCGAATACTCGCCGTGCGCCGGCAGGTTGCGGAGGAAACTGAAGCCGAAGGCGTTGCCCTTGCCCAGCACCGTGGTGCCGCCGACCGCGTTGGCGTTGCTGTTGGACGTATACGCCGAAGCGAGCACGCTCCAGTCGTCGTCGAGTGGGATCAGGTACGACCCGGCCCAGACTTCGGCCGCATCGCGATCCTGCGGTGCGACGATGTAGGTGAGCGAGGCGGCCTGCCCCTTCTGGAAGAGGTTGTCGTTGCGCACGCTGGCCACCGTGCGCAATTCCGGCGTGTTCACGCTGTGGTCGTTGTTCGCTTCGAGGCTGGCATGCCAGGGCGAGCTATCGGTGACTTTCAGCGTCACGTCCATCGTCTGCGGCAGGCTGCCCGGTGCGAGCACCGGAATCACCTGCGCGCCACCCCGCCTGTTCACCTCGGTAAGCTGCTGCTGGGCCTTCCCGAAGTTGGGCACCTGGCCTTCGGCGAGCGCGGGCACCGCGTCCCGGATGGCCTTGGGAGAACGGTACGTGGCGCCTTCGACCTTCACGTGGCCCACGACGTTTTCCGTCACCTGGAGGCGAATCACCCCGCCCTTCACCTGCTGCTGGGGAATGTCGACCACCACGCTCTGGTAGCCCTTCGCCTGGTACGCCTTCTGCAGCGCATCCCGCGCGCCGCTCACGTCGCTCATCGACTTGCCCGGCCCGAGGAACGGGTAGACGGCCGTTTCGATGTCGAGCGCCTGCAGCGTGGTGTTGCCGTCGACGACGTATTCGTTCACGTCGAACGACGGCGGCGCGTCCTGGGCCGACACCTCCGATCCGAGGGCGAATGCGACGGCTAGCGCGAGAGCGCGCACGCGCCGCGAGGTCGTGACACGCATCATGCGTGCACCCGTACTGCTCGTGTAGCCACTTGAGACCTTCCCCTGTCGAACCGTTGCCCACAAGACGCGCGGGCCCGGGTGGCACTGAACCGTTGTCACGAAAAATTCATCGTGCCGGCGGGCCTTGCCGGCACGAGGACTAGCTCAGCAGGACCCAGCCGCCCGGAAGACGCGTGAGATGCGCGCCGTAGGCGTCCTTGATGAGGGTGGCGACGTCGGCCATCTGGTCGAGGGTGAAACGCGCATGCACGCGCCGCTCGCCGAGTCTGGGGTCGGTGATCAGGATGCGACCCGGACGATACCGGTTGATGTCGGCGACCACGTCGGACAGGGGCAGGTTGTCGTAGATGAGCACGCGGCTACGCCACGCCAGCGCCGTCCCGGCGTTGACCGCCACGGGCGCGGCGATGCCGGCCTCGTCGAATGCGACCTGCTGTGAAGGCTTTACCAACGTCTTTTCCCCGCCACGCACGAGTACGGCCTGCCCATCGAGGCAGGTGACCGTCGAACGGCCGTCCACGCAGCGCACGGCGAACGATGCACCCGGCGCGGACACCACGCGCGCGTCGTCCAGCTCGACCATGAAGGGATCGATGCGCGACGCATCGATCCGCACCACCGCCTCGCCCTCGCGCAGGCGCATGCCGGTGATCTCGCCCGCGCTCGAACGCAGGCCGATGTCGGTATCCGTATTCATCTCCAGGGCCACGCCCCGGCTGACTTCCACGTGCTTCTGCTCACCGATCGCCGTGTGCAATCCCTGGTCGCCGGACGCATCGCCCAGCGGGAAGCCGTGGCGCGCGAGAACGACGGCAGCGACCGACGCCGCGACCGCCGTGGCGAGAAAAGTACGGCGCCCCATGCGTACCTCGTGGCGCGGTGGCGCACGCTCGCCGCGCTCACGAACGCTCCGCCGGTGTTCGAGGGCGGGCCCGATGTCGTCCCACAGCTGCCGTGTGCGCGCGAACGCCTGCGCATGCTGTGGGCTGGCCAGGCACCAGCGGCGGAAGGCCTCGCCATCCTCGCGCGTAGCCGTGCCGGAAGTCAGGTGCACGAGCCATGCCCGTGCCTGGCGCTCGCTCTCGTGGGTCGTCGTGGTGTCCATATCGGTCATGACGATTCACCGGCGCCCGGACCGAACCGTTGAACGGACTTACGTCCCACTTTTTCGGCACAGATGTCCAGCGCCTTCTTCAGCTCCTTGCCGACCATGCGTACGGAGATGCCGAAGCGATCGGCGATAGCGGCCTGCGGCTGCTCGTCGACGCGCGCCGCCATGAGAATGTCACGCTGGCGACGGGTGAGCGAATCCATCGCATCGGCGAGGGCGACGAGGTCCTGGCGCGAAGCGAGCACGGTCGGCGGATCGAGCGTGTCGTCGATGCCATGGATCAGATCGTCGACCTCTTGCCCGGTAAGCAGGCGCCCCTGCGAGCGATGGTGGTCCACGGCCATGTTCAGCGCCATGCGGAACAGGTAGCCCGTGGGATGCTCGGCGCGCTCTTCGGAGCGATCGAGCTTTTCCACGCGAAGGAAGGTCTCCTGCATCACGTCGTCGGCCAGGTCGTCCGAGCGGAGCCGGCGGCGCAAGCGCCGACGGAAGTCCTCGTAGTTGTCGACGAACACCCCGAGAAGGGTCGTATCCATGGAGGTCATCCTTCGTCTCCGCAAGGCGTCGAGGACGTCGGTCGGATCAGCACGGTCACGGGACTGAAACGGGATGTCACCCCCGGAAGCCGCTTGCCACGCAGCGCGGCGACCACGTCGCCGTCGCGACTGGGATCATCGGAAACCCCCAGCGGTGACACGTCGGACACCACGCCCTGCCCGTCCGTCCATAGCTGCATGGCCAGACGGTAGCGTCCCGGCCGCGTTGCCCGATGCGCGCAGAGTGCCCGTTCGATGGCGCGCTGGACCTCGGTGGCCGTGCGTTCGTCGAGTTCGGGACGAACGTCGTCGGACGAAGGCACGCCCCCTGCGGCATCCGGCGTATCGACGGCCGTGACGGTGAAGGCGTTCATCGAGGAAAACCGCGCCTCGAGGCCGGTCCCGATAAGCAGGATACGTAGCGCGTCGCGAGGTTCGGTCGTGTCGTGGAGGCCAGGCGTCTCGCGCGGCGCCACGAGAGCGTCATCGAAGAGTACGGCGATGCCGGTCGCCTCGCTGAAGGCGCGCAAGGCACCGGCAAGCGGTTGTGCATCGATGTCGAAACGCGTTGGCGCATGCGTTACTTCCACCCCCCGTGGCGTTGCCGTCGAAGCCCCGTCCTGTGCACGACAGGTGGCCGCGCCGAGCAGGACGACGCACGCGACGAACGCGATGACGCTGCGTGCCACGGTCGTACCTCGCGCGGGAGCGGTAACGGGACTCGTCTTGAGGCAAGGCTAGGGTCGCCAAATGACGCAATGGCGCACGTTTCGTGACAACGTTCGTGACCGCCACATGACATGTCACGTGTCACGTCGCCGACCCTTGGCGTGCGCCATAATCCGCCCCTCGGTCGCGCAGGGAGCGGCAGCATGCTTAATCGGCAAATGTGCATGGGCGTCCTGCTGACCCTTTCGGGTAGCCCCGCCGCAGCCCAGCAGGTGATCGAACTGCCGGGCGTGCATGCCTCGGCGGAACGCGGATGCGTCGAGCCTGGCGACGGCAGCAGCGCGGGTGCCCTCTCCTACGCCTGCCTCAATACGATGGTGGCCACGCAGGCATCCGGGGCTCCCGTCATCCCGGGAGCGGACGTAACGAAGCGACCGACGAACTCCCTCGGCCTCTACAACGCCAGCGGCCTGCGCAACCGCATGGGGCCCAACCTGGGCATATCCGTACAGCCTTATCGACCGAAGCCGGCCTATCCGTCGCTCTTGCCGGGACGATAAACGTGGCACCGGCGACGCAACGGTTTTCGCGACAACCTACCGTGGCCGCCGTGGGCCCCGGCCTGCGCCGGGGCGACGGTCTTCAGCGATGCGCCGGAATGGTCACCGTGGTGTCACCGTTACCCAGCCGGGTCGTGGTGGCCGCCGTCGGCTTGGCCGCACCCGTGCCCGTGTAAGGACGCAGCGACTCGAACTTGCGCTGGTATTCGTCGGTGACCTGCTTGGCGTCGTTGCCGTCGGTGATCACCTTGGGCGTGATCAGCACCAGCAGCTCCGTGCGGTTGCGGCTACGGCCCGTCGAGCCGAACAGCCGACCGAAGATCGGAATCCGGTTCAGCCCGGGAATGCCCGTGTCGTTGACGGCGTCGTTCTGCTGGATCATGCCGCCCAGCAACACCGTCTGCCCGCTCTGCACCGCCACCTGCGTGGCGACCTCGCGCTGGTTGATCGGGAAGTTGCCCGAGGCATCCCTGTTGCCCGGCGAGCTCACCACCTGGCTCACGTTCATGTAGACCAGGCCGCCCGGGTTTACGCGCGGGCGTACGTTGAGGATCACGCCGGTGTCCTTGTATTCCACCTCGCCGAACGTGTTGTCGGTGTTCGAATTGGTGTTGACGAAGGTCTGCGTGATCGGCAGCTGCTGACCGACCTGGATGTGCGCCTTCTGGTTGTTCATCACCACCAGCGACGGCGCCGACAGCACCTTGGTGTTTCCGTTGGTCTCCATCGCGTGCAGCGCGACCGAGAGGTTGTTGTTCACGAAGGAATAGAAGAAGGAATCGTTGGCCGGGTTATAGACGTTGCCCGCGTTGCCCAGCGCCCACTGCTGCTTGTTGCCCGGCTGGCCGACCGAGCCGTTGGTGCCGCCGACCAGGCCTTCGAGGTACCACTGCACGCCGAACTGGAGGTCGCCGGTAAGCGAGACCTCGAGGATGCGCGTCTCGATCTGCACCTGCAGCGGCACGGCGTCCAGGCGCTTGATGGCCTGCTCGATCTCCGACCACTGCGACGGACGGCAACGCACCATCAGCTGGTTGTTGTTGTCGACCGACGTGATGCGCACGCCGTCTTCGGTGGTGATGGGGCCGCTGCGCTGGCGGCGTGGGGAGTCCAGGTCGCTGAAGCCGCTGCCGGCGAAACCGCCACCGCTGCTGCTGTACGAGCCGCCGCCGAGGCCGCCGCTCGACATGCCGCTGCCGAGTCCGTTGGTGTTGCTCGTGCTGCCCAGGATGCCCGAATTCGAGGACGAGCTGTTGCCGAAGCCGCCCGTGGTGCTGCCCAACCCCGAACCGCCGCGGTTGCCCAGGTCGCTATCACCGCCGAGCGTCCCCGAGGTGAGACCGGGACCAACCCGGCCGCCGCTGTCGCCCGAACGGCCGCCGCCCGAACCACCGCCGTAGATGTCCGAAAGGTAATCGGCCAGGTCCGCCGCCTGCACGTTGCGCACGTCGTAGACGTAGAGCTGCGGCTCGTTGCCGCCGCCCCGGTCGATGCGATCGATCCAGCTGCGCACTTCGTCGAGGTAATCCGCCTGTGGGCTGATCACCACCAGCGAGTTCGTGCGCTCGATGGGAATGAAGCGCAGCAGCCCAGCCATGGGCGTATTGCCCTTGTCGCCGAACAGCTTGTCGAGCATCGGCGTGAGGTCTTTCACTTCCGCGCGCTGGAGGCTGAACACGCCCACCGACATGCCCTTGAGCCAGTCGACGTCGAACGTCTTCACCGTGCGGTCGTAGTTGTCCAGCTCCGTGGACGTGCCCGCCATCACCAGCACGTTGCGCGTGGGATCGGCCAGCAACGTGGCGTCCGGCCGCGCGAACGGCTTGATCAGCTTCTGCATCTCGGTGGCCGAGATGTAATGCAGCGGATACAACCGCGCCTGCAGGCCACCGGCCGGCGCGTTCGCGCCGATGCTCGGCACCACGTTGCCCGGCACGGCCTCCTTGGACGGCATCACCACGTAGCGGCCGTTGGTGCGCACCAGGGCGTTGTTGGTCCACGACAGCAGCGTTTCGAGGATCGGCAGGGCCTGTTCGGCCGTGACCGGCTGCGAGGTGGAGAACGACACGTTGCCCTGCACGCCCGGCACGATGGAGTAGTTCTCGTGCAGCAGGTCGCCCAGGATGGCCTTGACCACCGACTCGACCGGCTGGTTTTCGAAATTGAACGTGACCGTGCCCGCGCCTTCGGCGACGGGCTTGGGTTCGGCCAGGCCCACCGGCTTGACGAACTCGCCGGTGCCGGAGGTGACCTGCGGCGGCGCGACGACGGCCGCGGGCGGCAGGCCCGTGGGGCTGACGATCTTCGGACGCGGGGCCGGCTTTTCGGTGCCGGCCAGCGCTTCCCGCTGCAATGCGCCATCATCGTTGGGCTGCGGCAGGGTCGAGCATCCGGCAAGCGCAACCGCGAGCGCCGTGGCGATCAGCGTACTTCTGAACATGAAACGACGTACTCCCTCGTTATGCGGCTCACGCCGCTCCTCCCGGCGAAGCGCCGAATCCCCCAACTCTATAGGGAGGTTCGCTACCGGCGCTAGCACCATGCTGCTGGAGTCGCGACGCAGGTCCGCCTGAGGGAGACGGCGGGCGGCACGAAGCCCCCGCCGACAGGGGTGTCAGCTTTCCCCTTCGCTCCAGGCCTCGTGGAAGTGCCCCTCCCGGTCCCGCCGTTCGAAGGTATGGGCGCCGAAGAAGTCGCGTTGCGCCTGGATGAGATTGGCGGGCAGGACCTCCGAACGATAGCTGTCGTAGTAGGCGATGGCGGCCGAAAACCCCGGCACCGGCACGCCCTGACGCACGGCCTGGGCCACCACCTCACGCAGGGCGCCCTGGTAGTCCCTGGCGATGTCGCGGAAGTGGGGCGCGAGCAGGAGATTCTTCAGCTGGCCGTCGTGCTGGTAGGCATCCGTGATCTTTTGAAGGAAACGCGCCCGGATGATGCAGCCCGCACGAAAAATCTTAGCGATATCGCCATAGCGAAGGTCCCAGTGGTTCTCCGCGGAAGCCGCCTGCAATTGCGCAAAACCTTGCGCATAGGAAATGATCTTGCTCATGTAGAGCGCCTTGCGCACGGCCTCCGCGAACGCCTTGCGGTCGCCGTCGAAGGCGGTGGCGGCCGGCCCGGCCAGCTGCTTGCTGGCCTCCACGCGCTCGTCCTTCATCGAAGACAACGCGCGCGCGAACACCGCTTCGGTGATCAGCGTGAGCGGTACGCCGAGGTCGAGGGCGCTCTGGCTGGTCCATTTGCCGGTGCCTTTCTGGGCGGCGCGATCGAGGATCACGTCGACCATGGCCTCGCCGGTGTCCTTGTCCTTGTGCTCGAGGATCTTCGCCGTGATCTCGATGAGGAAGCTGTCCAGCTCGCCCTCGTTCCATTCACGATACGTGGCCGCCAGCTCGTCGTTGGACAGGCCCAGCACGTGCTTGAGCACCGCGTAGCTCTCGGCGATCAGCTGCATGTCGCCGTATTCGATGCCGTTGTGCACCATTTTCACGTAGTGGCCCGCGCCGTCGGGGCCGATATAGGTCACGCAAGGCTCGTTGTCGTCAGGTGCGCGCGCAGCAATCTCGATAAGGATCGGCGACACCAGGTCGTAGGCCTCGCGCGGGCCGCCGGGCATGATCGACGGGCCCTTGAGCGCCCCTTCCTCGCCGCCGGACACGCCGGTGCCGATGAAATGCAGGCCGTGCTTGGCCAACTCCTCGGCTCGACGGATGGTGTCCTTGTAATAGGTGTTGCCGCCGTCGATCAGGATGTCGCCCTTGTCCAGCAGCGGCACCAGCTGCTCGATCACCGCGTCGGTGCCCTTGCCCGCCTGCACCATCAACAGGATGCGGCGCGGCTTTTCCAGCGATTCGACGAACTCCTCGAGGGTGTCGGTGGGCACCAGCTTGCGCCCCTTGCTCTGGCCCATCACTTCGTCGGTCCGCTCTTTCGTGCGGTTGAAGATGGATACCGAGTGGCCACGGCTTTCGATGTTCCAGGCGAGGTTGCGGCCCATGACGGCCATGCCGATCACGCCGATCTTCTGCTTGCTCACGAGTTGGTCTCCGGTGTCAGGTGAATACCGCCCGTCATTCAATCTGCACCATCCCACAGCCACGAAACGTGACGGCGGCGGTCGGCTATGATGGGGGGCGAACCGGCGGACCGACCGTCCGGATGGGACTGGAAGAACGCATGAACCAGGTGAAGTCGCACAAGCGCGACAAGCGTGTCGCCACCGCCCGGGAGGCCCTTGCCGACCTCGTGGCCGATGGGCAGACGATCGCGGTGGGTGGTTTCGGCCTCTGTGGCATCCCCGAGCTGCTGATCGAAGCCCTTCGCGACTCCGGGGTGAAAAACCTCACCGCCGTTTCGAACAACGCCGGCATCGACGGCGTGGGCCTCGGCATGCTGCTGGCGACCCGCCAGATCCGCAAGATGGTGTCGTCGTACGTCGGCGAAAACAAGGAATTCGAGCGCCAGTTCCTGGCCGGCGAGCTCGAGGTGGAGTTCACCCCGCAGGGCACGCTCGCCGAGAAGCTGCGCGCCGGCGGCGCCGGCATCCCGGCGTTCTTCACCCGTACCGGGTACGGCACGCAGGTGGCCGAAGGCAAGGAAACCCGCGAATTCGACGGCAACATGTACGTGATGGAGCGCTCCATCGTGGCCGACGTGGCCCTGGTGAAGGCCTGGAAGGCCGACCCCTCCGGCAACCTCGTCTATCGCAAGACCGCGCGCAACTTCAATCCCATGGCCGCCACGGCGGGCAAGGTCTGCGTGGCCGAAGTCGAGATCATGGTCGAGGTGGGCGAACTGGATCCCGATCAGATCCATACCCCGGGCATCTACGTCGACCGTATCGTGCACAACCCCGCGCCGTCCAAGCGCATCGAACAGCGCACCGTGCGCGCCTGAAGGAGACCTCCATGGCCTGGACCCGTGAACAGATGGCGCAGCGCGCCGCCAAGGAACTCTCCGACGGCGATTACGTGAACCTCGGCATCGGCCTGCCCACGCTGGTGGCCAACCACCTGCCCGAGGGCGTCGACGTCTGGCTGCAATCCGAAAACGGCCTGCTCGGCATCGGCCCCTTCCCCACCGAAGACGAAGTCGACGCCGACCTGATCAACGCCGGCAAGCAGACGATCACCGCCCGCCAGGGCGCTTCGTACTTCTCCAGCGCCGACTCCTTCGCGATGATCCGCGGTGGCCACGTCGACATTTCCATCCTCGGCGCCATGCAGGTCACCCACGAAGGCGACATCGCCAACTGGATGGTGCCCGGCAAGATGGTCAAGGGCATGGGCGGTGCCATGGACCTGGTGGCCGGCGTCAAACGTGTCGTGGTGCTGATGGAGCACACGGCGAAGGACGGCTCGCCCAAGATCCTGAACCAGTGCAACCTGCCGCTGACCGGCAAGGGCGTGGTCGACCGCATCATCACCGACCTGGCGGTGTTCGACGTGACCCCCAAGGGATTGGAACTGATCGAGCTGGCCCCCGAGGTGACCGTGGACCAGGTCCGCGCCGGCACGGAATGCGATTTCGTTTCGAAGGTCTGATAAGACCCGCTCGGTAGGAGCCGATTCATCGGCGATCCAAGGCCGCGACACGGTTAGGATCGCCGATGAATCGGCTCCTACCGAGCGAGCTTCGTAGCGATTCGCGACCGGGGCCCGGAAAAGAAGTCGCCCCGCGGGAAGACGCCTCGGTGTGGGCCTCGGGGGGGAGGTAGGCCAAGACACCGGATGATAGCGTCGCCGCGGGGCGAGGGACCTACCGACCCAGGGGGAGGGGTTGGTGGTAGGTCGAGGTGAATCATAGATTTCCTAGGAAATGTTCGCCAATATATCTTTCAGCGACCACTTATATAAAATTCGACTATGTTCGATCTGCGCCAACTGCGCTACTTCGTCGAGGTGGCCGAAACCCTGAGCTTCACCCAGGCCGCCCAGCGCCTGCACATCTCCCAGCCGCCGCTATCCCAGCAGATCCTCGCGCTGGAGGGCGACCTGGGCGTGCGCCTGCTCGATCGCAATCGCCGCCGCGTAGCCCTGACCGAACCGGGTCGCATCTTCCTGATCGAAGCGAAGGCCATCCTGGCCCGCGCGGAAAGCGCCCGCACGGTGGTGGCCGAAGCGGCCGCCGGTTTCACCGGCCAGCTGAAACTGGCCTATGCCGCCTCGGTATCGTTCCACCCCGCCCTGCCCGAAACCCTGCTCCGCTTCAGCCATGCGGCGGTAGGCGTCAGCCTGCACCTGGGTGAGATGCCCACCAAGGCCCAATACGACGCCATCCTCAGCGGACAGATCGACCTGGGCCTCCTGCGCGCCCAGCCTGAAGGCGTCGCCAACGCCCGGCAGCTCAACGTCGAGGTCATCGACCACGAACCGCTCGTGCTCGCCCTGCCTGCCCGACACCGGCTGGCCGGACGCGAGGCCGTGCGCATGGAAGAACTGGCGAAGGAGCGCTTCGTGGCCCCGCCGCGCAGCGAGGCCGCCACGCTGATCGACCGCCTCACCTTGCTGGCGGACAAAGCCCGCTTTCGTCCGAACGTGCGGCAGGAAGCCCAGCAGATCCCGTCCCTGCTGCCACTGGTGGCCGCCGGCCTGGGCATCGCGCTGGTACCGGCCTCCCTGCGGGCCGTGCACCTGAAGGGCGTCACCTTCGTTCCGCTGGACGATCCCGAGGCGCACCTGCTCCTGGCCGTGGCCAGCCGCGTGGACAATACCTCACCGGTGCTCGAGAGTTTCCTGCGTACGGTGCGCGAGGCCCGGCAAAGCCTGGGCCTGGCATGAAAGCCGAATCATTACCGGGGCTTGCGTGCACCCCGCCAGATCGCTACAATTCCGTTTTTCCTCGTCTGCAATATCTCAGGAGCTGGCCGTGAAGGTGCTTTCCTCTTTGAAGTCCGCGAAGTCGCGTCACCGTGACTGCAAAGTCGTGCGCCGTCGCGGCAAGGTGTTCGTGATCTGCAAGAGCAACCCGCGTTTCAAGGCTCGTCAGCGCTGATCCAAGCCGCGACGGGTAACGAAAAAGGCCGCTGACGCGGCCTTTTTTATTGCCTCCGCCCAGAGGGCGTCAGTGCACGTTCACCGCGGCCCAGGCCGCGTCGACCACCTTGACCAGACCCGGATAGAGATCCCTCGTGGCATTCAGCGTCGCGATTCTCGCATCGGCATAATCGGTGTCGGACGTCATGTAGACCGTGAGCGCGCGATACCAGATCTTCTGGGCCACGTCGCGGCCTACGCCATGCAGGCTCGGACGCGCCCCGTGGTTCAGGCGCTGCCCCGGGCCCGGCCTGGCGTTGCAGACCAGGTCGTCCGGCCCCAGGTTCCACGTCGTGCCGATGCCGAACCCTTCGGGCACGACGTCCCCCTCCGCCAGCAGGTAGAAGAAGTGATTGCCCACGCCGGAGGCGTAATGGGCATTGAGCTGCCCGACCGTGGCATCCCAGCAATCGGCCGAGGCCACCGGTTCGCCATTGACCGTGTCGACGCCGAGGCTCGGCTTGAACATGTACCGCAACGCCAGGGTGCCGTCGGGATTGGACGCGAACAGCTTCTCGCCGATCAGGTAGTTCGGCGGCTCGTGCGGATCGTTGGCATGGAACTCCACCATCGTTCCGAAGATGTCGGAGGTGGACTCGTTGAGCGCGCCAGGCTCGCCCGTCTGTTCGGGTGCCAGCTTCGCCGTCGCACCGGTCACGCCGTGGGTCATCTCGTGCCCGGCGACATCCATGGCGACGAACGGATTGAACGTGGTATCGCCGTTCTGTCCGCCGTCGCCGTAGAGCATGCCCCGGATATCGTTGCCCTCGGGAAGGGCCGGATCGTTCAGGTCGGCCCATACGGCATTGAGGGATGAGCCGATGAAGCTGACGTGGGCATAGCTCTTCACGCCAGTACCGTCGCCGAGGATGCCTTCGCGATGATGCACGTCGTGGTAGTAGTCCCATGCGGCCGATACGCCATGGGCGATGTCCGCCGCGGCGCTCTCACGGTTGGCGGCCGTGCCGTCGCCCCAGATGTTGTCCGGGCTGGTGAAGACGGTGGCGCTATCGAAAGCGTGCGGGATGAAGGCGAGCAGGATCACGTCCAGACCCGTGCCATCCAGTACGCTGCCGTTGCCGCGCACCGAATCGATGAGCTGGTAGGTGGCACCGTTCGAGCCGTCCACGGCCGTGGTGTTCAGCGGCACGTCGCCGAAGAGGATCGATTTCCCCGTGCCTTCGGCGGCAAGCGACTGGATGAGGTTCCAACGGGTCAATACCTCTCCCGTCCGCGCGTCGGTGAAGTAACGCATGACCGAGGCGCCGTCGCCGTTGGGTTGCCCGACCACGAGGGATTCATACGCCAGCATCGGCCGCCCGCCGCGGGCATAGATCACCAGGTGCGGCACGCCCACCGAATCCACCCTGCCCGGGCGCGCGGTGAAATCGGTGATCTTCAGGAAATCCGAGGTGACGGCGGCCGTCACCTGTCCGGCGGACACCGACGGCGTGATCGACGGTCGAAACGTGCTGCGCAAGGTGAGGCTCGGATCGCCCACGGCCACGCCCTGGCGGCTGTGCACGACGACATCGCCGCCGATCACTTCCATCCCTTTGTACAGACGCTTCATGCGCACGTGCTGCGTGCCGTCGGCATCGCCGATGGTATCGGTGGCAACGAACGTATCCCCGTCGGCCGCGTACATCGGCACACGGTTCTGACTGAGAAAGCGTGCCGATATGGCCTGCTCCGACGCTTGCGCCATCGAACATCCCAGGACACACGCGACCGCGGCCGCGAGACGACGATATCCACCCATGCCTTTCATGCGACTCCCTCCCCATCCGTTAGTCGATCGAATCCAAGTTGATCCGCGAGCCGATGCCGCCCGGCCCCATTGGATGAGCAGCATCATTCCTCATGATGTCGTCGGGTATCGAGGGAAAACGTGCGGTGGATCGCATCCGTCGGCACGCGAAGCGAAAGCATGGTTTCGCGCGTTTCGCTAGAAAGATCCTAGCCTCTGGCTTCGCTGGCGAGATAAGGCGAATCGGGAATGTCGGCCGTGTCGCCGAGGGTCACGCAGTTGCGCCCGGCGCGCTTCGCGCGATAGAGCGCGGCATCCGCTACCACGAGCAGGCGGTGCAGTTCGAATCCGCATTGCATCGTCGACGCCACGCCGAAGCTGGCGGTGACGTGCAAATGCGGCATGGATTGCGTGGCCGAGGTGGCGGCGATCGACAGGCGCAGCTGTTCCGCACGCGACCTCGCCTGCGCCGGGTTGCAGTCCGGCAGGAGCACCGCGAATTCTTCGCCGCCCAGCCGACCGAAAACGTCGCAGGCGTGCAGCGCGCGACGACAGACGTCCACGGCACGCTTGAGCGTCTCGTCGCCCACCGCGTGTCCGTAGGTGTCGTTGACGGACTTGAAGTGATCCAGGTCGAAGAGGATGAGGCAGGCGCCGCGGTCCGATCGGGCGCCATAGGCCAGCACGCGGTCGGACTGGTCGACGAAATGCTCCCGGTTGCATATGCCGGTGAGCCCGTCGCGTCGCGCGAGCTTCATGAAACGCAATTGCGATCGGCGCAGCCAAAGCACGATCCAGGCGATGACGGCCAGGCATATCAACAACACGAAGATGTAGAGCCTGCCGGTTTCCACTTCCTTGCGCGCAAGGGTGCCGGTGAGGCGCAGGATCTCGTTCTGCTTGTTCAGCGCCTCGACTTCGTTCTTGCGTGCCTGCAATTGCTGGTCGACCATCTGGAACGCGAGGCTGCGCGCGCTGATGTCGTTGAGGTAAGCCTTGTCCGCCGCCATGAATCGCTCGTGATAACCGAGCGCGGCATCGAGGTTGCCCAGTCGCTGTTCCACCTTGTAAAGCACTTCGTAGGCCGAGCGCCGCGAATCGGTGAATTCGTCGCGAATGGCTACCGCGATGGCGGACAACGCCGAACGTCGTGCGTTCGCCATGTCGCCCAGGCGCAGGTAGGCCTGGCCGAGCAGCGCATCGAACTCGGCCATCAGCACCGGATAGTTCAACCCCCGCAATTCGTCGCGATGGATCGTGAGTATCTTCACCGCTTCCGAGGGGCGGTCGTGCGCGAGGTAGAACGCGGCGATGTCGGCGCGCATGGTCTGCGCGAACACCGCATCGCCTGGACGCGTGCAGGCGGCGATGGCCTCGTCGTACAACGGATCCAGCGTATCCAGGCGGCCGCCTTCGCGGCGCGCACGAAGCAGGTGCTGCACACCCTTGCAGATCGTTTCTCCCGGAGGAGGATCGACGATCATCTCGCGCGCGTAGCTCTCGGCCTGGTCGAACTGCCCCGCCGAACTCAGCAGTTGCGATGCCTCGCCCAGGCCCATGAAACGGGCCCGCTTGTCGCGGATCGACGGCATCATCTCCTGGAGTCGGGCCAGCCTGAGGTAGGCTTCCTCGTAGCGGTGCCCCACCCCGAGGAGGTTGATCAGCGTCGCCGTGGCGCGAAAGCGCAACACGACGTCCGACGATCCGTCGGCCACGCCTTCGAGCAGGCGCTTGCCCGATTCGTAATCGCCCACCCACGTCGCCTGCCAACCACGCAGGAAGTCGTACAACGCACGGTCGTGGGGCGAGAGCTTCATGTCGCCCGCATCCTGCAGCAGGCGCTCGAAGCGGCCGTCGTCCGCGCCCTTGGCCTTGTCCGCTTCGGCAAGCAGCGCCGACGCTGCGGACGTCGGTTCGTCTTCCGCGGACACCGGCAAGGTGAAGCCCGCCATCGCGACGGCAACGGCGACGGCGCCCATGAGGCGGCGATATGCCGGAGCCCGCCTCACGGCTTCACGCGTCCGATTCCGGCGGATCGTCCGGCTCGGCGTCGCCGTCGTCGTCGGGCGGCAGCTCGGGCGCACGCTCGTGGTCGGGACCGAACGGCTCACCCATCTGCGTGGACAGGTAGACGCCCTGCTTCAGCGACGCGCGCAAAGCGTCCGCATCGCGCCCGGCGAGCGCGGCGCGTTGCGGATCGTCGAGCTCGTAGTCGCGAAGCGCATCGCCAAAGCCGTCGCCATGGCGCAGCGACGCATCACGCCCCGCGCGTTCCAGAAAATCGATGACGTTCCCCATCCCTCACCCCTTGAGCTCCAGGCCCCCCGACCCCGGCTCAGACGGCGCACCTCCCCTCGAGGGCGCCTTGCCATGGATGATATCGCCTGGAGCGCCCGGCCGAGTAGTAGGCCGGGCGCCATCGGCCAAAGGAACGTGAAGCCCGTCAGAGGCCTGGGAAAGGCCTCCCAGGAAACGGGCATCGATAAGAGGTCATAGACCGGATGGTCAGAGCAGGGCCGCCGCTTTTTGCAGGGCGATCCACACGCCGATCAGGAACGGGATGCCGACCGCGAGCCATGCGAGCACGCCGACGATACCGAACGAGCCCCGCGCCGCGGAGGCCAGGCTCGCCTCGGAAGCCTGCGTCTCGTGCTGCAGCGAGCGTTCATGGCGAAGCTGTTCGTCGCTCATGTGGTGCTTCGGATCCACCGGCCTCACGAGGAGGTTGCAGATCAGTCCGACGAGCAGCAGTCCGGCGAGGATGTAGAGGGTCCGGTCGTAGACGAGGTTCTTCGCGACGCCCGCCGCCAGTTGCGCTTCGCGGATGCCGGCGATGAGCACGGGACCCACCACGCCCGCCACCGACCAGGCCGTGAGCAGCCGTCCGTGGATCGCGCCGACCATCTGCGTGCCGAAGATATCGGCCAGGTAAGCCGGCACGGTCGCGAAACCGCCGCCGTACATCGAGATGATCACGCACACGGTGATGACGAACAGACCGGCCATGGCCTGATGCCCCATCGAGGGAAGCAGGCAGTACAGCACGATGCCGAGAATGAAGAAGATGCAGTAGGTGAATTTGCGGCCGAGGAAGTCCGAGGTGGACGCCCAGAACAGGCGTCCCACGCTATTGAACAAGCTGATGAGGCCCACCAGGCCCGCCGCGGACGCCGCGATGGCGGCCTTTTGCGCGGCGCTCAGCTCGGTGCCGGGGGCGACGCCCAGCAGACCGCCGCCGAACACGTCCTGCAACATCGGGCTGGCCATCGAGATCACGCCGATGCCGGCCGTGACGTTCATGCAGAGCACGCCCCAGATGAGCCAGAACTGCGGCGTTTTCCACGCGCGGTTCAGGTGCACGTGCCCATGGGTGATGAGCGGCGCATGTTTGGCCGACACGTTGCCGGGCTGCCAGCCCAGCGGCTTCCAGCCCACTGGAGGCACGCGAAAACCGAAGGCACCCAGCGACATCACCACGAAATACAGCGCCCCCATCACCATCAGGGTCGTGGCGACACCGGGGACATCGCCCTTGGTGAAGGTATCCATGAGCTTCACGGCGATGGGGGCGCCAATCATCGCGCCGCCGCCGTACCCCATGATCGCGAAGCCGGTGGCGAGGCCGCGACGGTCGGGGAACCACTTGATGAGCGTCGATACCGGCGTAATGTAGCCCAACCCCTGCCCCACGCCGCCCAGCAATCCGCAGCCGAGGTACACCAGCCACAGCTGGTGGATGGCGACGCCGATGCCGCCCAGGATGAGGCCGCCACCCCAGCAGCAGGCGGCGATGAAACCGGCCTTGCGCGGGCCGGCGTGTTCCAGCCACCCGCCCCAGATCGCGGCGGCGAGGCCGAGCATGGCGATGAAGGTCTCGAAGACGTGGTTGACCGACGGCACCGTCCAGTTGCAGGTCGTGGTGGTGAGCTGGTCGAGGAAGCCCTGGTTCGCGCACAGGGCGGCGTCGGCCCCCGGCACCAGCTTGGTCATCGGCAGCCAGAACACGGAAAACCCGTAGGCCATGCCGATGCACAGATGGATGGCCAGGGCCGCGGTCGGCACCAGCCAGCGGTTGAAGGACGGCCCCGCGATCGTCCGCTCGCGAGCCAGCCATCCGGCACCCCGGCCGGTCACCTCAGCAGTAGCCATCCTTCACCCCATCGTTGTCGGTTATCCCCGCGTCGCATCTTAGGCGAGTTTGGGGGTGGTGCCACCCTACCTTCGTATAACGGGTGGGTGCCTCGGCTTCGCCACCGGGTTGTGTCCCGAGCCATCCGTGTGTCGTGCCGACGAAAGGCATGCCTGACGTGCGATGACGGTTGACCTGTTTGCCAACCTATACGATAGTTTCATGGCAACTTTGGAATGCCATATCAAACACCCGTCAACTGGGCCCACCACGGAACTTGGGATGCTCGTGAAGCTTCGAACAGGGATGCTGCTCGTGTCGCTCGTGACTCTTTCGCTGCTCGCTTGCAACAAAAAAGATCTCAGCCCACCGCCTCTCAATCCGCATCCCAAGGAGGCGCTGCACGTCACGGTGACGTTCGACAACCCGGAAGACGCGAAGCGCTACAGCGTCGTGATGAAAGCGCACTATCGGACGATGGAACCGGGGTGCGGCTATATGGATTATTTCAGAGCCGTCGGTGGCATATATGTGATTCCCGAGGGAACTTTCGACATACCTAATGTAGGCCAATATTCACAACAGCCCAAATTCGACATATACCTTGACCGATACAACAAAGAAGCTTGTAACTGGGAGCTAGATTTCCCTTATCTCCATATCATCGACACCTATACCCACAGGGTAGCGGTGCCTGACTGGGGGTCTAATGACCTGACTCCCGGCAGAACGTATCACACCGTTTGCCAGTACCAAGTAAACGATTATTCACAGCAATGCTATGGCTTGTTGCAATTGAAAGATCTTCCCCATTACAGCCGAGTCCCGATCACCATTCATGTCGCAGAGAGCTCGGCGCCTGTACGCCGCCGCCAAGGAGTTCCTTTAGTTCCGGCAATCTCGACAGACCCATAGCAGATAGATATCTACGCAATTCATTCCAAACAGACAATCGAAAAAGATATCATCCAAGGAGACGGATATGCCACTTCCTTCCGATCAATACGCATTCCTTTCTCATACGATTTACAGGCCGCTTACCGTCAATGAGACCCTGAAAAGCGATACGAGAGAGTATACCGTTATCTACGCATCCCCTCCGTCCGTCACTCACTATCGCGGCGCAGTGGTACGTGAGAAAGCAACGGGACAGATAATCGTCGTAAACAAAGGCACGGATCCTCTCATCATTCACGACATCATGGCCGACCTAGGAATGGGCATGATGGGCAAACCCACTCAGTGGCCCGAAGCGGCAAATACCATGCTTTGGGCGTTGAATCATGCCAAAGAGCACAACATTCCAATCAAGGACGTCAGTATCACTGGTCACTCCCTGGGAGGGGCCCTTGCTCAATTGCAGGCCGCCATGCCCCAGTCTGCCGGCGTGCATGCCGAAACATTCAATACCTACGGCTCGCTATCCATGGCAAAAGGCCCGTACATGAATGTCGATCCGGCATCAGCTCAGGAACGTGTGACGAACCATCGCATGTATCACGATCCCGTATCGAAAGCCGCTGATTCGATCGGCCGCACCATCGACTATATGGATCAGGAAGACTACCGACGGCATGACAAAGGAGGACTCGCGCTCTTGGGTGATTTCAAGTCGGTTGCGAAGGCACACGGTATATCGAACTTTTGGGATGGCCATAACAACAGGCCGGGAGCGGTTTTCACGCACAACTACATACACAACCTGCATCAACGCCCATTCGACAATGTGCTACGAGGCCTTTCGCCCGATCGGTCAGCTTCGGTGCAGGAGCCGAGCCAACAAGAGCGCCCTCCGATGGCACCCCTCGCCTCGACCGCCAGTACGGACGACATCTTCGACCATCTCTGCAAGGCCCTCGAACACGACGACGACGGCTTCATGAAAGCGCTTCGACAGGTCGGCCAAACCCAGCTCGCACAGGAATTCCACGCGGAGACGGCGCGGCAAGTGGATCAGGAAGACCGCGCGAACGCGCTGGAAGCCCAGATCCAGCAGCTCAACGAACAGCAGCAGATGGCGCAGGTCCAGCAGATCAGCGGGCCTGTCATGCGTCACTAAGGAGCGAGGATGTACGAGGAAGGAACCAAGAAGCTCGCCTCGCAGGTGGCGATGCTGTTGGAGCGACTGTCGCGCATGAGCCAGTCGATGGATGAGCGGCAACGGCAGGCCATGGAGCAGCAGGAGCGGACAGTGCGGGCCCTGCCCGACGTATTGCGCCAGGCGGCGAATCAGACCCTGAGCGGCATAGCCGAGGACGCCACGCAATGCGTACGAGCCGGATTGAACGAACCCCTGGCGGATGTCGCCAAGCGAGCGGATGAGCATCGACGGATCATGCAGGCCAGCACCGACGCGATGGCCGGCACCCAACGCAAACTGATCCGTTTCACGCACAAGGCCCTCTGGTTGGTGGTGGGTTTACTGGCCGTCATCCTTCCCGTCATCGCGACCGGAAGCTACCTAGGTTGGCATTACGCACAGGTCATCGCGCAGCAGCGGATCGAGGCCGATCTGCTGCGAGCCTACAACCAGGCCGACCTTCGCCTCTGCGATACCCGGCTCTGCGCCCGCGTGGATCGTTCGGATAAACGCTATGGGGATTACCTTCCCGTCAAGCCGCGTTGATCACTCGAGCCGGACCACGCACTCGATACCTTGCCGTGCCATCTTCGCGTAGGGACAGATGCGCTCGGTGTGCCTGACCAACGTTTTTGCCACGTTCCTGTCGATGCCGGGCAAGGCGATGCGCACCTCGGCCGCCAGGGTGAACAGCCCATCCTCGGGATCGCGACCGAAGTGGATCGATGCCGTGACCGATGCATCGGGAATGTGCACTCCTTCGCGCACGGCGAGCAGGCTCAACGCACCGTGGAAGCAGGCGGCGAACCCCGCCGCGAAGAGCTGTTCCGGATTGGTGCCGCCCCCGGGGCCGCCCATCTCCGATGGCAGCCGCAAGGAGACGGCCAGCGCACCGTCCGACGACCGTGCTTCTCCGGATACGCGCCCGTGCCGGTCATCGCCTCCGGTAACGGTGACGGTGGCCGTGTACAACGGGGAGAACGACGTACCGTCGTAGCGGTCGAGGAACGACGGAGGAAGTGTGTGCGAGCTCAAGGGAGCGGTTCCGTCAGGCCGACGCGGGCCTCGCATAGCGGGACCGGTCGAGTTGTTCCAGCCAGGCCTCGAAGCCGACGGGAGCCTGTTCGAAGTCGTCTCCCGGCAATAACGACGCCGGTTCCAGGCGTGCACCGAAGTACGGTTCCATGGCATCCCCCTTGACCGACCGACGATCGCCCAGGACGCCCAGGAAACGTCTTACCAATTCGTCCATCGCCCACCGCTCGGGACCGCCGATCTCCACCACGCCCATGCGCGGCTCCCCTGACGCATGGCGGACCACGGCGTCGGCTACGTCGTCGGATGCGATGGGCTGCATCCAACCGGTGGGTATCGTGATCGTGTCGCCGCCGCCCGCGTTACGCACGATCCCATCGAGGAACTCGAAAAACTGCGTGGAGCGCACGATGGTGTACGGTATGCCGCCATCGCGAATGCCCTTTTCCTGCGCGGCCTTGCCTCGCATGTAACCGCTGTCGGTCAACGTGTCGCAGTTCACCACGGACAAAGCCAGGTGATGTTTCACACCGGCACGCCGTTCCGCCGCGGCGATGTTCGCCGACGCCCGTGTGAAGAAGTCCAGCACCGCGTCGTCGGCGAACGAAGGCGAATTCGCCAGATCGACCACGATGTCCACCCCGTCCATCGCGGCATCGAGGCCCTCGCCGGTCACGGTGTTCACCCCGGATGAAGGGGATCCCACGGCGACCCCATGGCCTTTGTCGCGCAGCCGCCTCACCACCTTGGAGCCGATCAGGCCGGTACCGCCGATCACCAGGATATTCATGAACAGGTCCTCGAATGACGTACGGATGAGGCTAAGCGCCCGCTTACCACCCCGGTAGCGTCGTGACGGTACTCATGCTGTTGCCGCCAGCGCACCAATCTCCGTTTCGTGGCCGCCATCGAGGTCGAGCGCACGGATCGACGCGATCATGTGGTCGATGAACACCCGGATGCGCGAAGGCATCTGGCGACGGCTCAGGTAACAGAGATAGTGTCCCCGGTCGTCGGGTGCGTATTGCGGCAGGCAGGCCACGAGGCGGCCGTCATCCAGGTATTCACGCACCTGGTAACCCGGCAATTGGGCAAATCCCTGACCGCCGAGCGCGGCCCTCGACACGAGGTCCGCGTCGTTGAACGACAGCATCGCGCCCGGCGTAAGCCGCCTGGCCTTGCCATCCTCGCGGAATTCCCATTCCATCGCGCGTCCGTTGGGGAGACGAAGACTCAGGCAGTCGCCCAGGGGAAGGTCATCGACCGACACCGGCGTGCCGTGGCGCCTGAGGTAATCCGGCGAAGCGCAAAGGAACAAGCGCATCGGCACGATCCGGCGGGCGACCACGTCGCTGTCCTCCATGCGCCCGTCGCGAAAGGCCACATCGACACGATCGCCGGTGAAATCGGCGGGACGATCGTCCAGCAACAACTCGACCGCGATCTCCGGGTACAGCGCGCGAAAGCCATACAGCAGCGGGGCCACCACGTGGCGGCCGAAACCTACCGGGGCGCTCACCCGCAGTTGGCCGCGTGGCGGCCCATCGCGCAGTTCGCGCATGTCTTCCAGGGCCTGCGCGATGCGGTCGACGCCCGGTCGGCAGTTCTCATAGAACAACTCGCCTTCGCGCGTGAGGGTGGTGCTCCGCGTGGTGCGCGCGAACAAGCGCGCGCCCACCTGCCCCTCCAGCTTCTGCACGCTCCGGCTCACCGCCGAGCGCCCGATGCCCAACCGGTCGGCGGCCCGGGCGAAGCTGCCCTCCGCCACCACGGCGATGAAGGCCACCACGCCTGCGTAGCTGGCCGAGAAAGTGGACGCAAGGGCGTCGCCCGGGTTGTTCATGTCGATAGCCTCCATCCCATAGACCGAAGACGAGGCGGCGTTGCCGTTTGTGACACGGGATTGGTGTGTCCGATGCAACACCGTGGTCACGTCGCCATGGCTACCGCGCCCGCCGTGGCACGCCTAGCCTGATCGGGACCTTTCCACCCACCGAGGAACCGACATGACCCAGCGTCTCGACTACACGCGGCAATCCCCCGATCTGGTGAAGAAGCTCGTGGAACTGAGCATCGCCAACCGCAAGGCGGGCATCGAGCAGTCCATCCTGGACCTGGTGGACCTCCGTGCCTCGCAGATCAACGGCTGCGCCTTCTGCGTGGACATGCACGTGAAGGAAGCCACCCTCCACGGCGAGCGCCCGTTGCGCCTTCATCACGTGGCGACGTGGCGGGAATCCAACCTGTTCACGTCCCGCGAGCGCGCGGCCCTGGCGTGGACCGAGGCGCTCACGAGCCTTCCCGCGCAAGGCGTGGGCGACGACCTCTACGAGCGTGTGCGTAGCGAGTATTCGGAGAAGGAGCTGTCCGACCTCACCTTCGCGATCATGACCATCAACGCCTGGAACCGGGTGAACGTGGCTTTCCACGTCGTGCCGGGCTCCCAGGACGAGGCCTACGGCCTCGACAAGGCCAACCTGGCTTGATCGGCCCTTCCCGCTGGAGAACGCCATGAAAAAGCTCGTTGCGTCGCTTTGCCTTTGCCTGCTGCCGCTGGGCGGCGTCGACCTCGCGCACGCCGCCGAGGGTGCACCCGACGCCAAGGTCGGCGAGCTGATGACCAAGGCCCTCGCCGACTACCCAGGCAAGGACATCACGCTGATCACCGTCGATTACCCGCCCGGTGCGGTGGACCCCGTGCACCGCCACGATGCCCACGCCATCGTGTACGTGCTGGAGGGCTCGATAGTGATGGGCGTGAAAGGACAGCCCGAACGGACGCTCAACCCCGGCGATACCTTCTACGAGGGGCCGAGCGACGTTCACACGGTGGGCCACAACGCCAGCAAGACGAAGCCGGCCAAGTTTCTGGTATTCCTGCTCAAGGATGCGAAGAAGCCGATTCTCATGCCGGTGAACTGAAAGACCTCGACGGGGCGCCCGCTTCGTGTCAAAAAGCGAGCGGGTTCCTCGTCCGGGTTTCTCATGAACGACGCTACCGCCACCTTCACCGCGCTCCGGCCCCGCTTGCATGGCATCGCCTATCGCATGCTGGGATCGGTCGCCGAATCCGAAGACCTGGTCCAGGACATCTGGCTCAGCTGGCACGGCACCGACCCGTCCTCGATCGACAACGCCGAGGCCTGGCTGGTGGCCGCCACCACCCGCCGCGCCATCGACCGCCTGCGGTCCGCGCGCGCCCGGCGCGAGCATTACGTGGGCATCTGGCTGCCCGAACCGGTACTCACCGACCAAAGCACCACGCCGGAAGACCTCGAAGAACTCGCCAGCGACGTGTCCGTGGCCTTCCTGCTGCTGCTCGAGCGGCTGGCGCCCGAGGCCCGCGCCGCATTCCTGCTACGCGAAGTATTCGACACCGACTACGCGGACATCGCCGGCATGCTCGACAAGAGCGAGGCCGCGTGCCGCCAATTGGTGCATCGTGCCAAGGCGCAACTGCAGGACGGCCGCTCTCCCTCCACACCGACGGCCCGCGAGCGGCACCCTGCCCTGATGCGTCGCTTCGCCAGCGCGCTGGCCGACGGCGATATCCACGCCATGCGCGAGATGCTCGCCAGCGACGCGGTGCTGATGAGCGACGGTGGCGGCAAGGTCAATTCGTTTCCCGAACCGATGGTGGGCGGCATGCGCATCGCGCAGCTCTTCTACGCGCCGCACCTTCGCCGAAGCGACAACGTCCGCACCGAGCTGGCGATGGTCAACGGGCAATGGGCCGTGCTGCGCTATTTCGACGACGTGCTGGAGTCGGTGCAGTCGTACGAGACCGACGGGAAAAAGATCGTCGCGGTGCATGTGCAGAGGAATCCGGACAAGCTCGAGCGTTTCGTCCACGGAACGGGTGGATTCAGGGCCGATGGGGAAGTGTCGCCTGCCTGAGCGCAAGGCGCTGGGTTACTGCCTGCGCAGGAACGACGAGCTACGAGATTCGCCGCCGCGTATCAAACAACCACACGTCGCTCCTGCGCAGGCAGGAGCCTAGCGCCTCGAGCACGGTTGTCGCGACACCCACGAACGAAAACGCCCCTCGACGAGGGGCGTTTTCGATGACACCGTCAAACCGACGGATCAGCTGTACCGAACCCCGGTGATCTCGTAGCTCTTCACTCCGTTCGGCGCCGTGAAGTCGAACTCGTCGCCTTCGCTCTTGCCGATCAGCGCACGCGCGATCGGCGAGGATACGGCGATGAGGTTCTGCTTGATGTCCGCTTCCAGGTCGCCGACGATCTGATAGGTCACCGTCGCATCGGTGTCCTGGTCAACCAGGTCGACGATGGCGCCGAAGACGATGCGCTTGCCCACGGTGAGTCGCTCGGTGTCGATCACCTCGGCGTTCGACAACGCGGCTTCGAGTTCCGAAATACGACCCTCGTTGAAACCGTGCATTTCGCGAGCCGCGTGGTATTCCGCATTTTCCTTCAGGTCGCCATGCGCGCGGGCTTCGGCAACGGCGGCAACGATCTCCGGACGTTTGACGCGCTTGAGGTACTCGAGCTCGTCGCGCAGGCGGTCGGCGCCTTTCTGGGTCATGGGAGGACGTGTGCTGCTCATGCGTGAAGCTCCTTGTGCAGGTCCTGCAGGCTGTTCACTTCCGGATCGGTGTGGAAGTCGAGCGAGTGCACCAGGGCACGCGCGCCCGCGACGGTCGTGGAATACGTGACGCGCTGTTGCAAGGCCTCGCGGCGGATCGAGAAGGAGTCCGAAATGGCCTGCTTGCCTTCCGTCGTGTTGACGATGTAGACGACCTCGCCGTTCTTGATCAGGTCGACGATGTGCGGACGGCCCTCGAGCACCTTGTTGATGCGCTCGCAGGCGACGCCGTTGTCCTGGAGGAACTTCGCCGTGCCCGACGTGGCCACGATGACGTAGCCGCGCTCGGCCACGTCCTTCGCGATCGGCAGCAGGCGATCCTTGTCGGCGTCGCGCACCGACATGAACACCTTGCCCTTCGGCGGCGCCTTGATGCCGGCGGCTTCATGGCCGCGCGCGAACGCGGCGCCGAAGGTGCGGCCCACGCCCATCACCTCGCCGGTGGAACGCATCTCGGGGCCGAGGATCGGGTCGACGTTCTGGAACTTCAGGAACGGGAAGATGGCTTCCTTCACCGAGTAGTACGAAGGGATGATTTCCTTCGTGGCGCCCTGCTCGGCCAGCGTGCGGCCGGCCATGGCGCGCGCGGCGATCTTCGCCAGCGACATGCCGGTGGCCTTGCACACGAAGGGCACGGTACGCGAGGCGCGAGGGTTCACCTCGAGGATGAACACCTCGTCGCCCTGGATGGCGAACTGGGTGTTCATGAGGCCCACCACTTTCAGTTCCTGCGCCATCAGCTTCACCTGGCGGCGCATTTCGTCCTGCACTTCCTGAGAAAGCGAGTACGGCGGCAGCGAGCACGAGGAATCGCCCGAGTGCACGCCGGCCTCCTCGATGTGCTCCATGATGCCGCCCACCAGCACGTTGCCCTCGGCATCGGCCACGATGTCGACGTCGACTTCCACCGCATGGTCGAGGAAGCGGTCGAGCAGCACCGGCGACTCGTTGGACACCTGCACGGCCTCGCGGATGTACCGCGAGAGGTCGGCGTCGGCGTAGACGATTTCCATGGCGCGGCCGCCCAGCACGTAGCTCGGGCGCACCACCAGCGGATAGCCGATCTCGCGGGCCAGGGCCAGCGCCTCGTCGGCGTTGCGCGCCGTGCGGTTCGGCGGCTGCTTGAGACCCAGTTTCTGGATCATCCTCTGGAAGCGCTCGCGGTCTTCGGCCAGGTCGATGGAGTCGGCGCTGGTGCCGATCACCGGCACGCCGGCGGCCTCGAGCGCGCGGGCGAGCTTGAGCGGCGTCTGGCCGCCGTACTGCACGATCACGCCCTTGGGCTTCTCGAGGTCGACGATCTCCAGCACGTCTTCGAGCGTGAGCGGCTCGAAATACAGGCGGTCGGAGGTGTCGTAGTCGGTGGACACGGTTTCCGGGTTGCAGTTGACCATGATGGTTTCGAAACCATCCTCGCGCAGGGCGAGCGCCGCGTGCACGCAGCAGTAGTCGAACTCGATGCCCTGGCCGATGCGGTTCGGACCGCCGCCCAGCACGATGATCTTGTCCTTGTTCGTCGGGTTCGCCTCACACTCTTCCTCGTACGTGGAATACATGTACGCGGTAGTGGTGGCGAACTCGGCGGCGCACGAGTCGACGCGCTTGTAGACCGGGCGCACGCCCAGCGTGCGACGCACGTGGCGCACGGCGGCTTCGTCGGTGCCCACCAGTTCGGCCAGGCGCGCGTCGGAGAAGCCCATGCGCTTCAACTCGCGCATGCGCGGCTCGTCGAGCGCGGTGAGGCCCTGGCGCTGCACTTCGCCTTCGGTCATCACGATGTCTTCGAACGCGGCGAGGAACCACGGATCGATGCGGGTGAGGTCGTGCACTTCTTCCAGCGAAAGGCCCGCGCGGAAAGCGTCGGCCACGTGGAACACGCGGTCGGGACGCGGTTCGCGCAACTCGCGCTTGAGCATCTGGAAGCCGTCTTCGCTGCCGATGTCGAGGCCGGTGGGGTTGAGGCCCGTCTTGCCGATTTCCAGGCCGCGCAAGGCTTTCTGCATCGACTCGTGGAACGTGCGGCCCATGGCCATCACCTCGCCCACCGACTTCATCTGCGTGGTGAGGCGCGCGTCGGCCGCCGGGAACTTCTCGAAAGCGAAGCGTGGGATCTTGGTGACGACGTAGTCGATCGACGGCTCGAACGAGGCCGGCGTGAGGCCGCCGGTGATGTCGTTCTTGAGTTCGTCGAGCGTGTAGCCCACGGCGAGCTTGGCGGCGACCTTGGCGATCGGGAAGCCGGTGGCCTTGGAGGCCAACGCCGAGGAACGCGACACGCGCGGGTTCATCTCGATGACCACGACACGGCCGTCTTCGGCGTTGATGCCGAACTGCACGTTGGAACCGCCGGTGTCGACGCCGATCTTACGCAGCACCGCGATGGAGGCGTTGCGCAGGCGCTGGTATTCCTTGTCGGTGAGCGTCTGCGCCGGGGCGACGGTGATCGAGTCGCCGGTGTGCACGCCCATCGGGTCGAAGTTTTCGATCGAGCAGACGATGATGCAGTTGTCCGCCTTGTCGCGGACCACTTCCATCTCGAATTCCTTCCAGCCCAGCACCGACTCCTCGACCAGCACTTCGTGCACGGGCGAGAGTTCGAGGCCACGGCCGACGATCTCGACGAATTCTTCCTTGTTGTAGGCGATGCCGCCGCCCGATCCGCCCAGGGTGAAGCTGGGACGGATGATCGTCGGGAAGCCCACGGTGGTCTGGATTTCCAGCGCCTGCTCCATCGAGCGGGCCACCGCGGCCTTGGGGCACTCCAGGCCGATGTCGGCCATGGCCTTGCGGAACAGGTCGCGGTCTTCGGCCATGCGGATGGCTTCGCGCGAGGCGCCGATCAGCTCGACGCCGTACTTCTCGAGCACGCCGTTGTCGGCGAGGTCGAGCGCGCAGTTGAGGCCGGTCTGGCCACCCATCGTGGGCAGCACGGCATCCGGACGCTCCTTGGCGATGATGCGCTCGACGGTCTGCCAGTTGATCGGCTCGATGTACACGGCGTCGGCCGTGCCGGGATCGGTCATGATCGTCGCCGGGTTCGAATTGACCAGGACGACGCGGTAACCTTCTTCCTTCAGCGCCTTGCAGGCCTGGGCGCCGGAGTAGTCGAACTCGCAGGCCTGGCCGATGACGATCGGGCCGGCGCCGATGATGAGGATGGTCTTGAGGTCGGTGCGCTTTGGCATGGTTTCTCTCGCTAATCGAAGTCGGATGGAAGGTGGCGTGCGGGCGTCAGGACGCCTGCTTCGCCTTGTGCGCTTCCATCGCGGCAATGAACGTGTCGAACAGGTAGCCGACGTCTTCCGGGCCCGGGCTCGCTTCGGGATGACCCTGGAAGCAGAACGCCGGGCGGTCGGTCAGGGCGAAGCCCTGCAGCGAGCCGTCGAACAGCGAGGTGTGGGTGATGCGCACGTTGGCCGGCAGCGTGGCCGGATCCACGGCGAAGCCGTGGTTCTGCGAGCTGATCAGCACGCGGCCGGTGTCGTGGTCTTTCACCGGGTGGTTGGCACCGTGGTGGCCGAACTTCATCTTGAGCGTCTTCGCGCCGATGGCCAGGGCCATGATCTGGTGGCCCAGGCAGATACCGAAGACGGGGATCTTCGTATCGAGGATGGTCTTGGTGGATTCGATGGCGTAATCGCACGCGGCCGGGTCGCCCGGGCCGTTGGCGAGGAAGATGCCGTCGGGATTCATCGCCAGCACGTCGGCGGCCGGCGTCTGCGCGGGCACCACGGTGATGTCGACGCCGCGGCCGGCCAGCAGGCGCAGGATGTTCTGCTTCACGCCGTAGTCGTAGGCCACCACGCGGAATTTCTTCGGCGGGTTGAAGAAGGCCTGCTTGTCGAGGTCGTAGACGCCCTCGGTCCACTGGTAGGTGGTGGAGGTGCTCACGACCTTGGCCAGGTCCATGCCGTTGAGGCCCGGGAAGGCTTTCGCCTTGGCCACGGCCGCCTCGGCGTCGATGGCGTCGCCGGCCACGATGCAGCCGTTGAGCGCGCCCTTCTCACGCAGGATGCGGGTGAGGCGGCGGGTATCGATGCCGGCGATGGCGACGACGTTATGGCGCTCGAGGTAGTGCGGCAGGGGTTCCTGGCTGCGCCAGTTGCTCGCCAGGCGCGGCACGTCGCGCACGATCAGACCGGCCGCATGCACGCGCGGTGCTTCGACATCGATCTGGTTGGTGCCGGTGTTGCCGATGTGCGGATACGTCAGGGTGACGATCTGCTGGTTGTACGAGGGGTCGGTCAGGATTTCCTGATAGCCGGTCATGGCGGTGTTGAACACCACCTCGCCGACCGTTTCGCCCCGGGCACCGACCGCGTGGCCGTAAAAAACGCTGCCGTCTTCGAGAGCAAGCAGAGCAGGAGTACGCATGGGATGGCCGCCTTCAGGTGCAGCAAAGCCCGCAAGCCAGCGTAAAAGCGGCTCGTGGGCCTTGGGGATGAGGAATCGTTGGGCGGGTAAGAATGATAGGCCTCAAGGCCCCTTCTGTCCACCGGAAAAAGCATGAACGGACGGGGACAAATCGCCACTGTCATACCGGCCTGACACGATACAATGTCGGCCGAGGTACCTGCCGAGAACCGTCCGCCATGCTGCTCGACCCCGCCCGCCTGGATCGTCCCGACACCGACATCCGGCACGAGCCGTTCTCGTTCATGATCGCCCACGGCCAGTTGCCCGACGAAGCCCGGGCCGACCTGGACCGCGACTTTCCCCAGTATTCCAGCGCCGGGTTCTTCCCCTACGACGCCGGCGACTGCGGCCCATCGGTGAACGAACTGGTCGAACAGATGACCTCCCGGGCGTTTTCCTCGGCCATCGGCCGCCACCTGGGCATTCCCGGGCTGGAAAACTACCCCACCCTGGTTACCCTCTGCCGCCTGCTCAATCGGCGCCACGGCACCATCCACACGGACAGCAAGTCGAAGATCGCCACGGCGCTCATCTACCTCAATCCGATGTGGCCGGACACCAGCGACGGCTGCCTGCGCTTCCTCAACGCCATCGACAACATCGACGACACGGTGATCCCCGAGCTGAAGCCGCTCTATGGCGAGTTCGCGGTGTTCAAGCGCGCCGACAATTCCTTCCACGGCCACCTGCCCTACGAGGGCGAGCGCCGGGTGATCCAGGTGGCGTGGCTCACCTCCGAGGAAGAGAAGAACCGCAAGACCAAGCGGGGCAAGTTCTCCCGGGCGTTCAAGAAGATCTTCGGCAAGCTGGATCGCAAGGTGGGGGCGGACCGGGATCGCAACGCCTCGCACCGCGATTGAAGTCATCGCTCCGCAGGGTTCGCCGACACGGTCGGCTCCCACCCCTTCGGTAGGAAACGACGTCGCTACCGAAGGGGTGGGAGCCGATCGTATCGGCGAATCGGCGCGCGAAGGGCTTATCGCGAGCCGAAGTACCACCCCACGAACACGGCGAACACGCCGTACAGCAACCCGATCGGCATCAGCCAGCGCGCCTCCACCGCCCCGCGCCGGAACATCGCCCACAGCGCGATCACGGCCACCATGGTGACGACGCCCGCCACGATCAGCGGCGTATCGAACAACCACGGCGTGGCGAACAGCGCCATCGAACTGGGAATGGTGGCCTGGATCATCATGGCGCCGGAAATGTTCGCCAGGGCCAATCGCTCCTTGCCCTGGCGTACCCAGATCAGCGCATTGACCGTTTCCGGCAATTCCGTCGCCACCGGGCTCAGCACCAGCGCCACGATATGGGGCGAGAGGTGGAAGAAATCCCCGAAGGCTTCCAGCTGCCAGACGAAGGTGCGCGAGGCCACGGCGATCACCAGCAGGGCCAGGCCGGTCTGCAGCATCACCCAGCCCATCGGGGGATTCTCGTCACGCGGGCGAAAGCTCAGCGGCTCCAGTTCCTCGTCTTCCGGCGCGCTGGTGTCGTCGCGCATCTCGCGCCAGACGTAGAGCGCGTAAGCCAGGAGGAAAAGCACGCCCAGCCAGGGCTTCAAGGCAAAGGCCACGAGCCCCAGGCCCACTTTCACCACGAAGATGGCGAGAAACCACGACTGGTCGCGGGCGAGGCGCTGGTTGTCCACGCGAACGCGCAAATCGGGACGTTTCAAGCGCTTGCGACCTGCATATAAAGCGAATCCGACCACGGCATAGGCGATGGTCGCCAGCACCAGCGGCCCACCCAGGGCGGCGCCGACGCCGATGTCCCGCGCCTCGGCCGTCTTGCCGAACATCACGGCCACGAAGGTCACCGCGCTTTCGGGCAAGGCGGTGCCGAACGCGGCCAGCACCGTACCCGTGGCGGTGGCCCCGAGGTTGAGCTTGCGCCCGAACCACTCCACCCCGTTAACGAAATACTCGCAGGCGAAATAGATGGCCCCGGCGGATACCAGGAAAAGAAAGCATGTCAGCAGCATGGTTTCGCAATAGGCCGGGCGAGCGCGATAAACCGATGGCGCAACGACACCGCTCGCCCGGCCGGGTGAGCATGTCGATGGCCAAAGGTCTCGCCGGGCCGGCAACGCACTCTCCATGCGTCGCTGCCGTTCGCGCCATGGGGCACAAGGCCGCCAAGTCTGTTGACGCGAACTCCTCAGGGGGAACGAGGATGGCTACTCCCCAATGACATCGGCGCGAATCCTAACATGGTTTCGAGGATCGGGCGGGATTGCTTCGCCATCCTGTTCGCCGATGCGATCGGCTCCGATCGCATCGGCGAACAGCTTTCACACCTTCGCGGCGATGACGTCTTCGATGGTCCACGATCCGGGGGCGCGACCGGCGATCCATGCGGCGGCCTCGATGGCGCCGCGGGCGAAGATCGACCGATCGGTGGCCCGGTGCCCCAGCTCGATTCGCTCGCCCTGCCCCATCAGCAACGCCTGGTGTTCGCCGACGATGTCGCCCCCACGCACCACGGCGAAGCCGATGGTGCCCGCCTTGCGTGCTCCCGGCCGCCCTTCGCGGGCGTAGACCGCAAGTTCATCGAGGGTCGTGCTACGACCGGCGGCCGCCGCGTGGCCGAGCGCCAGCGCCGTACCGGAGGGCGCATCTTCTTTCCGGTTGTGATGGGCTTCGACGATGTCGAGATCCCAGCCCGGCAGCGCCGCGGCGGCTTCACGGAGCAGTCGCGTGAGCACGGCCACGCCGAGGCTGAAGTTGGCGGCGCGCAGCACGGCGATGCGCTCGGCGGCGCGCGAAAGCCGCTGTTCCAGTTCCGCGGACAGCCCCGTGGTACCGGTGACCAGCGCCGCGCCGCTCGCTTCGCACCGATCGAGCGCCAGGGCGAGGCCTTCGGGACCACTGAAGTCGACCAGCACGTCGATGCCTTCGACATCATTCCATTCACTGAAGCGCACGGGCGAGACGTCGCCGTAGGCGGACTTGCCCAGATGAGCGGAGTGCGAAGAAACGACAGCGCCCACGAGTTCGAAGCGTCCGTCGTCGCGCACGAGGTCGAGCAAGGCACGGCCCATGCGGCCGGAGGCGCCGCTGATGGCGAGGCGGATGGGGCGGGTCATGGGAGCCTTCCATTTGAAAACGGATGGCTATCGTAGCAGTGCCCGCTACCGCGGGATCGCCGATGAATCGGCTCCTACCAAGCCAGCCTCGCCCTGCTCGGTAGGAGCCGATTCATCGGCGATGCTTTCGTCAGGAGGTCACGCGCGACCAGAAGTCCTTGACGCCATCCATGAAGCTGTTCGAACGCGGCGTGTGCTTCGATGCCTCGTCGCCGACGAAGGTCGCTTCCAGCTGCTGCAGCAAATCGCGCTGCTCCTTGGTCAACCGCACCGGCGTCTCGACCACCACCGTGCAGATGAGATCGCCCGTGCGACCGCCACGCACCGACTTCACGCCGCGTCCTCGCAGGCGAAATTGATGGCCGGTCTGCGTTTCCGGCGGCACGCTCACGGCGATTTCGCCTTCGAGCGTCGGCACCATCAGGTCGGTTCCGAGCGCGGCTTGCGCGAATCGGATGGGCATTTCGCAATAGAGGTCGCTGCCGTCGCGCTGGAAGATCGCGTGTTCGCGCACGCGCACTTCCACGTAGAGATCGCCCGCCGGCGAGCCGGCCGGGCCGGCTTCGCCCTGCCCGGTGAGGCGGATGCGATCGCCGTTGTCCACGCCGGCCGGGATGCGCACCGAAAGCGTACGCTCCTCTTCGATGCGGCCTTCGCCGTGGCATTTCTTGCAGGGCTTGTCGATCTTCTGGCCCGAGCCATGGCAGGTCGGGCAGGCCTGCTGGATGGAGAAGATGCCGTTCTGCATGCGCACGCGGCCGTGGCCGGCGCAGGTGGAACAGGTGGAGACCTTGCCGTCTTCCGAGCCAGAACCGTTGCAGTGATGGCAGTTGACCTGGGTGGGGATGTCGATCTTCTTCTCGACGCCGAAGACGGCCTCTTCGAGGTCGAGGTCCATCATGTAGCGCAGGTCGGCACCGCGGCGCGCGCGCTGACGCCCGCCACCGCCGCCGAAGATGTCGCCGAAAATATCGCCGAAGATGTCGCCCACGTCGCCGAAACCGGCGCCGCCACCACGGCCGAACCCGCCGCCCTCGAAAGCCGCGTGACCGTACTGGTCGTATGCCGCGCGCTTCTGGGCGTCGGAGAGTACGTCGTAGGCCTCCTTGGCCTCCTTGAATTTGTCGATCGCCTCGGGGTCGTCCGGATTGCGGTCGGGGTGGTACTTCATCGCGACGCGGCGAAAGGTCTTCTTGAGGTCGCCCTCGGTCACGGTGCGTTCGACGCCGAGAATTTCGTAGTAGTCGCGTTTGCTGCTCATGTCACGCTTGCTTCCCTGGACGGAAGAACGCGCCGACGGCTTTCGCCTCGGCGCGTCCGCTCCGGTTGACCGTGCTGCAGATAGCGTGGACATCCATCCACGCTATCCGCACTCGCTAGGACGATTACTTCTTGTCGTCCTTGACTTCGGTGAACTCCGCATCGACCACGTCGTCCGGCTGCGCCGAGCCGCCGCCCGGCGCCGACTGCTGCGCGGTATCCGAAGCGCCACCGTTCTGCGCGGCCGCGTAGAGCGCCTGGGCGACCTGCTCGAGGTTGGCGATCTTCGACTCGATGGCCATCTTGTCGTCGCCGTCCTTGACCTTTTCCAGCTCCGACACCGCGGCGTCGATGTTGGCCAGCTGCTCGGCCGGGATCTTGCCGCCGTGCTCCTTCAGCTGGCTGCGGGTGCCGTGGACGAGCTGGTCGGCCTTGTTGCGCACCTGCACGAGCTCGTGGAACTTCTTGTCTTCCTCGCGATTGGCTTCGGCATCGGCCACCATGCGCTGGATTTCTTCATCGGACAGGCCCGAACCGGCCTTGATCTCGATCTTCTGTTCCTTGCCGGTGTCCTTGTCCTTCGCCGAGACGTGGAGGATGCCGTTGGCGTCGATATCGAAGGTGACCTCGATCTGCGGCGTGCCGCGCGGCGCCGGGCGGATACCCTGCAGGTCGAACTTGCCCAGCGACTTGTTGGCGTTGGCGCGCTCGCGCTCGCCCTGCAGCACGTGCACGGTGACGGCCGTCTGGTTGTCGTCGGCGGTGGAGAACACCTGCGACGCCTTGGTCGGCACCGTGGTGTTCTTCTCGATGAGCTTGGTCATCACGCCGCCCATCGTCTCGATGCCGAGCGACAGCGGGGTGACGTCGAGCAGGAGGACGTCCTTCACCGAACCGCCCAGCACGCCGCCCTGGATGGCGGCACCGACGGCCACGGCTTCATCCGGGTTGACGTCCTTGCGCGCTTCCTTGCCGAAGAAGTCCTTCACCGCTTCCTGCACTTTGGGCATGCGGGTCTGACCACCGACGAGGATGACCTCGTGGATGTCGGACACGCGCAGGCCGGCGTCGTTGAGCGCGGTACGGCACGGCTCGATGGTGCCCTTGACCAGGTCTTCCACCAGCGACTCGAGCTTGGCGCGGGTCAGCTTGATGTTCAGGTGCTTCGGGCCCGAGGCGTCGGCGGTGACGTATGGCAAGTTGACGTCGGTCTGGTGCGACGAGGAGAGCTCGATCTTCGCGCGCTCGGCGGCGTCCTTCAGGCGCTGCAGGGCGAGCTGATCCTGGCGCAGGTCGATGCCCTGCTCCTTCTTGAACTCGTCCACGAGGTAATCGATGACGCGGTTGTCGAAGTCTTCGCCACCCAGGAAGGTGTTGCCGTTGGTGGCGAGCACTTCGAACTGCTTCTCGCCGTCGACGTTGGCGATCTCGATGATGGACACGTCGAACGTGCCGCCGCCGAGGTCGTACACGGCGATCTTGCGGTCCGCCGTGGAGCTCTTGTCGAGGCCATAGGCCAGCGCGGCCGCGGTGGGCTCGTTGATGATGCGCTTGACGTCGAGGCCGGCGATCTTGCCGGCGTCCTTGGTGGCCTGGCGCTGGCTGTCGTTGAAGTAGGCCGGCACGGTGATGACCGCTTCGGTCACCGACTCGCCGAGGAAGTCTTCGGCGGTCTTCTTCATCTTCATCAGCACCTTGGAGGAGATCTCCTGCGGCGCCATCTTCTTGCCGTCGGCCGTCTGCACCCAGGCGTCGCCGTTGTCATGCGCGACGATGCCGTAGGGAACGAGCTTGATGTCCTTCTGCACCTCGGCGTCGGTGAACTTGCGGCCGATGAGGCGCTTCACCGCGTAGAAGGTGTTCTTGGCGTTGGTGACGGCCTGGCGCTTGGCCGGCGCACCGACGAGGACTTCGTTGTCCTTGGTGAACGCGACGATGGACGGCGTGGTGCGATCGCCCTCGGCGTTCTCGATGACGCGAGCGGTCGTACCTTCCATCACTGCCACGCAGCTGTTGGTGGTACCGAGGTCGATGCCGATGATCTTGGCCATGCTCAAGTTGCTCCGAATATCAATGCGGCCCCCGCGGCCGCTGCTGTGATGAAAGTGGGGCTTCGCCCCATCGATTCAATGCCTTGTGAGATCGCTTCGAAGCGCCTGGGGCGGCTTCGGGCGCCTCGTTCGATCAGTTGTCGCGCACCACGGCGACGAGCGCCGGACGCAGCAGACGGTCGTTCAGCACGAAGCCCTTCTGGACCACGGCCACGACGGTGTTGGGTGCATGCTCGTTCGACTCGACCGCGCTGATCGCCTGGTGGTGATCGGGGTTGAACGGCTGGTGCAGCGGATCGACCACGGTGAGGCCGTTGGCCTGGGTGACCTTCTCCAACTGCTTGAGCGTGAGCTCCAGGCCCTCGCGCAACGTCTTCGCGTCGGCGTTCTCGTTGGCCAGGCCCAGTGCGATGCCGTCGTAGACCGGCAGCAACTCGCCCAGGAGCTTTTCGTTGGCGAAACGGCGGGCCTGGTCGAGGTCGCGCTGAAGGCGGCGGCGCTGGTTTTCGATCTCCGCCCGTTCGCGCAGCACGGTCTCGCGCGCCTGGGACAACTCGGTCTCGAGGGCGCCCAGGCGGGCGGTCAAGGCCTCGAGGTCGGCATTCACGCCGTCGTCCGGGCTCTCAGCGGCCTGGCCCGGCGCGTGGGGATCGTTGTTTTGCATGTCTACTCCAAATGTCAGCTCACCGGCCCTCCCGAGGAGGGCCGAACATTCGCGGGAAATAGTAAACCCGCCTCCCGGGGCGGTTTATGAGGTCGCCGCGGCGCGATTCAAGGCGTCGCTGAGCAGTCCGGCGGTGGCCTGTACCACCGGGATCACGCGCTCGTAGGCCATCCGGGTGGGTCCGATGACGCCGATGGCGCCCAGCATGCGGCCGTTGGTGCCGTAGGTGGCGGTCACGATGCTGCAACCGTCGAGGGCCGAAAAGCCCGATTCCTCGCCGATGAACAGGCGCACGCCGGGCGCCTTGACGCACATTTCCATCAGTTGCAGCAGCTCTCGCTTCTGCTGGAAGGCGTCGAAGAGGTCGCGGAGACGGTCGATGTCGGCCAGCTCCGAATACCCCATGAGATTGGTCTGCCCGCTCACCAGCACGTCGTCGGCGTCGTCGGCACCGAACGAGGCCGTGGCCAACTCCACCACGCCGGAGAGCTGGCGGTTCAGCTCACCGCCCGCCGCGCGCAACTCCGCCGCCAGGTGGGCGCGGATGTCGGCCAGGCGAAACCCCGTGAAATGGGCATTGAGGTAGTTGGCGGTGCGCTCCAGCTCGCCCGCCTCGACGGGCCGGGCCAGTTGGACCACCCGGTTCTGCACCTGGTTGTCGGAAAACACCAGCACCACGAGCACACGGGCATCGGGCAGGCTCACGAAATCGATGTGACGCAGGGGAAAATCGCCCTGGCGCGGGACGGTGACCACGCCGGCGAAGCGGGTCATGGCCGAGAGCAGGTTCGACACGTTGCCCAGCAGGTCGCGGGTGGTGGTCTGGTGGGGCGGCAGGCCGCCCTGCAACCGGGCCATGTCGTCGCGCGGCAGGGGCTTGAGCTCGAGCAGGCTGTCGACGAAGAGGCGCAGGCCCCGCGGCGTGGGGATCCGGCCGGCCGAGGTATGCGGCGACGCCACCAGGCCGGCCTCTTCGAGGTCGGCCATGATATTGCGGATGGTGGCCGGGCTCACTTCCAGGCCCGACGACTTCGCCAGCGTGCGCGAGCCGACCGGCTCGCCGTCGGAGAGGTATTGGGAAATCAGGGTCCGCAGCAGCCGTCGCGCGCGAGCATCGATGTCGTGACCGGAAAACGGATTCATGCGCGTTGGAAGGGGCCGGAAGGGGTCTGAACGTCGCGCTATCAATAAGGTCTCGACCGTCAGCTTGCAAGTCTCGGCTTCTGCGACGCGCCTCCGGCTACAATCGGCGCGATTCCATCCCCCGCCCGGTGCCCATGCTCACCTCGCTCTACGTCCGTCAGTTCGCCGTCGTCGAAGAAGCCGAGATCGCCTTCGGTCCAGGGCTGACCGTGGTCAGTGGCGAAACCGGCGCGGGCAAGTCCCTCCTGGTCGATGCGCTGATGCTGCTGGCCGGTGCGCGCGCCGACAGCGGCATGGTGCGCGCCGGCAGCGACCGCGCCGAGCTGGCCGCCGAATTCGACCTCACCGGCCTGCCCGAGGCGGCCGGCTGGTTGCGCCAGGAAGAGCTCGACGACGGCGACACCTGCCAGCTGCGCCGGGTGATCCGCGCCGAGGGCGGCACGCGCGGATGGATCAACGGCCGGCCGGCCAGCGTGGCGCAGATGTCGGCGCTGGCGGCGCTCATCGTCGAGATCCACGGCCAGCACGAGCACCAGGCCCTGCTCTCGCGCCAGCACCAGATGACCCTGCTCGACGCCTATGCCGGCAACGAGGACCGCGTCGCCCGCGTGCGCGACCTCGCCCGCGCCTGGCGCGAGGCGGTCAATCGCATCCGTACGCTGTCCGGCGGCGACGACCGCGACCACCAGATCGACCTCCTACGCCACGAGCTGGACGAACTCGATCGTTGGGCGCTCGCGCCCGCGGCGCTGGAAGAACTGGAAACCCAGCATCGCCGCCTCGCCAACGCCGGCCGCCTCGCCGAAGGCGCCAACGGCGTGGTGGAACTCCTCGACGGCGAAAGCGAATTCGCCATCGGCCGCGCCCTGCTTCGCGCGCATGCCGAGTTGTCGCGGCTGGCCGAACTGGACGCCACGCTGGCGCCCACCCTCGAGCTGCTCGACAGCGCGCAGATCCAGGTGGGCGAGGCCGTGGACGGCCTGGGCCGCTACGCGCAGGATGTCGAGCTCGACCCCGAGCGCCTGGCCGAGGTGGACACCCATCTCACTCATCTGCACGACCTTTCCCGACGCTACCGCCTGCCCATCGAGGAGCTTTCGGCCAAGGCCGACGAGGTTCGCGAGCGCCTGACCGAACTCGAAGGCGCAGGCGACGCACTGGAGCGCCTGGGGCGCGAGCGCGACCGCCTGCGAGTCGACTACGACGCCGCCGCCGCCGAGCTTTCGACAGCCCGCATCGAAGCCGCCCAGCGCCTCGGTGCCACCGTGGCCGGCCTCATGGGCGAACTCGGCATGGCCGGGGGACGCCTGGAGGTATCGCTCGAACCGGCCGACGGCGACGAACCCGATCCGCAGGGCCGCGAGCGTTGCGAATTGCTGGTGAGCGCCAATCCCGGCCAACCGCCCCGCCCCCTGCGCAAGGTGGCCTCCGGTGGCGAACTGGCGCGCATCAGCCTCGCCATCGAAGTGGCGACGCTGGGCAACGACAACATCGGCTGCATGATCTTCGACGAGGTCGACACCGGCATCGGCGGCGCCGTGGCCGAAGTGGTGGGCCAGAAGTTGCGCGCTCTAGGCGACAAGGTGCAGGTGATGTGCGTCACCCACCTCCCCCAGGTGGCGGCCCAGGGCCACGCCCATCTTCGCGTGTCCAAGGAAAGCGATGGCGAGGCGACCCGCACGCGTATCCAGGCGCTGGATGCCCATGGCCGCCGCGACGAGCTGTCGCGCATGCTGGGCGGGGTGGAGATCACCAAGGAAACCCGCGCGCACGCGAAGAAGATGCTGGACCGGGCACAAGGTTGAATCGCCGATACGATCGGCTCCCATCCCTTCGGTTGTAACGCTGCTACCGGAGGGGTGGGAGCCGATCGTATCGGCGAATCCAGTCACCTCAGGCGCGAATCAGGCCGCGCTCCTGCGCCATCCGATAGAGATCGAGTTCCGACCCCGCGTTGAGCTTGTTCATCACCGCCGCGCGGTGGATGTAGATCGTCTTCTGCCCGATGCCCAGCTCGGCCGCCACCTGTTTGGGCGCACGCCCTGCGGCCAGCAGAAGGAACACCTCCCGCTCCCGCGCCGTCAGGCGGCTGATCGGGTCGAGTTCGGTGGACGGCCGCGACGAGCGGCGTTCACGCAGGTCCGAACTCAGATATTGCTCACCCGAAAGCACCGCGCGCACGGCAGCCACCAGCTCCTCGGGCGCCACGCCCTTGGTGACGTACCCCCGCGCGCCCCTGCGCAGGGCCTCCGACACGTAAGGCTCGCCGTCGTGCATGCTCAGCACCACGATGCGCATGTCGGGCGCGATGCTCGCCAGGTGCTCGATCAGCGGCAGGCCACTGCCGTCCGGCAACGAGAGATCCACGGCCACCAGGTCGGGCCGTTGCTGGGTCACCGCGTCGACGGCCTCGTCGGCGTTGCGCGCTTCGGCCACCACGTCGAGATCGGGCTCCAACTCGATGAGTCGCTTGAACCCTTCGCGCACGATGGCGTGGTCATCTACTAAGACGATTCTAGGCATGACGAGAATGTAACAGGCAAACCGCACGCGTGCGCATGGACAAAAGCCAGGGGCCGGAAAGGGGTGCCTCGCGTGTAACATCCCGGCATGCGACTACGCGCACTTTCCCGCTTCGCCGGCCCCTTGATCGCCATCGGCTATGCACTGGCCTGGATCATGTTGTGGCCGACGGAACAACCCTACTGGGTTCTTCCCTTCGGCCTGCGCTTCGGCGCGCTGCTGCTGTTGCGCACGCGCGACTGGACCTGGGTGCTCGGCGCCGAGATCGCGGCCAGCGCGTTCTGCGAATGGCGCAGCGGCTTGCCCATCGGCGGCGCGGGCTTCGTGCTGGGCGACACGCCCGAGCCCTTGATGGTCGCCGCCTGCCTCTGGCTGCTGCGGCGAGCGCACCTGCACGCGAGTCTCAACACCCCCGAGGACGTGGCCCGACTGCTGCTGTCGGCCATGGTCACCGCCACCGTGGCCACCGCCGGCAACGCGGCGATGATGGCCTCGCTGCACCCCGCCGCGCCGGTGGAGATGCTCGGCACCACCTTCGGCAGCGACCTGCTCGGCAACTACCTGGGCGTGCTGCTCGTGGTGCCGACCCTGATCCTGGTCTTCCGCGAACGCCCCACCCGTGGCGCCCTCGCCGAGCTGATGCTCGACGGCCTGCTGGTGATGCTGCCCTCGCTCGCCATCCTCGTCACTCTGGCCGAGTACTCGCCGCAGCCGCAGTTCGCCCGCGTGCTTTCGCTGGCCCCCGTTCTCTTCTTCGCGTTTCGCCACGGCTGGCGCGGCGCGGGGCTGGTGCTGCTCATCACCAGCGTAGGCCTCAACGTGACCGAGGACATGATCGGTCGCGGTACCGCCTCGGCGGCCGCCCACCTGTTCCTCGCCGTGGCCGGCACCGGCACGCTGATGCTCGGCGCCGCCACCGACGCCTTGCGACGCAGCAGCGAGCGCGTGGCCCAGCAGAACACTCACCTCGCCGCCGCCAACCAGCGGCTGGACCAGCTCGCCCGCCAGCTTCGCGACGCGGCCCGAGGCAACCTGCAAGCCGAGGAAAACCTGCGCCGGCACATGGCCGCCGAGCTTCACGACGAGTTGGGCCAGAATCTCACGGCCATCCAGACCCACCTGAAGCTGGCCCAGAACCGCCTGGGCGACGCCGGCCTGGAGGACATCGGCCGCTCGATCAACGGCATCCTCGGCCACATGCGCCGGGCGCTGCACCGCATGCTCGACAGCCTGCGTCCGTCCGTGCTCGACGAATTCGGCCTGCTTCGCGCACTGGACGAGGGCCCCATCCGCGACATGCTCACGGCCGCGGGCATCCGCTACGTCACCGACCTGCGCGGCGAGCCCCGGCTGCTCGATGACGACACCCTGACCGCGATCTACCGTGTCGTGCAGGAAAGCGCTACCAACGTGGTGCGCCATTCCGGCGCTCACGAACTCAGATTGCGGCTGCGCATCGGACTGCGCGACAGCGGCCCCGTGGCCATCCTAGACATTCGTGACGACGGCGCAGGCTTGCCGTCAACGCCCCGCCCCGTGCGCACCGACGGTGGCGGGCGCGGCCTGCAGGGCATGAGCGACCGGATTACCGCCCTCGGCGGCCTGTTCAGAATCCGCCCGGAGCCCGTGGGGCTTCACCTGCGCGTGTTGCTGCGCAGCACAAGTGTCGGATCCCACATAGGAAATTTTCCAATACCGGGACAGTGAACGGTTCGTTACGATCCCATTATCGATGTGGGGGAGCCGCCGTCGAGAGACGGCGAGCCCGGGTCGGTCGTGGGGACGATCGACCTGATGAGGTGACAGGATGTCGCCTCGCCGACGGGACGTGGAACGCCGTGATTCCAGCGAGCAACTCGCGATTCACGAACCACGGATTCGCCGGACAAGCCGCTGGTGGACAGGAGTCCGCCGGCGGCGTTTTTTTATGGGGAAAGGAAAATCCGACGATCGCGTCCGCCCCCGTCCCTCGCCACGAAAAAAAGGCCCCGAAGGGCCTTTTCTCTTTCCATCTCAATCAATTAGCGACCTTTCTTCTTGGGTCGCACATAAAGGACCAGGCTGTGGTCCTCAATGACATACCCATGCCGCTCGGCGATCTCATGCTGGAGGCGCTCGATCTCCTCGCTGATGAACTCGATGACCTTTCCGCTGTCGATGTCGATCATGTGGTCGTGGTGCTTGCCGCGGTCGAGCTCGTAGACGGCCTGACCACCCTCGAAGTTGTGCTTCATCACGATGCCGGCAGCTTCGAACTGGGTGAGCACCCGATACACCGTGGCGAGCCCGATGTCCTCCTGGTGCGCAAGCAGGCGCTTGTAGATGTCTTCGGCCGTGAGGTGGCGCTCGTCCGCCTCCTCGAAGACCTGCAGGATCCGCATGCGCGGATGCGTGACTTTGAGGCCCGCCTTGCGGAGCTCTTTGGTTTCCTGGTCCATGTCTGTATAGACCCCTATCGCGGTGCCATCGGGCGCTTAGTGTATCATCGCAGGCTTCACGAACCGGACGTTACTACGCATGCAAAAGCTCATCCGCACGCTGGGTATGGCCCTGATGGCGACCGCCATCGCAGGCTGCGGCATCGTCTATACCCCCGACGTGCAGCAGGGCAACCTGCTCGACAAGAAAAACGTCGACCAGCTCCAGCCCGGCATGACCAAGCGTCAGGTCCTCGTGCTCCTGGGCACCCCCTCGGTGATCTCGCCCTTCGACGGCGACCGCTGGGACTACGTCTCCACGTTCTCCCACCGTGGCAAGCCCATGACCACCCGCACGCTCACCCTCACGTTCAACAACGACGTGCTGGTACGCAGCGACGGCGATTTCTTCGCGCAGGACGCCCAGCAGCTGCTGAAGGATTCGAAGAAGTACAAGAACGACTCCGACCAGCTCAACGGCGACTCCAAGGGCGACAAGAACACCAGCGCCGACGACAAGAAGGACGACGGCGGCATCAACATCGGTGTGAGCGGCTCGTCCGACAAGAATTCGCCAGACGACAAGAAGTAAGTCACCGCGCCACCGAAGGGTGCGGGAGTCGCTCGCCTCGGCGAGACGAGCGCCCCCACCGCTCCGGTCAGCCGCCGATGGCCCGTCGCCTCCGCGCCTCCATCGGATCCAGGGTGAGGCTCCGGTAAACCTCAACCCGATCGCCCTCCTCCAGCACCCGGTCGGCCGACACCTTCTTCGCGAAGATGCCCAACCGCCCCGGCTCGGGCACGACGCCGGCAGGCAGGTGGGGCAAGGCCCGTTCAACGGCGGCCCACGCGGTACATCCGGCAGGCACGCGCAAGGCCACCACCGCCTGCCCTTCCGGCCCGGCATAAGCCACCTCGACGCCCAACTCAGCCATACTGGCGTCGCGCCTCGTCGCAGAAGTCGTCGACCATGCGATTGGCCAGCTGCTGAAAACCCATCTTCAGCACCGAACCGCCAAGGCCGGCGTAGTCGAAATCCAGTTCCAGCGCGATCTTGCAACCGACGTCGCCCAGGGCCTGGAAGGTAAACACCCCATCGAGCGAGCGGAGCGGCCCCTCCACGAACTTCATGGTGAGGCGTTCGGGACGCTGCATGGTGTTGCGGGTGGTGAAGTGCTGGGTCATGCCGGCGAACTTGAGATCGAGCCGGGCCACCAGCACATCCTCGTTCCGTTCGGTAACGGTCGCGGCCGCACACCAGCCGAAGCGCTTTGGGTATGCTTCAACGTCATTCACGAGGTCGAACATCTGCGCGGGCGTGAAAGGCACGATCGCACTGCGGCGGATTTCAATCACGATATACCTCGTCTTCTTAGCCGGCCAACGGACCCGCCGGCCTTGTATCAGGGATCCGATCGACCGATTTTAACGGACATGGCAAAAGCGAAAGCAAAGGACACCGAAAAGGAACGTGGCGGCACGATCGCGCTGAACAAGCGCGCCCGCCACGAATACCACATCGACCAGCGCTACGAGGCCGGCATGGCCCTGCAGGGTTGGGAGCTGAAGGCGCTGCGCGCCGGCCGGATCAATTTCGGCGAGGGCTGCTATGCCATCATCGAGCATGGCGAGGTCTTCCTCGTCGGCGCGCAGATTCCTCCGCTCATGAGCGCCTCCACGCACGTGGTGGCCAACGAGCGGCGCACCCGCAAGCTGCTTCTCCACCGCGAGGAGATCGACCGGCTGATCGGCGCCGTGGAGCGCAAGGGCTACACCCTGGTGCCCACCGCCCTCTACTGGAAGAACAACAAGGTGAAGTGCGAAATCGGCGTGGCCAAGGGCAAGCAGGAACACGACAAGCGAAATACCGACAAGGAACGCGAGTGGGCCATCGACAAACAGCGCGTCATGCGCTCGCACAACCGCCTGGGCTGACCTGAACGGCCGGGCGGCGCCCATTGTGAGTGCCCTCCCCGGCCCATATACTGTGACAGGTAGTCACATTACGTTTTCCCCGGGGGTGTTTTGGTTTCGACGGGGGTAGTGCGATCTACTGGTGCATGCCGAGGGGGCAGCTTTCCTCGTTAAACCAGCGGCAAAACTCATAGTTGCCAATGACAACTACTACGGTGACAACTCGGTGGCTCTCGCCGCCTAAGCTGTCCGGCCCCTAAAAAAGGCCAAACCCCCGAACCGGTCTTGTGCTCATGCTCGCCGGTGTAGGGTCACTATCATGAGACCGCCGAAAGACCCTCCGTCTGTGGGTCTGACGCTAGATCAATCAGGCATGTCCGACGATGCGCTTAGCACGCCGTGCTGTCGGCGGACGAGATCCAACGGTGAGCTAAGCATGTAGAGCCGGGGATTAAACGCCTTCGGACGCGGGTTCGACTCCCGCCACCTCCACCAATCAAGCAACGGGTCAACGCTAAAGTGTTGATCCGTTTTGCTTTCTGGGTGCTTGAAACCTCGCTGATCGGTCCCTTCAAAGGTACTGTTTGAGGTACTGGTATGCCCAAGGCGTTCCTGCAAACCCGGTCGAGCGGGGTCTATGCACGCTATCTGGTTCCAGGCGTTCTGCAAGCCCAGTGGGGTGCGCAATACATCGTCCGAGCCCTGCGGCAGCGCGGGGATGCAGCGCGCCTAGCGGCCGCTCAGCTCGGGTATGCTTTGGGCCGAGCGTTCGCTGCAGCCAGGGGGCAGCCGATGGACACGAAGAAACTCATCAAGGATGTGCTCGACGCGCACGAAGCCGGCAGCTTGCGCCATTACATCGTGGCGCACACACCGGGTGGCGGCCTGTCCATTTCGGCCGACGGCGCGGAGGACCACGCCCGAGCGATGGAGGCGTTGGCGGCCATGCAGCGCTTGGCGTCGGCCCCGCCGTCTGTGCTGGTCGCCCCTGCCCCGCCCATGGCGCCGGCGAAGCCGACGCTGCTGTTGAGCGCGGCGGTTGAGCTGTTCTTGAAGCAATTCGGGCAAAAGCAGCGCGCGGAGAGCAACGTGCTCGACACCGGGCACACCCTGAAGGTGCTGGTCGGCGTGGTCGGGGATAAACCGCTTGCGGAAGTCGATGCCCAGGACATGGACGCGTTTTTCGATGCCATCGGACACCTGCCCCCGAACGCGACCAAGCACTGGCCGCAGCTGACAGTGACCGAGGTGATCATCAAAGCCAAGGCCGAAGGCTTGGCAGGCTTGAGCCATCGCACGCAGGAAAAGCACCTCGATCGCTTGAGGGTCTTCTTTGGCTGGGCCTTCGAGCGCGGCGACATCGCACGGAACCCGGCGAAGACGTTGCACGTCATGACCCGGGCTCAGGAGGACGCATCGACCCGCGAGGCCTTCACGCCCGCCGAGCTGGCGCGCATCTTCGACCCAACCACGCGCGCCGCGGAGTGCGACCAACCGCATCGCTGGTGGGGCCCGCTCCTGGCGCTGTTCACCGGCGCGCGGGTCACGGAAATCGCTCAGCTATGGACGGACGATCTCGAAGAGATCGACGGCATCTGGGGCTTTCATTTTGCACCGCGGACCGAGCGCGGCCAGCGCATCAAGAATGCGGTGTCAAAGCGTTTTGTCCCCGCGCATCCGGCACTCCTCGAGGCCGGACTGCTAGCGTACAGGGACGAAGTCGTCGCGACCTTTGGTACGTCCCGACTGTTGCCAGGGCTTTCCAAGAACAAGCCCGGCGACACACTCGGCGACTGGTTCAACAGAACCTATCGTAAGGTGGTGAAGGTCGATGGTGTCTTCCACGGGTTCCGGCATACCTTCGCCAGCCGCGCGGAGCGCTGTGGCCTGTCCGATGCCCGGCTAGGTCGGCTGACGGGCCACAGCGCGGGCGGGTCCGTGCTGCGCAGGCACTACATTGATCCACCCACTTTGGCCGAGCGCGCAGCAGATATCGCGAAGGTACAATTCGAGGGGCTGCCGACGATTGCGTCTTACCATACCGGCCAGTTTGCACCGTTCTTCGCTGTTACGCAGCGACGGATAAAGATTGAAGTGGCAAAGGAGACCCGAAGGCAACGGAATCTCAAAAACGGCTAGAAATAGCAACGTGTCGTTGGAGCACGCTCGTGCGACCCACGTCATGCGACGCCAAACTTGTCATTGAAATCCCCGTGTCGGCGGTTCGATTCCGTCCCGAGCCACCATTTATTCAGTGACTTAGCCCGCCCTCAAGCGGGCTTTTTCTTTTGTGTAGCCACTGTGTAGCCACACGTGCCCACGCACGGTTGGCACGCGCTAGCATGTGCACATGACCCCGACCTCTTCGACTTCCGCGTTTCTTGACGATCCGCTGTTGATGGCGATCGAGGCCTTGCCTGCAAGCAAGTTGCTCACGCAAGCTCAAGTCTGCTTGCTACTCGAGTGCACCCCTCGCTGGTTGGAAGAGCAGCGCTCGCGGGGCGCGCCGCCTCCGTATGTGCAACTGGGCGATCGCATGGTGCGCTACGCCGTGGGTCCGCTGCGCGAGTGGCTCAACCGCACCATCGACCAGGCGCCCACCTCCCCCTCCGAACAACGCAAGCGGGCCGCCGACGAAACCTTGGGCTTCAATGAGCCCATCTTGCGCGGCGGGCGCCGGAAGAAGCTGCCCACCGACACCTTCGGCCGGTTCATCGCGCTCGCCCAGGCGGCGGATGAGTGGCCGTTCGTGCTGAAGGGCCCCTACGGGCGGCCCATCGACTTCATCAGCGCCCTAACGTTCGACGTGACCGACGAGGACGCCTCGGTGTGGTTGAGCCTAGAGGCGTTTGCCAGCCAGGTCAGTCGAGCCCTCCTCCACGAAAAGGCAGAGCGGTCCGTCAAAGGCATTGAGAAGGTCTTCAGCGGTCGCGAAGTCCCTACTCGCGATGGAGACCGCCTATAACGATATCGGCGCTGAAGATCGCTCTACGGTCTCACGATCTGTGATCGAACCCGCCTCGAAGCTGCGTGGGCAACTGCGACATGACGGAAAAGGGGCCGCCACGCGCATGGGGCCCACGGTGATCGCCACTACCTTGGGGTACTAGTGGCACGACACCCTCCACGCCTTACGGGCTCGATGCGCCAACGGGACACGCCAGAGGCGCTGGAAGCGACGAGTGGGCCGCTCCCGTCGCGACGGCGCGTCCGATTCGCTGCGCACCCGGGCCAAGAGCCGACCGAGGCAACCCAGCAGGCCTCGAATGATCTAGCATTTAACCTAACCGCCATCGGAGAGAAACTCGCCGCGGCGGACGCATTTAGCAATTAAGGACGCCCTACCCTGTGATGACCGGCACACTCAAGTCCCAGATTGATCAAATCTGGAACGCCTTCTGGAGCGGTGGCATTTCGAACCCGATGGAGGTCATCGAGCAGATGACCTACCTGCTCTTTATCAAAAGGCTGGACGAGCTGCAAACGGTGCAAGAGAAGAAGGCGAGTCGGCTCAAACAGCCGGTCGAAAGGCCTATTTTCGGACCGAAGCAACAGAATCTCCGTTGGTCGGTCTTCCGCCAGATGGGTGACCCAACCGCCCTCTACCAGACGGTGTCCGAGAAGGTCTTCCCCTTCATCAAGACCCTGGGCGGCGAAGGCGGCACCTCCACCTATTCCGCGCACATGAAGGACGCCCGGTTCACCATCCCTACCCCGGCCCTGCTCACGAAGGTCGTGGACATGCTGGACGCGATCCCGATGGACGATCGCGACACCAAGGGCGATCTCTACGAATACATGCTCGGAAAGATCGCGAGCGCGGGCCAAAATGGCCAGTTCAGAACACCGCGTCACATCATCAAACTGATGGTGGATATGATGGCGCCCAAGCCATCAGACACGATATGCGACCCGGCCTGTGGCACCGCCGGCTTCCTGGTGGCTGCGAGCGAATACCTCCGCACACATCACGCCGACGAGATCTACGCCGATAAGAATTCCGCGAAGCGCTTTAACGCCGACACGTTCCATGGGTTCGATTTTGACAGCACCATGCTCCGTGTCGGCTCGATGAACATGCTGCTGCACGGAGTAGAAAACCCGGCCATTGAGAATCGAGACTCGTTGAGCGAAGGCCACGCCGGTGTCGAGGGGCAGTTCAGCCTGATCTTGGCCAATCCACCGTTCGCCGGCAGCCTGGACTACGAGAGCACGGCCAAGGACCTTCAGGCCATCGTCAAAACCAAGAAGACCGAGTTGCTTTTTGTGGCTCTATTTCTTCGCTTGCTCAAGCCCGGTGGCCGTGCTGCAGTAATCGTGCCGGATGGCGTGCTGTTCGGCTCATCCAAGGCGCATAAAGCGCTCCGGCGGACCCTCGTCGAGGACCATAAGCTAGACGGAATCGTTTCGATGCCGTCCGGCGTATTCCGGCCTTACGCTGGAGTATCCACAGCCATCCTGTTGTTTACAAAAACTAACTCAGGCGGCACAGACCATGTCTGGTTTTACGATATGCAAGCGGACGGCTATTCGCTAGATGACAAGCGAAATCCCCTTGACGAAAAGAACCACCTTAAAAACAACCTGCCTGACATCCTTGCTCGATGGAACGCCCGCAGCACGGAAGCCTCTCGTAGCCGCATGCAGCAAAGCTTCCTCGTATCAAAAGCTGAAATTGCGGATAAGAACTACGACCTGTCGATCAACCGCTACAAGCAGGTAGCTCACGAGGAAGTGCATCACGCCGCGCCTCTCGTCATCCTGGCTGAGCTTAAGGCTTTAGAAGCCGAGATAGCGCAAGGAATGGTGGAATTAGAGGGGTTGCTCGCGTGACGACGAAGGAAGTCTCACTCGGGGAGATTTGTGAAATCACGATGGGCCAAGCTCCCGACGGCGAATCATACAACACCGAACAAATTGGAATTCCATTGATTGCGGGCGCCGGAGATTTTGGCGTGATAACTCCTGAGCCCTCAAAGTTCACCACTGCTCCAACTAAACGAGCGAAGGTAGACGACATCATCCTTTGCATTCGTGCAACGATAGGAGATCGAAATTGGGCGGATCAGCAATACTGCCTAGGACGTGGCGTCGCTAGCTTGCGTGCTGAGAGCAGCCGGCTTGATCAACGCTTCCTTTGGCATTGGTTAGGGCACGCGTCGCCCGCACTAAAAGCGAAGGGCCGGGGTGCGACATTCCTCCAGGTCTCAAAGGCTGACATCGCCTCGCTAAGGGTATCGCTGCCATCACTCCGAACCCAGCGTCGCGTCGCCGAAATCCTCGACAAAGTCGAAGACCTCAGACGCAAGCGTCGTGAATCGGTCGCCGTGCTAAACCGCCTCCTACGTTCGTCGTTTCTCGAAATGTTCGGCGATGTGGCGACTAACCCAAAAGCTTGGCCTATCGGGCGGCTTGCTGATCTCGGCGATCTGGAACGGGGAATTTCAAGGCACAGGCCTCGTGGCGCGCCTGAACTCCTTGGCGGAGACCACCCACTAATTCAAACAGGCGATGTAGCCCGATCTTGCGGCTACATCAGACAATTCTCGTCTACGTACTCGGACGCGGGATTATCTCAGAGCAAAAAATGGCCGCGTGGGACGCTTTGTATAACGATAGCCGCAAATATCGCGGATACCGGGATTCTGACTTTTCCCGCCTGTTTCCCGGACAGTGTAGTAGGGTTCACGCCGAATGATGGAAGTAACGTAGAGTTTGTCCAGGGCATACTCGGTTTCTTAAAAAAAATCATCGAGGAAACTGCGCCACAAGTTGCGCAGAAGAATATTAACCTGGCGATCCTCCGAGACCTTCCGATTCCTATTCCACCGAAATCGCTTCAAGATAAATGGGCGAGATTTGCGACCCGAGTGGAGGAGATGAAACAGGACCTGTACGCAGCCCAGAGAGGTATGGATCGCATGGCCGCCGCAGTGCAATCAAAAGCCTTCGCAGGAACGCTTTGGCCATGACCAACTTCCAGTTCCTCCACTCCGAATTCAAGCCGCTCTTCGACCCGGCCAAGGGTGCGGAGCAACTGGTGTATGCCGATCCACGTGCGTGCTGCATGCGCACGCGTCACGCGCTTGAACAGGCCGTGCACTGGCTCTATGAGCACGATCGCGACCTGCGCATGCCGTATGACCGCAATCTCAATGCGCTTCTGACAGACCGCGATTTCGAAGCACTACCGCCTCCAGCAGTTTTGCAAAAGATGAGGTTGATCCAGCGGTTCGGCAATCAAGCCGTGCACACGAGTCAGCCGATTGGGCACTTGGATGCGCTGAAGCTGGTTCGGGAACTGTTCCATGTCCTCTTCTGGGTGGCGCGCACCTACACGCGGGCCAGCGACCCGAAGAGCATCACAGCCGATTTCGAAGAGCGTCGTGTTCCGAAGCTCGTGCGCGAGGACGAGGCGATTGGCCTCACGAAGGACGAGCTGAAGAAGCAAGAGGCCAAGTTTCAAGAAAAGATCGACGCACAGCACGCCATTTTGGAAGACCGCGAAGCCGCCATCGCGGCCCATTCAGCGACTTTGGCCGAGCGTGAGGCCACCCTCGCTCTCGTCAATGCAGAGCTAGCGGCCGTTCGCGCCGAAATCGCCCAAGCAAAGGCGGCGAACATCGAGGTGCCCGATGGGCACGACTACGACGAGGCCGACACGCGCCGGTTCTTCATTGACGTGCTGTTGCGCGAGGCGGGTTGGTCAGTCGGAGGCAACGCGTCCATTGAGGTGCCCCTGACCGGCATGCCGAACGAGGGCGGCGAAGGCTTTGCCGACTACGTCCTGTGGGGAGCAAACGGCACGTCTCTCGCGGTGGTGGAAGCCAAGCGAAGCCTGAAGGACCCCGAAATCGGCCGTCAGCAGGCCAAGCTATACGCAGACTGCCTTGCCACGATGACCGGCCAACGCCCCCTCATCTTTTATACGAATGGCAACCATACGTGGTTGTGGGACGACCGGCGCGCGCCGCCGCGCGAGGTCCAAGGGTTCTACAGCCGCGAGGAACTGGAACTTGCTATCCAGCGCAGGGCCCTCCAGACGGATGTCAGCGCACTTCCCATCGACAACAACATCGTGGAGCGCTCGTACCAGCAGCGTGCCATTCGAGCCATGACCGAGGCCTTGGCCCATGGGCGCCGAGCGGGCCTCCTGACGATGGCCACGGGCACCGGCAAGACCCGCATGTCCATTGCGCTCGTCGAGCTGCTGATGCGTGCCAATTGGGTCAAGCGTGTGCTGTTTCTTGCCGACCGTGTCGCCCTCGTCAATCAGGCCGCGAACGCGTTCAAAGCGCACCTGCCGCACTCAAGCCCGGTCAATCTGGTGACCGACAAAGATGGCCAGGGACGCGTCTACCTGTCGACCTACCCCACCATGATGGGGCTCATCGACCAGATGGAGGGGGAGCGACGCAAGTACGGGGTCGGCCACTTCGATCTCATCATCATTGACGAAGCACACCGCAGCGTTTACCAGAAATATGGCGCCATTTTCCGCTACTTCGACAGCTACTTGGTTGGGCTGACGGCGACCCCTCGCGACGAGGTCGACCGCGATACCTATCACCTGTTCGGACTGGAGACCGGCGTACCGACCGACGCCTACGGCCTCGAAGAGGCGGTGGCCGATGGCTACCTGGTCCCACCCAAAGCCCACTCGGTGCCACTTACCTTTGTGCGAGAGGGCATCCGCTACAGCGATTTGAGCGAGGCGGAAAAAGACCACTGGGACTCGTTGGATTGGGGCGATCGCGCCGGCGAAGACGAAGAGAACGGCGCGCCAACCGAAATCTACGCATCCGAGGTCAATAAGCAACTGTTCAACGAAGACACCGTCGACAAGATGCTCAAGCATCTGATGGTCAACGGCCTCAAGGTCGACGGGGGAGACACGCTTGGCAAGACGATCATCTTTGCCGTCAATCAACGCCACGCCGATTTCATCGCCCAGCGGTTCGATCATCACTACCCGCACTACAAGGGCGAGTTTGCACGGGTCATCACTCATGCGGTGACCTACGCGCAGAATCTCATTGACGATTTCAGCAGCAAGGTCGGCCGACTGCCTCAGGTCGCCATTTCCGTCGACATGCTGGACACTGGTATCGATGTCCCCCAGGTCCTGAATCTGGTCTTCTTCAAAGCCGTGCGTTCCAAGGTCAAGTTCCTGCAGATGATCGGCCGAGGAACGCGACTATGCCCCGGTCTGTTTGGACCTGGACTCGATAAGACCGAGTTCTACATCTTCGATTTCTGCGCCAACTTTGAATACTTCAATGAGAACCCTCGAGGCGCCCTCGGAAGCGCGCCGGAGCCTCTGGGCAAGCGCCTATTCAAGGCCCGCCTGGATCTCATTGTGCTACTCGCCCCGAAGGAGAGCCATGCGTCCATCACCCCAACGCCAAGCTGGGGTCCTGAAGCGGAATGGGTGACGCTCAGGTCTGAAACCAAAGATGCATTGCACGACGAAGTGGCCGCGATGAATCAGGACAACTTCATCGTGCGAACCGAGCGTGAGCACGTCGTTCGATTCGCGGAACGCGATGCATGGCAGACTCTGGATGATTCAGCGCTCGGCGACCTTCGCATGCACGTCGCTGGACTCCCCAGCGAGCGCGCGCCAGAACACATCACAGCCAAGCTCTTTGATTTGCTGTGCCTGAACCTCCAGCTCGCCCTGATTCGATCGACGTCGGACTTCACCAGCAACCGGGATAAGATCGTTGATCTGGCCGCAGAGCTTGAAGGGAAAGACACCATTCCGGCCGTGCGCGCGGAATTGGCTCTGATCCAAGATCTGCAAACCGAGGACTATTGGAAGGGCGTCACGCTGCCGATGATCGACCAAGTGCGGCGCAAACTGCGCGGCCTGATTCAATTCATTGAGCGCAGGGCCATCGAGCCGGTGTACACGGTCCTGACCGACGAGATCGGTGAGGCCACCGAAGTTGTTCTGAAGGATTTCAGCACGGGCATCAATCTCTCCCAGTACAAAAAGAAAGTTGAGGCCTACATCCGTGCCAACGAAAGCCATATCGCCATTGCAAAACTCAAGCACAACAAGGCACTGACGCCGACCGATTTGAGTGAACTGGAACGCTTCATTTACGAATCGGACCCCGTGGAGAGCCGCGAGCGCTTCGAGTCATGCTATGGCCGCGAGCAACCGCTGACGATGTTTATCCGTTCGCTGGTGGGGCTTGATCGGAATGCTGCCAAAGAGGCCTTTGGCCAGTTCTTGGACGAGAACCGCTACAGCAGCCTTCAGATTCGCTTCGTGGAGCTGATCATCGAGCGGTTGACTCGGTTCGGGGTGATGGACGCCGGCCAGCTTTACGATCCGCCGTTCACGAGCCTGCATCACGAGGGGCTCGACGGAACGTTCGATGACGGCGACGCTAACGCCATTGTTGACGCGTTGGCCGAAATCAGCCGTCGCGCTGCCGCGTGACGCCGAAGTCGCTTGTCTGCCTGCTCTAGTAGCGCTCTAAGCGAGAAACTCAACGCAGCGAAGCACTACAGACACGGCGGGCACAGCGTCTCACATGAGAAGCGTCGGCTGCCGATGGACGTGTCATGCAAGGACTTAGCCCACGCCGAGGGCGGGGTAGAGCGGGCCACGGAATCGCACCAACTCTTATCTTCCTAAGCTTCAATGACTTATACGAAGCGGCACCCGACGCCATACCTCAGCAACGCACCTGGTTCGTGCGACTGTCGGCCGGGTCGGCACCTTGGCTGAATTCAAACAGCAGAATGACCCGGCGGCCCCTGGTTGCGGCTGGCATGGATTCACGGGTGTCGACAGGTGGTGCCTAAACCTCCCGAACCAGCCTGGCGCGCCGATTTGCAATTCGCGCAGAGCGATGTTATTCACTACGTAACGGCTGATGCTTCGCCCCCTCAACGTCACCGATCCGCTGCGGCGCATGCTGACCTTGATGGCCCGATCTCGCTGTTGCCGAAGCCCTGGTGTATTGGGCATCTTCTTACTTCATCGAGATCATTTCTATGTCGCCTGAAATTCAGGTCGCTGCGTCGCGTTTCTATCTTTTGTTCGACGTACTTCGCCAACTCCATCTGGCGCCCAACCGTGTCACGCAACGCGAGACGGTTGAGCAAGAGATGACCACCATGGCCGCAAGCCTAAATTCCCACGGCGCGGAAGTGCATTGGGTGCCGCCGCAACATGTCTTTGAGTCGCATCGCCCGGTCATCACCAATGCATCTGGCGCGCCGGTCTTGCCCATGCACGGCCGTCTTGATGTCGAGCGCCAGCTTTCCGCTCTCATCGCATAGACCAAAACCTTTCTCAATCTTCAGCGGCCCGCGCACTGATAATCTAGGTGCGCGGGCCCCGCAGTAGAGATATCAATGTCAGCTGCGACGGCGGGCTTTTGTTCGTGATCCAGGCGTTGCTTTCCGCTGCGACAGGTTCCATTGGCGTAGTCGAGCCACGTCCGCGCCATCACCCTTGAACCAGTCGATCTCCAGCGTCAATACCTGCGCGCAACCGAAGGCGTACGCAATTTGAGCTGCCACATCCTTGTCTGACGGGGGGCGTTGACCCTCCCGTCTGGTCGCCGCGGCACGCGCACGAGCCATCGCTGTCAGAATTTTAGGAAAGTTTCGGGCATTAATCCGACCACCTTGGCCGCAATCCATGATCTTCTGCAGCAACTCTTGAAGGTTAAGCACATGGCCCAGCGGCGGTGTGGCACCGGAGAGCGGATTAGCTGCAACCAACGACGCTACGTCCGCATTGGTCCAATATGGATGCGTCGTTCGTTTAGCCATGAACGCATTTTCGTGGTTCTTCAGTGCTTGTGAGTCACAGAACAAGCTACCTAGCGGGTCAAACCCCGCAACCGGCGCGTAATGGGGTCGGGCATCGAGAAACAGGCCGCCGAAGACCACGGACGGGTCAATGTGAGCGATCTGCCGGTCCAATTGTTGGGAAAAGTGAGACTGCGTACCCTTGGTGACGTAGTCCCACTTTCCTCGCGGCTCCGGGAATGTCGGGCGCTTAGCCTCAAGTGCCAGCAGTTTGTGGCCATCGGGTGAGTGAAGATGAATCACCACATCGATGCCGTAGTACTGCTCGGTCTTTGGATCGACCACTTGGGCGTAGGCGCGGCACTTGCCTCCGATAAGATGCCAAAGATCGCGCACACGCGACATCAACGTAGCCATATAAACGGGCTCGGTGAACTACCGTTTTGTTCGAGAGTTCGTTTCGGGTAATGGCATCTGCGGTATAGACGACGTGCGGAAACAACCGATGCATCTCTTGGCCCCTTCACGGTGATCGAACGATGATTACCCGCTAGCTCCGCGAACGAAGTCATAGGCGGATGCGAACTGCGCATTCGGGCGCACTCACCGCGCCTTCGGACTTTTCCGCTTCCGACGAGAGGGGTCTGGCTTGTGCGGAAAGAGGCCGCGAATGACGCCCAAGAACGCGGCGAGCACGTTCACGGTGCAGCCGGTGGTGATGGCGATCAAGACATTGTTATCGAGTGGCGCGACACCAGTTGCGGTCTTCATGGCGGCTTGAAACCCTATGATGACCACCCAGAAGCTCATGCTGCCGGTAGCCAAGGAATAGGCTTTGGTGGCGCCCCATTTGCGCAGTTCGGTTGTGGTCACCGACGCCGCGACCTTCGCCTTCAGTCGCTCTGTCTTCTGCTTGGTCGCTTCGCGCGCCTCTTCGTCGGCGAACTTCAGCTCGCCGAGCGCACGGCGAAGGCTCTGATTGCTGTTCCAGAGTTGCTCCCACGACGGTTGGCCTTCGTCCCATTCGACAAAGTAGTCAGAATCGGTGGGCGGTGCGTCCTCGACCGGCGCATGCTCGGCCGCCTCGGCCGCATCCTGCGCTTGCAGTGATTCCTCAATATCGTGGAGGAATCGCTCATAGGCGTCGTCTGATTCATCCCCTGGATGGTCTCCGGCTTCCTTTCCGTGCATCGAGGTCAGTCCGCGTCAGCCGCCTGTTCTTCTGCACGCTTCGCCATGCGCTTTTCTCGCGCATCGACAAAGTATTTGGCAATCAGTTCGTCTGGTATTTTCGCGCCACGAGCGCCGCCCGTTTTTTTCCGGGTGACATCCCACGGTCCGCCACGCACGTGCGAGAGGTCCGACAAGTGGAGGGCGCTCTTGTCACCGTAGGCCTTCCATACGGCATCCAGAAAACTGTTGACCTGTTCGCCTTTGGGCGTCGGCATTGGGTCGAAGGTCTCGCCGGGTTCGGCGAAGATATAGGCACCTTCGTCCATCCCAACCGCCAGGCGGTCGATCGGGGACGAACCACGGTCGCGGAATTCATTCCAAACGGTGCGGTAAACCGGACCGTAGTCCCAGGCTTCGGGGTCAGCGTCGATCAAGCGCCCTTTCCGCAGCGCATGCGAATGGCCCTGGGCGAAATACAGGAGTTTCTGAAGCTTCATGTTCGAAAGCGGCCGTCCATCGCGCTTAGCGCGCTCCAGGAAGGCGTTCGCAATCGCAAGCGGCGAATATGCCTTGGCCATAACAACCCCGTCCACGTTGGTGACGACTTGCGTGCCACGGCATGCAGTATGTCACCAAATGTGAGCTTTTTCACCGACTTCAAGGCGCTTGAGGCTCGCGCTGCCGCCCTACGGCGTCCCAGTGTCCTCAAGGGTCGCGGCCAGCATCAAAACGGCTGTCCCGAGCCCGGGCGATGGGTCGGCCCCTTCGGGGCCCAGCAAGAGAATGACCCGCTCGGCGAGCCGCTGGACTTTCCCCAGTTCAAGCTGCCGTGCGCCATGCCGAAGCAGCTGGGCGCTTCGCCGTGCCTCGTCGTAGTTTCGGGTCATCAAGCATTCGGCCAACAGCATGCCTTCGGCCGAGAGATCAGCGAGAGATGATTTGGCGGAAGCGTCGGGGGCCATGGCCCCAGCTTAGCCGTCTCGCGGGAACCCGGTTAGGAGAACCCAGCTGTGGCCAACCGCTTCTCCAACGTTGCCCCAAACTCTTCGAGTGTGTGGCCGCAGGCCCTACTCCAATCCAACAGCTAAAGGGCGTCCAGGCGCTTCTGGCTAGTCTCGCCTTGGCTGATGTAGTTCTGCTGCCGGCCGAGCCGCTGGGCGAGGTCTACTCCGTTATCGCCTACGAATACTCGAGCGGCGGCTCATCCCGTCTCGGTAGAGATTCAATTAGCGCCCCCCCTATTCATCCGGGATAACACCTGTTTAAACGAGCTACTATTCACGCTGGGAATAGGACAGAGGGGCATTATGGAAACATGGCTGGAGTGGTTACAAAATGAGTGGGTGTGGATATTTGTGAATATCGTCCTACCTATAGGACTACCGGTTTTCGGCATGTTCTTGATGCGCGTATCGATGCAAAAGCCCTTGGACCCCGCCGAGCGGAAAATCGCTTTGCGTACTCGGCGCTACGTGCTTCTGTTCAAAGATGGTCAGTTGGGGTGGGTCGCGCTCGTAATGTGCTTTGCCGCGGTCTCAGACTTTGCGGAGGGCCTAGTCAAAGGGCACAAAGCAGCCCCCGCTTGGACGATCGCCTTTCTACTTGGGGTTGCTCTGATCACTCTTCCCGCCGGGGTGTTCGCAACTAATGGCGCGGTTGACGCGGTTAAAGTGGTGGAAGCAAAATCGGCTAGGAACTGGTTTGGTTATTACGCAGTTGCGTTCTGGAGTACAATCGTTACCATTGGAGCAGCAGCGCTGCTCGCAGCCGCCCATTTTTGGTCTACAGCTCAATGAGTTAGGAGATAGCTATGACAGCCTTAGCTCAACGCATGTTTCCGATGGAGAGCGCCAAGCGCGCGCTAGTCTCACTGATCGCTGCGATTAGCGGTGCTATTGGAACGATTCTCGCGCTTGGCGTGGCTATCGCGGGCCTTTGATAGATCCACACTGATGCAGCATACGGGAAGGCGGCCGATGGCCGCCTTTTTTATGGGCACCTGCCAACATGGTAGGGAACAGAAGCCCCGGAGCAATGCAGCACCGTCTTCAGGGCCCGCGCTCGGACGGTACCTACGATGGCGCCATCGCGCCGCGGAAGTTGCCACCATTTACTCGACATGACTCCTCGTCGACTAGCGCGTTGGCAGGTCGTAGATGAGCACGTCAAGAGGGACTCCTCCGCGGCACCCGCTGCGGCGGCTTCTCTGGTAGAGCCTTCTCGTCGCTGGACAACGCGGCCTCCAGACGCCTCGCAAAATTCGTCAGCGATGTCCCGCAGGCGACACACCACTGGTGCAGTTGCAGCGCATCCATTCGGCGGGCTCCCAATTCGCAGTCCGAAGCGTAGGTCTGTGGCCGACCGAGGCGCTCCGTCAGCGCCTGCTGGGATAGGCCTGCCTCCACCCGCACGGCCCGGATCAGGTCCAGAACGAGTTGGTATTCGGGTTGATCGATGGATTTGGATGCTGGCATGGGCCGCTCGCTCGCTGCGGCCCGTCAAGGTATGCTCCACCAGAAATCATCTGATGTTCAGGTTATTCGATCCACGATGCGCGCCACCATCAGTCAGGGGAGCCACGGACATGCCCGCACCGATTCGCCACCAGCCCTTCGACTCACCAGCCTTCGCCGGCTTCCGACCCGGCATCCGGCTAGTTGCCGTGCTCGCCTGCTTCGCCTGGTGCGCAAGCGGCTCGGCAGTTGCAGCCACTGGCAGCCAGGCCGACGTCTGCTACTCCCCCGCCATCTCCAGCGATGCGCCGAATAAGCTGACGGCCTCGACGACCCTGGATTGCCCACAGGCCGGGCATAGCACGCTGACCCAGCTCGCCCAGTCCGGTTGGTCTGTCGCTTCGGTGCAGCCCGTCGTGGTCGACTACGGTGCCGACCCGGCGACTCGCACGCCCCGCAGCACCACCGTGTGGATGGTGGTGGTCCAGAAGGAGGCCCGCTGATGCCTGCGACTCTTTTCCGCTCGGTGCTGGCCGCGCTCCTGACGGGCATTCTTGCGGGATGCTCCCAGAGCGACGCCAACTCTCCAACGCCGCGCTCCACCTCCCCGGCTCATGCCGCCACGGCCGCAACTGCGGCGACGGGTGCGTCCCCTCCGACCGCGCCCGTGACCACGACTAACTCGGGCCAGATCACAGGTTCGCCGGCGGTTACCGCCGCCGAGAAGCCGTTCGAGGCTTACATGGTCCCGGACCACGACGGCCTCCGCTGGGTCGGGCTCTACTATGCGGTCACGGGGGCACCCATCGATGCCGCCGCGGTGGCGAACCGACTGGACCCGGCCTATCAGACGGCCACTGATGCCTTTGCCAAGCGCGACGCGCTGACCGCGGTGCAGGCCAAGCTCCAGCAGGCCATCGACGAGGCCAAGGCAAACCCCTACGTTCGGCTGCCGCCCGTGGTGACCCACATGCCGGCGTTCGACATCGATCACGGGCGCTACGACTTCAGCGACCTCATCGGCGAAGGGCGCGGCATGCACCTGGGCGACACGGGGGCCCAGGTCCGCTTTGCCGCGAGTCCGGGCCTGACCGGCTACGCGCCGGCGAACGAAGCCGAGGCCCGCGCCCTCGAGCACACGCTCGGCAGCAATCCGCTGGGGCGGCGAATCCAGATGGTGGTTTACGGGAAGGTGGTGGGCGGCACGCTGATGAGTGGCGAGCCGCAGCTGACGGTCATGCCGTCGCGGGTGGTCATCGAGAACTTCTATGTCGACGGCCACACCACCCCGCTGCTGACCGCCACCGTGGCGCCCTAGCCACCGTCTCGTCCTGACCGAGGTGCGCAGCCCTCGCCTTGGCCCGCAGCCGCCGGTTCAGGCGGAGTCGCAAGCCCCGGTCTTCCCTGCCCCGGTTCGTCCCCTCATCGCGTGGAGTTCGCCCATGACCGCGTCCGTCGCTTTTCGGTTGGGCCGTGCCGTCGCCGCCCTGTTTCGTGGAAAGAGCGGCGACATCCCGACCGCGAATCGTGCGTCAGCCGGTGTACCTCCGGCTGCCACCCTCGGCTGGCGAGCCGCGAAAGCCGAGAGCGCCACGTTGCGTCACGCGGTCGAACCGATGGAACACCACGCCAGCCTGTTGGCCCAGTTGGCCGATGCGTGGCTCTTGGCCGCCAATGTGCAGGTCACCGAGGTGGCGCAGTTCCACGCCAATGTGCGGCGCTCGCGCGAGTTCGCCGGGCTCATCGATGAGCCCGCGACCGCCGTGGTTGCTGAAGTCAGCCAACTGGAACAGCTGCGCGATCGCGCCGCGTGGTTCGACGCCCGCAAGGCCGCAGGTTCCCAGTTTGCCGACGCGGTCGACCATCTGGAGCACCAGCTGCGCGCCCGTCTGGATGCATTGATCGCCGAGTGCGGCCTGGATGCGGCGGCATTGCGCATGGACGCCGCGCGAAACGTGGCTGCACCGGAGCGCACGCAGGTCAACGCGTGGCTCGAGCCCGCGCCAGCCGTTGCCCTCTCGTTGAAGGATCTCGTGCGATGAACACCATGGATTTTGCGCGCTACAGCCCAAAGCAGGTTCAGGCCCACTGCGCGAACAACCTGCGCTCGCAGCGGCTGGATCCCAACTTCGCCATGTATCGTCGCGACGCCCTCGCCCGCTGCGCCCGGCTCGAAGCCGACATCGCAACGGAGGTCCGCGCGTTCCATGCCTGGCGCATCAGCTACATCGCGCCCCGGCGCGAGGCTTGGGGGCATCTGGGCGAAGCCGCCGAACAGGCCACGGTGCGCGCGTCCCAGTCGGTGATGCGACTTCGCACGACCTGGGGGGCATTGGCCCCGTTGCTGTCGGAGCCCGAGCGCACGGTGTGGCTCCAGCGAACCCTCGGCGGAGAATGACACACGCCATGGGAGACTCGTCTGGCGACGGACATCGGTGAAGCGTCTCGGCAATGGTGGGCCATCCATCGCCACGCGGATTCGGCAAAACGCCAAGACAGCACGGCCCAGGCGACCGCTGGACTCCCGTGGGCCCATGCGGCCATGGCATCCTCTCGGCGAGACGCTAACCCAACACGCAGGAGCACGCCCAGGGGTGAATGGACGCAGGAGCACGGACGACGCACGCAAGGTCTCGCATTGGATGCGATGGGGCCAGTATGTCGCTGTGGCCGCCGCTTACGAGGCGGTCTACGAAATTGTCTACCACGTCTCCTACGAGAGCTTTCTGCTGACCACCGGCTTACGCCTGGCGTGCATGCTCCTCCTGCCGCAACGCTTTTGGCTGGCCTTGGCGCTGGGTGAGGCCGTGCCCTTGGTCGAGAACGCCCTCTTTTGCGCCCACACCTTTGGCATTCCGTGGGCCATCCTGGCCTCGGTGCCCACCGTCGTGCTGTGGTGGCCCGTTTTGGCATCCATCCGGCGCCGAGGGACGCTCGCTGACGCCGATGGTCACGTGCGGATGCCCGTCATCCTCGGGGCCACCCTGGCCGTGTCCGTCATCACCGCGACCATCATGACCGCGAGCTTGGTGGCTGCATTGATGCATGCGCCCGGCCGATGGTCGGAAGATCCCCTCCGCTACTTCGCCGCCTGGCTGCTCGGGGCCTACCTCGGTGCCCTGACGTTGACTCCGGTCCTCCTGGCCCTGCACGAGCGCTATCGGGCGCTGGCGCACCTGCCGCTGAGCGCCGGAGTGGTGTGGCGCAGCCCGCTCTTGCGCGACGCGGTTGGCTGGGCCATGCCGGCGTTGACCCTCATCACCGTCTTGGCCTTGGCGGTGCCGATGGATGGCGCTCAGCAGCTCGTGCGCCTGGGTCTTCTTTGGCCAGTCGTTGGCTTGGCGTGGCGGCACGGCTGGCACGGCGCCGCGCTGGGCGGCATGGGCGCGAGCATCGCTTTGGCGGTGACTGCGCCCGATGCCATGGATGCTCAGACGATGGAGGTCCAACTGATCCTGACCATCGCATTGACCATAACGCTCTGGATCAGTGCCCGGTCGCACACGCCAGTGATCGATCGCGCGACACCGCCGGAACAATCGGGCGATTGAGACGTCAGTTGTCGCGCTTGCTGCACTTGCCCGGATCGGTGCATTCGCCCGGCACGGCCATCAGGCGCATCGTGCCGTCCGGCTGGGGTGAGACCGCAATGGAAACCGCCTCATCGCGATATACAGTCTCTCCCGCCGTGGCGGAACCGGCGGCCGCTTCGGACCACCGGTTCGCATCCACACCGACCGGCAGGTCCAAGGCTTGGTCATCGACCACCGCCACGGCGCCACGTACGGTGCCCGCGGCATCGTTGACTTGGACATATCGAACACCCGATCGCTGGAACACATAGACATGGAACCGGGGGCTGGCGCTCACGTCGGTCGCGTTGGGCCAAGATTGGCCCAAGCCGGTCGCCGGCAGGGTACCGGCGTGGGCCGCGCTGGTCAGGAGAGCAACGAACGCGACGGAAAGAAAAGCAAAAGAACGAGGATTCGGACGCATGGCGGATTCTCTTGGGTTGGTGTCCGAAGAGTATCGATGGATGCGTGCCGTCCTGCCTCACCGACGTAACTCATGCTCCACGCCTCCCAGGTTTAGGTCTTCACGAACCTGAGAAGCGCCTTGCGGCACCCTACGTCTGCGTGCCGATCCGCGCGGGTCGAGGCGTGGTGATTGCAGCGGCCGTCTTCCACCCCAAGGTGGCCGCTGCAAACAGGGCGAGCCTACGAACGCACGGTTTATGGCGCCCGACCCAAATTGGGCGAACCCATCCTGCAGCAGAGACCCCCGCCTATCGCGCGCCTTCGTCGTTCGGCCGCGGCTGTCCTAATCCTCCACTCTTCGCACTCCCTCCTCCCGCACCGGAGGCTGCGTTAACGACATTGGTGCATTTCCGGCAAGTCGTGTAATTAGGCGCATCCCTATATGCATGCCCATCGTACCCGGGGGAATGCACACTCAACCGTATCGACATTGGAACCTGGCACGGCTGCTCTCGCAGTTGGAGCAACTGGGCCACCTCACGGCGGACGCTCAGGCCCACGCACTGGGCGATATCGTGACGCCCGGCAAGCTCACCCGCATGCTTTGGGGCTGCCACATCCCGTCGCTCTTCGCGCGCGCTGGAACACGCCTGCGGTGCCGAAGGGATGGCTGGACCAACCACATCTGGCTGCCGACGACATGACTTGGCCCATGGAGTTTTTGGCAGAATTGAGGTTGGAAAGAAAGCCTTATGACGTGCGCAGGGAACGTCTAGGTCCCCTACCCGCGCATTCAAGCGAAGCGCCGGGATAGTCGGCAGCGTAGGTCCAGGAATGGCTAACGAAGACCCTTGGCCCACCGTTCCACCACCGCATGGCACGCTGCCTTCACGTGACAAAACCCTTGGCGACGCCAATTATCGTACCCGCAAAGCCTCCGTCAAAATGTTCTTGTTCAACGCATCGAGCTGGCCCTGCAGGGGATTGGGATTGGGACTGTCGCACGCAAGGTCGTGCGACGACGGAGTCGGAGCATTGATGTGGCTGAGACGGCGACGGGTGAGGGGTGCACGCTTAGCGGTGGTGAGAGGGCTCACGGGAACTTCAGTGATGAAGGGAAATATCGAGGGAACGCGATGGACCATCCGGCCCGTAAGCGCCTGCCTGGACGACCGCTAGTTCATGCCACCGGATTGCCAGAGGGGGCTCGACGAATGCGGCCCGGCACCGAGGGCGCCAAGCACGCGCGCGACAGCGCCAGCTCTGCTGGATTAAGCCCCGGCAAGTGCACCGCCTCGACGGCTTCACGTAGTCGCTCGTCTTGCAGCTGGGCCCTGGCTTGCTGGGTGGTCGGACCCCGGTCGTCCCAGGACGAAACCCGAAGGCCCATCAAGGTCTCCACAGCATCCACCGACGCGCCGCCGTCCAACGCCGCTTGCGCACAGGTGGCTCGCAGGTCGCGGGGTGTAGGTGCGTGCCTGCCAGCGTCCGCCAGCCACCGGGTGGATCGGCGCATCCAGCTGTCAATGGCGTCGCCGGGGCGCTTCGCCTCGGCCAGGTCTGGAAACAACGGGCCCTCCCGGCCTTCCGCAAAGTAACGGGAATGGGCGAAGCCAGGGAGCCGGAGGGCTTCGAGCGACACGTGCAACGGCACCGAGCGGACGGCGCGAGGCGACTGCTCCAGCTCGTTGTGCTTGGGAAAACTCAACCATGCACGCCCATGCCGAAAGGCAAACTGGCGGGTGTCCAACAGCGCAATGTCTTTGGCGGTCAGCGCCATACCCAACATCAACCGCGGCGCAAAGACATGCCACGGCTTTTCAGCATCTTCTAGGGGCCAGTGCAGAAGCAGGTCGTGCACATCGCTCGGGGAGAGGGCGTGGCTCAGATCCAAGCGACCGGAGCGGCGCGATGGGTCGGGCTCGGTGCTCACCGCACCGACGGGCGGCCGGTGTCGGGCCACGATGATGGATGAGTCAGAGACAGGGGACGGAAACAAATGCATAAAGAATCTCCTAGCAGGATTGGGGATTACCGGCCGGGGCCGGCGGCGGTCTGATCAGACGATCGGATGGCCGAAAATGGCGGTGAGGCGCTCTTCGCGTTCTTCCAGAGCCTTGGCGCGGCGGAAGACCCACTCGTAAACCGCTGGCTCATATCGCGAGTGTGTGATGACCGGGAACTGGATGCGGTCATAGATCGCGCAGCGTTCCGCCGCATCATGCTCGAGCACGTACGTCTCTTGTAGCACGTTGTCGTAGATCGCGTGCCCGGTCAGCACGCTGTAGTCGGGCAATGGGATCTTCGAGCGCGAGGCGTAGTAAATGAAGGTGTTTCGGAACGCGTGGAAGGTCTGACCCGCATCGGTGATCTTCAGTTCGCGGCGCACCATGTTCGCGAACCAGCGAGAGACCGTTTCACCGGGTCCGTTGCGGCCCCAGATCACATCGGGAAACAACTTCGCCCTCCCCCAGGCCTTCGCCTGCTGCACAAAGCGGAGAAAGCCCAGATCGATCAGATGCGGGTGGATCGGGACCAGTCGGATGGACGAGGCGTTCTTGATGCGCTGTTCGGGGCGGCTCATGCTAAAGCTGAAAAACCACCGCCCGTCCACTTGCAGGACGTCATCGACATACAGCTGAGCCAGTTCGTTCACCCGAGCGCCCGAATAGAAAGCGGCGATGGGCATCCAAAACTGAAATGGCGTTCGAAACCGCGCTGGATGACTGACTGAGAAGATCGAGGCTAGCTCTTGCAGCGTGAAGGGACGTCGGTGTTGACGCTTTTGCTTCTTGTGCATTCGCGATACCAATTGGACGCGGTAGAGCAGATTCGGGCGCACCTCGTCGTGAATCTCACAGAACGAAAAAAAGCTACGCATGCGCTCGACATGCTTTTGCTGCGTGACCTGGTCGATCGGCCGATCGCGCAAGCTCACGGCCTTCTCGATGATTTGAGGCACCGACATGTTTCGATATGCCCGGCGTTTGCTGGCGTTGCGGGGCCAGACGGCAAGCGCGTCGATGAAGCGCTCGCAGTGGGCCCGAGTTATGTCCTTCAAGGGTAAGTCGCCATTCACCCCCACAAAGAGGGACGCGCTGTGCAAGCACGCGTCGATGGAGCTGCGCGTGGTTTCCCGCTGACCCATCTGCCGAAGCCATCGGTCCAGCCGGTCAGCAATGCGCGCGCTGCCGGCCATCGCCTCGCCCGGCTGCGCCATTTGTTGGGCTAAGAGCGTCACCAAGGGGGCCATGACTGCCACCGACGCGGAGGCTTTAGGATCCGCCGCGGCCTGGGTCACTTGCGCATGCAACAATCCCAAGACGGTGTGGGCGGCCGTTTGTGGCGTGGGCGCCTCACGGACCTCCGGCTTTACCGCATGCGTGATCACGGCGCGGTGCCGTTCGGAAGGCGTTTGCCGTCGCGAACCGGCGAGCGTGCTGTCTCCGTGTTCTCCACCGTTGTGCCAGCATTTGACCAGCGGGGAGCCCCCGGCCTTTTGCCGCAGCTCGTCAAGGACATCGTCGCGGTTGCGGTTGCTGCGAGTCGAGACCCGCATGCCATTCTCGGCGATGGCGTAATAGCGGGTGCGGGAGGCCGGAGGCTCGGCAGCGCCGAAGCTACGGACCACGTCATTTGCGTGGTGCTGCTGGGCTGATACCCTTTCTTCTGGCCAAGCGGAGGCTGGTCGCTTGAAGCGACCTTTGAATTGACGATGCATATGGCTGTCCCTTTTCGTGATGGCGGTCCTGGCAGGACCGAGCTGGTTCCCTCCGGCCGGGGGGAACACCATCACCGTCCCATAACGTGCTCGGCCGTCAAGGGGATCCACGCTGCAGGAAGCGATTTTTTTTGAGCAATCGCGCTGGACGCTCAACCTTGCAATGACGTATGCAACGTAAACGCTTGCAAGCCCACACGTGAATCAGAGATGCCCAAACATTCGCATGAATCGCGCAAGCCGATCGCGACGCGATGGCGCGGATTCGTTGGCGTACTCGCCTTCGCTTTGCAGCAGGTCGAAGAGGATCTTACAAGCGGCACGGTTGGGCTTGGTAGAGGGGGTATCGGGTCCGAACGCTTGCGACTTCACTTTTCCGATCAGCGCCAGCTCACGTAGGTAGGCCAATGCGCGGGCAACACGCTGGTGCGATCGCTTCGGCATGAACAGCGCGAGGATCACGTACAGGCGAGGCCGGTGATCGCGTGTGGCCAGCAGCGGATCGGCATCCACCAAGAGAAGTACGCACCGCTCTACCGCTTTCAGGGATGCCGAGGATATGTGGCGGGTTGCCGCTTCGGTGGAGATGGGCGCGCTCGGCGGTGACCTCCTCCGCGTATCGGCTCGCCCTGCGGAAAACGTGAGCAGCGGTCGCGTGGGCCTTGGCGAGGTCATGGCAATGCCCCGTCTCGCGCTTCTGAGGTCGCGGCGTGAGCCACTGCGTGCGCTTGCTTTCGTGCCAAATACAACTGCGCGTGCCCCAGCGTGCCTAAATATTGGTCCAGTGCATGCGGATCGTAATCTTCGGTCAGTTGCAGCAACTCGAACACGGGGTCGCGCCGTCCGAACGATGGCAGCCAGAGATGATGTGCAGGTTCGGCAGAGGGGCTTTCCATTAGCCCAGTCGATGCCTCAAGCTGCAAGGGCTTTCTTGCGGTCAACGAACTTGGGCCATGGAACTCGACTCTATCGCTTGCCAGAACCTCATCGATGCCTTGCGTGATGCCGGTCCCGACCCGGCCTACTGGGCTCGGGTCCACGAGCTGCTGCTGGATCGGCGCTTCCCCATCCTGAGGGACGAGCACCGCGACGCCGAGCTGGTCCATTGGGCGGGCCCGTTGGCGTTGGTCGCGAAAATTAAGTAACCATGCCAGCGGCGGCCAAGGGTGACTCGTGGCAAGCCGATCGATGCAGCGGCGCTCGCGCCAGAAGCCGTCGGTGCTGCGCGGCGGTGGCACCTTGGTGCGACGCGACGTCAAGACCTGGGCCGTCCGCGTGACCTCATAACGGTCCATGGTCGCCATGAGATCGTCCAGCCGCTCGCACTGCTCCCGGATGGTGAGCGATCGCTGATAGTCGCTGTCGCGCAGAAAAAACCCGGGAAGGCTCGCACAGGATTCGAATCGGAGATCACGCACAGTGGCCTCCGAATGCTTCGGGCTCGGATGCGGCGTTCGCTTGGCCGAGCAGGTGTTGAACCGTCGGCCATTCGCGTTCGATCTGCCCCGCCGGCCACCGTTGCTCCTGTGAGGCCCGCACCAGGCCGTTGAACATGCGCCGACACACCGGAAGCTCCGGCAGGGCCACGCGGTCGCCGACCACGAACGCATTGGTATCAATGGCGCCCGCCGCTTGCAGGCCGTGCAGGTCCTTCAATGCGCGTTTGACCTCTGCCCGCGATGCCGCGGGCAGGAATACCGTGACGAGGTCCCGCAAGCGCGCGACGTGGTCGGGAACGGTCAATCGGGGGTCGACATGGATGAGGCGCAGCACGACTTGCTCGGTGGGGCTCAGCCAGGCATCGGACCATGGGCGCACGCGCTTCATCCGCCGCTTGGGCCAGCGTGGACTTGCCGCCGACGCGCCGGGGGAATCCGACGTCCCCACTCGTGCGTCGAGCTGGCTTGACGGTCCACTCAGTTCCGCTTCGATCACCTGGGCAACCGAACGCTCCAACTTGGCCTCCTTACGTGCGGTGGACGAGGTCGATCCAGCTCTCAACACTAAGTTGTTCATGATCTAGATCTCCTAAAAAGCTCTTACAGATCCACACGTTATAAAGCGGCGTAACTCCGAATGCGAACTCAACTAAGTCGTTGACTGAAAAGCCGATGGCGGAGGCACCGACGTGCGTGACGTCGTACCGCCGTCCTTGGACAAAATTCACGCGCAGTGACGGCCAACGCCGGCAGGCTGAGGGTCGGATGCAGGTCGCTGGCCTGGCGCGGAAAGGATGGATGCGCCCCGTCAAGCCATTGCGGCGTTGGGCGATGGGCGATGGGCGATGGGCGATGGGCGATGGATTAATATTCCGGCGGCTCGATCCCGTCACCACCCGTCCAAGGAAGATCACCCATGTCCCCTGCTGATATCGTCCGCCGATTTCACGATCTGAGCGACGCCACTCCTCGCGACGAAGACGCCGCGTGGGCTTGGGGATGGGATCGTGGCGGCATCAGCTGGGCCGAGTTGTTGGCCTCCCCGCGCGTCCTGATTGTTTCCGAGGCGGGCACGGGCAAGTCCCATGAATGCGAGGCCGAGTGCGCACGCCTTGTGGCCCGCGGCGAGGCGGCCTTCTGGGTTGAGCTGTCCAATTTGACCCACGGAGAACTGTATTCGCTGTTCGGCGAAGAAGAGCTTGTCCGCTTCGAAGCGTGGAAGGCTGACGGCGCCAGCGTCGCCACCTTCTTCCTGGATTCCATCGACGAATTGGAACTGACCCAAGCGTCCTTCGATCACGCGCTTAAAGCGGTCAGTCGAGGACTGGGGCCTCGCCTGGAACGGGTGCGCATCGTGGCGACCTCTCGCCCCACGGCCTTCGACCGCGATGCCTTGCTTCGACACCTGCCGGTCCCCCAACGTCAAGACAAAGACGCCGAAGCAGAACCTTTGGGCGTTGAGTTCGTGGACCTTGCGATGGGCCAACGCAAAACCGTGCAACGCGAGGATGCCCCAAAAGATCCGCCCCCGCTGCGCCAAGTCTCTCTGACTGACTTGACTGTGGCTGAGATCACCACCTTCGTCGCCAACCGCGGCGTGAAGAATCCGGCGGACTTCGTCGCAGCGCTTGAGGCCAAGCAGGCGTTGTCATACGCCCAGCGTCCTCAGGATCTGATCGAACTGGCCAACGCGTGGATTGAAACGGGACGACTGCTGGCCCATCGCGAACAAGTGGATCTCAACGTCAAAGTCAAATTGCGCAGGAATGAGCACCGTCGCGACCGTGAGTTGTCTCAGAAGCGCGCGCGCGAGGGGGCGGGTAAGCTAGCGCTGGCCATGATGGTCACGCGTCGATTGACCCTGCGGTATGGCGATGATTCGGAACGGGAGGCCGATGGCGACACCGTGCTCAACCCACGAGATATCCTCGCCGACTGGAAACCGAAGGCCATCCAAGCTTTGATGCAACGGGGATTGTTCGGCCACGCAGGTTATGGCCGGGTCCGCATGCACCACCGATCGGTGGTCGAATATCTGGCCGCCGAAGCCTTACAGGCTATGCTTGACTGCGGCGTGCGCCCGCGCGATGTGGCGGCCCAGCTCTTCGCCACCACGCCTCAGGGCTTCGATGTGCTAAAGCCCGCGATGCGCCCCACGGCCGTCTGGATGGCAGCGCGCAACACCGATGTGTTCGCAGAAATTCTGGCTAGACAGCCCGAAGCCTTGCTCCAATATGGCGATCCGGAAAGCCTCAGCGGCGCCGACCGGGCCAAGGCGCTGTTTCAGTATGTGGATCAAGTTGCCCAACGGGGGCGCCAAGGTGTCGAATTCCCGCCAGCCCAACTGATGCGCCTCCGATGCCCAGAGGTAATGGACCCGCTGCCTGCGCGATGGCACAAGGGCCTCCTCAATCCCGACGTTCGCCATCTGTTTCTGCGGCTGTTCGCCGTTTCACCCTCATCCGAAGCCGCCGACATCGCTCATGCCATCGCCATCGATCCGGCCGGCGACGGGGTGGATCGCGTCCTCGCGATGGAAGTGCTGATCGCGCACGACGATGCACGTCTGCCCCAATTGGCCCAACGTCTCGTCCACGGACACGCCATGGGCCCGGATGACACGGTCGTCGCCATGGTGATGCGTCTGGTTCCGACGCATCTCTCCGCTCAACAGCTGGTCGATCTGTTTGTCCGCGTTGGGACCGGCAGCCGGCGCCCCGCCCACACCGCGTGCGGCGTGCTCACCAGACAGATCACACGCGGCGAGTTGGACGATGCGTATGTCACGGCATTGCGCGAAGCCTTGGCACCGGAGGTAGCGCAGGCTGCCGTTTGGGACCCCAATGAATATCCGGCCTACCGCAATCGAACGCCCGACTTGGTTTCGCTGCTGCTCGCAACGTGCGCGCGGCATCTGGACGATACCCCGCGCTCGGCCCCGCTCTTTGCTGCGTCGATTGTGGCCGCACAATTCTACTACCGCGATAACTATGATGATGCTGACGATTTGCGGTTGCGCACCGCTGCAAGCACCTGGCCTGCGAGCCTCAAGCGCATTGGCTTGATCGCGACCGATGTCTTGCTCGCCCGAGTGCATGCCACAGGGACTGCCTGGGATCGCCTGAACGCGATGCGTCGAACGGGCCTGGTGGCGCTGAGCGCTCCCGAAGACGGCACCTGGCTCTTGGCGTTGCTGGAAGACACCCACGCGCCGCACGGTGCACGTGCCATCGCCTTGGAAGCGCTATTGCACGGCGCGGTGCCTCCCAGCATGACCGTCAAAAGCCTCAATTCGCGCGTGCTGCGCGCCACCGCCGATGACGTTGTGTTATCGACGCGCGTGGCTGCCTTGGCGGTGACGCCCGAACGCGTGCGCGCCATCGCACGCGATCGAGCGGCAGACGAGCGCCGACAAAAGACTCGCGCCGCCAACGCGAAGGCGGCGCGTGCTCGTCTTCAGGCCATTGTCGACGAAGCCATTCATCACCCAACGCAAGCCTTCAGCGCCGATCGCGCCGATGAAACGGCGTGGCGCCTTTGGTATACCGCCCATAGAAACGGTGGTGTGGCGACGTGGGATCGACCGTTTTTTGAACGCGCGTTTGGGCGCCCAGCGACTGCTCACCTCAAGGCTGCCATGGGCCGCGCCTGGCGAGCCTACCAACCCACGCTTCCCCACGAGCGTCCGGAGGATGCGCGTGGCACGACCTTGCTCGTGTGGGGCATGGGCAATGGCGGACTGACGGCCGAAAGCGAAGACCATGGCTGGGCGGCTCAACTAAGCGCGGATGAAGCGACCTTGGCAGCCCGCTACATTCCCCTTGAACTAAACCGCTTTCCGCCGTGGTTACCCGACCTCATCGCGGCGCATCCGAATGCGGTCTTCGCCGTGCTGGTGGCGTTGCTCGACGACGAGCTAGTCCACCTGCACGATGCGACCCGCCACGCGAGCACCCTGCAACACCTCAGGAACGCGCCTGCCGCCGTCCGCAGGTTGATTTTGCCCTACCTCGAAGCGTGGCTCGTTGCGCACGGGGACGAACTGATGCCGCGTCGCCGCGTGGCGGCGCCCACCTCCGGCGTTCGACAGTTGCTGTACCTAATCATGGACGAAGGCAGCGTTGCGGCGCAGGCGCATCTGCGCTCGCTGTGCGTTGACGCCGTTCAGGGACCTTCCCGGAAGCGATGGGAGCCGCTTTGGTTTCACCTGCTCTTCCGCTTGGACGCCGCAGCCGCGCTGCCGTACTTAGAGCAGCGGTTGGCCAGGTATTCAATCCAGCGCCTGGGACCTGGCGCCGCGTTGATCGGTGAGCTGTTTGGCGACCATGACAGCACGGCGCGCGTGGATGCCCGCGACGCTGCCTTTACGCCCGCAATGTTGCTTGCCCTTGTTCGTTTGGCCTACGCTCACGTGCGCCCGGTCGACGATGTGCATCATGTGGGTGTATTTAGTCCGGGTGCGCGAGACGCGGCCGAGTATGCCCGCAACGCCCTGCTCACCGCCCTTTTGGACACGCGCGGCCCAGACGGATGGGACGCGAAGCAGGCCGTGGCCAGCGAACCGTTCTTGCAAGACTACGCCGACCGCGCACGGGCTCTCAGTCTGCAGAGTGCGGCCACTGAAACCGAGGGTGAGCCGCTGACCCCAACACAGGCCTTCGCACTGCTGACCTCCGGCGTGGTGGCACCGAAGAACCGTGAGCAGATGTTTGTAATGCTCCAGCATCGCCTGGATGACCTGGAAGATCTATTGAACAGCGACGGGTCGCCGCGCCAGACCTGGTGCAACGTCACCGATGAACAGGAGATGCGCAAGCTTATTGGCGGTGCCTTGAAGACAATGGCCCACGGCGCCTATACCGTCGGCCACGAGATGACAACGGCTGATGATAAAGAGACGGATATTCGACTCATCTCGACGTCCACGCCAGAAACTGGCGTCATCGAGCTGAAGATTGGCAACGAACGTCCGGGTCGAGATCTGCGCGACACCATTCACGAGCAATTGGTCAAAAAATATTTGCGGCTGGATGAGCGAAAGGCCGGGTGCCTGCTCGTGACTGTGGGTCGTGAGCGGCACTGGGATCATCCTGATACGGGGGAGCGCCTCGACATCGACGGGCTTCGTGACTTGTTGGCCACCGAAGCACAGCGCGTCGAACGGCTGATGCTCGGAGAAGTTCGCCTGACGACCCATGTCATGTGTTTGCTGCCGCCGTTGCCTCGGGAGCGAAAGACCCGGTGATGGGGTGTGCGGCGGTACGATTCCCGCGTGCCACGCACGGATGGAGGGCGGCACAACGGGACAGCACGACAAGGGCGACTGAACGACGCTAAGTGAAGTGACCTAAGTCACACGTTCGAACCGATCTCGCGTTCTCCGATCCGATCGCGGTTGACAGCTCATCGCGATGGCCTAGGTTGCCCGTCAGCCCAAGCCTTCGATGAGAATCCCCATGGCGTCCACCCCTCGCCCATTGTGCGCCATCCCTACGGCGCCCACGTCGGCTCATAGCCGCACTCGACCCGCTGCGCCTGACACCCGGCATCACCCCTTGGACTGGGATCGCTGGCGCAAACATCTGGAAGCGTGTGGATTCCGCCTCAGCACACTAAAGGCCGGATCCGAAGTACTCATGGAGCGTGACCTGCCGTCCGGTGCCAGCGATGCGCACCTCTTCACCTCGAGGGCGCACGCGATCGCCAATCTGCGCCGATGCGCCACCGAAGATCTGCGCGCCGACCTGGTCATGCGCCGCGACGCTGCGTTCGCGGTCCGACATTGCCGGTTGGATTGTTATCGGCTGTTGATGGGGCAGCCGCCCGAGGGCGAAATGCCAGACGGCTTGGTGGATACGTTTCGGGCCCACGCCCAGCATGTTCGGGGCGCACAACGCCGCTATGTGCAACTGTCGCGGCATGACCTTGTGCGAGCGGCGGCCTTGAGTCGTGAGTTTGCCCAAGGCATCACGGAAGCCATTTATCAGCATCGGCTGGATCAAGCGCGGGCGCACCATGAAGCGGAGGTCTTGGACGGCACGCTCGACATCTCAGCCCTGCCTGCCACAAAGCCGCGGCTCTGAGGCTGGACCATCGCTGGCAGCATCCATGCCACAAGACCGAGATTACGCGGGTTGCCCACCCATCCGGCGCATCGGATTTTCGTCGTCGCGCAGATAAAAGAGCTGCACATGGCCCAGTTCGGCCCACCGCTGGCCACCGCCCATGTCGGGTGGCACCGTGAACAACTTGGGCAGGCCGACCAACGTCCCGTTGCTGGCCTCATCCGCGTGCAGATGCAGGACCGCCACCAAGAGCCCCGCCATGGCGTTCAGGCAGTGCTTCAGGGTCGCTTGGTCGAAGCGGCTGTGCCGGTGGTGCTTTACGTTATTGTGCGCGGACCACCACGCCGGTGGCTGATCGCGCTTCCAGTCGATCCACGGGTGCAGCTCCAGGCCGTGGCGTGGAATGGCCATGCGAAAGGGCACGAATTTATCGGAATAGCTGGTCACTGGGTCGAAATAATCGACGATGTTTCGCGCTCGCTCGTTTGAGCCGACCTTCTCAACAAGCTGTTTCAGGATGCTGTCGACCTCGGCGCATGCACTGAGCAGCAAGCGCGCAATCTCGATGGAATAGGTCTCGTAGTTGGCCGGCGAGAACTCGACGTAGCGCGCCAGCGTGTAGAGATCGTCTTCCAGCGCGAGAAAATACCCCCAGTGGATTGGCACCACCGACTGTTGTAACGCCATCGCTCGCAGCTCCGCTTTGACATTGAGGCCCCGACGCCTCCCTGGCGGATTATCCGACACCGGCCACGAAGGGCAATAGGCATGCGCGCGAACGCCTCGTCCCGCGTCTCGGCGGCTCACAGCGGCAGTACGCATGAAATCTCTTTCAGCATCAGATTGACCCGCCCGGGAGCGGACGGCTGCCCTTAGGCCCGCTGTCCGCTCATGGCATTACAGTCGAGGCCGTCGTGGCACCGGAGGAGGTCTCGGCGGCGCCGCGTTCGCCAACGCCTCCTCGAGTTTCCATGCCGAACGGTAGGCACGGGCATCCGCCACTGGCCCGCGCACGCGACACTCCACGCCGCGAATCCAATACTTCACCAAAATCGCATCCCCGTGATCCGCGCCCTCAAGCGCCACGCAATGTTGCAAGCTTCGGCAGACCACCCGGTAGGCGGTGGGATACGACACGGTGGGGATGCGGGCGTTGCGCACGACCTCGCTTTGTTCCTCGACCGACGGCATCCAGAGCCCCTTCGGGTCCAGATGACCGTCGGGATGCTCCACGCGCCGCTGCCGTCGATCGTAGCGCGCCCAAGCCGCGTAGGCGCGGTCGAATCGGTCGTCGTCCATCGCCAGGATCTGCCGATCAAGCGCATCCCGCGAGCCTAGACAAAAGGCGGTCACCTTCGACTGGTTCATGCCGCACTCCTTGCCCGGGCCTTCTCGAGGGTCGTGGCATGCCGGCGCGGGGACTCGGCGTCGTCTACACTTCCCCGATGGACCTGTCGGACGCCGATGATGCGCTGCTGGTGCCAGCACTGGCCGATGAGGTCCGAGTGCTGGGCGAGACCTTGCTCGACGGTGACTTGGAGGAAGCTCGGTTCCGGGCAGGTCTGTTGGCCACCTGGGGAGGCATGCTCGGGCTCACGGCCGTGGAACGCGCCGCTCGCGCGATGTGCCAAGCCCTCCATCCTGCTGAAGGCCCTCCCGGTGCTGGCGTAGGCACCGCGTACGCCGCCCTGATGGGCGCCGTCGAGGGCCTCCTGTCTCCCTGAGGAGCCGTGTGGGTTCGCTGGCGCCCGCCCGCTGGTGCATCGAATTTTCACAGGCCCATGATCGCGACGGCGACTCATGCGTGCCCCCGGAACGGTCGCAGTACCAGTTTGGGCGCACCCAGTCGACCTGTTCCCGACTGTACCCCTTCCGCGCCGTCGGGGCTGGGCTCGACGAGTACGTCTGCCAGATAACCCTCGATGTAGTTGCGCTCTCCGCCGAGGAGGGCCGCCATCAACAACGGCACCGCCTCTTCGTGCTGCTCGCGCAGCTCCCGGAGATTCTGACGCAACGCGGCTCTGGAAGACACGATTCGGCGTTCGTGCGGCTGCATCTGTTCCTTCAGATCGTCCACGCGTCGGGCTGTGGTATCGACCCAATCGACGAGCCTTTGCTCCACCTGCGCCCGCTCTTGCGCTTGACGCTTGACCACGATTGGATCGGGTGGATTCATCCACTGCCCCATGCCCTGAACCATTCTATTCCAGAGCGGTTGTCGCTCGTGGTGTTCGTAGGTGTCCGGCGGACCCTTGCGCCAGTCGCTCAAGGCTCCTTTGGCATCCAAGTGCGCTGTCGTCGCCTCCGCCAACGCCTTTCGGTACCCGAACAAGACATGCCCAATGCTGTCGATGCGCCGCATCGCCCGATCAATGAGGTCCACCAAGCGATAGACATACGTGTCTTGCGGACGGATGCCCTCATGTACGCCTGCGCAATAGAGATCCTTGAACCGTTCGAAGAGGGTCTGCGTTGCGCCTCCCGCCGGCGCCCTGCCGGTGGCTTGCGAAGCGTTGACGTTCGCTTGGGACGCAGTGGCGTGCGTGCCCACATGACTGGCTTGGGCACCCGCGGCATCACTCGCCACGTGCGCAGCCGACGGATTCGTTCTGGGTTCCGCCGGTGATCGTTTCGCCTGTGCGCGCGCCGCGTGCGCGCGCTGATACACCTCGGCCATCACCTGGGCCTCTCGCACGCGGTCGCCTCGCTCGGTCCGCTGCCCGGCGCGCTCCATCGCTGTCGCCGCCTCGCCCAATCGCGGTTGCGGTCGAATCTTTACACCTTGCCGACGATAACTGCGGTGGTCATAGTCCGGAGTGATGCCGGCAGCTGCCGCAAAACGATTGGCCGTTTCGGCCCACACGCGGTTGGCGTCTTCCACGAAGTAGCCGGACGTCGCCTTGTTCGACAAGAACGTCAGCTTGTCGCCCATGCCTGACCCGCCTGATTGAGCATCGCTGGTGGCGTCTTCGTTGAGCAAGATCTTACGGGTGGGGAAGTACAGATGGGCATGACATCCCACCTCCGCCTCGGTCTTCGTCTCGCCAAAGGCGGTGATCGGCGCGTCGCGGTGTACCCCGATGGACACCGGGGTCGTCAGGCGCTTGGCGATGTATTCCGCGAGTTCAATGGCCATGGCGCAAACAGCCTCGTCCGTCAGTCCGAGGGGTAGTGGCACGCGATAATCTCTTGCAAGCTGAGCGTCCTTTCGCCGCTCCGCCGCCTCCACGCGATTCCACAATTCGAGCGGGTCGGTCGCCCACACGGGCGCGCCGGCCGGGGCAACTGTCGTGGCGAAGACGACTTCACTGCCGCTGCGTTTGCGAAAATCAAAGCTGCGCTTGAGGCGCCGGTCGTACAATTTGAGGCCCATGCGATAGGCGGCCCCAGCCACGGCCGAATGGCCGTCGATGCGATTGTGGGTGTTGAGATGCGGTCGGGCATGCAGCATGAAAGATCCTTTGCAAAAAGTTGGGGCCGCACTTCTGCGTCCCGCCAGAGCTGGCAGGCATGAAGGCGATGCGGCGTTTACGGAAGGGGCACACTTCCGCGACCCATCCAACTCGAAGACGCCCCGTGGTCAAGCTGAACTAAATATCCGATCTTCAGATATGCGAAGTGCATTCGCGCGCTTACTGTTCGTCACTGCACCGTCGGCAAGAACAGGTCTTCGCATGCGTCGCGCATGCACCTCGTGGAGAAGGTGGGCGAGCCACCCGTGCAGCTAGCGCGCGCCGGGAGACGATCGCAGCGAAGGCCGCATGGCTTTGACGCGTCGCTCATCGTGGCCGGCGCTGATCTTGATCCGACCAAACCGGAGGCATGGGGTGCCCGCAATCCCGCATGCGGCCGCGTCAGTGGGCCGATGACCGACGCGCGGCGTCGCTACCGTCGAGAGCGCAGTCCAAGTGGACCGGATGAACGCTCGCGCTGCCGAACGCATCATGGCCATACTAGACGCTTCTACCTATCCCATGATGCCTCGGAGCATGTGTGGCTGGCCAAGCAAGAGCCACTCGCTGAAGACACGGCTTGGAGGCTAGTCTCTTTGGGCAACATGTATTACTTGAGCAAACCGATGTCGGCGGTGAGGCCGACGCGATGGTACCCGACCTCCTCGTCGACATGACCTTCGAAGGCGTGTTGTTGCGGGCGATCAGTCCCCGCGTTTGTAGCCTGGATTCAATGCCCAGTTGTGCACGGTGGGTCAGTGGGCGCCACCTGCCAGCAACCAGGGGCGTGCATGACAGTCGTCCACAAGACGATAGATCTCTGAGTCAGCTACGTCGCTAACGGCGAGCTGGCGCACGGCCCGTCAGAGCGTCTTACGCCGCTTCCGTCTTGGTGGGTTAAGTTCCTCACGATGCCCATCGTCGATGTCTTTGCCAACCAAAGGCCGCGGTTCGTTTGCAGGCATCGAAGGAGGCCTCGCATCGCTCGGAACAGAAAAAATGCGGCCACGCTCCAGCAGTGTTTTTGGTAAAAACTCTGGTACCGGTCCGGCTGTGCGATCACGTGCCACATAGATGTCCATGTGCTTGGCAAGCTTGACCATACGGTCGTCCACATCCGTATCCTGCACATCCATCCAGCCAGAAAGAGGCCGCTCCAGATCGTAGGGTGTTTCGGCTGCGGCACTTAACATATCCGCGAAGCGCTGTGCCGTCATGCCGGCAAGGGATATCGAGTTGGCCTTGTCCATGCCTTTCGCAGTGCGTCGGGCATATTCGTCTCGCACCGGACCCATTTGATCCAAGCTAAATGTCTCGGGCGGTTTCGCACGGTTGTAGGCCACGTAGTGGACCCACGAAAGCGGTGACAGGTCGATCGTGGCATGTGCCGCCCGACCCATCAGCTGCCAACTGTATCGGACCAAGCGCGTGAACTGCGGTTCTTCCTGAACCGCAGGCTCATCTTTTTTTGCCTTCAACGCTGGGGACATCCGATGAACCTGGAGCACCATCGGCGTCTCGCTGACGCCTTTCTTCGCCTGAAAAATGGCCATGCGCGAGACCCCAGCCCCCAGGCGAACGACGATGGCGAAGTCGGCGCCGGTGCGTGGCTCGGTCAGATCTGGGCCTTGCGCCGAGTACTGCACCCAAGTGCAGCCGGCCACACCATCGGCGCCAAATTCTTCCGCGCAGAGATCTGCCGCTTCGCGCAAAACACCTAAGAACATTGTCGTCAGCCCAGGCTCATCCAACATCGCCTGAGACGGTGGGTCCAGCTTCGCGCATGCAGACCGGAAGGCTACGCCAAGTGCATTGAGCGATGGCGTAACCGGCAAACCGAGCCGACTAAGGCGCTTCATGCCCTGTTCGCTGATCTGTGCGGCTTCCATCGATCGCAGCTTCCGTATGAGATTGCCCGATATTCAAGCACAGCTTGCGATCCTTGAGGTCGTTTTGCAGCCCATTTCGGAGAAGTGCGGCCAATGAAGGGGTCAAAGACAAATGGTTGTCCGGCGGTATTGCCATCCATGGCCGGACCGTCTCTTTCCAGCCAGGAGGCATGCGGCGTGTGCCCGCGCGTCGGGCAGAGGTCCGCCACAGCACGGGAGGAACGGCCCCACCCTCATGGACCCACTGAATCGCCGCATCGAGACCCGGGTCACCGATCGGCAGCTCCTTAACACGGGTGTAAATCGCCGCGTCGATGAGCAAGCCGTTGGCATCCATTTCCCAGATATTCCAGATCTCGCCAAGCGTCAATCCATGCTCGACCCGTCCCGCGCCGTCGATGCGCGAGAGCCGATATCGGGCAGTAGACCCGACGAGTCGTTCCAGTCGTAGGCCCACACTAGACAAATAGCGTGTTGCATCGCGGAGGTTGGGTGAATGCAATGAGCGCATGGCCTGGGCTTTATCAGTTGAGAAAGGAATGAGCGGCCCGATGGCCAAGGCATCGACCCGTCCTAACGCCACGCGTGCGACGCGCGATCCACAAGCTAGAGCAAAGCCGGAACCTGTCAAGCGATGGGTTCCCGGCGTCGGCGGTCGGCAGCACATGGGCGGGGATGCCAGGATGTGGCTCCAGCGAGGGAACCACGGCACGGCCTAGCGGCCCGCTTCGTGGGTAAGCCAAATGACTGACCCGAGCCGATGCCGACGGCTTAGCCGAAGCAATGATGCCCGCCCCATCGTCATGACCTTCGAAGGCGTGTTGTTGCCGGCGATAGGCCGGCGGCTGACCGAACGCAGCGTCGGTGGCTCGGCCGAGACCCTAGGAATACTAGTACGACGAAGCCTCAGTCGGCGCGCCTGTGCGCCCACGGACGATTCAGCGACGAGGGTGTCGCACCTACGTCCAAGCTTTTTCGCGAACAGGCAAGACTCTCACGTGGACGGCGTCACTGGACTACTCCTAGAATGGGGGCGCTACTTCGCCAGGGACGATCAGCAATTGAGTGACGTCAGCCCACTCACCGCCGCCCTCCTCCGTCTGAGCCAAGCGCCCGGCGTCGGGACGGTGCTCCTGCGTCAGGCATTGGAGCAGGCGCGCCGAGGCACGCTGCCGAGTGACCCGTTGGACTTGTTGCCAGCTGACGTGGCCGAAAAGGCAGCCACCTCAGAAGAGTGGGTGGCCTCGGGCGACTTTCTCGTAGGCCAGTTGGAAGCCGCGCGCCGATTTCAAACCAGGATTATCGGTCCCCTAGACCCGGAGTATCCGCCTGCCCTGCGCTCGAATCCGGATGTGCCACCGGTTCTGTATATCCGCGGGATGCTGATGCCGTTCATCCAGCGGTCCGTTGCGGTCATTGGAACACGGCACCCCACCCGACACGGCGCGTCCACGGCGTGGCGCCTTGGCCGGTATTTTGCCGAGCATGCCTGCAGCGTGGTCAGCGGGTTGGCCGTGGGGTGCGACACGTTTGCCCATGGCGGCGCCCTAGAAGCCGAGGGTCACACGGTAGCGGTGTTGGCGCACGGCCTTCAGACGATTGCACCACGCGAGAATGCCGGGGTGGCAGAAGCCATCGTCGACGGCGGCGGAGCGCTGGTCACCGAGTTCCCATTTGGGACCAAGCCAGCTGGATTCCGCTACGTCCAGCGCGACCGAACTCAAGCCGCCCTGAGCAACGGCGTGGTGCTCGTCCAATCCAAACAAAATGGCGGAAGCCTGCATGCGTCGCGCGCTGCGCTGCGCTATGGGCGATGGCTAGCGGTCGCGGGAGCCACCGAACAAGACATCGCCGACGGTGCTCCTGTGATCGAAGCGAATCAAATTCTCACCCACGGCAGCGACACCGAGAAGTCGCTGTTGCTACGGGTGAGCGCGGAACAACTGAAGCACGTCCATGTGCTTTCAGGGAAAAGCGACTACGAAAACCTACTCCCGCTGCTATGGCGGCAGGATCGGGCCAATGACACGGAGCTGTTCAATGATGCTGATGACCTCGCCCGGCGCGCTTTGCATCGCAGGGAACCCTGACCAACAGCTGGTGAATGCGTTAAAGACCCTCGCAGCAGGCGGTACGCCGGTGGTGCTGGTCTCGAATCATCCACAGCCGCCCTGGTCGGCGGCCGCATTTGCGGGCACCAACGTGCATTTCATCCAGCGCCGCGGCCGTCAAAGTGGCCGCGTCGTGATGGAGCAGGCAGCTCAACTCGGCGTCGCGCCCCATGAATTGTTCGTGCTCGCATCCAGCGCCGAAGACATGCGCATGGGGAAGAACGGAGGGGCCATCCTGATCGCAGGAGGCTGGAGCCAAGACCCCGACGTCAAATCGCTTGGCATCCACGTCGCGCACGCGGCCGAACTGGTGCAGACCTTGCAGCTCATTGACGGCTGGAAAGGCAAATGGTGGTTCACGGCGACGGCCCCCACCTATGGCGTTCGCGCGCTCGCAGACTTGTCCGGAAAATATGTGGAGGCCGAACAACAACAGTTCGCCGCACGCATCACCCACGCGGCAAAGCAAGGCGGCGTGGGACTCAATCCGCTGCTGGCGGTGGCCGTGCGTTCGTTGATGGGTGACCAAGTGCACACCGTCAGAAATCAGTTTTGGGGCGTCTATCCGTCGTCCAGCAGCAACAACACCGATCAAGAAGTCCTCTCCGACTTCAGCCATCGCCTGCGCACCACACTCGGCCGATACCAGATGGCGCGTCGGGACACGCCATTGTTCATTCGCCACCACCCTTCGACGAAGCGGTCAAAGGCGCCAGGCGCGAACCGCGAAGACCCCACCGAGCAGATTCGCACCATCCACCTCAACCCAGTCTACGAAGGGAGCGTCCACGGGCGGCACGTGTATGTGATCGACGATTGCACGACTTATGGATTGTCTTTTGGTGTCGCAGCCGCGTTCCTGCGCAAGGCAGGCGCAGCGTCGGTAACCGGAATAGCACTCGGTAAGTTCGGCAACCGCCTCAGCCGGTTCGACATCGAACTCAAATCGGATCCCTTTCGACCGGTCAACGACTTCGCATTCCGCGGACATCACACCTTTGGAAATCCGGGTGATGTCACGGCGCAACAAGACCTCCGCTCTTTGCTGCCTTAATGCATGGGTCCTGCATCCTGCGGCGCGGCGCAGCGTCGCTAACGTCGAGCGCCCCCGTCGCGTGTCGGGCACGCCACGGCTCTGAATCGCCACGTCAGATTGTGGCCACCGATGACGACCGAGAAGCGGTCCTCTTCTACGCGGTTGGCCAAGCCGCGGGCGCCGCCGCAGACGGGGCGATCCCAGTAATCGAGCAGCACCACAGCCGTCGTGCCCCATTGTCGAAGCAACGGCCAGTCCTGATCGCGCCATCCCCACACCTGGCTGAATAAATAGAGCGGCACGGTGCATACCAGGAACGGACGCCACGCCACCAGCAGCGCATGGAAGTGCCCTTCTCGGTTGATGCGCCTCGTGTTGGCCATCTGCCACAGCGTGATCAGCATCATCGGCAGCATCAGCAGCACGCTCATCGCGGCCAACAGCGCCAGCCAACCCAAAGGCACGAGCACGGCGGTCAACAAGGTGACCGAGGCGGGAAACGCCGAAGGATCCTCACCGGTCCAGGCGAAGATGGTCTTGCGCGCCACGGACAGAGCCACGGCGGCCACGATGGCGGTGCCAACGGACGCCAGTCCGATGCGAAGCCCTTGGGCAGCGCCCCGGCGCACCCCCACCCGCGCCAAGTTCAGCACGTCAATCGCAGCCACCACCATCACGAACGTGCCGGCCGTAGCGGACACCACATCGACCACCATCCCCCGAGGCACGATGAGCATCAGCAGCACGGTCATCAGGCACAGCAAGGCCGCGAGATACCAGAGCAATCGAAGCCATGGCGGCCAGGCGTAAAGAGCGTCCGCTTCGGCTAAGGCGTAGCGCCAACGGCGTCCGGTGCGTTCGAGGCCCTCACGGCTCTGTTGCAAGAGGCCGCGCATCCGAGGCACCACTCGCCACAGCAACACGGCCACCGGCCCGCCCAAGAATACCGCCGCGCCCCACAGTCCATCGAGGACATGGGCCACGGCGAAGCCGACGGCCCATATCGCGATGAGCGAAAACCAGACTCGCGCGCGTGTACGGGGCTTCATTGATGCGTGCCCCGCCAGTGTGCGATGGAATGGTGTCGGTGCGGCCGTGCCGAAGTCTCCATGCGGACTATTGCACGCGATGTCCGCGGGCCGCGCAAGCGATGCTCGACACGTCAATCGCTCTGCGCTGACCTTGGTGGCGCTGGCTCGCACCACAGCGCGTCGAGACTCGCCTTGGCGGCCCGCAGCTGTGGCAAGCACCAAGTCGGCACCAGCAGATCCGACAAGCCCAGCAAACCTTGGCGATGGGATGACGTGGGGGCCGAGTCGGCCCGGAACAGCGTTCGGGAGCAGGCTTCGAACAGGCCTAACCCATCTTCGTGCAGCCGCAACTCGAAGAGCGGGTCGCCGACGTTCCGCACCGTCGGATAGGTGCGGTAGTAGCCGTCCGGGTCGCTGACCTGGGTCACCAGTTGATCGACAAGATCGGCCATCCGGTCTTGGGTGCGCACCACCACCAACGGCACCCCTGAGGTCATCACCCCGCCCCCTGGACCCGCGTATACCGCCCCGTCATGGACAAAGAACCGATTGAGCCCCCCTTCGCGGGAGCGATGGATGATGGATGCGGACGCCGCATCCTCGCCCGAAACCCCATTCACCCGGTACCGCTCGGCGAAATCGGGCCACGATCGCAATGCGGTCGCCAGCAAGGCCGGTTCGGAAAAGGACTCGCGATTTCCGTGGGCACACACATCGATGAACGCCACTTGCTCATCGGCCACGAGGCAAAACGCGAGCCAATCGGAGGGTTTTGAGAAGTATTGGACCTTCGGAATAGGGCCGTTGGGCAAATGGAAATGCAGAATGCCCCAGTCGGCGTAGAGCAAGTCCGTGCGGACGTGCCGTCGCGCGTCGCTGGTATCGTTGCGCAGGCGTAACCCGCGGCCTTGGTAAGGGTTCACATCGTGGCCGTGCTCGAACATCTTGACCAACCGATGCAATCCCGTCGCGGCCGCGGCCGGCAAGCGCACAGGAAAACGATCGGACGCCACCACGGTTCGCGGCATCGGCGCTACATGGCGCAGCCGAAAGTCCAACCACCGCATCACCGGCGAAGCCTGTTCAGCGACTTCGCGCTTGAACCGCAAGTCAAACGTCCCAACCAGGCTTTCGGCGATCGCTTCGACGGTGGCAGTAAATCGATTCACAGTCATGCGCGGCATACGAGAACAGGGGGGGGGCGCACTATCGCATTCGTGGTCCAGCCGAATGTCAACGATTTTGCACCGAGGATGTCCGCGCGTGACGCTTAGTCGGCGGCCGACGGTTCTGGCAGACCACATCGCAGCGGCCGCTGCCCCAGGCCTGCCCTGGCTCTAGGCCTGGGTCTGGGCGTGGCGGCACGGGTGCGGTGCGGTGGCGTCTCGCTCAAGTCTTTCTCGGCTCGGCCGATGTCGTTGTATCGCTTTCAAGGAGATTCGAACATGGACGATCCCCCGCTGCCCGATTCGGCCGCCCCCTCTCAGGCTGTACCGCACTGCTGCGGTGCTCCCACCGTCGCCTGCCCTTCCACAGTCACATGCACCGTGGCACCGCCCACAACGCTGTTTGCCAGCGTGTCGGAGCTGCTCAAGTGGTTGGCCGACCGGGCGACACCTCTGGCTGCGCTGACCATCGCCATCTCCGCGTTCTTGTGGGGGGACTTCCGTCGGGAATTTGGCGTGCCGGTGAGCTTTGCCAGTGCGAGTGTGCTCAGCGCACTGCCCGCTATTTTTGCGGTCGTGTGTGGTGTCGCCATCGTGCTGTTGTCCACGCTCCTCTTTCCTTCGCTCGTGCTCGTCGAGCCGATCGGCAAAGCTGGGCGACGTATGGTCGACCTGTTTGGGGTGTTGACGACCCCGCGCAGCGCTACAACGTGCTGGCGCCCAGGTGGTCGATGGCTACGTGTCCATTGGTGGGCATCGGCCATCCTGAGCGTCTTGGGTTGGGGCAGTGTCGTGTGGTGGAACGTTCTCCACCCGGATGACCCGGTGTGGCACGGCATCGTATGGATGGGTGTGCTGCTGGCGCTCGAGTGGCTGTGTGGATGGGGATTGGTCGCGATCGTTGGACGCCTGGGGTTCTTCTCGATGAAGGGCTTCGCACTGCTGTTGCTTGTGGCGCTGCTGATGCAGAACTACGTGGGCTTTGCCGTGCTGTTGGTCGTGCTGCAGGCGACGCCGAGTGCGGCAGCGGCCGACGTGGGCTTAGCGGTGGTGTGGATGTTTTTGGCGATGACGGCCATCGTCGGCGCGCAACTATTCGTTGGTCATAACGTTTTTCGGGGGTGGTATCCCAACGCCCTCAAACACATGGTGTGCTTCACCTTCGTGTTGCTGGCGGGCATCGGGCTCGTTCAACCGATGGGCGCACGCTTGGTGCACTTTGCCTTGGGGTCGACCTCGACGCCGATGCGGCTGTGCACCGTCTTCGTCTTGCGCGACGCGGAGAAAGATCCTGTTCTTTCTAAGCTGCTGGCGACGACGGGCGGCACAGAGACGGTGCCGTTCAATTTCGTCTTTCCGACCGACGCCCAGTATTACGTGCGTCAGAAGGGCGATCCAAAGACCACCTGGATTATCGATGCCAAGGTGGTGGTCGCGACCCAGGCGTGCCCGCCGGAGCCATCGACCGACAACCCAGAGCCGGCCAAGCCGACGAAGGTGCTGTTTCCCGCCCCCTAACCTGCGCCTTCACCGCGCAAGCGGACGGGCCTGGAGCATGGCCTCTACCTGCCGAAGGGCCAGTTCGACGAGGCGCACGCATCGATGGACTGAGCCGGACTGCCGACGTTGCGGGTCGGCGCCGATGTCGCTGCCGATGCTGCTCAGGATGCTTCCGTCGGAGCACGCCATAGTTTCCGCCAACCGTTGGTGGTTGGCGGGCTTCCCCTGCTCGACGAACCCACCATCGACACGCCTCATCCGTGACCCGTCGCACACGCTGACTGTCCATGCGGCGGCAGCTACCACAGCGCGCGACGCACCGAGCGATGGTTCATTCGCCTCGGTTGATCGCTCGCCCAGCGCTGTGTGAGGACGTCGAAAGCGATGCGATGGCGACTGTAGGGCACGACGCCGACGAGTCTGTCCGCGCATACAAGACACTGAGGGCCGACGCGCCCGACTCGTGCGTGGCCATGCAACGATGCGAGGCGACGACTCCTTCGCCACCGAAACGCGCGACGCTTTGGCGGTTGGCCCTGGCTCATGCATTTTGCTCACCCCGTAGGGCGCGTGGTTTCCGAAGGAAACTAAGACGCGCCCTGTCGAAGCTGTACAGGTGATTCAGCTTTCCCGGACCCGAGCATCAGCAGACCATCCGCCGTTCAACGTGTTCGGGCCATCGCTTTAAAACGACAGGCCACCTCTCGCAAGTGCTCCACTAAGTCTCGAACCTTCACCAGCTTGCCGCGTTTAGCGGGTAAAACAGCCTATCGGCGCGATACACCGGAGGCCTCGTGGCCAATGGGATTGTTGGATGGCCTGTTGGCGTGCCAGCGCAATGCGTCGATTACCAAGGACAAAACTGGCGCAATTTGCCTGCGGTTGGCGTAGTACAGATGGTAGCCCGGAAACGTCGGCCACCAGTCTTCCAGCACCGGTAGCAGCCGGCCGGCCTCAATGTGCGGCTGCACGGTGTCCAGCGGCACGAAGGCAACGCCCATCCCGTCGAGCGCCGCCTGAAGCATCAAAAAAGTGTTATTGAACGTGACCTGACCGTTTACGCGGACATTGACGGATTGTCCGTTCTTCTCGAAGTCCCAAGCGTACAAGCCTCCGTGCGTCGGCAGCCGAAGGTTGATGCAGCGGTGCTCGGTCAGATCGTGGGGCGTCTCGGGCCTCGGCCTTCCCGCAAGATAGCTTGGTGACGCGGCCACGGCCATGCGCAAGTCGGGCGCGAGACGCACGGCAATCATGTCTTTGTCCACGCGATCGCCTATGCGCACACCTGCATCGAAGCGGTGCGCCGCGATGTCGGTGAACGCATAGTCCACGCTGAATTCGATGTGGATGTCGGGGTACTCCTGCAGTAGGGCCAGCAGTCGCGGCCAAAGTACAGTCGTAATTGCGTGGTCGTGCGCCGTGATGCGCACCGTGCCAATTGGCTTATCGCGCAGCGCGACCAGCGAGCCCAATTCCAGTTCGATCTCGTCGATCCGGGGCGCCACCGCATCCAGTAGCCGTGAGCCGGCTTCCGTGGTGGAGACGCTGCGCGTGGTGCGGGTCAGCAACCGCACTCCCAGCCGGGATTCCAGGGACAGCATCGCGTGGCTCAACGCCGAACGCGACAGGCCAAGTTGTGCCGCCGCCCGGGTGAAGCTGCGCTCGCGGGCCACGGCGATAAAGGCTTGCAGGTCGCTGAGGTTCTCTCTTGCCATTGGTGAATTTCTTTCACTGATGTATATCGATTTTACGATATTCTCAATCAATGACGAGCGCAATATAGTTTTATGCGGGCCGTTTGTCGCCAGCTGAAGCGCGTTCTCGGATCCGTAAGCGATCGATACCGGTGCAAAGCGGGCCCATGGCGTGGTGACGCCAAGCGCGACCCACGCAGGAGGAAACCGATGCAGCTTTCCAGTGCATCTGTCGCTTTGCTATTGACATGGGCATGGGCTATCACGCCAGCCCATGCCCGAGAAGGGATGGCTGCGCCTCGGTCCGCAGCATTGCTCAGCTCGACAACACTAAACGATGGAACCACCTCCATGGACATCCGATTGACGATCGACGGACACATGCTTTCCGCGACGCTGGAGGACAGTGCTGCGGTCCGCGATTTTCTCGCCCTGCTGCCGTTGGCGCTGGACCTGGAGGACTACGCCGCCACCGAGAAGATCGCGCAGATGCCCACGAAGCTCTCCACAGCGGGGGCACCGGCGGGCATGACGCCCTCCATAGGCGACATCACCTACTACGCGCCCTGGGGCAATCTGGCCATCTTCTACAAGGGCCTTAACTATTCCGCCGGCCTGGTCAAGCTCGGTCGCATCGACGGCGACATCCAGGTGCTGCGCACCGCCGGTCCTCTGAAGGCACGTATCGAAGTGGCCGGATAAGACCGATTCCCCGCAACACCCAACCCTATTTGTTGAAAGGACCGCACCATGGAACTCAAACGCGCTGGATCTCAACCTTCCACCCAGGGCCCCGCCGAGTGGTTCACCGGCACGGTTCGCATCGATCCGCTGAACAACCCTCCCGCGCCAGCGCGTGTGTCGTGCGCTGCCGTCACCTTTGAGCCGGGCGCCCGCTCGGCCTGGCACACCCACCCGCTGGGGCAGACCCTCATCGTCACCGCCGGCTCGGGCTGGACGCAGTGCGAGGGCGAGCCCATCGTCGAAATCCGCGCCGGTGACGTCATCTGGTGCCCACCCGGACACAGACACTGGCACGGCGCCTCTCCGACCACCGCTATGACGCACATCGCCATCCAGGAGGCGCTGGATGGCAAAAACGTCGAATGGATGGAGCACGTCACTGACGAACAGTACCTTGCCGGCCCGCCAGGCGGTTGAGCCGTTTCACCTTCAAGAAAGGACCTCATCCACTCAGTTCTCCGACTTGCGTTGTGCGCGATGGGGATGCACGCCAGCTTAGCGCTGGCCGCCGAACCGCAGACCAATCCATCCGCTGGCGCACAGCAGATTACTCGCGCGGGCGACCAGGCCTCGATGGCCGGTCCCGCCGAATATTTCACCGGCCGCACGCGCATTGATCCAATCTGGTCCGCCGACAAGAACATCAACGCTTCCGGCGGGCTAGTCACTTTCGAGCCCGGCGCGCGTTCCGCGTGGCACACGCATCCGGCAGGACAGCGCCGGGTGGTGACATCCGGCGTAGGCCTGACCCAGGAATGGGGCAAGCCAGTGCAGGTCATCCGCCCCGGCGACGTGGCGTGGTGCCCTCCCGTCGTCAAGCACTGGCACGGGGCCGCACCCGATGCCGCCATGACGCACCTGGCCGTGACCGGCACCGTGGACAGCAAGAACGTGACCTGGATGGAGAAAGTGACCGATGAGCACTACAAAGCCCGCTAAGGCGCGCACAGCCCGCCCGCGCGTCGGTGCGCTGGCCATCACCCTGGGCCTGGTCACGGCATGGAGCCAGATCGCCCACTCGCAGGAGAGCAAGCCCATGAACCACACATCAACCAGCGCCCCCAGCGCCTCCGTCCCCCTCTCGGCCCGTCAGCAGGCGATTGTGTCCATTGCGGCCTTTGCCGCAGCGGCCGATGTGGCCAAGCTCAATGCCGCACTCAACCAAGGGCTGGACGCGGGCATGACCGTGAGCGATGCGAGAGAAATCCTGGTGCAGCTCTACGCCTACGCCGGTTTCCCGCGCAGCCTCAATGCACTGGGCGAGCTGATGAAAGTGCTGGAGGCGCGCAAGCAGCGCGGCGTCCGGGATGCGCCGGGGCGCGAACCCAGGCGCCCCATCCCCAAAGGCGACGCATTGCTGGCCGCCGGCACGGCCAACCAGACCAGGCTTTCGGGCGGTCCGGTGCAGGGGCCGCTGTTCGATTTCGCGCCCGCCGCCAACGAATACCTGCGTGCGCACCTGTTCGGCGACATCTTCGAGCGCGACAACCTGGATTGGCAAAGCCGCGAACTGGCGACCGTGGCCATGCTCTCGGCGCTGCCCGACGCCGAGTCGCAGTTGCAGGCGCACATGCGCATCAGCATGAACGTCGGCATCACGGCCGGCCAGTTGCGCCAGGTCACCCAGGTGCTGTCGTCTCGCGTGGATGCTGACATGGCCGGCCGCGCCAACAAGGCGCTGGATCGGCATCTGGCAACGCTTCCGAACGGCAAGCAGTAGCCCACTCGAATAGATAAAGGCATAAAATCTCATGTTCAAAGACAAAGTCATCATCATCACCGGCGCGTCGTCCGGAATCGGCGAGGCAACGGCCAAGCTGCTCGCCAGCAAAAGCGCCAAGGCCGGGCTTGGCGCGCGGCATGCAGACAACCTGAAGCGGATCGCCTATGAAATCAGACAGCACGGCGGCCAATCCGTGTACCAGGATCTGGACGTCCAAACAGCCTGACAACGAGGCCATCGTCAAACTTGCCAAGGACAGATATGGCCGCGTGGACGCCATTTTCTCAACGCCGGCCTGATGCCGACTTCGGCGCTGAAGAGCGACGATTGGCACCAGATTGTCGATGTCATTGTGAAAGGCGTGCTCAATGGCGTTGCGACGGTGCTGCCGGAGTTCCTTGCGCAAAAGTCCGGCCACGTCATTGCCACCTCGTCGGTGGCGGGCCTCAAAGCCTATCCAGGCAGCGCCGTCTATCGGCACGAAATGGTTCGTTCGTGCGCGACTTCATGGAAGTGCTGCGTATCGAGTCCGCCATGGAAGGCACCAACATCCGCACGGCGAGGATCTACCCGGCCGCCATCAATACCGAGCTGCTGGCGACCATCAGCGACAAGCAGTCGCTTGACCAGATGCAGGGCTTGTACGACACCTACGGCATTTCCCCAGACCAAATCGCCAACGTCGTGGCCTTCGCGCTCGATCAGCCCGACGACACCACAATCAACGAGTTCACAGTCGGCCCTGCCAAGCAGCCGTCGTAGGCGGAATGCGGAATGCCGTGCCGCCAGAAGAGCGACGCCGCACAGGCCATGCTTGAGGGGTGCCTCTGCGTATCATTAGCGTGCCTTCTAGCGGGCTTTCGCTTGGTCCTGACGTCTCCCGAGGACTTGGGCAATTCGGCGCCGCGCGCCGTCAACGGCCTTGATGCGCGCACCTGGCTGTCCTGCTGGCGTGTCGGGCCTGGACCGACGGGGTTCGGCACAAGCACATCGGGAGGCTGCAGCACATTCATCGCTTCTTTTGCCGCGTGATTCGAGCCCCCACCGCACTGCGGCGCTTTCGGATGCGATCCATTGCTGTCCAATCAAAGGCTGCCTCCGCATACTGCGTGTGCAACCTCAAGCCAAACGCTACCGCCAGCGCGTTCATGCGCGCCTTGCGTTCGGGCAGCACATTATGTTGATTGAGACCGATTTTTTAGCGTTCGCTTCACCGCAAGCGATACTCTAAGCGATACTTTGTTGACTAGATCCATTGTGCGAACAGGAGCGCAAGCCGCTGCCGTTCGTCGAACGTCCTCCACGACATCGACACTTCCCTTTCTGAGTCGGGTCAGTGCCCGATCGGGGCGCTGGCGCTTTCCTGGTGATGGGTTCCCAGGCGATCCACCAAGGCGGCGCTGGCCGCATTCAAACCGACCACTTCCACCTGCTTTCCCTCCTGGCGAAACTTGAGCACGACGCGGTCCAGCGCGTTGACGGCGGTCAGGTCCCAGAACTGGGCGCCTGTCACATCGACGCGGACCCAGACGATGTCCTCTTCCTTGAAATCGAAGAGTTCGCCAAACGCCTCGGCCGAGGCGAAGAACACCTGGCCGGTGACGGTGTAGGTCCGCACGTCTCCATCGGGAGGCACCGAACTGTCGACATCGAGCGCCTTACCCACCTTCTGCGCAAAGAAGACTGCTGAGAGGACCACCCCGGCGAGCACGCCCTTGGCCAGATCGTGCGTGGCGACGGTGACCCCGACCGTGCCCAGCATCACGACGCTCGACGCCGTGGGATGGGTCTTCAGACTCTTGATCGAACGCCAGTTGAAGGTGCTCAAGGACACCATGATCATCACGGCGACTAGAGCCGCCATGGGAATCTGACGGACCAGCGGCGCGCCGAAGACCACGAGGATCAGCAAGAGCACGCCTGCGACCATTGTGGACAGTCGCCCCCGTCCGCCCGATTTCACGTTGATCACCGACTGTCCGATCATCGCGCAGCCGGCCATGCCCCCGATAAAGCCGGTGACGACGTTGGCCACGCCCTGCCCCACGCACTCCCGGTTTTTGTCGCTGCGGGTATCGGTCATGTCGTTGACGATCTGAAGGGTCATCATCGACTCGAGCAGGCCCACCACCGCCAGGGTGGCCGCCGTCGGCAGGATGATCTTCAGGGTGTCGAGGGTCAAGGGAACATTCGGGAACAACAGGGTCGGCAAGGCATCAGGCAAAGCCCCCATGTCGCCCACCCGATGGATATCGAGATGGAAGAACATGGCTACGCCGGTCAGGACCACGATCGCCACCAAGGGCGACGGGACGGCACGGGTCACGTAAGGAAACAGGTAGATGATCGCCAGGCCGGCGGAGGTCATGGGATACACCAGCCAAGGTACCCCGATCAATTCTGGCAGCTGGGCCATGAAAATCAGGATGGCCAGGGCGTTTACGAACCCGGTCACCACGGACCGGGACACGAATCGCATGAGCGAACCCAGTTTCAATGCGCCTGCCACGATCTGCAGCAGCCCCGTCAGGACGGTGGTGGCCAGCAGGTAGGAAAGGCCGTGATCCTTGACCATGGTGACCATCACGAGCGCCATGGCGCCGGTGGCCGCCGATATCATCGCCGGGCGTCCGCCGGCGATCGAAATGACTACCGCCATGGAAAAAGATGCGTAAAGCCCGACCTTCGGGTCGACGCCGGCAATGATGGAAAAGGCGATGGCCTCGGGAATGAGCGCCAGGGCGACGACCATGCCGGACAGGACATCGCCACGCACGTTACCCAGCCACTGCTGGCGCAGATGCGAAAGAGTCTTCAACGGGATTCCCTCGGGGAGGCTGGACGCCTCCCGCACACAAGACACACGACAAAACACACCGCTCCGCTTCAGGGAGTGCGAGCAGACAGTGCCGGCGTTACGGTGGCGTGGTCAAGGCGGGATCCGGGCGGAGGACGACCACTAAGTGTATTCGATGATGAAGCACGAAACCATTGCAGCCCTGAAAGTGTCTCGCCGCCCGTGGACTTGGCCCCTAGAGTGTCAAGCGCGCCCCTCGCACACCGTACGCGCCACGCGACCGACCGTGAGGCCCTGCACCAATACGGAAAACACGACGACACCGTAGGTCAGGCCGAGAACCGTGTCGCGCCCGTCGCCACGGGCCAACGAAAACGCCAACGCCACCGAAATGCCTCCCCGCAACCCGCCCCACGTCAGCACGCGCCAGGAGCCTGCGGGCAACCGGAACAGCCCGGACAGCGCACCCACGGGCAGGCCCACCGTAAGCAGACGAGCGACGAGCGTCACGCCGATGGCGGTCACGATGGCAGCCACCAGCGAGGGCGACCAGTCGATCACGACGACTTCCATCCCGATGAGGACGAAAAGCACCGCATTGAGGATCTCGTCGAGCAGCTCCCAAAACATGTCCGTGTATCGCCGCGTCGTGTCCGACATGGCCCGAGCCCGCCCGCTGTTCCCCACGATCAGGCCAGCCACCACCATCGCCAACGGACCGGAGACATGCAGGTGCGTTGCCAGTGCATAGCCCCCCATGACCGCCGCGAGAGTCAGGAGTACTTCGACCTGGTACTGGTCGATGCTCTTGAGCAGGGCGTAAGTCGCCCATCCGAGAACAGCGCCGAAGAGCAATCCGCCGCCAGCTTCCTGCGCCAACAGCCACCCCGCTTCGCCCACCGTGGGAATGGTCCCGCTGGCCGCCACGCCCAACAGCAAGGTGAAGAGCACGACGCCCACGCCATCGTTGAAGAGCGACTCCCCGGCGATGACCAACTCCAGCGATTTGGGTGCGCCAATGGACTTCAGGATGCCCATGACGGAGATTGGATCGGTGGGAGAAATCAGCGCCCCGAACAGCAAGCAATCCATGAGCGGCACAGGCAGGCCCAGCATCGGCAAAAGCACCCACATCGCGAATCCAACCAGTACTGTCGAGGCGCAGGTGGCCACCACCGCGAGCAGTGCGATTTGCCCTCGATAGCGCTTGAGCGTGCCGAGATCCACATGCAGCGCTCCCGCAAAGAGCAGGAACGACAGCATCCCCTGCATGAGCACTTCCGAGAAATCGAGTGATTGAAGCAAAGACGATTCGTAAGCCTTGAGGCCATGATCCACGCCCAACGCGTGCAAGCCGACAATGGTCAGTGAAATAAGGAGCGCAATTGCCATCACCCCAATCGTGGCCGGCCAGCGCAGGACCCGGTGGTTCACATAGGCAAGAAGAGCCGTGACCACCAGGCAAATCGCCGCGATATCAAGCATGATCGTGCGTCCCCAGCAGAGCCCGGGCCGTTGCGCGCTGGGCCCCACCGGCCGAGCGCAAGGCTTCAAAGCGGCGAATGCGTCGGCGCACCTCGGCTGCATCGCCTTCGTTAGTAAGACTTCGCGCGGCGTCGGCGCCCACTTGCGCAATGTGCGCGTCGAGTACGGCCTTTCGGCCGGCGTCGGACTCGGCGGACAGTACCACCGTCAGCACATCGGTCAATTTGATCAACAGGGCTGCATTGCCCTGCGCATGTTGCCGGATCATGTGAAACATCACCGCACACAGGCTCTCGTAGGTCACGGTGGGCACCTGTAGCGCCACGCGGCCACCGCGAGAATGCACCCCTCCGGGCAAAGGTTTGCCGGCCAAGCCACACAGCGCAGCGCCCAGCCGGTCGAGCACGCTCATCGCGGTATGCGGATCGTTGATGCCCGGCGACAGCGCGCGGACGGCCACCTCCACCAACTGGCGCACCGTTTGCTCAACGTCACCGTAGCTGCCGCGCGATCCGCCCAGAGCGGTGGCTTGCGCGATGGCCTCGGCCGCGCCGTCCACGGGAACGGTCATGAGCGCTACGGGCGCGCCCGGAGCGATGTAGTCACCGCGACGCACCAGCAATCGCAGCGCCGTGCCGTGCTCCGCCGCCCAATCCGCCAGGCGGGATTCCTCCAATTGCTGAAGGTAACCGCTTCGGCCATCGATCACGGGGGTGGCGTCATCCCAGGCACGATCATTCAAGGGAGGCGAGGCGGAGGCGTCGACCACCCATGCTTCGAGCGCGTCAGTCACATCATCACTGACCAAAGCGATGACGGTATCGACATTGATGCGGGAGGCCATGTGCCCGACGAAATAGACCAGCGTTGCCACGCAACCAAACGCCAGCAGCATGCCGAACGACAGCGCCACATGGGGCGTGAATGCCCCTTCTTCCTGGGTACGCACGCTGCGCAACACCATCAGTGCATACGAAAAGGTCCCCAGAAAGGCGCCGAGGGTGAACTGATTGCCGCGGTCTCGCGTGAAGTTGCGCAGCAAGCGCGGACCCATTTGTCCCGCTGCCAGGGAAAGGGCCGCTATGGTGATGGAAAACACGGTGCCTGCGACGCCGATGGTCGAGGACGCGATGGCCCCCAACAAGGTGCGCGCTCCCGTGCCTCCGCCGTTATACAGCCAGGACGAACCGCCCACCGACATGGGGACCCAACCGCGGCGGTCCACCACTAACAGCGCCAAGGCCACACCGATGCCCAACAGCACCATCACGGCAGGAACGAGCCAGAATGACTCGCGCAGTTGCTCCCACCATTGCCGAATGCGTGCTTTCATGCGCTCCCCTTTGCAGCCATGACTGTAAGCGGGAAGGGGGCGGCTGCGCCAGCGTCGGCGCACGTCACCCGTGCCCACGTGGCGTCCACACCCACCGTGCGATCATGCCGCGTTCCTTTGCCACGAGCACCTCTCGGGTGCAACAAGGAGCATCCATGTTCGACTCGTTTCACCAGTGGGCCCTCCACGTCACCTTTCTCGGTATTCCCGCCTGGCGCTGGCTGGTCGGTGCCACCACCGCCGCAAGTGGCACCCTAGTCACCCTCACCGCCCTGCATCTGGCCGCGCGTGCCTTGGCCCAACGCCACCTTACCGTTGCGCGAGCCTTGGGCGTGGCGGCCACGCGGACGCGCTGGTGGCTCGTGCTCATCGCATTTCTCGTGCTTGGCACCCAGGCCCTCGGTCTGTCCGATCGAGCAAGTCGCTTCATCGGTTTGATCGGCACTGTCGCCATCGCGATTCAGGTGGGCCTGTGGGCCAATAGCTTGGTGCGCTCTTGGACGACCGGCACCTTGGCAGCCGAAGCGGATGGCGCGCACAGCCACAATCCGGTTGTACTGTCCATGATGAGCTGGTTTGCCCGCATCATGATCTGGACCACCTTGCTCTTAGCAGCCCTCAGCGTGGCAGGCGTCAACATCACGGCGTTCGTGGCCAGCTTGGGCGTGGGAGGCGTGGCCGTCGCGCTGGCATTGCAAAACATTTTGGGTGACCTGTTCGCATCCATGTCCATCGGGCTCGACAAGCCGTTTGAGATCGGCCAGTTCATCACCTTCGGCGATGTCGCCGGCACCATTGTGCATGTTGGCGTGAAGACCACCCGCATCAAAGCGATCAGCGGCGAAGAGATTATCATCGGCAATGCCGAGCTGCTGGGCAACACGCTGCACAACTATGCCCGCATGCGTGAGCGGCGCATCGTATTCGGCTTTGGCGTGACCTACGATACCGATGCCGACACGATGCGCGCCATTCCCGGCATGGTGCGCGCGATAGCCGAGGCCACGCCGGAGGTGCGCCTGGATCGGGTGCACTTCAAGGGGTTTGGAGAAAGCTCGCTGGATTTCGAGGTCGTGTACTTTGTCACCAATCCCGACTTCAACCGCTACATGGACGCTCAGCAAGCAATGAATTTGGCGCTCATGGAGGCATTCGTGAAGCGGCGCATCGAATTCGCCTTCCCCACCCGCACACTCCTATTGGCTGAACCTGTGGCGGTGACGCGCGCATCTGCGAAGGCCGTCGCGGCCAGCGAGGGATCCCCGGCCGCGTGAGATGCCTTGGCCGCGTGCCCATTGCAAGGACGTGCGATTTGGCCGATAAAAGGTCAGGGAGGAAGCGCATGCGCAGGCCAGTTGTCTACATCCATGGGTTCCTTGGGCATCTGCGTTTTCCGGAGCTGTCCACGGGGCTGTCTTCAAGCCGGGTCTATGCCCCCGATCTGTTGGGCTATGGGGCCTTTGCTGAAGCCCCAATCGGACACGTGAGCATCGCCCACCAAGCGGCGCATCTGAGGCAGTGGATTCAACGAGAGGCGGGGCCCACGCCTGCGGTGCTGGTGGCCCATTCGGCTGGGGCAGCCGTGGCCATCGCTTACGCCCACAACCACCCGGAGCGAGTCGCTGCCGTCGTCAGCGCCGAAGGGAATCTGGCACCCAGCGACGCGTTTCTCTCCTCGCGGCTTGCCCCGATGACGGTCGGTGGCGTGGAGGCTTGGCTCGCGGCGGCTCGACGCAATCCGGGCAGCTTGCTGGCCTCCGATGAGCACCGCTTGTCCAACATGGCGCTTGCCCGACTGAGCGAGTGGCTGGACCACCAAGGTGCCCAGACGATCCACGGAGCGGCCCGTGCCGTACTGATGGAAACCTTGCGCCCGGGCTATGCCGCCGATGTCATGAGCGTGATGGCTCATGTGCCGACCTTTCTCATCCATGGCGAGCGCACGCCGCTGGGCTTGGGCGTGCCTCCCCGGCTGCGCGAGCTGGCGGCGCAGGAGTTTGTCATCGCGGGCACGGGACACGCCATGGTCGTCGAGCGACCGGAATCGGTGGCCCATGTCGTCGCCCAGGTGCTTGCTCGCATTCAATGATCCATCCTGCCCTTGGTCGATGAAATGCCCCAAGGCAAGGGGTCTGGACGGGCTGCCCGGTGTCCACAGGCCCTGGGGCGTGGCACCTCGGCTGCACGCTGGCAGCGGGAGCGCGTGATTGTCCGGGCAACAGGCCCCTGCCCGAAAGCAGGGAGGCCATCGAGTTTCACTTCTCGCTCGTAAACCGATTAAACTGGCAGGCGCTCGGCATTCCGCCGTCATGTAGACCTCCATGACCCACGGCCCGTCCTTATTTGCTGCCGTGATTGAGCCTCACGCCATCGTCGCGGACGCCGTGGCCGATTTTTTGCGCGCACGCGGCTACGATGTGTTGGTGGCGACCACGCACACCGGCGCAGCGGCCTCCGTCATCGCACGCGAACGCGTCGAGTTCCTGATCGCCGCCGTCCCAGCCCCCGGGGAGGACCGATCCGGCGCCTACTTGGCGAAGGCCCGCCTCAAGAACCCAGGCATGGCCATCGTCATTATGCTTTCGGATCCAGACGAGCCGACCGAAGATGCTCCCCTGACGGCCGTTCGGTTGCTCAAGCCGTTTGACCTGGAGCAGTTGACGCGGGCGATCGATCAAGCCCATACCGCTGCTTGACTGCGGCAAGGCACGATCCCTCTGGCCTTCGCTATCGGTGAGATCCAGCACCGCCAACATGAGCCCAAAGTAGCCGCGGCGGAAGCTTGCCCCCGCACGTGCCCGGCTCGGACAATCAGGTAGCGGGATAGGAACACGTGTCGTCAGAATACACCCCTGTCACTCTTTACGGCGTCCCTGTGACTGCCGTCGGTGTCGATACGTCAACTTGCGGCAAGCAAGAGCCCACACGGCCCACCCCCTGGTGCGGCAGCGAGACGATGCCTAGGCGGGAGCTAACGCCTGGAGCGCGTACTTTTCAAAGGCTTGGGTAAGAACTCGCTCCATTTGTAGGTCGTCTATCGCCTGACGAGCCCAGATTTCGCTCGGTCATGGATGCGCAATAGGCGGCAAATCTGGCTCCGATGAGGGCTTAGGCCAAGCGCGGTCGTCCGCTTTCGCCTCTACAACCTTTGCCAAACTCGATGTGCTTGCAGCGCGGACCGGCGTGAGCGGCCTTCACAAGGCTGGTGCGACACGGACCGCTTCGCAATTCATTGCGGCATAACGGCATAACGGCAAGAGTTTCACGCGTGTTCCATGTAGCGCGGCGCAGCCTGATGGTTTCGCACTGCTGGAGCGCATCATGAGCAAGACGGTCGGCGACTTTCTACTGGAACGTCTGAGCGCATGGCACGTCCATCGCATCTATGGTTACCCGGGAGATGGCATTAACGGCATCATGGGTGCGATGGGCCGGGCTGCTGACCGGTTTGATTACATTCGAGTGCGCCATGAGGAAATGGCCGCCTTCATGGCCGGCGGCCATGCCAAGTTCGCGGGAGAAGTGGGTGTATGTTTGGCCACCTCGGGTCCCGGCGCTATTCACCTCCTCAATGGCTTGTATGACGCCAAAATGGATCACGTACCGGTTGTCGCCATCGTGGGCCAGCAGGCGCGCTCAGCACTGGGAAGCGACTATCAGCAGGAAGTTGACCTGCAGACACTGTTCAAGGATGTGTGCAGTTATGTCGAGACCGTCGTCAGCCCGGCACAGGTGCGTCATGTGATCGACCGCGCGTTTCGCATAGCGCAGGCTGACCGCGCTGTCGCCTGCATCATTGTGCCCAACGATGTCCAAGAGATGCCTGCGATCAAGAGCCCTCCGCGAGCCCATGGCAACGTGTATTCCGGCGTCGGAGAAGCGCCCGCCCACCCCGTGCCTTCGCAAGTCGAAGTCCAGCGCGCCGCCGATATTCTCAATGCGGGCGAGCGGCCGGCCATCCTGGTCGGTGCGGGCGCGCTGGGGGCGGGGGCCGAAGTCGCACTGGTCGCCGATAAGCTGCAAGCCGGCGTGGCCAAAGCCCTTTTGGGCAAGGCGGTCTTGCCTGACGCCATCCCCTACGTGACCGGGTCGATCGGCCTTTTGGGCACGAAGCCCAGCTGGTCCATGATGGACGATTGCGACACACTGCTCATGATCGGAACGACCTTCCCCTATTCCGAGTTCTTGCCCCAGGACGGTCAGGCGCGTGCGGTACAAATCGATCTGGCACCTCGGAATGTGTCGATGCGCTATCCGACGGAAGTCAATCTGATCGGTGATGCCAAGGACGTCTTGCGGCGCTTATTACCTCTGCTCAAACCTCGCAACGACTCGGACTGGCGCGAGCGCATCGAGGTCAACGTGCGCAAGTGGTGGCGGGCGCTTGAACTCAAGGCCCTGGAGCCGGCATCGCCCATCAACCCGCAGCGCGTATTCTGGGAGCTATCCAGGGCGCTGCCTGACCGTGCCATCATCACCGGGGACAGTGGCTCGCACACCAACTGGTTCGCTCGCGACATGAAGGTACGCGAGGGCATGATGGCATCGGTTTCAGGCAAGCTCGCTACGATGGGAAGCGGGGTGCCCTATGCCATTGCCGCCAAGATGGCCCATCCTGATCGTCCCGTCCTGGCCGTGGTCGGCGATGGCGCCATGCAGATGAACGGCAATGCCGAACTGGTCACGGTGAAGCAGTACTGGCGGCGCTGGTCCAACCCGAATTTCGTCGTGATGGTCCTGGTAAACCGAGACCTCAATCAGGTGACGTGGGAGCAGCGCGCGCTTGCCGGCGACCCCAAATTTGCCGCAGCGCAGGACGTGGAGGACTTCCCCTACGCGCGCTATGGCGAAATGCTCGGTTTCAAAGGTATCCGGGTCGAGCGCCCGGAGGACATTTTGGATGCGTGGGAGGAAGCTTTCGCCACACAGGGGCCCGTGGTGATCGAATTCGTGACCGATCCCAATGTGCCGCCGCTGCCCCCGCACATCACATTCGCGCAAGCGCGCGCGTTTATGACATCGATCGCTGCGGGCGATCCGAATGCCGGCAGCATGGTTCGACAGGCCCTGCGCGAGGTGTGGGCGGGCCTGGGTGCCTAGTTCAGTGCGTCCAGCGCGTAGGCCGCGTTGATGAGGCCCACATGTGAGAGCGCTTGCGGATAATTGCCGCAAGCGCGCTTTTCTCGCACGTCGTATTCCTCACTGAGCAATCCCAGATCATTGCAAAGCCGTCTCAGACGGTGCCCCAACCGTTGGGCGTCGTGCCGTCGCCGCTGGAGCGCAAGCACTTGCACCAACCAAAATCCGCACGCGGTGAAGGTCCCCTCGACTTCACCGACGCCATCGTCGAATGTGGCAGCGGTGTAGCGATACAGCAATCCCTCGGCCATCAGCTGGCTTTCGATGGCGTCAACAGTCGCTACAATCCGGTGATCGTCCGGCGGCAGAAAGCCGTAGAGTGGCAGCAAAAGCAAGCTCGCGTCCAGCGATCGCTCGCCGTAGGCGCTCACGAACCGACCTTCACCGGAGGAGTAGCCGTGCGTCAGAATGTCTGCACGGATGCGGTCAGCCAGACCGCGCCAACGTGTCAGCGGTGCGGACTGGCCAAACTCGAGGGCCGTGCGAATGGCGCGATCCACGCCTACCCACGCCAAGGCCTTCGACGACGTGTAGTGCTTGGGCTGGCCGCGCACTTCCCAGAGGCCATGTCCTGGTGCCTGCCATGACGCTTCGATGGCGTCGACCAAGGAACATTCCCAGTGCCATGCGGCGGGGTCAGGTGGAAGGCCGTGGCAGCGCGCTTCGTAGAGGGACGCCAAGACTTCGCCCGCGACATCGCCTTGATGCTGGGTTAGCGCATCGTTGCCCATGCGCACGGGTCGCGAGTCCCGGTAACCTTCCAGATCTTCGCACTCACGTTCGCCCGCAGCCTGATCGCCGGACGTCCGATAGAGCACCTGAAGGCGCTCAGGATTTACCGTGCGTAGCAGCCAATCTCGCCAACGGGCGGCTTCATCGCGGCATCCGGCCAGCGCAAACGCGCGGAGCGTAAAGCTGGCATCTCGGAGCCAGCAATACCGGTAGTCCCAGTTCCGCGTACCCCCCGGATGCTCGGGAAGCGAGGTCGTTGCAGCGGCGGCAATGCCGCCGGTCTCGCGGTCCATCAAGGCTCGCAGCACCATCAAGGAACGCTGCACCTCGTTCTCGAACAGAGACGCTGCAATCACCGGCGTGGCCCACGCTTTCCACGCCGCGAGCGTGCCCTCCGAGGTCATACCATCCGGCTGTGCAGCAACAACGGGGTCACCGCAGGTCAGGAAAAAGCGGCGCCGTTGACCGGCCGCCACATGGAAGGTCAGGTGAAAGCCGGTCGCGTCCCACACCCAGTCGTTTGCACCGAGGAGGTAAAGAGATCCGCCGGCCTGATCAATACGCCATCCCTCGGTCGTTCTGGCGGGCCCCGATCGGTCATGTGACAAGGGGATGCTCAACGCGCCCGCAACCTCCACCTGGCCTTCGACACCCACAATCTCACGCACCAACGTGGGAGTGGCTGTGTTCCAGGCGAGGTAATCCACGATGCCAAGCTCACCGTCCTCTGTGCGCACCCAAGATTGCAGCACCAAGGCGTCCGCAAGGTAATCGCGGGCATAACTCACGATCCGCTGGGGACGAAGTGACCATGACCCATCCTTCGGTTCTCCAAGCAATGCTCGAAAGGTGGGCGCGCTGTCAAAGTGAGGCCAGCACAGCCAGTCAACGGTGCCATGTCGATCGACCAGCGCCGTTGCGCGCCCATCCCCGAGGAGGGCATGCCCCTCAATAGTCGTCAACGCTCGGGTCACCGGCGGCGCCATAGCGCGCAGAGACCTAAGGCTAACCCGCCTGCAACGACAGCCAAGCTGCGGTCGCTCATGCGGATGGGGGCACGGCGCGATGTCTCCATGGTGAAGCTGCCCCGTGTGCGATGGCCCGGCATTGTTTCACGCAGGTTTCCGGAATGTGGTCCAACATGATCAGCACGCTGTTGTGCCTTAAACGCGTTGCGCGCCAGATAGCGGTCGAGCAGGCCTGGAAAAAACTTGTTGGCCACGACCGCGAGCACCGTCATGCGCCCGACGTACACTTCCCGTCGCGGATGGTCCACCGCCCAGACGATCGCACGCGCAGCTGCCTCCGGCGTATAGACCGGCGGGACAGGGCGCGGAGCGCCCTCGAGCGTCGATGCAGCCCAGTCAAACTGTGGTGTATTGAGTGCGGGCATCTGCACCATCGTCAGGCGAACCTGGCTGCGCTCATGCAAAAGCTCCGATCGGACCGCGTCAGTGAAGCCTCGAATCGCGTGCTTTGCGCCACAATAAGCGGATTGAAGCGGGATCGCTCGGTAGGCCAAGGCCGAGCCCACCTGGACCACGACGCCATTCCCGCGCCGGCGCAGATGGCGCAACGCCGCCATCGTGCCGTGTACGAAGCCGAGGTAGGTGACCTCGGTCACCCGGCGATAATCGTCGGCGGACAGCGCGGACAGTGGCGCAAATGCTGTCACCATCGCGTTATTGATCCACACATCGAAGGCGCCAAATCGCTGCATGATGGCATCCGCCGCCCGATCTACCGCGCGGGCATCGGCCACATCGACAGGATGCGTCATCACCTCAACGCCCCAATGCGCTTCTAGCTCCCGCGCAAAGGACGCCAAGGCCTCGCCATCGCGGGCCAGCAGCGCCAGTTTGGCGCCCCGTTGGGCAAAAGCCTCGGCGGTGGCGCGGCCCACTCCCGCAGATGCGCCGGTGATCACTACGGTTTGAGGACGATGACGTGTGGTCATGAGTGGCTCCCTAAAGTTCACCGCGGCTTGCCAGAGTTTGGATACGGTCGGCCGTGCGGCATGCGATCGCTTGAATGGTCAAGGATGGGTTGACCCCGCCAACGGTCGGAAACACCGATCCGTCGCAGACCCATAGATTCGGAATGTCCCAACTGCGGCAGTCGGCATTGACCACGCTCGCCTCCGGTGTTGTACCCATGCGGGCCGTTCCGTTCAGATGGCAGGTATCGTCGGTCTCGCGCCAGATCTCCTGGCCACCTGCGGCGGCCAGCGCTTGATGCATGAACCCCAATCCATGCGCGATGAGGTGCCGATCGTTCTCGCCCAACGAGAAGGTCACGCGCGGGATAGGTAGGCCCAGCGCGTCGGGCTCGTCGGCCAAGCTGACCCGATTGCGCTCGCTGGGCAAAATCTCGCCGACCATTTTGAGCCCAGCGACATGGTTGTAGCGCAGCATTTCGTCCTGCAGCGCTTGCCCCCACAGACCCCGGCCATTTTGCGCCGAGGACCACAGCACCGGTAATGGGCCTTGGCTCATGTATGCATATCCCCCAAAAAAGTCCTTATTGTCCTCGTAGTTCCAGTGTTCGGTCAGCGCAAGCGAGGGCGGCCCCTTGTACGAGCGGATCTCCTCCGGCATCACGCCCCAGACCGCCTGATTCGCTTGCACCATGAGATTTTTTCCCACGAGGCCAGAGGAATTGGCTAGCCCGTCCGGATAGCGATCGGTCGCCGACATCAACAACAGCCGCGGTGTCTCGATGGCATATCCAGCCACCACCACGTGCCGCGCGCGCTGGAACCGCCAGCGGCCCTCGCGGTGGTAGTGAACACCGGTCGCGCGGCCCGCCGCATTCATTTCGATGCGGCCCACCATCGCCAGATCCCGCACCTCGGCGCCGGCTTGTAGGGCCCGAGGAATCCAAGTGACCAGCACGCTTTGCTTGGCATTGGTGGCGCACCCGGACACGCAAAAGCCCCGGTAGACACACGGTTGCGCCAGGCCCGCAGGGGCCGAGAGCGTCGCCAGGGGCGTAGGCGTCCACGGGATACCCATCGCCTCGGCACCCCGGGCCAACACGTGCGCTGCGGCGTTCAGCTCGTGCTCGCGGTACGGGTATCGGCCCCGCGCAGGGCCCCAAGGATAATGAATTGGCCCGGCGATGCGCAGAGTTCGTTCGACTTCCGCGTAATAGCGCCACATTTCTTGCCACTCGATGGGCCAATCCACGCCATACCCGAGAAGACGGCGTGCCTTGAACCACTCTGGACGAAAGCGCAAGGACACCATGGCAAAATGCACCGTACTGCCTCCGACGGCTTTGCCCGAATTGTTGTGCCCGAGCTTGAGGGGATTGGCCCCATCAACCAGCCGTTCGTCGGTCCAAAAGAGTTTCCGCTGGTGGGTCTCGTCCGACGCAAACTCTTCAAGCGGCCGCCACCAAGCGCCCGCATCGAACATCACCACGCGGAAACCCGCTTCGGCCAATCGGCATCCCAGCGTGCCCCCGCCGGCCCCGCTGCCTACGATCGCAAAGTCAATCTCATCCGTGTCGCGATATTCCCGCATCGGGACCCAGGCGCCGGGCCGAATCACATCGGGCGCCCGACCGTCCTTGCCTCGCGGTGTTGCCAGTGCTTCAACGGACACGACGGTTCTGCCGTGCGACCCGTTCCGGATCTTCACCCGCTTCGATCGCCTCCCATGGGTCGCGCCGATCGGCTTGCAGACGCACATACCCGCGTGGGTTCGCGGGACCGCCAAAACCCATGTCGTTCCAAGCATGGGGATGCGCGTAGTACGCGCCACATAGATCGGGCAGCACGCGTTGCTTGAAAAACACCTCTGCGGGCATGCCCTTCCAAGCATCTCCCGTGAGCAGCCCCTGCTCCATCAGTGCAACGAGCGCCGTGCGCTGTTCGCTCGAAGCACGACTGAAAGCTACGCCGGAGATCTGGTTGGACGCCGCATTTAATGCAGAAAGCCCAATACGCCACGCCTGCTGGAGCGGCGGCAAACGCGCGTCTCGGTAGCCGTCACGTGCATCCATCGAAAGTCGCGCATCAACCAGCGCTGCCGTGGGTATCGGGGCGTGATTCGCATCGCGCGGCACCACGGTGTCGCACAACGCTTGAAGGATGGCCCATTCGGTGGCCGTGCAAAATCTCGCAGGGGCCGTCGGCCGCAACCGATCCTCGATGACTTGGCGGGTGATCGCATCCCACGATGGGCTGTTCCGCTTGGCCAGCACATCGTACCCAGGATATCGGGACACCTTCATGGCGATTGATCCAGTACGTCTAGCGCTGCCAGACCGGCAATGGACAAGGCGGTGAGTCCCGGTGGCGCGGGCACCGGCGGTCCATTGAAAAGGTTCTGACTCCAGTTCCGCCATCCGCCGTGATTGCGTGCAACGCCTCGGATATGGAATGCGCTGCCGGCCATTCCGAGCAAAGCGGTCGTCCGTAGGCCCCACCGTGCCAGCCACGTCGGATGATTCGCTACGCCAGCGTGGAGCAGGGCCACGGTTGTCAAGGGCGCAATGGTCACCGGCAAATACATCGCGCGATGTTGAAAGGCGCCGCGAAAGTGTAGGAGCGCGACCTCAGCGCAGGTGCCCGCCATACCCGTCGCCGACAGCAACGCGACCATGCGCCCAAGCCCGCTGGATGGCCGCCTGTGCATCGCCTCTGCGCTCACACCCAATAGTCCCGCCAGCATCAACGCACCGGGCGCACCCACGGGCGCGGCGTAAAAGAGGTTTTGCCAACTCCATCCGCCTGGTCGCTTGGTGATGTTGTAGAGATGGAAGCCCGTGCCGAGCATGCCGGTCGCCGCCACCGCGGCGAAAATCGAAGAACGCCAATGGCTGGGCTCGCTCCCTGAGGTGGCGCTGGCCGCCAGCGCCAGTGTTGCGGCGGCGGGAGGAAGGACCATGGCAGGATTGGCATACGATCCGCGGTAATGCTCCATGGCACTGTCGGTCAGGACTGATGTGGCCAAGAGCGCGGTCGCTTGACGCAACCGATTGTTCGCACCGAGCGCCGCAACGTTCTTCTTGCGCCGCGCCAAGGTTAGGCACAACGCCCCGCACGCGATGGCAGCGAGCGCCCTCATCGCACCCTCCATTGGTCGGCGTCGACCGGCGGCCTCAAGGTTAAGCCATGCCCCGGCTCGCTCCAGTTCGGCGCCATTTCACCGTTCCGCAGAGACGGCGCCCCATCGATCCATGCTTGCTCAATGCGCACATGATCAACGAACCACTCCACATGCATCAGGCCCGGCAGCGCGCAGGCGACATGAAGGTGCAGTGCGGGTGCGCAGTGCAACGATAGCGGTACATGGAACGCGTCTGCCAGCGCAGCGACGCGGCGTAGGCCGGTGATCCCTCCGCATCGCGTAGCGTCGGCTTGCAGGACGTCGACCGCGCCGGCGCGCAGCAGGCGAAGTGCATCGTCGGGGCGGTAGACGTATTCGCCAGCGGCGATGGCTACACCCGCCGGCACCGTTGTCACCAAGCGACCTAGGCCGTCCACGTCGTCCGAAGACACCGGCTCTTCGAACCAGATAACGCCTAAGCTGTCCAACTCATGTGCGAGCCTCGCCGCGTCTTTCCGCGCATAGGCGCCGTTGGCGTCCACCATGAGGGCTGCGTCGCCAATCGCGGAGCGCACGGCCTCCACGCGCGACAGATCTTTCTCAAGGTCGGCGCCGATCTTCATCTTGACGGCTCGGCAACCGTTCTCATGAACCCAGTCACCTAATTGCGCCTTCAGCTCCGACACGGTCATGCTGGTTAGGCCGCCACTGCCATAAACGGGCACGACGTCTCTCAGCGGCCCCAGTAGCTGAGCCAACGGCAAGCTGAGCCAGCGCGCTTTGGCGTCCCACAGCGCCACATCAAGGGCGGAGACGGCCATCGCGACCAAGCCGGGCTGACCAAGGTTTCGCGTGCGCTGCCAGCAAAGATCCCAGATCCGCTCGATGCCGGTCAGGGCTGCACCGCGAACCGCGGGACCTAACACCTCGTTGATAAGGTCCGCCGCTGCGGCACTTGCGTATGTGTACCCGAATCCGGCTAATGCGCCGCCGCGAACATGTACCGCGACCAAGGTGGTCGAGGCCCACCCGAGCGTACCGTCAGACTCGCGCTCGGGCGTAGGAACGGTCCACGCTTGCGCGTGGACTTCATCAACCGAAGGGGAAACAGCGACAGCCATTCGTCGACGCTAGCTGCGCTAACGTGGACAGGGCGTGGTCAAAGCGTACGAGGGTGGCTCATAGAAGGCAATACGAACGTAAGCTCCTGCGACTTGCTCTATTCCACGGCGGTGTCAACTTGAGCTGTGCGACGGCGTGAAGAGCGCGACAAGGGATCCTTTAATCTTGCTGGATTTTCGTTCACACCCCACGAGCAGGAGGGCACCATGACGGTCTTTTACCGAAAACTCTTTTCCGCACGTGGTGCGTGAAGTGGGAAACATCGTTAAGCATTGCTCAATGCATCGGGCAACCCCCTTGGACTGGGCAGAGGGGCCGGTTCAGGATGGCCGCCCCGGGCTTCGATGTTATTTACAGCATCACCAGGTCACTGAACTTGAGCACTGGGGGCGAGGATGACAAAGGAAGGCATCTATTTCCTTGCCGATTCTGACGCTTCCCAATCGCACCGGACCAGTGTCTTCGGATGATGTCAACCGATTGCACATGTTGTCGGACCTTGAGATCGACTAGCAGCTCGTTTTGGTCGCCTCCACCAAAGTTTCGTCACTCTGCACGCCGTCGACATGAAGTGAGCCACCATACGGGCATGAATGCCTTCGAACTTATCTGCTTGCTGAGTGTGGGGTGCGGCATGGTCTGCGCGCTGGGCCTCGCAGCACACCTGGTTCATCGGCCTGCCACGATGGCTGTGATGAACGTGGTGTGGCCCGTCTGCGCCCTTTTCGGTTCATGGGCCATCATCGTCCTTTACCTCCGGTTTGGAAACCGGCACGACGGTCAACCGAAGTGGGCGCATGTGGCTAAGGGATCCTTGCACTGCGGCAGCGGTTGCACGCTAGGGGATATCGTCGCCGAGTTGACCGTGCTGGCCCTGCCAGCGGCCGCCACTGCCTTTGGATGGCCTTGGCTGTTTGGTGATCGGATGTTTGCAACATGGGTGCTGGACACCTTCCTTGCCTTCGGATTCGGAATCGCCTTCCAGTATTTCGCGATTGTGCCGATGCGGCATCTGACGCCCCGCGAGGGTCTTCTCGCCGCCGTGCGTGCTGATACGGCTTCGTTGCTCGCATGGCAAGTTGGCATGTTTGGCGCAATGGCCGTGTTTCAATTTTGGCTATACCCCCATTTTTTGGGATGGCGCCCCACGGCGGCTCACATCCAGTTCTGGTTTGCCATGCAATGGGCGATGATCACCGGCTTTGCAACGAGCTACCCGGTGAATGCATGGCTCATTCGGCAAGGCCTCAAGGAGGCTATGTAGCGCTCACATGCAATGTGAATGCTGCAGAAGCCATGCGCCCCACCGAAGCACAGCTCATGAGCCTGAGGTGGATCTCGACAGCATTGGCTGCTACGCCGCTCAAAGGCACCGTCAAAACGAGTCCATCGATTGCCGCCGACCGGCATCAGCCATGGCCAAGATGACCATGGCACCGAGCCCCCAAAGGGTTGATCGGGACATCAAGATACCTCGGCGATGCCTTCACGCTCAAAGGCGATGCGGGCCGCTTTCTCCCAAACGTTCGGCCTGGCGGATCTGGGTGACGCGTTCGACCAAGTCGCGGATGGCTCTGGTGACCTCCCTTGGGTTGCCCACCATCCCCGAGACCACGATGCGGTCTGCCTCCACCGTGATCGCGCCGATCCCGTGCGCCCGCTGGAACGCCGGGGTCTCGCGATCGAACACTGCCGTCCAGTTGGCGGTTGGCGCCACATCCAGGAGCGCCACCAACGGCGCACTCGCGGAAGTGCTCCCGGCGTCGTCCAGTGCAGGGACTTCAAAACCGACGACCCGGGGAAAACGTGCGTGTGGCATGGAGGCTCCTGGACGTGGCTAGTTTACCCCGAGGCCGATGATTCTGTGGCCCTCGTGTGGGCAACGCCCTCGGTGCCCCCTTCCGTTGGTCGCTGCAACCTTTCGGGATAGGTTGGTTGCGCCGCCATCAGGAGTGCCAACCTAGCGTCGGGGGAAACCTCCAGGATGGGCCATGGCTGACCCATTGACCGATGCACCCCAACCCCCAACAGGCTCTCGCCGGTTCTGGCGAGCCCGGGGCCCAGGCCTCGCCTCGGGTCGGGCAGACGACGATCCTTCTGGCATAGCGACCTTTTCCATGGTGGGATCGCAGGTTGAAACGCAGTTGCTGTGGATCGTCTTACTGACCTAGCGTTTGATGGCCGCGGGGTAGATGATGTGCGCCCGTGTCGGGATGGTCACCGGCAGAGGGCTTGGGGCCCTGGGCGATCGGTTTCCGCGCTGTCTGGTGGCCACAGCCACCATCGCCCTGCTCGACGCGAGCCTCTTGAACATTGCCGCCGACTTGGCTGGCATGGCCGACGCGATGGAAATGCCCCATGCCGGACCGCGGCTGCTGTCGGTGCGGAGAGTACCATCGTGGCCCAATAACTTGGCATCGTGCAAAACCAAGTCCTTTATTGTCCAATGCGCTGTAGAAGACGCCGGTCCATCGTTAAGGGAGGTCATATGTCAACCGCCACTTTGCCCCCCATCGCCGTGGTCATCGAACCGCGTCCTACTCTGGCCGACACGGTGGCCGATGCGCTCCGCCGCCGGGGGTATGAGGTACTGGTGGCCTCCACACATACGGGCGGTGCCAAAGCCGTGTTGGCCGATGCCCAGGTCGATTTCCTGGTCGCGGCCGTGCCAGCGCCGGGCGAAGACCGTTCAGGTGCCTATTTGGCAGCAGCGCGTGAGCGCCATCCGCCGATGAAAACCGTGGTGATGCTTTCCGATCCTGACGAAGATGCCAAGGATGCCCCGCTGGGGGCCATCAAGTTGGTCAAGCCCTTCACGCTCGACCAATTGGAGGATGCGTTGACTCGTGCCGCGGACCTCGTGCTGGACTGAATGGGCGCGGTCAGCCCGGCGTCGGCGCAGCCGGCAACGGCGGATCCGATGCAGGCCCAGCGAACCACGTTCTCGCGGCTTCGATGGCCGAGGCCAGCATGGAGCGATTGAACGGCTTGGCCAGCCGCGTGATGCCCACGCTTTCCGGAGACGAAAGCGCCTCGGCATACCCCGATGCCACCACGATCGGCAGGGTCGGTTGGAGCCGACGCAAGGCCTCCGCCAGCTCAGCCCCCGTCATGCCCGGCATCGAGAAATCGGTGAGCAATAGATCAAATTTGCCAGGCGCTTCGAAGGCCACCAGCGCGTGGCTGCCGGACTCGGCCGACACCACGACATGGCCCATGTCTTCGAGCATCGCGCACAAGGTGTCTCGCACCAACGCATCGTCGTCGACCGCCAGGATTTTCAAGGGCTGCCCGCCCGCCGGAGGGTGATGGTCCGCCACTGCGTCGGACGGCCGGGCAGCCTCCGCGTCGTGAGCATCCCCTGCCGCTGGCAGAAGCAAAGACACCACGGTGCCTTGGCCGAGGGTGCTTTCGACCACAAGGCGTCCGTTGGATTGCTCAGCCAACCCGTGAACCATCGACAGCCCGAGTCCCGTGCCCTTTCCCACCCCTTTGGTGGTGAAGAACGGGTCGGTGGCACGAGCGAGCGTTTCCGGCGACATGCCTTCCCCGTCATCGGCCACCGACAGCTGGATATAACGACCCGGCGCGAGCCCGGACGCGTGCTTGCTGTCCACGATTTGCAACCGGGCGGAGATTTCGATGTGGCCGCCGTTGGGCATCGCGTCACGGGCGTTGACCAGCAGGTTCAGCAACGCCAGTTCGAGCTGATGGGGGTCCACCAAGGCCCGGCCCAGCGACAACGGAAACCGGGTGGTGACCTCCACCCGGGAGCCAAGCGTGGTTCGGGTCATCTCGCGCATGCCATGAATCAAGGCAGGTAACTCCACCGCCGCGGGCTTGAGTTCCTGGCGCCGGGCAAAGGCGAGCATTCGCTGGGTGAGCGACGCGCCCCGCTCGATCCCCGCCATCGCCGTCTGAAAGATGGACCGGGTGCGAGGGTCCTCAGGCAAGCGATCACGCAGCAGCTCCAGGGTGCCCTGGACGGCCATCAGCAGGTTATTGAAGTCGTGCGCCATTCCCCCGGTCAACTGGCCGATGGCTTCCATTTTCTGCGCTTGAAATAAGGCCTCCCGCGCCTCTTCCAGTTGCTGTTCGGCGGCGCGCTTTTCGGTGACATCGCGGGTGACCTTGGCAAATCCCAAGAGCGTTCCATCTTCATCCAGGATGCGATCAATGACGACATGTGCCCAGAAGCGCGTCCCGTCCTTGCGCAAGCGCCAGCCTTCGTCTTCCGCTCGACCGATCTCGGCGGCGATGCGCAAGTTGCGCTGCGGAATGCCTGCGAGCCGGTCTTCATCGATGTAGAACGCCGAGAAATGGCTCCCAATAATGTCGTCGGGCAGGTAGCCCTTGATGCGTTCCGCGCCCGAATTCCATGTGGCGACGTGCCCGTCGGGGTCAAGCATGTAGACCGCGTAATCCGCGACGCCCTGAACAAGAATTCGAAATTGGGTTTCGCTCATCCGTAAGCGTTGGAAAGCCAAGCTCCCTGCGCCCGCCATGTCGTCGTTCATCAACGTGCTTCACCGTTTCACTGCGACCGACCAAAAATTTTCCTAAAAGCCTGCTTCGCCGGTGTTAACGGAACGTCAACGTATATCAAGGGATGTGTGAGATTCATTGTCCGTATTCCATAGGTAGATCCTTCGGAGGTTGAGGACTTGGCGTCGATCGCGCCCGTTCCATGGGTACCGTTCCGCCGATCGGTGGCCGGGTGAGCCGGCCACTGCGGCCCTGCGCCGGGTCCGTGCCTGCGGGGTTTCGGCGTCGGCGTCGCGCGCAGGGCTGGCCTCCATCAGCGCCCAACCGCCTCGCCCACGCCCTCCGGAGGGCTTCGCCGTGAATGAAATGTTTTGTGGCGTCCGATGCCAGTCGACGCTCGGCCTCATCCGCTTTGCCGCAGCCAGCTCAAGCCCCATTTGCCCGCCCACCCCGTCAGTCGAGCGGATTTCACCGCAATAGCCGCACGCCTCGGCAATGCCGTCAGTCTCGACGCCGACGGACCCAACCAAGTGACCAGCGCCATTTTTCTGGCTGCCGGCCCAAGACTATGCCGTCCCGTGGCCGCCGGCCAAGTCACCCAAACCGCCAGTTTCGGCTTTTTCTCCAGGCCGCCCTCGGGAACAGAAGTTCCGACGGGCCGGCTCTACGCACTGCGAAACGCGGCCGATGGCCATTTCGCTTGGATGGTCACCAACTCCACCATCGGGACCGCGAGCAGCATGGTCGCGGCGCGAACGGCGGAGAAGGTGGCCTGGCTGGCTATTGCGGGGATCTCGACCACGATGGTCGTTCGACCACCTCTCCGCTGTCCTGACCGAGCCCCAAGCCGGGCGGTCGCGGCAGAGATCCTTCGCTGCGTGCTCCCGTGCGCTGACCGTTCGATCCGAAGCGTCAGCCTGCCGCATCATCTGGATGGCGCGGGCTGCCTGCCTGCATGACCCGGCTACCGATCAATGCCCCTCAAACCCCTGCTAGCACCGATCTGCTCGCTGCGTGATCCCTTTTCTCGAAGCCACCTCTTCATCTATGGTGGCACTACACCAGCACACGCCGTTATCTTGGCCCTGAACAGGCGCGACGCCCTTCGACGCAATGACCTCTTCGATGCGTGCCGGATTTGCTTAGCGGTTGACGGGCAAGGCCCGATTTTCATCGGCGAGATTTCGACAACGTGTTAGCTAGCCTCGATTCGGATACACAAGCCGAGGGAATTGATGATCCTGCCGCCTGCTTTACCCCCGGAGGCCGAGGCCCGGCGCTTAGCCGTGCTCGCCGAATACCAACTGCTCAATTCAGATCAGAACGAAGATCTCGACCGATTGACTCGGTTGGCGGCGCGCCTGTTTCATATCCCGATCGTGCTGGTCTCACTGGTGGATCACGATCGGCAGTTCTTCAAGTCCCGGGTGGGCCTGGACGTATGTGAGACCATTCGGGATATCTCCTTCTGCGCGCATGCCATCGTGGCAGATGACATCTTCGTCGTGTCCGATGCGCTCGCCGACCCGCGATTTCGTGAAAATCCTCTCGTCCTAGGACGACCCTTCATCCGATTCTACGCAGGTAAACCTCTGGTGACGCCATCTGGCGAGCGTCTCGGGACGCTATGCCTCATCGATGATGAACCACGCGACACATTCACCCCCGTGGATCGCGCAAATCTCACCGATATTGCTGCTCTGGTAATGGACCGCCTCGAAATGCGCCGTCTGGACCGCATGCGGAGTATCAGCCAAGCTCGGTTCGAGAACATCGCTGCTACCTCACCCGACGCAATCATCTGCTCCAATACACGGGGTCACATCACCTTCTGGAACCATGCCGCCGAACGTCTGTTCGGTTACAGCGCGGCGGAGGTCGACGGCAGTCCGTTGGATCTGATCGTCCCGGACAGCTGGCGCCGCATTTACGATGATGAACTTTCCCGCCTGAAAAACGGCGATCGACCGGAGCTGGCCGGGCAAACGATTGAGCTTTCTGGTCTACGCCGAGATGGCAGCGAGTTCCCTGCAGAACTCTCCCTGTCGGCTTGGCGAGAGAGCGACTCAATCAGCGTGGGTGCGATCGTTCGCGACATCACCGATCGAAGACAGCATGAATCCCGGCTCTTTCGCTTGGCTTCGCTTGATGCGCTCACCGGCCTGCCGAACCGTGCCGCTTGGCGGGAACGGTTGGATCGCGTGTTGGGCGACGCCCAGCCGGCGACGGTCCTGCTGCTCGACCTGGATGGGTTCAAGGAGGTCAACGATACGTTGGGGCATTCTGCCGGGGACCACGCGCTGATTGAGGTCGCATCGCGACTGCGTAACACGTGCCCGGATGCGGTCAAGCTTGCGCGCCTTGGGGGTGACGAATTCGTTGTGCTGCTGGAGGGTGACGACCCGGAAGTGGCTTGCCGGACAGCTGCCAGCCTGGTTGCTTCGCTTGCGCGGCCCTTCGAGTTCGCCGGACAAATCCTCGACCTGAGTGCCAGCATCGGTGTGTCGATCTCACCGCAACACAGCACGGTGCCCGACGAGTTGCTGGGTGCTGCCGACTTGGCGTTGTATCGGGCGAAAGCGGCTGGCAAGGGGAGATATGAACTGTTTTCTCCGGTGTTTCGAGAGGTCGCGGTCGCCCGCCGGGCTTTTGCTCGGGAATTGCGAATAGCCTTTGAACACGGAGAGTTCGAAATGTTCTATCAAGCTCAGGTAGATACCATCACGCGTCGGGTGACCGGTGCCGAAGCGCTGATGCGGTGGCGCCATCCGCAGCGGGGCCTGCTGTCACCGGCGTCCTTTATCGATGTGCTGAGCGAGAAGCCTTCCGCGCCAGCCGTCGGGGAATGGGCGTTAAGGCAGGCGTGTGAAGCAGCGGTGTCATGGGGGCTGCACCGCCCTAATTTTCATATCGGCGTGAATCTCTTTTCGGCACAGCTGCGCTCTGGCCAACTGGTCGCCACGATCGAGCGCGTCCTCTCCGATACGGGACTTCCAGCTGCCTCATTGGAACTCGAACTGGTGGAGAATATCTTGCTTCGCAGCGATGACACCACCGCTAAATCGCTACACGCCCTGCGAGACATGGGCGTCGGCCTGGCTTTCGATGACTACGGGACCGGCTACGCATCGTTGAGCTTGCTGAAGCGATTGCCCGTGACGCGCTTGAAGATTGACCGTTCTTTCATTCGGAATCTCATCCAGGACCAAGGGGATGCTGCAGTGGTCAATGCCATTCTCTATCTCGGCCGAAGCTTCGGGTTACACCTGATCGCGGAGGGCGTAGAGACGGAGGCGCAACTGGCCTATCTGGCCGAGCGCGGCTGCGGTGAGGTCCAAGGCTATCTCTTTGGTCGTCCTCTACCACGAGAGGAATTCGCTACGAAACACGTGGTAGGCGAGGCGCCCTGACCGGTGACGTTGCTCAATCATGGCCTCGTGAGTCCCGGATCCTTGCGATCTCGGAACCGGATGATGACAAGTGACTGCTTGGCGCAACACCGCGATGAGGTCATGACAGTCGAACTGTTTGTCGATGCACAGCAACCAAGGAAATTCACCTGCCTCCATCTCAGAGTATTGTAGCCAAAATCGCCGCCAGATTGGGGCGCAAGGCACGGGCCGCGGTGGCGAAGTCCCTGCCAGCCATGCCGGGCATGGCAAAATCTGTCAGAAGCACCTCGCACCCTGCCCCGCTTTCCAAGAGATCCGAGGCTTGTTGCGCCCGCTGGGCACTCAATACCGTGTCGCCGAGATCTTCACGTAGGGCTGCGACAGTCTGGTGGACCAAGGGATCATCATCGACCAGCAGAACGCGAAGGGGAGGTAGGCCATCGGAAGGGCCGACCGCCCCGCGCCCTTCCATCGCGACCGTGCTGCTCTTGAAAAAGTTGTCCGCTCCAGTCGGGGCCTGGACCGCAGTCGCCGCGGAGCTACCGGCGGGCAGTCCCGCCATCAAAGGAACCTTGCGCATGAGAACCACGACTGAAACGTTGAAAAGAGGCCATTTCCGTTCGCAGGGTTGGGCCGGCACGCGTTCACTGTTTTTCCCGCTCTGACGATTGATAAGGCCAATCCTCGCGAATGCGTTGGCTCTGTTCTCGTCACGAGTGGGTGGATGCACTCGAAGAAGCACGTCGGAACGGAGCGGTCGCCCCCGTCCGATGACCTCACCGCGGTCTACCGTTGATTACAATAGCGAATGGTGTACCGGGATCGGCAGGCCTGCCACGAGGCCTGGTGTGTCCGGCGTTGAACGCGCGTACGCGTTCGACGAGGAACCCCCGGTGGGCCCACGCACTCGAATCCAATTCTGCGACCGAACGTCGGTCGCGCGAGGTTCGAGTCGTTTGGATGGCGGTTCGCCTCGTCAAAAGCTCGGCTGGGCTAGGCAGCCGCACTAGCGCCATGGCGGCAAATTGCCCCTCCAGGAACTTGGTTGCTGCATACATAGGGGCAGCGTAGCGACTGCGAAGATCCGCGAGTTCTGTATTGCGGCGAACGTAACATACTGCGGAAACGCTCATCCCGCGTGGGATGAGCGTCGACACTCACGCCTGTATGCGTTTACTCGCCCAGAGGAAAGTCCGCGCTGAAGGTGAGATTAGCCCAGCGGAAAATTTCGGCCTGTCGATTCGCCAGTGTTTCGCCCACCTGTTTGAATCCCATCGAGCCGAGAAGAAGTCGGGCCGGCGGATTCTCGGCCTTTACAATTGCGACGATCGCATCGGCCGCTCGCGACGGGTCTCCAGGCTGGCGTCCGTTGCGCTGCTCCAGCGCCTTGCGCATGGCGCCGGCGCTGCCCTCGTAATCGGCAATGCGATTGTCGGCGTGTTCCATAGATCGGCCCGCCCAATCCGTGCGGAAAGGGCCCGGCTGTATGGCGGTCACATGGATGCCCAGCGGGCCGACCTCTTGCACCAGCGCGTCGGTAACGGCCTGCAGGGCATGCTTGGAGGCGTTGTAGATGCCCAGGCCGGGGAAGGTGATGAGGCCGCCTGTGGATGTGATATTGATGATATGTCCGGAACGCTGCTCGCGCATGATCGGCAGTACTGCGTGGAGCATCGCAAGGGAGCCGAAGAAGTTGACATCAAACTGACGTCTTGCTTGCATCATGCTGGACTCTTCCACGGCGCCCTCGAGACCATACCCGGCGTTGTTCACCAGCACGTCGATGCGACCACTAATTGAGAGGGCGCTGTGAATAACGCCCGGGATCTTTTCTTCGTCAGTCACATCGAGCAGAACACCATGAGCGCGCTCAGCGTCCAGCGCGTTGAACGCAGCAAGGTGGGGTTCGGTGCGAACGGTACCGACCACGTGGTCGCCGGCGGCCAAGGCCTTGATCGCCAGCTCATGGCCAAGTCCGCTGCTGACACCGGTAATGAGCCAGGTAAGGGGGGAAGGCATGATTTTCTCCGTGCATTGGGTTGAGTGAACTGTAAAGTGCCCGCGAGCGGTCGATAATGCGATTTTCGCTCCATGACCTTGTTAGAGAATCTTAAAGGTCACACGGCGCGGACGGTCGGCGAGGACGGGGTGGCGGACACCGATCGCTGCCCCGGGCCAAAGGCGAGCAACGCTAGCGTCCCCTTGGTGGCGCGATATCGATAGGACAGGAAGCGGTCGCATGCAGGGCTTGGCCAGGCCTGGCCTGGCCAGATCAGGCCAGCGGTGAATGAGCCAACGGGGAAGGGTGCAACGAATCGGACATGGTGCTCTCTTGGCCCACGCACACGGGCGTGTTCTCAAGACGCAAAGTCTAGGGCGGCCTGGGTCAATCGAGAATCCAGTATCCCCTTGATGAGCTTTGTAGCTGCGCTTCAAAAAGCGCCGCTGTCAAAGGATGAAATCGTTAACCTGAGCAGCGATATCGCGCTCGGAGAGCAGGAAATCGATAAGCGCCCGGAGCTTGGCCGGCACCCTTCGCCGGTCAGGATAGTACAGATGAAGGGCCGGAAAGTCGGGGCTCCAATCGGCAACGAGGCGAACCAACTTGCCTTGTGCTACAAATCGCTCCGTGTATCCGTTGATGGTATAGATAATACCCAGCCCATCCAGTGCCGAACGAAGCAAGATCTCGGAATCGTTGACGACCATTCTGCCCTTGACGATGAGATCGAAGTGTTCCGAGCCACGCGAGAACGCCCAGCGTTCGACCTGCCCGGTAGTCACATGCCGGTATCCGATGCAGTTGTGCTCAAGTAGGTCGCGCGGGTGGGACGGTGTGCCGTATTGTTCGAGGTATTGGGGCGATGCGAGAACCTGCGCGCTGAGCAGTGGGCCGACCATCACCGCACACATATCTTTTTCCACCAACTCACCAAATCTGATGCCGGCATCGAAGCCTTGGGACACGATGTCCACCAAGAAGTTATCCACCCGAATCTCGAGGAAAATCTCGGGGTATGCATCCATGAATCGCCGCAGCACTGGCTGGAGAACGATAAGGTACGCGGCGCGAGGGATATTGATGCGAAGCATGCCCACCGGACGGTCCGCCTCCTCCCCTAGATCCTGCGATGCCTCAGATAACTGATCGAGCGCTGGCTTCACGCGGGCGAGGTAGCGTGCGCCCGTCTCGGTCAAGCGGACGCTCCGCGTTGTCCGATTGAATAGAACTAGTCCAAGACGGCGCTCGAGATTGCGAATGGTTTGACTCACAGCCGATGGCGTGACTCCGAGCTTGACGGCAGCCGCGGAAAAGCCGCCTTCTTCAGCCACAGTGACAAAAGCGATCAGCCCATCAAAATGATCGTGACGCATTCCCGCTCCCGATATGCAGTGAAGCATCGAGCCGAACACCGTTGGCAAGTTCATCGATGCCGTGCCGTCCGTCGACCGACTGTTCTTCTCGTGTAGTAACTATACTCGACTGGTCTCGGGCTCGTCGTTGCCCTCGCCCATTCGGCACCAACTGCATTCGTTCAATCGCCGAGCAGTGTAGTTTTCGATACCGCCGGGCCACGGCATGCGATGCACCCGTCCTTAGGGTTCGGCACTTCGCCGACTGGGGATGACGTCAGAGGTAGCGCAGTCACCACCACGCCTTTGTCTGCTTAAGGCGGCCAAACCACCCGGCCATGGGATAAACCGTCGCTAGAACGACGATCCAGGCAAGGTAGCCCCCCCCGAGCGCAAAACCCCAGTCGGCAGTTACGATTGGCGGCGTCACCCGGTCGAAAACAGCGGCGGCGTTCCATTGAATAAAATTCAGGAAAAGGTCGACAGGAAAGCCCAGGGCAACCCCGACCAGCACCATCAACAGATGGGCGACATAGACATGCGTGATGTATGTGAACAGAGGAGTCCGCCCGAAAGTCAGCAGGACTTTCCGAAATGGGCCCCGCACCCTGTCAATGGCGCTGCCAAGCAGGAGGGACAACCCCAGTGTAACAAGGACGTAGTCCGTCGAAGGCGGATATTTGCTGACATCGAGAAACGACATCACTGTTTGCGGCAAGGCTAGGGCTTGGTGCGAGCCGAATCCCGGAACCGAAGCGGTGAAGTACACATTCACGGGGCGCCGGCCGTGAGCAGCCGACCGAACCATTTCTGAAGCGGAAAGCGCGGATTCTTTCCAAAAAGATGGGCTGTGCCGTGCCAGATAGGCGGGAGGTACTTGGTGGCAAAGCTCCGGACATAGGAAGGCAACATGATCGGTCAATTTACGGCGACCGCCTATGCCCGCCCTTTCCCTGAGGTCGTCTAGGCTGTTTCTCGCGGTCGGAGACCGCGAGCATTAGTGCAGTGCATGAGCGCGTCCGATGTTGCACTAGGCAGAGGTCGGCCTCGATGTCCACTTTGAACGAGCACCGGCCTTCCATTCCCAATCCGCGCTCCGCTAAAGTGGACGTACCGGTCTGGGCACGGTTTTGGCCGCCGTCCCCGAGCCCGAACACGTTGCTGGTCAGAGGGTTATGGCATTGTCCGACAGGATCCCGCCACCTCCACCAAGTCCAGACCAAACCCCTTGTCCTACAAGGGGTTTTTTCTTGCCTCGGTTGATCCCTCCAGGTATCAATCGAGGTATCAATTGCCCAAGCCCTACATCCTCAAGCGCCCTGCTGGCTGGCATGCCCGGTACTTCGTACCGCTGGTCCTCCAGCCTCTCCTCGGTTCGCGATACCTGGTGCTGAGCCTCCAGGGAGAAAGAGGTGACGCAGCGCGCCTTTCGGCGGCCCGAATCGGCTATGTTCTCTCCCGCGTCTTCGAATGGATGCGGAGGAACCCGGTGGAAAAGCCCAAGGACCTGCTGGCAACAGCACTGGCCGCTGCGCGGAAAAAGATCGACCTGATCATCGAGCTCCCGGACGGAACCCGGATCACCACCGATGGGTCACCGGCGGAGAACGCTGCTGCCGAGCGGATCATGGCCGAGCGGGAGCGCATCCGCCTCGGCGCAGAGGCGCCATCCGGGACCGGTGTGGCAAGGCCTGCATCGGCCGGACGCGACCCGATGAGCGCTCGCATCGAAAAGCATCTGTCCTACATGCGAGGCAAGGCGCTTTCCGAGAAGAATGTCCTCGACTCCGAGTACACCCTCGGACTGTTCGTCGCGCTGGTCGGTGACAAAGCGATCGGCGACATCCAGCCGGACGACGTCGAATCGTTCCTCGCCATGCTGGTCGACTACCCGGCCAATGCTTCGAAGAAAAAACAGTACCGGGGCCTCCTGCCTCCCGCCGTACTGGCCAAAGCGCGGTCTGACGGAGCGTCAGGGCTTTCCCTTCGCACGCGGGAAAAACACCTTGATCGCCTACGTTCCTTCTTCGGCCACCACGTCAAGCAACACCGCCTTCCGTTCAACCCCTGCGACGGCTATTCGGTAACGACGAAAGCCCAGGATGCAGAGCGCTCGCGCGAGCCGTTCTCGAAGGAAGACCTGGCGCTCATTTCCAGGAACCTCATCTCCCAGGTGCCGCACGAATACTGGGGACCTATCCTGGCTCTCCACTCCGGCGCCCGCATCAACGAACTCGCTCAGCTGAAGCTCGATGACGTGGAAGAGGTATCAGGCATCTGGGGCATGCACTTCCGGCGAAAGACCAAGAACGCCGGCAGTCGACGCTTTGTCCCGCTACATCCGGAAGTCCTGAGGCTCGGATTCCTGGACTATCTGCGTGAGGTCAGACGGTACGGCTTTGACGTGGTCTTTCCCGGCATTCACGATAAGGCAGGGGAACCCGGGGACGTCATCGGTGACTGGTTCAACCGGACGTTCCTGAGAAAGCGTTGCGGCATCGTCTCACCCACGAAAGTACTCCACTCTTTCCGCCACAACTTCTCGACGGCCGCCGAGCGTGCGGGTATCCCGGATGCACGCATTGGGCAATTGACGGGGCACAGCGCAGGAAAGTCTGTGTTGCGAACCCACTACATCCAGCCGGCCACGCTGCCCGAGCGCTTGGCGGACCTGTCAAAAATCAGCTTCCCCGAGTTCAAGGTTCTGGTTCGGAAGGCTGCATTGTTCGAACATTATTTAAGGCGGACACGGGCTGTCGGGGAGCGACAGGCTCGTACACCTTCAGACGCTCGACAAGTCATCTCGAAATGACCCGTGGATTCAAACTAAGGTGGCAATCGCCAATTGAGCTGAAGGACCCGAAACCCAGTCGAGGCGTACCGAATCGCCTTACCCAGCATCCAATATGCGTCGCCCGCAGCCCGCTCAGTAGGGAATCATGTGCCTCGCTTCAAGCAGACACCAAGCTGATTTCGGGGTTGCAGTAATTGCGAACCCACACCCTGTAAATACTTTTCCGGAGCGAGCGCTTTGAGCCGATTCAATCCCGACTTCGAAAATGCCTCCGCTGTCTTCAGGGCAGCGTCCGAGTTCAAGAACCGTTGCCTCCTCGAACAGAATGGGCTGCTCCTCGAACAGCCCGGCGTGTGGATACCCGCTCACTTTGACGCGCTCATCAACCGGTACGTCAAGCGGCCTGATGCTGGCAATGGCGGTTTTTACACGAAGCTTCATGGACAGCTCGAGACATGCAATCCGGTTGAAGTCGCCCTGATGGCGGAAGTTTTCTGGATTGTGCAGTTGCCGACGAACAACCTGGCCGCCCCGTATAAGCGCTCTCGCATCCAATGGATTTGGGAAGCAAATCCACCCAGCCCATTTCCCGCCAACTCGCCTTTCCTGACGACGGAGGTCTTGTCTGGCCTTGGCAGTGGCGGGACGGGCTACAACCTCTATCTGTGGATGGAGGTTGCTTTCGCCGTCAACGCCTTCGCGGACCTCTCAGCAAGATCGCGCGATGAGCGCGCAGGCATCCTGGGCAATGCATGGTCGTTTGCAGAATGGTTGGAAAGCATTCCTTCCGGCCAGGGTCGCCAGCTATACCATGCGCTGTGCCATGTCTTCTTCCCCGATGAGTTCGAACGGGTCTTTAGTCAGTCGCAAAAGACCAAGGTCGCTCGCGCCCACGGCATCTGGACAGCAGAACACCGCAGCAGTCGGCCAGCCATGGACCGTGCGCTGCTTGAGGTCCGAAAAGGGCTTGAGGCCAGGCATCCCGAAGGAGTGGACTATTACCTTGAGCCGGTCGGTACGTTGATTCGCCCACCTCGCACGTTCAAGGCTGCTGTGTCCATCCACGATGAGCAAGCACCTCCTATCTCAAACGAGGAGACCGATGAAGCAGCGCGGCCGGAAGCGGTTGTGCGTTCATGGGCGCCGGAGAACATCGTGCTCTTCGGTCCCCCAGGCACCGGCAAGACCTACGAGCTTGAAAGGCGTCGCAGAGCCGTCTTCCTCGATGGGGGTGAGTCACTTTTTGTGACGTTCCATCCGAGCTACGCGTACGAAGATTTCCTCGGTGGCCTGCGTCCCATCGCACCGGAGGGGGGCCAGGGCGTTGCGGTGACGTTCGTCAAGGGCCCGTTCCTTCAGCTGTGCGAAAAGGCCCATGCAAATCCCGACGTGCCACACGTGCTGTTCATCGACGAAATCAACCGGGCGAACGTGGCCAAGGTGTTCGGTGAACTCATCACGCTCATTGAGCCAAGCAAGCGCGTGGTACCCGGCAGTTCTCCCAATTACGCCGGCGGATGGGTGACCGTACCCGGCCTCGACAAGCCCCTCGGCGTTCCCCACAACCTCAACATCGTCGCCACGATGAACACGGCTGACCGTTCCGTCGCCATGATGGATATCGCCATGCGCAGGCGTTTCAAGTGGAAGGAAGTTTCTCCCGACCCGGATAGCATCGCCCCTGCCAGGGTCGGACGCATTGATCTCCCACGCCTGCTGACGACGTTGAACGACCGGCTCGAGTACCTCATTGATCGTGACCACCGGGTGGGTCATGCCTATTTCATGGGCGTAGAGACGGTGCAGGGAGTGGCAAATATCCTGCACAACAGCATCATCCCACTCCTCCAGGAGTATTTTTTTGATGACCTGGAGCGTGTGCGGCTCGCTCTCACCGGTACCGCAAAACCAACCGCTTTTTTCGACACACGAGAGCTCAAGCCCTCAGCCCTGTTCGACGCCGCCAGCCCTCTCGCAGGCGACGAATCACGGCCTACCTTCACCGTCACAGACCCCTCAACGTGGTCCGAGGACGACATCGTTTCTCTCTACGCGGGCAAAGTCGAGGCGGCCGACTGACCGTGAGCATGCATCGCGTCATCTCAGTGCTTGAACACGAGACCGTCCCCATCCTTTCAGACGCCGACGCGGCGCGCCTTGCCGGAAATAGCGATGCTGTCAGGGCATGGCTGACCGAGGCAGAGGCCAATGCATTGCTCCGGCGCAGCGAGCGTGGGCCCCGGATCTGCGAGCGAACGAGTGCGGGCATACGGTTCTCCCAGTTCTGCGGTCTCCTGAGCGAGGCGAAATTCATCCTTGAAATCCTTCCCAAGACCGGCCTTGACGACCTCCGCCAACCCGGGGAGATGCGGGCCGCGCGACAGGCGCTGCTCGACATGCTTTCCTGTGCGAGGAGCCTGACGCTGCACGTTGGTAACGATGTTGGACAGGAAGCGGTTCGCGCACCACTTCTTGAAGTCTTTATCCAGGCGTTCCTGAATTGTATCCTCGTGCAGGCGCGGCGCGGCCTGCTCCACCGCTACCTTGAGCAAAGCGAGAACCTACGGTCGGCCAAGGGGCGTATCAACGTCCACAGGCATCTCCGGACAAACATCACCCGCCCTCACCTGCTCCACTGTGACTTCGACGAGTTCACGGTCGACAACCCCTATAACCGTGCCATTCGAGCGGCGCTCGACATCTCCCGACCATGGCTGTCGTCGACCACAGGTCAACGGCTTTGGCTCGAGTGCCACGCGCGCTTCGCTGACATCACCCCAACGCGCATGCATGCAGAAGACGTCGCCGCGCTCCGACGTGACCGGACCACGCGCCACTACGAGCCCGCGCTTGACTGGTGCGAACGCCTGCTCTCGCTCCTCAATCCGAGCCTTCGGTCAGGAGGTAGTTGTGCGCCCGGACTCCTCTTCAACATGAACCGACTCTTTGAAGATTACGTTCATTACCTCGAACGACAGGACGCAATGCCGGACGAACAGGTTCACGCGCAGGGCCCCGCCCGCCCCCTCGCACGAGCCGCACTGGTCGATGTCTTCCAACTCAAGCCTGACGTGACGGTCTGGAGACGCCCCAAGGGCGCAGGTGGAGCCGGCGTCGTCCGTATCATCGATGCCAAGTGGAAGCGATTGCAACCTAATGACAATCGCTGGGGCGTGAGTCCGGCGGACATCTACCAATTGCTTGCCTATGCCGTCCGCTACGGCTGCACCGAGCTCGAACTTGTCTACCCTGCTCCTACTGGCTGGGCGAGTGACGCAGTGCCGCCCTCGTTTGTCATCGACAATACCAGCCTAACCGCGCCGGTGCACATTTCGGTCAGGATGCTGAATCTGGCGGGACCTGCGAGGCTGTAGCTCTACGAACCATGCGGTTGGTCGGCGCCCCCATCCGCGCCGACGGTAGCCAACGGTGTTTGCAGGACGCACAGCTATATCCGTAGGACACAGTTGAGTGAGGCCACCTTCTGGGCAAGGCGGAGCCAGCGGGGTACCGCCGACGCTCCTTTGATGCGAACCTCCGCAGGTCGGCGATGACCCACGCCGTCGCGAACCGAAAGGCCGAGGCAAAACATTGGACGATCGGGCTCTGCCAAGCGACTGGCAAGCCTTCACGTGGCGCTAGCGGTCTTGCCCAAAGTAAGAAAAACACCCATCAGGAGCGCGGTCGCCACTGCGAAAGCGGCGATGGAGGACGTGTCAAGCAGAATGTCGAACCACGTTTGTTTGTTGACCCAGCACCAGAACCTCGATGGCCAATGGTTCGCGCGGGCTTCGTCATCCAATGTCGAATACACGTGCCAAGCAGCCCATTTGTTGACGACTGTCCCAAGTACCTGCAGCCCGACACCGATTAGAAAAAACGCGATGATGGTTAGCGCATTTTCAGCACTCGCAAGTCTGGCTGCAGCCTTCTCATTTGTCAGGAACAACACCGGACCACCGATGCCATATGCGACCAGCCACGCCCGAAGCGTCTTCGCATACTCGGCGTAATTCGCGTAGTAGGCATCTACATTGGCTGGCGTTACCAAGGGCACGACTAGCGAATCCAATCCACCCGAATGCGACCGATGTTCGGGGTTAGTCTCCATGCGCTGTTGCGCACTCACCGGAATAGCTTCCGCAACACGGACCAGAGGCTCACAGAACTGCGTGAGTACACCCGGTTGTAGGCCGCCTTTTTGGGATTGGTCAACCAGCCATAGCCGCGAGGTGCCTTCAGGCCAAGGGAATGACGCACCAACCGTTTGATCGAGGTTCTGGCAGCAATGGACTTGCGCAGCGAGGGTTTGCGGATACCAAACTTCATCATGTCACCTCAATCCGTCCCGCAGTCATCGCCGTCGGTTCGCACCCGGCATCTTCGCGGAGCTCTTGCCGGCGTGCCTCGGCGTAATCCATGCATCCCTGGATAAACGATGTGGAGTTGCCACCACACTGCGACGGGTCACTGATGTCGTGCCGCTCGGCCCACGCATAGCCCGCCTGATGACCGGAACAATCCTCGGTGCAGCCGTGGCTTCCCGAATACTGGGCCGCCGCCGGGCCGCCCGGACCAAGGAAGGTAACCATCCCGATGGCGACAGAAAGGCGCCGGATGCGCCTGGAAATGGTGTGATGCATGGACTCCCCCCGGAGCCTTGGCCCCCAAGGCCGGCGACGCCAGTCTACCCCCGCCTACTGGGCGTTTCTGTCAGTGAACTCCTACATTTCCGGTCGGAGTGGTCCGCCCTGCCCGGGCGCCCGGGCGCCCCGTACGGTCGGGCCACTGTCGGGGCGGTGTCGTGGGCCTTTCGCCCGTATATGCGGATAGTGGCCCCACCCCATCCAAGGAAACCATCCATGACCACCCCAACGAACCCACCCCGTCCCCTGGCGAATGACGAGCTCGCGATGCTCATCCGGCTGCTGCGCACTCAGCGCCAGTGGTCGCAAGAGCAGCTTGCCGGAATATCCGGCGTCAACGTCCGCACTGTCCAGCGGGCTGAGCGTGGCGAAGGTGCCAACCTTCACACGCGCCGTGCACTTGCCCAAGCGTTCGAGCTGTCGAACATCGATGTGTTGAACACCCCCATGCAGGTGCCGACGGCGGAGGAAATCGAGGCCAAGCAAAAGGCGTTCGAACGGGACTACCGTACGCTTACGGCCACGAAGGTCGTCTCGGCACGCGCGCTTGGTGGCCTGGCACGCGATTGCCATGCTGACCATTCCTGGATGGCATTCGAGCCAAGCCCCATTGTGGAGACTGCCTTTGCTGCTCTTCTCGACTACCTGCGCGACTTCCGCGACTGCGCAGACGATGTCCCCGAGGTCGAAAAAATAGGCATGTATGCCGACATGCAGAGATATCTCGATGAGCTTGCCGCTCATGGGACAACGGTTCTTGCCGCGACGGACGACCCTCTGATGCGATTTGGCGGCGCACTCGGCAGCGACCCGGTCCGCGTTCGCATCCTCTATCTTGGCCTCTTTCCGACAACAGCGACGCCAGACTCTTTCGCAGTTCCCCGCAAGGCAAAAATGTCGTTTACCTAGTCTTCGTCCCGTACCCAGCGCTTCATCGCCAACCTCCTGCCGCTTTATATCGACGCCGTCGGGAGACGATCGCATGGATGGCGCGTCGTAGGGATGCCAATGCCCCACCTCAAGCTTTGCTGAACGCAGCCGTTATCAGCGTGAGATGCCATGCCTAGCGGAGAAGGAACATGCACGACGTTGAAGATAGACCCCCGGCCATTGAATGGAGCGATGAGTGGGTGAGAGCCGCCTGGGAGGCGGCCAATGCCGCAGGCCGGACCGCCGTCAACAGCATCATTCTGGTCAGCGGTGGCGCAGTCGTTGCCCTCTTTGCGCTAGCCGGCTCACTACTAGGGCGCCAGACAACGACCGCATCAGAGCGGGCGCATTTAGCTTCCGCCCTGGAGTCCGTTGGCATCTCCGTGACTCTTTTCGGCCTCTCCGTGGTCGTAGCCATCCTGGTCGCTGGACTGACCTACTTTTCCCAGCTCGCGAACGCGAGTGCAACAGAATCGCAGATACACGCCGTAGCAACGGGTCGCCTGCGACTGGCAAACCAGCTTAACAATGTCGCCATCGGTCTAGGCATCCTCGCGCTCGCATCGCTGGTCGGGGGCGCCATCACTGTCGTGCTGATGCTCAAGAATGTCGCTGGCCTCCTCGAGCAGGCCTAGCCAAAGGCTACAGAACCACCTGCTGACTTCACGCCAGCGTTCGACGTCCCAGCCTCACAGAACGTCTGCCAGGTCGACTATGCCGACTGTGAAGTCAGCGCCATCTGCCGGCCGCGTACGTCACCCCGGGCCAGAGACCAAAGCAACGTCGCATCCGGCTTCGTCGACCCTGACCAGCGACCAAGTGTCCAGTGATATGCCCGGCAGAACTCCCGTATGCGTCCATGTTGTCAACGAAAGCGCCGAGAACCCACCCGCTTGGCCTTCTGCGATTCGCCACCCGAAAACGAGGTGCGGGCCACGCTCGTCTACCACGACGCGTCCAGCCTTTACGCTTTCCCAACTGGTTGTCTCGGATGCCGGAGGCACGCGAAGGATAAGATTCCGCCACGCGGGACAGGCCACGACGGGGGTCTTGAACGACTCCCTCTCGAAGGCGAAGAACTGGTCTGGACCGGAGAGCAAAAGCACTCCCCGTTTGCTAAATACCAGACCGGTCCGGTGGCCATGCCCATCGGGCGCGTTGTAGATGAAAACGTCACCGTCGGTCAAGGAGGTGAGTTCAACCGTTTTGGCTTCGGTAAGTGAAAGATGGTGCATGCGGACGCTCCGTCGGGATGAAACCGATACTGGACCTCATCACGTTACGGTCAAGGCGTGGCCGGGAGGCAACCCACGAATCGTCCGCTTGAGCTATGCAAAGCGCGATCAGGTACCTGTCATGCCCCTTGGCCGTCGAGTCCAAGGACGCACTTTGCCTGACACCTTTACCGACATCATGCGGCATCGTTGGCAGCAAGTGGCGTTACGGATGGAAGATTAGGCGTGTCCCTTAGACTCGACGGCATCTCATCTCCCCACGCCGGATAGCGGAGATCAAGCCCGTTGACCACGCGGTGTGCAGCCTCAAGCCAGCCTGCGGCGAAGACGCCCAGCGCCATGGTCAGAAAGGTGAAGACGAGCAGGAAAATTTGCGCCTCCGGGCTGGTCTTCGCGGCAATGAACGGGGCGAAGATAAAAAGCGCACCAAACGGCATGTAACCAATAACGAAGGTCAGAATGCTTTTTTGGCGAAAAGACAGCCACTCTTTACCCCGCGTGCTGACGAACGCATTTTGATTTTCATTCAGCCTTACCATTCCCTTGCACTGCCGAAGGTCACGAAGTAGCGAATGTGTATTGCTTCTACCAAGGGAAAAACGGATGTCCCTGTCTGATATCGAATACCCATGTGCTTCAGCAAAAGCGTCTTCCAATAAAATTGGAAGCGCAGTACGCCATTTCCCCTTTTCGAGAAGCTCATTCCAACGTTTGGTTCGCAGCCCTTTTGTCTTCAGTCGCGTACTGACAACTTGGGCGTAGAGCTTCGGCCACGTAAAGAGCGCAGTTGCCGAGCCGATACCACTCGCGATTTGTAAAGCAAGCTCATTGTTCATGCATTTCCCTTTTTAAGGCCATGTTGCCACCCACCAGTCTCGGAACCTGAGATTCGACAAAGCCCCGAGGAGGGCCAAAATATGAAATTCAAGCGGGGCATCGGGTGTGCGGCCGGGTGGTCTATGACAAGGACAAGAAAACGATCAAGGGAAAATCGAGGTCAGACCCTGTCACAGCTCCACGCCTTTGAAAGAAATGGAAGTACCCTATTCCGCCACACTCGCCGCTCCCACGGTCACGCTGTCGCGCAACCTTGCCCAGAAGGACTTCTCCCGCGCTGCAAGCGTCCAGGCCCCGTTCTTCGGGCTATAAGTCACAAGCCCGTCCTTTTCAGACGGTTTGAGAATGAGCTGCACCAGATTGCCTTCCGTCATACCCGCCAACTTCGCCAGGTAAGCCGCCTTGCAGTAGTCGTACTTCGGATTGGCCATTGCCGAGAGCACCACGCGGTGCGCCACGGTTGGCAAGACGAAGGTGGCGGACTGGTCACGCTGGATGAGGTCGGCTTTCACCGCCCATTCGGCGTACTTGAGCACGTAGCTCTTCAACCCCAGCTTCCAGACCGCCCCTGCCGCCGTCCGCGCGAAACGACCAGGGATGTTGTCCCGGAACCGAGGGAAGAGCTTGTCGACCCGTTTGTCGAGGGCATTGAGTATCTTGTCTAAGTCGCTGTCCTTCAGGCGCGGCCACGCGGGAAGCGCAGCAATTTCTTCCGCGCAAACGCCGACGAGCGGGATAACGCACCGCTGATTCTTCTTGCCGGTTAGCGGCTGGAATGCCGGATTGCTTGCGGCGCTTGGAGGCCAGTCTTCCACGACCTTGTTTTTTTCATCGACCGCCAGGGATTCACGCAGGAACCACTGGCAATTGCGCCGGCCAAGCTGGTAGTCGAAATCACGGAACTCGCGGGAGAGGAACCCGCCAAAGCCACCGAGCAATCCGCACGCGATTGCATTTTCAACCAGCCCGGTTACCGGCGCCGTACCTGGTGCACTGATTTCGGTCGCTTCGCGCCTCGGCCCGATGAGGAAGCGGCTGTAGCGATTCTCGTCCAGGGCGGCGACGAGTTCATCCGGCTTGAAGCGCGCCTGGTCCTTGAGGCCAAGAAACATCCTCACCAGGACGGAGATGACATCAAGTTTCTTGGAATCGCCGCTGACGTCAAATTCAGGAAGCTCCGGAAAAGGGTCGACCATGATGACGGCCCTGTCGGCACCTGTGGCGGTTGTGTCGTTGTGACTTTTGCCCAGCGGAAGAAGGGCCTTGTGGGCAAAATCGAATGGTTCGTTGTTGATGACACCGCCGTCGACGCAGCTGAACCCATAAAGGCCAGGAGAATTTGTGTCACCCGCGTATCCACACGGAAACGACGGTGCGAGATAGAGCCCATCCGCCTCGTCGAATGGCCACGACCGTCTCCCGAAATCAAGATAATCGACCGACATGACTTGCGGCGCGAGTCCTATGGGAAACGCGGAGGACGCTAGGGCGGCCGTCAGGCACGTCTTCCAGGGCTTGGCCAATCCGCCAAGGGCTTGTCCTGTAACAGGCAATGTCGCCACGCTGAGGGTCTTCCCCGCATCCGCCCCAGCCCATGTGCTAAACAATGGGGACGATCCAAGTCCAGTAATGATGTAATGCGCGCGATCGCCGTGATTAAGCATGCCGTAGCCAGAGGCGCTGCGGCGTTTGCAGTTTTTTCCTTGAGGATCGTCAAGCGCATCATCGCCGCTGAACACCACTTCGTAGGGCACGCCCCGCAAGTTGGTGATGGTCAGATAGACATGCAACTTCGACGAGATGAATGGAAGCGTTGTCGGCGTGGCATTGGCGGGCACGTAGCCGAAGGCGACATCCCCGATGTGCTCGAGAACCTTGCTGTTGAGCAGGGAGGTCACTTCTCCCTTTCCATCCAGATCCCCGGTTGAAAGCAGCCCGGAAAACGCCTCACCGACATTGAGCATGTCGATGTTGACCACCCAGGCGTCATACATCGCTTTCAAGGTGTACCCCGCCGTCTTAGCCGTTGCAGGCTGGCGAGCGGGAATACCGAAACGAGGCGCGAGCGCGGCGAGCACGCCAGTGATCGAACCTGCCGATGCGCCAGCAATAGCGGTGATGACCACCTTGTGGTTCGGGACGCTGTCAGGGTGATCCCGTTTTGCCTTGTCCCACGCGTCGAGGGACTCAAACAGGAAGTCGATGACGCCTGCCGAGTAAGCACCCGCCGAGATGGCGCCCGCCATCGCGAGGCTTATCTGGAACGTGTTCTTTTCATCGCTCTTTGCGTCGTCCATTTGTTTTCCCCAGTGCGGTATCTGCCGGGCCGGTACCGCTGATGGCACCAGCCTGTTCGTCTTCCACATTCAAGGGACCCTACCTCCCACGGTTATGGTAGGGCTGCACGATTCGGCGAAGATCGAGAACAAGCCAAATCATGCGTGCAAATTCGGCAAGACAGCTCTTCGACACATCACCAACGATGGAGCGCGAGGACGCTCACAGCTGCCCTTGCAGCATGGCCCATGGCTGTGGATAACGGGACGCCAACCACCGGCCAAGCTCCGAATCCTCGAACACCGCCGAAAGCAGCCTTTCCAGCACCACCCCTTCGAGTACGGACAAACCTTCCCGCCGCCCGTTTGCCGCCGTGGCAGACGACCGGAATAACCCCAGCCGCAAGAGGCCGTGGTCGGCCAGCCGGTGGGCCGCCGCAGGGTCGTCCCTCAGCATCGCCATTGCCTGCCTGACCATTGCAAATCGTTCCTCAGCAGCCCTTGCGGCGCCCGCAAGGGTTTCATCCTTCGCCACCCCCTCGCCGTCTGCCTGCTCCACCTGGGCCGGCACACTTGGCGGCTCCATACGGGACAATCGCGCAAGGTCCTGGAACACCGCCAGCGAGGGAAACCGGAAGCTTTCGAGCAGGACACTGTTGGTCGGGGCGAAGACCCGGGGCATATCGGGGAAAAGCATGCGGGGCAGGATGAAGTAGTCCTGAGGGACGTCCTCTCCGCTGGCCCACCGGGCAAAGACAAGAAGGTCGCTGTCGGCATTCGTCCGGTAGTTCTTCCACCGGGGTCGGCCATGCTCAAGTTGCCGATGCATGACGGTAAACGACACCGTCCATGCCCGGTCGATGTGCAGCACCCAGCCGTGGCGTTCGACGCGGGAGCCCGCGTCGTCCAGTTCCTCGGCCAGAAACCCGGTCAGAGACGTACGCCAGCCAGTCAGCCGTCCCCGCACGTTGGCGTAGTGCGGCTTTTGTCGGGAGACATAGCCGACCTTACGGTAGAGCGACGTCAGGGTGCCGAAACGCCGATGCAAGACGGTGGCGGACAGGATTCCCGGGGCGGCATCGAGCAGGTCCCGGCTCAGGTATCCTTCCCTCAAAAACAGGCACCGCACCCGGTCGAGCATCTCCCCGTTGCTTACACGCGTCATCCGCTCGGCCCGCTTCCGGTGGACTGCTGCAAACAGCTCCGGAGGCACCAGCGCCGCATGTGCGTGCTCGACCCGCACCCACTCGCTCTTCGGGTTATGAACCAGCGGCCCAGCGAGCTTCTTGCTGCACCGGTGGTAGAGAAGATGCCCCGCATACTTTTCGTTGTCGAGCAAGCTCAGGACCGTCTTGCATGACCAACGCCGCCCCGCGTCATTGAGGACGCCGCGCCGGTTGAGCTCGCGGGCAATGTGGTTGCAGTTCGGGTTTCTCAGGTACTCCTCGAACATCCACCGCACGATGCGGACTTCCCTAGCTGGCCCGGGAACCAGGGTGACATGCTCGCCCGCGACGTTCTTGAGCTCGCCGGGATGGAGAATCCGCTTTCTCGTCCCATCGGATCCGAGCAGCATGCGGCGGAAACCAAAGCCAGGCGGTGCGCCCATCCGGTAGCCAAGGCGCGCCAGATGCATGTGGCCCCGCCACGCCTTGACCGACATCTCCCGGCTGTACTCGGCCGCCATGGCGCGCTTCAGGCCTTTGACAATCGTCGAGAGTGGAGAGTGGTCGTTTTCGAACACCTCTCCGACATACAGCACGCGGATACCTGCCTTCCAGCAAAGAAACTCGTAATAGGCCGACTCATCGGTGTTCTGGAACCGTCCCCAGCGACTGACATCGAGCACGAGCACGGCCTGGAACGTTGCGCGTCCCGCACTGATGGTCTGGAACAAGGCCCGTAGCCCGGGTCGGTTCTTGACGGTCAGGCCACTGCGCCCGTCGTCGGCGAAGGTGCGTAGGATGACCATGCCATGGGCTTCGGCATAGGCAGAAATCGCCGAGAGCTGGTTTTCCAGGGAATATTTCTGGAGGTCTGTCGACATGCGAAGGTATGCCGCCACATACAGCGGTGAGGGACACTGCGGGCGGGGCATGGATGCAAAGCCGCCCATCGTTCACCCGCAGACGTCATGGAGGATGGCGAGTTCACGGGGATAGTGCCGCGACAGCCAGCGCACGAGCTCGACGTCGAACAGCAGCGCATTGAGCCGCTTTGACAGCACCACGCGTTCAAGGACGGCAAGGCCTTCAGCCCGATTGTTCCCGGCGAGCCGAGTCGACCGGGTCACGCACGCACGCGACACTCCATGTTGGCCCAGCATCCGGGCGGCCAGCGGGTCGGCAAGGAGGATGCTCAAGACATCGGTGGTGTGAGCAAAGGCCGCTTCGGCGTTCTGGGCCGCCTGCTGGAGAATCAGGTCTTCCCGCCGGTGGATCTGCGCACGGGTCCAGGGCCTTATGAAGACCACGGCGCCTCCCGCTGGAACAACCGGGCAAGGTCACCAAGGATGGCAAGCGAAGGGTAACGACAGCTCTCCAGTAATGGGCCGTTTCGGCCATAGAGGCCACGCGGCCACGTGGGAAACAAGGCCTTCGGCAGCACGAAGTAATCAAAAGGCACCGGGTCGCCGAAAATGATGCGGGCAAAAACCACGATGTCCGTGTCTTCGCTCCGGCGGTGATTGAACCACTGACGGTGGCGTGCCCCTCCCGCCCGCGCCCCGTGAAGGACGGTAAAGGACAACGTCCAGGCGCCATCGACCTGCAAGCGCCAGCCGTCACGCGATACGCCCGCGCCTCTGTCCTCCAGCATCTCGCTGGCGAAGCCGGTCAAACTCAGGCGCCACCGGGTCAAGAATTCCCGGATGAGACCGTAGCGGGGATTGTGCTTAGGGATATAGCCAACCTGCCGGTACAACTCGGTGAGCCCGCCAAACCGGTAGGCGATGCCATGGCTCGACAGCAGGGTCGATTCAGCGTCAAGAATGGGGCCGGAGAGCCTGCCCTCTCGTGCCCAGACCTTCCGGACCTGCGCCAGAAGCTCGTCGTTGGTCACTCGCACACGCAGCGCCCGGCGACGGGTCTGCACGGCCCGGAACGTTTCCGGGGAAACCAAGGGCTCATAAGCCCCTTCCTTGCGTACCCAGTCCGACTCGGGGTTCGGCATGAGCGGACCGGCGAGGCGTTTTTTGAATCGGCAGAACACGTTGGTGCCGGCATATTTCTCGCCGTCGAGCACGTTTTTCACCGTCGCATACACCCACGGTTTTCCCCGGTGGGTCCGGATGCCCCGGGCGTTGAGCATGCGGGCGATGTCGGTGCAACGATGACCGGCGAGGTACTGCTCGAACATCCAGCGGACGGTTTCGACTTCCTCGGGCGGCCCGGGCACGAGGATGATGCGGTCCGTCACAAGGCTTTTGCGTTCGCCCTCGCCCAGCACCATGCGTGCTTCCCCGTGGGCACTGACGAGCAGGCGGCGGAGGCCGTACCCCGGCATTGCCCCCTGCCGGTAGCCGAGGCCTGCGAGGTGGCGCTGCCCGGCAGACGTCTTGGCGGAGAGCTCACGGCTGTATTCGGCGGCCATGGCGCGCTTGAGTCCCTTGAAGATCATCGAGAACGGTGAGCCGTCGTTCTCGAAGAGCTCCGACACGTAAAAGACCTTGACGCCTTTGCGCCAGCAGAGAAATTCGTAGTACGCAGCCTCGTCGACGTTCTGGAAGCGCCCCCAGCGCGAAACATCGAGAACCAGGACGCCTTCAAAACACGCATGCCCGCGCCCGATGTCGTCCATCAGTGCGGTGAGGCCCGGGCGGTGTTCGATGGTCAGGCCACTGCGTCCTTCATCCCTGTACACACGCACGATGTCCATGCCGTGTTGCTCGGCAAACGAATCGATGGCCGTTGACTGGTTGTGGATGGAGTACTGCTGCATGTCGGTTGACATGCGCATGTAGGCGGCCACGGGCATGGGCAAGCCGGACGGACGGGTGGCAGGTCGACGGGCCATGGGCGTCACCATGGAAGAGAAAAGGGTTCCCCTGCCCCGTCTACTCTAGGCCGGTTTTTTCCAACCGGAAACCCTGTATCAGGGATGCAACACCCCGCCCCGACTTTCGATGGGGAAGCGTCGTGCGGCTAGAATCAGCAACAGGGAGGACACCGACATGGCCAGCGATGACATCATCCTCGACACCGCAGAACTGCTGGTCGACGCTGTGGCCTTGAGCCAGGCGCTGCTCGACGGCGATGTGCCGGAGGGGCGTTTTCGCGCACGATTGATTGCAGCCAAGGCGTCCGCCATGGGATTTGATGAAGTCCGTGCCGCCGCCGACCAGGTCATCGACCTGCTTGGTTTGCCGGGCGACCGACCACGGCCGGGTCATGCGGTGGCCGTGACGGCACTGTCCGAAAAAATCGAATCGGCGGCCGAATTTATGCGTAATACCTCACCCTGACTGATACGACCTCATCATCCCAAATTCTTCTTCCGAGACCACGGGTTTGGTTTTCGATGTCGCCCGGAGCCCATTAACCAGGGCATCGAGCCTGTCAGCCCCGCTTGCAGCCACGACATCGGCATCCTGCGCCTGAAGTTCGCGCGAGACCCACGGGTGAAATGAGACGGCAGATTCGACCTCCGGCGTCCATCGGACCCCGGCCCCAGCACGGACCAGCATGTCGGACGCCGCAGCATCAGCCATGCTGTAGGCCGCCTCGCGGATCTCGACCAGACGCATCGGGTCGCCGGTTTCCGCAAAGAGTGCAAGGAGCTGCAGGGCTTCGAGAAACGACTCGGCGTAAGCGGATTCGAGCGTTACTGCATCCCCTGGTCCTGGATAGAGCTGCTCGACCGATTGCTCGTCAGGCACCGGCTCTCCGGCGGCGGCATAGGACCACAGGTTCTCACGAAGCTTGTCTCCAGCCTCAGCCAACCCATGCCCCGTTGACCAAAACAAATACGGCACAATCATTCGGTCGAGCGCAGCAACAGCGACGGCAATGCGTCGCTCGCCCGTCAGGCCATCGAGCACGTTGAGGTCATGTTTCCGGTCAAATCTGTTCGACATGTCTGGTCACCAGAATGCGTTGTATTGGTCAAGCATCTTTCCCGGTCGTTGGCTGATTTCACTTTGACACATCGGGCATATCGCTCGATTGCCTTCTGTGGATATATACCTTACCTCGGCACCAGCGCCCTCGGCGAACTGGAAAAATCTTCTGTTCTGCATGCAAGCTACCGCTTCCTGAGGCAATCTCCCCACCAATTGACTGGACCACTGAACGCGGGCGGGATTAAGATTCCTCGTTCCGCCCGCAAACACCATGTGCCCGTCGCTCAAAAGAGCGCCTGCGGTGGCACGCCTGGTTTGGGCGATCTCATCCAATGCCCCATGAACGGTCTTACGCTGTCTTGTCCGGGGGCGCCCCGGTGCCAGGTCGGGCCTGGAGGCTTTGACTCATTTTCTTCGTCATGGAACGCCTGCAGATGCGAAGGAGATCACCGAAAGCGGCAAATAAGTCTCCTTCTCCGAAGCGATGATTCTTGGTCCAAGGGTCGCGTCAATGTTGACCACGGGAATGTCGGTCTCGAAATCCACCTTGAATGGTTGACTCCCAAGCGCCCGATTGATCCGGCTTGCCTGTGCGGGGCTCACCGCTTGCAGCAACTCCGCGAGTCGCTCGGCTCCAAAATCGAACGAGGAGGCATACCACTCGTCTCCGACCTGAATGTCAACGAAGGCCGTGTAAAGGCCGGGTTTCATCATGGCAAGCGACGGAAGTCCCATCGGGTGGAAGCTGACCCGAATGTCAGGCGCATATCCCGCCTTCAACAGATATAGGCCAAGGTCCGGTCGGTAGTTCGAGCGGGCGGGTACTTTGCCATGAAGCGGTCTGAGAAGCTGAGTGAGCCTGCCCCATGCTCCCTCGCTCCCATCAAGATCGACGACCTGAGGGGTGAGCGTATTGACCGCAAACAACACAAACTGTCGCCCGTTACAGAGGGCGTACTGAAATGCCCTAATGTCCGGATGAATGGCGTAGCTAAATGCTTGCGCCGGATTGTCTCCCGCCAGAATGTTTTCGTGCGGGGACTTGGCTTCGAGAATCCAGCGCTGACCTCCCTCCGGCTCGAGAACGTAGTCAGGAATGATATTCACCTTCTTGCGGACGGACCCCAGCATCACATATGGATGGGTCAGCGCCTTGTGGCGAATCATGCGGGATGGCCCTTGGACGGAGTACCCCATCGCCCGCAGCAGGGGGGCGATGATTTCCTCACGAACGACGGACTCATCAATTTGGAGGTCGCCTAGAACGCTGAAGTCAAACTCTTTGAGCGGATTCATCCCTGTATCCATGCCAGTCATGCCCCCAAATCAGCTTTCACTTGCAAATTAGCTCTCTCTCACCTTCATGCCCATACCCGGACCTCGCAGGACCTCGACAACCTTTCCTCCACCAACGAACATCACCCTGTCAGCCGTGGCGATCGTCTCAGGCCGATGCGCGATGATTAGGCGCGTGACCTTCATGTCCTTGAGTCGCTGCGAAATCAAACGCTCGCGCTCGATGTCCAGATGGCTGGTCGCCTCATCCAGCACCAGGATCTTAGGACGCCGATATAGTGCTCGCGCCAACAACAGCCGTTGTTGCTGCCCTCCCGACAGGGCCGACCCCATGTCGCCGATTAAACTGTGGTAGCCCATGGGCATGGCGACGATTTCATCGTGAAGTTCGGCAGCCCGTGCTGCTGCCTCAATCCATTCCGGTTGTGCGTCATCGTCGAAAAATGTGACGTTGTCCGCGATGGATCCTGCAAAAAGGGTATCGTCCTGCATCACCGAACCAACCATCGAGCGAAATCGTGTCTTCCCTAGGTTCCGCAGGTCCAGGCCACCAACCTCCATGGTGCCTTCGGTTGGATCCAAAAGGCCCAGGACCATCCGAGCCAGGGTCGACTTGCCGGCCCCCGAAGGACCCACCAGTGCCAGCGACTCCCCTGGGTTCAGCGTCATATTGGCGTCTTTCAGCACCCACGGATCCCCATCGGCGTAGCGAAATGAGACCGCTTTCAGTTCAATACCAGCAACCGGGCTTGGCCCAGCATAAATGCCCTCCGAATGGCGCTCCGTTGGTGAAAGCACGATATCGGCCAACCGCTCGCCCTGGAGCCGCAGCAACCGCAACTGGATCAAATAGTCAACGAGGTTGCCAGCCCGGCTCGTGAACTGATCTGCGTAGGCCACGAATGCCATGAGCATGCCGGCGCTCATGACATTCCGAAGTGCGAGCCATGCACCCAACCACATCACCGCGATGCGTTGTGCGCCGGACGCCAATCCATTGGCTGCATTGAAGATAAGCGTGAGACGCTGCACTTGGATAGACGTATTGAGCGCATCGACAGTCGCATTGAGATAGCGCGCCGTTTGCATGGACTCTTTGTTATTCAGCCGAATTGCCTGGATGCCCCTCACCGTCTCCAGAAAACTGGTCTGCTGCCGGGCCTTGACTGTGATCTGACTCAGATTTGCTTCTCGAAACACTCTGAAATATAGCGTCCGAAGTCCTGCGTAGACCGCGAGGAATGCCACAGTGATAGCCGTGAGCGGCACACTGTAAACGCAGAGCAAGCCCAGCGTTAGCGTAGACATGAGCCCGTCGAGAACCACGCCGACAAACTGCGTCGTCAGCGTCTGTTGAATTGTGTCAATCGCCGAAAAGCGCGACACCACATCACCCATGTGGCGTTTCAAGAAGTAGTTCTGAGGCAGCTTGACCAAGTGCTGAAATACGTTTCCAGTCCAGTTCATGTTGAAATGACTGCCCAGCCACGTCACCACCCAGCCACGAAGTGCCGAGACGCCAACTTGCAAAACGAGCAAAAACGAGAAGCCAACCCCAAGCGTCGCAAGAAGATCCGCATCTCGGTCCGCAAGCACCTGGTCGACCACGAGCTGGACAAACTGGGGTGCAATTAGGGAAAAGATCTCAAGGGTCAGCGCGAGCGCAAAGACCCGGACCAGACCGTGTCTGAGACCGTCAATTTTGCCTGCAAGGGTTCGAAGCGGGATGGCAGGCTCTTCAGCACGGCGGCGAAAATCTGGACCGCGCGCTAGTTCCAAGGCGACGCCGGTAAACCTTCCTCTGACCTGGTCAAATGCAAGAACCCGTTCGCCGATGGCTGGATCGTTGATTACAATTCCCGTCCTGCTCACCTTTTTGAGCACGACAAAATGATCCATTTCCCAATGGAGCACGCAAGGCAATTGAAGGGACTTCAATTCTTCAAGCTCGAGGCGCAAAGGACGCGGCGTCAGCTGCATCTGCTGCGCGACGGACACCATGTGCGCCAGGGAAATTCCCTTGAGGGAGGTTGAGAATCGTCTACGCAGTGCAGACAACGTTGTCCTATTCCCGTGGTAAGCGGCAATCATGGCAAGACACGCCAAGGCGCATTCTCCGGCTTCAGCCTGGAGGATGACTGGCATTCGACCGTGGTTTCCGAAATTCAGGCGTGGGGCGCGGGTGTCGCTCGACCGGACATTGTCAGTCGCTGCGCGCCCCGCCACCGTCTCATCCATGGGGTTCATGGCATGGACCCTCGTTCGGAACGCAGACCGTACAGCGGCTCCAGCACCCACTCGATCAGCCGCCTGCGGTCAAGGATAAGGTCTGCATCCACCACCATCCCTGCCCTCAGCTCCTCATTTCGCCCATAAGCGGATACAGTTTGTCGGGGCAGTGAAACGTCAACTCGATAAAGCGCTTCATCAGGCGCCTTTTCGCCCGTCAGCATGGTTATCTCGCTTGGCGTCAATGCGCTATGGGTCACGCGCTCCACAGCCCCCATCGCAACACCGAACTTTTGATACGGAAAGGCTTGGTAGTGGAGCGAGACCGGAATATTTGGTCGAAGAAATCCCACTGCACTGCTTGGCACCAGCAGCTCTGCGTGAAGTCTGGACTCAGCCGGGATCACCGAGGCCATGACCTGAGCGGGGGTTACAGCCTGACCTGGCTTGACCATGACCGAGGCCATGATCCCATCGGCCGGCGCAGGAACAACGGTAAGGCGGTCTGCTTCGTTTTGCAGCAGAGCCTGTTCGGCCTGGGAAAGCTGGCCATGCAATTCGCTCACCTTCTCGTCCGTGGTCATCGGAAGCTGGGCAAGTTGGTCACCGATTTGCGCCAACTGCTGAGCGGTGGCATACCTCTGCCGCTTGAGTGATTTGACCTGCGCTTGCGCTTCCATCGTTTGCGCTTCCTGCTGCTGGATTTGCAGCTGGGATACGAACCCTTTTGCAGTCAATGGCCTGATTTTGTCCAGCAGCGTGGTATAGCTTTCCACCTGCTTTTGAGTTATGGACAGCTGCGCATCAAACTGCTCGAGCTGTGCCGTCAGCATTTGCTGTTGCGCGCGCAGTCCGTCACTTTGCACTTTGGCCAGGTTCCGGGCTTCGATGACGCCGGATCGCAGGCGAGCTTGCTGCTCGCGCAACTGGACCGTGACCAAGCTCCCGGTGTCTCCAAGTGTCTCGCTGCTCCGTTCTCCCGAAAGCTCAAAGAGAGGCTGGCCCTTATGCACATGGTCACCCTCTTTGACGCGAACCCGAGTCACGATGGACGGGCTACGTGCCGCAACGTCCACAATGCCACCAATAGGCACCAAGCTGCCCAGGACACGCGCGCGTCGCGAATAATGCCCCACGCACAGCCATCCGACGATTGCGAGTCCAGTCGCCACCGAAATCCAGGTCAGAACGCCCTGGCCCAAGGGGGTGGCAAGGCGGACATTGCCAATCCATGGCAGTTTCTTTCGATCAAGGGCATCTGTGAGGAACAGTGACTCATTCCTTTGCATCTCTAGCCTCGGACTTACTGTTCTATCGAAATGGACGAAACGCAGACGGCGTCGCCGGGGATCCAGTGCTTGAACCCGATCTGCAACGCATGGCCACCAACTGAGCCGTGGTAGTCACCGGTGTAAAACGTACGCTCGGGCACGGGAGAACCCATGGGAGCCGGGGACGGCAACCCCCCGCTGCCGACCTCTGTCACTTGAAGGTCATGTGCCAGCGCCTTGGCATCGACACAGGGCGCATCAGGCAGGGAGAAAACAACCCGAGATGTGTTGCCGGACGTTTCAGTCAACTCGATGGAGTCGAGCGCCGAGCCATCCCGAAGGCGCAGTGGACCTGCCACTCTCACCGGGGAGGTGCCATGAGTGCCTGGTTGGAATGAAGCGCCGATCTCCGCGCTCAAATACGCAGCAATGTTCCCGGCCTGGAAATCTTTCTGGGTTAATTCGCGAACGATGGACTGGATGGTCGCGGGTGTTTGAGATCCTGCCGGCTGCTTGGCGTACGCGGCGATACCAGCGAACGAGGCGCCAAACGCGATGAGGCAAGTGGCCAATGAAGAGAGTTTCAAGGATGTCTCCGTGTACCCCGGCCTTCAGGCCGGGGCTGTCGCGAGGAAAAAAATCAGTTAGTGATGGTTGGCGACCCAAGCATCGGAATACATCTGGCTATAGGTCTTGGCACCAGGCTTCAGCTCGGCAGTAAACACCGGCCATAGCGAATGCGCCCGGATATGCGCGCTCTAAGCCGCATGGGCCGTTGGAACATAGACCGCCGGAACTCCCATTGTGAAAAATCCAGCACAAACGCGCCCCAGACTTATTGCAGACCAGTCCTTCCTTCCAGCGAGGCTGGAACTGAAAGATGTACTCAGAGGAAGCGTCAGACGTTCTTTTTAAAGCTCGCTAGGGTGTAGTCTGTGAGGCCAGCTGGACTGAAGTGATGAAGCCAGTCGAGAGGACTTCTGGCGAGGGTTCTTCACTGCGATCAACGCCGAGGTACGTGGCGTCGGTCGCCCATGGGAGTTGGCATTCGATGGCCGGTTCAAACCCGCCTCGCGTCGCCAACGATGCGCGCCACCTCATCAATGAGCACGTCACCGCCCTTGTGTCCCAGCGTCCGGTATCTGGCAATGATACCGGGCAGTTCATCCATGAGCCTGCGCCGGTCGACGCTTCTCCTAGGCGCCAGCGTTCTTACCAGTGTTTCCGCGACCTGCTGTCGGAGTGTTGGGGTCGCAAGCGGCTGGGCTCGCATGAGCGCACTGACCACTTCAAACAACAAGGCATCGTCTCCCTCCTCCACTTTGGATGTTGCGGTGGTACGGACACCGGCGCCCTGCACAATCCGCCCGAATTTGTAGACCGCGCGTTTGCGCTGCTGGACCCGGAAGGCCTGACGAATAATCGTCGCGATATCGTCCGCCAACAAGGCCGGTATTCCACCGCCCTTGTGTCCTCCAAAGAGAGCTTTGAGGTGATGGTCGAAGGAAGTGTGATATGCCCCATCAAACGCCTCGACGATCGTTCGGACATCGACCGGTGGGCGTGATGGGTCGAAGCGCGTCATGAACTGCGCAAGGGAAAAGATGGCCTTTCGCACCATGGCCTGCTCCTGGCCAAGGCCAGGTGCATTGACGAGGACGCGGGACTCGTTCCAGCTGTCGAAGACATGCATGTTACCGAAGTCCAGCAATGTGCCGTCCAGGGTGACATTCGAGGTGAAATATCCCCCGAAGCTCATCCGGTGAACCTGGGCATACGCCATCTGGGCCGCCACGGTGCGGAAATGGGCGGCCAGCGCGGCGGTGCCATCACCCTGATGCTCGTTCCGCCACCGGGCCACCACTACACGGCAACGTGCGGCATCTGCCCTCTGGTTGACCGCATCTGGTTGCCTCGCATGAAGAAACAAGGGGGCACGTTCGATATGCGCAGCACGGAATACCGCCGGGCGAACGAGCAAGCCTCGAGGCAGCTCCCCGCCTTCGTGCTCGAAGTCCGGGCACATCAGGCCGGTGTCAATCAGGGCAATGACCGGGACTGCGCCTCCAGGAAACTCCTGTGCGACAAGCTCGGAATAGATGGCCTCACGCAGCCCTTCCTCAAGGGACATCATGCCGCTGGAATAATCGGCAGGTGCGCGTGCGCTGACCAGCGGGGTTGCCCCTGCGCCCTTCACCTGGAAGCGGCCAAGGGTCACCACCCGTCCGCTTCCACCATGGGGGCTCATGCCCGAGGTGCTCCCGTAGCGATCGGCATGAGCGAGACGTCTCCCGGGGTTCGATGGCGTCAAAGCGCCGCCGATCGGCGGAATGACCACCGCGAAACGGTCAATCAGCCAGGCGTCCACGTCCTTTCGTAACCGGGGATCCGAAAGATCCACGCCCCGGCTGGCGAACCAGCGGCGGTTTATCCAAGCGACCCTCGCACCCGGCTGGGATACTACATCGACCGGAACCATAAGTTCCGGACAGAGCAACCCAAGGTCGTCCAGGCCGTCCTCGACCTTCGCCAGCCAATCCTGCGGGGTTGCCTCCATCGCGCGGCTCATCGCTTCCGCCAAGATGTTAAGGACCTTACCTCGCCGGCTTCGGTGCGTCGCAGCGACCGTGCGGATTGCCCGGAGGGAAAAAGGGCCATCGCTTCCCGTATGCAGCCCTTCACATCTCCGTTGAGCACCACGAAGTCGAGGAACCAGAGCCGGTCGCCCTCGTTCCACTCGCTGAGGTGGAAGATGACATCACGGTCGTTGAGCAACCGGTGTTCGGCCTCTGCGGTCAGCCAGGCCCAGGTGACGTACCCCACAACGAGGCCATTGATGTCTTCAAAGAAGTGGGCCTGCTCGACATAGACCGCTGGCTCTAGCCAGAGCGAAATGCATGCAACCGGGTATTGGCAATAGGCATCGTTTTTGGCCATGACCGACACGAGCTTGCCAAGTTGGGTGTAGTGGGCGTTCATTGGGCTGCTACTGGCAAGCCACAGGCCGTTCACTCAACAGAGGGGAGCTTGCGAAATATGCATTGAACGTTTGTTGCGCCCATGCGTTCGCATCTGCGGCCTCCTTGAGAGGAATCGGCTGCTGGGGATCCATTGCCGTTGCATCCAACTGCTGCGCATAGGCCCCGGTCGCACCGAGCCTTGCCAAGCGGTTCATGCGGTAGACCTCCACCGGGTCGCCATTGGTCAGCAAGGGAAGAAGACCACTGAGGCTGCCGAGGTTCTTTCGCGATGTCATAAGCAATTGAACCACCCGCCAGTCTCCGCGTTTCATGGCCGCATCGATGTAAGCGGTTCCATCTTCGCGAAACTCCCCCATCTCCGCTTCGGTATAGGGCCTATCAAGCTTGAAGTCCGATTGCAGGTAGCAAATCTGTGCGTCCACATCGCCGTTGCGGGCGGCGGCGACGGTTGACGCATAGAACGCCTTCTCGGTCTCGGCAGAACCGATATCACCGCACTTTTCAAGGTTCGCCCTTGCAGTATCCATCATCGCCGATACATCCCCGGATTGGGCCCGGCATTTCGCCTGTGCTTCGGGATAATTGGATAGCGCGTCGCACGCTGCCATCCGTGCCTTGCCTTCATCTGCTTGGCGATATGCCCTGGCACAAATATGAGTGGATTCGAACGTCGCTGCCAGTGCTGCACGCTGCCCTCCGCCAGCAGCAGGCTTCGAACGGGCATCCGACCTTGTCGTAGTCCCTGCTTTGGATGTCAGGGAAGACGAATTTTGGGGAAATTCACCATGTTGGCCGCCTGTCGCTTGTGAGCTTTTCGCCCCGTCGCGGGGGGACGAAGTGATGACCGCAACCACCCCGATGACGAGGGCAAGTACGACCAGCGGAAGCGCAAGTCGGAAAGATTTCTGCTTCGATGTCATGCCTGAGTCCGGTTTGATCCCGGCCACTGTCTTAGGCAGATGGCCGGGACGCCTTACCAAAGGAGCCCTTAGAACGGGCCTCCACACTTTGCGCCGTTGTCCGCTACAAATCTGGCATAGGCAGCCTGCGCGTCGGCCGCCGCCTGGCCTTCATCGGCTATGCCAAACGCGTGGCTTTCTTCATGGGCCAGCGTATCGAAAAGGGCTGCCATTGTTCCATAGTTGGTGGTCCCCCAGCCCTGCTCGTAGATCACAATCGAGTCGGGACTGTGGTGGGTGACGGCGGCGAGGCCGCCCCAATGGTCACCCGAGTTTGGCTGGAACTCGGAAGGACTACTGAGTTTGATGCCAGTGTTAGCGGACAACGCCCAGGTAAAGAACTGCTTGAACGTGATGGAGTACCCCGGATTGACCCCGAACCGGCCATATGCCGCCACGCAGTTCTTCAGTTTTTCCTGTTGGGCTGCAGTCGGCAACGGATTGGGTGCCAACCTCACGATCCCGTCAAAACCGGACGATGACAGAAGATTTCCGTTTGGCAGGATGTAGTAATCCGGCACCGACTGGGACACCGATGTTGGCGAATACCAACCGTCGACCCATACCGTATCCAGTGGCTCGTTGCATATCTGACCCGTCAGTTCACACGAGTCGTCCGCGTGTGCGGAACCGACCACCATGGCACCGATGAGCAGAGCCATTTCGGCTGCTGCGATCTTGCGCATATTCATCTCCCAATGCTGCGCTTTCAATGATTCGGGATATGCGTCCCCTGCACGCCGGAGCCCGACGCGGCGCACGCGCGGTGATGCCGACGCACGGATTACCCCTGGACATCTTCCGTGGCGGCGTCGCAAGGCTAGTGTTTTGCGAACAAGCGGCTTGTAGGGTTTTTCCTACAAATCCTGTGAGCGAAGTTCCCGTTGTTGTTTCATGTAGATGACGGGCCGTCACGAGTTGTTTCGCCCGAATGACAACCGCGACGCAGTTCGTACTTTTTAAAATCCAGACGCGCCACTTCAAGGATCAAACTGCAAGAATGGACGTAATCGGGGCGATGGTTCGCCTTTTGACGGCAGAGGGACATGCACTCCGAAAGCTGCGATGTGACACAAATTTCTTTGACTTCCTTGACGACGGATCACGTCCGACTTCGGCTGGGAACCTCCTTTGACGAACTCTCGTCAGAGGCCGCGACGTTGAAGAAACGAATTGGAAAAAGACGGGTGGTCAACATCCACACGACCGCCCACGGCGGTGGTGTTTCCGAAATCCTGAAAGCAAACGTCCCCATGCTGAACACGCTCGGCATCGAAACGTCCTGGCTTCTTCTATCCGCACCGCCAGTGTTCTTCCAGGTGGTCAAACGTCTCTACCACGCAGTCTACGGACGGCCGGGGGGCGGGATACCCCTTGATGAATCGACCCGGCATCTCTACGAGGAGGTCTTCCACATCGCCCTGCCGAAGCTCATGGCACACGTGCGGGAAGGAGACATCGTCATCCTCCATGACCCCCAGACACTCGGATTTGCGCCAGCGCTCCGAGAGCTCGGTGCCTACGTCGTCTGGCGGCTTCATCTGGGAACGGATACCCCTAATACTGAAACCGAACTTGCCAGGAATTTCCTGGGACCATATCTGGACCACGTGGACGCATCCGTGGTGCTTTGTCCCGAATTCGCTGCGTCCTGGAATTTCCAGATGCCGGTCGAGGCCATCCCGCCCTCCATCGACCCGCGCTCAGCGAAGAACCTGATGCTCGACGAAGAACATGTCGATGCACTTCTCGACGAGCTCGCACAACAACGCCCGCCGGAAGGCAGTGCCGCCACGCTTGCTCCAGACCTGTTCCAACGCCGTTATGTGTTGCAGGTATCGAGGTGGGACCGTGCAAAAGGCATTTCCGGCCTTCTCGGGGAATTCTCCCTGTTGGCGAAACGACCCGGAAGCCGTGATGTCGATTTCATTATCGCGGGCCCGGCGCCTCATGCCGTCGCCGACGATCCGGAGGGAAATGAGATCCTCGCAGAAACCTTCCGCATCCATACCTCGCTTCCGATGCCCATTCGCGACCGCGTCAAGGTGTTGCTGCTACCAATGGACTACCCGGAACACAACGCGTTCCTGGTCAATGCCTTGCAAAGGCGCGCGAGCGTCATCGTGCAGAACAGTTCGGCCGAAGGGTTTGGCCTGAGTGTTACGGAGGCGATGTGGAAGGCCCGCCCCGTGGTTGCAAGGCGCGTGGGCGGAATCCGCTGCCAGATTGTCGATGGCGAAAGCGGCATCCTCATTGCACAAGACGCGCCTGAAGGCACTCTTGCATCTGCCATCTCCAGCTTGCTGGAAGACCCTTGTGCTGCTCATGCGCTGGGACAACAGGCACGCTGCCGGGTGGAAGAGCGATTCCTTCCCGACACCCATCTCTCGCGCATCATCTCCTTTCTCAGCCGAACTGTTCCAGCCTGACCTGACGGCAGGAATCTCTCTCCAAAAACCGGGCATGTCCTTTCATCCAAGGGGCCTGTCGGTGGTTGGTGGTTCTGAATCTTCGGCTTGTTGCGGGGATAGCTATCCTTGGAGTGTTCCTGCCTGGCATTACCCATGCCAGGCATCGCCACGCCCTCCAGTGGCAAAGAGCGGCAAATGGTTCTTCAATACCCTTCACGACGAAAACAGGCGTAGCCTTGAGCTATCACTGGAATCCCGTGGAGAGCGTTCCGATGGATGGCAAAATCAGGGGATTGGGGCTGGGCTGGTCGGCGACCCTTGGCGCATTCGCCGCACCAGCCGCCATCGCGGTCGAGGTGATCGCGAGCGAGTTGCTTGAAGGGGTTGCGGTCAACTGGAACGTGAGCGTCATCTTCCTGTTTGGTGCACCACCTTCCTTGCTCGTCACCTGGCTGCTCGGCATGCCCCTTGTCCTCTACCTGCGCAAAAAGAATCAGCTGAATGCCTTCGCCGTGTGCGCAGGTGGCGCCGCAATCGGGGCCATATGTTTCGCGGTCCTGCTGTGGACGGTGAGCCTGCCCATCGACAAGGCAGCGCAGGTACCGGAACAGGCCCTATTTGGTGCCCTGCTGGGCCTGATGGTGGCCTTGGCCTGCTGCCTTCTCGCCCGCATCCCGTTTCGGACAAGGCGAGTCACGCCATCGGCGTGAGTGAACCGAGAGGGGCTACAACCCGAACTTCTCCCGCATCATCTGACGGAGCATCTGCGCTTCGTCCTTTTGCGCCTGCGTGGTGACAGGGGCTGCGAGCACAGCATCGAGCCTGGATTTCGCCTCGTACATTCCGAAGGGTGGAAGGGCGACGAGAGCCTCGTTGCGAAAACCTTGTGCCGGGGACAACTCGATGGCATCTCGAACTTGGATCAGTGTGAAGCGGACCGCTCGGCTATCCATGGCACCCCTGGCATGGCTCTTTGGGCAAAATCGGCGTCGATGATACGGGGGACTGCCGGGACCGACGCAAGATGACGAAAGTCGGGTGTATACACTCGTTGATGCGCCACCCGCGTCCAGTCCGACCTCGTGGACCCTAAAGACCCGCATGCGAATTCGGCAACGTATGGCAACGAACTTCTGTATCGATCCAATTCCGGTTTGAAAACGTGGCATCCTCCCCGGCTATCGGTCCACGACTACGGGTAGGAGCTGGCGACGGTGAAAGGAATCACGGACGACCGGCCCGCGCCGGCCGGGCCCTGGGTCTGGGGACAACAACTTGCGATCGCGGGTGCCTACGCTGCCTGCTACGAGCTGACCCACTACGTGTCCGTGTCCCAGTGGCTGCTGACGGCCGGCCTTCGCCTCGCGTGCCTGCTCCTGTTGCCCATGCGCTACTGGCCCGCCCTTGCCCTCGGGGGAGGCCTCCCGCTTCTGGAAAACGCCATCCTGTGCGAGCCACGCTTCGGGTGGTCGTGGGCGGTGTCCGCGTCCGTACCCATGGTCGTGCTGTGGATGGCAGTGATGAAGCCGCTCCTCCGCCGTTGGCCGCTCTTTGCTCCCGACGGTCAGGTACGGATGGCGGTCATCCTGACCAGCGCGCTGGCCTGCTCCGTCATTACGGCGGTCTGCACGCTTCTTACCGTCTTGACGGCACTGCCCATGGCCAAGCCCGGCAAATGGTCGGAAGTGCCCCTTGGCCACTACTTCGGCGCTTTCGTCCTGGGCGCCTACCTTGGTGCGCTGACCCTTACCCCGGTGGTCCTCGCTCTGCATGAGCGCGTGCGGGACCTCAAGGGCGCCCCCATCCGCTTTGCTGCCGTCCTGCAAAGCCCTCTCCTCCAGGAGATGGTGTGCTGGGTGACACCGGCCCTCGTTGGCCTCGCCTGGTTGGTCATGGTGGTGCCGAGCCCCGTTGTGCAACAGGTTGTACGCTTCGGCCTTGTCTGGCCTGTCGTCGGGTTGGGTGGCGACATGGTTGGCATGGGTGCGAGCATTGCCCTTGCCGCCACCGCAGAAGGCGTCCTTGATGCCCCAACCCTGCAAATCCAGCTCATCCTCCCCTCGTGCTCTCGTTCTGTGTTTCGCGTCGCAGAAGAGTGGTGCATCGACGATGACGTGCACCACTGGCGCGGTGGCGTTGCCTTCAACGCGAAGAATTTCCAGGTCGGTGCGCCTTTCATACCAACGCAACAGTACATCGATTCTGAGAAATTCCCCGTGTGGTGATGATGCTCTCCTCACCGCACACTTATTCGTGTGGCGAAATACGCCACTTCATTACCGCGAGAGACGATAAATGGCATCAGAAGAGTGGAAAAGCGTCGACAACAGCTACGAAGCCATCGGTGAGCCGGTCTATTGCGCGTTCCTCGACATCCTCGGGTATCGCAACAAAATGGACGAGTACTACAAGGGAACACTGAACCTTGCAGGCCGAATCAGCCGGGCAATGAAGTACGTCATGGACATCAAAGAGATTATGGACGATGCGAACGCAGACCGTGCCGGCGGTCGGTTTCGCCACTTGTCCGACAGCATCATCATTACCTACCCGCAAACCTCATCCGGCCTTATCAACCTACTCCACGACACCGGCGTAGTCGCCGCACACATGGCCATGGACGAGCTCTTCATCCGTGGCGGGATAGCAGCTGGAATTCACTTCGACCAGGATTTGAAGGGTGTCCCAATGCTCGTATCGAGCGCTCTACGGAAAGCCCATTCCCTGGAGCACGCCGCAACCACGCCGCGCATCTTGATCGACCCTGAACTTTCCGGGAAGCTGACCGCCAACCACTCCCGTTATGTGATTCGCGAAGAGCGGGATTTCGTCGTGCACTTCCTGCAGCGCTACGCCAGCGACCCAAAGGCGCCTCGCCTGCTCGTCAAGGAAATCGAGGACATCGCGGCGTACCGCGACAGGTATTCGTCGATTCCGGGCATGGACGAAAAGATGAACTACCTGATTGATTACCACGCATGGATGCTAGGCCGTTTAGGAGGCATCGACACAGCCAAGCTGAAAGGATTCAATGATCGTGGTTTCGCGCCTCTTCAAATACCGGGTGACTCGATACCCTCAGGGTAACGGACAAACGGGCGTCGTTCGCCGCTGCCCGTTTCCGCACCGTGGATACGCTAACGATCTACTTGTCGTCCGTGTTGCATTCGGGCAGCCGGGTTGGTCTTGCGACATGCCTGTCGGGTCGATGCAGGGGTAAGCTCCCGACGGTCATGACGTGCCTTGCCACGCCGCGTGCCACTCGTGACCGTCAGCGCGGAGCCTTGCCCAGGTGGGCAAGTAGCCCGTGCATAGACGGGGGTAGCTCCGCCCACATCCACCGCTCCCAGCCCACTGTGTCGGACATCGGGGCCAGCAGCCGCACACACGCGGCTCTCCGGTAGCGCGCAGCACGCCAGAGGGGCTCGGCATTGCGTGCATTCGGGTCACTGACAGGCAGCAACAGGCGGACACATCCCGTCTTGCCACGATGCGCCGCGTGAAGCAAAGCGGTCGACTGATGCGCGTGAGGGATGACGTCGGGGTGCGAGATGAGGGCGGCCACGGCCACCGCATGGCCGTCCCAGGCGGCATCGCAGAGCTGTCGTTGCAGATGGGCGTTCATGGCGGCCTCCTTGCCGTGGTAGATATCCCCAGAAATACCAGCCGGCGCTCCGCTGTCAAGCCCCTCGACGTCTTTCTGCACATGCAATCCATCCTCCACACCAACAACAGCGGCCCTGAGAAGAACCAAGGGCCGGCGACAGACGGACCTATCCATGGGTCAATGGAGTTTTCTGAAATGGCTGTCACCCTCGCCTCACTCGCCCCGTTGCGCGATGCGCTTCTGGACCTTGAACCAGCGAATAAGAACAGTTTTGAAGAACTCGTTGGCATCGCACTGCGCCACCTCACAGGCGTTTCATACCGACAATCAACTTCGGGTATCCAAGGTGGATATGATGGCCTGGCAAATGCACGCAGCGGGGGCATTGCTTACGAATGCAAACGATATGACGGCCGTGTGTCGCGTGCCGACCTGTTGAACAAGATTGCCGAGTGCGCTCTTGACGAACACGTCGACCTTTTCATTCTTGCGGCAACCACCGATGTCGGCGCCCAAGCCAATAAAGCGGCACTTGAGATTTGTCACCACAACGGCATGGAGCTCCTTGTGCTGGACTGGAGTTCTCTGGACGGTGTTCCAAAGTTGGCGACGGCGATAGCGCAAATACCCGACGACGAACTGTCGTCGTTTCTCTCCAGGACGATGCTGCCGCAGGCATCTCGCACGGAAATCGAATCCGGCGTCAAGCTGGTGAAAAGTGACGCCACCGTGCTGTCGAAAGCCACGGCGGAGCTCAAGGCCCAGTGTGACATTTCCCTGCTGAGCTTTCAGGCCGCGCGTGAGAACAATTCTGGCTGGTTGAACACGCATCTCCACAACAGGAGCCATGCCAGACGAGCGTTCGGGCAGGCTCTCGCTCCTTGTGATCCAGGCGTGTTGCACTTGCCCGACCGTCCACTTCTTACCGCTTGCATTCAAAAGCACTTCCAAAACAACCTTCCGCCTTTCACGCTGGGTCTGGTCGGCGACGAGGGGACCGGCAAATCCTGGAGCGTGATGGTCGCATGGCTCCAAATGGCGGCGCCGCGCCCCCTGCTCTTGTTCGTCCGACCCGATGTTTTCGACGACCCAAAAGGCCACGACCTTGCAGGACTTGTCAGCCGGGTCCTTCCCGACCAGATGACCGACTTCCCTCCATCCGGCAAGGCACGATGGGAGAGAAAAGTACGTCGCTGGCTTACATCGACGCTCCCGGCACCGGGGCTCGTCATCGTTCTCGATGGCATCAACCAGCGCCCCCAGCATCACTGGAGCCAGATCGTCGACGTCCTGGACCATGAGCTGTCCCGAATCGGTGGGCGGCTGATCGTCTCTTCCCGACCCCGCTTCTTTGAGGACACGATCGAGCCCGTCATTGGTGGGCGTGTGGCGGACTTTCGCGTCGCCGAATGGTCAGACGCCGAAGCGGCTGCCATCCTGGCGAAGCACGGGCGTGCCTGGGCCGACATCAACAATGCCTCCGTCAGACAAGCTCTGCGAAACCCGAGACTGTTGTCCGTGGCGCTTGATGTCCTGGGCAGAAATGAGCTCGAGGACATTGCCCACCTGAGCGCAGCTCACCTTTTGATGTCGCACATCACCGGCGCTGCCCAACACTGTCTCGGCCCCACCTCCCCGGCTCAGTTCAAGAATCTGCTCAAGGAGAAGGCAAAAGTCATCTGGGACACGGCCAAAAGCGAAGGACGATTGAGGGACGTCATTTTCAGGTCCGAAACACCACAGGAAGGCCACTTCTTCCGGACCTCACAGGCAGAACCGCTGATTCACGAAGTCGATGAATTCGGCTTGCCCCTTGTGCTCGGACTCTACATTCTTGAACGTCTCAATTTGGCGTCAAAGGGGGATGACCTGGCATCAATCCTTGACACGCTTCTCGATCCAATTGCGGCACTGGACGAGGCCGCCAGCGCAGTCGCCGCAGCTGCGGTTGCCGCCTTTCTCACCAAGGGTGTTTCGACTCCCGTCAGAGCTGCCCTGGTGCTTGCTGTAACAGGTCTGCAGAACGCTGCATCGGCGCATATCGAGTCCGTTAACGCAGTTGCCTACCACGACGTCGATGCGTATCTCGACGTCGCCCAAACATTGGCGCGTGACATGCGAGGCGACCCGCGCCGCTTTGCCGTGACGGATATGCTTTTGCGACTCCGTAGGCGGCCCGACGCACTCGTGACAATTTTTGAACGTGCGGTGGACTGGCTTCACCATGTCGAGTCCTGGAGCGCGTTCGCAGAGCGCTTCACGCTTCCTGGCTCGAGCGGTGCCAATCGGGACCGGACCAAGAGAGAGGTCGCGGCAAGCAAGGAAGCACTGCCTGCCGGCCAGGAGACCCATCTTCAACTGATTCGTGAAGAGCCGTTCGATACCCGCAACACCACAGCGTTGGCTGTCCAGCTGCTGATAGGTTTACCGCTGGCCAACGCCGTTCCAGCCATTGCCAGTCACATCCTTTACCTTTCACTCCGACCGGACGGCCGGTCACCCGATTTTGCGCTGAGCGCCCTCGTGACATTCAACGGAATCGACTGGGGCGAAACGCAGCAGGCCATCAGAAGAACCGCTCACCAGTGGCTCGCGAACCACGGGTACGGCCCCGGCATCCGTGCCGCCTGTCTTTTGTTGCGCCTCACTGGAGACTCGGATGATGCGTTGCGCGCAGACCGGGTCGAAGGCAAACAAGGGGACAACAAACGTGTCATGCCAGGACGGGAGGACGAAAGGCCGGAGAATCCCGAACATCCCTTCGTGGACCCGGATGATTTGGACACCTTCTTCAGGACCCACGTGCGGGAACTGAACAATCATCAGCAGGCGAGCCACGACTTCGCGAGGGTTCTGCCCAGCGCCGCACGCCTCAATCCCTTGCACACTTCCGCCGTCATTCAACACCTTGCAAACCATCTCGCAAGCGGAAACAGTGACCAAACGGCGCATCACGCCGACCTCATTGGTCCCCATACGCAACTGATTGACCGGGAAACCTCTCTTCGCCTCCGCACGTTGGCGCAGCGAATAGCCATGGATGCCGACGGTACTGAAGGCAACCAGCAACTCGGTGCTCTAAAGCTCGCCATCGATCTATTTTCGATTGCGTTGCCAACGGTGGCCGATGTATCGCCGAGTGGGCGTGCGGCGTCACTTGAGCTAGACGAACAAGTAGGTCTACCCATCGCGCTTGGCAACGGTCTCGAGGAAGCCCTCACGCTGCAGCAAGGCGCTGTCTCGGGAGAGCTACCCGATTGGGTCCGCCAGAAGATTCCGGCTGCCCTGGGGGACAAACGCGCCTTTTTGCGTCACGCCTTACTTTGCTGGCTCGTCGCCCACGGTGAGCCGCAAGAGCTGTTTTTCCTCACTCAGAGCGAGTGGTCAGCGAGAACCGAATTGAATTCAGATTGCGCGTGGCTCGGTTCGCTCGCTTTGGCGCGAGCCATGCACTTGGGGCTGCTGTCTCCCGCTCAGGCATCCCCGCGCATGTCGCCGGCTGTCTTCCTGGAGGTCGCCTCACTCGTCGCGACTCCCGGGATCGTTCCCGGTGAGTGGCTCGATGCCGAACTTGAACGTGTCGAAAAAGGCGCCGTTCGCCAACCGAGTCAATACCCCATCGAGGAAACACGTCTCCTTGACCGCCCTCCCATCATGGGCGCGTCGATGACAGAACTGGAGGCTCGCATCAAGCGCGAGGGCCGCGAAGCCGCAGCCCGAGCGATCGCGCGGCGTGACCAATTCGCTCTGCCAGCCGCAGCGGAGCAACCGGCACACGCCGGGCAGTGCCCAGGGGGCATAACATTCGGCGGTGTATTGAGTCCAGTGCGGATTGCTGAAATCGGCCGATCTGACCCTGCCAAGGCTGCCCGTTGGGCGGGGGTGGCACGTGACCGGCTCGGCAGCGTCGCCGACTGCACTATCGACGCCGCCTGGATATCCATCCTGATTGGGCTCGCGGACGTTGATGCAGGCGCATCGGTCAAGCACATCCATGACTTGCTGACGAATGCTTCGACTCACGCCCTGCCCCGACTCGTGATTACTTCGATCCTCTGGGCGGCCTCCGACGGTCCGAACATCGACATCCTGCGCCTCTTGCGCGTTGATGAGGCAACGGACGACCAAGAGGTATTCATCGAATGCGCTGCCGCGCTCAACAACGGTCGACAGGCTCGCCTCATTGATCACATGCGCATCCGGCTGACGGACGTTTTGCCTGTCCGGCGCGCCAGGGCCATCGTTGCGCTCGGCTACCTCCTCGCAGACGCGGACTTCGATGCGACTCTCGCGCACCTGTCGACGACGGGAGGCCTCGTCCGCCAGGCGTATGACGAGACGGTTAGATACCGGCGACGAAACGAGTGGGCGCACCACTGGGAGAAGAGTGCTGAGTGCGCTGCCACGACGCTCGAGGAGTGGAGAAGCTCGCTGATGCTTGCCCGCTGCGCTGACCGCAGGGCACTGCGTCGGTTGGTGGCATCCGATCGGCCGTGGACGCACCGCTTCGTCCTTTACCGCCTGAGGCAAGCGGTCCAGGAAGTCGAGCTGGAAGAAGGCCGTCGCTCTGCGCTCCTCTGCGGGCGAAGGAAGCCGGATGCCGTGCAAGTCAGGTGCGCGCCCCCGTCTGGTTGAACCTCAAAGCCGATGCTGGATGCTTGATGCATCCGGCAATCGAAGTCGAGCCTCGAGGTGTGCCTTGTCGTGGCGGGCAACCAGGTCGAGGAATGGCTGACCGGCGACGAACGACCGGACGGGCGGAATGAACGGCGCGCCGTAGGGATGGGCATCGAGTGATGCCCCGTAGGAGAGCAGGGTTTCGAAGCAGGCCGCATCGGCATGGTGGCAGGCCATCAGCAGCGCCATGTCACCGCGAAAGTGCACGTCCGCCCCGAAATCCAGCAGCGCTTTCATCACGTCGGCCGACCGCGTTATCGACAATACCGCTCGTCCCGAACCATCCAGAGTGTCTGGATCGCCGCCCGCCTCAAGGAGCGCGATCGTGCTATCAACCCAACCGTTCTGGGCGGCGACGTGTAACACAGGCAAATCCGGTTCCGAGGCCATGCACGTGGTTGGCTGTGCGCCCCGACGCAATAAATCACGCACGGAATCCGGCCGCTCTTCGGACAAGGAAAAAAGGGCCGCGAGCTCACCCGTCGGGTCGGATCCTGCCTGGGACACGGGCAGTGCGGCATCGAAGAGAGGTGACCCGCCTCCGTGGGACGGCTGGCCACCCGATCCGCACTGAAGAGTGCCCTTCATCAGCGGATACCTGAATTGAGTTTGCTGCATTGTGCTAACCACGCGGGATCACCATCCTGGCAAGGAATTCCTCTCTGTCAAGGGCCCGGACGACCCGAGCCGTCAGGCACTGTCAGGGCGAACCTATCCAACCGCACTCCGCATCCCGTATCCGGGAGTCACCTTTCAGCGGTTTTCCTCACACGCGTGCACCGCTCAACCAGCCACGTCACCCGCCACCGGTGCCTACACGGCACGGCCCTGAGGTCGGGGGCACTGCGTGAACAGACGAATCGCGCTACACCTGGTAGGTGGCCATGCCCCAAACCTGCCCCGGCGTCATCCCTTCCGTGCACATGAAGTGCTCCCCCTCAACCCTCACCTGCGGCAGCCATTCGGGCGGATTGTTGAGCGGCACCAGTGTCCAGGGATTGAGGTAGAGCGTCTGGCGCCTCCCCGGAAGACTATAGAAATCAAGATCATTGAACAGCCAGACGGCGCTGACGCGGGCCGAGCGTGGCTCGCGCCCGTCGTGCCACGCCCCATCGGGCTGTCGCACGAGGTGCGCCTCACGCCCGGGACCAATGGCCACTGCCTCTGACCCGAACAGTGCATCAACCTCATCGAGGTCCTTCAGATGAAAGGCCGTCACATTGACCGCGACAACCAGGGGATGCGGCAGGGTTCCGTACCGACGTCCCTTGACCCGGATGGCTTCCCGGATGGGGGTCTTGAGATCAATCCATCCGCCGCCGACGGACAGAAGACCAATGAGGCGATCACGCTCGCCCCGATTTCCGTTCTTCGGGATGGCGCCAAACGTAAGCGTCCAGCCGTCGTGGTGCCACTCGTACCGAGGATATACACCATGCCCGTCGGCGACGATGTCGCGGGCGACTACGTCGGCGTCCAGACCATCGAGCCACGCATGCACCAGGCGGATGAGCCCCCTTGCTGCTGGCTGTGTTGCGGGCGAGCCATCCTGGTGGATGTCGAGGTAGAAATCCGGATGTGGGGCGCGGTCGAGCGCATCGAGCACGTCTTCCTTCATTGCCTCGGCAGAGCCGTCAATGTCCCGCCCTTCGTTAACCACAATGGCTTCGAGGAAGAAGGGCTCACCTTCGGGCGGTGTGACGAGGAAATCGGGACGCCTGCCAGACCCGTTGCCAGGGTCAGGATGCGCGACGAGGGCATAGCTTTGTCGTACCAGCATGCCGTGGAGAAGTAGCTCGAAACAGGCGGACTTGAACTCATGGGCACGGCGGGACTTGAGCCGCTGCGCCATCTCGAATTTCTCGGATTCGATGTAGGCCTCGAATGCGTCTTCGAGCCGCGCACGCACAATGGCAACGTCGGGGTCGGCGGACCGGTCGAGGAACTCGAACTGGGTTTCCCGGTAACGCTTGGTGGAGGCGTCGGTTCGGTCATATTGGTGAAAGAGCATGGCTCATCATCGCCGCGCAGTATCCGACCGTCAAACCAAGCCCGGTCATCAGTGAAGGGTGCCACGTGCGCTGCTCGTCCCGCGCTTTCCAGCGGCAAAGGATGCCCCGTCCGTTGCGTCGATGACACCACTGCTCTCCGAATCCGCACCACCGGCTTCACCACGGGCATCGTCGGCCACCTCCTCCTCGCCAGAGAGCTTCGGCAGTCTGTCATCCAGGACCGCCGCCACAGCCCGGAAGTACGAGGCGTCATAGCGCATGTCGAACCAATGCAGCACCAGGGCCTCCTCCGCCCAGCCTTCTCGCCGCTGCACAGAAAGCCCGTCAGCCGGGGACTCGGGAATGGTCGACCATGGCCAACCCATGCCCTCCATTTGCCCGTCGACCCAGCGGATTGCCGACCATGGCCAGCGGGTTTCGTCGACCTCCACGACCTCCGTGCCCGAGAGCTCAAAAGGCATGCCCTCGAGCCGAACCCAGCGGACGACTTCCTGCCGCTCCTCAAACGGTGCATCAATCAGGCGTTCGCGGATGAGCTCGAGACAGCGGGCCTCCCGCAGGAAGCGGTGCTGTGTTGCAGCCCAGGCACGCCACAGGCGCGGCAACGTCGAGAACTCAGCCGACTCGCCTCGCCCATCATGGGCGTTTCCTGGATGCGTTCGCCAGTCGGCAGGCATCGGGTATGGCGTCCCGTCATTGTCGGCAAGCCACCATGCCTCAGGTTTGCCGCTGCCACCACGGTGACAGAGACAGAAACCAGTCTGTTCAAAATACCTACGCATCTTGGGTGCTGATGGCGTGCGTCTTGGGGTTGTCATTGACGTTCCTTGATTGGGTGGGGTTCCATCCATCCTGGCAACAGCCGGCCACCTGTCAAGAGGTCAAAAACCCCATAAAAAGCGGAGTATCTCTAAGCAATCCGTAGCAACGAAGCGAGTTTTTTTCGCGACTAGCGCGTCGAGCTGCGAATGCATTCTCCTCTCCGCGAAAGTGCGCCACCTGTGGACTGAAAGTGTCGGTATGACGCCATCGGCATCTCGTCACGTCAAAGACGTTGTCTTGCTGACGAGGAGGTAGCCGCCGGCAACGTCTCGTTAAGGCGCGCCTGGCTGACCAACGTTGCCACGTCATCCGGCAGCACCTCATCGGGATAATGTCCGTCGACGTCCTTCACAGTCGCAGGCAATCCCCGCTTGAGCAGCCAGCCGGATACGTCAATATCGTCGGCAAGATGGAGCAGTGTGCGGCCACCCTCCGCATGCACACCCTTAAGGGACGCCTTCGGAAAAGCCTTCAACCAGAACGCCTCACCCGCTTCCGAGTCCCGCACCGCCGCAAACCCCTGCGGCGTCATCCAGGCGTCGTAATCGTCATCGTCCCGTCCCCACACGGTCCACATCGGCATAAGGCCCGACAGCAGGTTGAGTGACGCGAGCTGTTTGAGCTGCCCGAAGACCTCATCCTTGAAGATGTCATGGAGCATGCAACGCTTCATCTCATCTGCGACCGAAAAGACAAAGCCCGCTGCCTCCATTGCATCAGGGTCGTCGTACCCGATGGAACCGAGCCCTTTGAGGAGCCATTTGGAGAGCGTCTTCCCGTACGCGGCGCTGGGAATGCACACCGGATCAATGTCGTCACGCACATTCGCGACGCCAGGGATTCGCCAGTCAACGACAGGTGGCAACGCACCCCGACGGTCAGGGAAAGCAAGAGTCTCCCCCTCCCCCAGCGCCGCATGCAGCCCGCCTCTGGCCATGACCTGCTGCAGGCGGTCCCTCGCTCCCTCCGGCACCGGAACCCCGTGCCCGACGAGGTAGCGAAAGACAGGCAGCGAATTTGCAAAATGCAACAAGGTGCGCCCGTGCCGGTCGACTGCGTCGAGCGGAACGCCCAGGCGGTGAAGAATGGGGACGTACAGGCAGCCTGCGCGTTCTGAATCGAGCACCACGGCCTTCGCCATCAAGGTGAGCTTGACGGCCTCGCCGTTCTCGTCCTCGTGGCAGAACATCTCACGTTTGTCGTCGACAGTGGTAGCCAGAGCCGCCAACGGACCGAGATCGCCGTCGAAGGCATCGACGAGCGCCGAGCCGTCGTCCGTGGGGCGAGCGGGCTCCGTGTTCGTCGGCAGGGAGAGGGGGTGAGGCTTGGTTTTCCGGGGCATGGGAGCTCTCCAGTTGCGGGAGGCTCAAGCTTCCTAGCCGGACGCGGTCGGCGCACGGGTTTGATCCCACCGGCGTGACCGACCCGGGGACTTACAGGGGGTTGAAGCCGCGCTCGCCTGATGCAGGTGGCAGACGATCTTCGAGCAAAAGCTGTTCCGTTACTGCCGCGCCAACGCCGATGTCGCCTTCTGCAGCCACGATGGCGACCCGGAGTGCGTGGCGCACTGGTCCTTCCCACGCCGTGCGTGCAACCGGGTCCCGCCAGGGGCGCGACAGGGCTTCCAGTGGACTCAGGGACACCATGCGCGCCCCTTCCCTGCATAGCCTGATGAACGCCTCGGCCCCTACATGCGCCTGGCCGAAGGCGTGGAACACGGCGCCCTTGCCGTCGACCATGAACGGGATTCGCTCAGCGACCGGTCCGGGGTACTTCGATTGCCTGACCTTTTTCGTGTGATCTTCCAGCAGGCGCTCGCGGCGCTCCTCGGCGCGATCGACCTGCCGCTTCAGCTTCTTCGGGAGCACATCGCGGACGAACGACCAGCGGAAACCAGCATTCTGGAGTGCGGCCTGCTTCGGGGACGGGTCGACCAGAAGACTGGACAGTCGTGTCCGCCAGGGGGTGGGTGGATTGCCCTCGTAGGCGGCCTTGAGGCCGAGAGCCAGTGTCCGGGTTGCGATACCAAGCCATGCGGCTGCGACGAGCTCGGTCACGCGTGTGCTGTCGGGCACACGCGCGAACATGGCACGGAAAGACGCGTGGGAATGGAGAAGCGATGCCTTCTGCTCTTCCGACAGGCCCGCCTTTCCGGACACCCCGGCATACAGATCCCAAAGCCTGTTCCGCTCTTCTTGCGTCGGCAACCCGTCGCCTTCCGGCAACCCGAGAAGCTGGGTGATGGTGCGCTTTGCCCCACCCCACTGCGATGCACGTCCGTTCCCCATACCGGTCTCCCCAAGTCGCGTGCATCATAGTGGAATCATCAGAGGCGCCGTTGCACTGTTTCAGCATAGACCGCCGCCGAAGACGTTGAATGAGCTTGTAAGCGACACCGCGCAATGGCGGCCGGACGATCTTGAAAATCTCTTGCTACAGGCGCGGCGGACTGGACGGAACAGCGCCTGCCGACGGCACCGCATTGGCAAGATGGTTTTGTTCTTTCATCTCGGTGAGCTCCGCAGCTGCCTCACCGGCCACAAGGGCGAATTCGTCAAACGTCACCAAACCCTGGGAGATTGCCTTGTTGAATGCCCCAGGTCCCTTCTCCTTGAGCCGATGCCTGATGTGCCAACGGAGATCCAGCATGGCGTCAGAGAGGCTGTTGCAGATGACCGCGCTGTCGTCCGTGTCCAGGAGAACAAAGGCCGTCCCCGACAACTCGCCACCTTTTGAGCGACCGCCTTCGAGGAGCCGTTTGTCGAGGATGCCCGCTACACGGGAGAGAACGTCGAAGTCGAGCTGAGCCCTGGGTCTTGGCATAACAGCAGTCCTTGTCAGAGGGGATACTCACCCTAACGGCGACTGACCAACTGTCAATCGCGCTGCCGCATATAACCGCCTGAACTACTTTAACCGTTTGAACTGATTGGATATAACCGAAAGGCTAATCAAGGGAAGCCGGCAGATCTACAGCCCGAGGATCCGAGTCTGGTGCGCGGCGCCAGTCAGAGGCGCCGTTGCACGGTTTCGGCATGGACCGCCGCGTGTGGAGTTGGAAGCACGCTCGTCAGGGAGAACCGCTCAACGATGACCCGGAGCTCGTCCGGCAGGACGTCGATGGGCCGTTGGTCATTGCCATTGGCGACGTCCGGGTCCAGTCCGAGCTGGAGCAACCAGTCGAGCACCTTTGGCGAGCGCGCCAGGTGCAAGAGGGTATTGCCATGGACGTCCTGGGCACCCGTAAACGGGACTGCACCTTCGAAGAGCCGTGCCAGTCGCGGCTTGCCGGCACCCACGGTCCATTCAACCTCGTTAGCGACGAGTGGTGGCACGCCGCTGTCAATCAGGACAGCAAGACCCAGCCCGGTAAGACCGGTGTATCCGTACTCGCCGACAAGCTCGTCAAGGCTGTAGTCGCAGCGGGGAACGGTGTCGGCGGCGCCCATCCCGACCAGCCTTGCAATGCGCCCGGCGTCTTTTTCGACGAGGGCATCGTGCAGGCACTGCCATGCACTGAAGCGGGCCACCAGCGATGGGGAGCCGCTGGCATCATGTACGGCCCCGCTCCCGTCCAGCTCCCCGGCGGTTGGCCTGAAATAGCCGGCTTGGTCCATGGCGCGGACCATTTTGGGATTGACCACGGTCCGCCACAGGGATTCCGGCACCATCAGTGGCGGCAACGGGCGGGTCAGCGTCTAGCGCGACAGGTTCGGGCGCGCCGTGCTGATGGAGGTACGTGCACACCGCTTCGCTGCTGGCGAAATCGAGAAGCACCCTTCCCCTCGAATCCACCTGGTCAATCCGTCCGCCATGGTTGAGTACGAGCGGCGTCATCAAAACGCTGTCGGTTGCGGCATCAACCAGGACCGCGAGGGAGACGGCAGTCAGGTCGCAAAAGATGCGGTCGTGGATGACTTCGATGGCGTCGTTCTCCTCGTCCATAGACGCGCCCCAAGCAAGGGCCTTGAGGACACCGTTGATGTCACGATTGAGGACGGCAAAGGCCAGGGTCCGGGTGAGGTTTGGGGACGTTGCAGGCGAGGTGGTGCGGGAGGGCAAAGCGGGAGTTGCGGAAATTTCAGGGGGCGTCGTCATGACGGATAGCTCCATGGGTGAATTCCCACCGTAACGGCGGAACGGGTGCTGTCAAGGCCCCCCGTCCTTCTGCGAAGCAAGTCCGCGCCCCGTACCCGCCCGGGTCAGACCATCGATGAAATCATTTCACTGTACGCGATGCCGAGTCCCGTCCCCGTGACGCCGTGGATTCCTTCCCGAAACCATGGCCGATCTTGCATTGGTTTCAGGGGTGAGAAGCGCCGTTGGCATCGTAGGCTGATGCCACCGGTGCCACAACGCGGCACGTCAGCGACGAACAATGAGTGAAAAGCACGAATCTCCCATCTTCCCATGGCGCGCACGCCAATCGACGGACACAAGGATCACGGAACGTGACGCCAGCCTTGTCACGCGCTGTGACAACGCTGCGGAACACATGATCCAACAGTCCTTGAAAGACGCAGGAAACGGATTGACCCGGCCTCTCATCGAAGGGGAGTTTCCTCAAGATGAGGGACTGTGCCTCAAAACATCGTGTCCTGGCATGCCCCCGAAACGTACACCATGTTTGCACGCCTTTTCCTTGGGACGTTCCCCGGTTACGCTCAGTCCAACAACGCCCAGGAGCGCACCGATGGCCTCTGTCTTCTTCTCGTACTCCCATGCCGATGAGCAGCTCCGCAACGAGCTCGAGGTTCATCTTGCAATGCTCAAGCGGGAAGGCATTATCGACACGTGGCACGACCGCCGTATCGACGCGGGAGAGAACATCGACCGTGCCATTGATGAGCGCATCAACCGGGATGACATCATCCTGCTCCTGGTCAGTTCCTCCTTTCTTGACTCGGCCTACTGTTTCGACGTCGAACTCGAGCGCGCAATGGCGCGGCACGAAGTAGGCGAAGCCGTCGTCATTCCGGTCATCCTCCGGCCCTGTGACTGGCACCGTGCGCCGTTCGGCAAACTTCTCGCGCTCCCGACGGACGGCCGACCGGTGACAAGGTGGCCGGACAAGGACGAGGCGTATCTCGACATTGTCCGGGGAATCCGCCGTGTTGCCGAACGCATCGGTGGCGGCAAGGTGCCCCCGGCGCCATCACCCACGGTGCCTGCCACGCATGCTCCCGTGCCATCGCAGACCACCGGCCGCCCCGGACCGAGGCCTGCTGGAGAGGGACCCCGGTCGAGCAACCTCCGTCTCGCCAAGACGTTCACCCAGCGCGACAAGGACCAATTCATGGAGGAGGCCTTCCGGTACATCGCCCTGTACTTCGAGAATTCACTGGCTGAGCTCGGCAGGCGGAATGCCGGCTTCGAGGGCACATTCCGCAGTATCGACAACAGCCGGTTCACCGCGAGCATTTATCGTAACGGTGACGCGGTCGCCCGCTGCACGGTGTACGAAGGTGGTCCGTTCGGCAGCGGCATCTATTACGCGCAGGGCGAGAACAGGGGAAACAATTCGTACAACGAGTCGCTGTCGGTCGAGGCTGACGACCAGATGTTGTTCCTCCGTAGCCTTGGCATGTCCCACATGGGACAGGGGCAGGCACAGAAGCTCTCGCTTGAGGGCGGCGCGGAACTTTTCTGGTCGCTGCTAATCGCCCCACTCCAAGGGCGACAGTAGAAAGCGCCGCTCGCTAAGCAGATTCACTTTGAGAATCACCTTTTTCTCGCGGAACAAGTTGCTGGCGTGTGCAATTCAGACACCGTCGTCAGTGGCATAGGGACTGATCACGCATAGCAACGCGAAGAGTTCAATTGGCGGTGGCTCCGGGAGGGCCTAGAGCCGGGCTATCCCCACTCCGGAACCACGGGATGCGTTCTGTGCGGCAGGCAGTGCCCGCGTAAGTCGCCATTGTGTCACCACGGCCCGGATCTCGGGCGGCAGCGACTCCTCTGCCGTCGCGCCGCGATCATCGGTAAGTGAGGTGCATACGCCTGCTTCAAGAAGCCACCGCGCGACCTCTGGGGCGCAGGCGAGGTGAAGCAAGCTTGCCCCTCCGGCGCCGTGGGCATCGTTCAGCGTTGCATCGGTGACACACAGCTTGACCATATTTGGCCGGCCCGCTTCGCTGTCGAGAAGGACTGCGAAACCGGCAGCGGTGAGCTGCTCGAACATGACCTCATCGGCGTGGCCCTCATGCCAGAAGTGGCGGAACCTGCCAATCCCATCGAGCGCACCATGCTCCACGCAACTCGTGACCCGGCCAGCATCCCCGTCGAGCAGCGCCCGCTCGATTTCAACAGCCGGGCTGAACTGGGCCGTCAACGGTGGACGATCTGGGCGGTAGAGAACGTCAGTCGATGCCCGCTCGTGGTCCGGAGTGAGGTACCCGGTTTCAAGCAAGCCGTGGAAATGATCCTCGGACAGGGCCGTCTGCCATACGGGTTGCGGCAGGATTGGAGTTTCGGGAAGTGGGTAGGACGCATGGCACGACCGACGGAGGCTTCTGAGAAACAACGGCTCTACGCCCTTCCCATCGCGATACGCCAGTTCGACATCATCGTCAAACAGCACCTTGCCTGGCGGCTGTAACAGCGCGTCCAGGAGAGGCTGTCTCATCCCGTCGGGCAGCGGCACACCGTTCTCAACAAGATACCGGGCGACCGGTCGGCTCCTCGCGAAGTGCAAGAGGGTCCGTCCTCTCGAATCAACCTGTCCGATGTCCGCCCGGGACGACAGCAGCAACGGTAGGGTCAAGAGGCCATCGCGTGCCGAATCGACAAGCGCTGCGAGCGACGTGACAGTCAGACCATACAAGTCTTCCCCGTCGTACGTCTCATCAATTCCGCACTCAATGTTCGGATCACCACCCAGCGCAAGCTGGTTCCGGATTCGCCTGACGTCACGGTTGAGTACTGCATATTCGAGAAGCCGCGTCATGTCATCCGCTGCGCCTTTCGATGTTGTCTGTTGCAATGGGCTCGCTGGCTGTCCGTGCATGGCTGCTCCTGGGTTGGGGATTACATCCAAGCTAACCAGGATTCGACCGGTGTCAAGGAGAGGCCCATGTCAGGCGCAAAGTGTCCATGGCCTCTGCCGAAGTGAAGACGGGCCCTCTTTCGGTTTCGTCGCCCATCAATAGCCGAAACAGACAACCCGTTGCAGCGAAACACCTTTCCGAGGAGAGAGGCTTTGCTCTTACCCCGGTCCCTCACCAGCGCCCCCGCCGTTGAAGGCTTGAGTCCAACACCTTTGACCCATGAACGGCACTGCGGTACTCGCAACCTCGCCCCGCAAGCACCACTTCGAGCTCCTCGAACTTCACGGTCGCGGGTGGTGTGTTCAATGTTGCCTCCAGTGACCTGCAACACTGGCGTCATTCCCCGAGGCCAGGGCAGCTTCCGTGTGCGCCATCTTCCACGCCCACCATGCCTGTAACTCTTTTCCGTCGAAGGTGGCCACGGTCGGCGGCGCTCCAGACTGAGGGAGCTTCGCGACACACTCCCGGAGCAGGGCGAGGGTCGCCAGCACCTGCTGGTGCGCGGCTTCATCGGTCGCTTCGATGACCCAGCCATCGGGGCTGGTGATGCGGTAGCCGGAGGATGATCGGTGGTTGTCGATGGTCATTAGAGAGCTCCAGAGAAGTGTGTTGGTGAGTCGGCTCGAGGCGCTGCGAACAGAGAAGTACCGCATTCGGCCGATTTAGGGCACGGGATAGTCGCGGCCGGATCTATGCTTGGCATGTTTTCAACGAAAGAAATCGAAGGAACCTTCATGACACCGGGCCTTGAAGCGCTGATTTGGATGCTGGTCATGGCTGCGGCAGGTGCCGCTTCAGCGTTCATCGTCTCGAAACTTGTCAGGTTGGCATTCAACTCCCGGGTCATTCGTCTCCTCCTGACAAGCGCTGCGCTCGCGATCGAAGTCCTTGCGATTTACTTTATTTTCCCTACACCACCTTCCGGCATTGGCATGGTGGCCGCGTTCGATGCCCTCGCCCGCTTTGTGCTACCTGTCTCTTTTCTCATCGGTGCTGGGCCCGTCATGTCGAATGTGGGTGTACGCGGAAGCTCGTCACGTAAACCGGGCCCATGATGGCAGCATCATTTCAGGCGTAATGGGCAGCAACAGCACCAAGAGGTAGAGAAGCAGGAAGCAAAGCACGTGCAGGCAAAGAATCGCTTTTTGCTCTTCCCGCGTTGCTTCCCCGTGCCGGATGCATTTCCAGATACTTTTGAGCGCCCCTGATGACCGCTGGCTTGAGCGCTGAGGGGTTGTCTCACTTGAGGTCATTCCCATTCTCCTGATTGACATGATGCGGAGGGTGGAATCGAACCACCGACCTTCAGGTCATGGGCCTGACGAGCTGCCTCTGCTCCACTCCGCATAGAAAAAAACCTTGGTTTGGCAAAGCGACAAAATGCCCAGGGGCGTTCTCCGTCGTTTGCCAGCGGTCCAGCATTCCCCTTTCGGGGGCCCTGCGGAGGGAAGAACCTGGCCGCTACAAGTATTACTTGTTAGGGAAGCTATTCCTAACTAATGCGCAGCATTGATGTCGTTGATCCCATTCGCTATTTCGACGCGATTTCTGATGCTTTCACCGCTACCAAATCTACGAAACTGCTTGATTCGTCAGAGCCTGCATCCGAGGGTTCAGAGACGGCTTTTACGTGACCACCGTCACCCACCCACCAGCGTTTAGCCGTCCGAATGGATGAGAATTACTGATACTTCACCCGTTGTCGGCAGCAACATGGCGCCGAAAGAATTCTCATTGGCGCCTTGACAGTTTTCGATTCCTTGCTTGGATGGAGTCATCCACCTCCTCTTCTCAAGGAACACTCTCCTTCATGGAAAGCCAAAACACGCAGCACCCCACGCAGTACCCCGCAACGTCTTCTTCCCCCAACGCCCAACACTCACCGGGTTCCGCACGCTACGTCGTCCACGGCCCCAACGGTTTCACCCTGGAAGTCAACTCCCTTGCAGAACAGCTCCAAGCGCTGCAGGCCCTTGCAGCCATGACGGGCATCCAAGCCCCGGCTGCGCTACCCGTCGACCCCTCGCATGCCCTGGGCGCACCCGTTTCCCCGACGCGTCCATTGCATGCCGCACACCCATCAGGGTCGCCACTCCCGCACGAATGGGAGGACCTCGACCACGGCCATGCACCCTCGGCGCGCCATTTCCGGAAGGATGGTCCGTGGGATCCCGCCCGTTTCCGAAAGCGGACGGCCACCCCATCCGCCGACGTGAGGCCCCTGACCGAACTGATGGACGAATACCTTGGACAGCTGCCCTCGTCCGGCATGCTCAACGACAAGGGACAGTACGAATGCGCCTTTGCCCTCAAGCACTACATCGAGATCACGGGTGACAAGCCCATGACGGGGGTTACGCGTGCGGATGCGGTGAAGTTCGTGCGTGTGATGGAGCGCTGGCCGAAGAACCTCTCGAAGCTCAGTGCCTACAAGGGAATGACACCGGCCCAGATACTCGACACCGCAGACTTGCTCGATGCCAAGCGCCTGTCCCCCGTCACCGTGAACAATAAGGTTGGGTACGTGCGGGGATTTTTTGAATATGTGCGCCTGACCAACGTGCTGCGTTTCAACCCGTTCGACACGGTGGCGCTGCCCGCACCAGAGCCGCAGTACGTGAGAATCCCTTTCACGGCGCAGGATTTGGCAGCCATCTTCGACCCGACCAACCTGCGCCGGCTGCTCGCCCCGCAAGCGTACTGGCTGCCTGTCCTCGCCCACTACACAGGATGCAGGCTCCGGGAACTCTCGCAGCTGTACCTCAAGGACATCGAAACCATCGTCGACATTCCCGTCGTCCACATCGCAGATCGGTTCCCAAACCAGCGCATCAAGAACTGGGCCAGCAGGCGGGTGGTGCCACTTCATCCTGAACTCATCGGTCTCGGCTTCCTGGACTATGTCGATTCATTGCGAGGCAAAGGCGAAACCCACGTGTTCCCAGGCATGCCATGGTTTCATGGCGATGCCGGTTTTCTTATCGGCAAGCGGCTGAACGAAACGTACTACCGGAAGGTCTGTGGTCTCGATCAAGGCATGACCTTCCATTGCCACCGTCACCACTTCATCGACCAGGCGGCCAAGTCCGGGCTTGCAGATCCGTATATTGCTCGACTGAGTGGGCATGCGCTTGAAGCACAGTCGGTCATCCGGACCAATTACATCCAGGCTTCGACCCTTCCCGAGCGTTACCAGCACCTCTTGGGCATTCCCCTTGGACCGGTGACCATTCCCCCGTACGATCCTGCACAGTTCGAACCGTACTTTGCGCTGGTCAAGCGAAACGAGATGCTGGTCGAGAAGAAGAAGGCGCCCCGCCCCATTCGCGTCATCTCGAATCCACCGAGGTCGAAGGCTGCCAAGGCGCGTCCAGCGGGCAGTGGCGAAGAGGAGTGATGCCCGCTCACGGACGCTCCGTGAGATGTTCTAACGGGGTAGGTAAGCCCGACAAAAATGGTCTTCTGTCAACCAGCCCCGGGGCGGTCAACGTCCCGGGGCTGGCTCGTCGGCTCCACAGACTCGGGCAGTGGTACGCCTTCGAATGAGCCAGCAATCAAGCTCCTGTCCCACCCGACCCAGATAGCCCCTTCGACTGCCAGAGTCTCCCGCAATCGGTCCACGTGGCCAGCAAGGGTGCCGCCATTCCTGAGGCGATGGACACCGACAAACCGGAAGTCGTCGAGCCGAAAGCGCATGACCGGCTGCAGAGCTGTGGCCGACACGCGCATCAGGCCATGCCAGGCAAGCGATATCTGGCCCAGCGGGACCAGTCCCACTACAACGACAGTAGCGTCGTTGAACTCCTCCACTGGTTCGGTCGCCTCAAAAGAGACCAAATTTCCCGACTCCAATGCGTCAAGCGCCAGAACAGGTTCACTGGCCCTGTCGATGTCCTCGGCGGTCAAGGTTCGCTCGAGGTCCATACCAGCCTGGGCAGCCAGGTTTTCGAGCCGCCGGACGGCCGAAATGTGTTTAGACAATGCCTTCCGACGGTCTTGGCTTCTTTCGCTGGACAACAGTGGGAGTGAGACAAGTGCCTCCGGAACGTCATCTCGATCGATCTCCATGACCGCGCTCTCCAGGCTCGCGAGCCCACGCGCAATGACATGACTCGCCCAGTCGCGAAGGGTCCATGTGTCGCTTGGAGGAATCGGAGCGATCTCCACATCGGCCATTCCATCCGGAAACCAGGTGACCGTTACGGACAGGTACCGCCCACGGACACGCAACCTCCGATGTCCCTCAATCTCGAAGGGAACCGTGATAATCGCTGCGCGGTCAACCAGCGGCAAGGTGAGAGACGGTGAAATGATCCGAATGACCGCGTCGCCAACCGGCGCCGGTTCCAATGAGAGCTCGCCCCTACCCGCCATCGTCCCGGCCATGGGCAATTTCACGCCAAGACGGTCTTCCATCAGGGCGGAAATTTCTCCTGGCGCATTCTTGGCGTCGCCAATGAAAAAATCGAGCAGATCAAGCGGGCTCTGTGCATCAATCGAAAAAGAAACTTGGTAAGGCACTTCCCCCATCCCGAGCGTTGCCACCTCGGCGCCCTTTCCGGATGCATAGGCTTGCATGCCCTTCGGGCATGCCGCCTCAAACATGGTTCGCAAAGCGGCGCCTGATGGGGCCATTGGCTCCCCGGTATCGAGTCGGAAAGTAATGTGTTTCTTTCCCGTTTCTGCGGTCAAGCCCTTTGCCTGCTCCTGCCGGAGGCGTCGAAGCACCCGTTCGAGGTGCTCTCCACGAAGATGCCAAACCCGCACATTGACGACCTCAAGGCCACGCACTACAGGCGTGATGATGAAGCAGGGTTTGACGTCCTTTGCGAGGCGCTCAAGCATGTCGAGCCGAATTCTGATGTTGTCGGACGTCTCCAGCACGGTCTTGAGCTGCACCACGCAGGATTGCGGCCCCGGCCGGCGGTCGAGGGAGTGCAGGGACGGGGCGTGCGGGAAATCCACAAGGAAATCCCAACCCGCACGATCCCTGGTGGACGGATTGCAGATAAGGCCCGCATGCGTACACCACGTACGAAAAGCATCTGCACCGAGTTCGCCAAGATCATCCGAATTCATTTGAGCGCTTTGTTGATTTTCTCGATGAGCGACTTGAACTGGGAGCGTTCGCCGTCAGTCAGGTCGTCAGCCACATGGTCGCGCGTCCAGCGGACATAGGCCTTGGCGAGCTTGTATTTCGAAAAGTCCTTGGCGGCAGCGGCCATGAGGTCGACGACCGCACGCCCCGGATGAGCAGCTGCATCCGCCGATACATCAATGCCCAGCGCATCACGGGCTACACCGATGAGCGTCTCGCGGAGGAGGTCCTCGATTTCAGGTTTGGGCACGTCCCCAACGTACGCATCCTTCGTGCGCAGGATGGCCTTGTTGCCGATGGTATGGATTAGTGTTTCCTGATTTGCGGCCTGCTCGCCAGCCGCGTCCGAATCGAGAAGTGCTGCGACCTTGAACTTTTGCGCGTGGAGGATGGTGGCAAAATACACTACTTTTCCTGCCGTCCCGGCCGGCACCAACGCAACCTTATCGCCGAGGGCTGGGAGCCCTGCCTCCTGGAGGAGACGCGAGGTGGCATCGATGTACCAGTAATCGGTCAGGCCCTCGAGGACGAGGTTCCTCTCCTGCGTAAACATTGTCTGTGCGAGGTCATAGCCCAAGGCTTCCTGCAGAGGCAGGAGCGCGGCCGGGTCACCGGTTGCCACCGCTGTGTGCACCTTCGTGCCGGACTTCCGGTCCGCCATCTCCACGACCCGGACAAGGTCGAGCTCATCCGGGCCGACAAGGAACGGCGAATGGGTGGTGAAAAGCGTCTGGTTCGTTCCGGCTAGCCTGTCGATGGTCGATCGGAACTCGCGCTGCTTGAGTCCATGGAGCGACATGCCGGGCTCATCGAGAAGCAGGATGGCGTTCTTGTGTTTGTCTGCGGCCTCTGCGAAGAACACAACGAAAAACGACACCAACCACTGGAATCCCTCGGAGCGCTGGTGCAACTCAATTTCCACACCTAGGTCGTCTTCAACGACGACCTTGAGGTACTGCCCATCGGCCAAGATACGCAGCTTGTCGGCTTCGGCCCGCCCTTCGCGCGGCCTCCAGACGTTCCGTATTTCCCCTGTCAAACGCACGCTTGCCGCGTTGAGTTGGTATGCGCGTTGGTCGAGCTTGTCACGGTACACCTTAAGTGCGTCGGGGTTGTTGGCTGGAGGCACTGCGGCCTTGCCAAGTTCGGAGAGTTGCTGAGCAGTGAATCCAAGCAGCTTGAGCAAGCATACGTTGCCGTAGTCGTACTCGTCGTCATCAAGAACCTTTGACTTCAGGCGCTCAGTAAGATGGTCAAGCTGGATGAGGGGGCGCACCCGGTAGTAGTTGTTAAAAAGCACAAAAACTGGAAGCCGTTTGTCGAGAATATCTAACGCCGACTGGCGTTCAGCCGCCACGTGCGTCGCCGCTACGAGCCTGTCAAACCGCTCTTCCTCTGCCTTGTCGCCTTCATCAATGAGCGAATAGACAGCCTCGAGCCACGTCCGAAGCGATTTAGCACTATCATCGCGGACAAGCGTCCCAGGCGACCAAGCCTCAGTGACCTTCGCGAGCGCCACACTCGGCAACTCGGTTTCCAATTCCTTCTTCGCCGCAGTGGCATCCACGTGCGCAACAAATCTCGCAAGGTCTTTCTTCACTGCGTCGTAATTTGGTATCGACGGCGCATCACGCAGCTCATGCCAATGGACATTGTCAAGGCGAGTGCCCCTAACGTATGAAACCCCTCTCATTGACTCGGGGATGGCTGCTCTGTCGCCGTCCTCCAACTCAAAAACAGCTTGAACTACCGTCGTCGCAGAAGGGTCAACACGTCCGGTTGTGATGTCGTTGTACAAGGAGCGCGGATAATCCCGCAATGCATCAAGCTTCGGCGCCCCGGCAGGTGGTCTTATCATCTGCAGCGCCTGGAGCACTGCCGACTTCCCTGCCTCGTTCGGCCCGACCATGATGGTCTTGGCCGATTCGACGTCGAACCAGCCCGTATCGATGATGCTGCGATATCCGGTAACCCGCGCCTGCTTCAATCGCATCCTGGCTCTCCCCTGTTGGCCAATGGCGACGCCAACCCCGGCGGCCGATTGGTGGCCGATTGTAGCCACCGGACTGGTGGGAGAAGCAAGCAGATGCATCCACGGATTGGCTAACTGCGCGCGCCCTGCGACGACACCCCACTGTTTTACCGGCGGGACTTCATCGGCGCGGTGGCCGGGGGCGCGCGCGAGGCCTTCGATAGCTGGTTCTTGGAGGCCGGTAATCGCAACTTCGGAAATTGGTACACCCAAGGCAGGGACCATATTTGCCGGTTTTGGTGATAACGACGCCGCGTCTGCACGGCCCGGTCGCTTTCGCAGCCGCTGACCAGCAGGAGCGCCCACATCATTACGGCGGAAGGGCTGCCCTTAGGGTGCTCGAACCGGCCGCCCCGAGCAGAACCGAAGATCCCGGGAACGACGCATCGGCACCTCCCTCGGATTGCGATGCAACCCGAACCTGCCCGATGGCCAACACCCAGCGTCTTTCAACGCAGGTCCCAGCGCGGATTAGAGTTTTCCACTGCGCCATTGCGTTCCGTCAGCGCGCTCCAGAACGAACCTGCCGCCATCTATCCCGACACATCGACCCCACTCCAGATGTGAGTCGGTATGGGGAAGTTGGCTCATGTCGGTATAAAGGGACCGAAGCCGCACCTCCCGGACACCGCCAGACGCGTCCAAGATTCGCACCACCGCAAAGTCGAGCGAAGCGTCCATGGGAATCAGATTCAGCCCTCCATAGCAAGACACGACCGTTTTGCCATCGTCAGAAACAAAACCTTTGGCCACATACTCCTCTTTGGACCAAAGATGACGCGCGGGATTTTGTTTGTCGAATACTTCCAGATGGGCGGGGCGCACCGTTGAATGGACGCAATAGTGCGCATCGTTGGAGCAGAAGGTTGTATCGCCGACTGGCTCGAGTGGCGTGTCGGCACGAACGGCCCCTTCTGCAACCAAAGCCAGAAGGGCCGACAGACCCGCCGCTGCCAAGAGATTCTTGCTGGTCATCTCTTTCCTCAATGACAAATCGTCTTGTCGTTCATGATATGGAAGAAATCGGCTTCACTGGGCCGCATCCTCGAAGTACTCATGATGTCGTTTTCGTATCCGGAATCCGGAATCGACCTTACCCCAAAAGGATTGGTCGGGTCAGGAACATCGTGATACCTGTCTGGCAGGTGCAGCAAATGGCCTGCTTCATGACTCACAACGTCGTCGGAGGCATCGCTTGCCCATTTCCCGATATCCTGGGCACCACCATTCTTATGCCAAGAGACGTTGGAACGAGTGCCGGGGGCGACCACGGTAATCAGGTTCGTGTCTATGGACATGGCGTTTCCCTGCGTGACAACAGTTGTTACCGTAACACCGCCAAATACACCGGACCATCTGTTCTCTATGGCACCGTTCCAGCTTGAGCGCGCCTGACCCACGTATACGATGGGTATGACCAAAGTGAGGCCGTTCCCATTCACTGTGCCCGACGCCGCAAGCCCGAGTACGTCGCTTGCAATGAGAGGCGAACTCGAAACATATCCATAAGTGTCCAATCCAGCTGCCAAACCGGCCGGGTCGCTCTGGAGGTACCGCCCGGTCGCCGCATCGAAGCTACGGTTGAGATTGTATTTCAATCCCGCTTCCCCATCCGCGTACTGCCCCGGCAGACGGAGATTGAGCACATACCCCGTGCTCGAGACTGGCCGGTTCTCGCCAAACGGGTTGGTCGCATAGGGCCAGTTCCAGACCACGGCACCGGTTGATGACGTGACCGCGCGAGGCGAGCCCAAGCCGTCCGCCGTGATGAAGCCCAGGGAGGCGCCGTCTGCGACGGCCAGCGGGATGCCGGCAACGGCGATGTAATCCCGCCGTGTCGAGCCGGAGACTTCCGAAACCAGCTGGCTCGCCTCGTCGTAGACAAAGCGGGTGGTCGTCGATCCGTGGCTCTTGGACACCCGCTCGTTCATGGCGTTGTAAACGTAAGTGCCCACGGTCGTGCCGTTCTGCGTGACGGCCGTCATGCGGTTCCGGCCGTTGTACCCGTAGCCCCACACCGTCCCCGCTGCCGAACTCCCCGTTGTGTTGCCGTTGGCGTCATACGTGCGGGTGGCCGTGCCCATGTTGGTCAGCCAGTGCGTGCCGGACTTGTACTTGTACGTCCCCGTATAGGCCCCTGGCGCCGTCTTGCTCAGCCGGTCCCCGGTGGGGTTGTAAGTATAGGCCTCGACCGCCGTGCCGGCCGCATCCTTGACCGAGGTCAGCCGGTAGAGCGGGTCGTAGAGGTAGCTTGCCGTCCCGCCACCCGACTCGCTCACGCCGGTGATGTTGCCCATCTCGTCGAGCGAGAAATGGAGCTCGAGCGCCGGGGACACGATGTCGGTCACCCGGTAGTTGCTGTCGTAGGTACGGGTGACCGTCTGGCCGTTGCCGAGGGTGTAGGCCTGCATGGGCCCGAACGGCAGCCAGGTGATGTTCGAGGCGACCGTCTGGGCGGCGCCGGAGGCCGGTGTCACGGTCACCCCGGTGACCTGTCCGAGGCTGTTTCGGGCGTAGGCCACCACCGCGCCGCCCGGGCGGGTCTCGCTCTGGACGCGGTTGGCCGGCGTGTAGGCGTAGTGCATGGCGTCCGTGACCGCACCCTGCGTCTGGCGCTTGTCGGTCACGTTGCCCCGGGCGTCATAGCAGTAGGTGGTAGTCACGCCATTTTCGACCACCCGGGTCAGGTGACCGACGGGTGCCGAGGCAGCGCATCCGGTCGCCGTATTGGCCTCATCATAGAAGTACGCCACGTTGAGGCTGGCATCGGCATCGGTCGCCGATGTGACGCGGTTTAGGGCGTCGTACGCGTAGGTCGTCACCACACCCTTCGCGTCGGTTTTCGTGATGCGGTTGCCGGCAGCATCGACCGTAAACAGGGTCGTCCCGGTGTCAGGGCTGTGGATACCTGTGAGATCGCCAAAGCCATTATGGTCATAGACGGTGTTAAGGCCCGAGGGATCACTGATACCGGCCACGTTGTCGCTGGCGTCGTATTGGGAGACCGTCTGGGCGTTGGCCGTTGCCGTATTGGTCCCGTTGTAGTCGTTGATGGTGCTGACCAGGCGGCCGAGCGCGTCGTAGCCCTGCTTTTGCTGGACACCCTTGGCGTCCTGGGCATGGACCGGCTTGCCTTCCGCGTCATAGCCATCGGTGGTGTCAAAAGACAGCACGGTCCGGTTCAGCGCGTCCGTGACGGTCAGCAGCTGGCTCAGGCTGTTGAAGGACCTGGACACCGTCCGGCGGACCACACCGGAGGCGTCAAAGGTTTCTTCCTTGGTCCGGTTGCCCGCCGCATCCAGGGTGTAGTGGATGCGGTTCCCCGCCCCATCCGTGATGTCGGTCAGACGGCTGGCGTCGTCGAAGGTGTAGTTGAGCACCACCCCGTCGGCATCCTTGGTCTGGGTGACATTGCCCACGTCATCGTAGGTCAAGGTCATTACCGCCGCCGCACCGTTGGCGTCGACGGTCGTCGTCTGCAGCCAGCCTTCCGGCGTGTATGTGAGCAGGGTTACGATGCCATTGGCGTCGGTTGCCTTGCCGGGATTGCCATAGAGATCGTAGTTCTCGTATTTCGTCACTTGCCCGAGGGCGTTGGTGACCGTGAACAGCCGCCCCTGGTCGTCATAGGCATAGTGGGTGACGTCCGTGACATCCGTACGCGGACCATCAATCGTCTCGACCAGTCCCTTGGCGTTGTAGGTCACGGTCGACGCGCGATCGGCGGCCACCGCGTGGCTCATGGCGGCCATCAGGGCCAGGGCCAGCGGGGTCCAGCGAAGTTTGGTCTTCATCATGCTCACTCCTTGACCGAATGAATGGTGGTCGACAGCAGGTGGCCCTGCGCGTCATAGCTGTAGGTGGTTTGGCGATCCGGCGTGGTGACCGTCTTCGGCCGGAAACTGGTGCCATCCCAGGTCGTGGTCGTCTGGCGCTCGTCGGGAGTTCCCTTCGCCTCAGTCCGTGACGTCTCCCGCCCTTCGTCGTCGTAGGTGAAGGCCGTCACCTGACCGAGCGCATTCGTCCGCGTCGCCATCTGGCCGGCATCGGTGTAGGTAAACGAGGAATTGGCTGCCGGGCAGCCTGCGACCGCCTCGCCGTGGATAGCAGTGATGCGCTTGCCGCCATTGACCAGCTGGTATTCGTAAGTCACCGGGTGACCCAATGCATTGCTGACGGTAGTCGTGCCGTCCGCCGCATAGGCCACCGTCACCTTGCCGGAAGCCAGCGGCATCGAGCTCGACACTGCCCTGTTTTGAGCGTCATAGGCCCATGTGGCAATGCGCACACCGCGCTCGTCGATGAGCCCCGTCATGGATTTCGTGTTGACGGTGTCCTCGTAGAGGTACTGGCGGGTCGTCGTGTGCCCGTCCTTTGTCCGCGTCACCTTCGACAGTCGGCTTGAGTTGTCGAAGGTATAGGAGATGGTCCGCCCACCTATGGTTGCGGAACCAAGTCTGCCGAAAGGAGAGCTAATGACCAGGCTGTGCCCAAGGTCGTCCGTCAACGTCGTCGTGGAGGCCAACGGATTGGTGTTGCGAACAATCGTGATGGACCGGCCAGAAGGGTACCGAATACCGGATAAGGTGCCGGCCATGGCGTAGCTATAGACCGCTGTATCCGGGGAAGTATAAGACCACACACCTGCGGTGTAAGTAAGCGCCCCGCGCTCGCCAGGTTCTCCCGTATACAGGTCACCCGACCGCTTGAAGAGCGAGGTATGTCCATCCGGAAAAACAACCGCAGCACCATCCCTGTCGAAGAAAATGTGGCTATCGGTTTCCATGGTCCAGCTACCCATGCGGCTGTTATAGACGCGGGCAAGCACGAGTACGCCGTCCCGGTCCGTATAATCAACCTCCCGCTCGTAGACGTTCCCCCCGGCGGGGTTGATTGGGTCACCTACGAAGCACATACCGGCCACGGCCGTTGAGATGTCCCCGCTTTCGACGCGGTCCAGTTCGTCATCCTTTTTTTCACATACACCGTTGGCCTGGTTGTACGCCTCATCGTCTTCGCAGTCGCTTCCCAGGCGCCACACAGCGTGAGCGGTGAGCACATATTGTGTCGGATGGTCCGCGTCCCGCCACCAGTAGGTATTGCAGGAATATGCGATGACTCGGGCTGTCTGGAATACGAAAACCGGCCCTACATAAGGTGCCTTGAATTGGTTGGTTGGGTCGTTGTTGCTTTCAGGTTGGTCCGCTGCATAGGCAAGTCGGCAAGGCTCATCCGCCGTCGTGTATTGCGGTGCATTAGGATCAGTATTGCCACCATCGATGACGTAGTAGTAGCTCGCAAATGCCGGCTGTACACTCGTTAGAAAGACGACCGCGAGTGATGCCCTTGCCAAAACCTCACCATTCTTCAGTTTCATGGATTCGGTATCCGAGATATTGTTAGTGGCTAGCAGACGTCACGACCGAAACCGCCCGCCCTTTCTCGTCATAGTTGTAGGTTTTCACATGGTCCGTGGCAGTGACCGTTTTCGGCCGGAAGCTGCTGCCATCCCACGTCGTCGTAGTCGTTCGCTCGGCACCGGTTCCCTTCGCTTCAGTGCGCGATATCTCCCGGCCCAAGGGGTCATAGGCAAAAGTTGTCTTGCTGCCCACAGCGTCGGTCCGGCTGTCGAGTTGGCCGTTTTCCGTATAAGTGAACGTCGAGTTCGACGCAGGGCATCCGGCCACCGGCTCACCCTCGATAGCCGTAATGCGCTTGGCGCCCTGGACGATGCTGAAGCGATAGACGACCGGGTGTCCGAGCGGGTTGGTCACCGTGGTGGAACCATCGCTGTTGTAGACAAAGGAGAACTTGCCCATGCCATTGGCCATGGTCGCAGACGTAGCCCGGCCGGAAGCGTCGTAAGTCCAGGTGCTGACCCGGACACCGCGCTCGTCCACCACACCGGTCAGGAGTTTCGGGTGGGCGGTGTCCTCGTACAGGTATGTGCGCGTGGTCGAATGTCCGGGCCAGGACTTCTTGACCCCGGTTACCCGGAAGGACGAATCGACGGTGTAATTGATGGTGAGGTTTCCCACAACCAGGGACAACGGCCAGCCGTAATGCGTGGTGTAGGTCATCTGATGACCCAGCGAGTCGGTGACCAGCATGACCACATCGGAGGTGGATGGCGAGGTATAGCTCACCGTCGTTGCACGACCGTCCGCTCGCTGCCATCGGGTCAATCGCCCCTGGCTGTCGAATGTCATCTGCTCGTTGAACTGGGAGTTGTACGTCCAGCCACTTGATGTCTGTGTAAGCGATCCGAGCTCACCCCCATCGGGAACAAGTCCACCATCTTTGGCGACAAACAGCGAAGTGCGGCCGTCCTCAAAGCGAACAACGGCTCCGCGTGACTCTCCATCCGTATCCGGATAAATTCGTATGCTGAAAGTGCTCGACCACCCACTGCCACTTCCACTGTTGTAGCTCCGCGAAAAGCGCAGCTCGCCATCCGAATCGGCATAATCGGTTTCCGATTCAAAGACGTTTCCATTTGCCGGATTGATGGGGTCGCCGCATGACACAAACCCAACGTTGGAGGGGCTCGTCGGGTCACCCAGCTCCTTGCGCCCTTGCTCAGTGTCAGGCGATTCACATAGTCCCGACATCGGGTTATAAACCTGGTGCTCGGTGCAGTTGTCGCCGTGCCGGTCAATGCCGTGGCCGGACACAAGTGAGTCACCCTCCTCAGAATCAACCCATCGTACGTCACACTCCCAGAATTCGATTTTTGGCGGTAAAGAATAGATAACGAATGGCGCCTGGTAGGGCCCTATCGCATAGTTGTCCCCAGGTGGCGGTCCTGCCATCTCGTTTCCATAAGCAACATGGCACGCTTCGTCCGGCGTCGCGTAGTGAACACTCGTCGGACCCGAACCATCCTCATCGAGCGTGTAGTAGTACTGGCCTGCAGTCACTCCCGTGCTGAAGACCAATCCAGCCAGCAACAAAAGAACTCTCATGACTCGCCCCTTTTTCCTTCTCAGCCTATGGCTCCGCATCGGCGCCACTCCATTGCATCGAGAACCACAACCCCACGAGCACGCTGCCCCGTTCCTTCCGCGTGACCGACCGAAGGACACGTGGCCGTCCAGTCAATTGGCTGCAGCCAGAGCACGGATACGCATATCCGGCAAGGAGCTCAGGCGCGGCAGGCCGCGTTTCCGTTTCCCTGCAGACTGCCGCATGGAGATGGACGAGCGCAGGCAAAATGCAGTTGCTGCCATGACATTTGCAAGCGCGGCAGCAGATGTACTACCCATTTTTGGACCTGCATCACAAACGCTGGCGCGTCAGAATTGCCCTACAGAAATACAAGCGGGAAAGGTGTAGCGCCATGCGGTCGGCGGCGATCCTTTAGCGCGAATTCGTCAAGTATTTGGCGCATCAGAGCGGACGCGCCAGCCCGTCCAGTGGCCACACGGATATTTCGATGCGTAGGGCTGATTACCCGACCGGGGACATCTCCCCCTCGTCCCAAGGCGGCCAGCGCGGTTAATCTTGGCTGCAGCCGTGGATACCAGCCATGGCATGACCCTGTAGAACGAAGGAGTCCAGATGACCATCCACTGCCACAGGCTTCTCTCTCCCCACGCTGCCTCGGCCAGCAATCGTGTTCAGCGCCGTTCTGGCGTCGGGGTCATCGCTGCCCTGGTGCTGGCCTGCATCGTTGCCCCTTGCGCAAACGCAGCCACCTCCACGCCTGTGCCCGCCAACATACAGACGCTGGTGGCCCCCGGCGACACCGTGCTTGCCTTCCAGCCGGCGAAGCCGTTCGGCGCTGATGTGGCCGGCGGCGCTTTGGTCGTGCGTCATGCCCAGCCTGACCCCTCCAGCGGCAATGCCTGTGAGCTCTGGTTGCTGCGTGCAGCTGGGGCCACCTATACCGTGACCGCGAAAAACGGCCAAGTGGTTGACTGCCGCTACAACGAGTCGGCCAAGAATGCCGGCCCCATGGAACTGACGCCTAATCTGACGGTTGCTCCGACCTCGGTGACCTACTTCAACGAGCTGTCACGCGGCGGCACCACCTACGCGTTTGCATGGGATGGACAAAAGCGCGCCTGGCACCTGCAACATGTCGAGGCAACGAGCGTGGAAAACGGGGAGTCGGGGGTCATCGTGTCGAAATCGGTGCTCGATTACCCGGGCACACTGCCGTGGCTGACGGTGGATGCGTTTTCACCCAAAGTCATCCGTGACGCCCTTCGCGCCCACCGCTCCGTGGTGGACTGAGGAGTAGACCATGCCGCAGTTCAATGCCAGTTCCGCCCTCCTGTTCAAGCGCTTTGTTGAAGCCGGCGTCACGTCCCCTGATGAGTTGGCCAATGTGATGGGCAACGCGTCGGTGGAAACCGGCAGCTTCACCACCATGAACGAGCGGCTCGGCTACCGTAGCGTCGAGCAGGTTGTCGGCGCGGTAAAGAGTGCCGGCACGAGAAACACCCGGGAGGAAATCCAGGCCGCCATCGACAGCCGTGACCCGGAACAGATGGCCCACATCCTCTACGACAACCGGAGTGACCTGGGAAACACCAACCCCGGAGACGGTTGGGCTTTCCACGGGCGCGGCTACTTCCAGTACACGGGCCGCGACAACTACGAGCACTTCGGCCAAAAGTTCGGGGTGGACCTCAAGAATCATCCGGAACTCGCCGCCAACCCGGAAACAGCGGCAACGCTTGCCATCGCCTACTGGAAAGACAGGGTGCCCGAAGCTGACCGCACGGACGCCTATGCGGCCGGCGTCGCCATCAACGGCGGGGACAATGGCGCGGATGAGCGTGTTGACCGCTCCAAGCAGTGGGCCACCCTCATTACCCCCGAGCTCATACAGGGGGTCAAAGACGGTTCCATCTCGCTCGAACAGCTGCAAACGATCGGTAACACTCCCCAGAAGAGTGCGCACCACGGACACGGAACAAGCCTTCGCCTGCACGACCGGTCGGACGCCGTCGGCACCCTCCAAACCCAGCTTGGCGCGCTCGGCTACACCGACGCTCACGGCCGCCCCCTCGCTGCCGACCACGCCTTCGGCCCCGGAACAGAGGCGGCGGTACGGCAATTCCAGAAGGACCATCAGCTCACCCCGGACGGGATCGCCGGACCGGCCACCCTCGCCGCCCTCCAGGCAGCCAAGACCCAGACTGACGCGCCTGCCGCCCCCAGCCTCCTCGATGCCCGTCATCCGGCCCACGGCATGTATGAGCAGGCCCACGCTTGCGTGGCACGAATTGATGAGCAGCAGGGCCGTACGCCGGGCCCCATGACCCAGAACTTCGCAGGCGCTCTGACGTCTGCCGCGACAGCAGCCGGGTTCCATCGTGTCGACCACGTCGTCTTGAACGACGATGCAAGCAGGGGCTGGGCTGTGCAGGGCGACCTCAATTCGCCTTTCAAGCGATACACCGAGGTCAATGTGATGCAGGCCATCCAGACTCCACTCGCACAGAGCAGTCAGGAAGCGGCCGTGCTTGTGCAACACGGTGCCCAGCAACAGGCACAGCAGCAACAGCAGCAAGCGCAGCAGCAGGATCAGGCGCAGCAGGCAGGCGGACCTGCTATGGGACGATAAGAGAACGGGCGGAGCCACGCTCCGCCTTTTCAGGGGCTCGCCGATGAGATTCGAGAACAGCACCTGTTATCACTGCGATGCGGCCGCGACCGGAAAAGAGCACGTTCCTCCCCGGAGCCTGTTTCCTCCCGGAAAAGACTGGAACAGATTGATGACCGTCCCGTCGTGCCGGTTACATAACAATGCAACCTCCCCCGCCGATGACTATCTGAAATTCCTTTTGGGTGCGATTTCCCCAAACGCGCCTGATGCCATCAGGTCGAGCGCCGCGAGGGCGGCCGTCCGGATGGCTGAAAAAAAGAGCAGGACTCTTCCGCGCTATGGCTTCTCACTTCACGGCGAAGCGCTGAAGTTCGAAGAAGCGTTTCCACTCGACATCGAACTTCTAGCCATATCTTTAAAAAAAATAGCAACTGCGCTGTATTTTCGCCATCACAATGGTCGACGGAAGCTCTTGGCGACGTTGTTTGCTTGCCCGCTCTTCATTCCTGTCGACCAATCCAACGACCCTCATTTCATTGACGCATTCGACACCGTGCGAAAGCGGACCACATCAGACTTCGACACACACGGAAAGTACGGCGACCACCAGGAAGTCTTTGCCTATCAAGTCCTCGAAAGTCCGGACGCTGTGTTCGTCAACATGGAGTTTTACGGTAAAGAGCGGGCGTCGGTGCTGGGGCTCTGGCATCCCTGGCCATAGAGAAGAACTTTGCGCGATACTGCTGGAGTGACAGAAGGCAGGCTTAAACAGCACCCTTCTCTTCATTCTCTTCAGCCACTATCGACTTGATGGCATCACTCAACACTGCCCGCCGGTAACTTGCCCGGGAAATGGCATACCGGCCAATGGCGGCCGCCACCAAAATAAAGAGGAACATGGCCAGGAGAATTTCAAAGCCGCCCAAGTCCAGGTTGGAACCGGGCTTTGAATCCATTAAAAACTTTGCCGCGCCGGCCACTGCACCAAGGGTTGTGAGGGTGACGACGCCAGTCCCGAATAGCGAGCCCAGGAAACCCGGAAGCCCCGCCGGCCGGCTCTCGTAAAACCGGTCAACCGCTCGCAGAACGGGCAAAGGGTGTTCCCGGAGTGACTGGATTTGTCCCCACCTGTGCTCGTATTCGCCGCCGACATGGTGTGCTCTGTCGTCATGCCGTTTCTGGTATCGGGCGAAATACAGAGCAGGATAGGCACACAAGCAAAGTGCGGAAAAAATCGTGGAAGTATTGACCAGCATGTTACCTGCACGCAGCCAGCCCACAGGGGACGAGTTGCTTATCCACAACGCCAACATACAGGCAAAGGCAACGACGACTCCACCCACGCCAACGATGAGGCCAGTCCAGATAAATGCCGCTGTTCGCCGCTCGAATGATGTGCTGTTCTCCATCGCATTGTAGGGCTGGAAGTTCTCTACCTTCCGGATGACCTCTCCCTCACCCCCCGAGCGATTCAGACTCTCCCCGGAGACGGGTGCGTTCCGCGTCAGGGAGAGGGAACTTTCGCCATCATTGGCAAAGGCTTGTTCATTCATTACCTCCTCCTCGTTTCTGACGACATAAGCCAAACCAGGTCACGCAGCGTGCTGGTACCGGACTTCTCCAACACCGCCCGCACCTGACTTCTCACCGTGCTGATTTTGACCCCTCGACCCTCTGCATGCTGGGCAGGGCTGGTGCCGGCGGCCAAGGCACGCAGGAGAGCTTCCTCAGCCGGCGTCAGACTCCACGCCCGGGCGAGCCCGGCCAGCGTCGACGCAGCCACCTTGGTCGGCGCCGCAACCGTCAGAACCACACTGGCCCGATGATGAACACCGTCACCGCCACCAAGGCTGCCCACAAGCTTTCCGAGGAAGTGTGCCTCCCCCCCCGGGCGGCGGGGCAAGGGCGACAGGGTCAGGGCCAAGGCGTGCCCCCTCCGGTGGACAATGAGGCTGACGGGGCGGCGGGTCAGTGCAACGGTCCGCACGTACGCGTCGACCACTGACCCGTCCTGGCTCCCCGAGAGGCCAAGGTTGACCCGGCCCATCTGGTCGCCCAAGAGACGGACAGCAGCGGGGTTGGCATGAAGCACCCTTCCCTCCTTGTCGAGGAAGACCACGCCCTTGGTCAGGACGTCAATACCAGCCTGGTTGCCGGCGGCAGCTTCCCTGAGCCAATCGGCCCGCACCATCATTTTCATCCAGCGGGCAAGGTGAAACATCACCCCGCCCAGAGCATCCCGTTTTGTCCCCTCGAAGCGGGACCGGCCGACCAGATGATTGAAAGCGATGTGGACGTTCCGGCCACCTTCGCGAAAGATGTTCCCGCCTGCGACGTAGCGCGGGCCATGCGGGATGAGGAAGTCCTGATAAAACTCACTGGCCGAGACATACCGGTCATCGAGTTCGTCGTGACAGGCGACGACGATGCCTGTAGGCGACTTCAGGCCCATCTTTCGTCTCGGGTCGATGAACTGGTAGTGGGACAGGTACGCGGCCTCGGCTCCCTGGATATGGTTGCCGGTCACAAGGCTCATCAACACCTCATTTCTCGACTCGTCCCAGCCAACAAGATGCACACCGTCGCAATCGAGAAACGTGTTGATGCGGGCAATCACCTCGGGCACGTCACCTGGGGAAAGCACGGACTCGTAGAGATCCGCGAGCAAAACGTCCCGTATGCCTGCCCGCTCCCGCCATCCCTGCCTCATCCCTGCCCCCGTGTCATCCACACTTTTGTGGATGAGCAACCTAGTCGCTGTCACTACGCTTTGGCAAGCACATCGGACAACGACCGGGAATTTTCATGGGTCCAATTTCCAAAGCAGGGCTTTGCGTCCTGCTCGCCATTGCCTCGCCCGCCTTCGCCGCCGACCACCGCCTGACCGTCGTCAACAATGGCAGCACCCCGGTGACGTCGCTTGCCTACTCCCCACCCGGCAGTAACCGCTGGTTCGCGATGGGAGGTGGGCCCATTCCAGCAGGGGAATCCGGCAAGGCGGTCATCGCCATGCCGCCGTCTGCCTGCGTATTCGACTTCCGCGTCCGGTACCACGGAGCACCCGAGCAGCTCATCCGGGGCTGGAATGTGTGCCGCACCCCGACCTTGCACGTCGGGCAGAAGGGTCAGCCGGCTCAGTAACCCGCACGCGCCAGCCGGCGCTCGAGTTCGCGACCGAACCGGCCCAGATCCGACCCGCAGGCGTGGAGCCAACGGCGAAGCTGGAGGGCGTCGAGCCTGAGGTTGCCACGCTCAACGGATGAGACGTACTGCTGGGAGATGCCCGCCGCCTCTGCCAAATCCTTCTGGGTTACCCCGGCCTTCCGCCGCACCTCGAACAGCAATTCGAGGAAGTAGGGGTACTCGTCGGCATGGATGGTTTTGCTAACCCTTGGCATGTGACCGCTTCACGAATGGGTGAAGCGACGCTAAACAACAACATGGGATACTCCATCTTGTTGTATTTTTCGATCTAAGATTCGCCACTCAATGGCACAGGGGACTGGAATGAAATTCGCACTCGGCCTTCTCACCGCGCTCCTCGCCCTGCCGTCCATGGCCCAGGATGCCCCGGCACCTGCCGCCACGACTGCGAAGCCGTCGTTCTGGCACCGGCTCGGGGATGCGGCCCGGGACACCGGTCACCGCATCGGGCAGGAGATCCAAAACCCCGGCTCAGGACGGGGGGACGCATTCCGGCCACTCTCGCCCGGTGCCAACGAGCTCATCGGCATTTTTCCGGCGGAGCAGTCCGGCGAGGCCCAACTTGGACACCTTGCCTGGCCGCGCGTGGCGCTGACCATGGAGGAGTACGGCGAGCATCTCGATTGCTGGACCATCCGTGCGCGCGTCTGGCCGGATGCAACGAACCACCATGACGAGCGCTTCCAGATTTGTCGCTCGTCGCCGGTGAAGGCAACGAATGACCTCGGCCAGAGCGGCTATTCAATGCCCAACGACATGGAGGCACGGCTCGCGCAGGGCGCGCAGACCTTTCCGCCCGTGACGTCGACGGGGACGGTGGCGACGGAAGGTCCGAACCCGCCGCGCCTTCTCTTCATCCGCTCGATTCCCGAGCCGCTGGTCTGGGCCCAGTGGCCGGTCATCACGCGCCTTCTCCATGTCACCGGCTTCGGCGCAAACATCGGCGGTGGTGGACGGGACTACCGAATGTGGATTGCTGGCTACAACCCGTCCGGCAACAGGGGCTGAGCGCCGGTCTCATTCCGGCCCTCGCTTCGACAACGTTTCTTCCATCGTCAGAGGGACTCCACGATGCACCCTTACTTCGTCTACGCCGCATGGGGCGCTGCTGCACTGTTTGTGGTGTTTGCCGTCATTCTCTGGCGCCAGCATGTCACGCTGCCGAACCGCCCCGTCTTCAAAGGCAAGACGGTCCATGCATGGCTCGATACCAGTGCTGGAGCCCTTCATCTCCAGCGCGAGAAAGATTTGTGTGTTCTCGCCATTCCCTTCGGTCACCTCGCCATGGCCTTCAACGCCCAGTCCATCGTCGAATCGCGGCAGATTCATCACGGGGGTGGTGGGGGCAAGCTCTCCGCAACGACCATCGGCGGCTTGACCACCGGCACGTACATTCCCCCGTCCGATACCTGGACCCAGACGGTCTACGAGAAGCGGTCCACCGGGTTGACCAACGTCAAACTGTCATCGATTGAAGTGCCCGCCTCCCTGCACCGCCTCTGGTGCAAAGAGGACCAGAAGGGTACGGCCCGCACCGTGCTTGAGGTCACCCTTGAACAGGGTGAAGCAGAAGCCTTCTCGCGCTGGCTCTGGCGTCACGCAAAACTCCTCCGGCCGGATATTGACGGCCTTCGGAAGGCCTGGGACACGACCTGTCAGGGGTGGCTTGCCGCCTGCCGTCGCCAGCGTCAGGCGTCCGGCAAACCGGCTGTGGAAGCGCACTGGTTCTCCAGCGAAGGCATCCGCTACCTCGCCGTCGAGGAGGATGGAAGTATTCATGCCGCACGCGGGGAGGCACCGTTGCTGACCGGTGTCGACGGGCTGGTGGGCTGGGGAAACCAGCACCTTGTCGTCTACAAGGGTGGGCGGGACGAGATGCGCTTTCCCCTCTTCGACATCGACATCCGCCGCCTCCAGACCCTCGTGCGGAAAGGCAAGCTCCGCCTCATCTGAGATGTTCTAATCCACCCTCGCCCTTGGGCGGGAACCGGGCGGTGCAGGGTGCGACGGCGGCCCCGACTTGCCCTCGCTCTCATCGTTTCCCGCCTTGCCCGGGGATGCCGCAGGTTTGGCGGGGGCATCCATGCAGGCTTTCAGGTGCGCGCGCTGCGCGTCATCGACGATGCCCGTCAGATGCGTGAGCACACGGGGGTCGTTGCTGGCCAGCGCACGGATGGAAAACCGGAGCCGGGCGCGGGATTCGATGAGTTGGTCCTCCCGCGCTTCCCATTCCTCTTTTGTTCTTACAATCTGCCGCTGCAGCCGGTGGACTGCCACCTTCAGTTCCCGGACGTGTTCCTTTGAGCGCTCAAACTCCTTCGTTTTCTCTGCGCGGGCAAGCACAGCGGCCTGGAGCCGCCCACGGACAAACAGCACAAATCCCTTCTGTGTTTTGAGTTGCTGGAGTTCGTCGCTCGTCTTGCTCCGCCGCCGTCTTGCTTCATCAAGCAAGTAGCGGTGCTCAAGCATGTGCGCCTGCAGCCGCGCTTCACTCGATTCGAGATTCAAGCGACCGGACTCAAGGTCGGTGATGTCGCGAAGTGCGTCCTCGACCTCGATCGACAGATCCATCGACTGCTCGAAATCCCGCAGCTCCAAGATGTCCATGCCGCGAGGGGCTTCTTTGCGCAAGCGTGTGACCAGTGGATAGCGCGCCGGGTCAACCGGTGACGCCGGCAGGACGGGGACGGTTGGCGCCGCACTGCGATGCATGCGCTTGCCTACCCGGGAAAGGGACCGACGCCGGTCGAGGTCGATGGCCTGTTCGGCCGGAGTGTCCTCTCCGTCTCTGGCACGCCCACCCACCCGCGCGGCAGCTGGCAGCGCGGCCAGTGGCGATGCGGCGGGTGGCGAGGGGACAGGCGGCGGAGTGGGCAAATTGCCGAGCCGCATGACTTCCGAGGTTAGCGTTCGGACGAAGTCCTTGGCGAGAAAGTGGTTCATCACCATGGGTAGGCGCCCGCCAAAGCCGGAGCCAATCCCCGACCGGTTGAGCACACCGTCGGGGGAGTCCGGACCGGCAAGCGCCCGGGTCGGGAAACACAGCCGCACCTGCCGCCTCCCCTCATCGCCCCGCATCAACCACGGACCGCTGCCGGGCAGGACTGTCACGCTCACCGGCACCCGGAGCTCGTCGGCCACGAAGCGGGCAACCGCCGCGCCAAACCGCACCGCCTCCTCGTCTGTCAGCGCCGTCGGCACCGGCGCCCGCGCTTCGAAGAGCACCGGGGCGGGCCCTGCCCGCTCGGTCCACTCGACCCGGTTCCACAATTCCGCAGTCGTCGACGCCCACGGTGGCGCGTCGGCCGGCGCAAGGGTCTGCACGGTATGGCGGAGGCCCTCCGCCGGCCGGTGGTCGTGCGTGATGCCGTTCCGGGCTGACATCAGCAAGGTTCGCAGACGTGTTGCTGCAAGGCCCACGGCAGAGTCGGTGTCAGGCCTGCGATGCAATTCAAGTTCGATGTCGAAATCCATTTCCGCCCCCTTCAAAGCCGCTTGGCGGTGTGTCGGAAGGGAGCTTCCGAGCGACTCAGTGGTACGGCGTTGTCGAGGACAACCCCGAGCTTTCCGGCAGCAGCCTCGACCTCGAGCTTTTGTGCGTCGGACAGCTCCGGGCCGATGACGCGAAGCACGTGGGGGAAGTCCAGCCGGTAGGGCGTCATGGTTTCAATGAGCTGGTCGACGTGCCGGGCCGACCGTTGGGCATGGGCGTCGAGCTGCCGTTCCAACCCGGCCACGGCACCCTTGCGGCGATCGACAACGTCACGGGCACGACGGGAACGCCCGGCGGCATCCGCCTGACGGGTCACCAGCGTGCCGTGACCGCTGCTCAGAGACCGAAACTCCGCACGCAATGCACTCGCCCGAAGCCACTGGTCGAGCCTGGCGTTGGCCTTTCTCACCTCACTGTCGAGCACCCGCTGCTTGTCCATGGCATCTTCAAACTTCATGCGCTCGCGCATGAGGCGCATCCGGAAATCCGCGTCGGTCTGACGGGCCCGCTCCATATAAAACAGCATCGCGTCGAGGATGTCGGCAAGAAGCATGGCGCGCTCCAGCGCCGCATGGTCCGCATCCGTCTTCGGTGAGCCACCAGCTCGCCGCATGGCTTCCGACAAGCGCAGGTGGTGGTCGATGCGCACAGTACGGCCGGCGACGAACGACACGCGGCTGAGGAGTGGTGCGTGACCTTCGATGCCCTTCCCGGCGCGCGCACTGGCGCGGCGTACGGCGCGCTCGGCGTTGGCACCCTCATGACTCCGTCTTTTGGCAAGCCGCGATGCGAGAGCACCGGTGTGGAAGTCGATGGCGATGCTCGCAGGCGAGGAACCTGCAGGGCGCCCAGTGCCCGCTGCAGGGCGTGCAGCGCCTGCAATGGCCTTGCCCTGCACGCCCTGCAGCACGTGCAACGGTCCGGAGGCAGCACGTGCCGCCCGATGGGGATTGCCCTGGCTGCTGCCCTGGTTGCGCCGCCAGTTGTTCGTCTTCCCGAACCGCCGCGCTCGCTCAGGCCTTGGCGTCTTGTCGAGGCCGAGGCGCACGTAGCTCTTTGAAGCATAGATGGCCGGCATACCGGACCACTCGGCATAGCGGTTGGCGAGCACCGCCCATTTGTCGTTCATGGCCTCAACGAGGGCCCCTGAGGTCGACTTGTTTGCAAGCTCGGAGAGCTTCGCGCCGAGCCTCCATGTCGCACCCTCCCCGCTCCCCTCGCGTTCCAGACGACGGGTTGGGAAATACAGGTGTGCATGGAAACCGACCTTGTCTGCCGGCTTGGCGTTGCCATCGAGATCTACCGCATTGTCGCGGTGTACTCCAATGGACACCGGCACGTTGAAGCGGGAGACGATGTAGCGCGCCATGGCAATGCTCATGGCCACAGCACCCTTCTCGTCGATGCCAAGGGGAATGGGAATCCGGTAATCGCGGGCGAGCTGGGAGTTCGTGCGGAGTTCCTGTTTTTCGACCGCGTTCCAGAGTTGCGCGGGGTCGGACAGCCAGGCGGGGGCACGGGGCGGCGCAATGGTCTGTGCATGGACGACAGCAGTGCCGGCTCGTTTGCTGTAGTCGTGCCATTTGCCGGCATGCTCATCGAAGAGCGTGAGGCCAAGACGGTAAGCAACGCCGGCAACGGCGCTGTGCTTCGACGATCGGTGATGCGTGTGGATATGGGGGCGTGCGTGTTCGGGCATTGGACATCCTTGTGGGGGTAATCGAGCCCTCATGGCTCGAAGGAGGCAGCAGGCGGCAAGTTGTCGCGCGGCTGCCCTATACACCTACCGCCGAATTTGCATACGTCAAGGGGTTTTTCTGACTTTCTTTCGTTACTGCACGGCAGTAACGCGGCTGGTACAGCAACTGGTCAAATGGTGACCAGAATGCCTGTGCAGCGCCTGGAAACCTAGGATAGGCGTGACATCGCAAGATCCTGGAGGATCGGACGAGGTGCCCAGATTACGACGTTGCCTGCCGGTTGCCCGACCTTCGTCACTTCACCGCGCTCTGCAGCTCGCATGCGATACCCACTAGGCCTGCAGAGCCTCTGCAGAACCGCTCCATAGACCCATCGCGGTCCAGCGGGGCGGGCGTTGGCGGTAGGCCGTTTCCCGATGGGCTCCTGGACATCGGGGGCTTCTGCAGGAGCGCAGCGGATGCCTTGCAAGCGGAGCTTGCTAAGACGTGCTCTCCATTTTTTTTGAAGGCAGCCGACGCCAATCCGAACCGCAGGGTCAGCCCACCGCGCCTTTCGCCTGCAGGTCCACGAGGAACGGTGAGGCGACACGCGAATACATCAGGTGCACCTCGTGCCTTGCACGGGTCACGCCGACGTAGAACAAACGCCTGTCCTCGGCGATGCCCTTGTCATCAGCAAGGTAGTGGGGAAAGGCACCATCCTCGACGCCCACCATGATGACCGCATTGAACTCGAGCCCCTTGGCACTATGGAGCGTCGTGAGATAAAGGCGGTCGGGGTCACGTCCTTGCATGGCGAGGGTCTGGACGGTGAAGTATGCGAGCGAGTTGCCATCTCGGCCTGCTTCGAGCAGGTCATCAACGGCCTTCGCCTCGTCGACGAGGTCTGTCCGTTCGGCGAGCGCATCCGTGAGAAAGAGCTTTCGCATGCCGGCCACCCAGGTCCGCAGGAGCATCTCCGGCCGACGGCCCTTGAAGATGAAACCGAGAAACTTCCGGTGCAGCGCCTGGCCTGCTGACGAATCCGCCGACAACCCCATCAGACGGAGCAGCGCGACCGAGAGATCATGAATGCTGGTATCCGAACGACCAAGTGGCGTGACGCACCAGCGGGCAACTGCCCCCATCCAGTCGAGTAGCCGGGTGCGACGAATAGGTGAGCCGTTGTCATATCGCGAATACGCCATTCCACGCTCATCGGCGCCAGAAGCAATCAGGCTTCCTTCCCTGAAGCTGCGGTAGACAAACGCAATGTCGCCAAGGGTCCAGCCCTCATGTCCCGCCAGCATCGTCGGGACAAGGTGATCGAGTGCGCTGGCCACCTGGGCGGCGACGTTCGGGGGTGTTGCATGGACCGAGACGCGGCCGGCGCCATCAGCCGCACGGGCGGGCCGCCCAAGCACCACGCTGGACGCATTGATGATGGCCGGAGCGCAGCGGTAGTTCTTCTTGAGATAGACCTTTTCAACACCCGGGAGCCCGGCGAGCTCAAGGAGCAGTTCGGGGCGCGCGCCCGTAAACCCAAAGATGGCCTGGTCCGGGTCGCCGACCGCGATGACGCGGACGCCGGCTTGCTGCATCAGCGTCGTGACCATGCGGTGGAGCGACACGCCGAGGTCCTGGTATTCGTCGACGACCAGAATGGGAAATTTGGCACGCACAACCTTTCGCACCCATTCGAATCCTTCGACGAGCTGCAAGCCGGCCAGCACCATGCCGTCGAAGTCGATGAGGCACGCCGCCCGCAGGCGGCGTTCGTACTCGTCAACAAATCGGCGTTCCTCGCTCTGGTTGTTCAACCACTCGGCCGACATTCGATCCGGCGTCCCCATGCGAAGCGCAGAGGCCTTGGTCTCCAACCAGCCTGGTATCACGCCGCCACCACGGACGGCCAGGTAGGCGTCGTTCGTGAGTTGTCGGCGTTGTCCGGCCGAAGCGACCACGAGAGGATCGGGCACCGCGACACCAGCAAGGTTGGCGAAGGGAATAATGAGTTCTGTCAGGCAAAAACCGTGGACGGTCGCGATTTCCACCCGTTTGTCATCGGCGACCCCGAGCTTCCTGAGGCGCGAGCGGATTTCATTTACGCACCCGTTCGAATAGGTCACGAAGGCTATCCGACGGGGGAACTTCACTTCCTCGTCCAGCAGCCGCGCGACCTTCATGGCGAGGGTCTGCGTCTTGCCACTCCCCGGACCGGCGAGGATGACGCAGTCGCCCGTCGAGTCGAATGCCTGGGACTGCCCCTCGTTCTCCCGGATGTCGACCACCGAGTCGCGCCAGCCCATCAGTCTTGCTCCAGCAGCCCGACGAGGTGGTCAAAGGCCTTGGTGATATAGGCGGGAATGGCCGGTGGCGGGGATTTGAGGAGCAACGCAGCTAAACGCTGTGCCACTCGTCCCTTGCCGATTGACTCGATGTCCTTGAGAAACCGTTCCGGATTGAATTTGTCAGGGGATGCGGCCCACAGATTAAACCGCGCCTTCATAGCCTTGTTGGTGGTCAGCACGGAGACAGCGTCCCGGAAGTACGTGTGCATCCCACACCTGAAAAGGTCGACTTCGAAGGTATAGCTGTTGAGAAACACTCCGTGCGCGGGGGCTGCTGCAACGACGCTGTAGAAATCCTTGGCCTCGAATGCGTCCGCATCCATGACTTGAGCCATGATCTGGTCGACGACACGGTAGAGACCATACCCGTCGGTCGCCACCGGGTCGTAGGCTTCAACATCCTCAGAGCTCGCGCCCGACCCAATTGGGTCAAAATCGGTCAACAGCGAAAACGGCATGTCCAGTCCCACCTCACCGATGAGCTTAAGGTAAGGGACGAAGTTCGTACCGGACACGGAACAGACCGTGACGCCCATCGCGTCGAGGTCCAGGGCCGGCTCGTGCAGCGCTGCGAGGGTCGGGACCAGGAACTTCTCTGCATCGCCCTCCACAAGGAGAACCCCGCGCGAGAAAAAAAGCTCGCCACGGGTGACATCAAGGTAGCGCTCGAGGTCATCGCGGTCGGCGTCGTCAAGAGCGCTGCCGACCTTGTGCAGGCTCTTTCCAGTGGTCGAGCCGCCGACGGCGCGAAGCACGACGATGTCGGACACGGGCGCGACGCTTGCGACGTTCGGTGAGTGGGTGGTCAGAAGGATGCTTCGTGCCCGGTTCACGTCTCCGGCGCCGTCCTTCGTTCTTAGGTAGGTGCGGTAGATGAGCCGCTGCAGGTGGGGGTGGAGATGAGCCTCGGGCTCTTCGATGGCGAGCAAGGTGTGCTGCCTGACTCCTTCGTCCGCCAGGGCCTGCATCTCAAGGTGCTTTAGGGCAAGGTAGAGCACATTGGCCGAGCCGAGGCTCGCCTCGGCCACGCCACGGCGGTTGCCGTCAATCATCAGCTGCAAGGCGCGTACGAGGCGCGTGCCCTCCGTCGGTGAGAAACCAAGGCTGGTATCCACCGCATGGGAGGGACCGACCATGGCCTTGAGCTGGTCGTTGACGCTGTCGACAACAGTCTCCAAGGGATCGATATCGGTGATGGCCGCTGTCGCTTTGTCGATGTCATCCGCGATGGCCTTCAACACCTTCTCGTCAATGGTGGCCGCAGCGCGGTCGAGAAGTGGTCGCAGGGGTGAGCGCGACCAGCGTGCAAGGTCGCCTTCCGCATCCCTGAGCGCGGGAAAGAGGTCCATGGGAATTGCGCGGCGCACATCGTGGCCCACATGCAGCAAAGGAACGCGCTCTTCGCCACCGAAGACGACAAAGTCATAATCGGCGTCCGTCCTCGGTGGACCGGCGAGGTCTTCGCGTGGCGCGAACCGGTAGGTCACCCGGGCGACAAGAGGGTCGGTGGAGACAAGGCAGCGCTCGAGCGCAGCAATCAACGGCTCGCTTTCGTCAAAATCCGTGAGCTCGACCGCAATGGTGATTTGCGCATCCGCTGGCAGCGGTCGCCGCAGACCATCCGGGAAGTCCTCGAGGCGCAGCTGCCGCGCTGAATCGGGCAGCGCTGGGTCAAACACGAGACGCAAGGCATACAGGAGGTTCGATTTGCCGACACGGTTCTCGCCGAGAATGATGGCGTTGGCCCCCACGTCCACCGAAAAGTCGACAAAGTTGCGGAAATTGGTGATGGAAATCTTGCTGATGCGCATGCGCCGTTCCTGTTCCCTGTTTCGCGCGGATCTTACCCTCTGGCGCTGCGCCAGTTGTATGGGATTATCTGAACCGCTGTCCGCGCGTGATGCTCCCCGCACTATCGGTGAAAAAAAACCGCGCACGATACGAGCCCTCCTTGCCCTTCAGCAATCCCCTTTCGTGTGATTTTCCATCCGGATCGCACCGCATTCGATGCACATTTTCGGCGATGTAATGCTCGCCATCATATGGTGTAATCTCTCGCGCGCCGGGGCATGCAGGGGGCATGTTCCGGGCACACAGGGGAACACGGATGGCGATGGAGCGGATCCTGCTGTTGAGTGGCGCGATGGGTGCGGGAAAGACGGCTGTTGCCGCAATGCTGGAAAGCGGTGGCGGCTTCCAGCGACTGAGCACCAGCGGATATCTCCGGCAATACGGGGCAGGCCTGGGGCCCGAGGGCCAGCGCCAGCAACTGCAGGACCTTGGCGACAGGCTCGACCTTGAAACCGACTACCGCTGGGTGGTCGACGATGTCGCCCTGCCCTCCTTTGCCCGGTGGCCGGACGCCGCGCACTGGCTGCTTGACGCCGCACGCAAGCCACGCCAGGTCACGCACTTTCGGGCGCAGTTCGGGCCGATGGTACGTCACGTCCACCTCACCGCCCCGGACGGCGTTCTCCGTGAGCGGTACACGCAGCGGAGCGAGCCGGCAGATACACCGTACGACAAGGCCATCAGGCACCCGAATGAGGTGGCCGCACGGGGCCTCCTTGGGGAAGCGGACCATGTCTTTGACACCAGCACGATGTCAACGGACCAGGTGGTCGCCCGCATCCAGACGATGTGGGAGTGCTGAGATGTTCAGCCGTCCCGTCGTCGTCATCAGCGGCAAGACCGGTTCGGGCAAAAGCGGGCTCACCGGGCTGCTCGAACGCGAATACCAGTTCCGTGCCATCCGTAGCCGGGAGCTTCTCGCCGCCCAGGCGGGGACGTCCGACCGGGCGACGCTGCTTGCACGCGGACGAGAGCTTGACCAGACAACCGGCTACCGGTGGGCTGCTGATGAAACGATCGACATCATCGCAAGGCTGCCGGAGTACCAGGGCGTGGTGATTGACCACGTCACCAGCCCTGCGCAGGTCGAGGCGTTCCGTCGCAAATTCGGATCCGCCCTGCTCCATGTCCACCTGTGGGCCAGTGCCCAGACCCTGCGCACACGCTATGGCGATGAGCTCGGACGCGAGGTTGATGCAGAGACCTATGCCACCATTGACCACCTGCGTGACGACAGCCTCGTGGTTGCGCTCAAGCGGGACGCTGATGTGCGCATCAACACGGACCGGTGTGATGCGCGAGACACCCTCGTCCAGGTCGCGGCACACCTTCGCCTGTTCACCCCACCCGACGTGCGATGCGTCGATGTCATCATCGGCGGGCAATACGGGTCCGAAGGCAAGGGCAACGTCGTCGGCTACCTGGCCCGCGAATACGACGTCATGGTGCGGGTCGGTGGGCCGAACGCCGGGCACACCGTCGCGAGCGTCGACGGCCCCTACACGTACCATCACCTGCCATCGGGCTCACGCGACGTCTCCGCCCGCATCCTCCTCGGCCCGGGCATGACCATCTGGCTGGAAGGTCTGCAGAAAGAGATTCTCGAATGCCGAATCACCCGCGACAGGCTGTTCATTGACCCGCAGGCGTTGATCATCGAGCCATCCGACCGCGACGCGGAAAAAAGTAGCGTGGTCGGCGCCATTGGCTCGACAGGGTCGGGCTCGGGATTTGCGGCGGCGCGACGCATCACCGAGCGCGGCAAGGGCACTGTACGCCTTGCCCGGGACGTTGCCGAGCTCGCCGAATACGTGGGTCATCCAGGCGCATGGCGAGGCAGCACGGTCGACAGGCTTGAAGACGCCTACCGGGCCGGCCAGTCAATTCTTCTCGAAGGCACGCAGGGAAGCGGGCTCAGCACGTTCCATGGCCACTATCCCCATGTGACCTCGCGGGACACCAATGTCGCAGGGTGCCTGGCTGAGGCCGGCATCTCGCCGAGCCGGGTGCGGAAGATCCTCATGGTCATCCGGCCGATGCCCATCCGGGTCGACAACCCGGATGGCGACGAGGGGCGCAGCTCGGGGCCGCTCAAGCACGAAACGACGTTCGATGCGATTGCCGAGTGGTCGGAGCTTGATGCCGACGCGCTGAAGGCCGCCGAGAAAACGTCGACGACCAATCGCAAGCGCCGTGTGGGCTGGTTCGAGTGGGAGCAGTTCCGCAAGGCCTGTGCGCTCAATGCACCCACCGATATCGTTCTGGCCTTCGCCGACTACGTGCGAAAGTCAAACCGGAACGCCCGGCGCTTCGAGCAGCTCGACGAGCGGACTATCCGTTTCATCGAAAACCTCGAACGAGTGTCCCAGGCGCCCGTCTCGCTCATCAACACCCGCTTTCCCCGGGAGGACGACGGCACCGGCGACCTCCGCACCGTCATCGACCGGCGCACCTGGACCGCCCTTCGCTCCAAGGACCGTGATGCATCCTGACCGCCTTGTCGAGCTTTATCCGACCGTCTATCACATGGCCGAAGCCGGGACGTGGGACTCCATACGAAAGCGCGGCTTGATGTCCGCCTCGGCAACCCTCGACCACTTCAAGGTCACCGGCGCGGCGCGCGCGGAACTCGAAGGCGGCCATCGTCCGGCCAAGGCCGCTGTGACACCGGGCAATCCCGCCGCCATCATCCTCCGGGACCAAATCCCCATGCCGCCAGAGCGCTTGCTCCGTGCACTCGGTGACCGGACCACACCGGAAGAGTGGTACAGGCTCATCAACGGGAAAGTGTTTTTCTGGGCGCAACATCACCGTCTTGAGCGCCTTCTCAATGCGCGGCAGTACCGTCATCTCGAGCATGACGTGCTGACCGTGGACACCAGATGTCTCGTTGCTGCACACGGGGAAGAAATGTGGCTCTGCCACATGAATTCCGGAAACACTTTCCCCATGCCCTTTCGCCGTGGACCAGAAATCTTTCGACGTATTCCTGACTACCCGGTCAACCGCAACAACAATCCGACGCCCGATGTCGTCGAGGTTCTCGTCGACTACGCCGTCCCGGACATCGCTCAGCTTGTGACCGAAGTTCGGCGCATGAGAGGCAGTGAAGTGATCCGCCGCATTGAATGACACGTCTTGTCCTACTACCAATCCCGCTGGAACAAAGGAGAACTGACGCCGTGATCAACCCACGCATCGCAAAGGTCGTCAAAAGCACGCCTGTGAGCAACACTGCAGTGACGGTCTTCATCGACGAGATAGCTTTTTTTGAGGCGGTGAGGGATGCCAGCGGCGTGCAGACCGCGCAGCTCGTGGAAGTCCCATCCCCGCTTTTCGCCATCTGTGCCGGACCGTCAGGTCCCTACCTCGACACGGAATTTGCGTCCTTCGGACTCGCCGAGGCTCGCGCACTTGAACTGATAGCCGATGCAGCGCAACGCCAACAGCTCATGACCATTCCACCTGGCGTTTCCCTGGATACGTGGGTCGTCACCAAAGGAGGAGCACGTCTAGCAACGGAAGAAGAGAGCGCTGCGATCGGAGACGTTCGCGCACTAGAATCTGAGGATCTGCAAGACAATACCTCTCCCAAACAGGAATACCCGCGCGCAAAGCCGAAGGTCTAGAGGCGCTCCCGGGTGTGGCACCCACGCGCTGAGGGCAAACGGGACAACCGGCGACCCTCCTCCGCAGCGAGGAGATCGAGCGCGGTGCGGGTAAGACACCATTGATGACCAGCATTGGCACGCCGCCATAGCTGGGCACCTTCGCGCCACTGTTTCGGTGACAGGGCCACAAGGTCACCCGGAGGATGGTCCCACACATTGGCGAGCGTCCGGGGATCCTCCCTGCGCAGGACATCCGGAACACTGACCGGCGCTGGACTGGCTGGGCTTCCGAGCCGGTCCCGGGTCGCGTCGAGAACGGCAGATGATGCCTCTGCAAGCGCTTCGGACAGTCGCTCAACAAAGCGCTGTTTTGCCACAAACGCCACAACCGCCCGCCCCCATTGTCGTTCCAGGACAGCCACCTCAGGTAGCGCGACAAGGCCCCACGTTGACTCGACACTGGCATCAACGAACTGCACAAACTCGTCCCGCCAGGCCACCCAGGCGCTACCGGGAAACCGGCGTTGCACCGCCTCCGTTGCGGGCGCCAGCGCGTAACCGAAGGCATCGAGCCAGTCGGCCACTTCCGCCGGTGTCTGGGGACGCTCATACGGTCGATCGTCCTCCTCCCGCGAAAAAGAACGTGGGAGGACGCGGCCGGGGAAGATGGTTGCGGGTTCGACGGCCTGCGGGTGAAGGTTCACGAGACTGACCTCGGGACCCCCATCCTGGCAAAGAACCGGGACCTGTCAAGGGATGCCCGGTCCACAGAAGCCCCTTCTATCACGGCCTCAGCTAAAAGCGCGCGGACACAGCCCTGCAAACGGAAATGTCGGCCCTCCACCTTACAAACTGAAGTCTGCGCTACGTGACAACACGGTCAGAGTTCGTACGGGTCGCCTGTCATCCAGGACGAAGGCGGGGCCGCTTTGCCACGACATTGAGCCGTTCGCGGATAGAGCGCATGGGGTCCCAGTCCCGTCGTTCGTGGTCCGGCAGGCCGGCGAGCAGTCTCAACCGTTCGGCAATGTCAGCCGCTGCCCGGCCGAGCTTGGCAACTCATCCTGGCGAGCCGTGGAGGTCTCATCCCAATCCGGCGGGTCGTCGTTTTGATACGCCTCTTCGATATACCTAAGCGCCCGGTGGACTTGATTCGCCAGAGTCAGGATGCGTAGGCAAGGTCCGACGGCACAGCTTGCCAGTCGACGTCCAGGCCCTCGAATGGGAGCGAAGGAAACTCAGCCTGCGGGGTGTAGTGCCCTTTCGGGTCGAATTGCCCCTGCGCGGTGCCTTTGTCCTGAACAACATCGGCACCGTCATAAAGAAACAGTTCGAGCAGCGGGAAGACCCGGATGGCGAGATAGTGAGCTCTCTTATCATCGCCTGATCGACGGAATAGTCGTTCCTTGAAGCCTTTAAGCAGTGCACCGACGATGACGCCGATGAATCCCAAAATGGCCTCATTCACTACCTAGGGTCGTGCAGGTAGTCCGTTCAAAACAGCTCCTGGTAGGCGTCTGCCCTCCCAGCATCGTGCTTGGCGCGCGCCGGGCGTCGATATATTCCCTGCGCGCAGCAAGCTTTCGCGACCTCTATTCGACGCACCCAGTCGAATCCTGACCGCATGGACGGTCGCCCAGCCCCCCCCCCCTCATTTGTGCCCTCGCCGGCGGCCGTCTCGCCCCAACGCCGACGGTTCGCAAGGAGGCAGGCCGCCTTGCAAGGCGGCCTGAGTTGATCAACCATTGAGGTATCAACCAGGGTATCAATCCGAAGGGCGGGCGACCACATGGCCGTATTTCGTTCCTTATGGATCAGTGACTTGGAAAAGGCTGGGGAGAGGTTCCCGCCACCTCCACCAATCGAGCAGCGGATCAACGCTAACACGTTGATCCGTTTTGCTTTCTGGGTTCTGGAAACCTCGCTGATCGGTCCCTCCAAAGGTACTGTTTGAGGCACCGTTATGCCGAAAGTGTTTCTTCAGAACCGGTCGATGGGCGTGTATGCGCTATTCGGTCCCGCTCATCCTGCAATCGCACTGGGGATAGGCTCAAGGGCGATTGGACTCGAAACCGGGCCGCTATTCAAATTTGGGGGAACGTCGCCCCGTCACGAATGCGGAGCAGATCAATATCTGCGCCGACGGTTGAAACCAGGTCGTCCACAATACTCATGAGTTCCTCAGTGCTTCTTCGGCGGGTTCAAAATGGCATCGATTTGCATGGAACGCACCCAAACGCTTTCTCGTCCCGCATACGCGTCTCGGATCCGATCCTCCACATGCTCCGGATCCCAGACCGCAGTGCGCTCCAACGGCTCGCATTCTGAGCGCAATGCCGGCCGCATGAAGCCACGATCATAGATCTGGAACTTCTGGGGATTGACCGGATCTTGCATAAAGGTCGGCGGTGCTTGGAGTACAGGAACGCTCCCAGTTTCACTGGAACTACTGCCCAGCGCCCCGTAGTGACCGCACCATTGATCACGGCCACATAGAACATCGGAGAGCGCTCAAGCGCGGCTTCGGGAGTAGCAACTCCACGCGCGTCAAAGATGGCGAAGTCGGAGTGAGGCAAGACCACGGCATAAGCCATCAGACCCGCTTCGTCTAGAGAAATGGCGAGCACATCGCCAACTTGACGACGGGCTCGAGATTTCCTCACAGATGTCATCCTCCGAACTCAGGTCGAGCAGCATCGACGTACCGCTGCGGCTTTGGGTTTGTTGGATCTATACCATTGATTTCATTGCCGGATGATCCGCTTGATCGTCGTACACCGCCGTTAGCTTCAATCATGATTTATTCTTGCCCACGGACGGCATAAGAATTAGAGAAAGAATACGTCAAGATGGCTGGACCAACTCCCTTGGGCACACCAACCCGCATTAAGTCGGATGAAACGTTTCGTAGAACTTTTCACGACTCCTTACTCAACATCTTTGCTAGCGTTTTATGCACTGCCGGGACCATCTCCACGGGTTTTACTCCTGCCTCCTCAGCAACACCGAGCGTGAAATCAAGCGCGTAATCGGAAAACGGCGTAACCCGATTCAGTGCGATCCACAGGAGCCGCTCTTTGGCAACCAAGCTCCTTTCGGCATCAGGTGGGTACCGCTTTCCAACACGACTCGATAACTCGGCGGCGTATAAGTCCGCACCCTCTTTAATTCCTTGCTCAAGGAAAAGACGGGCAGCTCGGAGAGCTTCGATTTGGGTTGCGGACAGATCTGCACTCAGTACTTCGCAGAGATCACACGCGAGGGTAGGAAGCGAGCTGACATCTGTCGGCACCTCTAGCCCCTGAAGTTTTTATCCACGAGAGATACAATTTTTTCGACTGTATCGATGTCGGAGTCTACTGTCATTGTGAGAAGGACAATACTACTCATTGCCGCCCCTCAAGCTTTCGCTGAAGAACTAGAGGCTACGCAATGCCTGTGATCATCGCGCCCGTGCTCTACCCAAGCGATCGAGCAGAAAGTTATTCACGAAGCACGCTTTTAAGCATCCTCTGCACAGCCGGAACCATTTGAATCGGTGCCAAGCCCGCTTTTTGGGCAACACTCAGCGTGAACTCTACGGCGTAGCCAGAAAGCTCTGCTATCCTATTCAGGCCAATCCACAGTAGACGTTCTTTGGCGACCGCTGCTTGCGTGGTCGCGGGAGGATAGGGCTTCCCTACGCGTTGCGCCAAGTCGGTAACATGCGCATCCGCGTCTTCCTTGACTCCTTGATCCAGAAATCTACGCGCAGCATGCAGGGCCTTAATCTGGCCTTCCGTCAAATCCTCGCTCAGCATCTCGCATAGTTCGCAAGCAAGGTAAGGAATCGACTTCACATCACTGGACAAATCAAGACCACGAAACTCTTCCTCTACAAAAGATACTATCTTTTCGACTGTATCCGCATTACCAAGGGATGTCTTCACGATCAGAGGAACCTTGTCAAGGAGAAACCGTTTTCACGCGGAGGTATCGCGATACAGCTTGACATGTGGCGCAGGCCTTCATCAAATCAAGCGCACCAGATCCTGTAACACGAACTGTAGCCGCCGTAGAAGCTTCGACCTTTGCACCCGCATTCAAGAGATTGCTATAAGCAATCCCGTGGAGCAGGCCCATCCGGGCAGATCGGCAGTCGCGACGGTGGCGTTGGACACGCCGTCGATGTTGCCCGTCACCCTGGAGAGGCTCGCGATCTTCACCGCATCCTGCTCGATTCGATTCCTCCCGAGATGATTCGGTGGGGACATCGTCTATCGAGCGCCGAGTCCCTAGTCGGAACCGGTGCCATGATGGCGCTCGCACCCGGCAAGGGCATCCTGGCGCATCGCGAGGCGGATGCGGTGCTGCATGCCTACGTCGCGTGGAACAAGCCGGAGGATTGGATACGCGAGTTCGCCGTCGAGGGCAGGTTCCTCACCGAGTTCGACGATTGGGCGCCCGCGTTGACGTCTCTCATCACGAACAGCGACACGCCTCCGGTCCTGCGCCCGATCCATGCGCTGCCGACCGACCATCGCTGGGACCGCTCGCCGGGCGTGACGCTGCTCGGCGACGCAGCCCATCTCATGTCGCCGTTCTCCGGCGAAGGGGCCAATCTCGCGATGTTCGACGGTGCCGAACTCGGCAAGGCGATCACAAGCCACCCGAACGACTTAGAGTCGGCCCTGAGTTCGTACGAAACGGATCTGTTCCCACGAAGCACCGCCGCCGCGGCAGAGGCGGCACGAAATCTACAGGTGATGATGTTCGACGAGCGGGCGCCCCAAAGCCTGATCGATCTCTTCGCGGGCTATCGCGCAGCTGCGAGCCACCGCTCGGACATCCCGGCTGACGGCTGCGACTAGGCCTTTTTCAAAAAGCAGACCTTGAGCACCAGCCCCTTGATCTTGTCCGAGTTTCCTTCGATGTGGTCCGCGTCCCCATCGACCAGGCGGATGTTGCGGATGACGGTGCCTTGCTTGAGGGGAATGGAAGAACCCTTCACCTTCAGATCCTTGATCACCACGACCGTGTCGCCGTTGTTGAGCGGGTTCCCGTGAACGTCCCGCACCACGGCGACGTGCTCCTCGACGTCGGCCCGCTGCTGCGGCCACTCGTGTGCGCAGTCGGCACAGATGTACATATCCCCGTCGGGATAGACGTTCTGCATGCCGCACTGCGGACACGCGGAGAGGGTGGATGCGTTCACGGCTTTCTCTAGTGCTGTAGGGATGATGGGTTCGTGCTGCCGTTTGCCCGAGGGAAGGCAGGCGCCAATGAGCCGGGTGGACATGCCATTCGGTTATCGCCGGCGAGGCGCCCCGTGATTATACGGCCTCTGTCCGCCGGACCCCGCGGTGACATGCGGGGGGCGATGAAAGCGAGCACGGCCGGCGCACGTCTGCGCGCAATACGGCACGACCGATATGCGTCGCCCGTCCGCGAGTTTCCCGGCCACTCCCCAGGCGGACATGATCGGGCCCGCGTCGAAAGCCTGTCGTAAACCACCACGGATCAACGCACTTAACGGACGACGCTGAGTCTCCCCTGCCCCAGCACCTGCGCCTGCACGAGCGGAAGGAAACGATGCGGAAACGGCGTCGCGATGTCGCTGGCCTGGTCGAGGCGGGCCAACTGCTCGGCCGACAGCGATACCGACAGGGCATCCAGGTTTTCTTCGAACTGGGCCGCCGTGCGTGCCCCCAGGATCGGGATGACGGCGGGCGCGCTCTTTGCGAGCAACCACGCCAGGGAGACCTGCGCCGGGGTGAATCCTACGTCCAGCGCAACCGCCTTGACGACTTCCGCGATGTCGAGGTTTCGCTCGCTCAGCGAGCCGACGCCCGCGGCCACGGCCGCGCGGCCACCACTGAACATGTCCGCGCCCTTGTGCGTCTCGATGTCGGCACGCGTGTACTTGCCGGACAGCACGCCGTTCGCCAAAGGCGACCACGCGACGACGCCGAGCCCCAGCTCATGGGCCATGGGAATCAGGTCGTGTTCCACCGTGCGCTCCACCAGGCTGTGTTCGATCTGCAACGCCACGAGGGGCGCCCAGCCGCGAAGGTCGGCCAGCGTCTGCATGCGCGATACCTGCCACGCGGGCGTATCGGAGATGCCTGCATGGACGATCTTGCCCGCGCGTACCAGGTCGTCGAAAGCACGCATGATTTCCTCGACAGGGGTGGTCCCGTCCCACACGTGCAGGTAGTAGAGATCGATGTAGTCGGTGCCCAGTCGCTTCAGGCTCTCTTCCACGGCACGCACCATGTTGCGCCGGTGGTTGCCGCCCGCGTTGATGTTGGACGGATCGACGTTGAGCGAATACTTGGTGGCCACCACGGCCCGGTCGCGGCGACCGCGCAGGAACTCACCCAGCAGGCGCTCCGACGTGCCGCCCGTGTAGAAGTTGGCGGTATCGATGAAGTTGCCACCCCGCTCCATGTAGACGTCCAGCATGCGCCGGGCGTCCTCTTCGGTGGCGCCCCAGCCCCAGTCCTTGCCAAAGGTCATGGTGCCGATCGATACGGGGCTGACGCGCAGGCCGGACCGGCCCAGCGTGATGTAGTCATTGAGCTGCTTGTTCATGGGACGGCTCCAGAAAGGGTTCCTGAAATCTAGGTAGCCAGGTCATGTAGATAAAGCTGGTAAAGGCGCATACGCTTTGAAGCCGCGCTTCACAATGGCCTACTTCATGTCGTCCGACCTGTTCCCTGCCATCGCCGCCTTCGCATGCGTCGCCCGCCATGCCAGCTTTACCCGGGCGGCCGCCGAACTCGGCGTCTCCACGTCGGCGCTCTCGCAAACCGTACGGACCCTGGAATCGCGCCTGGGTGTCCGCCTGCTGGATCGTTCCACGCGACGCGTGGGCCTGACGGAGATCGGCCAGCGCTTCCTGGACGATGCGTTGCCGGCCCTGAGCGGTCTGGGCGCCGCCATGGCCGCCGTCACGGAGACGCGCGATGCCCCGGCGGGGCTCTTGCGCATCAACCTGCCACGCGCCGTGGCCGACATCGTGGTGATGCCTCACCTGGCCGCATTCCAGGCGCGATATCCCGACGTCGTGGTCGAACTGCACTGCGACAACCGTTTCGTGGACCTGGTGGCGGCGGGTTTCGACGCCGGCTTCCGCATCGGCGAATCGCTGGGCAAGGACGTGGTGGCGCACCCCATCGGCGGGCCGCAGCGTATCGCTACATTCGTCTCACCCGCGTACGCGCGAGCCCACGGTACACCCGCCACGCCCGCGGACCTGCTGCACCATCGCTGCGTGGGCATACGCCTGGACCATGATCGCAGTCCGATGCGATGGGACTACATGCAGGAAGGGCGGCTCGTGGAAGTGGATACCCGCCACGGCATGATCAGCAACGACGACAGCCTGCTGCTGGCGGCGGCGCTCGCGGGCGGCGGCGTCAGCTGCCACTTCGAAACCATGGTCGCGCACCACTTGGCGTCCGGCGCGCTCCTCCCCGTACTCCAGGACTACTGGCCCACCTTCAGCCCTTTCCATGTGTATTACCCGAGCCGCGTGCACATGCCACGCAAGCTGCGGGTGTTCGTCGACTTCCTGCGGGAGCGGCATGCGCCGACCGGCGGTTGATGAACGGCAACTCGCCGTCACGCGTGCAGGCGCAGCCCCTTGGTGGCCTTCTCGATGGCCTTGCGCGACCCTCGAAGGCCGATACCGACCCACCGCGTCACGTTGGGATCCTCGGCCAGGAACGCGGCACGATTGGCGTCGTCGTCCAGCGTGTCGAACATGGCTTCGACATACACGGCACGCGTCATGTCGCGTTCCACGGCCACCCGGTGAGCGTGGTCGAGCTGCGCGGCATCGGCGGAGAAAATCAGCATCGGCTGCGCGAGAAGACGGGCGTATTCGCGACCGGCCGCGTCGCGGTAGACGTCGGTGCCCATCGCTTCAGGCGACGCGCCGGCGATGCCGGTGGCAAGGAAGGCCGCCACGTTGAGCTTTTGCCACGTCAACAGGTCGTCCCGGATCAGGATGGCCACCCTCGTATCGAACGCCGTCATCTCACGCTCCGCGCTACATTAGGAACATGCAGTAGAAACCCGAATGTCATTCATTGAAAGAGGCGATGGGCAAAATGCCAAGGGATTCGAAAGATGTTTTGCCGAAGGGCAGCTCGACGGTACGACTCGATGCCATCGACCGAAAATTATTAGGCGCGCTGGCCGAAGACGCGTCGCTCAGCTATGCCGCACTGGCCGAGCGCTTGCACTTGTCCGCCCCTGCCCTGCACGAACGGGTGAAGCGCCTGCGGCGCGACGGAGTGATCAAGGGAACGGTGGCCGTACTCGATGGACCCAGCATCGGCAGACCGCTGCTGGCGTTCGTCCATGTCGATACCACCAGTTGGGCCGTCACCCGTCAGCTGCTGGCCCTCAAGGCATTCCCCGAAGTCGAAGAGATCCATACGGTCACGGGCGAAAGCGCCATGCTGCTGAAGGTGCGCACGGCCGACACGCGGGGTCTGGAGCACCTGCTCGAACGTATCCACGCCATGGAAGGATTCAAGGGCACACGCAGCTACATCGCATTGTCCACCTACCTAGAACGAGGGCCGGGCGCGGAAGATCCATTGGCGCAGCGTACGGGGGAAGCCGCTGCTCCATGAAAGCGGCTTGAAGGAGCGCTCCGTCTAACCTGAGACCCATCGCACGACATTCCCGCGTCGTGGCATCACGCAAGGTCACGCTTGATGGGGCGACTGCCCCTCCCCTGCCAACCAGTCGACGAACGCGCCGGCTCCCGCGCTGCCGCCGAGATGGCGAGGCACCACCGCCACGTAGCCGGGCCGCGATACGCGAATGTCGGGCAACGGGGTGATCAACCGGCCCGCGGCCACATCGATCGACAGCAACGGCAGCGGCCCGATGCCAAGGCCCAGCCCATCCTCGACCGCGCGCTGGGTGACGAAGAAATGATCGAAGACGCGCCTGGGATGGTCGGGACGCGGGGAAAGACCAGCGACCGCCAGCCAGTCGGCCCAGTCCCCGGCCCGCGTCTCACTGGCCAACCAGGGATGGTTCGCCACGTCGGCAAGCGTGAGCACGGGGCTCCGTTCGAAAAGATCAGGGCTCATGATGAGCGTGTCGCCATCGTCCAGCACCGGCACGATATCGTGCTCCGGCCACGCATGCGCCCGAGGATTCGCGCGACGGATCGCGATGTCGACGCCGCCGCGCAGGTCCTCCTGCACCGTGGATACCGTCGTCACGACTACCTCCATGTCTGGATATCGGGCATGGAACCGATCAAGACGGGGAATCAACCAGCGCATGGCGAACGTGGTGGGAGCGCTCACGCGCACGAGCCGTCGCGTGCCGGGCCGTCCACACGCCGCCGCCGCACGCGCCACGCGCTCGAACGAATGGGCCACTTCGGCCGCGAACACCTTCGCCATCGGCGTGGCGACCATGCGACGGCCGTCCTTCGCGAACAGCCGCTGGCCCAACCATCGCTCGAGCGCCGCGATATGACGGCTCACGGCACCGTGGGTGATGCCCAGTTCCGCGGCGGCGTCGGCGTAGCTGCCGGTGCGAGCCGCCACCTCGAAGACCCGAAGCGCGTTCAAGGGAGGAAGTGCATGATCCATGGTTGAGTAAAAATCACGCAATGCGTGATTTCGATCCGTCTTGTTGAGTAGAATGCACGTATCTACCATGCCACCATGGTCACCACAACCGCCCTCGCGCCCGATACGGCGGCGCCTTCCGACGCGGCACCCGCTCCCGCTCGCAGCCTTCTCGGCGCCTGCCTGGCCCATGCCATCCATGACGGCTATACGGACGGGCTGTATGCGTTCCTGCCCGTCTGGCAGGCCCAGTTTGGGCTGTCTTACGCCGCGTTGGCCCTCGTTCGTGCGCTTTACTACGGCACGATGGGCGCGCTTCAAGTGCCCGCCAATCTCGTTCTTCGCCGTCGGTCGCACCGATTCGCGCTGGCGGGTTCGATCGCGCTCGCCGCGTGCGGACTCGCCATGGTGGCCCTGCCGCTCGGATTCGCGGGACTCTGCGTGGGGCTCGTGATCGCGGGAGCGGGGTCGAGTATCCAGCATCCCCGCGCATCGGCCCTGGTCGACGACGCATACGGCCCCGCGGCCCAAGGGCCCCTGGGTATCTATAACTTCGCCGGCGATCTCGGCAAGGCGATCCTCCCCGCGCTGATCGCCGTATTACTGCCGGTCCTCGCCTGGCATCACATCATGTGGCTATTGGTCGGGCTGGGCGCCATGGCTTCTATCGTGGTGGCCGCACTGACGCCGCAACGAAGCCATGCGCGCCGTACGCTGCCACACCCATCGACGGCAGGCGGCCGCGAGGGCTTCGCCGTGCTCACGCTCATCGGTGCGCTCGATACGGCCGTCCGCATGGGTTTCCTGCTCTTTCTCCCGTTCCTCGTCAGGGAAAAGGGTGGCAGCTCGGCGATTACCGGCGTCGCCCTGGCACTGCTGTTCATCGGCGGCGCGCTCGGAAAAATCACTTGCAGCTGCCTCGGGACGCGGTTCGGCGCGATCGGTTGCGTCGCGGCGACCGAAGCAGCCACAGCGTTCCTGATCGTGGCGGTATCGCTCCTGCCGCTATCCGCGGTGCTCTGCCTCCTTCCGTTGCTAGGCATCGCGCTCAACGGTACGTCGTCGATTCTCTATGCCGCCGTTCCGACACTGACACGGCACGACACGGCACGGGCTTTCGCGATCTTCTACACGGCAGTGATCGGCTCAGGGGGACTCGCACCCGTCGCCTTCGGCGCGCTGGCCGACCGCGAAGGCAAGACCGTGGCCGTGCTCGCCGCGGCGGCGACCGCCCTGATCATCCTTCCTCTCGTCGCGATGCTGCGGCGCCCCCTTTCCCACGCGAGGATTCCCGAATGACCATCGCCCATCCGGCACCCATCATGCTCGTCACCGGCGGAAGCCGCGGCATCGGAGCGGCCACGGCGCGACTGGCTGCCGCCCGCGGCTACGACGTCGCCATCAGCTACGTCGAGCGCGACGCGGCAGCGCGTGCGGTGATCGCCGACGTCGAAGCATGCGGGCGGCGCGGCATCGCCGTGCAGGCCGACAACGCCGACGCCGCCGACGTCACGCGACTGTTCGCCACGCTGGATCGGGAACTGGGAGCCATCGACGTGCTCGTCAACAACGCATCCATCCTGGGGCTGCAATCGCGCTTCGAGGATCTCGCACCCGATCGCATCCGGGACATCTTCGCCGTCAACGCCATCGGCAGCATGCTTTGCGCGCAGGAGGCGGTCAAACGGATGTCCTTCCGCCATGGCGGCAAGGGAGGCGCCATCGTGAACGTTTCATCCGCGGCGGCGCGGTTGGGAAGTCCCTTCGAGTACGTCGATTACGCGGCATCGAAGGGTGCGCTGGAGACGTTCACCACGGGTCTCGCCAAGGAGGTCGCGAAAGAAGGCATCCGCGTCAATGCCGTTCGACCCGGTCACATCTACACCGAGATGCACGCGAGCGGCGGCGAGCCGGACAGGGTCGACCGCGTCAAGGCGACCATCCCCATGGGGCGTGGCGGCCAGCCGGAGGAAGTGGCGCGAGCCATCCTGTGGCTGGCGGGCGACGAGGCTTCGTTCATCACCGGTACGTTTCTCGATGCCACCGGCGGCAAATAGCATCCCGAGGGCCGGCCCGGGTTGACAGGCTCCATATCTTGTAACATCGTAAGTTACATGAAGAGAGACAGCCGCCTGTCGTCCGTCCTGCATGCGCTATTGCACATGACCGAGCAGGACGGCCCCGTTACCTCGGAGGCCCTGGCCGAATGCATGGGCACCCATCCCGTCGTCGTCCGTCGCACCATGGGTTACCTGCGCGATGCGGGCATCGTCACCTCCGGACGAGGGCACGCGGGCGGGTGGCGTATCCAGGCCGATCTCGACACGGTCACGCTACGCCAGCTGCACGAAGCCCTCGGTGAGCCGGCCATGTTCGCCATCGGCCACCACGACGAAGCGCCCGAATGCCTGGTCGAGCAGGCAGTGAATGCCGCTCTCGAGGGCACGCTGGCCGAAGCGGAAGCGCTCCTGCTCCGGCGATTCTCCGAAATCACCCTCGCCGACCTTGCCGCCGACTTCGCTCGCCGGCACGCGGCATCACGGCGCAAGAGGACATGAGCATGCGTTACGACGTCATCGTCATCGGTGGAAGCTACTCGGGCATGGCGGCGGCCTTGCAACTCGTGCGGTCCCATAAATCCGTGCTGGTGATCGACGCGGGTGAAAGACGCAATCGTTTCGCAAGGCATTCGCACGGTTTCCTCAGCCGGGACGGCGCGGATGCCGCCGACATCGTTGCCACGGCGCGACGCCAGCTCGAGGCGTATCCGACCCTGTCCTGGATCGACGGGCGCGTCGACGCCATCGACGGAACGTCGGGCGATTTCACCGTCACCCTGGCGGAAGGCGGCATGCGCCAAGGGCGCCGTGTCCTGCTCGCCACGGGCGTGGCCGATCAGTTACCGTCCGTTGCCGGGCTTACCGAACGATGGGGCAAGTCGGTGTTTCATTGCCCGTATTGCCACGGCTACGAACTCGGCAGGAGCCGTCTCGGCGTGATCGCCACCGGCCCGGTGTCACTGCACCAGGCGCATTTCCTCACCGAATGGGGCGAGGTCACGCTGCTGGTGAACCAGGCCTTGTCGCTGGGCGCGGAGGATCGATCCATGCTGGAGCACGCGGGCGTGACGATCGAGGACGCACCGATCACGACGCTCGAGGGACATGCCGACGTGCGGACGGTCGACGGTCGGCTTTTGCGCTTCGCGGGTCTCTTCGTCGCTACACATTGCACGCCTTCCGGGTCACTCGCCGAGTCCGCGGGTTGTGCACTTGAAGACATGCCCACGGGCATGGGCCGACAGATTCGCATCGATGCCGAACACAAGACCTCCATACCCGGTGTCTTCGCGTGCGGCGACGTGGCACGCTTTCCCCACTCGGTATCGCTCGCCGTGGCCCACGGTGCCTGGGCCGGTGCCCAGATCCACCGCTCGCTGTTCGAATCGAGGATCGCCGACACCGTGCGAGAGGACGTCGCATCCCCATGAACGCATTTTCCGACCCGACCGCCGTATCGACGTATGCTCGCAACGCCGCGCGGATGGTGCCCGGCCTGAGCGACCTGCCGAAGATGGCTGGCGCGTTGTTGGCCGAGCACGCGCCCGCTGATGCGCGCATCCTGGTACTCGGCGCCGGCGGAGGACTCGAGTTGAAGGCATTTGCGGAGATGCAGCCCGATTGGCGCTTCGACGGCGTGGATCCTTCGGCCGACATGCTCGATCTGGCCCGCATGACGCTCGGACCGCTCGCTTCCGCCGTACGCTGGCACGAGGGATACGTCGACACGGCGCCGTCCGGGCCGTTCGATGGCGCGACCAGTCTTCTGACGTTGCATTTCCTTCCTCGCGCCCAACGCCTCGATACCCTCAAGCAACTGCATGCGCGGCTCAAGCCGGGAGCCCCGCTGGTCATCGTCCATCATAGTTTTTCCGATGGCGGCCCCGGGCAGGATACGTGGCTGAAGCGCAACGCCGCTTTTTCCGTCGCTTCCGGCATGTCCCCGGCGCAAGCCGGAAACATCCTCACGCTCAGGGAACGGCTACCCGTGCTTTCGCCTCAGCAGGATATCGAACTGATCCAGGAAGCAGGGTTTGCCGACGTGGACATGTTCTACTGCGCGTTTACCTTCAAGGGCTGGGTGGCATACAGGCAATAAGCCGTGCGCTCACCTTCGGCCGACTTCCATCGACGTATGCCTATCATCCACCCATGAACGACATGCTGGCCTGCGCGCTCGATCGGCTCGCCGAGGGAGAAAATGCGATCCCGCTATTGGAAACGGCCGCCCGGGAAGGTTCGGTGATGGCTGCGGCCATCCTCAACCATCTGGCGGGAGACGACGAACGACGGGCGTACGATACGCCGCACGCGTTCGAGATCTTCATCCGCGCCGGAGGCAATCCGCCGCTCTATGAGTCGGTCAGCACGGCGCTGGCACGTCTCTATGAACGTTTCGCGCCACGCCGCCTGCTCGACATTGGCGCCGGCGACGGCATGGCCCTGCTACCCGCGCTGAACGCGACATCGCGCAGGCCGCATACCGTCGACGTGGTGGAACCCTCCGCCGAATTGCTTGCCCGCCTGCGGCCACAGCTTTCTGCCGGGACGGCAAGGCAACAGACCTTCCAGGCATTCGCGTCCCATCTGGCGTCCGGAGAGCCATGGGACATGGCGCAAGCGACGTTCTCGTTGCAATCCATACCATCGGTCGAGCGGCTCGATGCCCTGAAGCGGCTACGCTCGCACGTCACGCGTCTCGTCGTCGTGGAATTCGACGTACCGGTCCTCGACGATGCCCGTGATCGCCATGCCTCGCTCGCCCGCCGCTACGAGCAGGCGGCACGGGAGTACGGCGAACAGGCGCCGCTCGTGGCCGGCGGCTTCCTCGCGCCCATGTTGCTGGGGCAGTTGCAGGCGACCACCCCGTCGAATTTCGAGCAACCCATCGCCGCCTGGCAAGACGAGATCACCCGGGCGGGCTACCGGATCGCGTCGGCGACCCACCTGCACGACTACAGCTGGGCGCCGGCCTGGCTCATCGTCGCGGAAGCCTGAGCCCTATCGCGAGGTCAGGGCGCCTTTCGCGCATGCGCCGACGTGGCGGCAGATCAGACGGGCCACCTCGACGGGAGATTCCCTCGCGGGGAAGTGGCCCACACCGGGAAGCACGAGGCGTTCGTAGCCGCCGGTGAAGTACGACTCCAGTCCTTCCGACTCTTCGGGCGGATCGCAGCGGTCCGCGCCTCCCTGCAGGAACAGCGTGGGAACGGAGAGTTTTTCCGTAGCATCCACCTTTCGTCTGGCCGTCTCGTAGTCAGGGTCCATGGGCACGCTTTTCCAGCGCGACCGATACCCGTGCAGGGTGATGTCCACCCAGTCGGGATTGCCGAACGCCTTCGCCGCCATGGCGAAGGCCTCTTCCGAGATCCACTCTGTCGGCCCCCATGTGTCCCATTGCCATCGAGCGAACCCGATGGGATCGTTACGCACCGCGGCCGCACCCGCATCCGCCGTCATGAACCACTGATACCACCAGCGCGTGCTCTGCGCATACGACGGCACGTCGAAGCGCCCGCGCGGCGAATATCCAATGGCCAGCACGGATGCCGACAAAAGCCGTTCAGGCTGCATCGCGGCCATGTGGTATGTCGCCCTGCCGCCCCAGTCGTGACCGACGACGTGAAACCGATCGATGCCCAGCGCGCCCACGAGGTCGAACGCGTCCTGAGCGATCGCGACGGCGGATCCATCCCGGAGGGTGGCGGGATCCAGAAAAGCCGTCTTTCCGAAGCCACGAAGATCCGGTGCGATCCACCGCAGGCAGTCGGCCTCCAGGAACGGCGTGACCGACCTCCAGGCGCTTGCATCGTCCGGCCAGCCGTGCAGGAGCAGGATGGGCGTCCCGTCCTCGGGACCGCCCGAGGCGTAGGCCATGCGGAGCTTCTTCGAGTCGACCGATGTCATCGAGGCGTCCTTTATCGGGGAAAGGGCAAGAATGACCGGACAATTGTCTGCGGAAGATCATCGCGGTGAAGGAACGCGGATCAGGTGCATCCCGTCGCCATCGACCTGGGGATCATGCGCCACGCGGCAGGATAGCGGCCCACCCTGGTCGTGGGAGATGCACCGTGACGCCTCTGGACAAACCGCTCAAACGCGAACTGATCGTCGGCCGACAGTCCTATACGCTGACGATCGACCCCGATGGTCTCAAACTCGTCGAAAAAGGCAAACGCAAGGGACTGGAGCTGTCGTGGAAAGATCTGCTTTCCGGCGATGCGGGCCTGGCGGCGGCATTGCAGGCGTCCGTCGCCCCCTGAAACCCGTGTCGCATCAGCGCACCGCCCGCATCGTCGGATGATCCCCGTCAAGAACGGATCCGGCGACACGGGTGCGGGGACGCGCCCCCCTGCCCCCCGAACGCTGCACAATGCGCCCATGGGCTACCGCGACCGGATACGACGATGAACGACAGCTACCCCATTGGCCATGTCCTGACGGGCCCCGTCGCGCCGCTCGGCGACGGCGGCGCCATGAGCGGCATGCACAAGCGTCCCGTGCATGAGCCCGTACGCGTGACGCCGACGGGGCTGGCGACGGATGCGCAAGCCGATCTGAAGGTACACGGCGGACCGGAAAAGGCCATCCATCACTATCCCTTCGACCACTACGCGGCATGGCGCGACGAACTGCCTCCGCGCCCCCTGCTCGACGAAGCCGGCGCCTTCGGCGAAAACCTTTCCACCACCGGCCTGGTGGAAACGAATGTCGCCGTCGGCGACATCTTCCGGCTCGGCACCGCCGTGTTGCAGGTAAGCCAGGGACGACAGCCCTGCTGGAAGCTCAACCTGCGTTTCGATACGAAGGACATGGCACTGCGGCTGCAGCAGTCGGGGCGCACGGGTTGGTATTACCGTGTACTCGAAGAGGGCGACGTGCGCCCGGGCGACGCACTCGAACGGATCGACCGCGTCACGCCCGAATGGACCATCGAACGCATCTGGCGCATTTTCTATGTCGACCGGCTCGACTACGCGTCGCTGCTGGCGATGTCCGAACTGCCGACGCTCGCCGAAGGCTGGCGTCGGCACGCACGGCGACGGCTGGAATCGAAAAGCGTCGAGGACTGGAGCAAACGGCTGCATGGACAGCCCCCAACGCAGGACTGATCGCCCGTCGATACTTGATATCGACAACGATGTTTGCGCGACCATGGCACGAACATGCCGCCGAATCGGCAAGCCGAGCGAACTGTGATACCTGTCGTGAAACCTTATTGAAATGAAATGATAAACGTTCTTCCTAGGGAGCCAGGGGGAACACGTACGTTCATTTCAACCTTCATTTAAGGGCAGATACATGAAGACGTTCGGAACGAAGTACCTCGTAATTTCTTGCGCTATCGCCGGCATCGGCGTCGCGGCCGCGATGCCTGTCGCGGCTTCGCAGGAATCGTTCGATATCGCCGCGGCGGCGCACGCTCAGGCGCTCACGTCGTGGGAAGACACGATCAAACAGCAGGCACCTTCCGTCGAAGGCTGCTTCACCGCCGCGTTCCCGAGTGCGGGATGGCAGGCTGAACGCTGCGAAGCGCCACCGAGCTTCGTCTCGGTACCGCCCGCGACGATCGGCAATGGCCTGACCACGTCGGCCCGTACCCTTAGCGCGGACAGCGTGTACCAGGTCGGTAACGGCGTCGACTACGCCGCGCAGACCCGCAACCTCACCCGCTCGGCCGTCGGCACCTTTCCGACCTTGAGCGGCGTGACGACCGGCACCGCCGACTACTCGCTGCAGATCAACACCAACATCGGCAGCAATCCGACGACCTGCACCCAGTTCGGCTACTCGTCGTGCCAGACCTGGGAGCAGTTCATCTACTCCACCGACAGCGATGGCAGCCCGAGCAACGGTCGCACGCCGGTGGCCTTCATCCAGGACTGGTTCTTCGCCGGCAGTGCGTCGCAATACAACTCGGTGGGTTGCCCGTCCGGCTGGTACTCCTATCCGCAGCAGTACGCCTGCTACCGCAACAGCAACGCCGTCAGCGTGCCGCTGGTACCCGTCAACCAGATCGGCACGATCAAGCTCACGGGCTCGGCCACGTCCGGTGGCGTGGATACGGTGACCTTCACGGTCAACGGAAGCGCCCACAGCGTGAGCCAGAGCGCCACCACGTTGAACATCAACAAGATCTGGAAGCTGTCGGAGTTCAACATCTTCGGCAACGGCAGCGACAATCCGGTGGTGTCGTTCAATCGCGGCTCGCGGGTAACGGTGAACCTGGCCGTGAACGATGGCAGCACCAATGCCCCGAGCTGCCTCGGCAACGCCGGGCAGACGTACGAACAGAACAACCTCACGCTGGGATCCTGCACCGCCACCGGCGGTTCGACGCCGCACATCAGCTTCGTCGAAAGCAACTGATCGATCGAAGACCGGCCCGGGAAGGTCTCTCCTTCCCGGGCTTTTCATGGGCCGCCCATTGGCGCGTTGACCGCCAGCTGAGAGGCGAAGGCCCGACGGTAGGCCGGCCGTTCCTCGCCGCGGGCGACATAACGCGCCAGGTTCGGGTATTCATCCAGAACACCCGACATCCTCAGCCTCAACAACACCGACACCATCAGCAGGTCGCCGACGCTGAACGCGCCGTCCAGCCATTCGCCGTCGCCCAGCCGCGCGGAGAGCGGCATGAGCCGGGCGCGGATGCGATCCATCACCAGGGGCAGGCGCTCAGGGCTCCAGGGCTTGTCGCCCTCGAACACCTTCACCGTGACGAGTTCGAGGATCGGCGGCTCCACCGTGTTCAGCGCGGCGAACATCCACGTAATCGCGCGTGCGCGCGCCGCGGCATCCTCCGGCAGCAGGCCGGCGTGCCGCTGCGCGATGTGGAAGACGATCGACCCCGTCTCGAAAAGGGTAAGGCCACCCTCCTCGTAGGTGGGAATCTGCCCGAACGGGTGACGCGCCAGATGCTCCGGCTTCTTCATGTCGGCAAAGGACACCAGCCTCACCTCATACGGCTGTCCCGCCTCTTCGAGCGCCCAGCGAACGCGCGTATCCCGTGCCAATCCCTTGCCTCCGTCGGGGGAGCGTTCAAAAGCGGTAATCGTGATGGTCATCGTGCATCTCCAGCCGGGTCATGGGGCGCCACGTGGCCCCTCATCCGTACGTCGAACGGGCCGATCGGAAATCGACACGGCCCGACACGATGGCCCGCCCCACGCCGCTCCTCCATCCCGAAGCGTTTTTACGGCAAAGCACGTCGGCTTGGACGTGACGCCCTGGGGAAAAATGGCAACCCCATACCGTGTCGCCCATGACGGTGGAGGGCCGTCGATCGCAATGAAACCTCATGAAAAAAGGCCTTTCCCGTTCGCCGCTCCATCGATCCGACGGATCGGCCATGAAAGCCCTCGTTGCTTTACCGTCCTTTAACGGATCGTGCCATCCACTCGCCCATGGCACGCGAATCGACGCGTGCCGCAACAGGGGAAATGTGCACTGCCGATCGCCTACCCGCCACGTCGCGGGTACGTGTCGCCGCTGGCTTATCGGGCAGGACATGCCACGCACGCTTCGCCTACGAGTGGTGACGCCCCGTCCGCCGACGGGGCAGCCATGGTTTTGCCAACCATTCAAGGAAAGGGTCGATTGCGATGAAAATCAAATACCCGTTTTTTCCAACGCAACGCAAATATGGCACGTTCTCCCTGATCGCGGGCGTCTCGCTTTTTTCGATGACGCAGATACTCCTGGCGGCCGACAACCGAGCGTCGACGCCGACCGCCCTGCCGACGCTGACACCGCAGGTTCCCCTGGAAGTCACCTCCACCAAAAACCCTCCCACGCTCGATTCGCTGCAACACGACTTCGACGTCTTCTCGTGGCAGTCGTTCATCGCGCTCAATTGGCCGGCCAATGCCGACGGCACGCCGAACACGGGCGTCACCATCGGGCAGGCTACCAATAGCCCGGTGGTGTGGGAAAGCTACCGGGAAAGCCGGGACATTTTCCTTCCCGGCGGCGCCCCGCCCGCACCCTGGGGGCAGGAAAGCCCGCTTCCGCCCGTCTGCAAGAACATCGATGCCAAGCACCTCCCGCCTGGGACGATGCACCTGACCCAGGTCGGAAAAACTCCCAACGTGCTCGACGAGAGCGGCGAACCGTTCAAGACCGGTCCGTTGATCGACCAGAACGGCCAGTACGCACGCTTCGCCATCCTCACCAACGAGCAGATGTTCGACTACATCGACACCAACAAGCTCTATTCCAAGCGTGGGCAGAAGGCCTTCGACGCGAATGCCAACTTTCCGTCAAGCGATACGAAGAACAACCAGGTCGGCTCCATCATGATCAAGACGTCGTGGGTGAAGATGGGCGGCAAGTTCGACCCCGCCAAGTTCTACACCACCTATGCCCTGGTCTACGACAACCCGGCGGAGGAGCCCGGCGTCAAGCCGTCGTGCGTGCTTACCCAGGTGGGCCTGGTCGGATTCCACATCGCCCACAAGACGGCGAGCGAACCCCAGTGGGTATGGTCCACGTTCGAGCACGTGAACAACGCGCCTACCGCGGGGCAGAAGCCGACGCTGCCGGCATACAACTTCTTCGACGCGACCTGCACCTCCTGCAAGGTCAACGAACCGCCGCCGCGCCCCTGGAACCCCGGCACGGCGTATACCAAGCCCACGCAGATCGAGCGCGTGATCGCCATCACGCCCGATGCCCAGCAGCTCAACGCCGCGTATCACCAGGCGCTGGCGGCGGTCTCCGCCGATTCGGTGTGGCTCAATTACGAGCTGGTCAGCACGCAGTGGCCAACCAACGCGACGAGCAAGACCGACCCTACCGGGGTACCGGCACCGTCCTTCCTCGCCAACACCACGCTGGAGTCGTACATCCAGGGTCACGTCAAGCAGACCTCGAGCAGTTGCATGGCCTGCCACAACAACGCCACGACGACGACGGGGAGTTTCTCCGACTTCACCTACCTGCTTCAACGCGCCCAATAGCCTCGAGGAAACATGCCATGAGCAACGATATGGACAACTTCGTCGGCCTCAGCGCCGTGCTGACGGGCTTCAGCCAGGAGGTGCTTGCACCCGACCTGGATCCGGTGGACATCAAATCCGAATACCTGCCGGTCTTCACGGCGAACGTCACGAAAGAAAGCGGCGATCCGTCGCTGGTCGCCGGCATCTTCCAGAAGTACGCCATGCTTCAGTCCCAGACGCTCACGCCGCAGCAGATCGGCGAAGCGATGCTCGACCCGGCCAACGGCGAGGCCTTCGTGCTGGCCTGCCGCAAGCTGATCTTCATGTGGTACGCGGGTGCGTGGCCGACCATCGCTCCGGCCTCGGCCACCGCCCAGGCAAGTACGGTGAGCGACCTGATTTCCGCGAAGGCGTATACGGCGAGCCTGGTCTGGCAGGTCATGCAATCCCATCCGATGGGCGATTCCAATTACCGCTACGGCTATTGGAACAAACCGCCGGTTCCGCTCAGCGATTACACGGGCCAATGAGGAGATCACCCATGACTACCCAGACTTACGACCTCGTGATCGTCGGTTCAGGCATCTCCGGTTCCATCGTCGCCTACGAATTGGGCCGCCAGGGAAAGAAAGTGCTGATCCTGGAGGCTGGCCAGGAAGTTCCCGTCGATCGCAGCGGCTACATGCGGACGTTCTTCAAGGCGAACGCCAAGACACCGGAATCGCCCTACCCACCCACCACGCAGGATCCCAAGGCGTCCACGCCGGACAATCCGCTCGGCCTGCCCGATCCCGCCCTGGAAAACGTGCCGCGCTACACCGTCCTGCAGATCAACTCCTGGCGCAATCCCGCGCAGTGCTATTTCACCTATCCACCCCAGGCACCCGGCCTCACGGGCGACAGCCCGGAGGTCGTGTTCGCCTTTGCCAGTTCGTACGAGCGGATCGGCGGCGGTACCACCTGGCATTGGCTGGGCACCAGCCTGAGGCACTTCTGGCACGATTTCGAGCTCAAGACGCTTTATGGCCACGGCGTGGACTGGCCAGGCGGCCAGCAGTTCTATCAAGCCCTGGTGCCGTACTACGAGAAGGCCACCAAGGAGATCGGCGTCTCGGGCGACAAGGCCGCAATGGACACGATCTACACGCAGTTCGACGTGGAACCTTCGGGCAAGTACGGCCCCGACTACGACTACCCGATGCCGCCGATCGTGGCGTCGCTGGTCGACAACCTGTTCGCCACGGTCACCGACATGACCGTCGACGGCAACCCCGTATATAGTTCGCCCACGCCGCAGGGGCGAAACTCCCTGCCGGGCGATCGCCGCCAGTGCGCGGGCAACACCAACTGCATCCCCATCTGCCCGATCCAGGCCAAGTACGATGCGACCGTCACGCTCGCCAACGCGCTGCAGACGGGTAACGTCGACATCCGCTACCGCACGGTGGCGAGCAACATCCAGGTCGACGCCACCACCGGCGAGGTCACCGGCATCGACTACATCACCTACGACGATCACCTTGGCCCACCATCGGGCACCGGTACGGCGGTCGGCACAAAGTACCTGCTCGCGGCGCACGCCATCGAAACGCCACGACTCCTGCTGATGTCCAACAAGAACGTGAACTTCCCCGACGGCGTCGCCAACTCCAGCGGCCAGGTCGGGCGCAACCTGATGGACCACATCATGTACCTGGCCTGGGGCCTGGCCAAGGATCCCGTCTACGCCTACCGCGGCCCCCTGTCCACGTCGGGCTACGAATCGCTGCGCGACGGTGCCTTCCGCAAGAACCGCTCCGCGTATCGCATCGAGATAGGCAACGAGGGCTGGCAGTGGGCGGCCAACGATCCGTACACCACGCTCGCGGATTTCGTGTTCGGCCAGAACGCGAGCCAGCTCAACGGCAACTCGGTCAACCAGCAAGGACAGCCCTTGCGCTTCAATCCGTCGCTGCCTGCCAACAGCCAGCTCTTCGGACAGCAGCTGGTCGATACGCTCAACGGGGTCTACATCCGGCAGATTCGCCTGGGCTACCTGATCGAGCAGCTCCCCGATCCGGACAACCGGGTGGAACTGTCGCCGACGGAAACGGACCATCTCGGACTGCCCCGACCCCTGGTGACGTATCGCATACGCAACGACTACGAGCGCGAGGCGTTCGTTTCCGCCAAGGCCGTCTCGACGGAGATATTCACCGCCATCGGAGCCACCGAGTACACCATCCCCCCGCCCGATCCGGTGCTCTACGGCGCACCGAACGAAGTCACCGCGACCAACTTCCAGTACAAGGGAAACAACTTCACGTTCTATGGCGCCGGGCACATCGTCGGCACGTATCGTATCGGCGACGACAAGACCCACTCCGTGCTGAACCCGAGGCAGCAATCCTGGGATCACGCCAACCTGTACATGGTGGGCAGCGGCGTCTTCCCGACGGTCGCCACCGGCAATCCCACGCTGACCATCGCCGCGCTCGCCTTCCAGGCGGCGGACAACATCCTGCAGGATCTCGAGCCATCCGGTGAGGCGAAGGCCGAAGCCATGGCGAGCTCATCCTGAGCAAGCCGACGGAGAAAGGCCGCCCCGGGTCGACACCGGGGCGGCATCGAAACGACACATGACCAATGACTCATGGCAAGCGGGGCCGCATTCCCTAACGTCGGCCAAGTAACGACCTCCATCGGGGAAATGCCATGAAAGCCCTCCGCATTTGGACCTGCGCAACGCTCGCCCTGGCCTCGGCAGCAATTCATGCCGAACAGCCGGGCCCAAAAGCGAAAGAGGACCAGGCCAACCTCTTTCAAACCGTCACGGCCTTGAATACCGAGTTCTTCGGCGCCTTCAACCGTTGCGACGTCGCCGGGCAGCTGGAAAAGCACGCCAGTTTGATGGACACCAACGTCGAGTTCTACCACGACAAGGGCGGCGTCAGCTGGACCCGTAAGGACTATATCGACAAGACCCGCCAGAACGTCTGCGGACATTACCGCCGAAAGCTCATCCCCGGCACGATGGAGGTCTATCCCATCGAGGGGTTCGGTGCGATCGAAGAAGGCCAGCAGGATTTCTGCGATCTCCGATCCGACACGTGCTTCGGCCAAGCAAAATTCATGATCGTCTGGCACCGTACGCCCGACGGCTGGCGTGCGACGCGCATATTCAGCTATGGACACCGTGCCCTCGATGACGCAGGAGCACGCCCGGGTTCGGCGCCTCCCGCGTCGCCCGGACATTGAGCGGATGGCAGGGCACTACGACCGCATCAATCGATGCGGTACTGGATCGGCTTGAAGCGGAAGTTGTTAGACAGGCCGGCGGAACAGGCCGTGAGCGCCACCACGAGATCCATCCGGGCCACGAATGTGGTCCCGTCACCCGGCTTGCTCAATGGCGGCTCGACCGACAACCGGCCGCTCTGCCCATCGACCTGAACGTTCATGAAGACGTTGAAGGCCGTCGGAATGTGGTCCGGCTCGACACCGAAGGGAGCCAGCGCTTCCGCGAGGTTGCCGAAGCAGCCTCGATGAGGTTCGGTGTGTCCATAGAGCTTGGCGAACATCTCTTTCGAACAAGGGGCGAGAAGGAAATCGTGCCGCCCCACATCGTCGCGTTCGATGACGAGCATGGGGGAGCTGCGATTCGAATACAGCACATCCCCGGTGGTCAGGAACAGCTTCGACGCATAGTCGAGCGAACGTCCGCTGGACAGCCATTCGTTCGAGTCGTGGGCATTGAACGCGACCAGATCGCTGACCTGCTCGCCTTCCGGGTCGATCACCGTCAATCGCTGCCCTTCCTGCATCCGGAAGGCGACACCACTGCGCGGTGAGATGGTCTTCAAGGTCATGCCGCTTTTTCCCGATGGGGTCGGAAGGGACAATGCCACTCGCCGACGATGTGACGCCCGCTGTACTGGATCGCTTCCGAGCTGGAGCCATGCACGGCAAGCATGGGATTGGCCGAGCCATTGAGTGCGATGTCGCGCTCGACGATCGCGCTTTTCAGGCGCTCGTAACGCCCCTGCGATCGCAAGTACTCGAACTGTTCATGCAGGTTGAACACCAGCGCGGGATGGGCAAGACGCCGGGCAGGCCGTGATGCGCCCGGATGCAGCCCGACCACATAGAACGCCTTGCCGCCCACGCTCATGCTGAAACTCGGATCGTCAGGATCGTCGCTGACCTTCGGGTCCCATGCGTGACGCGGTGCATCGGCCCCGTGAATACCCTGTAGCCGCGCGAACAACAATCGCTCGAAACCCGTCTCGGGCATGGACTCCGTGTCGGTAAAGTGCACCACGAGGCTTGCGAACGTGTGCTCGGCCTTGTCGCGTGCCGCAAAGGCGGCGATGGCTTTCGCGGCCTTGGCGTCGTCCGCGGGGCAACCCATCGGCCCGGCGAACACGTGGGTCACGAGATCGCGCTGAAGCGCCGTCTGCCCCGCGAAGCACGGAAACGACGGCCCGGACAGATGCGCCTCGAACTCGTCGAGTGCTTTTTTCTCGGAATCGGAATACATGGTGTCTCCTTTTGGACACCATGGCCGTACACGCGTGAACACGCCTGCCACGCGACCTCAAGACGTGTTGACGTCCGTGAGCGGGGGTTGAAGTATTCCTTCTCCTTACCGTCGCGGGTCGCGAATCGTGACGCCCGCGACCAACGAAGACGTCAACGCCAGCGCGGCCGACAACAACATGACCCGCCGGAATCCCGCCACGAACGCGTGGTCGATGATGTCCCTCGCCGCTTCGGCCCCTCGCGGCAACTCGATACCGGCCAGCCGGGCTTTCTGCTCGACGATACCCCGCACGACCTCATGCGGAAGCGACAGGCCCTGCAGCCCGGCCTGCAGCCGTGCATCGAAGCCCTGCGTGAGTACCACGCCGAACGCCGCGATGGCGATGAGCCCCGCTACGCGCGACACGGCGTTGTTCACGCCCGACGCGGTTCCCGCCAAGCCCGGTTCGAGGGCATTCATCACCGTGGTGGTCAGGGGCGCGATGGTGATGCTCATGCCCAGGCCCAGCACCGCGGCGGCCGGAAAGAACGTCGTCCAATACGACCCACCGACGCCCGGTACCGCGTACAACGCAAAGCCGCCGGCGGCGATCCCCGGGCCGACCACGAGCGGCCAGCGCGCACCCACCCGATCGACGAGCTGGCCCGTCCAGCGCGACAGCACGAACATGATCACGATGAAGGGGAGAAGCGATGCGCCGGCCCCGGTCGCACCGTAGCCCTGCACCTGGATGAGATTGAGCGGCACGAAGAAGAGGCTGCCGCCGAGGGCCGCGTAGAGCAGCAAGGTGAGCAGGTTGGCGCCGGCGAAGTTGCGGTCGCGAAACAGGCCCACCGCCAGCATGGGTGCCGCGATTCGTCGCTCGACGACGACGAAGGCGATCGATGCCGATATGCCCACGGCGGCGGCGATGCCAACGCCCGGCGAGAGCCAGCCCTGCTGAGGCGCTTCGATGAGCGCATACACCACGCCGGACAAACCGAGCGTCGCCAACAGGGCACCCGCCACGTCGATGCCTCCGCCAACGGCGCCGCGGCTCTCGGGCACCTGCCAACGGCAGATGGCGATCAACGCGACCCCCAGCGGCAGGTTGATGAGGAAGGCCCAGTGCCACGACAGGTGCTCGACGAGAAAGCCGCCCAGCACCGGCCCTATCGCCGCGGTGACGCCGCTGAATGCCGACCACGTACCGATGGCCCTGCCCCGGCGCTCTTTCGGGTACGCCGAGGTGATCAGCGAAAGGCTTCCCGGTACCAGCAAGGCGGCGCCGAGGCCCTGCCACCCTCGTGCGATCACCAGCCAGCCGATGCCGGGTGCCGCCGCGCATCCGAGCGACGATACGGTGAACACGAGGGCGCCCAGCGCGAAGACGCGACGCCGGCCGAAGCGGTCGCCCAGTACACCCCCGACCAGGAGCAACGCGGAGAGCAGCAGCGCGTAGGACTCCATGACCCACTGCGCACCCGCCGTGGTCGCCTGCATGGCGTGCTGGATGGCCGGGAGCGCCACGTTGACGATGGTGCCGTCGACGAAGGCCATGCCGGAACCGAGAATGGCGGCGACGAGGGTCCAGCGGCGGGCCGCCTCACTGCAGTCGACGGCAGGCGTGTCTGTGGAGCTGGGCGGCAGGGCTCGGGGCATGCGCGCAGCTTAGCCCTTCATGCCCATGGGAGCATGACCTTCGTACCTTGTCCGAGGGAAGCGCACGTCGGACGATGCGCCGACACCGCAAGGAGATGCCCATGTGCCGCCTGATCGCCGCCCTGCTCTGCCTGTTACCGCTCGCGACGTCGGCCACCACGTCGGTCATCCATTGGAACGACGCGTTGCGCACGGACGCCCAGGCCTTGCACGATGACCTTGCGGCCAATCACCCGGGCACGGTGGACCCGCTCAATCCCGCGTTCGCGGCCAACAACGACAGGCAGCTCGCGCTGGCCCTCGACCGCGCCAAGCGCACGCACGACTTCGCCGGTTACGTTTTCGCGATGCGCATGTACACGGCAAGCTTCGACGATGGCCACCTCGGCATCCTGCTCGCCGACGACGCCAAGCTGCCCCGCCTGCCGGCGAGCTGGCCGGGGTTTCTCACCGCCTTCGACGTCAACGACGTGCAGCACGTGGCGACTCGCGCCGACGATGCGCCCGTGCCTCTGGGTGCCCGCCTGTTGTCGTGCGACGGCGTGCCGGCCAGCCGCCTGGCCGCCACCCATGTGGGGGCGTTGTTCGGCCGTTGGTCGCTGCATTCGCAGCGGGTCTGGCGCGGCGGCCGCCTGTTCGTGGACGAGGGCAATCCGTGGATCCCGCGGCCGTCGCGATGCGACTTCGAGACCGGCGGCCACACCGTCACGGTGACGCTGGCATGGCGCCCCCTCGACGCCGCGGAGCTGGGCCGTCGTCTCGACGACGCCTACCGTCGTCGACACGACCCCATCGGTTTGCGCTCCTTCCCGGACGGCACCGTCTGGATCACCCTCAGCGACTTCGACGGCACCCCCGGCGGTCCCGCGGCGAAGGCACTCGAGCCATTGATCGCCCGCCTCGATGCCGAGCGCGCGCGCATCGTCGCCGCTCCACGCATCGTGCTGGATCTACGCGGCAACAACGGTGGTTCGTCCGACTGGAGCCGCCAGATCGCCGAGGCGATCTGGGGCAAAAAGGCCGTAGCGGCGACGGACAAGCCGGTCGTGGTGGATTGGCGGGCATCTACCGCCAACATGGCCTTCATGCAGGGTTCCATCGACGAGATCGAGCAGACGCCGGGAGCCTCCAGGAACATGGTCGGGTGGTATCGGCAGATCGTCGACGGCATGAGAGAGGCGATGAGGGAGGGCAAGCCGTATTGGCGCTCGCCTCCCGATGCCGACGCCGACGCTTCCTATCCCGACGTACCCGCGCCGAGGGCACGCATCTACATGGTCACCGACAGCGGATGCGCCTCCGCATGCCTCGATGCGGCAGACGTATGGCTCGCCCTGGGTGCGATCCACGTCGGTCAGGAAACATCCGCCGACACGCTCTACATGGACATCCGGCAGACACCCCTGCCCAGCGGCCTGACCCGACTCGGTGCCGCGATGAAGGTGTATCGAGGGCGGACGCGAGGCAACAACGTGCCGCTGGTGCCCGCCCGACCCTACGGCGGCGACCTTACCGACACCACCGCCCTGGAGCACTGGATCGCGACGTTACCTCCCGGCAGGTGACGCCGCCTCCACGACGGCCTTGCCCAGCTTCGCGAAAAGCGCGTCCCTGGCCGGCTTATCCGCCTTCGACGCGGTGAGGAAGGCGGCTACGACGACGGTGTGGCCGTTGGGCCACGTGACGATGCCGATGTCGTTATAGGCCGCCGTTTCGCCCTCCAGCGAGTACGACGTGCCGCATTTGTCGGCGAATCGTACATTGGCCGGGAGGCCCGCACGCATGCGGTTGGGCGTCGTCTGGCGATACATGAGGTCGAGAAGACGCTTCGTCGACTCGCTGGACAGCAGTTCGCCCGCCCAGAGCTTTTCCAGGAAGACCGCTGCCGCGTCGGGCGTGGTGCGATTGCGTGGGTCTTTCAGGTAGGCCGCGTAACCTCGCTTGAGCCGCGACGTTTCGGCGTCTTCGGACTCGTCGCGGGGAATGGACCCGCCGCTCACCGTGTCGGCGAAGATTCTGTTGACCTCCCCTTCGCTCAGGTCGATGCGCATGCCGTCCACGTGGTGCGCGTGCAGGTAAGTCATCACGTTCCGCGGACCGCCGAGCCGCCTCAGCAGGGCGTCCACGGCCGTGTTGTCGCTGTCGGCCACGGCGGCTTCGAGCAGTTGCCCGACGGTGAAACGCATGCGGTCACCGACGAACCGGGCGCCGATGGACGGCACGGCCGAACCGCCCACTACCTCGTCGCGTGTGATCGTGACTTTCTCGTCCAGGGACATGTGCCCCGCATCCACCTGCGCGAGTACGGCCGCGGCGACCGGCGCCTTGAAGACGCTCATCATGGGGTACGCCCGATCGGCATTGACGCGCGTGCGCGCGTGCGTGTCCAGGTCCACCACCGTGATACCCAGCACGCCTGGCTTCGCCTCGGCGGCAAGGCGTTCGAGCGTCTCGTGCAAGGGCGCCTGGGGCGCCTCGGCAGCGAGGGTGTGGGTCGTCGCCAGCATGCCGGCGATCAGGACGGCGACCGCGCGGGGCCGGACGAAAGCAACCATGTGATGTCCTCGCAATGAGAGGGCCGCATGTTAGCGCATGGGCGTGTGCGCGGAGACGAGGCGCCGCGCAGGCCACCTGCGCGCCGCCTTTGCCCAACATTCACGGGTGCAACATCCCTGCCCGGTCACCATGGCGATCGACCTTTGCCGCGGAGCCCCATGATGAGCAAGACAGTCGGTGACTTCCTTCTCGACCAATTGACCGAATGGCACGTCGAGCGCATCTACGGCTATCCGGGGGACGGCATCAACGGCATCATGGGTGCGATGGGCCGCGCCTCGGACCGGTTCGACTACATTCGCGTGCGGCACGAGGAAATGGCCGCCTTCATGGCGGCGGGCCATGCGAAGTTCACCGGGGAGGTGGGCGTCTGCCTCGCCACGTCCGGACCGGGCGCGATCCACCTGTTGAACGGCCTGTACGACGCGCGCATGGACCACGTGCCGGTCGTGGCGATCGTCGGCCAGCAGGCGCGCTCGTCCCTCGGCAGCGATTACCAGCAGGAAGTCGACCTGCAGGCACTGTTCAAGGACGTGTGCGCCTACGTCGAGACCGTCGTCACGCCGGAACAGATGCGCCACGTGGTGAACCGGGCGTTCCGCATCGCCAAGGCGGAGCGTGCGGTCTGTTGCATCATCGTGCCGAACGACCTCCAGCAGATGCCCGCCGTGCCGCATCCGCCACGCGCGCACGGAAACGTGTACTCCAGCGCGAGCGAAGCCGTCGTGCGTCCTTCGCCCTCGGACGAGGCATTGCGTCGCGCCGCCGACATCCTCAACGCGGGCAAGCGACCGGCCATCCTGGTCGGTGCGGGGGCGCTGGGCGCCGGCGCCGAGGTGGCCGCCGTCGCCGAAAAACTCCAATGCGGCGTCGCGAAGGCCTTGCTCGGCAAGGCGGTGCTGCCCGACGCGCTGCCGTATGTCACCGGGTCCATCGGCCTGCTCGGCACGAAACCGAGCTGGTCGATGATGGATCACTGCGACACGCTGCTCATGGTGGGAACCACCTTCCCTTACTCCGAATTCCTGCCTGAAGACGGCCAGGCGCGCGCCGTGCAGATCGACCTGTCGCCACGCAACGTGTCGATACGCTATCCCACCGAGGTCAACCTCATCGGCGACAGTGCCGAGGTATTGCGTCGGCTCCTGCCCCTGCTCGAACGGAAAACCGACACCGGCTGGCGCGAGCGCATCGAGGTGAACGTGCGCAAATGGTGGCGGTCGCTGGAGTTGAAGGCGATGGAACCGGCGTCGCCGATCAATCCCCAACGCGTGTTCTGGGAACTGTCGTCCGCCCTTCCCGACCGGGCCATCATCGCCGGAGACAGCGGTTCGCACACGAACTGGTTCGCCCGCGACATGAAGATTCGCGAGGGCATGATGGCGTCGGTCTCCGGCAAGCTCGCCACGATGGGCAACGCGGTGCCCTACGCCATCGCGGCGAAAATGGCCCATCCGGACAGGCCCGTGCTCGCCATCGTCGGCGACGGCGCGATGCAGATGAACGGCAACGCCGAACTGGTGACCGTCAAGCAGTACTGCAAGCGCTGGTCCGATCCCAACTTCGTGGTGATGGTGCTGGTCAATCGCGACCTCAACCAGGTGACCTGGGAGCAGCGCGCGCTGGCCGGCGATCCGAAGTTCGCACCGGCGCAGGACGTGGAGGATTTTCCCTATGCGGAATACGCGCGCCTGCTCGGCTTCAAGGGCATCCACGTCGAACGTCCGGACGACATCCTCGACGCGTGGCGCGAAGCGTTCGCCACGCCCGGGCCCGTGGTGATCGAATTCGTAACCGACCCGGACGTGCCTCCGCTACCGCCGCACATCACCCTCGAACAGGCAAAGGCGTTCATGCGTTCGCTGACGAAGGATCCCGACGCCGCGCGAATGATTCGGCAAGCGTGGCGCGAGGTTCGCTCGGGTTTCGGCGCCTGACGGATCGCCGGGCCACCGCGGTCTCAACCGGCCGCGGTGGCCTGCTCCAGCACCTCGGACAGACGTGCACGGTCGAACGGCTTGCCGAGCCGGTGGAGGTTGGGGAAGTCCTTCAGCGATATCTCGGCGTAGCCCGTCGCCAGGACGATCGGCAGGTCCGGTCGAAGCTTTTTCGCGTCCCTTGCCAACTCCACGCCGCTCTTGCCGGGCATGGCGTAGTCCGTCATGAGCACGTCGTACGATGCGCCACCCTCGAGCAGGGTCAACGCTTCCCCCGCCGACGACACCGCCGTGACGTCGTGGCCGAGGTCCTCCAGAAGGGCTTCGAGCGTCGTCAGCACCAGCGCATCGTCATCCACGGTCAACACGCGAAGCCGGGACGCGCCAGGGCGCTTCGCCGGTTCGGGCAGGGCCGCATCCACGATGCGCTCCATGTCTTCCGCGGCCGGTAGCCATAGATCGGCCCGTGTGCCGGTGCCCGGTTTGCTTTCCAGCAAGAGCCGCCCATGCGATTGCGCGGCAAGCCCGTGCACCATGGACAGGCCCAGGCCCGTGCCCTTGCCCACGCCTTTGGTGGTGAAGAAGGGGTCCGTGGAGCGGGCCAGCGTGTCGACGTCCATGCCTTGGCCCTGGTCGATGACCGACAAGCGCACGTAGCGTCCGGCATCCCGTTCCGGCGCGTCGACGTGCGGCGGTTCCATCATGTCGGCCTCGATGACGATGCGTCCTCCCTGCTCGGCATACGCATCGCGCGCGTTCACCACCAGGTTCAGCAAGGCCAGCTCAAGCTGGTGCGGATCCACCAGCGCATCGCAGAGCTGCGGGGCAAACCGCGTGGCGATCTCGAAGCGCTCGCCGACCGTCCGCTCCAGCAGCCTCGACATGCCCCGCACGAGTTCGGCGACGCTCACCGCGCGCGGCTCCAGTTCCTGGCGTCGCGCGAACGCGAGCATGCGCTGCGTCAGGCTCGCCCCGCGCTCCACGCCGGCCAAGGCGGTGCCGTAGATACTGCGCGTCCTTTCGTCGGTGGGAAGGCGCGGTCCCAATAGATCGAGCGCGCTCTGGATGGCCATGAGCAGGTTGTTGAAATCGTGGGCCATGCCGCCGGTGAGCTGGCCGATGGCTTCCATCTTCTGGGACTGGAAAAGCGCCATGCGCGCTTCTTCGAGGTCGCGCTCGGCGGCACGTTGCTCGGTCACGTCACGCGTCACCTTGGCAAACCCCACGAGTCGTCCCTGGTCGTCCCGGATGCGGTCGATGATGACGTGCGCCCAGAAACGCGTGCCGTCCTTGCGCACACGCCAGCCTTCGGCTTCGACGCGGCCCTCGGAAGCCGCCCTCGCCAGGTTGCGCTCGGGCTCGCCCGCTGCCTGGTCGTCGGGTGTGTAGAACGTGCGGTAGTGCGACCCGATGATATCGCGGGGCGCATACCCCTTGATCCGCTGCGCGCCCGAATTCCAGCTCACCACGTGGCCGTTGGGGTCGAGCATGTAGATGGCATAGTCCGCTACGCCATCGACCAGCAGTCGAAACTGGGTTTCGCTTTCCGAGAGCGTCGCCGACGCGTGTGGCTCCGTGTCCGTCATCTTCCCGTTGCCTTGCCAGTCCCGCCAGCGGCGGGGGTGTATCGGTGGCGGGCCACCCGGCCCGCCACCAGCGGGCGAGATTATGAACGAAAAAGTCAAGGTTTCGTGGAAAGCGCATGACGGAACGGGACGGGGTCACGGCAGGGGGTTTCCTCCGGTCACTCCATAGATCTCGCCCGTGACGAAGCTCGACTCCTTCGACGCCAGCAACACGTAGAGGGGCGCGCATTCCACCGGCTGCCCGGGACGCTTCATTGGAACGCTCGCGCCGAAGTCCCTCACCTTTTCCATCGGCTGGCCGCCGGAGGGCTGCAGGGCGGTCCAGACGGGGCCGGGAGCAACCGCGTTCACGCGGATCCCCTTCTCGGCCACCTGCTTGGCCAGCGACTTGGTGAACGCCACGATGGCGGCTTTCGTGGAGGCGTAATCCAGAAGGATGTCCGACGGCTGGTAGGCCTGGATGGACGCGGTGTTGACGATGGTCGACCCGGCCGGCATCCGTTCCAGGGCGGCCTTGCAGAGCCAGAACAGACCATACACGTTGGCTTTGAAGGTCTCGTCGAACTGGGCCGTGGAGAGGTTCTCGATGCTTTCCTGATGCGTCTGCCGTCCGGCGACGTTGACCAGGATGTCCAGGCCACCGAGCGCTTCGTACGCGTCGTTCACCAACGACCGGCAGAACGCCTCGTCCTTGAGGTCGCCCGCGATCGACCGTACGGTGGCGCCCTCGCCTCCCAGCAACGTCACCACCTCGTCGGCATCCTTCTGCTCAGCGGGCAGATGGGTGATGACCACCGAGGCACCTTCCCGCGCGAAAGCGATGGCGACGGCACGGCCGATGCCGCTGTCGCCGCCGGTGACGAGCGCCTTGCGTCCGACCAGCCGCCCGTGTCCACGGTAGCTGGATTCGCCGTGATCGGCCGGGGGATCGAGCTTGGCCACCGTGCCGGGCGCGGATTGCTTGGGCGTGTCGAACGGCGGCCCGGGGTACTGCTTGGTGGGGTCGACGAGAACGGGCGATGCGTTCGCCATGACGGGCTCCTCTCGGGGTGGGGAAGTCCTACTCTGGAGGTTGGGCCCGTGATCCCCCGTGACGAAAAACGACGCGGGCGTACACGAAATCGCCAGCGACGTGAACGTTTGCGCCATCACTTGGCCTGCACTCGCCCGACGCGACATTCGCGCCATGAGGATCGCCACTTTCAACGTCAACGGCATCGCGGCGCGTCTGCCGCACCTGCTGGAGTGGCTGGAGCGGGAAGCACCCGACGTGGCCTGCCTGCAGGAATTGAAAGCGACCGACATCGGGTTCCCCGCGCAGGCGATCCGGGAGGTGGGTTACGGCGCCCTCTGGGCCGGGCAGCCCTCCTGGAACGGCGTCGCCATCCTGTCGCGTGGCGCGGATCCCGAAGCCATCCGCCGTGGCCTGCCGGGCGATCCCAAGGACACGCAAAGCCGCTACATCGAGGCACGGACGCACGGCGTGCGCGTCGGCTGCCTTTACCTGCCCAACGGCAATCCCTGGCCGGGTCCACGTTTCGACTACAAACTGAAGTGGTTCGCCCGCCTGCTTCGCCATGCGAAGAAGCTGCAGGCCAGCGGAGAGCCCGTCGTAATTGCCGGCGACTTCAATGTGGTGCCGACGGACGCGGACATCTACGATCCGAAGCACTGGCGGCGCGACGCGTTGCTCCAGCCGGAAAGCCGCGATGCCTACGCGAAACTCCTTGCGCAGGGATGGATCGACGCATTGCGCGCGATCTATCCCGACGAGACGATCTTCACCTTCTGGGACTACTTCCGCCAGCACTGGCCCCGCGACCGCGGCCTGCGCATCGACCACCTGCTGCTCTCGCCGGATCTCGCCCCACGCCTGAAGGCCGCCGGCGTCGACCGCTGGGTACGCGACCTGCCCAAGGCCAGCGACCATGCGCCGACGTGGATCGAACTCGGAAACCCCAGCGAAAAGCGAGCGACCACCCGCAAGGCGGCGGCGAAGCGGACACCCCGGAAGAAACCGCCCGAACGCGACTGAGCGGCCTTACGGCGACGGCGACGCATCGCCATGGAAAAAGCCCATGTAGCGCAAGCCACCGGCGTCACCGTCAGGAGCCGACGCCGCGTCCGTGCCCGCGGAACGCAACATGCCCAGCGTAGCCGCCCGGTTGGACAGCACTTGCCAGGAATGGAAGGGTTCTTCCTCGCTCGCCCCCGGATCGATGGCATCTTCCAGGGCCGCCAGCAGGCGTTCGCGTGGCGGCGACAGGATGACGATGCCTTCGTTGGAAAGACCGGCGACGGCATGCCCGAGTCGCTCGCATACCCGCGCCTTGGTCGCCGCGTCGATACGATCCGCTTCACGGGCGGCCGCGATCGCGTCCACCGTTTCCGGGTCGGTCCATCGGGCCTCGTCGCGGAGCACCTCCGCGCTTTGCCACGCCTCGGGCGGGCACAGCTTGCCGGCGGGCTCGAGTTCGACGAAGGGATTCAGTTCGGCCGGATAGATGCGGCACACGCGCGGCCGGCGGTCATAGATGCCGCAACGCATGTCCGCCAGCAGGTTCGGGCAGGCACCGTCGAACGAGGCCATCAGCACGACGATCACCCGCACGGGCAGGCTTCCGCTTCGCGCGGCGAACGAACGCCGACGCTTATGCTGCGCAGGCAGATTGTCTTCGGGCAACTCCTCGGGCCAAGGGATCGCTTCGCTGAATAACTGCACCTCGCCGCCATCGCGTAGCCAGGTGATGGCTTCCCGCACACTCAGCGGCAGGCGAAGGCCATGGCAGCAGCGGCCACATTGGGTACAGGAAAAATGGACGGTCATCGGGGCACGTTCGGTGGGCGGATATCCGCCTATTCGGCCACCGGAACCGAAAAGTTACAAATGGCCGGGCTCTCGACGCATCGCCGCATCGCCGCATCGCCGCCCGGCCCGCCCGGGCGGCTGCGTCGCCATGTCTTTTATTGAGCCGCGAGGCCCTGGGTGCCCGTGCCGGCGCCGAAGACCTGCGTTTCTCCCAACGGAACGAGCTGACCGTCGGCATGCACCTGAAACGCTTTGACCGTACCCGTACCCGGCGCGTTCACGTACAACGATTTGCCGTCGCGCGAGAACTTGATGTCGGTCGTGGCGTGACCGGCGCCGAGGTCCGCCGCGGCGCCATCGATCAAGGTGAGCCTTCCCGCGCCGTCCACGCGATAGCTGCTGAGCGTGTTCGTTCCCGCCGAGGCCGTATAAACGAGGTGGCCGTTCGCATCCAGCCAGCACGTAGCCTTTTGCCCGTCCGCCACGGGCGGCGAAATGGCCGTGAGGTCGCCCCGAGGACCGATGGAAAACGACGAAACCGCATTGAGGGCACCATCGGAGAGCAGCAGGTGGTTCTGCGCGTCGAAGGTGAATCCGAAGGCCGCGGCATCGTCGGTGGGCGTGATGGCCGGATCCTTCGCGAGGTTGCCCGACCGGTCGACGCCGAAGGTTTCCACGTAGCCGCGGTCGCGCGAATCCTTTACCGACACCGCTAGCCAACGGCCGGTACGGTCGAACTGCAACTGGCTCGCCGTGTTGCCGACGTTGGGCTGGCCGTTGACCAGGGGCTCGTCGGTGCCGATGACCCGCGATCCGCCGGGCACCTTCGAGAGGTTGCCGAACAGGCCGATGCGGAAGGCCGTGACGTTGGCCTGCTCGGCGCTATTGAGTACGAAGAGGCGATCGCCGCGCTGCGCGATGCTCACCGGATAGGTACCGCCCGAGTCGGTCACGTCCACCAGTTCGAGGTAATCGCCCAGGACGAGAAACGTGGATACCTGGTGGCTGCCCGCATTCACCGCGAACAGGAGATGGCCGTCGTCGCTGAGCAGCAACGCGTTCTGCGAACCGAGCGGATCGGGCGGCGGTGCGGTGGTGCCGACGCCGACACCCTTGCCGCCCGTGCGATAGGTGCCGACCTTGTCCAGGCCACCGGAACGGTTGCGGCGCAGTACGGCCACGGCGTTTCCGTCGATGCCGTTGGACATGACGTAGACATGTTGCTGCCCGAGCCCGAAGAGATCGGGCTGGATCACCTGGGCACCCGCAACACTGGACACCGACAGCGCCGCCAGCGTGGCGACCGCAAGAACGTGCTTCTTTTGCATGGGATATCTCCGGCGTAAGCCCCCCGGGACAGGAGGCACACCGTCGATTCGCCGTTTCGGCCGTCCCGGTTACAACGGGCCCGGACGGTGTGTCGAATCAGTGATCCGGTTCACCATCGTCGGTGCCGAGGCTACCGACGATGGCGCGATGCATCGCGTGGCTCACGTCTTCGATGAGCAGCGCCGCGGCGAGAATCTGGCCGCGCGGTGCCGACGATTCGCGCCAGGGCGCGAGCGTATCCACCAGGCGCGTGGCGACCGCATGCAATTCGTCCAGGCCCATGTCCCTGGCGGTGAGGCAGATGAGATGGCAACGAAACCCTGCCTCGTCGAAATCCGCACCGCGAAACGCCTCGATGAGGGCGCTCGTGTCGTCGTGCAGCCGTTCCAGTTGCCGATGCGAGACGTCGACCGGTGTCGTCATGGTCACCGTCGTTTCCCTGTTGCCTGACCAACCTGGAGCTTGACGGTCTTCGTGGCCGGATTATGCCGACCGGTGCACATTTGCACGATCTGCCCCATCCGTGATCGTGGAGCCGACGTGAATAGGCGACGCCCCGGGACGCCCGCCGTGATGGCGAGTCCTCAGGCCTGGGGTGCCTCGCGATCGTTCATCGCCTCGATTTCCTGGAGGTCGAGATCGCGTTCGATGTAATGCAGGAGATCGTCATGGATCTTCCCCGCACGATGCAATCGCAACATCTCCGCACGCCCCGCGGCGACGGCGGCAAGGATGACGTCGTAGTGCTCCTGTCGTCCCCGGGCATCGGTATCCGGCGGTGAAGACGCCACGCGCTCGGTGACGCTGAGCCGATAGGTGTATTGCTCGAGCAGGCGCGGATGGACGAGCGCGCCCTGCGCGTCATAGGCCACGGCCCGGACGGCGTCCAGTTGCGCCTTGTCGATCAGCGCCGAGGCCTGGCCTTCGTTGAGGTAGTGGGTCGGCTCGTGCGCGGCACGGTCCAGGCCCAGCCAGCGGATCACGGGCGCCATGGTGCCCCCCTGGATCACGACGGTGACCAGGATCACGACGAAGGACGCGGCGAGGGTGAGATCGCGCCCCGGCATCGATTCGGGCAGCGAGAGCGCGATGGCCAGCGTGACCACGCCGCGCATGCCCGCCCAGCTGAGCAGGAACGACGCACGGGGCGACGGCGGCGACGGCTTCCGCCCCACGAGGCGTGCGAGCGGGATGCGCAGGTAATCGGTGGCATAGACCCAGACGAACCGCGAGAGGATCACCGCGCCCAACACCGCGAGGATCGGCAGGCCCAGCGCGTGGACGGCGGCGTCGAGGCCGCCCAGGCGTTCCACGACGCCACGCAGGGAGAAGCCGATGAGGATGAAGACCAGCGCCTCGAGCAGGAAGATCATCACCTTCCAGAACGACGTGCCGCGCAGGCGCACGTGTGCCGAGAACACGTCGTGCTGGTACCAGCCGAAAATGATGCCCGCGGTGACCGTGGAGATGACGCCGGAGACGTGCAACGCCTCGCCGCCGATGTAGGCCGCCCATGGGGTCAAGCAGGAGGCGATGATCGCCAGGAACACGTGTTCGACGATACGGCGAAGCGTGAACACCACGACGAAACCGATCACCACGCCCACCGCGACCCCGCCCAGCGCCAGCCCGAAGAAGCTGAACACGGCATCCTGCATGCTGAAGGCGCCGGTGAGCGTCGCGGCGACGGCGAAGCGGAACAGCACCAGGCCGGTCGCATCGTTGAGCAGGCTCTCCCCTTCCAGCAGCACGTTGAGCCGCCTGGGCAGGCGCACCTTGCCCAGCACGGCCTTGGCCGCCACCGCGTCGGGGGGCGAAACGACGGCGCCGAGGGCGAAACAGGCGCCCCAAGGCAGCGACGGAAGCACCGCATGGACCACGGCGCCCACCGCGAAGGTGGTAAAGATCACGGCGCCGACGGCCAGCCACAGGATGCCGCCGAGATAGCGACGGAAGTCGGACCAGACCGTGTAGTAGGCACCGTCCTGCAGCAGCGGCGGCAGGAACAGGATGAGCACGAGCTCCGGATCGAAGGTGACCGGCGGAATGCCCGGGATGAAGGCGATGCCGATGCCGCCGGCCAGCAACGCGGCCGCCGTGGGCAGGCGCAACCGCCGCGCGATCAGCTCCAGCGCGACCAGCGCCACGAGCAGGATGAGGACAAACTTGAAGGTTTCGGTGGACGACATGGCTATCCCTGGACGCAGTGCGCTGCAAGCATAACGGCCACGGCCCGCCACCGGTGTCCAGCGCATGGAACGCGGCGGACAGGCGGGCCGAGGTCGATCGCCCTGGCGGTTCAGGCACGCCGTATACGCCGTACGAACATGGGGTCGGGCTAGTCTGCGCCCATGAGCCAACGTGACGACCTCGAACGCATGCTGGGACGCCTCGACGCCGAGGTGGAGAGCGACCTGCGCGACAATCCGGATCCCGATGCGTTCTGGCCCGCTTTCGCCCAGAAGTCCAACGCCGTGCTCGAAGCCGCGGGGCCGGAGCATTTCGACTGGGTGAGCTCGGAGGTCTCGGCGATCCTGCATCGCCATGGTGTATCCGCACCGGAGGCCTGAGCGCCGGGGCACACCGGTTCGCCGATGCGATCGGCTCCCACCCCTTCGGTAGAGGCCCTCCTACCGGAGGCGTGGGAGCCGATCGCATCGGCGAATCCCGCGGAGCGCGGCCGCTCACCCTGCCACAAGTCACGATTTACCTGCCCTGACGGGTTTGCCAGACTCGAAAGATCGTCCCGTCAAAGGCCACCAGCCCATGCGTCGTGCCCCTCTCTCCTTCCGCACCGTGTCTTCGGTGGCCTTGGGAGGCGTCTGCCTCGCCCTCGCTGCGGGGCCCGTCGCCGCGCAGGACACCCTCACGCGTGAGCAGAAGCAGCTGATCGACAAGCGCGAGTCCATCGAGAAGCAATTGCAGGACATCGCGGTGGTCGATCGCAAGGTGATGGTGAAGATGCGCGACGGCAAGCGCATGGCCGCGGACATCTACCGGCCGAAGAACGCGACCGGCAAGGTGCCGACGATCTTCGTGCGCACCCCGTACAACTTCAACTTCTGGGACGTGAAGCTCGGCGCGCCGCGCGACATGACCCATGAACTCGATGCCGTCAAACGCGGCTACGCCTTCGTCGAGATGAACGAGCGCGGCCATTATTTCTCCGAGGGCAACTACGAAATCCTCGGCGCGCCGTTGTCCGACGGCGTGGACGCCGTCCGCTGGATCACCTCTCAGCCCTGGTCGAGCGGCAAGGTGGGCACGACCGGCTGCTCGTCGACGGCGGAATGGCAGATGGCCGTGGTCGCGCAGGACGAACCGGGCCTGGCCACGTTCAACGTGCAGGGCTTCGGTGCCGGCGTGGGCCGTGTGGGTCCCTATTACGAGCAGGGCAACTGGTATCGCGGCGGCGCGGTGCAGATGCTCTTCATCGACTGGCTCTACAAGGAACAGAACCAGGTACGGCCGCAGTTCCCGGCGAACACGTCGCAGGCCGACCTCATCCGCGCGTCGAAGATGTTCGACCTGGATTCCGCACCGCCGCGCGCCGACTGGGATACCGCCTTCTGGGTGCTGCCCGAGAAGGACATCATGAAGTCGGTGGACGGCCCCAAGGGCATCTTCGCCGACGCGATGGACGTGCCCACCGGCGGCAACATGATCGCGCGCACGCCGAACAGCCCCGCCTGGTACAAGGGCGGCCTGTGGCACGACAACATGAAAATCGCCAAGCCCGGCCTGTGGTTCATGAGCTGGTTCGACGTTTCCGTGTCGCCCAACCTCGCCGCCTACAACCATGTGCGCGCCACCGCGCCGAAGGCGGTGGCCGACCAGCAATACGCGGTGATCGCGCCGGTGCTGCACTGCGCTTACGCGCGCGCCACCGAGCACACGATGATCGGCGACCTCGACGTGGGCGATGCGCGCTACGACTACGACAGCCTCGTGTTCGGCTGGTTCGACAAGTGGCTCAAGGGCGTGGACAGTCCCGTCGTCGACAAGCAGGCTAAGGTCATGTATTACGTGATGGGCGAAAACAAGTGGCACAACGCCGCTACCTGGCCGCCGGCCGGCGCCGTCACGCGCGACCTCTACTTCACCAGCGGCGGCAAGGCCAATACGCTCTATGGCGACGGCAAGCTGTCGACCGACGCACCGACCGGCCCGGACCAGCCCGATCGCTTCGTCTACGACCCGATGAATCCCGTCACCACGTTGGGCGGCGGCGGTTGCTGCCAGGGTACGGCGGTCAAATTCGGCTCGTTCGACCAGAACGCCCAGCTCGCCCGCAACGACATCCTCGTGTACGACTCGGAGGCCTTCAAGGAAGGCACGGAAGTCAGCGGACCGATCACCGTGACGCTGTACGTTTCCTCGGATGCGAAGGATACCGACTTCACCTTCAAGGTGATGGACGTCATGCCCGACGGCAAGTCGTTCAACATCACCGAGAACATCCAGCGCATGCGTTACCGCGAAGGCTACGACAAGCCGCCCGTGTGGATGAAGGACGGCGAGGTGTACAAGGTGACGTTCCAGCCGATCGACACCAGCTACTTCTTCAAGCCGGGGCACATGCTGCGCGTGGCGATCGCCAGCAGCAACTTCCCGCGTTTCGACCGCAACCTCAACACCGGCGGCAACAACTACGACGAAACCAAGGGCGTAATCGCGCACAACGCGGTACACCACGACGCGGCGCATCCGTCGAAGATCACCTATACCGTGGTACCGCGCGGATCGAACTGATGCCGAAAACGCGTAGGCGTGCCCTTACACTAGATAGCGAGGCACGCCTACAGCTTTTTTCGCACCAACACCGATAACGTGCCCCTTGCAGGATTCGCCTGCATTCAAGGGGTACGTCGCATGAAAGCCATGCTCATGGGAATCGCTCTCGCGGCCGTCGCCACCGCCGGCTTCAGCGGAGCGGCCAAGGCGGTCCCGCCCGCTTCGCGTTCGGTGAAATACTTCGACGAGTTCGGCAACCTGGTCGGCCAGCAGTACCTGCTTTGCAGCGGCATCGCCAAGCACGGCGGCAACATCCATACCGCTTATCACATCGAGGAAGCCACCAGTTGCCCGAGCGGCGGCGATCAGGGGTGGATCGTCCCGGGCAAGATCGTGGTGGCCTACACGCTGCCGTCCAGCCTCACCATCGACAGCGCGTGCAGCGTCGCCCATTGCCAGGGCGACTACGTTCCCGAGGTCAACGTACTGGGCCTGTGGCCCTATTCGGTCGGTTACCAGTGATCGCCTGAAGCTCCGCCCTTCGTCAACGCGTGCCGGAGGGATCTCCGCCTCCGGCACCGCACCTCAGAGCGAACGGCACGAGGGCGACATGCGGGAGGGTTCCGTGCCCACGCATTGCTCGAATCCCGCGGGAAGCCCGTCGAGACGGCGCCGCTCCGCCACGCTCAGCACGAAGGTACGGATTTCCTTTCCCTCGTAGAACACGGCGTAGTAGCAGTGTCCGCTGCGGCTCGCGTTGCACGTGAATTCCGCGCGGCCCAGGTCGACGTCGGTGCGCGCGTCGAGCACGGTCGTGCCGTTCTCGGACGACGACACTTGCATGATGCGGTTCTGCGCATCCGTGCAGCCGACGAGGTTGAGGAAACCGTAGACGATAGCCAAAAACATACGCATGGAAGTTCTCCTTTCGTCACATGGCCCGGAAGATCGCCATGAACGGCTGGCTGACGCTCAGCGTTTCGGGGCGTCCACGCAGGCGCAGGCAGCCCTTGCCGCTGTCGTCGCGCTCCACCGAGGCGACCTGGCGCAGGTTGACGATGGTCGAGCGGTGGATCTGCCGGAACGTGCGCGGATCGAGTTGCCTGAGAAGGTCGCGGATGGGGCGCGTGAGCAAGGCATCGCCATCGCCCGTGGCGACCAGGGTGTACTTGTTGTCGGCGCGGAAGTAGATCACGTCGTCGACGAGGATCAGCCGCGTGCCACGCCCCGCGCTCGCCGTGATCCAGGTCAGGGGCTCGTCCGGCCTGTCGTCGAAACGCTCGAGCATGTCGCGCGCCAGGCGCGAGGTGCGTTCGGCGTGCCGGCCGGCCTCCGCCAGGCGCCCACGCAGGCGGGCGACGGTATGCGCCAGGCGCTCGGCCGTGACCGGCTTGAGCAGGTAATCGATGGCGCCGCGCTCGAACGCATCCACGGCATACTGGTCGTAGGCGGTGATGAACACCACCAGGGTCGACGGGCTGGCGTCGGCCGCCGCGGCCGCCACTTCCATCCCGGTCAGGCCCGGCATGCGGATGTCGAGGAAGGCCACGTCGGGGCGATGGCTGGCGATGGCTTCCAGTGCCGCGCCACCGTCTTCGGCCACTTCCACGATGTCCAGCTCCGGCCAGGCCACGGCCAGCTCGCGTTGCAGTGCCGCGCTCAGCAGTCGTTCGTCTTCGGCCACGATGCACTTAGGCATGACCGGCTCCTTCGGTGACCGGCAACGTGATCGTCGCGGCCACGCCGTTCGGGAAATTGTTGCCGATGGTGAAGCTTGCCGCGCCACCGTAGGTGAGGCGCAGGCGTTCACGCAGGTTCTTCAGGCCGATGCCGGTACCCGCGCCGTCGCTGCGAAAACCCATGCCGTCGTCGGCCACCGTGAGCGAAAGCGCGGAAGCGTCCACGCCCGCACGGATCCATATCCCGCCACCGCCCGGCTTGGGTTCGAGGCCATGCTTGATCGCGTTCTCCACCAGCGTCTGCAGCATCATCGATGGCATCGGTACGCCCAGCGCCGTGGCCGGTACGTCGGTATGCACGGTCAGCCGCTCGCCCATGCGCAGGCGCATGATCTCCAGCCACGCGGTGGAGCGCTCGAGCTCCTGGCCCAGGGTGGAAAGCGAGCCATCCACGCGTGGCAACGACCGGCGCAGGTAGTCGATCAGGTGACCCAGCATCTTGTCGGCGCGTGCCGGATCGGTACGCACCAGCTCCTGCGCACTGGCGAGCGTGTTGTAGAGGAAATGCGGCTCGACCTGGGCCTGCAGGAGGCCAAGCTGGGCGGCCGTCAGTTCCTTTTCCATCGCCGTCTGGCGTACGTCGGCCCGCTCACGGTTGCGTCGACCGGCGAGCTTCTGCGTGATGGCGCGCACCAGCGATTCGACGTATTCGAGCGAGGTGCCGGTATCGGGATTGAACCAGTCGGCCCATGCGCCGATGTCGGGCTCGCAGACGAACATCACGCTGGACGAGCCGTCGGACGGGGTCAGGGTCGCGGTGACCTGGGTATGGCGGTCGAAGGAAGCGAACCAGGCGCGCCAGTGCCGACGCGACGTTTCCGCCCGTGGGAGGCGGACGGTGGCATGCAGCTGGAGGCTGCCCCGCCTGGCGACCACGTCGTGCACGTTGGGAAGCTCGCGCACCGCCTCTTCGACGAGTCCGAAGGCCTCGTCGGCACCGTAAGGCACTTCGACGCGCCTGCGCTGGCGATTGGAGAGGGTTTCGGCATCCACGCGGCCGGCGATGGTGCGCACGCGATACAGATGCGTGACGCCGCGGGCGAGCGATGCGAGCAGGCCGACGAACCAGGCCATGCTGAATATCCACGGCAGGTCGCCCCGATTCCAGCCGGTGACGTTCCACACGACCAGCAGCACGCACCAGGCGGCGAACCACGCCACGAGGATACGCCCGAGGAACTTGATGCTTGCCATGGTCCGCCCCTTCCGTCTTCGAATGCGGACGGAGCATACGACGCACCCGCGGGATCGGGCGGACAATTCGGACGAAACGGCCCAGGAGCCGACGAAACGCGCATTCCCCGATATGGCGGGCCTGAGGTTTTTTCCTATCGCGCCGCAGCATGACGTGGGCGCCCTCATGCGCCATCCTCGACGGAACGACTCTCGCGGTGGGGACCGCACCAGTCACGACAAAGGGGTTATTGCATGGCCTTGCTGCTCGTCGTTTTTGCTGTCGTCGTTCTTGCTATCTATCTCGGCATCCAGCTTCTTCCCAAGCACCATCCGTCCAACTGGCTTCTCGGCATCGTCGGCGGCGCCTGCCTCGTGCTGGCCTGGTATGCGATCTTCCATCCCTTGCTGCTGGCGTCCGGCGGCGGCGATCCTTCGCTGCTCGCCCTGGGACTGACCGCCGCGGGCATCGTGTCGTGCGTGCTCGGCGTGGTCTGCCTCGGCGTGTCCACGTGGCGCGACCCGAGCCGGTTCTGGATGCTTCCGCTGGTATTCATCGCGGTGATCGGCGCGACGCAGGTCAACGTGCTCTCCTGACGGTCACTGCACGACGCGAATCGTTTCGTCGCCGATCGTCACGACGTGTCCGGCGCGCACCTTGAAGGTCTTGCGCAGTTCCACCATGCCGTCGACCTTCACCAGCCCCTCGGCCACCAGGTGCTTGCCCTCGCCTCCGCTACCGGCGATGCCGGTGAGCTTGAGCAGGATGTTGAGTTCGACGTAGTCGCCCTCGAGCGGGAATTCGTGCAACGACATGGCGATCCGGCGTGAAGTGAAGGCCGCCATTAGACCGCAGACGGGCCGGTTCGAAAACCGGCCCGACGCGCCTTACTGCCTCGGCACCACGCGGTCGAGGAAGCGATGGATCTCGGCACCGATCTCCGGCCCATTCGATTCCAGGGCGAAATGGCCCGTGTCGTAGAAGCGCACCTCGGCCTTCGGGATGTCACGTTTGAACGCCTCGGCCCCCGGCGGAAGGAAGAACGGGTCGTTCCTGCCCCATGCCGCGAGCAGCGGTGGCTGGTACTTGCGGAAGTAGGCCTGGAACGCCGGATACTTCTTCACGTTGTTCGCGTAGTCGAGGAACAGGTCGAGCTGGATGTCGGCATTGCCCGGCCGCGATACCTGCGAGTAGTCCAGCGCCCAGGTCTCCGGCGCCACGCGATCGACGAGCGCCTCCGGCACGCCGTGCATGTACTGCCACTTGATCGCCTCTTCCGACAGGAACGACCTCAGCGCCTCGCGATGGGCCGGCGTCGGCTCCTTCCAGTAGGCCTGGATAGGATTCCAGCCGTCGCTCAGACCCTCCTCATAGGCATTGCCGTTCTGCGTGACGATGGCGGTGATCCGTTCCGGGTGCGCCACGGCCAGGCGCCACCCCACCGGCGCGCCGTAGTCGAACACCTCCATCGCGTAACGCTTCAGGCCCAGGGTTTCGGTGAACGCGTCGATCGTTTGCGCAAGGCGGTCGAAGGTGTAGGCGTAGTGCGCGCGATCCGGAGCCTCGGTCAGGCCGAACCCCGGCAGGTCGGGCGCGATGACGTGGTAGCGGTCGGCCAGGAGCGGGATCAGGTTGCGATACATGAACGACGACGTGGGGAAGCCGTGGAGCAGCAGCACGGTGGGCGCCCGCGGGTCCCCCGCTTCGCGATAGAACACCTTGACTCCATCCGCCGTCGCGTAGCGGTAATGCACCACCGGCCCGGCGGTCGTCGGCGCGGCCGGTGCGGGCTGGCCGACGGCGGCCATGGAAACGACGGCACCTGCAAAGAGATTCTTGAGAAACATGGGCATGTCCTTCGAGTGAGGATGAGTCGCCGCCGTAACCTGTAAAGCAGCGACCTCATGGTTACACTTGCCCATGTAACTAGTCAATACGTTTTTTAGTGGTTACTAACCGCGTTCACCGGAAAACCCACCCCGGCCGCGATGGCACGCCACCGCGGCCGGGGTATCGGAACGGCCGCCCGGATCGGATTCCGCCTTGCCAGCGCCGTGCCGGCGACGAGCGGGCCGCGTCAGTCCACCTCGACCCGACGCACCTGCGCCAGCCAGTCCTCGAGGTTGTAATAGTTGGTGACGCGCGCGATGCGGCCGTTACGCACCTCGAAGAACGCGCCGCCGGGCAACACGTAGCTCTGCCCCTGCGCCAGGGGCAGGCCATCGTCGGTGGCCTTGTACTCGCCGTGCACCACGTACTCGGCGGCGGCGCGGTCGCCCGCCTCGTTGGCCATGATCACGACGTTCTTCAGCTCTTCGCTGTAGCTCGTGTTCATGCGCTCCAGGAAGGCGGCGAAACGATCGCGGCCGGTTTCGCGGCCGCCCTGGTTCACGTCGTGATGCACGTTCTCGTCGAGCAGGTCGAGCATGCCCTTCCAGTCGCCGCGATTGAAGGCGGCGTAGTAACGGCGGATCAGGTCGATCGTGTCGTTCATCGGGGTACTCAGTAGAGGATGACGGAGCGGATGGACTTGCCCTCGTGCATGAGGTCGAAGGCGCGGTTGATGTCTTCCAGCCCCATGGTGTACGTGATCATGGGGTCGATCTTGATCTCGCCGCCCATGTAACGCTCGACGTAACCCGGCAGCTCGCTGCGGCCCTTCACGCCGCCGAACGCGGAGCCACGCCAGACGCGGCCGGTCACCAGCTGGAACGGACGCGTGCGGATCTCCTGGCCCGCGCCCGCCACGCCGATGATGATCGATTCGCCCCACCCCTTGTGGCAGCACTCCAGCGCCGCGCGCATCACGTCGACGTTGCCGATGCACTCGAACGAGTAATCGACGCCGCCGTCGGTGAGGTCGACGATGACCTGCTGGATCGGGGTATCCGGGTAATCGCGGGGATTCACGAAATCGGTGGCACCGAGCATCTTCGCCATCTCGAACTTCGCCGGGTTGGTGTCCACGCAGACGATGCGCGAGGCCTTGGCCATCACCGCGCCCTGCACCACCGACAGGCCGATGCCGCCCATGCCGAAGACGGCCACCGTCGAACCCGGCTCGACCTTCGCCGTATTGAGTACCGCGCCGATACCCGTGGTGATGCCGCAGCCGAGCAGGCAGACCTTGTCCAGCGGGGCGTCCTTGTTGATCTTCGCCAGGGATATCTCCGGCAGCACGGTGTATTCGCTGAAGGTGCTGGTGCCCATATAGTGCAGCAGCGGCTTACCGCCGATGGAGAAACGCGAGGTGCCGTCGGGCATCAGGCCCTTGCCCTGGGTGACGCGGATCTTCTGGCAGAGGTTGGTCTTGCCCGAACGGCAGAACTTGCACTCGCCGCACTCGGGCGTATAGAGCGGAATCACGTGGTCGCCGGGTTTGAGCGAGGTGACGCCCTCGCCTACTTCCTCCACGATGCCGCCGCCCTCATGACCCAGGATCACCGGGAAGGCGCCCTCGGAGTCGTCACCGGACAGCGTGAACGCGTCGGTATGGCACACGCCCGTCGCGACGATCCGCACCAGCACCTCCCCGGCCTTCGGACCCTGGACGTCGATTTGCTCGATGGAGAGCGGCTTTCCTGCTTCCCAGGCGACGGCGGCGCGAGACTTCATGGGTGGTTTCCTCAGACGTTGGACCGGGGATTCTAGACCCTCCCCGACCTCGGGTTGAACGCCCGCCAACGGACGGGGTGGCGTCAAACACCCGTTCGAGTTAAACTAGGGTTAACGAATCCGGTCCATTCGGCGAACGAAAGGCCCAGGCAAGGCGCGCCGGAGGTGCGATGGAAGCACCGATCGGAAATTTCCTTGAACTTTTTGCTTACAACCGCTGTCCAACGATTTAATGCTTGGCCGCCCTTGTAAACCCACAAGGTGCCCCGACTAAGGGTTCGTAGGTAAACTCGTTGGTTCAGAAATTCGGCCCAGGGGCCGATGACGAAAGCCTAACGAATCCATTGTTCACAGAATCGAACGAACCGAGACGACAGACCGTCCAGGGGTTCACCGCCACGCCAGAGACCGGCGACGTGGCGACCGTTTTTGAAGCATCCGGTCCTGACACCGACTGGGAGACACGACATGAACGAACTGCGCAACGAATACGGCATCACCACATTCGAATACTCGGCCGGCTATCGCGCCACCGAGGCGACCAACGGTCTCGACCTTTTCGGTGGCGAGATGGATGGCTACGACTGGCTCGGCGAAGTGGCCAGCCGCCTGAGCGGCGAATCGCTCTAAGCCGTCGAAGACCTGTTGTAACGGAGAAGGCCCGCCATGAAGCGGGCCTTCTTTCGTCAGGACGCCTTACGCGTCCTCGTCCGGGCGGCCTTCTTCGCCGCCGACTTTCGCCCGGCGGCACCCTTGGTGCGGGCCGCCTTCTTCGCTGCCGCCGAACGGCTGGTTGCCGTGCGTTTGGACGCGCTCTTGCGCCCCTGGGCCGAGAGGGCCCGTGGGGAAGCGGCGGCATGCCCTTCGCGCTTGAGCGCCGACGTCGAGGCACGCGAACGCGTGGCCGACTTGGCCGTCGACTTGCTCGCGGTCTTCCTCGCCGCCTTGGTCGCCGGGCGCTTGCGGGCGCTGGTCTTTTTCGCCGCCACGCCTGACGACCGCCGGGAAGCGGCCGTATCCTGGGCGGCTTTCTTCTTCGTCGCCTTGCTGGCCGTCTTCGACGGCTTGGCCTTTACGCCCGCGCGCCTCGCCTTGGACAACCCGATGGCGATCGCCTGCTTCGCCGAACGGGCACCATGCTTGCCCTCGCGAACGTGCTCGATCTCTTCCCTCACGAATTCGCCGGCCTGGGTGGAGGCCGACTTTCCTTCCCGTTTGTCCTTGCGTGCCCTGGCAGTGGTTTTCTTCTCAGGCATGATGGGTCCTCCGGCAGGAGTGGATCAGGGAATGCGTATGGCGAGTGCTTCAGGCATCTCGTCGGGCGACGGCCGCCCTTCGCCCTCGGGATCATCGGGGTGCGGGGGCGGCTCCTGGGGAGGCTGCTTGCGCGGGTCCGGTCCAGGCGTCTCGGGAGACGGGTCGACCGGCATCTCTTCCGGTACGTGACTCGGCTTGCCGGGTATCTCCGGCGAAGGAGTGGTGTGCATTGCGCAAGAGCCCTCGTGTCGTCGCCGAATGAGATTGCGCGGACGATCGTGACGCCCGCGTGGGCGGCACGTCACACGAACCCGAACACCTGCACGACGAGCCACGCGTTGGCGGCGGAAATCACCACGAAGAGAAACCATGCGGCCAGCGACGTGACGCGGCTGTTGGCGAACCCGCCCATCAGGCCGCGGTCGTCGGTGAAGCGGATCAGCGGATACATGGCGAACGGCAACTGGACGCTCAGCACGACCTGGCTGGCGACCAGCAATTCGCCGATGGCGCGATCGCCCAACATCACCACGCCGATGAAGGCCGGGACGATCGCCAGCCCGCGGGTGATCAGGCGGCGCTGCCAACAGGGGATCTTCAGCCGCAGGAACCCGTCCATGATCACCTGCCCGGCGATGGTGCCCGTGAAGGTGGAGCTCTGACCGGAGGCGAACAGGCCGACGGCGAAAGCGATGGCGGCCACGGTGGTGCCCGCGATCGGTGCCAGCAGTTGGTAAGCGTCGCCGATGTCGGCCACGTCGTTACGACCCGTGCCGTGGAACGCCGACGCAGCGACCACCAGGATCGACGCGTTGATGAGCAGCGCCAGGCCCAACGAGCCGATGGTGTCGACGCGGGTGAGCCGGATGGCCGCGAGCTTTCCCGCCTCGCCCGACACCGATCGCGTCTGCACGATGGACGAGTGGAGGTAGAGGTTGTGCGGCATGATGGTGGCACCGAGGATGCCGATGGCCAGATACAGCGGTTCGGTGGACGACAGCGCATGCAGCGACGGCACGAAGCCCGCCGCCACCGCGCTCCAGTCGGGGCCGAGCAGGAATAACTGCACCACGAAACAGATGCCGACGGTGCCCACCAGGCCGAGGATGATGGCCTCGACGCGTCGGAACCCCCTGCCCTGCAGGCCCAGCACCAGGAAGGTATCGAGTGCGGTGAGTGCCACGCCCACCGGTAGCGACACGCCGAAAAGCAACTTGAAGGCCAGCGCGCTGCCCAGCACTTCGGCCAAGTCGCAGGAAATGATCGAAATCTCGGCCAGCACCCATTGCACCCGCCCTACCGCCTTCGGATAGCGCTCACTCGACAGTTGCGCGAGATCCTTGCCGGTGGCGATGCCCAGCCGTGCCGCCAGGCACTGCAACACGATGGCGGCCAGGCTCGACAGCAGCACCACGAAGAGCAGGCGATAGCCGAAACGGGAGCCGGCCTCGATGTCGGTGGCCCAGTTGCCGGGGTCCATGTAGCCCACGGAGACGAGCAGGCCCGGCCCGGCGAATCGCAAGGCCTTCTTCCACCAGGGAAGATCCGCCGCGACCACGATCGAACCGGCCACCTCTGAGGGGCAGAACGGCGCCGTGGCCGTTTTGGGAAGGGGAAACATGGCGTCCATCGTAGCGAAAGAACACCGTCACCCGCACCCTGCGCGTGCTCCCGGACGAGGCCCCTCGCCGGGTCGGCGTACCGGACACACGGACGATTCCTGCCCGAGGTGAAAGCCGTCCCACGCGCACTTCACGGGCCGCTTATGCCCCCGCGCGGTAAACCCGTCGCACTGCGAACGGCGCAGTGTCACAGGAAACCACCATGGACAAGAACCGCACCGAAGGCATGAAACACGAAGTCAAGGGCGCCATGAAGGAAGCTGCTGGCAAGATCACCGGCAACCACGCCAAGCAGGCGGCCGGCAATATCGAAAAGAACGCCGGCAAGGTACAGAAGGAAGTCGGCAAGGCCGCCGACGAATCGCGCAAGGATCGTCACCACTGACCGATCTTCGGCATGCTCCCCCGGCGCGGGCGCCCTTGCGGCGCCCGCGCGTCGTTTCGGTCAACGCTTACGTACAACCACGCACGAGGAAAATGAGGATCAGCACGGGAATCGGCACACCGAGAATCCACAGCAGTATGTAGCCGATACCCCCCTTCTGGCCGCGCGGGGTGGGCATGTGTTCGTCGCTCATGGGACATCCTCCTCGTATTGTCCGGGCCAACGCTCACAGCAGGCGCGTGGAATGGACGTGAGCATCCCGCCATCGGCGCCTTCGCAACGACATCGTCGCCTGGCTTCGTGCATGATGGCGCCGGGAACCCGAGGAACGTCCACGCCTCCATGTCGCGCACCGCCGATCCGTTCGATTTCCTCCCTGGCGATTCGCCCGCCGCCGACGAGGTGCGCGCGTTCGACTGGTCGACCTCGGTCATCGGTCCGCCCGAGCGGTGGCCGGTGGCGCTACGCGCGGTGCTGTCCACCGTCTTCCACACGCCACGACCGATGTTCGTCGCGGCCGGACGCGGGCGCGTGCTCTTCTTCAACGACAGCTTTCGTCCCATGCTGGGGTCGCGCCTGGCGGGCGCCTCGGGCAAAGCCATCGCCGAACTGTGGACGGATGTCCACTCGGATGCGGCGACGCACGTCGAGCGTGCGTTTTCCGGCGAAAGTTCGGTACATCGCGACATGCCCCTGCGGTTGTCCCGCCACGGCTTCGCCGAAGAGACCTGGTGGACGTTCTCCTACATGCCGCTGCGCGACGAGCACGGCACCATCATCGGCATCCACGCGGTCACCCACGAGACCACGCGGGCCGTGCGATCGTCCATGGTGCTACGCGAACTCAACACGTCGCTGGAACGCGAGATCGACCTGCGCACACGCGAACGCGACCAGATATGGGGCATCTCGCGCGACCTCTACGTGGTATCCACGCGCGACGGCCACTACCGCAACGTGAATCCGGCGTGGCGGCACGAAATGGGCTACGACACCAGCGAACTGGTGGGCACCGGGTTCGAGGAACTGGTTCATCCCGACGACATCGATCGTGCGCGTGACGCCATCACCCAGCTCATGGACGGCGACGTGGTGGTCGACCTCGAATTACGCGTGCGCGCGAAGAGCGGCGACTATGTGTGGTTCGCGTGGACCTGCGTGCCCGACGGCGATGTCGTCTACGCCATGGGACGCAATACGCAGCGGCGCCGCGACATGGAAGACCAACTGCGCCACGCGCAAAAGCTCGAAGCGATCGGCCGCCTCACTGGCGGCATCGCGCACGATTTCAACAATATCCTCGGCGGCATCGGCGGTGCCATCGAAGTGGTGAGCGATCGTCTCGACAGCGGCCGCCTCGACGGCACGCGCCGCTTGCTGGATGCCGCGGGCGGCGCGGTCAAACGGGCGGCGGGGCTCACCCATCGCCTGCTGGCCTACTCACGACAGCAGGCGCTGTCGCTCTCGGACGTCGACGCCAACGCCATCGTGCGCGGCCTCGACCTGCTGCTGCGCCCCCTGCTCGGCGAACGGCTCGAACTGAACCTGCGCATGCAACCCGACCTGTGGCGCACGCTGTCCGATGCCAGCCAGCTGGAAAGCGCGGTGCTCAACCTGGCGATCAACGCGCGCGACGCGATGCCCCAGGGCGGCACGCTGACGATCCGCACGTACAACGCGCCATCGAGCGACATCGGCTCGGGCCACGCGGACTACGTGGTCATCTCGGTGACCGATACCGGTACCGGCATGTCGCGCGCCGTCATCGAGAAAGCTTTCGACCCGTTCTTCACCACCAAGGCGATCGGCCAGGGTACCGGCCTGGGGCTGTCGATGGTGGACGGATTCGCGCGACAGACCGGCGGCCGCGCGGTGATCGAATCGGCGCCCGGCAAGGGCACCACGGTGAGCCTCTGGCTACCGCGCCATGTCGGCGAGACCGACACGCAACACGCCCATGTCGCGGACATGGCGCATCCCGGCCAGGGCGAACACCTGTTGCTCGTCGAGGACGAATACATGCTGCGCTCGCTCGCGCGCGAGGTGCTCGAGGAAGCGGGCTACGTCGTGAGCGCCTGCGAAGACGCCCACGAGGCGCTCGGCGTGCTGCGTGGCGAAAATCCGCCCGACCTGCTGGTGACCGACATCGGCCTGCCCGGCATGGATGGCAGGCAGCTCCTGCTCAGCGCCCGCGAGACGCGGCCCGACCTGCCGGTTCTCTTCATCACCGGCTACGCATGGGAGGCTTTCGCGGATTCCCCGCGCCTTCCCGAGCGCGCCCACCTGCTGAGCAAACCGTTTTCGGTACGCGCGCTGGTCGACGCGGTAGCGGAGCTGCTCGACGCGACGCGACGCTGACGCCCCGTTGACGATACGCCCGGACACTGGACGAACGGCTACCACGGAGGGCCCGATCATGAACCGTACGCGCTACTACGCCCTGCTCGCGCTAATTGCAGCGCTCCTGGCCATCTTCGTCATCGGCGCGATCCGCAAGGGTGGCCCCGCGGGCGACATCCCCGACGACGGTCACCGCGCGCCGGCCGCCTCGCGACCCACCGAGCGATGATCAGGCCGGCTCGGCTTCGGGCTCGTCGCGTGCACCTTCTAGGGCGGCGCGCTGCGTCGCCCTGAGGAACTCGGTGCCGTAGCGCATCACGAACGGGGCCACGTGCACGGGCACGTAGCCGTCGGGCAGGCTGCTGTTGGTCACCGGAGCGTCGTCGAGGTCGGGGCGCGTCATGCGTGGCGCTCCCGGCAACGAACATGGGTCGAACGGAACAACGTGAATCGACATGCCATGGCCAGTACGGCCCCCTATCGGTATTCCCCCAGGGGCTTTTACTAAGCGAAAAAACCGGCCACGTCAATATTCGGCCATCGGTCGATGTCCCACGATCGGATGCGGCATTTGCGCACAGCCGCCCGACATCGCCCTTCGGGACATCGCCTTCCGCCTAAAATCGACACCGCGCAAGCCGCACCGCACGGAGGTTCAGACATGCACCACGCCCGGCCCACCCCATCGTTCCGCCATGCTCGCTCCCCCGGGATCGCCTGTAGCGCGTCGTGCCGGCATGCATCGTCCTGCGAAGCCACGCGCGGGGGCGATCCGGCCCTGCTCGACGTGCGCCGGATCGTGGAACGCGTGGGCCCGTTCTCCGACGGCGACCGGCTGGTGCAGCCGGGCGCGCCCCACCTCGCGGCGTTTTCGGTGCTTTCGGGCATGGCCAAGACGATGCACGGCGAACACGTGGTGGCGTTTCACCTGCCTGGCGAACTGTTCGCGCTGGACGTCTCGCGCACGCATATGCACGACGCCTCGGTCGTGACGATCGGCAAGACGTGGTTCTGCCGCTTTCCCCGCGATGCCACGCATGCCTTGTGCTGCGCCAGCGACGACATCGCGCGACACCTGGGCACGTTGCGCCGGCGCGAGCACCGTGCCAGGAACGCATCGGCCTTCGAAGGCGACGCGCTGCGACGCGTTCGCGGCTTTCTTGCCGACCTTTTACGGCGGCACCGCGCCATCGAAAAGGAGAGCCGCTTCCTCGCCCTGCCCATGATGCGCGAAGACATCGGCAATCATCTGGGCATGAGCGCCGCCACGGTGACGCGCATGCTGGCGAAGTTGCGCGATGCGGGTACGCTGGTCATTCGGCCTGGCGGTGTCGACATACTCGACGAGGTAGCGCTCCACGCGCCCTAGCGAGCGCCTCAGGTGTCGCCCTCTCCCGGGTCGAAACCCTCGCGCTCCTTCATCAGCTCGCGAGCCGCGGCGACTCCCAGGCGCATACCTTCCTCGCACGCGTCCGCCTCGTTGTCGTGCAACGTGACGCACAGTTTCTCTTTCAACTCCTCGCCGTCTTCGCTGATGACGTACTTGCCTCGCCAACGGCCGGGCTTGGCAACGTAACAACTACCTTCGACGTCGAAGTAACCGATTTTTCGATGGGACATGGACAAGGCGACCCTCCTTTGGCCGTCATCGTCGGCCAAGAAGGGTCAAGGCGGTGTGCATCCGCCGCCGTCAATGCAATTGCGAAATAGGTCGCTTGGCGCTGGATTCGAATTCGCGCCAGATGCCGTCGGCACCCTCGACGCTCACCAGCACCTGGGTGCCTTGCTGCGCGCCGACCAGCTTCGATTGCTGTATGGCGTAAGCAATGGCCTCGACCCGGCTGGAGAAGTTCTCCGTGGGCACGCCGTTGACCTGCACGTGCCACAGGCCCGCGATATCAGGTTTGAACGGAATGTCGTAGATGACCAGGGCCATGGACCTGCGAAGCGACGGCGCGGGAAGACAGAGCGTATTCCCTTGCCGGTTGGGCCACAACGTAACGCGGCGCGACGAAAGGTTCACGCCGCCGTCACGTCGTCAACGTGGCGCGTCGAACGTACCGGGACTCGCGTCGGACGCGCGCCACTCGGGGCCACGCTCCCTCGTCGCGTCGAGCAAGCCCTGGCGTACGCCTTCGAGATCGCGATCGGTGGTGTAGACCGGCGTGCCCGGTTGCTGCCGCCACGACTCCGCCAGCGTTCCCGCGTCCACACCGTCGAAGCCCAGCTCATCGACGAGCCGGAGCACCTTCGCCTTGGCATTGGGATCGTCGCCGGCGACGGGAAGCGCTATGCGCGTGTCCGCCGTCGAAGGCTGCCCGCGTTTACCCAGATGCTCGGCGTAGATGTTGTTGAACGCCTTGATGACGGGGCGACCCAACTGGTCGGATACCCACTGGCTCTCCGGCACGCCGTCCTCGATCGAAGCGATGCGGCCGTCGCGCTGGCGCGGGTAATAGTTGCCCGTGTCGACCACCACCGTATCGCCGGGCACTCCCTCGAAGAGATCGGACGGCAGATCGGGAATGCGGGATTCGGGGATGGTGACGATCACCACCTCGCCCCCTCGAGCCGCCTCCCGCGCGGTGACCGCGACGGCCCCGGTCTCGCGCTCGAGCTGGGATAGGGTTTCGGGGCCGCGCGAATTGGCGATGAGCACGTCGTGGCCGACTTCACGGAAACGCCTTGCCAGAACGGACCCGATATTTCCTGCGCCGATGATGCCTATTTTCATGCGGGGAACTCCGCCTCGGGGAAAGCGTCCATCTTGCCCGAACCACGTGAACACGGAGCGAGCGGCCGGTGATCGCCCTCGTACCCGCGCCGCCGCACTTGGATAGACTTCGCCGATGAACCTGCCCCGTCCCGCCCTCTTCCTGACGCTATGCCTGGCGCTGGCATCCAGCCCCTTGGCCGCGCAGACGGCCCCGCCACCGCCGCCCCTCCCGGCCTCGGCGGCCAGCGCCCCGCTGCTGGAAGCGGTGACGGTCAGCGGCGTGCAGCCCGGACCCGGCCTCTGGAAGGTCACGCGTGGCGACCACACCTTGCTCATCCTCGGCACGCTCTCGCCCATTCCGCGCGACGTCACCTGGAAAACCGATCAGATCGACGATGCCCTCGCCCACGCCGGTGAGCTGATCTTGCCGCCGAAGGTCGAGATCAAGCCCAACGTCGGCTTTTTCGGCCGGCTCGCCCTGCTGCCCTCGCTGATCGGCGTGCGCAACCTGCCCGACGGCGCCACCTTGCAGGAAACCGTGCCCGCCGACGTGTACCAACGGTGGCTCGCGGTGAAGGCGCGCTACATCGGCGACGAACGCAAGGTGGAACGCTACCGCCCGATTTTCGCGGCGGTGGAGCTCTACAAGCAGGCCGTGAAAAAGACGGGCCTGCGCAAGTCGGGCGACATCACGCGCGCGGTGATCGACCTGGCAACCCGGCATGGGGTCAAACAGGTGCCGGTACCGTATACGTTGCTGGTCGACGACCCGCGCTCGGTGGTAAAGGAGTTCAAACGCTCCACCCTCGACGACGTGTCCTGCTTTACCCAGAGCGTGGACAACATCGATGCCCAGCTCGCGGACATGACACGACGTGCCAACGCCTGGGCCACGGGCGACATCGACGGCCTGCGCGACGACCGCCGCGCGAAGCAGCTTCGCACCTGCCTGGATGCCATCACCGAAGGCGGCGCCGCGCAGCGCGCGGGCATCGCCGACGTGCCGCGCGAAGTACGCACGCGCTGGCTCGCCACGGTCGACGAGGCCATGGCGTCCACTCCGCAGAGCGTAGCCATCGTGCCCATCGACGACCTCCTGGGCGACGACGGCTACCTCGCCGCGCTCAAGGCCAAGGGTTACACGGTGGAATCCCCCGACGGCGACTAGCAGGCGCGTAATGCGCTGTTCGCTTCGCGAATGGCGTTTTCGAGCTGATGGGCACTGTAGGGCTTGCGCACCGTGGGTGCCCGATACCGGGTGGGGATGTCGACCGGTATGACACCGGTCGCCAGCACGTAGGGAATGCCGCGCCGCTTGAGTTCGTCCAGGGCCGGATACGCCATCACGCCCTGCAGGTCGAGGTCCACCACCGCCACGTCGAACCGTTCCACGTGGGCGACGCGGATGGCTTCCTCGATGCATCCCGCGCATGCCGCCACGTCGTAACCCAGGCGCTCGACGAGCAGGTCGGAAAGCGCGGAGGCCAGCCCCGCGTGGTCTTCGAATACGATGGCGCGCGGCACCGCGGCAGTGGTGTTGCTCATGGTTTCCTCGGGCGAAAAAGCCGGGCAGGACTCCCTGGAAACGAACCTACTACCGAATTTGCATGGTGAACATAGACCAGTAGACAGATCCGCGGCCATTGCCGGATTCGTTCTTCACGAATGCGAAATCGCGAGGGCGTTTGGCTCGATTGAAAACGAACCCGTCACTTATTGCCGGGGATGGCGTCGTCCGGCTCGACGATGAACGGCGGCGCCCCTCCATCGCTTCGACCGTCGCGGCCATGATCGTCACCCGCGCGCGCGATACGCTGGGCCATGCGCGCGCCGTCGCGGCGCAGTGAATCGCCCGGCCGACTCACTTCGGCGCTCGACATCAAGGCGGCCTGCGCCTGCTTCAGGCGCACCACGCCGAGGTTGTAGAGCGCCCGGGCATGGCGCGGGTCCAACTGCACGGCCCGGTCGTAGGCGGTGACCGCGGCGTCGGACTGCTGCAGGCGGAAGCGGGCGTTGCCAAGGCGATACCACGCATCGGCATCGCCGGGCAGCGCGCCGACGACGGCCTCGTAGAGCTTCGCGGCGCGGGCGATGTCGCCCATGGCATAGGCGCGATCGGCATCGGCCCGTTCCGTGGCCACATCCGTCGCGACCGGCACCGCCGGCGGCAACGTGCCCTGGGATGCGCAGCCGGCAAGCCAGGCCATTCCCGCCACCGCGGACCATCGAGCCCATCCCGTCGCCATGGCGGCACTCCCTCGAAGAACAAGGGGAGGACATTGCCGTGCGGGGGTGGGTACGTCAATCGGCGAAAGAGCCGATGGCACGCCATGGGCTTATCGGCCGATTCAGATCAGGTCCGCGTCCTTCAGCGCCTTGCGAATCCGCCCCATCGCGATATCCATCAGTTTCCCCCGGGCGTAGGTCCGCCAGGCCAGCCAGGTTAGGATCTTGTCCGTCCAGTTCTTCGTGCCGACGCGATACAGGGCCTGCAACCGGTCGCGCAAGGGCTTTTCCAGCGTGCCGGGATCGAACGCTCCCTTGGGCCACTCGGGCGCCACTTCTTCACGGTCGGCCGGATGACAGGCCTCGAGGAGCGGGATCACCGGCGCGTAGGTCACGCCGTCGCGCCGCCTGAGGTAACAGGCCAGGGCGGGGTCCCTGGCCCATCCCGCCACGAGGGGATTGTCCACCGGCACCACGAAGTGCTCGGCGAGAAACCATTGGCAATTGCGCCGTCCGAGCAGGAAGTCGTGGCGGCGATACGCTTTGCTGAAGAAACCCGCGAAACCGCCCAACCCACCGGCCGCCAGCGCCTTGCCGCCGACGAAGGCGTTCCCGTCGGCCGCATGGCGCGTGGGCGCGATGAGAAACCGGCTGTACACGGTATCGTCCATCGCCAGGGCCACCTCCTCCGGCTTGAAGCGCGCCTGCTGCTTCCACGACGAAAACAGGGCGGTCATCGACTCGAGGATGTTGATCTGGCTCGCCTCGGCCGGCCCGAGTTCGTCCGGTTCGGGAAACGGATCGATCATGACCACGATGCGGTTCACCTCGTTGCCCAGGCGCGGGTTACGGCCGAGCGATCCGGCCAGTTCCGTGCGCGCCAGTTCGAACGGCTCGTTGTCCATCGCGCCGCCATCGACGCCCACGAAGCGATAACCCGCCCCGCGATCGGAAGGCGCCCGCTCGGCCGGCGCGACCGACACCATGCGTACCTGCCCGTGCGCGTCGGGCACGGCCACGCTGCGCTGCGCGTAATCGCTCCAGCGCCGTTCGATCTGGCGGTAACGCAATCCTCCCGGGAAGGCGGCCGAGGCGAGCGCGGCCTCGCGCATCGCGTTCCACGCGCGGTCCGGCATCTGCCTGGGGAAGCCCACGTAGAGGTCGTCGGGGTATTCCCAGGTGCGGTCATAGGCACCGTTACCCGTATCCACCGCGAAACGCAGGTAGTCCGCATGCGCCACCATGTGGTGCGCGGCGCTCGGCGTGGAACCCGCGAACGGCACCTTGTAGGGCACGCCTCGCAGGTTGGTCACGGTGTAGATGCACTTGAAGGGACTGGCGACGTAAGGACGCGCCATCGCCGGTGCTTCGAAGCGCATCACCCGCTCGGCGATGCGGTCGAGTTCGTTCGAATCCAGCAACGACACCAGCGACGCGTCGGGCCCCTCGAGGTCGCCGGTACGCAGCAAGCCCTCGATGTCCAGGCGCTCGACCCAGGTGTCGTAGAACGGATTGTCCGCCGGCGACGCCGTGGACGCATGCACGTGGGGAAACGCATGCGGCAGCGCCAGCGACGATAGCAGGCCGTTGACGCTGCCGGCCGATGCGCCGGAGATCACCCTCAGCAACACATCGTGATCGGGCACTTTCTCCTTGCGGTCGCGAGCCGCGTACCAGCGTTCCAGCGCCTCGTAGAGAAAATCCAGCACGCCCGCGGCGTAGGCCCCGCCGGATACGGCGCCGGCCAGGGCCAGGCCGAGTTCGAACGTGCCGGGGCGGCAGGGAGGCGTCTTCTCGGGCCGGGCCAGGGGAAGTTCGGTGTCGGTCATGTGGCCACCTCGCACGGGAAAACCGTGAGATAGCACGGGACGGGGTGGTCATACCGCGGCGCATGCCACATCATCGGCGCATCGCACGAAAAGGATGCGCCATGTCTCCCGTTCCCACTCCCCTGCCGATGCCCGAAACGCCCGACCGCGTGGTGGCCTTCTGGCGCGATGCGGGTTACACGCGCTGGTTCGGCAGCGATGAGCGGTTCGATCGCGTATTTCGCGAGCACTTCCTCGGCGCGCACATGGCCGCGGCGCGGCGCGAACTCGACGCCTGGCTGGACGATGCGCAGGGCTGCCTGGCGTTGGTGCTCCTGCTCGACCAGTTTCCGCGCAACGCCTTTCGCGGCACGGCGCACATGTACGCCACCGATCCGCTCGCCCGCTTCGTCGCCCGCCACATGATCGAACGCGGTTTCGACGCGACGCTCGATCGCGACATGCGCACGTTCTGCTACCTGCCCTTCGAGCACTCCGAAGACATGGCGGATCAGCGCACGTCGCTGGCCTTGATCGAACCCCTGGGCGAACCGTACATGGGGTACGCGAAAGTGCATTTCGACATCGTCGAACGATTCCACCGCTTCCCCCACCGCAACCGCGAACTCGGTCGCGAGACCACGCCGCAGGAACAGGCATTCCTCGATGGCGGCGGCTTTTCCGGATAACGTCATGAACGAAGAGATCACCTGGGCCGACTTCGAGAAAGTGCAACTCGTCGCCGGCACCGTCACCCGTGTCGAACCCTTCCCCGAGGCGCGGCGCCCGGCGTACAAGCTCTGGGTCGACTTCGGCCCCCACGGCGAGCGCAAGACCAGCGCGCAGGTGACGGGCGTCTACCGGCCCGAAGACCTGGTGGGCAAGCAGGTCGTCGGCGTCATCAACTTTCCGGAAAAGCAGGTGGGGCCCTTCCGCTCGCAGTTCCTGCTGACGGGCTTCCATACCGACGAAGGCGTGGTGGTGACCACCGTGGAGCGACCGGTACCCAACGGCAGCCGCCTTGCCTGATAGCATCGCAACGACCGTCCGGCGAGGAGAGGCACCGATGAACGAGAAGATCCAGGGTATCGATCCGAGCGTGCCGCCCAGCGGCACCGGCTGCGTGGAATGCCTGGCCAGCGATAGCTGGTGGTTTCACCTGCGTCGTTGCGCGCAGTGCGGGCATATCGGCTGCTGCGACGACTCGCTGAACAAGCACGCGACGAAGCATTTCGAGGCCACCGGGCATGCCGTCATCCAGAGCTTCGAACCGGGCGAAGACTGGTTCTACAACTACGTGACCGAAGCGGTGTTCGAAGGGCCCGTGCTCGCCCCGCCGCACAGCCATCCCGACGACCAGCCCGTGCCCGGCCCCGAGGGCAAGGTGCCCAGGCGCTGGCAGCGCCTCCTGTCATAAGCCGTCAGTTGGCCTTCGCCAGCGCCACGCTTTGCATGAGCCGCTCGGGCGGTACCGGCGGACCGAGCAGGTAGCCCTGCAACGCATCGCAGCCCAGGCGCGTGAGCATGGCCTGCTGCTCGGGCGTCTCGACGCCCTCGGCGACGATGTTGAGGCCGAGCGTCTTGCCCAGCGCGACGATGGCCGACACGATGGCCTCGTCATCGTTGCCCTTGGTCAGCTCGGTGACGAAGCCGCGGTCGATCTTCAGCTCATCGGCGGGCAACTGCTTGAGATAGAGCAGGCTCGAATACCCCGTGCCGAAGTCGTCGATGGCGATACCCACGCCCAGGTCCGCCACCTGGTTGAGAATGGCCAGGCTCGCCTCCGCGTCGCGCATCGCCGTGGACTCGGTCACTTCGAGCACGAGGTGACGGCCTTCGAGCCCATGGCGGTCGAGGGCCGCGCGTACCACCTCGATGAGTCCCGGATGGGAGAGCTGCACCGTGGACAGGTTCACGGCGACCGTCCACGTGGCGTGTCCCTCGTCGAGCCATACACGCATCTGGCGGCAGGCTTCGTCGATCACCCAGTTGCCTATCGGCACGATGAGCCCCGTGCGTTCGGCGATGGGCAGGAAGCCGTCCGGCGCGACCATGCCATGGCCCGGGCGATTCCAGCGCAACAACGCCTCGACACCGACCATCGGCCCTCCCGGCGAGATCATCTTCGGCTGGTAGTGCAGCACGAACTCCTTGCGATCGATGGCGCGTCGCAGGTCCTGCTGGAGCATCAACTGAAGGTGCACGTTCGCGTTCATCGCGCTTTCGAAAAAGCGGTAACCATTACGCCCCTGCTCCTTCGCGTGGTACATCGCCGCATCGGCATTCACCAGAAGGTCGTGTTCGACCAGCCCGTTCTCCGGGAACAGCGCGATGCCGATGCTGACCGACACGTGCATCGACGTGCCGTGGATGACGTACGGCGCGCCCAGTTCCTCCACGAGGCGTTGGGCCACTTCGGCGGCCTCTTCCGGGCGAGTCACGTCCATGACCATCACGAATTCGTCGCCGCCGAGACGGGCCACGGTGTCTTCATCGCGCGCGCCGTCCTGGATGCGCCGCGCGACTTCCCTGAGCAACAGATCGCCGGCGTGGTGACCGAACACGTCGTTCACGGCCTTGAAGCCATCCAGATCCATGAACAGCACGGCGAAGGCCCCTCGCCCGCGCGTCGCCTTGTGGATGGCCTGTTCGATGCGATCGCCCAGCAACATGCGGTTCGGCAACCGGGTAAGGTTGTCGTGCAGCGCCAACTGCATCAGCTCGCTGTTGGCCTTGTCGAGCGATCTGGCAAGCAGGTTGGCGCGCACGTCGAGCATGGACACCACGAGGGCGACCGCGAGTACGGTCACGGTCACGCCGATCACCACGACCGCGAGCCACCGCGTCTCGATACCGGTGAAGGCGGCGCCGCAGACACTGCCGACGGGAAAGCGCGCCGCCGCCATGCCGGTGTAATGCATGCCGACGATGGCGCAGCCCATCACCAGCGACGCGCCCAGCCGGGCGAGCATGACGCGCTCGCTGTCGCTGCGCAGACGGAACGCGATCCACAACGCCGCGCCGGAGGCCAGCACCGCGATGATCACCGACGCGGTGAACGGCACCACGTCGTACGACACCTCGGGGATCATCCGCATCGCGGCCATGCCGGTGTAGTGCATCGCCGCGATGCCGGCGCCCATCAGGATGGCGCCGATGCCGAGGCGCAACCAGGGCAGCTCTTTCTGGAAGACCAGCCACAGCGCGAACGCCGACGACACGATCGCGATCACCAGGGAGAGCAAGGTCAGGTCGAGGTCGTAACCCAGCGCGATGGGCAACCGGAAGGCCAGCATGCCGATGAAATGCATCGACCAGATGCCGAAACCCATGGCGAACGAGCCGCCCGCCAGCCACAGCCCCGCCCCCACGCCACGGGCATGGGCCAGCCGCGCCGCCATGGTCAGCGCGGTATACGACGCCAGCACCGCCACCAGCAACGACACCACCACCAGCGACGTGCTGTAGGTGCCTGGAAGCGACGGAAACGGCGCATCGAAAAGAATAGTGGGCACGTGGTCCAGGCCTGCAGGATGAGTGCCGGCGGTCGATCGGTGCCCGGCTGTCTGAGCATTATCGGCAACGACACGGGTTTCTTGAAACACCCTGAAACCCGAATGGAGAACCCATTCCGGAACCCTGGTGCCAGACACAAAAAAACCCGCTTTCGCGGGTTGTTTTGCGATCCGGTTGAGGTAATCCGGATCTGTGTTGGTGCCCAAGGGGGGACTCGAACCCCCACGACCTAAGCCGCTACCACCTCAAGGTAGTGCGTCTACCAATTCCGCCACCTGGGCATAACTCTGAAACTGTGGTGTTGCCTTACTTCTTGGCCGGTTCGGCAGGCGCCTTCGGGGCATTCTGCGTCGCGGCCGGAACCTCGTTGTTTGCCGTCGGCGCCGTAGCGGCCGGGACATCGCCGCCGGCCGGAGCCTTCGGCACGTCCGTCGCCGGAGCGACCGGAGCGTTGTTGGCGGGCGCGGCCGGCGTGACAGCACCGGACATGACGCCAAGATCCGCAGCCGGCTGGGGAGTGCCCGAATGGCTGAGGTAGATACCCATACCCAGGCTAAGCACGAAGAACAGTGCCGCCAGGATCGCGGTGGCGCGAGTCATGAAGCTCGACGAACCACGCGCACCGAACACCGTGGCCGAAGCACCGCCACCGAATCCGGAACCTGCGTCCGCACCGGCACCGCGCTGCATCAGAATCAGCACGATCATCGCCGCGGCGATCAGGATATAAAAAACGCTGAAGAGAATGAACATGTCTTCTCAGTTTACCGTGTCGCGCTAATCAACGCGCCGCGGCGCATATATCCAGGAAATCGGGAGCCACCAGGGCGGCACCACCGACCAATCCCCCATCGACGTCCGGCTGGGCGAAAAGTTCGGCCGCGTTGGCCGGCTTGACGCTTCCACCGTAGAGCACCCGGGTGAGGAGCGAGATATTAGCATCCTTTTTTGCCAGTTGGCTACGGATCGACGAATGAATTTTTTGCGCCTGCGCCGGCGTGGCCGTGAGGCCCGTGCCGATCGCCCAGACGGGTTCGTAAGCGACCGCGGCCTGGCGAAAGGCCTCGATGCCGACGTGGTCGACCACCGCGAGCAGCTGGCGATGGATCACCTCCTCGGCCCTGCCCGCTTCGTGCTCTTCCTTCGTTTCGCCCACGCAGAGAATGGGCTTGAGTCCACCCGCCTGCGCGGCCTCGAACTTGCGGGCCACCAGGTGGTCGGACTCGCCCTGGTACTGCCGGCGCTCGGAGTGGCCCACCAGCACCCAGTCGGCGCCCACGTCGCGCAGCATCGGGGCGGAGACCTCGCCGGTGTAGGCGCCCTGCGCGTGGTGCTCCGACACGTCCTGTCCGCCGAAAAGCAGGCCGCGGTCGCGATAGCGTCCGGCCAGTTCGGGCAGGTAGACGTCGGGCGGCATCACCATCACGTCGACGCCGTCGGGCAGGTTTTCGACGATGTCGCGCACGAGGGCGTCGGCCATGGCGCGGGAGCCATGCATCTTCCAGTTTCCGGCTACGAGCTTCTTGCGCATGGTCGGTTTCCGGCTCGATGAAAAGGGGGCGCAGGATAACGGCGGCCTTCCCGGCCGCAAAGCTGCAATGCCGCATACCCGGCATTCATCCCGGGTAACGCATAGCTACGGCCATTGACCTGTTCCGGCCTGCCTTCGATCATCCTCGCATGCGCTCCTTAAGAATAATCCTAACCGTTCTGCTCCTGGCCCTGACCGGGGTCGCGTTCGCCCAAGGCACCGACGCTCCCACGCCCGCCCAGCAGATCGACGACCTGAGGGGCCAGCTCGACCAGGTCGAGAAGGCGATGAAGGCCGACAACATCGACGATGCCGCCATCGACGACCTGCGCGGGAACGCCACCGACATCGCCGGGAAAGCGCAAAAGGTATCGGCCGCGCTGCAGCCGAACCGTGATGCCGCCAAGGCCCGGCTCGACCAGCTCGGCCCCCCGCCCGCCGCCGGGGCCCATGAGGCACCCGAACTGGCGGCCGCGCGCAAGGACGCCCAGAAGGCCTTCGACGCCGTCGACGCGCAGATCAAGCAGATCGACGGTATCGCGCTGGAGGCCCAGCAGACCGGCAACCAGCTTTCCGACCTGCGCCGCATCCGTTTCCAGGAGCTGATCGCCAAGCGCACGCACTCGCCGCTGTCGCGCGCGTTCTGGTCGGAGCCGGCCACGGCCTTCCCCCGCGATTACGCCAACATGCGCGACGTCGTTCAGGGCGTACGTGACGACATCACCGCCAGTTGGGCTCGCGGCAGCCGCACGGCGCTGGTGGCCTGCGCGATCTTCGGCCTGCTGCTGATGACCGGGGTGCGCTTCTATCTGGAGCATCGCGCCCGGGAGCTCACCGCCAATCGCATGCCCCCGGGCCGCCTGCGCCGTTCGGCACTGATCGTGGGCATCGCGCTCACCTCCACGCTCACCACCGGGATGGGTACGCAACTCATCTACCTGGGCCTGAACTGGAACGACACCTTCAGCGACGACACCAACGCACTTGCGCTGGGCATCGTGCGGCAGGTGTTCTTCGGCGCTTTCATCGCCGGCCTCGGACGCGCGCTGATTTCCGCGAAACGGCCGTCATGGCGGCTGCCGCCGCTCTCGGACGAGACCGCGCTGCACCTGCGCCGCTTCCCGATGCTGTTGTCGCTGTCCGTGGTGCTGTTCCAGTTCCTGCACACGTTCGACCGCACCGCGGGATCCAGCCTCGCCGCGACGGTCGCCACCAGCAGCCTGCAGGCGGTGGTGCTCACGGTCATCATGGCCGTGGCCCTGGCCCGCCTGAGCCGCGCGCATCGCCACGCCACCGACGGCACCCCGCCACCGCCGCGGCCGGTATGGGCCAGCCTGTTCATCGTGGCCGCCTGGATCGCCATCGTCACGTCGTGGCTGGCCCTGCTGACCGGCTACATCGCGTTCGCCGCCTTCCTTGCCACCCGCCTCGTCTGGACCGTGATCGTGATCGCGGCCACGTACCTCGCCATGCGCCTGGTCGACGATCTCTTCGAAACGCTGCTGTCGGAAAAGGGACCGATGAGCGCCCGCGCGCAAGCCGTGTTCGGCATGGATCCGAAGCTGCTCGACCAGGCCGGCGTGCTGCTGTCCGGCGTGGCGCGGCTGGCGCTTTTCCTGTTCGGCCTCACCGCCGTGATGAAGGGCATCGGCGCGGATGCCACCGACGTGATCGCCCTGGGCGGCAAGCTGCAATCGCTGGAAATCTACGGCGTGAAGATGCAGCCCGAACGCGTGCTCACCGCGATCGGCATGTTCTTCCTCGGCCTGCTCGCCGTGCGCGTGGTGAAGAACTGGATGTCCGACCAGTACCTGCCGCGCACGGACCTCGACCCGGGCATGCGCAGTTCGCTCACCACCCTGCTCGGTTACGTGGGCGTGGTGATCGTAGTGGCGATCGCGCTGCTCGCGATGGGCCTTTCGGTGCAGAACATCGCCTGGGTGGCCTCGGCCCTGTCGGTGGGTATCGGCTTCGGCTTGCAGGCGATCGTGCAGAACTTCATTTCGGGCCTGATCCTGTTGGCGGAGCGGCCGGTGAAGGTCGGCGACTGGGTGGTGCTCGACGATGCCGAGGGCGACATCCGCCGGATCAACGTGCGTGCCACCGAGATCCAGGTGGCCGACCGTTCGACGATCATCGTGCCGAACTCGTCGTTCATCACCAAGCCCGTGCGCAACATGACCATGTCCAATCCGCAGGGGCGCGTGCTGATTAAGCTGCCGATGCCGCTGGATACCGATCCGGTGGTGGCCCGCGAGCATATGCTGGCGGCGATGCACGACCACGCGTCGGTGGCGGATGCGCCCGCGCCGTTGGTGTTGCTCGACAACATCGACCACACGGCGATGACCTTCATGGCGATCTGCTACGTGGGCAGCCCGCGCGACGCCGGCGGCGTGAAGAGCGACCTGCTGTTCGACATCATCGCGCGGCTGCGCGAGGCGAACATTCCCTTGTTGCGGCCGCAGGACATGGTGTTGCGGTCGGTGCCTTCGGAGCCCGTGGCGCCGGGGGCGTCCACCGAGCCGGATGGCGCGAGCTAAAGGACACACCTTGCCCGGCAGGAGCCGCTTCAGCGGCGATGCACGCCGCAGGACGGTTTGACAGCGCCGAGGAATCGGCTCCTACCGAGCAAGAGCGGCGTCTTTCAGTTCCGGCTCTCGACCGGTGCCAGGCGCAGGTCCTGGAAGTCGAAACTGAAGTCCGTCAGCGGCGAGACCGGTTCCATGCGCACCTCGCGCACCTTGCCGTCGGGATCGAGCGCGAAGTTCACGAAAGCGTCGCCGTTGAGCGAGCGGTCGTTCCAGTGCGCGATGAAGGTGTCGTGCTGCCACGGGTCGAGCGTGCCGGTGAGCTGGGCCGTCTTCGCGAAGCGCATCGTCAGCTTGCCGCCCTGCTTCTCCACCACCACGTCGCCGTACCACGGATCGCGGTAGGTGCCCACGTAACCGTCAAGCGGCAACGATGGCTTGGCACCCTTCGCGCGGGCCGCCTCGTGCTTCTTCATGCTGTCGTCGGCGTTGGCCTGCGACTTCTTCACGGCCGCCGCGTAGGCGGCGATCCAGTCGGTCTTCGGCGCGTCCAGGTACGCATCGAGCGCGCGCATCGTCACCGCCTGGAAGGCGGCGCCGCTTTCCTGGTTGGTGAGCACCACGATGCCGAGCTTGAGGTCGGGCACGAGGGTCAGGCGCGACACCATGCCGGGCCAACCGCCGGTATGCCACACCAGCTTGTGGCCGCGGTAATCGGACACGAACCAGCCTTCGCCGTAGCCCGAGAAATTGGGCTTGGTCGCCTTGAGTTCGGGCACGCTCGGCTCGGGGATATGGATGGGCGTGAGCAGCGACCACATCTCGTTCTGGCGCGCGGCCGAGAACAGGCGCTGTTCCTTGCCGGCCGCGTCGGTGTAGGTGCCGCCCGCCAGCTGCGCGTTCATCCATTTGGCCAGGTCGTGCACGCTGGCGTAAATGCCGCCGGCCGCTTCGTTGTTGCGCCACGACATCGGCTCGACCGGCTTCAGGTCCTTGAAGTTGAACTTGGCGTGGCCCATGGCCACGTCGTCGCTCGGGCCGATGCGCTCGGGTGCGTTGATACGCGATTCGGTCATGCCCAGCGGAGTGAAGATGCGCTGGCGCACGAACTCGGCATAGGGCAGGCCCGAAACCTTCTCGATGACCAGCCCGGCCACCGCGAACAGGATGTTGTCGTAGGCGTACTCGGCGCGGAAGCTGTTGGTCAGCGGCACGTGACGCAGGCGCTGCACGACTTCCTCGGTGGTATAGGTGGTGGCGGGCCAGTACAGCAGGTCGCCCGCACCCAGGCTCAGGCCGCTGCGATGCGCCAGCAGGTCGCGGATGCGCATTTCGCGGGTGACGTAAGGGTCGGACATCTGGAACCACGGCAGCCTGTCGACCACGCGGTCGTTCATGTCGAGCTTCTTCTCGTCGGCGAGGATCGCCAGCGAGGCCGCCGTGAATGCCTTGGTGTTCGACGCGATGGCGAATTGCGTATGCGCATCCACCTTCGCCGGATCGCCCAGCTTGCGCACCCCCGAGCCCATTTCCATCACCACGCGCCCGTCCTTGACGATGGCCACGGCGATGCCCGGTACGTCGAACTGCTTGCGGGTGGCGTCCACGTAGGCCGCGAAGTCGGCCAGTGCCGTGGGGCTTGCCGCCGTCGCCGCGGGCGGCGTCGCGGGGGCGTCCTGGGCCTGCGCGGCCAGGCCGAACACGAAGCTGGTGACGCCGAAGGCGAGGAGGTAGCGGAGTCGCGTCATGGATATCCCCTGTGCGAAGCAACGGAAGCGGCGACTATTCCACGCCGCGCCCACAGGGGAAAGAGCCCTCTCAGCCCTTGCTTTTCTGGCTGAAGATGACGCTGCCCAGGATGATGGCCCCGGCCAGGGCCATGCTGGGCGTCAACGCCTCGCCGAGGAACATCCAGGCCCAGGCCACGCCGAACAGCGGCACGAGGTAGGTGGCCGTCGCTGCACGCGAAGCGCCGATGCGTTGGATGAGCCGGAAATAGAAGGCGTAGGCCAGGCCCGTGGAGAGCACGCCCAGCGCCACCACGCAGGCCCACGACTTCGCCGGGATCGGCGCCTCGGGCCAGGTCAGCGCGGCCAGCGGCGCGGTGAGGATCGTGGCACCCAGCAGGCATCCGGCCGCCACCGCCGTGGGGGCGATGTCGGACAGGTACTTCTTGATGAGGTTGGCGGCGAGGCCGTAGCAGAACGACGCGGCGGCGCCGGCCAGCGCAGCCAGGGCCACGTTGTCGCCCGAGGTGCGGCCGCTGGCGAGGATCACCACGCCGACGAAACCGGCCACGAGGGCGATGGCCTTGCGCGTGCCGATCTTCTCGCCGAAGCCGACGAAGGCCACCAACGCCGCGAAGAGCACGGTCATGCTGTTGGCGATGGCACCGATACCGGCCGGCGCGCGCTCGGCACCCCAGGCGAACAGGGTGAAGGGAATCGCCGCGCTCAAGGCGCCCAGCGCCAGCATCTTCCACAGGTGCGGCACGCGGATGCTCGCCCGCGCGCGCCACAACAGCGGCAGCAGGATCACCGAACCGAACAGCAGCCGCGTGGCCACCATGGGAAACGGACCGAAATCGTTCGCGGCGACGCGCATGAAAAGGAACGACCCTCCCCAGATGGCACCCAGGGCCACCAGCTCGGCGCCGGTGCGCCAGTCACGCGCGGGGGTCTGGAGAATGGGATCGGCGGGGACCGTGGACATGCGAACCTCGTTTGTGGCTGATCGTCATTGTGGCTGGAACCTTGCGCTTCACAAGCGCATTCTTTGCAAGCCAGCCTCTCATTCCATTCATCCCTCCCATGCGTTCCGCCCTTCTTCCCGCCCTCGCCGCCTTCACCTCGGCCGCCCGCCACCAGAACTTCGCGCACGCCGCCGAAGAACTGCACCTCACGGCCAGCGCCGTGAGCCACCACGTGCGCAAGCTGGAGTCCGCCCTGGGTGTCAGCCTGTTCCAGCGCCATGCCCGCGGTGTCGCCCTGACGCCCGAGGGCCGCCTGCTGGCCGATGCCGCCGGCTCGGCCCTGGCCGAGGTGGAATCGGTGCTCGACAGCCTGCGCCAGCACCGTCGCGCCAATGGCGTGCGGATCAGCGTATTGCCGTCGTTCGGAGCCAACTGGCTCACGCCGCGGCTCCGGCGTTTCACCGAGGCCCATCCCACGGTAAGACTGTCCATCGACACCGACCGCTCGCTCATCCGTTTCGAGGAAGGCGGTCCCGACCTCGGCATCCGCTACGGGCTCGGCCAGTGGGCCGGGCTCACCTCGCGTTTCCTCATGGACGATTCGCTGCAACCGGTGGCATCGCCGGAGCTCGCCGCCGGGGTGGACACCGTGGACGACGTGAGCAAGCTGCCGCTGCTCGCCGACATTTCCCCGGAAGGGTGGCGCGAATGGTTTCGCGCCGCGGGCGTGCGCTATCCGCGCGGCGGCACGGTGCACACGCTGAGCGACTCGGCGGACAGCCTCAACGCCGCGGCGGTCGGGCTGGGCGCCGTGTTGGCGCGTACGCGCCTGTCGGCGGCACACCTGGCGGATGGGCGACTGGTTCGCCTGCCGGGGCCGACGTTGCCGACGCGGTACGCGTATTACGTGGTGCATCCATCCAACAGGCAGCCGACCGCGGCGGCGCAGGCGTTCATCGGGTGGATCGAGCGGGAAGCCGTCGAGCCGAGAGGGTGAGGCCCGACCAGTCGCACCGCACTGGATCCCTGCTTTCGCAGGAGCAACGTGAGGTTCTTCGCCCGCGACGGTGAATCTCGAAGCTCGTCGCTCCTGTACAAGCAGGAACCCCGCCCCTCCCCTCCCCTCCCGGCAAGGCCATGCGCTACATCGGCTCTACTCCACCCCGACGAAGCCACCCGTCTGGTGCGCCCACAACCGCGCGTACAGCCCACCGTGCTCGATCAGCTCGGCGTGGGTGCCGGTCTCCACGATGGCGCCCTTCTCCATTACCACCAGACGATCCATGCGCGCGATCGTGGACAGGCGATGCGCGATGGCGATCACCGTCTTGCCCTGCATGAGCGTTTCGAGGCTTTCCTGGATGGCGGCCTCGGCTTCGGAATCCAGCGCCGAGGTCGCTTCGTCGAGGACGAGGATCGGCGCATCCTTCAACAGCACGCGCGCAATGGCGATACGCTGGCGCTGGCCCCCGGAGAGCTTCACCCCGCGCTCTCCCGCGTGGGCATCGAACCCCCTGCGCCCCTCCCCGTCGGACAGGCCGGGGATGAATTCGTCGGCACGCGCCTTGCGCACGGCGTCGAGCAACTCGGCCTCGCTCGCGTCGGGACGGCCGTAAAGCAGGTTGTCGCGAATGGAGCGGTGCAGCAGCGAGGTGTCCTGCGTGACCACGCCGATCTGCGAGCGCAACGACTCCTGGGTGACCTCGGCGATGTCCTGGCCGTCGATGCGGATATGCCCACCCTCGAGGTCATACAGGCGCAGCATCACGTTCACCAGCGTGGACTTACCCGCGCCCGACGGTCCCACCAGCCCGATCTTCTCCCCCGGCCGCACCACGAGGTCGAGCCCGCCGATGACGCCGCCGGCCTTGCCGTAGTGGAAATGGATGTCCTCGAACCGGACCTCCCCCTTCGCCACTCGCAAGGGCTGCGCATCGACACGGTCGACCACGGTGCGTTCGCGCGAAATCGTGGTGATGCCGTCCTGCACCGTACCCACGTTGTCGAAGATGCCGTTCACCACCCACATGATCCAGCCGGACATGTTGTTGATGCGGATCACCAGGCCCACGGCCAGCGCCACCTGCCCCGTGGATACCGTGCCACGCACCCACAGCCACAGCGCCAACGCGCTCGTACCGGCGATGAGCAGGCCGTTGAGCGAGGTGATGGACACGTCCATCGAGGTGATCATGCGGTTCTGCACGCGCACCTTGCCCGTCTGTTCGCTCATGGCCTCCCGCGCATAGGCTTCCTCGCGATTCGTGTGCGCGAAGAGCTTCAGCGTCATGATGTTGCTGTAACCGTCGACGATACGCCCCATCAGCTTGGAGCGGGCCTCGGACGCGTGCCAGGAACGCTCCTTCACGCGTGGCACGAAGAACGCCAGCATCGCGACGTAGCCCGCGATCCACAGCACCAGCGGCAGGGCCAGCCACACGTCGGCCTTGGCGAAGAGATACACCGACGTGCCCGCGTACACGCTCACGTACCACATCGCATCCACCACCTGCACCGCCGATTCGCGCAGCGAGGGCGCGGTCTGCATGATGCGGTTGGCGATGCGGCCAGCGAAGTCGTTCTGGAAGAACGCCAGGCTCTGCTTCAACACGTAGCGATGGTGCTGCCAGCGCACCAGGTTGGTCATGCCCGGCGCCAGCGTCTGGTTGACCAGCAGATCGTGCAGCCCGATGAAAAAGGGCCGCAGCACCACCACCACGAAGGCCATCCATGCGAGGGTTTTCCAGTGCGTGGAAAAAAACACGGCGGCGGGCGTCTTCTGCGCCATGTCCACCACGCGGCCGAGGAAGTCGAACAGCGCCACCTCGATCAGGGCCACCGCGAGCCCCACCAGCAGGGCCACCGCGAAGATCTTCCAGACCTGGCGCAGGTAATAGGCGTAGAAACGGACGACGCTCGTCGGCGGGGTGCTGTCGGGCGCCTCGCGGAAGATGTCGATGAGGGATTCGAACCAGCGATAGATCATGCGGGCATTCTATGCCTGCTCGATGCCCTACGGCATGTCCCGGCGCCCCAGCCGGCGGTCGATCGCCACGTAAACGGCACCCAGCAGCACGAATAGCGCGCCCACCACGAGCGAATGGATCAGCACCTGGCCGTAGCCGAGCTCGTCGACGTTCATGAACGGATACGGGTATTCATGCACCACGGCGCCGCGCACCAGCGTCCAGACGGCGAAAACCAGGGGAAAGGCCAGCCAGCGACGCACGTCGCTCCAGGCCAGCGTGCCGTGATCCTGCAGCGCCATCCACCAGAACACGTAGAGCGCCGGCACGACGTAATGCACGGCGCGGTCGGCGATCAGCTGCGGCCCCATCGGGTGCCATTGCGCCTGCAGGATCACCATGTAGACCAGCCAGGTGACGGTGATCGACAAAGCGGCCAGGCCGCGCACGCGCGCCGAGCGCAACGCCTTGAGCGGACGCCAGTCGCCCCCCGTGACCACGGCGGTGGCCACCAGGGCGACGAGCAGGTTGGAGAGGATGGTAAAGAAACTGAAATAACGTACGGTCACCTGCAGCACCGGACCCGACCAGAGGATCAGCCAGTACTGCAACATGAGGGCCGGCCACGCCACCGCCGCGACGACGATGGCGAAGAGGTTGGACAGCGCGGCACGGCCGACCATCGGAGTCAGCGCGGCCAGCTGTTGTTGACTCGATCGCGGTCGGGCACGCGGTGGTCCGGGTCGATCGTCGCGGCCACCACGTGCTTCCCGCCCGGCACGGTCACGTCGAAGCTCGTGTGCTGCTGCCAGGTTTCCACGGGAATGCGGACGTCGCGCGTGCTCTTGTCATCGAAGGTGACGCGCAACGTGGCGGGCATCGGCAGGCGATCGAGATTGGCGACGGTCACCGTCGAACCGTCGATGCCGGTCACGGCAAGGTCCACCTGCCAGTTGTTGGCGTACCAGCCGCGCCAAAACCACGAGAGATCTTCGCCGGCCTGGCTTTCCATGAGGCGGAAGAAGTCCGACGGCGAGGGGTGCTTGTAGGCCCACGTGGCGATGTACTTGCGGAACGCGGGATCGAACCGTTCCGGTCCGATGATTTCCTCGCGCAGCAGCACGAGGCCCAGCGCGCCCTTGAAGTAGGTGGCCGGGTGGCGGTACTTCTCCTTGACCATGTCGGCGCCCATCAGCAGCGGTGGCGCTTCCTGGTCGGCGAGCAGGGGCAGGATCTCATCCACGGGGTTGCCGCCCTTGGGGGCGTATTCGCCGTCGCGCTTGGGGGCGAACTCGCCATGGTGGAAGGCATCGGCCTCATACACGTCGATGAAGGTGTTGAAGCCTTCGTCCATCCACGCGTCGCGACGCTCGTTCGAGCCCACGATCATCGGGAACCAGGTATGGCCGATCTCGTGCGCGGTGACCATGTGCAGGTCCTTGGGCGACGCCTTCATCGGGTCGAACACGATGCCCGGGTACTCCATGCCACTGGCGGCCGAACCGCCTTCGTTGATGGCCACCGGGTAAGGGTACGGATACCACTTCGTCGAGAAGTGCTCGACCGATGCCTTCAGGTATTCGGTGGAGCGATTCCACGACGCCTTGCCCGAGCTTTCCACCGGGTAGACGGACATGGCCAGCGCCTTGCGGCCCTCGGGCAGGTTGATGCGCGCCGCGTCCCACACATAGGCCGTGGACGCGCCGAAGGCGACGTCGCGGCTGTTCTTCATGCTGAATTTCCAGGTGAGCGTGCCGCCCTTCTTCGGGCGGCTGGAGGGATCGGTCACCTCGGCCGGCGTGCGGATCATCACCGTGGCGTCGCTCTCACGCGCCTTCGCCAGGCGCTCGCGCTGCGTCGCGGTGAGCACGTCCTCGGGATTCACCAGCTCACCCGACCCGGCGACGATCATGTCCGAGGGCACGGTGATCGCGTAATCGAAATCGCCGTACTCCAGGTAAAACTCGCTGTTGAGGTAGGGTGCGGTGTCCCAGCCGCGCAGGTCGTCGTAGACGCACATGCGGGGATACCACTGGGCCATCTCGTAGATGTTGCCGTTCTTCGACGGCGCGAATCCGGTGCGGCCGCCGAAGTCGCCGGGCAGGTCGTAGGCATACTCGATGGTGAGCGATACCTTGCCGCCGTGCGCGGCCAGCGATTGCGGGAGACGAACCTGCATGCGCGTGTCGCTCACCACGTAACTGGCTTTGGCGACGTGGCCGCCCTGCTCGACCGTCACCGTGGCGATGCGGTAGCCGTCGGTGTGCCGGTCGGCCGCGTCGCCCTTGCGGCTGCGATGTCCCGCCGTGAAATTGCCGCGTGCGTCCTCGCGAAAACGGTTCTCGTCCAATTGCAGCCACAGCACGTCGAGGTCGTCGGGGCTGTTGTTGGTGTAACGGATCGTCGCCTTGCCGACCAGGGTGTTCTTCACCGGGTCGAGCGTGGCCGCCAGGTCGTAGTCCGCGCGGTTCTGCCAATACGACGGGCCGGGCATGCCGCTACCCGACCGGTACGCGTTGACGGGCTGGGGATAGTCGAACGGCGCGAATGCCTGGCGCGGATCGTAATTTTCCGCAACAGCGGCGAACGAAGCGCCCAGCGCAAGGCTGGTCGCCAACAGGCGAAGGGACGGTTTCATGGTGGCACTCGTGGGACGACAGCGCAGACTAACCTCCGCCGCGCCGCCGCCCCAACCGTGCCGAAAGTCAGGGGCGGGTGAAATCGACCTTGCGGTTGTCGCCGACGTCCGGCGTCTGGCCCGTGATGCGCGCCTTCAGGTAATCGAAGGCGATCACCATCTTCGACGACGGCGCATCCCAATATTCGGCGGTGTCCACGTCGACTCGCAAAAGGGCCAGGTCGGGATCGTCCTTGCCGTCGGGGAACCACGTCTTGATCCACTCGTTCCAGTGCGCGTCGATGGCGGCACGGTCGTCCACCATCACCGCGGCGCCGGACAGCGAGACGTAGCTGTTCTCGGAGGCGTTGGCGTAGGCGGCATTGACCTGGTGATGCCCGGCGACCTCGGCCACCTTCGGCGAGCTCTTGCGCGTGAAGAACCACAGGCTGCCGTCGAAGCCTTTCTGCGAGGCGACCATGGGCCGGCTATAGAGGCGTCCGTCACGCTCGCTGGTGAGCATCGCGACGCGCGCGTCCTTGATGAGGCTCCAGATCTTGTCGTAATCGTCCTGGCGGCGTTCGGTCATGTCGTGCTCCGATTTTCGGGAGCGATGAGCCTCCCACCCCTCCGCTCAACGCCTCGTCAAGCCTGGATGACGATCCGGCCGGGCGATCGCGACGTTCGACTTCCCGGCCGCCAGAACGCACTATTACACCCCTGGCCGCCGTCGTGGGTCTCCCACCGCTTGCATCCCACGCCGGCAGCCGCATATCTCCCCCGTCGAAATCACGAGGATCCACGCATGAAAATCGGTTTGATCGGTCTGGGCCGCATGGGCGGCAACATCGCCCGCCGGCTGATGAGGGACGGTCACCAGACCGTCGTCTACGACAATAACGCCGACGCCCGGGCCGCGCTGGCCAAGGACGGGGGCGAAGCGGTCGAATCGCTCCAGGCCCTCGTCGACGCCCTGCCCTCGCCCAAGGCCGTGTGGGTGATGCTGCCCGCCGGCGAGATCACCGAGACCACCATCCAGACCCTGTCCGGCCTGCTGGGCAAGGACGACATCATCATCGACGGCGGCAATACCTTCTACAAGGACGACGCCCGCCGTGCCGAAGAGCTCGCGACCAAGGGCATCCACTATGTCGACGTCGGCACCTCCGGCGGCGTGTGGGGCCTCGATCGCGGTTACTGCATGATGATCGGCGGTGACAAACCCACCGTCGACCACCTCGACCCGATCTTCAAGACCCTCGCCCCGGGTGCCGGCGACATCCCGCGCACCGAGGGCCGCGAAGGCCGCGATCCGCGCGTCGAGAACGGCTACATGCACGCCGGTCCGGCCGGCGCGGGTCACTTCGTGAAGATGATCCACAACGGCATCGAGTACGGCATGATGCAGTCGTTCGCCGAAGGCTTCGACATCCTGAAGAACCGCAACGGCACGCAGCTTCCCGAGCGCGAGCGTTACGATCTCGACATGGCCGACATCGCCGAGGTGTGGCGTCGCGGCAGCGTGGTGTCGTCGTGGCTGCTCGACCTCACGGCCAGCGCACTGGCCAAGGGTCCCGAGCTGGACAACTACTCCGGTTACGTCAACGACTCGGGCGAAGGCCGCTGGACGGTCAACGCCGCCATCGAGGAAGCCGTGCCGGCCGAGGTGCTCACCTCCGCCCTGTTCGCCCGCTTCCGCTCGCGCCAGGACCACACTTACGCCGAGCGCCTGCTCTCGGCCATGCGCATGGGCTTCGGCGGCCACATCGAAGGCCGTGGCACGCCGCCGAAGGAAGGCGAGCACTCGTAAGCGTCGGAAAGCCCCGGGGTGGGAGCGGACCGTGTCCGCGAACCCTCGGGGTAGCTAATGCGAACGAGGCCATGCAGTGATCTTGCGAGCGGTAAACGCCCGCCCGGTCATCGCAATGCCTCGTTCGCTCCAGGCAAGGCCGAGGGTTCGCGGACACGGTCCGCTCCCACCCAGGCACCGTCACCGGGTGACCTAAGCCTCATGGCCATCCAGCTCCCTCAACCGCTCCCGCCACCGCTCCGGCGTCTGCGGTTTCACGAACAAGGCCACGATCGGCAGTTTCGCATCGCGGGCCGCCTGCTCCATGCGGCGCACGCAATCCTCGATATCCGCCGTGGTAAGGCCATCCTCGAACTCGGTGGAAATGGCGACCAGGACCTGGTCGGGGCCCAGCTGATGCGTCAGCGAGCCGTTCACGCTAAGCACGCCGGGCACTTTCGACACCACCGAGCACACCTTCTGCAACAGGTGTGGATGCGCCGATTCGCCGATGAGCAGGGCCTTGCTCTCGCGCGCCAGCAGCACCGAGGCCAGCGCCAGTACCACCGAGATGCCAACCGACGCCCAGCCGTCGAAGCGCGCGTCGCCGGTCGCATGGGACAGCCACACGCCCAGCGCGGCCAGCGCGAGACCCAATAGCGCCGCGCTGTCCTCGAACAGCACCGTAAAGGTGGTCGGATCCTTGGAACCGCGGAACGCCTCGAAATAGGTCATGCGCCCTTTCCGCCGGCGAACGCTCCTGAGCGACAACCACCATGACGAGCCTTCGAACAGCGCGGCGATGCCGAGCACGAGGTAATTCGTCGTGGCGTCGCCCAGCGGTTCGGGCGCGAGTATCCGGCCCACGCCTTCGTATAGGGAAAAGCCGGCGCCGAGCGACAGCACCAGCAAGGCCACGATGAAACTCCAGAAATACAGTTCGCGCCCATAACCCAACGGATGCTCGCGATCCGGACGCCTGTGCGAACGGCGAAGGCCGTAGAGCAGCAGGATCTCGTTGATGCTGTCCACGAGGGAATGCACCCCTTCGGAGAGCATCGCCGAGCTGCCGGTGAGCGCGGCGGCAATGAACTTCGCAACGGCGATGCCGACGTTGGCAGCCAGGGCGGCGTAGACGACGAGTTTGTTTTCGGAGGCCATGGGGTAATGGTTCATGGCATGGCGTCGTGGCGCGGTCAAGAACCGTAGCCAGGCCCTCGCTAAAACCAGCTTCACGGCACTGGATGCCTGCGTTCGCAGGAGTGACGTCGCTCTGCGCACGCAGGAGCCCAGCGCCTAGGTCGTCGACGTCGCGACGGCGCCTCCTACGAAAAAAGGCCGCACCTCGCGGTGCGGCCTCTTCGAATGAAACCCTCCCCGCCCGCTTACTTGGCGAAAAGATGCTCCACGCCGGCGCGCTCTTCGCGCAGTTCCTTGTGGGTGGCGTCGATGCGCGCCTGCGAGAACGCGTTGATCTCGAGGCCCTGCACGATCGCGTACTTGCCGTCCTTCACCGTCACCGGGTAGCCGAAGATCACGCCCGGCTCGATGCCGTAGGAACCGTCGGACGGGATGGCCATCGATACCCAGTCGCCCTCGGCGGTGCCCAGGGTCCAGTCACGCATGTGGTCGATGGCGGCCGAGGCGGCCGAAGCGGCCGACGAGGCGCCGCGCGCCTTGATGATGGCCGCGCCGCGCTGCTGCACGGTGGGAATGAAGTCGCCTTCGTACCAGGCCTGGTCGACCTGCTCCAGCGCCGGCTTGCCCTTGACCGTGGTCGTGTGCAGGTCGGGGTACTGGGTGGAGCTGTGGTTGCCCCAGATGGTGAGCTTCTTGATATCGGTGGAATGCGTGCCGGTCTTCTCGGCCAGCTGCGACAGCGCGCGGTTGTGGTCGAGGCGGACCATCGCGGTGAAGCACTTCGGATCGAGGTCCGGGGCGTTCTGCTGGGCGATCAGGGCGTTGGTGTTGGCCGGGTTGCCGACCACCAGCACGCGCACGTCGCGCTTGGCGTGGTCGTTGAGGGCCTTACCCTGCGGGCCGAAGATGGCGCCGTTGGCCTCGAGGAGATCCTTGCGCTCCATGCCCGGGCCACGCGGACGCGCGCCGACGAGCAGCGCGTAGTCGACGTCCTTGAAGGCGACGTTGACGTCGTCGGTGGCGACCACGCCGGCCAGCGTCGGGAACGCGCAGTCGTTGAGCTCCATCACCACGCCCTGGAGGGCCGGCAGTGCCGGGGTGATTTCGAGCAGGTGCAGGATCACCGGCTGGTCGGGGCCGAGCATGTCGCCGGCGGCGATACGGAACAGGAGGGCATAGCCGATCTGGCCGGCTGCGCCGGTCACGGCAACGCGAACGGGTGCTTTCATCTTGCGACTCCTCGGGGATCTGTCTGGGGACTTGCGATCAGGAAAGCTCGGCGAAGAACTCGACGATGCGGGCCATGCCCTTGTCGAGCGCCTCGTCCGGGCACGAATAGGAAATGCGCAGCGCACGCGGCTCGCCGAACGCGGAGCCCGGCACGCAGGCCACGCCCTTGGCCTCGACCAGCACGGCGCAGAAATCGACGTCGGAGGTGATCTCCACGCCGTTGTGCTTTTTGCCGAACGCCACGGAGATGTCGGGGAACGCGTAGAACGCGCCCTGCGGACGCGGGCAGACCACGCCGGGGATCGAAACGAGCGCGTCGTAGACGCGATCGCGTTTGATCGCGAATTCCTTGCAGCGGGCGGCGGGGATGTCCTGCGGCCCGCTCAGCGCGGCGACGGCCGCGGCGGTGATCACTTCGGGCAGGCTCGTGATGTGGTTGGAGTTGAGCGTGGTGACCGCCTTGGCCACCGCTTCGGGCGCGGCGATGAAACCCACGCGCCAACCCGGCATGCCGTAGGTCTTCGACAGCGAATCGGTGAAGATCACCCGGTCTTTCAGCTCCGGACGCAACTGCACGAAGTTGTGGTAGCCGACGTCGTCGAACACCATGGTGTTGTAGATGTCGTCGGTGATGATCCAGGTGTCCGGGTAGTTCACCAGCACGTCGGCCAGCGCGGCGATTTCCTCGCGCGTGTAGACCATGCCGGTGGGATTGGACGGATTGTTGAAGAGGAACACGCGCGGCTTGCGCTTAAGTGCTTCCTCGAGCTGCGCGGGGGTGAGCTTGTAGTGCTGCTCGGGCGGGCACGGCAGGATGTTGATCTTCGCGCCGACGATCTCGGCGATGTCGAGGTAGCTCGTCCAGTACGGGGCCGGGAAGACGATTTCGTCGCCTTCGTCGAGCAGCGCCTCGGCGAGGTTGTAGAGCACGTGCTTGGCGCCGATGCCGGTGGAGACGTTGGCACGGCCGTAGCCGGTGAGCCCCAGCGCTTCGATGTGCTTGAGGAAGGCATCCACCAGCGCGTCGGTGCCGCGGTTGCTGCCGTACTGCCCCGAATCCTTCGCCAGCGCCTCGCGGGCGGCGGCGTAGACGTGCTCGCCGGGGAGGAAATTGGGCACACCGATGGAAAAGCTCACGATGTCGCGACCTTCGGCCTTGAGGCGCTTGGCCTTTTCGGCAATGACCATGATCGCACTGGGCTTGGCGCGGCCCATTCGCGTGGCGAGCTTCGGCATCGGTTCCTCGGCGGGTTGGGGGACGGAGCAAAGGCCGTCATTTTAGCATGCGTGCCGCCGCTTCGCGGCGGATCGCCGATGCGATCGGCGAATCCCGGACATGAAAACGCCGCCCGAAGGCGGCGCTTTCCTCACCGAACCGCCCGCCTCAGCGAGCGTCCAGCGTCTCGTTCCACTTCGACACGTTGGCCGCCTGCTTCTCGAGCAGCGCGTCCACATCGCCGGACACCTCCACCTTCTCGATGGTGTCGTCCTGGCGGATCGCATCGACCACCTTCTGGTCTTCCGGGCCGACGATTTCGCCGAACACGCTGTGCTTGCCGTCCAGCCACGGCGTGGGGCCGTGGGTGATGAAGAACTGCGAACCGTTGGTGCCCGGACCGGCGTTGGCCATCGACAGGACGCCCGGCTTGTCGTGCTTGAGGCTGGCGTCGAACTCGTCGCCGAAGCGGTAACCCGGGCCGCCACGGCCCGAACCCTCGGGGCAGCCGCCCTGGATCATGAAGTCGGCGATGACGCGGTGGAACGAGAGGCCGTCGTAATAGCCACGCTTGGCCAGGTTGACGAAATTGGCCACCGTCATCGGGGTCTTCTCGTCGTGCAGGCGCAGGTGGATATCGCCCTTGTTGGTCTTCATGGTGACGTTGATGGTCATCTCGATTCCTGTAACTCGTTGAAAATCAGGCCGATCGCCTTCGGCGGCCGGTCCAGGGGACCGCAAAGGCTACCGAAGATGGCGCCCGTTCCCCAAGAGTTCAAGCGGAATCTCGTGAGGACCGGGTCACGGCAGTGGCAACGCCAGGGTATCGGGCGTCAACGGCCCCGGCCCACGCGGGCGGGTGTCGCGAACGGCTGCGTCTTCGGGGAGCGCCCGGCCCTCGCTCAGGTGGCTCCACGCGCGGTCCAGGGCGGCGAAGCCGAAGGGCAGCAGCGGCGCGTGCCGGTCCGAAAAATCCTGGAACGAAAGGAAGGCGTCGAAGTGCTGCGCATAAGGCACCTTCCAGAACACCGGCCGACGGCCGGAGGCGCGCAGCCACTTCACGTAGGGCTCCGAGCTGAAGGCGGCCGGGATCATGCCGTCCTGCGCGCCATGCACCACCAGCACCGGCAGTTCGACCCGCGGCAGCGCGACGGCGGTGGCGTGCACGGCCTCGCGCAGGCGGGGCGCATCGGCTCCCTGCCCCAGCCAGAGGTCGCGCAGGCAGAGAAGGCCCGGCAAGGTCGGGTCCAGCGACAGGTCGGTGCCGCCGACGAGCGCGATGCCCGGGCCCGGCGGCACGCCCGACCCCTCGGCCCACCACGCCGAGCGGACCGCGGCGGCACCGCCGACGGGCTGCACCCGGTAGGCGAAGCCACACGGCATGTCACCCGCGCCACGACGCAGGTACGCCGACGCGTAGGACACGTTCACCGTCCGCCACAAATCGAGGGAGGTGGTCGATGCGGCCACCTTCAACGCATCGTCCTGCCAACCGCTGTCGCGGAGCGCCGCCAGGGCCTCGCGGGCCTGTCCCTGGGGCGTATTCGCGGTGAGTCGTCCGTGCGCGCGCAAGGCGGCGCCACGTAACGCCCATGCGGGCGGCTGGGCCATGCCGATGCGTGCGAACGGCACGCCGTCGAACTCGGGTGCCGCCAGGGCGGCGGCCAACAGGATCCCCGCCTCGGTGGCGTAGTCGTAAAAAGGGCGCCCGTATCCTTCCACGTGGATATTCGGCTCCAGCGCCACCACCGCATCGAGCATGCCGTCGACGTCTTCGCCCGCCGCGCGCAACACGGCACCACCGCCGTTCGACAGGCCGGTGGCGATGAGGGTGGTGTTGTCCGCCGTGAAAGGCGCTTCGTCGGGAAACGCGCGATCGAGCATGGCGAGGCCAAAGCGCGCGGCCTGCAACACGTGGCGGCCCCAGTCGGCTTCCGGGTTGTCGCCCGAATGCGCGTGTTTCGCCGCGAGACCGGTGTCGGCGGATAGATTCTTCGGCTCGAATTCGAGCGGCGCATCGCCGACCTTCGCCCGCGTGCCGTCGAGCATGACGCCCGTGCCGTCCGCCGGGTCGAAATAGCCCGAACCCGCGGCCTTGTCGGTATACGCCACGGCGAAACCCTTCGGCAGGCCCCAGCTGCCCGCCAGCGCGATGGCGCCGTAGATGCCGCGCGTGCCCGACGATGCGGCGACCACGAGCACGCGCCTGGCCTTGTCGAATGCGTCCGGCACCTGCACGAGCACGCGATGCGACGCGCGGGCCCCCGGCAGAGAGGCGAAGGCGGTGAATTCACAGCCTGGCACGTCGGGCACCTCGCCGTAGACACGGCCGAAGCCACCCAGCGGTCCGAGGTCGGCGATCCCTTTCCAGTTCGACTGGATGGCCCGACGACGCAGCTCGGCCGCCGTCGGTGCGAGCGGGTTGGCGAACGGCGTCGTCAGGCCGGCAAGGCCGCGCAGGCCGAGGCCCGCGCTGAGGAGGTCGTCGCCGTTGCGGTGGGTGGTGACTCGTACTTCGCCGAAGGTATCCATGCACGGAAGATGCGCGACTCGACCCTCGGTGCGCAAGCAAGCAAGCGATCCATTCGCTGGCGGGAATGCATGTTTCCACGCGCCATCGGCGCGAAAAGCTGCACATCACCGCCGGGCGAAAACCGACTTCAAGGCGCTGGGCTCCCGCTCTCGCAGGAGCGACGAGCTACACGATTAACCGCCGTGCATATAACCCCTCACATCGCTCCTGCGAGAGCGGGAGCCCAGTGCCTCGAGGTCGGTCATCCGGTGACATCCATCAGCGCCAAAGGATGCACCCAAAACCCGTCACGAGAACCCCTTCCAACCAAGCGCACGAGCGACGAGCTACACGATTTATCGTTGCGCAAGAAAAACCTCACGTCGCTCCTGCGAAAGCAGGAGCCCAGCGCCTTGCATCCGGTCGTCGCGTGGCGATGATGCGCCGCTCTTCGCGTCGGAAAACGCACCGATACGTGCGTTCGCGCCAGCGAGTGAGCCGATCGTCTGCGCGCGGCCGGTCGCGCGCAGGTACACTCCGAATCCAAGGAAAACCACCAGGGGAAAACGCGCAATGATTGCCCGTCGCATCGTCCTGTCCGCCACCGCGATCGCGGTGGCCCTCGGACTCGCCGCCTGCCATTCGAAGGACGACACGCCCGCCACCGATCCGAAAGCCGTCGCCGCCGCGCAGACGGCGATCTCCTCTACCGCATGGCTACGCCAGCACCTGCCCGCGCATACGGTGGCCTACCTGCGCATTCCGTCGCCGTGGAGCATGCTCGGTGGCGTGCCGAACGGTCGCCCGCTCGACGCAGCGCTGTCGACCCAAGCGCATCTCGATGCCGTGGCGGCCATTCGCGATGGCATCGGCAAGGACAAGGTACTGGCCGACCTCAAGCTCGCGCCCGCGCTGAGCCTGCTGCTGTCCGACCTGCGCTCGCCGGTGGAAGTAGCGCTGGTCGATCCGGTGGGCATTCCCTCCCCGGCCTCGCGCGCCGTGGCGACGATGACGCTCGACTTCGCCAGCGTGGATGCCTTCAACGCGCGCATCGCTTCGCTCGACAAGGGCGATACGCCCATCCTTCCCGCGCCGCTGGATACCGAAGGCCGCGGCCGGCTCGCGTCGGGCGCCACCCTGCGCTACGACGTATCGCAACACCGCCTGTGGATATCGCAGGCCATGCGCGAATCCCCGGGCGAGCAGACCCTCGACCAGATCGTGGCCGACGCCGCCAAGCCTTCGCAGGCGGCGGCCCCGGATACCCTCGTCGCCCTGGAATCGCGCATCGACACCTCCGGCGAAGGCCTGTTCGGGTGGGCCAGCGTGCGCGGCCTGGGCGGCGTCGCCGCGGCGCAGGCGGGCGACGCCTCGCTGGGCAAGCTGCCCGGCGACTTCGCCAGCAAGGCCGATGCCGTCGCCTTTGGCGGTGGTACCGTCGACGGCCGCGGCACCTTCCGCATCGTGGTGCATGCGCCGCAGGCACGCGCGCTGACCTACCTCACGCCCACCGCGTTCGCGCCCACGATCAAGAGCGCCGGCGAGCCGCGTTGGGCGATGACGCTCAGCCTGCCCAGCGCCGACCACTACAAGACCTTCGAGAACAACCTCACGCTGGACTTCGGCCCCCACGCCGCCAAGGCCTACCACGAGGCATTGGCCCGCGTCGGCAAGCGGTATCACTTCGACCCGGCCCGCTACCTGTCGTGGTTCGGCCCGGAGATGCTGGTGTTTTCCGACGACGCGGGCCTGTTCTTCGCCCTGCACTCGCCCGACCGCAAGGCCTGGTACGACTTCGTCAAGGGCAACGCATCCATCGGCTGGAAAACCGGCGAGGCCGACGTCGGCGGCACATCCGTGCATTGGCTGACCGTGCCCGGCGGTGCCGCGGACACCCTCCCGCCCGATGCGGACCAGGGCACGCGCGGCCTGTTGCGGTTGATCGACCGCATGGGTAGCAAAACCTGGTGGATCGAGGACGGCGACTGGATCGTGATGGCGAAGGTGCCTCAGGCCCTCGCCGACCGCGTGGCGGCCAAGCCCGACGTGGCCCTCGACGGCTGGTTCAAGCAACGCGCCTATCCGGGCGCCCGCACCCTGCTGGGCTTCACCGCCACCTCGCACGGCGCGCAGCGCGACGCCTATTACACGTACATCGAGTTCCTCCAGGCGCTCGGCGCCGTGACCGGGTCGGACGTGAACATCGCCGCCCTGCCCGCCGCGCATACGCTGGGCCTGCCCGACAAGGGCGTGCTCGGGGCGGCGCTGGAAGTGGACGCCGATACGCTGGGCATCTCGTTCACCTACGAGCAAAGTCCGGTCGAGCTGGTCGGTCAGGCCGGCGGCACCGGGGCCGTGGCCACCGCAGCGATCCTGGCGGCCATCGCCGTGCCGCAGTACCAGAACTACACCCTGCGCGCCCAGGTCGCCGGCGCCCTCACCGCCGCCGACCCCGTGAAGGAGGCCGTGGCCCGCAAGCGGCTGGCCAGCGGCCGCTTCCCGGCCAACAACGCGGCGGCGGGCCTGGGCAAGCCGGAGACGCTGGGCAACGACTACGCGGGCGCGGTCACGGTCGGCCAGGGCGGCGAGATCGTGGTGTCGCTGGACGGCACCCCGCCGCGCAAGGCCGATCCCAAGCTCGACATGGGCGAACTCGTGCTCACCCCGCGGGTGGAGGAAGGCCGGGTCGACTGGAGCTGTTCGGGCGAGGGCATCGACCCGAAGTACCTGCCGGCGAGCTGTCGCGACCAGCCGCTGGAGCCGTAGGAAAAGCCCTCGGGCGGGGCCCGCCGTCGCGCGCCCCGCGCGTCATGCGAACGTCGCCAAAATCCTTTATAATCGGCGGCTTCCCAAACCAAAGAGGCGATCCGGCTGCACGCCGGCGCATAACGCATGTCGATCGAATTCCTGCGCAACATCGCCATCGTCGCTCACGTCGACCATGGCAAGACCACCCTCGTCGATCAGCTTCTGAAGCAGTCCGGCACGCTCAACGAGCGCACCGTGCTCGCCGAGCGCGTCATGGATTCGAACGACCAGGAAAAGGAACGTGGCATCACGATCCTGGCCAAGAACACGGCCATCACCTGGGAAGACAAGAAAACCGGCGTCAAGAACCGCATCAACATCGTCGACACCCCGGGACACGCCGACTTCGGCGGCGAGGTGGAGCGCGTGCTGTCGATGGTCGACACCGTGCTGATCCTGGTCGACGCGATGGACGGCCCGATGCCGCAGACGCGCTTCGTCACCCAGAAGGCCTTCGCCATGGGCTTCAAGCCCATCGTGGTCGTCAACAAGGTCGACCGCCCCGGTGCCCGTCCGGAGTGGGTGGTCGAGCAGGTGTGGGATCTCTTCGCCAAGCTCGGCGCCACCGACGAGCAGATGGAATTCCCGATCGTCTACGCCTCGGCGCTGAACGGCTACGCCTCGCTCGACGAGAACGCGCGCGAAGGCGACATGACCCCGCTCTATGAAGCGATCATGCAGCACGCGCCCAAGCCCGACGTGGATCCGGAAGGCCCCTTCCAGATGCGCATCAGCCAGCTCGACTACAACAACTTCGTCGGCGTCATCGGCATCGGCCGCATCCAGCGCGGCACCCTGAAGAAGGGCATGCCGGTCGCCGTGATCGACCGCGAAGGCAAGAAGCGCCAGGGCAAGGTCGTGCAGGTGCTTGGCTTCCTCGGCCTGGAGCGCATCGAGCAGGATTCCGCCGAAGCGGGCGACATCGTCGCCATCGCCGGCATCCCCGAGCTGACCATCTCCGACACCGTCACCGATCTGAACACGCCCGAGGCGCTGCCGCCGCTGAGCGTCGACGAGCCGATGATCAGCATGACCTTCCAGGTGAACAACTCGCCGTTCGTCGGCCACAAGGATCTCTCCGGCGGCAAGTTCCTCACCAGCCGCCAGCTGCGCGAGCGCCTCGACCGCGAGAAGGTGCACAACGTGGCCCTGCGCGTGGAAGACGGCTCCGACGCCGACAAGTTCCTGGTCTCGGGCCGTGGCGAACTGCACCTCTCGGTGCTGATCGAGAACATGCGCCGTGAAGGTTACGAACTGGCCGTGTCCCGTCCGGAAGTCATCCTCAAGGAGATCGACGGCCAGAAGATGGAGCCGATCGAAGAGCTCGTGATCGACATCGAGGAGCAGCACCAGGGTGGCGTGATGGAGCGCCTGGGCATCCGCAAGGGCGATCTCAAGAACATGGTCTCCGACGGCAACGGTCGCGTGCGCCTCGAGTACGAGATCCCGGCCCGCGGCCTCATCGGCTTCCAGAACCAGTTCAAGACCCTCACCCAGGGTTCGGGCCTGCTGTTCCACGTGTTCAAGCACTACGGTCCGTACACCCCGGCGCCGATCGCCAAGCGCCAGAACGGCGTCATGATCGCGAACGCCGCGGGCACCACCCCGGCCTACTCGCTCGGCCCGCTCCAGGAGCGCGGCAAGCTGTTCGCCGCCGAGGGTGACTCGGTGTACGAAGGCCAGCTGATCGGTATCCACGCGAAGGACAACGACCTCACCGTCAATGCGATCAAGCCCAAGCCGCTCACCAACATGCGCGCCTCGGGCAAGGACGACGCGATCCAGCTGACCCCGGCCACGAAGTTCACGCTGGAACAGGCGCTCGACTTCATCGACGACGACGAGCTGGTCGAGGTGACGCCGAAGGAAATCCGCCTTCGCAAGAAGCACCTCACCGAAAACGATCGCAAGAAGGCTTCGCGCGGTCAGTAAACGAAAAAGCCCGGGAAACCGGGCTTTTTTTTGCGATGGGGTTTTGTCGCTCCCTCGGACGCGAGGCGCTGGGTTCCTGCGTGCGCAGGAACGACGTGAGGTGGTTTTTACGATTACGGTCAATCTTGTAGCTTGAGGTTCCTGCGCACGATGACGTGACAGGTTTCCGGCGACGCACGACTTGCAGCTCGTCGTTCCCGCGCGCGACGGTGTAAAAGGGTTTCGGCGACGGTCGATCTTTTAGCTCGTCGTTCCTGCGCACGCAGGAACCCAGCGCCTCTCGCTCAGGAAGGCGACATCGCCTGGCCGGCTTTTCGCTCCTGGATCGGCACGTCCGCGCGCAAGCGCGGCAAATACCCCGGAAACTCCCTCCGCACGAACGCGATCAATCCCTCGCGCACCTTGCAGCGCAAATCGAACGACTTGCCCGAATCGCTCGAACTCACCAGCGCGCGCACCTGCATCGCCTTCTCGTCGCTGTCGACGACCTGCAATCCCATCACCCGGCCGTCCCACTCCGGCGCGGCCCTGCACAGGCGCTCGAGTTCCTCGCGTAGCGGCTCCAAAGGCATGCCGTAGTCGAACCAGAGCAACACCGAGCCCAGGATCTGCGAACTCGTGCGCGTCCAGTTCTGGAAGGGATGCTCGATGAAATATTGCAACGGTACGATCATCCGCCGCTCGTCCCAGATCGCCACCACGACGTAGGTGCTCGTGATTTCCTCCACACGTCCCCACTCGCCTTCCACGATCACCACGTCGTCGATGCGGATGGGCTGGGTGAGCGCGATCTGCATGCCGGCGATGAGGTTGCCCAGCACGGGCTTGGCGGCCAGACCCACCGCGAGGCCGGCGAGGCCCGCTGACGCGAGCAGGCTCGCCCCGAATTGGCGCACGCCCGGAAAAGTCATCAGCACCACGGCGATGCCCAGCAGCACGATGAGCACCATCGCCGTGCGGCCGAGTACGCGCACCTGGGTCTGCAGGCGGCGGGCCCGCAGGTTGTCCTCCAGGTCGATGGGATTGAATCGCGCCACCGCGGCTTCCAGTGCGCCCACGCAGCGCACCGCGAACCAGGTGCAGGCCAGGATGAAGCTCACGCCGACGAGATGCTCCAGTCCGCCCACGAGCCGCGCGGGCTCGTCGGGCGCGGCGCGGAAGGCGAGCAGCAACATCGCCAGGGGCAGCATGGCTTCGATGGGCGCGTTGGCACGCATGATGATCGACGCGCCCATCGGGTGATGGACGGCGAACCGGCGTAACAAGGCATGCATCACGCGACGGAGGACACCCGCGACGGCCAGCGCGATCACGACGATCAGCGCAAAGCGCGTCCACGGATGCGTGATATCTGGCATCCAGTCGGAAGGGCTCATTCGGAAAAGGCTAGGACAAGCGATGTCCACGTTCGGTAAAGTGCGGTTCCAGCCCCGTCCTGCGATCGAACGATGACCTCCATCCAGACGCTCACCGTGCTCGTGCCCGCGTACAACGAGGCGGAGGTGATCGGCACCTTCCATCGCCGGCTGTCGGCCGTGCTCGACGCCCTGCCCCTGGTCAGCCGCGTGCTCTACGTGGACGATGGCAGCCGCGACGGTACCTGGGCCCTCATCGCCGCGCTGGCCGCCGACGATGCGCGGGTGCAGGCACTACGGCTGTCGCGCAACTTCGGCAAGGAAGCGGCGATGACCGCGGGGCTCGATCATGCCGACGGCGATGCCGTGGTGCTGATCGACGCCGACCTGCAAGACCCGCCGGAACTGATTCCCGCCCTCCTCGACCGCGCCGCGGAGGGCTTCGACGTGGTCTACGCCACGCGGGCCCGGCGCGACGGCGAAACCTGGTTCAAGAAGTTCACCTCCGCGTCGTTCTACCGCGCGATGGAGCGCCTGTCCGACACGCCGGTGCCGCGCGATACCGGCGACTTCCGGCTGATGAATCGCCGCGCCGTGCAGGCCGTGAACGCGTTGCGCGAGCGCCAGCGTTTCATGAAGGGACTGTTCGCCTGGATCGGCTACCGGCAGAGTTCGCTCGTGTACGATCGCGACGCGCGCACGGCGGGTACCACGAAATGGAACTACTGGCGCCTGCTCAACCTCGCCCTCGAAGGCGTCACCTCGTTTTCCACGGCGCCGCTCCGCGTGGCCTCGTGGACGGGCCTCGCCGCCGCCCTGCTCTCGTTCGGCTACGCGCTGTGGGTGTTCCTCAAGGCACTCATCTGGGGCGACCCCGTGCGCGGTTATCCCACCCTCATGGTGGTGATCCTCTTCCTCGGCGGCGCGCAGCTGCTGGCCATCGGCTTGATTGGCGAATACGTCGGCCGCACCTATGCGGAAACCAAACGGCGTCCGCTCTACTACGTTGAAGACCGCAAAGGCGACCTCCCTGCCTCCCCGCGCGAATGACCACGTGCTGCCCGACCTGCTGCAACCCGGCCTGTCGGTCGTGTTCTGCGGCACGGCGGCGGGCACCCGCTCGGCGCGGGAAGGCGCCTACTACGCGCACCCGGGCAACCTGTTCTGGCCCACCCTGTTCGCCATCGGGCTCACGCCCCGCCTGATCGCGCCGGCGGAATACCCGCTGGTTACCGGCTTCGGCATCGGCATGACCGACCTGGCCAAATTCCATTACGGCAACGACGACGAACTGCCCGGCGATGCCTTCGACGTGGCGGCGCTACGTGCGCGCATCGAACGCGTGGCGCCCCGCGTGCTCGCCTTCACCAGCAAGCACGGCGGCCGCACGGCGCTGGGCAAGCAGGCTGGCTACGGCTTGCAGGCCATCACCTGGGGTGACACGCGGCTCTTCGTGCTGCCGTCCCCCTCGGGCCAGGCGCGCCGTTCGTGGAACGAGCAGACCTGGCATGACCTCGCCCGTCTCGTGCGCGATCAATCGCCCGGCACGGAGCGATAGGCCCGCACGTCGTTCGGCGATACCGCCGCGGCCTTGTTCGACCAGGCCTGGCGGATATAGGTGACCACGGAGGCCGCGTCATCGTCGCCCAGGCGCTGCGAGAACGGCGGCATGGAATACGGACGCGGGTTGCCCGCCGTCGCCGGGGCGAATCCGCCGTTGAGAACGATGCGGATGGCGTTGATGCCGGTCGGATCGAGCACCGACGGATTGCGATCGAGCGGCGGATACGCCGTGCCCTTGCCGCGCCCATCGGCGGCATGGCATCCCGCGCACTGCTTCGCATAGATCGCTTCACCCCGCGTCGCCAGTTCGCGCGCGTTGGCGATCGGTTCGGGCATGGGCCGCGGCTCGCGAGCGGGCAACGATTTCAGGTAAGTGGCCATCGCCGCGAGATCGCCGTCGGTGAGGTGCTGCGTGCTGCGCATCACCACCTCCGCCATGGGGCCGAGCGCGGTGCCCTGGGGCGAGCGGCCCGTCTTGAGCAACGACACCACGTCGGCTTCGCTCCATCCGGCGAGGCCGCCGTTCACGCCCATCGACAGGTCCGGCGCATACCAGTTCTGCACGGGGATGATGCCGCCGGCGAGGATCGGATCGGTGACCGGCGCACCGAAGCTGTTGCGCCGCGCATGGCACTCGTTGCAATGCGCGAGCCCCTCCACGAGATAGGCTCCGCGATTCCATGCCGCCGAACGCTTCGGGTCGGCCACGTATTCGCCCGCATCGAAGAACAGTCCGCGCCAGGGGGCCATCAGCGAGCGCATGCGATACGGAAAGCGCAGCGTCGTGTCCGTGCGCGGGTTGCGCACCGCGGGCAGGCTCCTGAGGAAGGCGAAGATCGCGTCCGTATCGGCGCGCGTCATCTTCGTATACGAGGTGAACGGAAACGCCGGATACAGCGATTCCCCGTCATGCCCCTTGCCTTCGTGCAGGGCGCGATGGAAATCGTCGGCACTCCAAGCGCCCAGGCCCGTGTCGCGATCGGGCGTGAGGTTGGGCGACGGAATGCCGCCGAAGGGCGTCGGTACCACGCGGCCACCGGCGAACGGCGGGCCATTGCGCGAGGTATGGCACGACACGCAGTCGCCGACGGTGGCGAGGTAACGGCCACGCTCGACGAGGCCGTCGGCGTGCGCCGTGGCGGCCGCAACCAATAGGGAAAAAACGAGGGAAAGTTTCGCTGCGATCCGCATGGGTCAGCCTCCCAGCACGCCGCAACGCAGCGGCGGCGTCACGCTACCCGCATCGGCCGCCTTCGCGTCGGCGGGCACCGGGCGCGACGCGAGCCAGGCGGAAACCGCGCTGATGTCGGCGTCGGTCAACCGGCTCACGATGGTGGCCATGCAATCCGGCGCCACGGTGTTGCGGGTGTCGGTACGCCACGAACCGAGCTGCGCGCTCACGTAATCGTAGGGCAGACCGACGAGCCCGGGCGTGTCCGGTTGCACGCCGGTGAGTTCGGGACCATGGCACGCCATGCACGCGGGAAGGCCTTTCGCGGGATCGCCCTTCGTCGCCAGTTGTTCACCGCGTGCCTTCGCGTCGGCGGACATCGCGGGCGTGGGATGGGTGACGTAGGGAACGTCCTGGCCGGCGAAATACGCGGCGATCTCGCGCATGTAGTCGTCGGTGAGCGGCGCGACCATGTGCTCCATGATCGGGTAATGGCGCAGGCCGCGCTGGAAATCCTGCAGCTGCCGATGCAGGTAACCGGCGGGCTTGCCGGCCAGACGCGGATTGAAACCGTTGTCGCCGCCTTCGCCACGTTCGCCATGGCAACTCGTGCACGCGGCGATGCGCTGGGCGAGCGTATCGGGCACCGCCGATTCCTGCGCCAGCGCGGCAATCGGCATGAGAACGAGCAAGAACCAGCGTCGCATCGCATCCTCCCCTTGACGGGTCGAGTATAGCCATACCGTCGGAGCAGCGGCCCGTTCCCGAATAGCGATACGATGCGCGGAGCCAACCTCGGGGGAGATGCCTACATGGTTCATGCAACACGGCTCGTCATGGCGCTCGCGCTCGTCTTTCCGTTGGCCTCGCAGGCGCGTGACGCCACCGAGGACGACGCTTTCGCATCCATCGCCGCCCTTCGCGAGGCTTATGCGACGGGCAGCCTCACGCCCGTGGGCATGACCCGCCTGTTCCTCGATCGCATCGCGCGGATCGACCATGCGGGCCCCACCCTGCGCTCGGTGATCGAAACCAACCCCGATGCCGAGGCCATCGCGGCGAAAGCGAAGGGCAAAGGCCCGCTCGCCGGCATCCCGATCCTGCTGAAGGACAACATCGACACCGGCGACCGCATGATGACCGCGGCCGGCTCGCTGGCCCTCACCCTGAAACCGGCGCCGCGCGACGCGACGGTCACGGCGAAGCTGCGCAAGGCGGGCGCCATCATCCTGGGCAAGGCCAACCTGAGCGAGTGGGCGAACATGCGCTCGGCGCACGCCACCAGCGGCTGGACGGGCCGCGGCGGGCTGACGCGCAACCCCTACGTGCTCGACCGCAACGCCTGCGGATCGAGCGCGGGCTCCGGAGCCGCCGTCGCCGCCGGCCTGGCCACGGTGTCCATCGGCAGCGAAACCGATGGGTCGATCATCTGCCCGGCCTCGATGAACGCGCTCGTCGGCATCAAGCCCACGGTGGGCCTGGTCAGCCGCGCCGGCATCATTCCCATCTCGGCCACACAGGACACGGCGGGACCGATGGCCCGCAGCGTCGCCGACGCGGCCGCCGTGCTCGGGGTCATCGCCGGCAGCGACCCGCGCGACCCGGCCACGGCCGAGGCCGACCGCCACGCCACCGACTACACCCGGTTCCTCGACGCGAACGCGCTGCGCGGCAAGCGCATCGGCGTGGTTCGCCAGTTGGCGGGCATCGAACCCAATGCGGACCGCGCGCTGGCGAACACCATCGCCGTTCTCAAGGCGCAGGGCGCCGTCGTGGTCGACCCGGTGGAGATTCCCCATCTGAACGAACTGAGCCAGCGCGAGCTGGACGTACTGCTGACCGACTTCAAGCACGACATCGGCGCCTACCTCGCCACGCGTCCCGATCAGCCGATGAAGACGCTCGCCGATCTCATCGCCTTCAACGAGCGCGAAGCGGCGAGGGAAATGCCCTGGTTCGGACAGGACCTCTTCATCAGGGCGCAGGCGATGGGCGGCACGGACGATCCGGCGTACATCGAGAAGCGGGATACGAATCGGCGATTGGCCGGGCCGGAAGGCATCGACGCGGCGTTGAAGACCCATCGCCTCGACGCGTTGCTCGCCCCAAGCTGGGGACCGGCCTACACCACCGACCTGGTACTGGGCGACCACGTGGTCAGCGGCGATCCGACCGTCGGGGGCGTATCGGCACCGGCGGCCATCGCGGGCTATCCGTCGATCACCTTGCCGGTGGAGTTCGCGCACCGGTTACCGGTGGGCGTGGTGTTCTTCGGCACGAAGTGGAGCGAGCCGACGTTGATCGGCATCGCTTATGCGCTGGAGCAACAGGTGAAGGCGTATCGCCGGCCCACGTTCATGGCGACGCTACCGGTGGAGTAACCAGCCGTCGCGGCATGGCCGCGAAAACCATGCGTACGGCGCTGGATTCCTGCGTACGCAGAGGCACCCAGCGCGGTGAGGCCGGTTTCGCCCCACCGCGGCCACGCCTCTTACGCCTTGTTGGCGTACTCCCGCACGATCGGCGCGAGCTTCGGGTCTTCCAGTGCCATCGCCATGGTGGCGCGCACGAGGCCGGCCTTGTTGCCGCAGTCGAAACGCGTGCCTTCGAAGCGATAGGCCAGCACCTTGCGCTGGTCCTTCAGCAGGTTTTCGATGGCATCCGTCAGCTGGATCTCGCCGCCGGCACCGGGCTGGGTGTTCGTCAGGTACTGGAAGATCTCGCACGGCAACACGTAGCGGCCCACCACCGCGAGGTTCGACGGCGCATCGGCCGGCTTGGGCTTTTCCACCATGTGGCGGATCACGGTGGCGCGATCGCTCACCGCTTCGGTGGCGTCGACGATGCCGTACTTGTCGGTATCGTTCTCCGGCACCTCTTCCACCGCGATGACGCCCGCGTCGTACTCGGCCGCCACCTCGGCCATCTGCCGCAGCGCGCCCTTGCCCTTGGTCCAGATCAGGTCGTCGGGCAGCATGACGCCAAAGCGCTCGTTGCCCACCACGGGTGCGGCGCGCAGCACGGCGTCGCCCAGGCCCAATGCTTCGGGCTGCGTCACGAAGACGCAACGCACGCGCGAGGGCAGGATGCCGCGAAGGATGTCGAGCAGTTCGGCCTTGTTCTTCTCGGCGAGCTTTTCCTCAAGCTCGTACGCCTTGTCGAAGTAGTCGGCGATCGCGTGCTTGTATCGGTTGGTGACGAACACCAGCGTGTCGGCACCGGCGTCGACGGCCTCGTCCACGGCGTACTGGATGAGCGGCCGATCGAGCACCGGGAGCATTTCCTTGGCTACCACCTTGGTCGCGGGCAGGAAGCGCGTACCGAGGCCGGCCACCGGAAATACCACCGTGCGCAGGGGTTGGGTCATGCGATGTCTCCATTCTCGTTGCGGCGTAGCGGCACGACGTTATCGGTCTGCGAGTCGCCCCAGCGGAACGACGGCAACAGGTGCGATACGCAGCGACGCAGGGTTTCTTCGTCGAACTGGGCCACCGCTTCCTCGGCACGGGCCAACTGCGTCTGCAGGAGGTCCCACGATACCTGGCGATGCTGGGCCTGGAAGATCTTGGCGTGCGTCGTGCTCTTATAATTCTCCAACGGGTGGAACAATTCTTCGAACAGCTTCTCACCTGAGCGAAGACCCGTGTAGACGATCTGGATGTCCGCTCCCGGACGCTTGCCCGCGAGGCGGATCATCTGCTCGGCCAGGTCGCGGATCTTCACCGGATCGCCCATGTCCAACGCGAAGATCTCGCCGCCCTTGCCCAGGCTCGCAGCCTGCAGGATGAGCTGGCAGGCCTCGGGAATGGTCATGAAGTAGCGCGAGATCTCCGGGTGGGTGATGGTCACCGGGCCACCCTGGCGGATCTGTCGGCGGAACAGCGGCACGACGGAACCGGCGGAGTCGAGCACGTTACCGAAGCGAACCGTAATGAAACGTGTAGACGTATGCGCGGCGAGGTTCTGGCACCAGATCTCGGCCATGCGCTTGCACGCCCCCATCACCGAGGTGGGATTCACCGCCTTGTCGGTGGAGATGAGCACGAACGATTCGGCGCCGATGCGCACGGCGGCGTTCGCCACCACGCGCGTGCCCATCACGTTGTTGCGGAACGCTTCGCGCAACTGCCCCTGGAGCATCGGCACGTGCTTGTAGGCCGACGCGTGGAACACGATCTGCGGCTGCGTTTCCTCGAACAGGCGGTTGATCGCCACGTCTTCCCGGGCGTCGGCGAGCACGCCGTTGAAGATGAGTTCGGGATAGGCCGAGGTCAGTTCCTGGCCGATCCGGTAGAGGTTGTACTCGGACATTTCCACCACGGTGAGCGACTGCGCCCCGAGGCGCGCCACCTGGCGGCAGAGTTCCGAACCGATCGAACCGCCGCCGCCCGTGACCAGCACGCGGCGACCGCTGATGTTCTCGCGGATGGCCGTCCAATCCAGCTCCACCGCATCGCGACCGAGGAGGTCTTCGATGGCGACTTCCTTGATCTCGTTGAATTGCGCGCGACCGGCGACCACGTCTTCCAGGCGCGGCACGGTGCGGAACGGCAGGCCGGTGCTTTCGCAGAAGGCCACGATGCGGCGCATCTGCGACGTGGTGGCACCCGGCACGGCGATGAGCAGCATCTGCACCGCCACGGCCTTGGACAGCTCGGCGAGCTGGTCGATGGTGCCCAGCACGGGAACGCCGCCGATCTGCGCGCCACGGAGCGCCGTGTTGTCGTCGACGAATCCGATCACGCTGTAACGGCTGTCCCGGCGCAGGTCGCGCGCCAGGGCGTCGCCCGCGCGATCGGCACCGACGATCAGCACGCGCTTGGTCGGCGCCGACTGGAAGAGATCGATGCGGCTGTCCTTCCAGAAGCGATAGCTCAACCGCGGAAGCCCCAGCAGCACCACCAGCACCACCGGGTACAAGAGCAGCACCGAACGCGGCACCCCGTCCAGGCGCGCGTACATGACCATGGCCAGGCCGATGATCAGCGCGCCGATCACCGTCGCGCGGATGATGTTCCACAGGTCGGGCAGGCTCGCGAACCGCCACACCCCCTTGTAGAGGCCGGTCCAGTTGAATACGGCGCCCTGCACGAGCAGCACGATGGGAAACTCCATCGGCAGGTAGCTGACCGGCGAAAGGTCGGGCATCAACGCATAGCGCAGCGACTTGGCGATCCACCACGCCAGGGCCGCCATGGCGAGGTCGTGGGCGACCACCGCCGTACGGGGATGGATGATGCCGATGAATTTACGCAGAAACATGCCGCTCCCTTCGACGCAAGCAATGACGCTTACCAGTACGCCAGACCGCTGCTCCAACCAGATACACCGCCCCGAAGCAACCGGGCGCCACCGCGGGTGAGCGGTACGCGATCCATGCGACGGGAATACAGACCAAGATGTTCCACGCGAGATAGCCGAGGGCGACCCGACGGTGCGACGCCCCCCGACGTCTCACGAGCCATTGATAAAGATGCTCGCGATGCGGAGTGTACCAGCGCGCACCGCGCAGCATTCGCACGAGCAGCGTCAAGGTGGCGTCGATGACGAAGGCGGACGAGAAAATGAGGGCCGGCCACAGCAAGTTCGTGCGAAACGCCCAGAGCATGGCCGACAGGGCGAATACGAACAGCCCCAGCGCGCCGCTGCCCACGTCGCCCATGAAAATGCGGGCCGGCGATCGATTGAACCACCAGAACCCGGTGGCGGCCGCGGCCAGGGCCAGGGCCGATCCGGCGATGGCCGGACTACCCGCCGACCAGGCCAGCGCCGCGGAGGCGGCACCGAAGAACATGGCCTGCTGCGCGGCCAGGCCGTCGATGCCGTCCATGAAGTTGTGCAGGTTGATGCACCACACGCCCGCCAGGAGCAAGGGAATGGCCCATAGCAGGCTGGCGGTGCGGCTGGCCACGGCGAGGCAGAGCAGCAGCGTGGCGGCGAGCTGGATCAGCAGCCGGGGCCGAATGGGCAACGATCCATGGTCGTCGAGCCAGCCGATGGCGGCCACGGCAGTGGTGGCCACGCTGAACGCGGCCACCACTGCCGCGCCCGGCGAACCGGGAAGGAGGACCAGCGCCGCCGGCATGCCCGCCAGGGCGCCCAGCACGATGCCGATACCCCCGCCACGCGGCGTGGGCAAGGTGTGGGAACGGCGACGCCCCGGGGCGTCGAGCATGCCCCGGCGATGCGCGTAGGCGATGGCCGCGCGCACGCTGGCGAACGACACGACGAGGGCGGCCACGGCACAGCCGAACAGCGTCGCCGTCACCCCTGGAAATGGCGGCGTCATTCGTTGGCGACGCCGTGGATGGGACGCACGGTGCCCCAGCTCTTGCAACTCGGGCATTGCCAGTGGTGGGCCTTGGCACCGAAGCCGCAACGGCTGCAGCGATACATCGCCTGCCCTTCGAGCAGCTTGCGGGTGAGGTCGCGCAGGATGAGGTAGTTCTCGCGGGCCTCACCCGAGACCTTGTCCATGGTGGCGTCGATCAGCGCCATCAGGCCGCGCACGGAAGGCCGCTTGCGCAACTGCCCGGTGAGGAAATCGATGGCGGTACGCTCACCGTCGCGCCCTTCGTAGAGCCGCGTGAGCGCCAGCACGGGCGAGATGCCGTGGTAACGCTGCATGATGTCGAGCAGGAAGCCCTCCGCGCGATCCATCTGCTGCGAGCGCGCGTAGCAGTTGAGCAAGGGCGGAAGAATCTCGGGAACGAAGGCGATGTCCGAATCGATGGCCGCTTCGTACGAGGCGATCGCCGCGGCCACATCGTCGTCCTCGGCCGAGAGGCGGCCGGCGATCATGTGCGCGCGCACGCAATCGCGCTGGCAGGAGAAGGCCTCGCGCACGTAGTCGCGCGCCTCGGTGCGCGCGCCGTGCAGACGGGATTGCTCGGCGAGTTCGCAGTAGAACTGCGCGATCATGGCCGATTCGTCTTCGCCGGTCATGGCTTCGAGGCGACGGGCATGATCGATGGCCTTGTGCCACTCGCGCTCGTGCTGGTAGATGGCGATCAGGTGGCGCAGCGCCGACGGCGCCAGCGCGTCCATCGCGACGAGATCGGAGAACAGGGTTTCCGCGCGATCGAGCAGGCCGGCGCGCATGTAGTCTTCGCCCAGCTCGAGCAGGGCCACCGTCTTCATTTCGTCGGAAAGGCCCTGGCGGGATACCAGGTGCTGATGGAGCCGGATGGCGCGATCGACCTCGCCGCGCTTGCGGAAGAGGTTGCCCAGCGCGAGATGGGTTTCCACCGTGTCCCGGTTGTATTCGGCCAGTCGCAGGAACACTTCCAGCGCCTTGTCCTGCTCCTCGTTGAGCAGGTAGTTGAGGCCCCGGAAATAATCGGACGACAGTTCGTTGACCCGTTCACCGGAACGGCGGGCATGGGTGCGGCGGGCCAGCCACCAGCCGGAAAGAAAAGCCAGCGGGGGAACGAGCGCCAGCAGCCAGATCGGATTCATGCGGTTTTCGCGCTGTCTACCTTGCGATCGCCCAGCGCCTTGCGGCGTTTGCGCCGATGGGCGAACGAGGTGCCCAGCCAGGCGGTGATGCCGCCGAGAATCCAGCCCGTCAGGAGCGCGGCCAGCATCGCTCCACCCTTGGGCAGCGACAGCCGGGCCATGCCGAAATCGAACGGCACCGAATCGGCGTTCAGCGCCCCGAAAACCACGCCGGCGGCGACGAACGAGAGCAGGAAAAGTATGGCGATCAGACGCATCCGGCGACTGTACCCGAATCATGAATGGCATGGTGCGCCGCAATTATGAATTCGTACAGGTTGATGACCTGTACGTGCCCGGCGGCGCTTCCGGGGTTGCTGCTACTGCGCAAAAAAACGCCGCGTCACTGCGCGGCGTCTTCGAGGGCGAGGTTCACGCGTTCGCGTAATTCCTTGCCCGGCTTGAAATGCGGGACATGCTTGCCCGGCAAGGCCACGGCTTCGCCGGTCTTGGGGTTGCGCCCCATGCGCGGCGGACGGAAATGCAGAGCAAAGCTGCCGAAGCCGCGGATCTCGATGCGCTCGCCGGTGGAGAGGGCATGGCTCATCTGCTCGAGCACGCTCTTGACGGCAAGTTCCACGTCGCTGAAGGCAAGGTGGGTCTGACGCCGCGCCAGCGCCTCGATGAGTTCCGACTTTGTCATGGGTCCCCTGGTTCTTCTTTAACGCTTGGACTCGAAACGTGGATCCGTACTACATGGGCATCACAGGAAAAACGGGGGAGCGGCGAACCGCTCCCCCGTCCGACATCAGTCGGCCTTGTTCATCTGCTCCTTGAGGAGCGCGCCGAGCTTGGTCGTGCCGCCGGCGGCGGACTGGTAGTCGGCCATGGTGTCGGCCAGCTCTTCCTCGTCCTTCGCGCGGATCGACAGCTGCAGCTGACGGCCCTTGCGATCCATGCCGGTGAACTTCGCCTCGACCTTGTCGCCGACCTTCAGATGCTGCGTGGCGTCTTCCACGCGCTCCTTGGCGATGTCGTTGGCGCGGAGGTAACCCTCGACGCCTTCGCCCAGGTCGATGGTGGCACCCTTGGCGTCGACTTCGCGGACCGTGCCGGTCAGGACCGTGCCGCGCGGATTCGTGGCCATGAACTGGCCGAACGGATCCTGCTCCATCTGCTTGATGCCGAGGGAGATGCGCTCACGCTCCGGATCGACGGCCAGCACCACGGCCTCGACTTCGTCGCCCTTCTTGAAGTTGCGGACGAGGTCTTCACCCGAGGCCTGCCACGAGATGTCGGACAGGTGGACGAGACCGTCGATGCCGCCTTCCAGGCCGATGAAGATGCCGAAGTCGGTGATCGACTTGATCTGGCCAGAGACCTTGTCGCCCTTCTTGTGCATGGCGGCGAAGGCTTCCCACGGGTTCGAGCGGGTCTGCTTGATACCCAGCGAGATGCGGCGACGCTCTTCGTCGACGTCCAGGACCATGACCTCGGTCTCGTCACCGACCTGAACCACCTTGGCCGGGTTGACGTTCTTGTTGGTCCAGTCCATTTCGGAGACGTGCACCAGGCCTTCGACGCCCGGCTCGATCTCGACGAAGCAGCCGTAATCGGTGACGTTGGAGACCTTGCCGAACAGGCGGCTGCCGACCGGGTAGCGGCGGGCGATGGCGACCCAGGGGTCGTCGCCGAGCTGCTTGAGGCCGAGCGACACGCGGTTGCGCTCGCGGTCGTACTTGAGCACGCGCACGTCGAGCTCGTCGCCGACGTTGACCACTTCGGACGGGTGACGGACGCGCTTCCACGCCATGTCGGTGATGTGCAGCAGGCCATCGATGCCGCCGAGGTCGACGAACGCGCCGTAATCGGTGAGGTTCTTCACCACACCCTTGACGACCGCGCCCTCGGTGAGGCGCTCGAGCAGCTTCTCGCGCTCTTCCGAGAACTCGGTCTCGACGACGGCGCGACGGCTGACGACCACGTTGTTGCGCTTGCGGTCGAGCTTGATGATCTTGAACTCGAGGTCCTTGCCCTCGAGGTAGACGGGGTCACGGACCGGACGCACGTCGACCAGGGAGCCCGGCAGGAATGCGCGGACGTCCTTGATGTCGACCGTGAAGCCGCCCTTGACCTTGCCGGAGATCTTGCCGGTGATGGTCTCTTCCTTGTCGAACGCCTGCTCGAGGTCGTCCCACACCATCGAACGCTTGGCCTTCTCGCGGGAGAGCTTGGTCTCGCCGAAGCCGTCTTCGAGCGCGTCGAGCGCGACCTTGACTTCGTCGCCCACTTCCACTTCGAGAGCGCCGTTCTCGTCCTTGAACTGCTCGATCGGAACGATGCCTTCGCTCTTCAGGCCGGCGTTGATCACCACCACGTCGTTGCGGATTTCCACAACGATACCCGTGACGATGGAGCCGGGCTTCAGCTTCGAAATGGCCTGCTGGCTCTGTTCAAACAGTTCGGCAAAACTTTCAGTCATGTTGATTCCAGGGTTATGAAAGGCCGTACCCGGCGCCGACGTGCGTCTTGAACGCGAGCGGACGGGGGACCCACCGGTTGTGGGTGCGTTCGGACGACTCGATGGAGGCCCCCGCACCGTTGCCAATCACCCGCGCACACTGCGCGGGCACTTTGCCGCGACGCGCCTTACCGACGCACCACGGCGAAAACCTTCGCCACCACCGTCTCGATGGGCATGCCGGTGGTATCGATGACCACGGCGCCCTCGGCGGGCTTCAACGGGGCGACGGCCCGCGACGCATCACGCTCGTCGCGCGCCTCGATTTCTCGCTGAAGGACGCTAAGTGTAACGCTCAGCCCCTTATCCTTCAACTGCTTATAGCGCCTTTTCGCCCGCTCGGCGGCACTGGCCGTGAGAAATACCTTATGGGCCGCGTCGGGGAAGATCACCGTGCCCATGTCGCGGCCGTCGGCCACCAGCCCGGGGGCCTTGCGGAAGCCCAATTGCAGGTCCACCAGGGCCTGGCGCACGCTGGGAATCACCGCGATGGCCGAGGCGGCGGCCCCGGCGGTCTCCGTGCGCAGCTCGGCCGTGGCGTCGTGGCCGTTGACGATGACGTGGGTCTCGCCCCCGTCCTGGCTGGCCTGGAAGCGGATCTTCACGGTCTGGGCGCAGCGGGTGACCGCGTCGACGTCGGACAGGTCGATGCCCTCCTCCCCCGCCGCGTAGCCCACGGCGCGGTAGAGGGCCCCCGAATCGAGCAGGCGCCAGCCCAGCTTGTCCGCCACCATGCGGCTGATGGTGCCCTTGCCGGAGCCCGAGGGGCCGTCGATGGTCAGGACGGGGACGACAGCCGGATGGGCCATGGGATTACCTCACGCGCGAAACCGCCATGATACCGCCGTGGATGGGGCGGAGGCTTGCTGGAGGCACTGGGGCGACCTGATTCGCCGATGCGATCGGCTCCCACCCCTTCGGTAGCCAGCTTGCGCCGACCTGGCGACGAGGAAAAAAAGCCCGCCCAGCCCATGGGCGGAAAGTCGGCCACCGAAGGGGTGGCAGCTGCTGCCGACCCGGCGACGAGGGATAAAAGCCCGCCCAGCCCACGGGCGGAAAGTCGGCTACCGAAGGGGTGGGAGCCGATCGCATCGGCGATTCCTGCGAAGCGCTACGCCGAGGTCCAGGCGGCGACGGTCATTCCCGCGAAGAGGTCCGCCACGTCCACCTCACCCCCAGCCGACGTCCCCTCGGACAGCACGCCCTTCCATTCGCCTTCCGGTACCCTCAGCGTCGTACCGGCCCAGCGCCCGGCCGGCACCGAAGGCATCGCCTCGCCGGCCAGCCAGGGCGCCAGGTGCCGCCCCACGGTCACCAGCAGCCTGCGCCCACGGTATTCCCGGACGAAGGCCAATACCCGACCCGCCGCCGGGCCTTCGGCCGCCAGCGGCCGGTAATCTCCCCGGGCGAACAGCTCCGGGTGCCCCTTGCGCAGGCACAGCAGCTCACGGATCACCGCCTGCTTGACCGTGCCGTCCCGCCAGGTCGCCAGCGCTTCCGTCGGGGACAGCCCTCGGGCCAGCGATTCGGAACGCCGTCCGAAATCGACCGGTCGCCGGTTGTCGGGGTCGACCAGGCTGAAATCCCAGCCATCCGTGCCCTGGTACAGGTCGGGCACGCCGGGCATGGTCAGCCGCAGCACCGTCTGGGCCAACCCGTTGGCAACCCCGGGGACCGCGATGTATTCCGCGAAGGCGCGCAACTCCACCGCCGACTCGCCCGAAAGCATCGAACGCAGGAAATCCTCGCACGCGTCCTCGTAAGGCTCGTTCGGCGACGTCCAGCGCGTCCAGCGCTTGGCCTCGCGCAGCGCCTTGCGCTGCCAGGCGGCAATGCGGGTGGCGAAGCGCTCCAGTCCCTCGTCATCGTCGGCGGCGAGGTCGAGCGGCCACGCGCCGACGAGCATCTGGTAGAGCATCAGTTCGTCGGCGGCCGAGGGCGCCATGCGCCCTTCGGCGCGCTGGCGGTACACGGCGTGCCGTTCCCGCCAGCGCTGCACCGTCACCACCCAACGCGCGGCTTCCTCGGACAGCACGGCGAGGCGTGCCCGCAGGTCTTCGCCACGCTTGTGGTCGTGCGTGGCGGTGGTCAGCAAGGTATGTGGAAACGTCGCCGCGCGCTCGGCGCCATGCCGGTGGAACGCGTCCGGTGACAGGGCCAGCCGCGCCGCGTCGACGCCCACCTCGTTGCGCGAAAGGAGCCGCCCGTAACGATAGCCCGCGGTGTCCTCCACGGCCTTGGCGGCCACGGGCGAGGTCGCTTGCTGGAAGATCGCGATGGCCCGCTCCCGCGCGCGACGCACGGGCCCCGGCGGCAGCGAACGCAGGGCTTCGCCACCGAGCCAGCGCGCCACCAGATGCAGCAGATCGGCGTCTTCGCCACGCACCGTGCGCAAGGCGCCTTCCACCGCGCGGGCGAAGATGGCTTCGTCGAAAGCATCGCGGCCCAGGCCGCCGGCATAGGTGCGATAGACGGGGAAATGCACCAGCAGCTCCACGAGCACGCGCCGGATCGCCGCCAGGGAGACATCGCGCGACGCCAGGTCGGCGCGCGCCGCCGCGAACAGCGCGCGCGCCGTGCGGTCCAGTTCCGCCTCGAAACTGTCGACGAGGATCTGCCGTCGCGCGCGCACCGCCTGCGTCGCGAAGTCCGCCGAGTCGCCGGTCAGCTCCCGCCACAGTCCGGTCAGCGGACCTTCGCCCGTTTCGTCGTGCAGCACGGCGGACACCTGGTCCATGAATTCGTAGCCGGTGGTGCCATCGGTACGCCAGTCCGTTCGCAGCGGCTCGTCCTCGGCGAGGATTTTCTCCACCACCAGATACGCGGCATCGCGAGGCGCGCCCGGCGGGCGACGCGTGCGCAGCCGCTCCAGGCGATGGCGCAGGCGACGGCAATAGCTTCGCGGATCGGACAGCCCATCCACGTGGTCGCAACGCACCCCGTCGATGAGGCCCTCGGCGTAGAGGCGGAAGATCGTGGCGTGGGTGTCTTCGAAAACGGCGGTACGCTCGATGCGCAAGCCCGCCAGTTCGTTGATGTCGAAGAAACGCCGGTAGTTCACCATGTCGCTGGCGAGCTTCCAGAACGCCAGCCGGTAATGCTGTTTCTCGATCAGGCCATGCAACCGCGCCCTGCCCTCGTCGTTCGACGGGTCGTGCGACGCCACGGCGTCGTCTCCCAGGTCGCGGGTGGACGCGGGCGACAGCGGGAGGTGGTCGTCGTAAAGCCGCAGCATCCATTCACCGCGCCGCCGCGCGAGGCGAAGGTGTCCTTCGCGCAGCGTGGCGTCGTATCCCGCGCCGAGGATCGGCAGCAGCAGGCGTCCACGGATCAACGGATCGGGCGACTGCCAGTCGATGTCGAAATAACCTGCGTAACGGCTTTCGCGGCCATGCCTGAGCACATCCATCCACCACGCGTTTTCCGGCCCCACGCCCATGTGGTTGGGCACGATGTCGACGATCAGCCCCATGCCACGTCCGCGCAGGGCCGAGACGAGCCGGCGCAGGGCATCCTCGCCACCGATCTCGGGATTGACCTCGTGGCAATCGACCACGTCGTAACCATGCGTCGATCCCGTGCGGGCACGCAGGATCGGCGACGCGTACAGATGGCTTATGCCCAGCCGGGCGTAGTAGTCGACCACGCCCACGGCGTCGTCGAGCGTGAACCCCGAGTGGAACTGCAGGCGGGCGAGCGAGCGCGGCGGACTCATGGACGGTTCCGGGTCTTGTCGATCGCCGAGCACACGGCGTTGGCGATCGGCCCGTCGAACAGTCGCGACGTGGAATCGGGCATGCGGCGGCGCCAGTTCGGATGCACCGCATCGGTGGGGCCGGGAAGATTGGGCTGCTCGTGCAGGCCGAGCACGTCCTCGACGGGGAAGATCGCCAACGGCGCCGGGGTCTGCGCCACGTGCTTGGCGGCGGCCACCACCACGGGAGAGATATCGTCCGGCGCGGGAGGGCTGTCCTCGTTCCATGCCGAACCCGAGGCGCACATCGCGCTCCACAGACGATGGCGTTCGACCTCGCGTCGCGCGGCTTCGTCCACCTCGGGATCGTTCAGTCCGGTGCGCTTTCGCCATTCGACGTCGCGCCCGCTCCACCATCCGGCCACCGTCGGCACGTCATGCGTGCTGGTGGTGGCCATGGCGTTGTCCGACCAATCCGCCGGTGCGATGAATCCCCCGTCCTCCGCGCGTTCGAACCAGAGCACGCGGATGCCGAGCACGCCCGAGTCGGCGATGGCGCGACGGAAATCGGCGGGCACCGTGCCGAGGTCTTCGCCGATCACGATGGCGCGGTGCCGATGCGATTCCAGCGCCACGAGGCGCAGCAGGTCGCGCAACGGGTAACGCACGTAGGCGCCTTCGGTGGCGCCCGCGCCATGCGGCACCATCCACAGGCGCTTGAGGCTCAGGATGTGGTCAATGCGCACGCCGCCCGAATAGGCCAGTGCCGCGCGCAGCATGCCGATGAACCCCTTGAAACCGGTCTCGCGCAGGCCGCGCGGCGAGAACGTGGTGAGGCCCCAGTCCTGCCCCAGGCGATTGAGCGCATCCGGCGGCGCACCCACCGACAATCCCTGCAGCATTTCGGCCTGGTGTGCCCAGGCGTGGCTACCGCCGGAGTCGGCCCCCACGGCGAGGTCGGCGACCAGGCCGATCTTCATCCCGGCGTCGCGGGCCGCTTTCTGCGCACCGCACAGACCGCGCGAGGCCAGCCACTGCAACCACGCGTGGAACGACACCTCGCGTGAATGCTCGCGAGCGAACGCGGCCACCTCGGACGACGACGGATCATGGTAGGCGGCAGGCCATCCCTGCCAACCGCCCGGACGACCATGGGCGGTGAAGTCCGCATGCAAGGCCTCGAAGCGTGCATGACGCTCCAACGGTTCGCCCTGCTCGCGACGAAACGCGGCGAAACGCTCGGCATGCGCGGAATCGACCGACTCCCACTCGTAGACGGAGCGAAGGATGGTCATGCGCGCACGCGCGGCACGCGGCCAGTCGATCAGGTCGAGCCACTCAAGGTCGGCCAGTTCCTGGCGAAGATTGTGCGAATCGATCACCGCGCGCACGCTCTTCTCGCCGCTGGTGCGCGACGGATCGATGTAGAGACCGTTGAGGAACAGGCGACTCGACGGCGCATACGGGCTGTAGCGCTCCGGCGCGGCAGCGAACAAGGCGTGCACGGGACTGATGGCAAGCGCATCGGCGCCCTTCTCCGCCGCGGCGCGCGCGCACAGTTCGAGCGCGGTGAAATCGCCGGCGCCACCGTCGCCGGGACGGCGCAGGCTGGACACCTGAACGGCCATGCCCCAGGGCCGGTGCAGGCCCGCCACGTCACCGATGCCGAAGGCGCGTCGCGGTGCGACGGCGAGCGTGACTTCATCGTCGTCGAGCCACAAGGCGTAGTACCCCGGCTGCGCCGGTGCGGGAAGCGACGATGCGCCCGAGGGCAACTCCCCTTCCGCCACCGGCAACCCGTCTTCTCCGACGATCTTCCACCGCCGACCACGGGGGGCCGGGGTCAGTTCGACCGTGTCGCCCGCATCGGACGTCAGCAAGCGCGGAGGACGGCGTCCCTGACGCTCTTCCTCGAGCATGCGCAGGCTGCCTTCGACCTCGTCCGCGTCGCCCGCCGGCAACCCCAGCGCACCGAGCACGAGGCGCAGCGTGTGCGCGGGCGTCGACTGCGGACGGTCGAGCGCATCGCGCCAGTGCACATCCACGCCCGCCTGTTCGGCCAACAAGGCGAGACGATCGTCGAGTGGAACGTTCACGAATCAGGACTCCAGGCAAGCCAATGCGCGGCCGGCGGGGATCGCGCCGCGCGAAACGGAGGCGATGTCCGATGCCGCGCCATGCAGCCACGCCGCCGCGGGCGATGGTGGGCGTTCGAGCGTGACGTCGGTGTCGCCGAGATTGACGAAGATCGTTAACGTTCGCGCGCCGAGCGACCATGAGGCGACGAAGGCGCGTTCGCCCAGCGCGTCGGCGCGCAGCCCTCGCGCGTCGTCGAGATACGGCGCGACGTGCTCCTGGCGCAAGGCGATCAGTTCACGCACGAGTTCGCGCCGACGCTCTCCATGGGCGGGATCGCACTCGGGAATGGAACGCAGGAAGGTGTCGCGCAGGTTCGGATCGGGGATGTCGTCGGCCGAAAAGCCGGCGAAGCCTTCGAACTCCTTGCGCCGACCTTCGCGCACCGCCTTGCGCAACGCCTCGTCGGGGAAGTCGGTGAAGAACAGGAACGGCGTGTGGCTGGCCGATTCCTCGCCCATGAACAGCATGGGCACGAACGGCGCCAGGAGCAGCAGCGCGAGCGCGGCCTCCATCGTCTCCGGCGGCACCAGGGTCGTCAGCCGGTCGCCGAGCGCGCGATTGCCTACCTGGTCGTGGTTCTGCAGGAAATTGACGAATCGCATCGCGGGAAGATGCCCGCTGGGTTCGCCGCGCCGCTTGTCGCCCATCACCTCGCCCTGGAAGGCAAAGCCCTCGCGCAGGCTGCGCAGGAGCTTCTCCATCGCCGGCCGGTAATGGGCGTAATAACCTTCCGACTCGCCCGTCATGAGCACGTGGATCGCATTGTGGAAGTCGTCGTTCCACTGCGCGTCGAAACGCCCCCGCCCCAGCAGGTGCGCCTGGTTTGCTTCGTTCTCCAGCACCAGGTGCACGTGGCGATCCGGCCCGATCGCGGCATGCACGCGCGCCGCCAGTGAACCGAGCCAGCCGGCGTTGCCGATGGCGTGCACCGCGTCGAAACGCAGGCCGTCGAAGCGGTATTCGTCGAGCCAGTAGAGCGCGTTGTGCACGAAGTAGTCGCCGACCTGCGGCGTGGATACGCCCACCGAAGCGCCCCATGGCGTGTGCGCATCGCCTTCGAAGAACGGCGCGGCATACGCGCCAAGGTAATTGCCTTCCGGGCCGAAGTGGTTGTAGACCACGTCGAGGAACACCATGAGGCCCATGCCGTGGGCCTCGTCGGTCAGCGCCTTGAGTTCGTCCGGCGTCCCATATGCCGCGGCGGGCGCGAACGGCAGCACGCCGTCGTAACCCCAGTTGCGCTCGCCCGCGAACTCGGCGATCGGCATCAGTTCGATGGCCGTCACGCCAAGCGCGGCCAGGCGCGGCAACGCATCGCGCACGCCGCGAAAACCCCCGAACGCACCCACGTGCAGTTCGTAGATCACCGTCTCGCGCCAAGGCCTGCCTGCCCATGCATGACGCCAGGCATAGGCGCCCGGGTCCACCACGACGCTGTAGCCATGCACGTCGCCGTCGCGCTGAAGGCGCGAGGCGGGATCGGGCACGGCGAGATCGTCACGCAGGCGGAACCGGTATCCGTCGCCCGTCTCCACGTCGCAGACGCACTCGAACCATCCGTCGTCCAGCGCGCGCATGGGTGTCGCGTGGCCGTCCTCGCATTCGAGGGATACCGACTCCACGTCGGGCGCCCACAGGCGAAACCGCACTCGTCCGTCACCCAGTCGCTTCGCGCCATAGGGCATCGCGTGCGCGTGCGTTTCCGTCATGCGGGCTCCCTCCTTATCAAGGTCGCCAACAGCATCACGCTGTGCCCCTGCACCTCCACCGACGGCTCCTGCCATGGCAGGTCGGCGGCGCACGGCTTCGTGCTATCGCAACGGATGCGCCAGGCGCTTTCCGGTTCGGGTAGCCGGAAGACGTGGGCATCGGGCGTACCGTTGATCAGCAACAGGGTGACGTCCGCGCGCTTTTCGCCATGGGGGAGCGCACGTCGCACCGCGAGGAGGCGGCCTTCGGTGTATCCCCAGGTCTCCTGGGTCATCTCCGCGCCGCTCTCGTCGAACCAGGCGACCTCGCGGATGCCCGGGATCACGTCCACGTCGCCGCGCAGGAAGTCCGGCGCGCGCAAAGTCGGATGCTGGGCCCGCAACCGGATGAGCCGCGCGACGAAGTCGGTCAGCTCCTTGCCGCGGTCGGTACCGGCCAGTTTCCAGTCGAACCAGGACAATTCGTTATCCTGGCAATAGGCGTTGTTGTTGCCCTGCTGCGTGCGACCGAACTCGTCGCCACCGAGCAGCATGGGCGTGCCGTTGGAAAAGATCAGCGTGGCGAGCATCGCCCGCTTGACGCGGTCGCGCACCGCGACGATGGCGGGATCGTCCGTCGGCCCTTCCACCCCGTGGTTATAGCTTTCGTTGTCGTTGCCGCCGTCGCGATTGTCCTCGCCGTTGGCTTCGTTGTGCTTGTCGCTGTAGCTGACGAGGTCCTCCAGCGTGAACCCGTCGTGCGCCGTGAGGAAGTTCACGGACGCCCAGGGTTTGCGCCGCTGATGGTCGAACAGGTCGCCCGAGGCCTGCAGGCGCCCGGCCAGCGCGCCACGCATGCCCGCGTCGCCCTTCCAGAAACGTCGCACGTCGTCGCGGAACTTGCCGTTCCACTCGGCGAAACCCGGCGGATGGTTGCCGAGCTGGTATCCCCCCGGGCCGATGTCCCAAGGTTCGGAAATGAGCTTGACCGAGGACAGCACGGGATCCTGCCGCATGGCGTCGAACAGGCCACCGTTCGGATCGAACCCGTGTTCCTCGCGACCCAGGCTGACGCCCAGGTCGAAGCGGAAACCGTCGATATGGAAGGTCTGGACCCAGTAGCGCAATGAATCCATCACCATTTGCAGCACGCGCGGATGCGCGGTGTTGACCGTATTGCCCGTGCCCGTGTCGTTGATGCAATAGCGGGGGTTGTCCGGCATCAGGCGGTAATAGCTCTTGTTGTCGAGCCCGCGGAACATCATCGTGGTGCCCAGCTCGCTACCCTCGCAGGTGTGGTTGTAGACCACGTCGAGGATCACCTCGATACCCGCGGCGTGCAGCGCCTGTACCGCGGCACGGATCTCGTTGAGGGTGCCTTCGGACAGATACGAGGGCTCCGGGGCGAAGAACGCCATGGTGTTGTAGCCCCAATAGTTGCGCAGCTTCATCTCGGCGAGGCGGCGGTCCTGGAGGAAGGCGTGCACGGGAAGCAACTCGATGGCCGTGATGCCGAGCTTCACCAGGTAATCGATCACGTAGGGATCGGCGAGCGCGATGAAGGTGCCGCGTTCGTGCGGGCGGATGCGCTTGAGCGAGCGCGTGAACCCCTTCAGGTGGGCCTCGTAGACCACCGTCTGGTTCCACGGCGTGTGCGGGCGGTTGCCTCCCCGTCGCCAATGCATCGGCTCGTCGACGACCACCGCCTTGGGCATCGCCGCCGCGCTGTCGCGGCGATCGAAGGACAGGTCGGCGCGTGGCGATGCCACGCGATAGCCGTGCAACACGTCCGACCAGCGCACCTGGCCGTGGAGCAGGCGGGCGTAGGGATCCAGCAGGAGCTTGTTGGGATTGAACCGGTGGCCCTCCTCCGGCGCGTACGGGCCATGGGCGCGAAAGCCGTAGAGCGTGCCACCACGAACGCGTGGCAGGTAGCCATGCCAGATCTCGTCGGTGCACTCGGGGAGATCGTAGCGCGCGATCTCCCGTTTACCCGACGGATCGAACAGGCATAGCTCCATGCGCTCCGCATGCGCGGAGAACACGGCGAAGTTCGTTCCCATGCCGTCACAGGTGGCGCCGAGGGGATACGGCGTGCCGGATTGCATGCGTTCGGGTAGCGCGGGCATGGTGTTCCTCTTCAGTCGGCGACGAAAATCACCGTGGACAGCGGTGGCAGGCTGATCACGAGCGACTGGTCGAACCCGTGTTCCGGCACGGCCTGCGCATGGCGCTCGCCCTCGTTGCCCACGCCGGAACCGCCATAGTCCACGGCATCGGAGTTGACGGCCTCGCGCCAGCGCCCGGCCTCGGGCACGCCCACACGGAAGCCATGGCGAGGCGTAGGCGTCATGTTCGAGATGACCAGCGCCGGGCGTCCCTCGTCGGCGAATCGCAGCCAGGCGAACACGCTCTGCGCCGCGTCGTCGCCGATGACCCAACGGAAACCGCGCGGATCGGCGTCCAGCGCGTGCAGCGCTGGGGTCGAGGCATAGAGGCGGTTGAGGTCGCGCACCAGCATTTGCACGCCCAGGTGCAAGGGGTGGTCGAGCAGTTCCCAGGCGATCTGCGCGTCGTGGTTCCACTCGTGCGGCTGGGCGATCTCGCCGCCGGTGAACAGAAGCTTCTTGCCGGGATGGCCCCACATGAAGCCGTAGTAGGCGCGCAGGTTGGCGAAGCGCTGCCATTCGTCGCCCGGCATGCGGCCGAGCAGCGACCGCTTACCGTGCACCACTTCGTCGTGGGAGAGCGGCAGCACGTACTTCTCCGAGTACGCATAGACCATGCTGAAGGTCATCTCGCCATGGTGCCAGCGGCGGTGGATGGGATCGCGCGACATGTATTCGAGCGAGTCATGCATCCAGCCCATGTTCCACTTGAAGGTGAAGCCCAGACCACCCTCCTCCACCCGGCGCGTCACGCCCGGCCACGCCGTGGATTCCTCGGCGATGGTCATGCAGTCGGGATGGCGTTCGGCCACGAGCGCGTTCACGCGGCGAAGAAAGGCGATGGATTCGAGGTTCTCGCGACCGCCGTACATGTTGGGCACCCATTCGCCCGCCTTGCGCGAATAGTCGCGGTAAAGCATCGAGGCGACGGCGTCCACGCGCAGGCCGTCGACGTGGAAGCGCTCCAGCCAGGCCAGGGCGCTGGCGACGAGGAAGGCCGAGACCTCGTTGCGTCCGAGGTTGTAGATCAGCGTATTCCAGTCCTGGTGGAAGCCTTCGCGAGGGTCGGCGTGTTCGTAGAGCGGCGTGCCGTCGAAGTGCGCCAGCCCGTGGATGTCGGTCGGGAAATGCGCGGGCACCCAATCCACGATGACGCCGATGCCGGCCTCGTGGCAGCGGTCGACGAAACGGGCGAACGCCTCCGGCGTGCCGAACCGCGACGTCGGGGCGAACTGCCCCAGCGGCTGGTATCCCCACGAACCGCCGAACGGGTGCTCGGAGACGGGCAGCAGTTCGACATGGGTGAAGCCCATGCCGGCCAGGTAGGGGATCAACCGTTCGCCCAACTCGTCCCAGTGCAATTCGCGACCGTCCGGGCCGCGCAGCCACGAACCGGCATGCATCTCGTAGATGGACAACGGTGACCCGGCATGATGCAGCGCGCCGCGGCGGCGCATCCACTCGTCGTCGGTCCAGCGGAACGCTTCCGGATCGGCCACGATCGAGGCGGTGGCGGGCGGCAGTTCGGCCGCGAGCGCCACGGGATCGGCGCGCTGGGTGAGCGAGCCGTCCGCACCCCATATCTCATACTTGTAGCGGGCGCCCGGCAGCAGGCCCGGGACGAAGAGCTCCCATACGCCTGCCGGCACGCGCTTGCGCATCGGATGGCGGCGGCCGTCCCAGCTGTCGAAGTCGCCGACCACGCTCACGCGCTGCGCATTCGGCGCCCAGACGGCGAAACGCACGCCATGCACACCGTCGACGGTGACCGGATGCGCTCCGAGGCAGCGAAACAGTTCGATGTGCGTGCCGTCGGAGAGGCGTCGCAGGTCATCGTCGCCGAGCAGCATGCCGAACGCATACGGATCGTGCGTGTCGTGTGTCGCCGCGGGCCAGTGGACACGCAGCCGGTAACCGCCCTCACCGTCGAGAAACCCGGCGAAGAGACCCGCCGGATGCACGCGCTCGAGCGTGGACATTACGCGGCCCTGCGGATCGATGAGGTCGATGGCGTCGGCACCGGGTTGCAGGGCACGAACCACGCGGCGCCCGTCGACGTCATGCGGCCCCAGCAGGGCGAAGGGATCGCCGTGACGACCGTGGACGAGAGCGTCGACGGCATCGGCATCGGTCAATCCATAGGAGCGCGGATCGATCACGTTTCCTCCTTCAGCGCCACGGCCGCTTCGCCGCGCGCGGCGTGGAGCAAGCCACGCAGTGGCACGTCGAGCCAGCCCGGCCGGTTGGCGGCTTCGTAGGTGATTTCATAGGCGGCTTTCTCGATCACGAAGAGCTCGAGCAGCGGCATGAAGTCGCTGTCCGATACCCAGCGCACCGGCGCCCGTTCCAGCACGCGACGGTACGCCTCGACGAATACGCGCGACGCCCGCTCGCGGAATCGGACGAGGTAGTCGCCGAAGCCCGGGTCCTCGACTGGCGCGAGGCCATCCTCGCCGCGACGCGCCATGGCCGCCGCGTAGTCGAGCGAACGCAGGAACCCGGCGACGTCGCGCAGCGGCGTGTTCTTGCCGCGCCGCTCCTCCAGCGTGCGCGCCGGCTCACCCTCGAAATCGATGATGTAGGCGTCGTCCTGCACGACGAGGATCTGGCCGAGGTGGAAATCGCCATGGGTACGCGTGGCCAACACGCCCTCGCCCGCCCTGGCCAGCTGGCCCACGCGGTCTTCGAGCACCCCGGCGAGGCCACGCAGGGCCTCGACGTCGGCGGCCAGTTCCTCGGACATGTCCCGCGTGCTGTCCACGGCAAGCAGGGCGCGCCCGACCTGCGCGCGAACGCCGTCGCGCCACGCCTGCGTCGCTTCGCCGGAGACCTTCTCGGGCGAGAAGGCGGGCAGGTCCGACGGCTTCGCCAGCACGGCATGCAATTCACCCAGACGCGTGCCCACGGCCGCGGCGAAGGCGTCGTATCCACCCTCGATCTCCGCGCGCCGCTCGTCGTCGGGCGAATGGCTGTATTCGTCGTAGCTGCGCCGCAGGAAGTCGAGCGTCCAGCGCCAGGCGTCGCCCTGGTTGCGGAGGAAGCCCAGCAGCACGGCCAGTGTCGTGCGCTCGCCGTGTTCACCCACGCGGACCACCTCGCCCATCAGCGGCGCGGTGTTGGCGTAGCCGTTCTCGGTGAGGAAGCGACCCATTTCCACTTCGGGATTGATGCCCGCCGAGACACGGCGGAACAGCTTGACGACACCCGCGTCGTGCGCGATCAGCGAACTGTTGGACTGCTCCGACGACAACCAGCGGTTCTCGATGGACGGATCGAACGCCACGCCTTCGAAGGCTGCCGTGGTCTCGAAGCGGATCACGCTGTTGCCCGACTTGAGTTCCACGTGATCACGCAGACCGGCGAGCAGGCCGTTGACGAAGGCGTCGAGCGCGAAACCGTCGGTGAGGATGCCGATGCGGCGCCCGCGACGGACGCGCGCAAGGGTGACCTGTTGCTGGCGGGCGTTGGGCGTCTCGTCTTCCCAGACGATGCCCACGGGGAGGCTGTAGCGTTCCTTGCCGCCGTCGCCGAGCGTCGCTTCGATCTCGGTGAACACGAGGTCGTCGCCGCGATCGGGCCATGGCACCGCATGCATCACCTTGACGCTGTCGATGCCCCGGTCCTTCGACGCGAACCAGCGGCGCACCGAGAGGTATCCGGGCAGCACCTGCTTCTCGATCACGCCGCGGTGGTGTTCCATCACCGGCCCCTCGACGAGGGCCCCGCGCAGCACGAGCGTTTCGTAGTCGGGCAGCGGCTCGGCCGGCTGCTCGTGCCATTCGGGCATCTGCGCGTTGGGGCAGAGCTGGAAGGCATAGAAACCGAACGGCGGCACGGTGAGCAGGTAAGGCAACTGTCCCACCGGCGGGAACGAGGTACCGCCGATGATCTCGACCGGCACCTGCCCGTCGAACGCGGCCAGGTCCAGCTCCACCGCCTGCAAGCTGCGCGACATGTTGGCCACGCACAGCACGTGCTCGTCGCCGAACTCGCGCAGGTAGGCCAGCACCTTGCGGTTGCCCGGGTAGAGGAATTTCAGCGAACCGCGACCGAAGGCCTTGTAGCGCTTGCGCACGGCAAGCATGCGGCGCGTCCAGTTGAGCAGCGAATACGGGTCGCGCTGCTGCGCCTCGACGTTGATCGCCTGGAAACCGTAGAGCGGATCCATGATCGGCGGCAGCACGAGGCTGGCCGGATCGGCGCGGGAGAAACCGCCGTTGCGGTCCACCGACCATTGCATCGGCGTGCGCACACCATCGCGGTCGCCGAGGTGGATGTTGTCGCCCATGCCGATCTCGTCGCCGTAATAGAGCACGGGCGTGCCGGGCATCGTGAGCAGCATCGCGTTCATCAGTTCGATGCGGCGGCGATCGCGTTCGAGCAGCGGCGCCAGGCGCCGGCGGATGCCGAGGTTGATGCGGGCGCGGCGGTCGGCGGCGTAGGTCTGCCACAGGTAGTCGCGCTCGTTGTCGGTGACCATCTCCAACGTCAGTTCGTCGTGGTTGCGCAGGAAGATCGCCCACTGGCAGTTCTCCGGGATCGCCGGGGTCTGCCGCATGATATCGGTGATGGGAAAGCGGTCTTCGCGCGCGATGGCCATGTACATGCGCGGCATCAACGGAAAGTGGAACGCCATGTGGCATTCGTCGCCGTTGCCGAAATAGTCCTGCGTGTCTTCCGGCCACTGGTTGGCCTCGGCCAGCAGCATGCGGTCGGGATAATGCTGGTCGATCTCCGCACGCATCAGCTTGAGGATCTGGTGCGTCTCGGGCAGGTTCTCGTTGTTGGTGCCTTCGCGCTCGATCAGGTAGGGCACGGCGTCGAGGCGCAGGCCGTCCACGCCGATGTCGAGCCAGAATCGCATCACCTCGAGCACGGCCTTCAATACGGCCGGGTTATCGAAGTTGAGGTCGGGCTGGTGCGAGAAGAAGCGGTGCCAGAAATACTGGCCGGCCACCGGGTCCCAGGTCCAGTTCGACTTCTCGGTATCGAGGAAGATGATGCGCGTGCCGTCGTAGGCCTGGTCGGTATCCGACCACACGTAGAAATCGCGCGCGGCCGAGCCCTTCTTCGCGTGGCGCGCTTTCTGGAACCACGGGTGCTGGTCGGAGGTGTGGTTGATGACCAGCTCGGTGATCACGCGCAAGCCGCGCTTGTGCGCCTCGGCAATGAAGCGCTTCGCGTCGGCGAGCTTGCCGTAGTCCTCGTGCACCGCCTTGTATTCGGCGATGTCGTAGCCGTCGTCCCGGCGCGGGCTGGGATAGAACGGCAGCAGCCAAAGGGTGTTCACGCCGAGGTCGGCGATGTAGTCGAGCTTGTCGATCAGGCCCTGGAAGTCGCCCACGCCGTCGTCGTTCGAATCGAAGTACGACTTGACGTGCACCTGGTAGATGATCGCGTCCTTGTACCAGAGCGGATCGCTGGAGAAATCCGGCGCGGTCGCGCGCTTCTTTGCCTTGCCGCGTGTTGCCATGTGGTCAGACTCCGGGTAACCGTACCTGCCAGATCGCGTAGGGCTGGCCGAGGCCGAGCCATACGTTCTGGGTTGCGCCGCGCCAAGCGACGGGGCGTGCGTGGAGAAGATCGCGGACGTCGAGCGAGGCATCCGGAGGAAGGCCCCAGTCGTCCAGCGGGAGGGTGAGGTCGGCGGCCTGCGCGTTGTGGGGATCCATGCTGATCGCCACGAGCACGAGGTCGTCGCCCGCGCGTTTTTCGAAGAACAGCACCTGGTCGTTGTTCGCGGGCAGGAAGCGCACGCCCAGGTGGGTCTGCAGCGCGGGATGCGCGCGGCGGATGCGGTTGAGCTGGGTGATCTCGGCGACGATGTTGCCCGGCGCATCGAAGTCACGCACGCGGATCTCGTACTTCTCCGAATCGAGGTACTCCTCCTTGCCCGGCATCGGCGCGGATTCGCAGATCTCGAAGCCCGAGTACATGCCCCACAGGCCCGAAAGCGTGGTCGCCAGCGCCGTGCGGATGAGGAAGCCGGGACGGCCCGAGGTCTGCAGGAAGTACGGGTCGATATCCGGCGTGTTGACGAAGAAGTTGGGGCGGAAGAAATCCTTCGGCGGCGTGGTGGTCAGCTCGGTGAGGTAGTCGATGAACTCGCGCTTGGAGTTACGCCAGGTGAAATACGTGTACGACTGGCTGAAGCCCACCTTGGCCAGGCGATACATCGGCTTGGGCCGGGTGAACGCCTCGGAGAGGAACAGCGTACCGGGGTACTTCGCCCGCACCTGCGCGATCATCCACTCCCAGAACGGAAACGGCTTGGTATGCGGGTTGTCGACGCGGAAGGTACGCACGCCCTCGCCCGCCCAGAACAGCACCACGTCGCACAGGGCCTGCCACAACGAGGGCACCGAACCGTCGGCGTAGAAATCCACGTTGACGATGTCCTGGTATTTCTTCGGCGGGTTTTCCGCGTACTTGATGCTGCCGTCCGGACGCCAGTCGAACCATTCCGGGTGTTCCTTCAGCCACGGATGGTCCGGCGAGCACTGGATGGCGAAGTCGAGCGCCAGCTCCAGGCCGTGTTCGTGGGCCGCATCGCGCAAGGCGCGGAAATCGTCCAGCGTGCCCAACTGCGGGTGGATGGCGTCGTGCCCGCCATCGGGCGAGCCGATGGCGTACGGGCTGCCGGGGTCGTCCGGACCGGGCGTGAGCGTGTTGTTGGGCCCCTTTCGGAAGGCCTTGCCGATGGGGTGGATCGGCGGGAAGTAGAGCACGTCGAAGCCCATGTCGCGGATCGCCGGAAGGCGCGCGATGGTATTGCGGAAGGTGCCGTGCTTCTTCGGATCGTCCGTCATCGAACGCGGGAACAGCTCGTACCAGCTCGCGAACATCGCCTCGCGCCGATCCACCTCGACGACGAACGTGGTGCTGACCGTCGAGCGTTCCCGTGGGTCGGTGGCGTCCATCAACGCCACCGTGCCGTCGGCGAGAAGCAGTTCGAGACGCGCGTCGCCTTCGGCCTTCGAAACCGCCGCGGCGAGGCTGCGCAGCGCCCGCGCCTTGGGACCGGTGGCATCCTTCGCACGCGCTTCGACCAGCAACCGTCCCTCTTCCAGTTCCAGGTCGACGGCCACGCCGGCGGCGTGCTTGACCTCGAGTTCGTGGTGGTAGCTGCCGAAACGGTCGTGCCAGGCCTCGACGCGGAATTCGTAGCGACCGACGCGCGTGGGCGTGAAGGTGGCGGTATGGATGTCGTTGTTTACCGGCGACATGGTCGCCTCGCGCCAGCTCTTTTCGTCCTGCGCGCGGTACGACAGCCGAGCCGCGAGTACCTCGTGGCCGTCCATGAAAATGTCGGCGGTGACCGTGACCGGTTGGCCGACGATGCGCTTGGCGGGAAAACGTCCCCCGTCCACCGTCGGCTCCACGGCTTCGATCACCACACGGGGCGATGCCGTGGCCGCTTGCAAGGTCTCCTTGCGCGCCGTCGCGCCGAGCTTCTTCACTACCGGTCCCGCGGGCACGCCGGACAGGGTTATCACGCCGCCGGGAGGTAGGGTCATGGCATCGCCTTGGTCGAAATACTTGCGTCCGTCCGGGGCCGTCCACGTCGCGAAATGGCTTGCTGCGCCCGCCAGCGCGTCCGCCGCGCTCACGACCATGTCGCGGTCGAGCGAGGCGTTGACCAGCGTGAGCGTGGCCCGACGCGCCGTGCGCGGATCCGCGCCGTCGACGGCGAATAGCGAGGTGACGCAGCCGTGCGTGGCGATGAGGGGCACGCCGGGCACGTCGTCGCCCACCCCACGATTCGCCGCGGCGATCGCCTCGGACAGGTCGAGCGCGGCATGGGCCTTCCATTCGGCGGGCGTGGCGGGCGTGCCGCGCCGTGGATCGAGCGCATCGTGAATCGCGTATTCGAATCCCATCGGCATGAGCCATCCGGCAGCCGCGGTCGCCGCGAAGGCGATCGCTCGGCCGTAGGCGTGTTCGAGCTGGTTCTCCTCGCCCAGCTCGTCGCCGAGGCGGCGCGCGAACGGCGCTTCGACGCAGGCCATGGCGGGTGCCACCGTTTGCAGGCGTGCCGCCTCTTCGGCGAACCACGAGGAACGGAAATCCCACCAGGCCGAGGAATTGACCACGGCATCGAAGCCCGCGCCCTGCAAGGCGGCGATGTCGTCCGGCGTGCAGCCGGGCGTCCAGGCGACGAAACTCGCACCGGGTGCCTCGGCGCGTACCGCGTCGATCAGGGCCTTCCACGTCGCCGCGCCCAGTCGCTGGGGATGCACGAGACGAAAACCCTCCACACCGGCGGCGGTCCACCGACGCAGGCGATCGATCCACCACGACGCGGCGGCATCGGCCACGGCGGGGTCGTTGAAACGCCAGCGCGCGCTATCGGATTCGGCCGGCGTCCAGCGCGGGTCGGGCGTGCCGTGCTCGGCGGCGACGGGACGGAACCACTCCGGATGCTCCGTGCGTACCGTCGCGTCGGACGCCAGTTCGTCCAGGGGAAGGTCCAGCCAGAAGGCCATGTCGCGCGCACGGCAGGCCTTGGCGATCTGCGCCAGGCGCGTGACCGCGTCGCCGTCGGCGTCGAGCGCGGGATGCAAATGGTCGAAGTCCCGCGTGACGAACACGTCGCCGGCCTGCGAAGGCACGAAGGGCGGTGCCACCAGCAACTGGCGGAAACCGAGCGACGCGGCATGGTCGATCCACGCGCTCCACCCCGTCATCGGTCCCGCCTGCAACGGATGCAGGTAATAGATGCAAAAGGGCGCACGCATGCTTGCCGACATGTGACTCGTGTTCCTTGGGGAGTAAACACAAGCATGCCGGGCCTGATGTGTGCATCACGCCAACGCCCGGACACGCGGGGGAGCAGTCACAGTGACGCATCGGGGTGTTTCGGGAATGTGAAATCGGCGGGGCCAACCGCCTGAAAGCGGAAGCCGATAGGCGGTCTGGCACGTTCATAGCGCGGGGCGCTGAATTCCCTGCTTTCGCAGGGACAGGGTCCGCTTGCGCAGGAATGACGGGCCATTGTTCGGTCACTCTCACGAATACTGAAACGTCGCTCCTGCGTATGCAGGAGCCCAGCGCGGTGCGTTCGGCTTCGCGAATGTGGATCTACGAGCTTTTCACGGCGAGCATCGCGCTTGCGATTGCCCGCTCGTCATCTCCGCCCCGCTCCGCAAGAAGCTTCGCCGCACCGGCGCGATCTTCGACACTGCGGTTCTGCCCGAGCTTCCACTTGCCCTCGATCCGCGCGATCGGCAGGCGGATGCCGACGATGGCGCCGAGCATCGATTCGACATAGTCGGCCGGCGCATCGGCGACCTGCCACGGCACGGACTGCTCGGCGGCCTTCTCGCTCTGGTCGGTCAGCGTGTCGAGCAGGTCGAGCAACGCCGTGGGATCGGTGAAGGTCTCGGGCACGCCGTAGGCGTGCACGGCGATGTAGTTCCACGTCGGCACTTCACGGCCATGCACCGCCTTGCCGGGATAACCGTTGGGCGAGATGTACGCATGCGGCCCCGCGAACATCGCGAGGGCCTCGCCCCCATGCCGCCGCACGTGGTCGTTGGGCCTGGCCACGTGCGCGTAGAGCGTGCCGAGCGGGCCCTCGTCCGGCACGAGCACGAACGGCAGGTGCGTGGCCTCGATGGCGCCCTCGGCCGCCGTCACCAGCGCCCCGAAGGCGATCCCGCGGATCGCCTCGTGCAAGACGGGCAGGCGATCCTCGACGAAGGCGCGCGGCGTGTACATGGTTAAGGGCCGAAGGTGATTTCTTCGCCCTCGTGGCCGCGATCCCACCCGCGCAGCTCATCGCGGATGTGGGCGACGCGTTGCCGGCCGAGGGCGTTGCGCTCCTCGTCGAGCACGAGGCCGTCGAGCAGCTCGGCCAGGCGCTGGGCCGTGGGCAGCATGGCGTCCCAGGCGTCGAGCGCGTTGATCGGGCCCGGCAGGGCCATGAAGAACGAGAGCCCGGGCGTCTGCATGGCGGCGACGCGCGACATGTCGAAATTGCCCGGCTTGACGAGGTTGGCCACGCTGAAGATCGGACCCTTTTCCGGGTGACCGTCGACCAGGCGGTGATAGATACCCATGTCGCCGAATTCCAGGCCGACCTTCTCGGCCGCCACGACGAGGTCGGAACCACTGAACTTGAGGCCGTCGCGCGCTACCACGTAAAGGCTGACGATGCGTTCCACCGGGGTGTTCGGCCGGCGGCCCAGGTCGGAACGCGGCGGCGTTTTCGGCACGGGAGGGGGTGCGGGCGCGGGGGCCGGAGGCACGACCGGCGCGGGCGGCGGTGCGGCCGCGACGGGTTCGTCGAGGTCGAAAGGCAGGTCGAGGTCGATGCTCGGCTCCTTGCGCTGCACCGGACGCGGCGCGGGCTCGTCCGGCAGCACGGGCGAGGCCGAGGCCGTGCGCTCGCCGGCCAACGACGCGCCCAGGCGCTCGAGCTCGGCGCGCAGGTCGACATCGAGCTCGCCCTGCCTGGGCGACGGATTGAACAGCGGGTCGTTGGCGTCGTCGTCGCGGGCCGAAAAGCCCTCCTCGTCCGGTTCCCCGTCATGGAACACCGGGTCGCGCCGCTCGCGCGAACGCTCGGGCTGCTGCTCGGGCACGGGCTTGCGGCGGCCCTGCTCCTTGCGCGGCTGGCCGAAGAGCCAGATCAGCACGAGGATGACGATGCCGACGAAGAGCATCGGGATGCCGACTGCCGGATTCCAGGCGAGGCCGATGGCTGGTGTCATGGGAGTTCCTTGGGTAGTGCTCAGGCGACGCCGGCGAGCTTCGACGCTTCGGCCAGGTCGACCTGGACGAGGCGCGAGACGCCCGGTTCGCGCATGGTAACGCCACACAGCTGGTGCGCGGCCTCCATCGTGGCCTTGTTGTGGCTGACGAAGATGAACTGCACCTTCTCGCTCATCTCGCGCACCATCGCCGAGAAGCGGCCGACGTTGGCTTCGTCCAGCGGCGCGTCCACCTCGTCGAGCAGGCAGAACGGCGCGGGATTCAGGCCGAAGATGGCAAACACGAGCGACACCGCCGTGAGCGCCTTCTCGCCGCCGGACAGCAGCGTGATGTTCGATACGCGCTTGCCCGGCGGACGCGCCATGATGGCCACGCCGGTATCGAGCAGGTCTTCGCCGGTGAGTTCGAGGTAGGCGTGGCCGCCGCCGAACAGGCGCGGGAAGAGTTCCTGCACGCCGGCGTTGACGCGGTCGAAGGTCTCCTTGAAGCGCTGGCGCGTTTCGCGGTCGATCTTCTTGATCGCGCCTTCCAGGGTTTCCATGGCACTGGTGAGGTCGGTCAGCTGCGCATCGAGGTACTCCTTGCGCTGCGACTGCTCGGCGTGTTCCTGGATCGCGGCCAGGTTCACCGGCTCCAGGCGGGCGATCTTCTGCGCCAGGTCGGTGAGCTGCTGCTGCCAGTGGGCGGGCTCGGCATCTTCCGCCAGCTCGGCCAGCAACGGCTCCAGTTCGAGCCCCGACGCGCGGATGGCCTGGGCGAGCTGTTCGGCGCGCAATTGCAGGGCCTGGGCGGCGAGACGCTTCTCCGACACGCTCTCGCGCACCTGGTTCATCACGTGCTCGACGCGTTGGCGCTCCTGCTCCAGGCGACGGAATTCGGCGTCGCAGTCTTCGACGGCACGGCGGGCGTCCACCAGTTGCTTGTCGACGAGCAGGCGCTGGTCGAGGTAGGTCTGCCGCTCGGCTTCCAGTTCGACGATGGGATCGGAACCCGCGGCGAGCTGTTCGTCGATCTCGTCCCGACGCGCGGTGACCTGGCGAAGCTGGGTGTCGAGGCGGGCCAGGGCCTGCTCCAGCGAGGTGAGCGCCGCGCGCTTGGAGCCCAGGCCGAGTTCGAGCTGGTGCGCCTGGTCGGCGGCCTCGCGGGCATTGATGCGGGCTTCCTCGCGCGCCTCGAGCAATTCACGGCGCTCGTTCTCCAGCTCGCGGCGTTCGTCCTCGCGGTCGCCCATGTGGCCCACGGCCTCGTCGAGGCGGGCGCGCGCTTCACGGGTCTGGCCCTCGAGTTCGTCGAGCTGTTCGACGATGGCGGAAATCTCGCCGCCGATCTTCTCGGCACGGGCGCGCGCGGTTTCCATCTTGCCGCGGTGGCTCTGCAACTGGCCGGCCAGCTCGGAAAGGCGGCGATGCGCGGCGTAGAGGTCGCGCTGCGCGTCGTCGCGCTGGCGCTCGGTTTCGAACTTGCGCGCGCGCAGTGCCTCGAGCGTTTCGGTGCCTTCCTCGATCGTGGCCTCCAGGGTTTCGATCTGTTCGGCGAGCTGGCGGATCTCGCGTTCGCGCGCCAGCACGCCCACCTGGTTGCCCTGCGCGCGCAACACGCGGGCCCAGCCCGGGCCCATCCATGCGCCGTCACGGGTGATCACCGACTGGTGTTCGGACAGCGAGGCCACGCGCGAGGCGGCCTCCTCCACCGAATCGGCGATGAAGACGTTGCCGAGCAGGGCTACGGCGGCGGCCGGGCCGCGCACGTGCCCGGCCAGCGTGCCCGAGGCGCCGGGGCCACCCTGCGCCGACGCGAACAAGGCCACGTCGGCCTGGCCGAGGCCTTCGAACTCGGGAGCCAGCGCCGCCGGCGCATCGACGAGCACGCCGTCGAGCAGGCCCGACAGCACGGTTTCCACCGCCGATTCGTAACCGGCGTCCACCTGCAGCGATTCACCGAGGCGGCGCGCGCCGTCGAGGCCGAGGCGCTTGAGCCAGCCGGTGGCGGCCGACTCTTCCTGCCCGAGCGCGGCGGTCTGCAGGGCTTCCAGCGAGGCCTGGCGGCCACGCGCGGTCTGCAGCTGCTGGCGGGCGTCGTTGAGCGACGACTGCACCTGGCGCTCTTCGTCGAGCACGCGCTCATAGGCGACCTTGTGCTGGTCGAGCACGGTGCCGAGCTGTTCGACGCGTTCGCGCTGGGTGTCGTGTTCGGTGTCGAGCTGTTCGGCGGCGGCGTCCAGCGCGGCGACGTCGGTGGCGCGCTGTTCGGTTTCCATCGCTTCGCGGCGGCGGGAAAGATCCACGGCCTGGCGATCGAGGTAGGCGAGCTTGGTGCGCTCGACTTCGGCGGCGCGGGTGGATTCGGAGGCGCCGCGCGTGTGGGTGTCCCAACGCTGCTGCCAGTCGGCCATGCGCGACTCGGTGGCGCGCTGCGATTCGGCGGTTTCGTCCTGGATCTGCTGCAGGGCTTCGAGCTTCGGCTCGCCTTCGGCCAGGGCCATGCGCAGGGTTTCCACCTGCTCGCGGTCGGTGGTGATGTGCCCGAGCAGCTCTTCGTGCTCGCGCTCGGTGTCGACACGGGCGCGGGTCAGGCGCTCGGCGAGGTCGCGGTTGTGGCGCACCTGCTGTTCGACGCGGGCGATCTCGGCGCCCACCTTGTAGACCTCGGCCTGCACCTGGTTCAGGTGCTCGCTGGCGCCCTGGTGGCGCTCGCGCACGCTTTCCAGCTGCGCTTCGACCTGGCGCTGCGATGCGGTGTGTTTTTCGATCTCCAGCTCGGCCTCGCGCAGGCCGGAGCCTTCGCCCTGGCGCTGCCGGTCGAGCGTGCGGTATTCCAGCGCGCGTAGCTCGGCCTCGCGACGGGTCTGTTCTTCCTTGAAGGCCTTCCAGCGCTCGGCGGCGCGGGCCTGGCGGTTGAGGTGGTCGAGCTGCTTGTCCACCTCGTCGCGCACGTCGCGCACGCGGTCGAGGTTTTCGCGGGTGGACTTGATGCGGCTTTCGGTTTCCTTGCGGCGCTCCTTGTATTTAGAGATGCCGGCGGCTTCTTCCAGGTGGGTGCGCAACTCTTCGGGCGCCGCCTCGATGATCTGGCTGATCATGCCCTGCTCGATGATCGAGTAGGAGCGCGGGCCCAGGCCCGTGCCGAGGAACAGGTCGGTGATGTCGCGGCGGCGGCAGCGCGCGCCGTTGAGGAAATACGACGACTGGCCGTCGCGGCTCACCACGCGCTTGACCGAGATCTCGGCGAAGCTGGCGTATTCGCCCTGGATGGTGGCGTCGCTGTTGTCGAAGATGAGTTCCACCGCCGCCTGGCCCACGGGCTTGCGGGCGCTGGAGCCGGAGAAGATCACGTCGGTGAGCGAATCGCCGCGCAGGCGGCTGGCCGCCGATTCGCCCATGACCCAGCGGATGGCGTCGATGATGTTCGACTTGCCGCAACCGTTCGGACCGACGACGCCGGTCATGTTGGTGGGCAGGTGCAGCGTGGTCGGGTCCACGAAGGACTTGAATCCCGCCAGCTTGATGGTGGTCAGACGCATGTTTGATTCCGTTGGGACGCGGCCGTGGGCTCCGGTCGGGAGCCACCCCCTGGCAGATCGATCACTTTGCCAAAGGGGTCACTGAGGTGCAATACGCGAAACAACGCGAAAAAGGAAGGGTAAGCTTCTGATTGGACAAGATCCACTAGCCGAAACGAGGCCAGGACCATTCGCCGATGCGATCGGCTCCCACCCCTTCGGTAGCGAGACACCGCCTACCGAAGGGGTGGGAGCCGATCGTATCGGCGAATTCACGGGGAGCGGTCACTCGCCCGGCGTCTTCGCCTCGATCGACAGCGCATGGATGCCGTCCGGCATCATGTCGCCCAAGGCCTCGTAGACCATCCGGTGCCGCTGGATCGGGTTCTTGCCGGCGAAGGCCGGGCTGACGATGCGCGCGAAGAAATGCCCCCGGCCCTCGCCCGCGTGGCCCGCGTGCTTGTGGCCCTCGTCGATGACGTCCAGCTCCACCGGGGCCAAAGCCTCGGTCAGCAGCCGGCGGATGCGCTCGACCTTCTCGACGGTCACGGCAGGGTCACGCGAAACGGCCGCACGGTGACGTCCCGGTAGACGCCCGCCTCGACGTAGGGATCGGCATCGGCCCAGGCCTTGGCGGTGGCCAGGTCGGCGAATTCAGCCACGATCATGCTGCCGTCGAAACCGGCCTCGCCCGGGTTTTCCGAATCGATGGCCGGAAACGGGCCGGCCAGCTTGAGCCGTCCCTCTTCGAGCAGGGCCTTCAGGCGGGCGATGTGCGCCGGACGCGCGGCGAGGCGCTTTTCCAGCGAACGCGGATGGTCGAGGGCGACGATGACGTAGTACATGGCTTGGGCTCCGGGTATGGCGAGGCCGCTCAGGCCTCGGGACGCATGGTCGGGAACAGCAGTACGTCGCGGATGGACGACGCGCCGGTGAGCAGCATCACCAGGCGGTCGATGCCCACGCCGAGGCCTCCCGTCGGCGGCAGGCCGACCTCGAGCGCACGGATGTAGTCGGCGTCGAAGTGCATGGCCTCGTCGTCGCCGGCGTCCTTGGCATCCACCTGCGCCTGGAAGCGGGCGGCCTGGTCTTCGGAATCGTTGAGCTCGGAGAAGCCGTTGGCGATCTCCTTGCCGTTGATGAACAGCTCGAAGCGGTCGGTGATGCCCTTGTCGGTATCGCTCTCGCGGGCCAGCGGCGAGACCTCCACCGGGTGGTCGGTGATGAAGGTCGGCTGCACCAGGGTGTGCTCCACCGTGGCCTCGAATATCTCCAGCAACAGCTTGCCCCAGCCGTACGACGGCTTAACGTGGATACCCAGGCGCGTCGCGTGCGCGGCCATGGCCTCGCGGTCGCGCAGCTCTCCCGGCTTGATCTCCGGATTGAGCTCCAGCACGGCGTCTTCCATGCGCCAGCGGCGGAACGCCGGGCCCACGTCGACCGTGGCACCGTCCCACTCGATGGCGGTGTGGCCGATCACGTCGGTGGCGGCCGAGCGGATCAGGCCCTCGGTGAGGTCCATGATGTCGTGGTACGTGGCGTACGCCTGGTACAGCTCCAGCATGGTGAACTCGGGGTTGTGCCGCGTGGACACGCCCTCGTTGCGGAAGTTGCGGTTGATTTCGTATACGCGGTCGAAACCGCCCACGGTGAGGCGCTTGAGGTAAAGCTCCGGCGCCACGCGCAGAAAGAGCGGGATGTCGAGCGCGTTGTGGTGCGTGGTGAACGGACGCGCGGTGGCGCCGCCCGGGATCACGTGCATCATGGGGGTTTCCACCTCCATGAACCGGCGCGGCGGAGCCTCGAGCCAGCGGCGCACGTGGCTGACGATCTTCGAGCGCAGCACGAAGGTGCGGCGCGATTCCTCGGTGACGATCAGGTCGACGTAACGCTGGCGGTAACGCTGCTCGACGTCGGCCATGCCGTGGTGCTTGTCGGGCAAGCCGCGCAGCGACTTGGTGAGCAGGCGGATCGACTCGACCTTGATCGACAGCTCGCCCGTCTTGGTGCGCATGAGCGTGCCCGTGGCGCCGACGATGTCACCGAGGTCCCAGCGCTTGAAGGCGTTGTACGCCTCTTCGCCCACGGTGCCCTGGTGCACGAAGAGCTGGATGCGGCCGGTGCCGTCCTGCATCTGCACGAAGCTCACCTTGCCCTGCCCGCGCATCAGGATGATGCGGCCGGCCACGGCCACCTGGCGGGGCGCGGCCTCGATGGCCTCGGCCGTCCAGCGGTCCTTGTCGGCGAACTCGTCCTGCAGGTCGCCCGCGAAGCTGTCGACCTTGAAGTCGTTGGGGTAGGCGATGCCCTGCGCACGCAGCGCTTTCAGTTTCTCGCGGCGCTCGGCAATGAGACGGTTTTCGTCGGCGGCGGTCGCGGGAGTGTCGGCGTGGGTGTTTTCGGTCATGGCTCTTGGAGTGGCTTCATTAATGAGCGGGGGCGCCCATGCGCCCCCGGTGGTGCATCACGCGTCGATACGCTTGGAACCGGCTTCCAGGCCCCCCTTGAGGCTGGCTTCGACGAATTCGTCGAGGTCGCCGTCGAGCACCTTCTGCGTGTCGGAGCGTTCGATGCCCGTGCGGAGATCCTTGATGCGCGACTGATCGAGCACGTAGTTGCGGATTTGGCTGCCCCAGCCGATGTCCGACTTGGTGGCTTCCAGCGCATCCTTTTCGGCGTTGCGCTTCTGCACTTCCAGTTCGTACAGCTTGGCCTTGAGCATCTTCATCGCGCGGTCGCGGTTGGCATGCTGGCTGCGCTCGGTCTGGCAGGCCACCACCGTGTTGGTGGGGATGTGCGTGATGCGCACCGCCGATTCGGTCTTGTTCACGTGCTGGCCACCCGCGCCCGACGAGCGGTAGACGTCGGTCTTGAGGTCGGCCGGATTGATGTCGATCTCGATGTCGTCGTCCACTTCGGGGGAGACGAACACCGAGGTGAAGCTCGTGTGGCGGCGGTTGTCGGAATCGAACGGGCTCTTGCGGACAAGGCGATGCACGCCGATTTCCGTTTTCAGCCAGCCGTAGGCGTAATCGCCTTCGACGCGGAACGTGGCCGACTTGATGCCCGCGACTTCGCCGCCGGACACTTCCATCAGCTCGGCTTTCCAGCCGCGCGACTCGGCCCAGCGCAGATACATGCGCAAGAGCATTTCGGCCCAGTCCTGGGCCTCGGTGCCGCCGGCGCCGGCCTGGATGTCGACGAACGCCGGGGCGGCGTCGAGCTTGCCGGAGAACATGCGCTGGAACTCGAGCTTGCTGACCCGTGCCTCGACCTTGTTCAGATCGTCGGCGACGGACTGCACCGTGGCCTCGTCGCCGTCGGCGGCGGCCATCTCGAGCAGCTCCTTGGAATCGTCGAGCGCGCCGGTCATCTCGTCGATGCCGGTCACGATGGTGTCGAGCTGGGCGCGCTCGCGGCCCAGGTCCTGCGCGCGCTTGGGATCGTCCCAGACGGTGGGGCTCTCGAGCTCGCGGTTGACTTCTTCTAGGCGTTCTTTCTTGACAGGGTAGTCAAAGATACCCCCTAAGCGACTCGACGCGGCCCTTGAGGTCCGCGATCTGCGCGAGGATCGGATTGGTCTCGATCATGGTTGGCTGGCCTGCTGGTGCGGCGCGGGGCGCGCCGGCTAAAGCAGCCGATTCTAGCAAATCGGGCGCTGTCGCGACCGGGTTTCGCCGATACGATCGGCTCCCACCCCTCCGGTAGGCAGTGACTTCGCTACCGAAGGGGTGGGAGCCGATCGTATCGGCGAACCGGCCGTCAGGCCGGCAACGCCTCGCGATGCACCCCGCGAACCGCCCGCCCCGAGGGATCGGCCGCCGCCGCGAAGGCCGGGTCCCACGCCAGCGCCGCGGGCGACGAACACGCGATGGACTTCCCACCCGGCACCGTCGCCGCACACGCCTCGCCCGGAAAATGCTTCTCGAAGATCGTCCGATAGAAGAACGCCTCCTTCGTCGCCGGCGTGTTGTGCGGGAACCGCGAGGCCGCCGCGGCGAACTCACGGTCGGACACCATCGATTCCGCGTGCGCTTTCAGGCCGTCGATCCAGCCATAACCCACGCCGTCGCTGAACTGCTCTTTCTGGCGCCAGAGGATCGATTCCGGGAGCGCGCCCTCGAAGGCCTCGCGCAGGATGCCCTTCTCGATACCCTTGCGCGCCACCATCTTCGCCTGGGCATCGAAGCCCATGGCCACCTCGAGGAACGCCGTGTCGAGGAAGGGCACCCGCGCCTCCACGCCCCAGGCCGACATCGACTTGTTCGCGCGCAGGCAGTCGTAATAATGCAGGGCGTCGAGCTTGCGCACCGTCTCGTCGTGGAATTCGCGGGCCGAGGGCGCCTTGTGGAAATACAGGTAACCGCCGAAGACCTCGTCCGAGCCTTCGCCGGACAGCACCATCTTCACGCCCATCGCCTTGATTCGCCGCGCCAGCAGGAACATCGGAGTGGACGCGCGGATGGTGGTGACGTCGTAGGTCTCGATGTGGCGGATCACCTCGGGCAGCGCATCGAGACCTTCCTCGAAGGTGTAGCGGAAGCCGTGGTGCACGGTGCCCAGGGCCTCGGCCGCCACCTCGGCGGCCTTCAGGTCCGGCGAGCCCTCCAGCCCGATGGCGAAGGAATGCAGGCGCGGCCACCAGGCTTCGCCGCGATCGTCGTCCTCGATGCGATGCCGGGCGAAGCTCGCCGCCACGGCGGCGACCAGGGAGGAATCCAGGCCGCCGGACAACAGCACGCCATAGGGCACGTCGGTCATCAATTGGCGGTGCACCGCCGCCTCGAACGCCACGCGCAGGGCCCGGGGATCGATGTCGTGACCCTCGGTCGCCGCGTAATCGCGCCATGCGGGATGCCAGTAACGCACCGCCTCACCCCGCTCGCTGTCATACACGTGGCCCGGCGGAAACGGTGCGACATCCGCGCACACGCCCACCAGCGACTTCATTTCCGACGCGACGCACAGCCGCCCTTCCTTGTCATGACCCCAGTACAGCGGGCAGACCCCGACCGGATCGCGCGCGATGACGAAGCGCCCGCGAGCCGCATCCCACAGCGCGAAGGCGAAGATGCCGTTCAGCCGACCGAGGAAATCGGCCCCGTGTTCGCGGTACAACGCATTGATCACCTCGCAGTCCGAGCCGGTGGTGAACGCATAACCGCTGGCGGCACGCAATTCGCGGTGGTTGTAGATCTCGCCGTTCACCGCGAGGGCCAGGTCGCCTTCCGGCGAACGAAGCGGCTGGGCGCCGCTGGCCGGATCGACGATGGCAAGGCGCTCGTGCACGAGGATGGCGCCCCCATCCACGTACACGCCGCTCCAGTCGGGGCCGCGATGGCGCTGCCGCTGGGAAAGCTCCATCGCTTTCGCACGCAGGGCGACGAGGTCGTCGCCCGGTGCGAGACCGAACATGGCGAAAATCGAACACATGGCCTTTCTCTCCTTGGTGGGGGCACTGCTACGAAAAAGCGCACAAAGAAAAAGGCCCGCCTGGTGAGGGCGGGCCTTGGTGTGTACCGGTGGTTTCGCTTGCAACCGCCTACACGCCGACCCTCCCGAGGTTCCGGGCATTATTGGTATTGGCGTTATTGGCGGCGATGCGGATCATGGGTCGAATAGACCATGATTCGTGTCGCGGTTGCAATACCTGAAGGAGACATCCATGCATTCCCTGATCGCCCTCGCCCTCCTGTCCACGGCCCAGCCCGCCCCCGCCTGGCTTGCGGGCGATTGGGAGCCCTACAGCAACGCCTTTCTCGGCCTGGGCATGCTCAGCATCGGCAAGGGCACGCTCAACTGGAAGGAATGCCGCGGCGCGCATTACGACGTGACGTCGATCGACGGCGACAGCGTCACGCTGAAACTCGCCGGCGATAGTCGCTGCCTGCTCGGCGGCGATCCGCCCGCGCGGATCGACACCGTACGGCTCACGCTCCGGGAGAACCGCTGCGACCTCGGCGTGACGATCTACGCCTCGCCCGAGGCCCTGACGAGGAACGCGCCCGATGCCGAAGGCCTCTACGGCAAGGTGAAATGCCCGTCCGGCCCCGTCTCTCACGCGGCCGCCAATCTCTCCACCACGCCGCGATAGGCCTTCGCGGCCCGCTCCTCGGCGGCGTGCGCGAAGTCGCGCACGCGCCAGCGGCCGCCGACCATCACGTCGCGCACGAGCGGCGTGTTGCCGGCGAAGAGGAAGCTGTCGAGCACGTCGGCTTCGTCGCGCGCGGCGAGCAGGGGCGAGCGATCGTCGAGCACGAGCAGGTCGGCGCGGGCACCGGCGTCCAGGCGTGCGACGTCCGCGGCGGACGCCCGCGCGCCGCCGTCGAGGGCTCGACGCCAAAGCGAATCGCCCACGCTTTCCTCCGGCCGTCGCGCGGCCACGTTGCGATGACGTGTCACCAGGCGCTGGCCGTATTCGAGCCAACGCAGTTCCTCCACCGGCGACACCGAGATGTGCGAATCCGAACCGATGCCGAGCGTACCGCCGGCGTCGATGAAATCGGCCAGCGGGAACAGGCCGTCGCCGAGATTGGCCTCGGTGGTCGGACACAGGCCGGCCACCGCGCCGCTCTTCGCCAGCCGCTGGGTTTCGTGGGCGCTGAGGTGGGTGGCGTGGATCAGGGTCCAGCGCGCATCCACGTCGGCATGGTCGAGCAGCCATTCCACGGGACGGGCGCCGCGCACGGCGAGGCAGTCCTGCACCTCGCCGATCTGTTCGGCCACGTGGATGTGGATGGGTAGCGCTTTCGAGATGCCGGTGGCGAGCAGCGAACGCATGGCCTCCTCCGGCACCGCCCGCAGCGAATGCAGCGCGATGCCGACACGCAGCATGTCGTCCTGCATCGGCACGAGCCGCTCCAGCAGCGATACGTACTGGCCCACGTCGTGACGGAAGCGGCGCTGCCGTTCCGACAGCGGGCGGCCGTCGAAGCCACCGCTCATGTAGAGCACCGGCAACAGCGTAAGGCCGATGCCCGCGTCCTTCGCCGCCTCGATCAGGGCGAGCGACATCTGGGCCGGATCGGCGTACGGCACGCCGCCCGGGCCGTGGTGCAGGTAGTGGAATTCGCAGACCTGGGTGTAGCCCGCCTTCACCATCTCCACGTAGAGCTGGGTGGCGATGGCCTTGAGGTCGTCCGGATCGATCGCTTCGGCGAAGGCGTACATCGTTTCGCGCCAGGTCCAGAAACTGTCTTCGCCCGGCCCGCGCCGTTCGGCCAGGCCGGCCATGGCGCGCTGGAAGGCGTGCGAATGCAGGTTGGGCATGCCGGGCAGCAGGAAACGACCGACGCGCTCGCCGCCTTGGGCGCCGGGCACGAAACGACCGTTCTCGATCGCGACGCCGCCCTGCCCCGCCTGCCAGGAGGTGCCCTGCCAGAGGAAGTCGGCGGAATAGGTGGCGTGGGGCATGGGGAGGTCCTTGATGCGGGGTGCCCAGATGCTACCGCACGCCCGATTCGCCGATACGATCGGCTCCCACCCCTCCGGTAGCTAAGGTATCGATCGCCCTGCTACCGAAGGAGTGGGAGCCGATCGTATCGGCGAATCCAGGTCGCGAAGCCATGGATTTCCACCAGCGGCGCATAATAGGCCGATGACCGAACCCACCGCCGCCCAGAACCCGAAGCTCACGCTTCGCCTCGCGCGTCCGTCGGACGTACCCGCCCTCGTGGCCCTCACCGCGCGCGTCTACACCGCCGAATGGGGCCATTCGGCCGAAATGCTGCAAGGCCAGCAGACCCACTTTCCCGAAGGCCAGTTCGTGGTCGAGTACGAAGGAAAGATCGTCGGCTTCTGCGCCACGTTCCGCATCAACGAATCCGTGGCGCTCGCGCCGCACACCTGGATGCAGATCACCGGCGGCGGATTCGCCTCGCGCCACGACCCCAAGGGCGACTGGCTCTACGGCATGGAAGTGGTGGTGCACCCGGATTACCGCGGCATGCGCATCGGCCAGCGCCTCTACCAGGCGCGCAAGCGGCTCTGCACCGACCTGAAGCTGCGCGGCATCGTCTTCGGCGGGCGCATCCCCGGACTGGCCCGGGCCATCGGCCGCTACGGTAGCGCGGAGGCCTACGTGCAGGCCGTGGTCGAAGGCAGCCGCCGCGACCCCACGCTGAGCTTCCAGTTGCGCAACGGTTTCGAGGCCATCGGCCTGCTGCGCGAATACGTGCCGTCCGACCACGAATCGCTCGGTTACGCCGCCCATCTCGTCTGGCGCAACCCCCAGTTGCTCAACCATCCCGATACGCCACGCGTGTCGCAGAGCCATCGCCTGCCCGACTCCGTGCGCGTGGCATCGGTGCAATACCAGCAGCGCCGCATCGCCTCGTTCGCCGAGTTCGCCACCCACGTGGAATACTTCGTCGACATCGCGGCCGACTACGACGCCGATTTCGTGGTGTTCCCCGAACTCATCACGTTGCAGTTGCTGTCGATCGAGAATGCCGAACTCTCGCCGGTGGATTCCATCCGCCGCCTTTCCGAGTACACCGACGAGGTGAAGGCGCTGTTCCATCGCCTCGCCGTGCATTACAACATCAACATCGTCGGCGGCTCGCATCCCACGCGCCAGCCCAACGGCGACATCCACAACGTCTGTTACGTGTGCCTGCGCGACGGTTCGGTGCACGAGCGCGAAAAGCTGCATCCGACGCCGAGCGAGCGCAACGTGTGGAACATCACCGGCGGCGATTCGGCGGCCACGATCCAGACCGACTGCGGCCCGATCGGCGTGATGATCTGCTACGACTCGGAGTTTCCGGAGGTGGCCCGCCACCTCACCGACCAGGGCGCGCTGATCCTGTTCGTGCCGTTCTGCACCGACGTTCGCGAAGGCTACCTGCGCGTGCGCTACTGCTCGCAGGCACGCGCCATCGAAAACCAGTGCTACGTGGTGCTCTCGGGCAACGTGGGCAACCTGCCCGGCGTGAACAACTTCGACATCCAGTACGGCCAGAGCTGCATCCTCACGCCGAGCGATTTCCCCTTCGCGCGCGATGGCATCGCCGCCGATTCCACGCCGAACATCGAAACGGTGCTGTTCGCCGACCTTCGACTGGAAAACCTGGCACGCGCGCGCAACTCCGGCGCGGTGCAAAATCTCAAGGACCGCCGGTACGACCTTTACCAGGTCCGCTGGGCCCGTACCACCGACGTCAAGTGAGCGAATCCCCCGTGCAGGAACAACCTTCGAACGACTCTCCCCGCCCCTCGCCGGCCGGGCGCCTGCGCGCCCTGGGCAATCATGAGTGGCTTTCTCCGACGGAATGGCGCCGTCGCATCATCTTCTGGACCGGTGCCGTCCTCGTCGGCCTGGCGGCCGTGTTCTTCGCCCAGGCGGCCGACTACGCGTTCGAGCTGTTCCGGCGCGTGGCATCGCACGGATGGTGGGTGCCCCTGCTCATCACCCCGGCGGTGTTCGCCCTGCTGTGCTGGCTCACCGAGGGCGCCCTCAAGGCGACGCGCGGCTCGGGCATTCCCCAGGCGATGGCGGCCCTCAAGGTCGAGGACGACGGCTTTCGCGGGCGATTGATGTCGCTGAAGATCGCGGTGGGCAAGATGGCGCTGACCCTCGCCGCGCTGCTCGGCGGCGCGTCGGTGGGACGCGAAGGCCCCACCGTGCACGTCGGTGCCGGATTGCTCTATTCGCTGGGCCGCCGCTTCGGTTTCGCGGAACCGGCCGCCGCCGGCCGTTTCATCCTCGCCGGATCGGCCGCCGGCCTCGCCGCCGCGTTCAACACGCCGCTGGCCGGCGTGGTGTTCGCCATCGAGGAAATGTCCGGCGCCTTCGAGCACCGCATGAGCGGCACGCTGCTCACCGCCGTCATCGTCGCGGGCGTGGTGTCCCTCGGCATCCTCGGCAACTACGCGTACTTCGGCGACGTCACCGCGTCACTGCCGTTCGGCAAGGCCTGGCTCGCGGTACTCCTGACCGGGCTGGTCTGCGGATTGGCAGGGGGCCTGTTCGCGCGGTTGATCCTGCCGTCGGCCACCGGCCTGCGCGGCTTCGTCGGCCGCCTGCGCGCACGGCAGCCCGTGGTATTCGCCGCCTTCTGCGGCCTGGGCCTCGTGCTGCTCAGCCTGCTCAGCGCCAACGGTCTCTATGGCACCGGTTACACGCAGGCGCGCGACATCCTGCAGGGGCATGACATGGCCGGCCCCTTGTTCGGCGTGCTCAAATTCCTCGGCAACATCGCGTCCTCGTGGGCGGGCATCCCCGGCGGCATTTTCTCGCCCGCCCTGGCCGTCGGTGCCGGTTTGGGAAACAACATCGCGCAACTCCTGCCGGGCGCCGACGTATCGTCGGTGGTGTTGCTGGGCATGGCCGCCTACCTGTCGGGCGTCACGCAGGCGCCGCTCACGGCGACCGTCATCTCCCTCGAACTCACCGCCAACCGGCAGATGGCGCTTCCCATCATGGCGGCTTGCCTGCTCGCCCGCGCCACGTCCGCCCTGGTCTGCCGCGTACCGGTCTACAAGGCACTGGCCGAAGACCTCGTCGCCCGATACGAGGAAGAACGCCTGCGCCGTGAACCCAGGCCGGAAGAATCGGCATGATGGCCGATACCCGCTGGGACCACCTGCTCGTCGACGTCGGCCTTGCCACGCTCACCGACAACGGCCGTCCCTACGGCGCCATCGAAGACGGCGCGATCGGCTGGCGCGATGGACGCATCGTCTTCGCGGGACGTCGCGCCGACCTGCCCGGCGCGCCCGACGCGCTTTCGCACCGCGTCGAATCGATGCCGGGCACGTGGGTCACGCCTGGATTGATCGACTGCCACACCCACCTGGTATTCGGCGGCGATCGCGCGCGCGAGTTCGAACAGCGGCTGGAAGGCGCCACCTACGAAGAGATCGCCCGCGCCGGCGGGGGGATCGTGTCCAGCGTGCGCGCCACCCGCGCGGCCGGCGAGGACGAACTCCTGCGCCAATCGTTGCCACGGGCGCGGGCGCTGAAGGCCGACGGCGTCACCACCCTCGAAATCAAGTCCGGCTATGGCCTGGAACCCGACGCCGAACGGCGCATGCTGCGCGTGGCGCGACGTATCGGCGAAACGCTCGGCCTGGACGTGCGCACCAGCTTCCTCGGCCTGCATGCCTTGCCGCCGGAATACGCCGGTCGCCGCGACGACTACGTGTCCCTCGTCTGCGACACCATGCTGCCCTTGCTCGCCGACGAGGGCCTCGTCGACGCGGTGGACGCCTTCTGCGAAGGCATCGGCTTCACCCACGACGAAACCGAGCGGCTGTTCGCGAAGGCCGCATCGCTGGGCCTGCCCGTCAAGCTGCATGCCGAACAGCTGTCCGATCTTGGCGGCGCGGCCCTGGTGGCGCGCTACGGCGGGCTCTCCGCCGATCACCTGGAGTGGACCAGCGCCGAGGGTGTCGAGGCGATGGCGCGGGCCGGCACGGTGGCCGTGCTCCTGCCCGGCGCGTATTACGCGCTGCGCGACACGCGACCGCCGCCGGTCGCCGCGTTCCGCGAACACGGCGTGCCGATGGCCGTCGCCACCGACCTCAATCCCGGCACCTCGCCGCTGCTTTCGCTCCGCCTCGCCATGGGCATGGCGTGCACGCTGTTCCGCCTCACGCCCGAAGAGGCCCTGCGCGGCGCGACCCAGTACGCCGCGCGCGCGCTGGGCCTGGACGATCGCGGCACGCTCGCCATCGGCCAGCGTGCCGATCTCGTCGCGTGGAACGTGGGCCACCTGCCGGAGCTGTGTTACTGGATCGGCGGGAGCCTGTTGCGCCAAAGCTGGATCGCGGGCGAACGCGTAGCCGACTGACGGCCACGAAGTCCCTCCGACGCATTTTTCAGAATCCTTCCATAGATCGCGCGGACATCCCTCCCTAACATCGCGACACCTCGCACTCTCTTTCGGGGTGAAGGATGACTCCGGGCCATGGAAGGCCGGAATCGAGGAATGTCGTTTGAAGGTTCCGTCCCGTCTCCCGCCTCGTGCGGGAATCTTGCCATCGCGCCTCACGGTCGTGCTGTGCCTGTCGCTCGCCCTGCTCGCCGGTTGCCGCGACAGGGAAGCCGAAGCGGCGCGCTATGCCCGGCAGACGCGTCAGCTACGCGACGCCACGCGCATGCTCGACGCCCTCGAAACGTCCGATGGCGCCATACCCGCCTCCCTGTCCACCATCACGCCGGTCGATGCCTCGGGTGCGCCCGTCGATCTCGCGTCGCCCTACCCGAACGATCCTTCGGTCCAGGGCCGCGACCCGCGCTGGCTCTTGCTCGCCTTGCCACCGGCGGCCGTGCTGCTGTTCCACTTCGTTCGCCGAAGGAAACGCCCACCGATGTCCGACACCGTCTCCCTGGCCAGCCTGTTCGCGGGCAGCGTCCCGCCTCCCGTTCCGGGTGCGACGAATCGCCCGGCATCCACGTCGGCCGTCACTCCCGTGGCCGCCACGCCGACGATTCCCGTTGAAGCCGTCCCACCGCCCCCGGAAGAGGCTTCCGCGCCGTCCGGATTCTTCGACGACCACGCGTCCTTGCACCTCGTCGGCGATGCGCGGCATCCCGAACTCCATCGGGTCGGTGACCTGTCGCTACCGTTCGACGCGTGGCGCGAGCGGCTTTCGCGCATCGCGTCGACGGATGGCGCCGATGCGGCGCTGGCGTCGTGGCTGCTCCCCGCCTTGCTGGTGCTGCAATCCCGATCGCTGCGCCGGCACGAGGCGGAGATCCTGCTCGACGAGGCGGCGAGGCTCGCCGCCGAGGGTATCCTCGGCGCATCGTCCGACGATCGGCCCCACTGGATCGCACGCGCCATCCGCATCGAACTTGCGAAGATCGAGCGTCAGTCGGGTGCGACGAGGCTCTTCGCGTTACGCGCCCTCCAGTCGAGGCAGCCCACCGACCTCGCCGGCGACGCACCCTGCGTGCTCGACGCCTGGATCGACGTGCACCTGGCATGGGCGGGCTGGCTGCTCGGCGATGGCGCGAACGCGCGCTACGCCGAGGCCGAATCCCTGTGCGAACGGTTGGCCGAAGCGGGGGGCGACGGCGCGGCGCTCGCGCTGAAACGTCGCGCGGCCATCGTCCTTCGGCAGGCCGACAACCCGCGCGCCGCCTCATACGTCGACCAGCTCGATCGTGCACAGACCCTGCTCGGCGAAGCCCACGCGCTCGATGGCGACGCGCACACTGCGCTGCTCATCGCACGGACCGCACATCGCCTGGCCGTCGCGCTGCCGCCCGCGGAGGCCGCCGACGCATGCTCGCACGCGCTCATGCACGCGTTCCTGGCCGAACAACACCCCGCATGGCGCGTGGAGGCACTCGAATGCCGCCTCGCGATACAGCTCACGTACGAATCGCTCCCCGGCCGTACCACGCAAGGCGAGGTGGTGGCCACGCTCGAACGCGAACTCGCCGCCATGGATGCCGAATCCGCCGGCGCACGCATGGCCATGGCCGCGGCGCGGCTGCGCGAAGGCGATTTCGCCGGTGCGAGCACGCTATGCGAGGCCGCCTGGCGCAGCGGCGCGAACGATGCGCGCCTGTTCACGCTGTGGCACGACGCCTGCCGCGGCTGGAGCGAAACCGCGGGGACGGCCGGACACGACCGCGAAGCGCTCGCACAGGCCCTGCGCCAGCTCGCCGTCGCGCGATCCACCACCCGATGACCGCCCAAGGCCCTTCCATGCCAGCATCCCCGATCCCCTCCCTCTGGACCACCCGCTATGGCGTCGCCGCGGCCGTGGGCGGCAACGATCCCGTCGTCCGTTCGCTGCGTGTCTACGGCGAATGGGCCGAACACGAGACCGACCTGCTGAGCGGCCTGCTCGAGGAAGGCCATACCGTACTCGAGCTGGGTGGCGACTACGCCGCGCACGCCATGTGGATGGCGCGCGCCGTGGGCACCACGGGACAGGTGCACGTGGTCGAGCCACGACGCATCCGTTTCCAGCAACTGTGCGCCAACGTCGCCCTGAACGGTCTCGACAACGTCTTCGCCCATCCCCTGTGGCTGGGCCGCGCCAACGGCAAGATCGCCCTCACCGCGGGCGGCGAGCAGGAGCAGGTCCGCATGGCCACGCTCGACAGCCTCGCCCTCGACGCGCTGCACCTGGTCAAGGTCAACCTCACCCACGCGCTCGTCGAGGCCCTTGCCGGCGCCGCGGAAACCCTCCGGCTGCACCGCCCGCTCATCTACGCGCGCCTTTCCGGCATGGAACACGCAGCCGACGAAGTGGCGGCGCTCAAGTCGGCCGGTTATCGCGTCTGGTCACACCTGCCCTACCTCTTCAACGCGGACAACCACGCAGGCGCCAGCGAAAACATCTTCCCCGGACTGGTGCACCAGAACATAGTCGCCGCACCTTCCGACGCGCCATTCACGTTCGGTGGCCGCATGGAACTCTGACGCTCCCTGGCCTACCAGATGCTTACCCGCGCTCCCGGAGGGAGGTAGAGCGCCTGCCCCGGCGTCACGGCGTAGGCGGCATACCAGGGATCGAGATTGCGCATGGTCCACACGCGTTGCACGGCGGGCGCGTGGCCGTTGGTGATGAGACGGCGGCGGAGATCGGCATCGCGGTAACTCAATCGCCACAGCTGCGCCCAGCCGAGAAAGAATCGCTGGTCGGGCGTGAATCCGTCGATCGTCTTCGCCTGGCGACGTTCGGGCGACGCCTTGTAGGCATCGTAGGCCACCGTGAGGCCCGCCAGGTCGGCGATGTTTTCGCCCAGCGTGAGGCGGCCGTCGACATGCATGCCGGGCAAGGGCTCGTACGCATCGAATTGCGTCGCCAACGCACCGGTGCGCTCGCGGAACGCCTTGTCGTCGGCGGGCGTCCACCACGTGGACAGCCTTCCCTTTTCGTCGTACTTCGCGCCCTGATCATCGAACTGATGGCTCATCTCATGGCCGATCACGGCGCCGATGCCGCCGTAGTTGATCGCCGGATCGGCATGCGGGTCGAAGAACGGCGGTTGCAGGATCGCCGCCGGGAAGGTGATGCCGATGGTCGGGTAATTCGCGAAGGCATCCACGGTCATCGGCGTGGCCGACCATTCCCAACGGTAGACCGCGTTGCCGATACGCCCAAGTTCCCATTCGCGCTTCCAGCGGCGTGCGCGCACGGCGTTGCCGAACAGATCGTCGGCCTTCATCGTGAGGCCGGTGTAGTCGTGCCAGCGATCGGGATAGCCGATGCGCGGCGTGAAGGCGGCGAGCTTGGCGTGCGCGCGTTTCTTCGTCTCGGGCGTCATCCAGTCGAGGGCGTCGAGGCGGCGATCCATCGAGGCGATGATGTTCTTCACCATCGCCATCGCGGCGGCCTTCGTCTCCGGCGTGAACCAGCGCGCCACGTAGATACGACTCACGTCGTCGGGCATGGCGTCGACGACGAAAGCGGCAGCACGTGCCTGCCTCGGTTCGCGTTTCTCGCTGCCTTCGACGACCTTTCCGTAAAACGCGAAATCGGCATCGCCGACCTCGTCGGGAAGCACGTCGGCGAACGCGTGCAAGGTGTGCGCACGCAATGCGTCCTTGAGCACGTCCACCGGCGTGGATGCCACGATCTTCGCGATGGCGGCGATGGCATCGGGCTGCATCGCGACCACGCGGTCACCGGCGGCCACTCGGCCGGCGAACAACGCGCCGACATCGAAACCCGGCGCCTCACGCGCCAACGCCGCCAGCGTGGTGGGGTTGTAGGTTTTCGATGCATCGCGATTCCGCAACGGCGTCCAGCTCACCTTCGCGATGGCCGTCTCGAAATCCATCACGGCCCCGGCACGTGTCGCCGCATCGCCCTGCCCGGCGAAACCGAGCATCGCCGCGAGCCATGTCGTGTAGGCCTTTCGCGCCGACACCATCGATGCGCCGTCGGCGAGGTAATAGCTTCGATCGGGCATGCCCAATCCGGACTGGGACACGATGGGTACGTACCGGTCGGGCCGGCCGTCGTCCGGGCCGATTTCGGCAGTCAACGGCAAGGTCACGCCAAGCGCCGCCGCGTCCGCCACGATCGCGCGATACCCGGAGCGTTCGTGGATGGCATCGATGCGTGCGAGCCACGATGCCAGGGGCGCCATGCTCAGGGCCTCCACGCGCGCCGCGTCGAGGTAGCTCGCGTAGGCCGCGCCGATGCGACTGGACGAATCCCTTCGCGCATCGTCGAGGATCTCCCCCACGCGGGCCGTGTTGATATCGGCCAATCGCGTGAATTGCCCGTAGTTGGCCTTGTCGGGGGGAATGGGCGTCGTCCGCGCCCAAATGCCGTTGGCATAGGCGTAAAAGTCGTCGCCAGGGGTCACCTTGCGATCCATGCCGCCGACGTCGAAACCGAAATCGCCGATGGCAGGCTTGTCGGCAGCCGTCGCGCACGACGAAAAGAGCAACGCCAACTGCACCATGCCGACGTTCAGCCACTTCACCATCGACGCACCCCCCGGGCATGAAAGGGTCGATTCTGGCCGCACGGGCCCGCAAAAACAAAAAGCCCCGCGATGCGGGGCTTTTCGTGTCGCCTGGAGGAAAGACCTCAGGCCTTCTTGCGCGGAGCCGCCTTCTTCGCGGCCGCCTTGGTGGCGGCCGGCTTGGCGACGGCGGCGCCGGTCACGATGTCCACGTGCGGACGCGCGTTGCCGTAGCTGGAACGGTAGATCTTGCCGCGACGGGTGCGACGATCGCCCTTGCCCATGGGAATCTCCTTGATTCGTAAGTATGGAGGAAACGGCCGATCATCGTATCAGCGGCCACGTAAAGCGCAAGAGCGGCCCGTTCAGCGGGCGTGGGAGCGGCCCTTGCCGCACCCTTCCAGCTCGTCGGGACAGCGGCCCGGGTCGAACTGGATGGTGGCGTGTCCGACCCGCCAGCGCTCGCTGAGCATGGTCTTCAGGGCCCGGAGCACCCGAGCCTGGTCGGTACCCGGCTGGAGTTCCGCGTGCAGGGTGGCCATGCGCGAACCGGCCGTGACCTGCCATACGTGAACGTGATGGACCCCCGTGATGCCGGGATCGGCCGTGACCAGCACCTTTTCGATCTCGGCCAGGTCGACACCGTCCGGCGTGCCCTCGAGCAGGATGTGGCCCGAACGGCGCAGCAACGACCAGGCGCTGCGCAGGATCAGCAGCGACACCAGGATCGACAGCAGCGGGTCGGCCCAGGTCCAGTCGAGCCAGCGCACCGCCAGGGCGGCCAGCACGGCGGCCACGGAGCCGAGCAGGTCGCCCAGTACGTGCAGGCTGGCACCGGCCACGTTCACGTCGTCGGGATCGTGGCCGTGCAGGAGACGCAACACGAACACGTTCGCCAGCAGGCCGAGCGAGGCCACGGCCAGCATCACGCCGGAAAGGATCGGCTGCGGCGAGAACAGCCGCTGCACCGCTTCGAACACGATGAACGCGACCAGCGCGAACTGCGTGAGCGCGTTGACGAAGCCCGCCAGCACCTCGATGCGCCCGTAACCGTAGGTGCGTCGCGCATCCGCCGGGCGGGCGGCGAATCGCGCGCCGAGGAAGGCCATCAGCAACGCGAGCGCATCGACCAGCATGTGGCCGGCGTCGGCCAGCAACGCCAGCGACCCGGAGACGAGGCCGCCCGCCGCCTCGGCAACCAGCATCACCGTGGTGAGCACGAACGCGATCAGCAGCTTTCGCTCGCTGCCGCCCGCGCCATGGGAATGATCGTGTGCATGCGCGTGCGCATGACCGTGGCCGTGATCGGCGTGCGAGTGGGCGTGATGGTGTGCCATGGTGGAAGGCTAGGCAATGGAACCGCGGTTACACAATCACGGGTGTGCGCAACTGGGCCCGTGGATATGCCCGGCATGGCCGCTGCGATCGACGCGCAGGTTCACGAAATGGGCCGAAGCCACGAGAAGGCCGCCGCACGTCACCAGCACGCTGTGCACCAGCAGCGAATTGCCGTGCAGGAAGGTGACGCCGAGCACCAGCAGCAACAGCCCCGGCACGGCGAGCGTCAGCGGCAGGCGGCGACGATGCCGACGGTAGCCCGAATACAGGGCGGCCGACGCCAGCACGCAGGCGAAGAGGACGAAGCCCGCCTCGAAACGATGGTCGGCGAGGAACGACAGGCCGAGCACCGGCAGCAGCGCGATGACGAACGGCAATGCCGCGCAATGGATGGCGCACAGGAAAGACGCCATCGCGCCGAGGCGGTCGGCGGCGTGCCACCAGCGGCGGGGAGCATCGGAGTCGGTGGGTAGGTCGGTCATGGGAGCCATAGCGTGACTATTTGCACAAGGCGAGGCAAGCGATGATACTTTATAACATTGCAAACCTGAACCCATGGAGCTTTTCCCGATGCGACGATCCCTCCTTGCCCTGACCCTCGCCGCGACGCTCGGCACGGCCCTGCCCGCCACGGCGGACACGGCACCCCAGGACGACACGACGCCGGCCGGCCAGGACGGGGATGCCCCCGGTAAGGCGCGCAAGCACGCCGACAAGCTGGACGCCATCGTGGTCAACGCCGTGCCCCTGGGCCAGAGCGCCGACCAGATCGTGGCCCCTGTCGCCGTGCTGGCCGGATCCGCGCTCGACGACGCCAAGGGCGTGTCGCTCGGCGAGACCGTCTCGTCCATTCCCGGCGTGCAGACCTCGGCCCTGGGCACGGCCGTGGGCCGCCCGGTGATCCGCGGCCTCGACGGCCCCCGCGTGGCGGTGCTCGAGAACGGCCTGTCGTCCCAGGATGTGTCCAACGTGAGCCAGGACCACGCGGTGACGCTGGAGCCGTTCCTCGCCGACCAGATCGAAGTGCTCAAGGGCCCCGCCACCCTGCTCTACGGCTCGGGCGCCATCGGCGGCGTGGTCAACGTGGTGGACGGTCGCGTGCCCGAGAAGGCCCCGGAGAACGGCTTCGCCGGCCGCGCCGAGGTGCGCCACGACTCCGTCTCCGACGGCAGCACGGGCCTGCTGCGCCTGGACGCGGGTAACGATACGTTCGCCATCCATGTCGACGGCATGCACCGCGACAACGAGGACTACGACATCCCCGGCGGCACGCTGAAGAACAGCGCCGTGAAGACCACCTCCGGCTCGGTGGGCGCCTCGCTGCTCGGTTCGTGGGGTTACCTGGGCCTGTCGGTCTCGCGCTTCATGGACCTCTACGGCAGCCCCGCCGAGCCCGGCGATCCGGCCGAAGGCGAGGATCCGGTGCACATCAAGATGGCGCAGACCAACTACACCCTCAAGGGCGGTCTGGTGCAGCCGTTCGAAGGCATCGACAAGATCGAGTTCAGTCTCGGCCACGGCGCCTACCAGCACGTGGAATACGAAGGCGACACGCCCGGAACCACGTTCTCCACCGACAGCAACCAGGGCCGCCTGGTGGTCACCCACGAGCCGATCGCCGGCTGGGAAGGCGCGTTCGGCGTGCAGACCCAGCACCGCCAGTTCTCCGCCGTGGGCGAGGAGACCTTCGTACCGGCCACCACCACCCAGGGTGTCGGCGTGTTCCTGACCGAGCAGCGCGAGTTCGGCCCGGTGAAGGTCGACCTGGGCCTGCGCCACGACAAGCAGAGCGTGGACCCGGACAATGGCCCCAAGCGCGACTTCGCCCCCAACAGCTTCTCCGCGGGCGTCGCCTGGCGCTTCGCCGAACGCTGGCACCTGTCGTTGAACCTCGACCATGCCGAGCGTGCGCCCTCGGAAGAAGAACTCTTCGCCAACGGCCCGCACGAGGCATCGAACACCTTCGAGATCGGCAGCGACCTGCAGAAGGAAACATCCAACCAGGCCGAACTGGGCCTGCATTTCCACGGCGAGCTGGTGGAGGGCAAGGTCGCGGTCTACTACAACCGCTACAAGAACTTCATCTACCTCGCCGACACCGGCGAGATCGAAGACGACCTGCCCGTGCGCATCTGGTCGCAGAACGACGCGAATTTCCGCGGCGCCGAAGCCGAAGCGACGTTCCATCTCGCCAAGGGCCCGTCCGGCCACTGGGACCTGCGCGTGTTCGGCGACACCGTGCGCGCGACCCTCACCGACGGCGGCGGCAACGTGCCGCGCATTCCCGCCGGCCGCATCGGTTCGACGCTCAGCTGGAATGCCGATTCGCTGCGCGCGAGCCTGGGCGCCGTGCGCTACATGAAACAGGACAAGGTGGCGGCGTTCGAAACGGATACCGCCGGCTACACGCTGGTCAACGCGCACTTCGCCTGGACCTTCGTCAACGACGAACGCAGCCAGTGGGAAGCCTTCGTCGACGGCAACAATCTCACCAACCAGACGGCGCGCCCGGCGACCTCGTTGTTCAAGGACGTCTCGCCGCTGCCCGGTCGCAACGTGTCGGTAGGCGTGCGCGCCTACTTCTGAGTTCCCGGCCCGTTTATCGCCCACCTCCCTCCCGGCGGGCCGGAAACACGACGGGGCGTCGCAGTGATGCGACGCCCCGTTTTTTCTCTTGCTCGGTAGGCGCCGATTCATCGGCGACCAGCGCCAAGGCATCACCGCTTCGTTGGCTTTTCGCCGATGAATCGGCGCCTGTCCAGCCGTCTTCGTCGGGTGGCTATCGGCAGTTCTTGCAGATGCCGTGCACTTCGAGCGTCTGCGCCTGCGGACGGAAGCCGAGGGCCTTGGCCTGCATCTCGATCAATTCCGCCACGCGCTCGTCGCAGACTTCCTGCGCGCTCTGGCACTTGTCGCAGATGAGGAACGGCACCTGGTGCGACTCGGCCGGGTGGTGGCACGAGACGAAGGCGTTGATCGATTCCAGCTTGTGGATGAAGCCGTTCTCGAGGAGGAAATCGAGCGCGCGATACACCGTGGGCGGCGCAGCGTTGCCGTGCTTCTCGCGCAGGCGGTCGAGCAGGTCGTAGGCCTTCACCGGCTTGCCCGCGCTCGCCACCAGTTCGAGCACCTCGCGGCGCAGCGGCGTGAGGCGCAGGCCGCGCTCGTTCGACGCATGCTCCACCGCGGCGACGAAATCGCCCGGCGTGTCGTGGTGATGATGGCGGTGTGCAGCGGTAGTCACGGCGAAATCCTCATGTGCTGCATCCTAACATGAGGACGCATCAGCGTTTTTTCGAGCCCGGCAGGGGCGGCGGCCCCGCCGGGCGACGCGGCAGGAAGGGCACGATCCAACCGAACGGCCCGAAAATCAGGGTCGCGACGAGGGTGGCGCCCAAGCGGCCGCGCCACGCCCCGAGCAACGCGCCCACCACGATGAACACCACCTGCCAGAGGATCAGCTGCCCCCACGGAACCAGCCGCATCAGGTTCATGAAGATGACGAAGAACGCCCCGGGATCGGCGGGATCGACGCCTTGCATGGCTTTGGCGAGAAGGTCGTCCACGCTTGCTCCGTTGGATGGCTGGCCGCGAGCATGTTCGCCGATACGATCGGCTCCCACCCCTTCGGTAGGAAGGTCGCTACCGAAGGGGGTGGGAGCCGATCGTATCGGCGAACCGCGTCGGCGATCACGCCGCGGCGCGGGCGAGCGCCTCGTCGATGCGCGCCAGCGCACCGTCGCGGCCGCACAGGTAGATCGTGTGCTCGATCGACGGCGACACCTGCGTGCCGGTCATCGCCACGCGCAAGGGCGCGGCGACCTTGCCCATACCCAGCTCCAGCGCGGTGGCGACGCGTTCCACGGCACCGTGCACCGCCTCGGGCGTCCACTCGGGCAACGCCGTCAGTTCGGCCTTCGCCTTCTCCAGCGCCGCCGGGGCGCTGTCGGTGCGCAGGTGCTTCTCGACGGCCTTGTCGTCCCATTCGACGATCGGCCCGTACCAGATCCTCGCGCGCTCGGCCATGTCCTTGAAGTTCTGCACACGGTCGCGCAACGCCACCACCACGTCGGCGGGGTTCGGGCCCTTCGTCGCGTCGATGCCGATCTTCCCGAGGTGCCAGGCCAGTTCGGGCCCGAGCGATGCCGGATCGTCGGTCTTGAGGTAATGCTGGTTGAGCCACGACAGCTTGGTCACGTCGAAGCGCGAGGCCGCCTTGTTGACGTCGGCGATGTCGAAGAGGTCGATCATCTCCTTCTCGGAGAAGATTTCCTGGTCGCCATGCGACCAGCCAAGGCGCACGAGGTAGTTGAGCAGCGCATGCGGCAGGAAGCCGTCGTCGCGGTACTGCATGACGCTCACGGCGCCGTGGCGCTTGGAAAGCTTCTGGCCGTCGGGGCCGAGGATCATCGGCAGGTGCGCGAACGCCGGCACGGTCGCGCCCAGGGCCTTGTATATATTGATCTGGCGCGGCGTGTTGTTCACATGGTCGTCGCCACGGATCACCTCGGTGATGCCCATGTCGATGTCGTCGACCACCACGGCGAAGTTGTAGGTGGGGAAACCGTCGGAACGGAAGATCACCAGGTCGTCGAGTTCGTCGTTCGACCACTCGACACGGCCCTTCACCTTGTCGTCGAACACCACCGAGCCCGCGGTGGGATTCTTGAAGCGGATGACGCGGTTGGGATCGTCACGATACGGCTCGTTGCGATCGCGGTAGTAGCCGTTGTAGCGCGGCTTGGTGCCGGCGGCCATCGCCGCATTGCGCATGGCCTCGATCTCTTCCTTGCTCTCGTAGGCGTAGTAGGCCTTGCCCTCGCGCAGGAGCTGATCGGCCACCTCGCGGTAGCGGTCCATGCGCAGGGTCTGGTAGTACGGGCCCTCGTCCGCGTTGAGGCCCAGCCACGACATGCCGTCGAGGATGGCCTGCACGGCCTCCTGGGTGGAGCGTTCGCGGTCGGTGTCCTCGATGCGCAGCACGAATTCGCCGCCGAGACGGCGCGCTTCCAGCCAGCAATAGAGCGCCGTGCGGGCGCCGCCGATATGGAGGTAACCGGTGGGACTGGGGGCGAAACGGGTGCGAACGGTCATCGGAAGGTCATCGATCTCGGGCAAGAGGTGGATTTTAGCCTACGAAGCAGGCTCGGTAGGAGCCGATTCATCGGCGAATGGCCAACGAAGCGGTCGCCTGGCAACGCACGATCGCCGATGAATCGGCTCCTACCGAGCAAAAACGTGCATCGCTGTCACATCCCGGTCATACCCCCATAACCACCCCGACACGCCCGCACGCGAGCATGCCTCAAGCCAGGCCACGAGGGGCTCCGCCATGCGAATCGGCATCGTCACCGAGACCTACGCTCCGGACGTCAACGGAGTGTCCCTCACCGTCCAGGCATTGGCCCGCGGACTCGTCCGCAAGGGCCATGGCATCGACCTCATCCGGCCGATCCATCCCGACAGCCCGCCCCTGGCGGATGCCGGCATGGACGTCCTCGCGGTTGAAGGCGCCGCGGTGCCGCGTTACGCGAGCCTCCGCTTCGGCCTGCCTTCCCGCTTCCGCATCGAGCGCCGCTGGCGCGCCGACCGCCCGGACGCGATCTATGTGGCCACGGAAGGCCCTCTGGGCTGGAGCGCGGTAAGTGCCGCACGCCGCCTCGGCATCCCCGTCGCGACCGGATTCCATACCCGCTTCGACTTCTATGTCGGCCACTACGGCTTCGGCGCGCTCACCCCCTTGGTGCGGCGCTATCTCGCCCGCTTCCATCGCCGCGCCCAGGTCACCCTGGTGCCCACCGGCCAGCTCGCCGGCGAACTCAACGACCTGGGCGTGCACGATGTACGCGTGCTGCGCCGCGCGGTGGACACGCGGCGCTTCCACCCGGAGCGGCGCGACGACGACCTTCGTCGCGCCTGGGGCGCCGATGCCGACACGCCCGTGGTACTGAGCGTGGGCCGCGTCGCGCCGGAAAAGAACCTGCACGTGGTGATCGACGCCTACCGTGCCCTGGCCCGCCGCGTGCCGGGGGCGCGCTGCGTCATCGTCGGCGACGGCCCGGGCCGCGTCGCACTGGAAGCCGCGCATCCGGACGTGATCTTCGCCGGCACGCGACGGGGCGACGAACTGGCCGCGTTCTACGCCAGCGCGGATCTCTTCGTCTTTCCCAGCCTCACCGAAACCTTCGGCAACGTGGTACTCGAGGCCATGGCGTCCGGCGTGCCCGTGGTGGCCTATGCGGAAGCTGCCGCCCGGGAATTCATCCGCAACGGGCAGAACGGCATCCGTATCGCCCCCGGCAACGAGGGGGGCCTGGTCGAGCGTGCTGCCGCGCTGGGCGCCGACCTCGTCGCGCGTCGCGCCCTGGGGCTCGCCGCACGGGCCTCGGTCGAGGGGCTCTCGCCCGACTCCGTCGTCACCGAATTCGAATCCATCATGCAATCCCTGGCCGAGGACAACGTCCATGAGCGCACGACCGCCGTCGCGGCATAATCTCGATTCCCGCATGTGCGTGGCCGCCAACCGCTGGGGCACGCGGCGCGCCATCGGTCTTTTCTTCGGTGCGGTCAGCCGCCTCGGCGACGGTGTGTTCTGGTACTCGCTGATGACCGTGATCGCCGTGGTCGGCGGCTGGCACGGCGTGGCCGTGGCGGTGCAGATGGCGATCACCGGCCTCACCGCGCTGATGCTCTACCGCGTGCTCAAGCGCTGGACCCGTCGTCCGCGACCGTTCCGCACCTGCCCGGGCGTGATCGCGCACGTGCCGCCGCTGGACGAATTCAGTTTCCCGTCTGGCCACACGCTGCAAGCCGTCGCGTTCACCGTGGTGGCGGTGGCGCACTACCCGGTGCTGGCCCCGTTCCTGATCGGCTTCGCCGCGCTCATCGGCGCCTCGCGCGTGGTCCTCGGCCTGCACTACCCGAGCGACGTGCTCGCCGCCACCGCCATCGGCGGCGGACTGGGCACGCTGTCGCTGTGGGCGGAGCGCGTGCTGCTCTGACCCTTCCAGGCGTCGGTGGGGAGCATCACCGAGGGTAGCGGGCAGCGCGGGTCCATGCGCAGCAATTGATAGGCCACGCCGGCCAGGCCGGTCATCAGGCCGGGCGACAACACCTCGCCGATCGCCCCGCACCGCGGGCCGTGCATTTCCAGGCTGCCGACGATGTAGGCGACGAGGGATTCGTGAGTCAGCCCGTCGGGAGCGAGGCCTTCGGTCACGGCGTGGTCGAGCAACTCCCATGCGCCGGTATCGCCGTGGCAGATGCCGTGGTTGAGTCCCATACCCCGGCGCCAGGTATCCGCGGCGGCCGCGCGCAGGCGCTCGCGGCGCGCATCGCGCGCCCAGCCCAGGTCGAACCCGGCCAGGCCGATACCCACGGCGCCATGGCACCAGGCAGCCGCGGAGACTTCGCCACCGTGCAGGCTACGCATATCGCGCCACTGTCCGGCACCCACATCGAACAACGCATCCTCGAACGCCATGGCCGCCTCGGCCACCGTCGCGTAACGCGACTCCCCGGTAGCGGCGGCAAGCTTCGACAACGCCCAGCCGATGCCCGTCGCTCCGTGCGCGAAGCCGCCGAGTCCGTCGGGCCACCGCTCGTTCACCCAGCAGGCCTTGCCGTCGACGAGGCGCGCGCGTTCGCACAGACGGTCGCCGATGGCGCGGGCCCGCTCGAGGTGAGCGATGTCCGCGGTAGCGCCATGCAGGCGCAACAGCGGGACGATGCCGCCCGCCGACCCGGTCAACACGTCGTCGACGTCATCGGCCTCCATGCTTTCTTCCATCAGCATCGACAGCCGCCGCGCACGTTCCACGCCCTCGCCCGACGCCGCACCGGCTTCTTCCAGCGAAAGCCATGTCCCTATCTGCGAACCGAGGCCGATGTAACCGCCCGGGGGTGTCGGACGCGGACGGGCGACCCGTGCGCGACGGACGTAGGTTTCGTCGTCGGCCATGCGCATCGAACCGACCACGGCGTCGCGCAATAACGTCATGCCGTCCACGGCATCGGCACGGCCGTGGCGTTGCTCGTTCACGTAGCCCGCTACCAGCAGGGCGAGGCCCGCCATGCCGCCATACATGTCCTGCGCCAACGGCTGCACGCTACGGCCCATCGGACCGAGTACCGAGGCGATCCAGGACACGCTGCCGTCGGCGCCACGGATCGCGCGTGACATCAACGAGCGCATGATCGCGGCCGCCTGGGTGCGACGACGGGCATCGATATCCTTCACCCTCGGCGCGGCGACGCGCAACGACGTTTCGGCTGCGCCCAGGCCTTCGTTGGCATAGGCGCTGGCCAGCGCGCCGTGGATCACCAGCCGCTCGAGGGCGAAGTCGGCGGACCGCCAACTCGCAAGAGCCGCCTCGACCCGATCGCCGGGCCCCAGCCAATGCGTTCCGCGCGGACCCGCCAGGCGTCCTTCCGACGCGCGAGTGCAAAAGTAGGGAATGTCACCGTCGACGAGGTCGGCGATCTCGGCGGCGATCACGTCTTCGTCGTCGGGCGACAGGGCACGTGCCCTGCCCGCCTTGAGCAGCAGTTCCGCCGCCTGCGCCCAGGCGTTTCTCGGATCGTGCAGCGATACCGGATGCCAGAGCATGCGCGCGAGTTCCGCATAGGTTTCCGTCGCGCGAACCACCACGCGCACCTCGCAGCGACCGAACGGCCGAAGCCGCGTGGCCAGTTCGCCGCCGGCGTCGAGCGCGCGCAGGTGCGCGGTGAGCGCTTCGAATCCACCGAGCACGTCGGGCCAGTAGGTCGCCAGTTCGGGCCGTCCGCTGGGATGGTTGCGACCCGGCGCGATGTCGATCCACGTCGTGCCCAGGCGCGCCTTGTCGGTACCCGCGTCGACGATCGCGGGCACCGCCACCTTCGGCTGCTCGCCGGGCAGCGCACCGATGCCTGACAGGTCGACGCCGCGCAAGGCCAGCGCACCACCGCGTCCCGGCAGCAGTCCCATGTTCAATACGCTGCCGTCGATCATCGCCGCGACGCGATCATGGGCTTCGCCCAGGCCCGATGCGGGCGCATCGACTCGGGGCGTGAACAATGTCTCGCAGTCGATCACCACCGGATGCGCACCCTGGGCGATCAGGTTTTCCGCGTGCAGGTCCGTGCCACCGAGCAGGCGCATCGTGGCCAACCATTCGCCCATGCCACGGTAGAAGGTGTGCAAGGCGTCGGCATCGTCGGCGTGCCGATGCGCGATGAATGCCGTCCAGCCGTATCCTTCGCGCTCGATCGCGCGTGGCACGCGCATCGAGGTATCGATGCCCAGGCCATCGATGAACCGGCGCAGTTCCACGTCGATGCCGACGGGCCTGGGCTTGTACACCACGCGACCTTGCGCGAAGTGCAAGAGCATCACCGTCTTTCCGCCCTGATGGCTGTCGCCCGCACCGACCTCCAGTTCGGTCAGTTCGCCGATCGTCGGCATACCGCACAGTTCGGCCAGCGCGCTCCTGTCGCGCGCCAGGCGGCGCGCCAGTTCGTAACCCGCGTGGAAGCGCCCTTCGACGAGCGCCTGCACGCGCTCCCACAGCCCCGGATAGTGTTCGTCGAGGCCGGTCCAGAACGACCGCTTCGAAGCGAGTGCGACGAATTCGTGCCAGCGCCCCGCGCTGTCGGTCGCCGATAGCCTGCCGTCGTCGACGGCGGCGTGGAGTTCCAGCAGCAGGAGGCGGCAGGTGCGCCCGTGCAAGGTGGCGATCGCGGCACCGCGCACGCTGTCTTGGATCACCTGGCGCTCGCCCTGCGCGAGCCCACCGATGCGCTGGAGCTGGGTTGCCAGACGAGCCGACGCATCGGCGACGAGGCAACCCAGCGATTCGCTGAAGTCAGCGTCCCTGCTCGACGTCATCGCGAGACGATCAGGCGCAGGCGATGCGGATGGTGTGCTCGATCGAACCCGTACACATCGCGCAACCGGTCACCAGCATTTCCGTCCCACCGACGATGTCGGCCTCGGCAAAGCCGTTCGCGAACAGTTCGCCGGCCGGATTATCGGAACCGGCCTGGCTGCGCCATTGGACGGCACGGCTGACGGATTTGGCGGCATGGATCATTTCGTTGCTCATCGGGACACTCCTGTTCACAGTTTCGATTGGGAAGAACTGGACTTCGTCGGTGGTGCTGACAGAGCGAATGGCGACGCATGCGATGAACCAAGCCACCTTCCTGCCGGCCCCGCGAGATTCTTTCCACGCGGGCGCGACGTCCACAAGAGCCGCGCGGGAGCGACCCGATGCTCGCACCGGAAACTTTTCCTGTACGGCCCGTCAGTTACCTATCCAAAGAGACACGGAAAAAGTTGTGCGCCGATTCGGCAGCGCGTCCCTGCGCCGCCGGAAGGGTCAGGCACCGCACTGCACGTGACGGGTGTTCGCGTCGACCGAGCCGGTGCAGAGCACGCAGTTGGTCACGATGATGTCGGTGCCCCCGACGATGTCGGCTTCGGCGAAGTCCGCCGCGAATAGCGCGCCCGCCGGGTTGCCGTCGCCGGCCTGGCTGCGCCACAGGGCGGCGCGGCTCGCCGGGTTCGATGCCTGGATCGTTTCGATGTTCATCGTGACACTCTCCTTGCGCGGTTGACCGACGGGATGCCGGCCGGGGGATTCTTCGCGATACGGGGAGTTCGGGTTGTGCGCATTCGGCAGGGTTGGCGGGATGCCCCACCGTTGCACGTAGGCGAAGCTGTCGCTCGCTCGGACGCAAGGCGCTGGGCTGCTGCGTGCGCAGGAACGACGTGAGGTTTTTTGTAGACAGTTCCAATCTTGCCGCTCGTCGTTCCTGCGCACGCAGGAACCTAGCGCCTTGCATCCGGTTATCGCGAAACGTTGACCGGCTTAAAAGAAAACCCGGCTTTTCGCCGGGTTTTCGTTCGCATCAAGCCGCCGCGCGCGGCGCCTTCTGCATGATGCCCAACATCGCTCCCAGCTTGTCGCGCATTTCGCGACGATCGACGATGACGTCGACCGCGCCGTGGTCGACGAGGAACTCCGGACGCTGGAAACCCTCCGGCAGCGTCTCGCGCACGGTCTGCTCGATGACGCGCGGGCCGGCGAAGCCGATCAGCGCCTTGGGCTCGGCCACGTTGATGTCGCCCAGCATGCCGAGGCTGGCGGATACGCCACCGGTGGTGGGATGGGTGAGCACCGAGATGTACGGCACGCCCGCATCACGCATGCGCGCGAGGGCGGCGGAGGTCTTCGCCATCTGCATCAGCGAGAACAGGCCTTCCTGCATGCGCGCGCCGCCGGTGGCGGCAAAGCAGACCAGCGCGCTCTTCTCGGCCAGGGCCTTTTCCGCGGCGCGCGTGAACTTCTCGCCCACCACCGAGCCCATCGAACCACCCATGAAGGCGAACTCGAAGGCTACCGACACGAGCGGACGATCGAGCAGCGTGCCCGACATGGCGATCAGCGCGTCTTTCTCACCGGTGGACTTCTGCGCGGCGGCGACGCGGTCCTTGTATTTCTTCTGGTCCTTGAACTTGAGCGCGTCGACGGCTTCCATCTTCGGCCACAGCTCGGTCGTGCTGCCCTCGTCGAAGAATGCCGCCAGACGCAGGCGCGCACTGATCGCATGGTGGTGACCGCACTTGGGGCAGACCATCAGCGACTTCTCGAGCTCCGGCTTGTAAAGCACCGTGCCGCAACCGGCGCACTTCTCCCACACGCCCTCGGGCACCTTGCCCTTGCCGCCGGCCGCGCTGGGCGCACGGGTCTTCGGCGTCATGATCTTTTGCAGCCAGTTCATCGTGTCTCTCCGAGTATCGTTTCGACCGCTCAGCGCTCGTCGAGCGCGGCGCGGATGGGCGCGAGGAAATCCCGCGCCCGGCCGGCGGCATCGTCGGCCGAGGTCGCGCCTTCGAGACGCTGGACCAGGGCGCTGCCGATGACCACGGCATCGGCGAACTCGCCGATGGCCTTGGCCGACGCCGCATCGCGTACGCCGAAACCGACGGCGACCGGCGCCTTCGAGCGAGCCCGGATGCCGGCCACGCGCTCGGCGATGTCGCCGGTGCTGAGCTGGGCGGCACCGGTGATGCCGTTGAACGACACATAGTACAGGAAGCCGGAAGCGGCCTCGCAAAGCGCCCCCAGGCGGCGCTCGGCGGTGGTCGGCGAGGCCAGCAGGATCTGGTGGAGGCCGGCCTCGCGCAGCGGTGCCAGCACGTGGGATTCCTCCAGCGGGCAATCGACCACGAGGATGCCGTCGACGCCGGCTTCGATGGCTTCTTCGGCGAACTCCGCGTAACCATGCATCTCGATGGGGTTGAGGTAGCCCATCAGCACGATCGGCGTGTCGGCATCGGTCTCACGGAAGGCCGCGACCCAGGCGAGCACGTTGGTCAGGCTCACGCCCTTCTCGATGGCGCGTTCGGAGGAACGCTGGATCACCGGGCCGTCGGCCATCGGGTCGGAGAACGGCACGCCCAGTTCGATGATGTCGGCGCCGGCGGCGACCAGCGCGTGCATGAGCGGCACCACGTGGTCGGGCGAGGGATCGCCCGCGGTCACGAAGGGAATGAGGCCGGTGCGGCCGGCGGACTTCAGCGCCGCGAAGCGGCGGTCGATGCGGCTCATCAGAGTTCGATTCCTTCGCGCGCGGCAATGGTGTGCACGTCCTTGTCGCCACGCCCGGAAAGGTTGGCGAGAACGATGCCGTCCTGGGGCAGTTCGCGCGCCAGCTTGATCGCCTGGGCGATCGCGTGGCTGGATTCGAGCGCGGGGAGAATGCCCTCGGTACGGGCCAGGAGATGGAACGCCTCCAGGGCCTCGTCGTCGGTAACACCGACGTATTCGGCGCGACCGGCATCCTTCAGGAAGGCATGCTCGGGACCGACGCCGGGGTAATCCAGTCCGGCCGATACCGAATGGGTTTCCATGATCTGGCCGTTGGCGTCGGACAGCACGTACGTGCGGTTACCGTGCAGCACGCCCGGCTTGCCCGCGGCGAGCGAGGCGGCGTGCCGGCCGGTGTCGATGCCGTCGCCGGCGGCTTCGGCACCCACGATGCGCACGTCGCGATCGTTGAGGAAGGCGTGGAACAGCCCGATGGCGTTGGAACCACCGCCGACGCAGGCCGTGATGACGTCGGGAAGACGGCCGTACTCCTCGAGCATCTGCGCACGGGCCTCGCGGCCGGCGATGGCGTTGAAGTCGCGCACCATCTGCGGATACGGATGCGGGCCGGCCACGGTGCCGATGATGTAGAAGGTGTCGGCGACGTTGGTGACCCAGTCGCGCATCGCTTCGTTGAGCGCATCCTTCAGCGTCTTCGAACCGGAGGTGACGGGCACCACCTCGGCGCCGAGCATGCGCATGCGGTAGACGTTGATCTTCTGCCGCTCGATGTCGACGGCACCCATGTAGACCACGCACTTCAGGCCCAGCCGCGCGGCGACGGTGGCGCTGGCCACGCCGTGCTGACCCGCGCCGGTCTCGGCGATGATGCGCGTCTTGCCCATGTGCCGGGCGACCAACGCCTGACCCACGGTGTTGTTGATCTTGTGCGCGCCGGTGTGGTTGAGGTCTTCGCGCTTGAGCACGATGCGCGCGCCGCCCACGTGCTTCGACAGGCGTTCGGCGTGGTAGATCGGGCTGGGGCGGCCCACGTAATGCTTGAGGTCGCGATCCAGTTCGGCGATGAAGGCCGGATCGACGCGCAGCTTCTCGTAGGCGGCGGTGAGTTCGGCGAGCGGCTCCATGAGCGTCTCGGCCACGTAGATGCCGCCGAAGTCGCCGAAGCGCCCGTGGGCGTCGGGATAGGCGTGAAAGTCCGCGATCTCGGTCATTGCCTTGGTCTACCTTCTCGATGGCCGTGTCAGGCGCTGGGGACGGCGCGCACGGCGGATATGAAGCGTTCCATCTTATCCCCATCCTTGACGCCCGGCGACGATTCGATGCCGCTGGAGACGTCCACGCCCCAGGGACGGGCGACGCGAATGGCCTCGCCGACGTTGTCGGCGGTGAGTCCACCGGCGAGGACGAGGGGTTGCGCGATGTCCCGGGGCATCGTCGACCAGTCGAAACGCTTGCCGCTACCGCCCAATTCGCCAAGGCCGTGGCCGTCGAGCAGGAGGCCGGCGGCACGGGGATACGCGCGCAGGCGCGTCAGCGCCGCCTCGCCCTCGCCCATCGCGATGGCCTTGAGATAGCGCACGCCGAAGGCGGCGCAGGCCTCGTCGGTCTCCGCACCGTGGAACTGGAGCATGTCCGGGCGCAGCACGCGAACGACGTCGGCGACATACTCGGGCGTATCGTCCATCACCAGCGCCACGGTGGTGACGAAGGGCGGCACGGTGTCGCGCAGCGCGGCCGCGGCGGCGGGATCGACGAAGCGTTTGCTCCGGCGCGTCATCACGAAACCGACGGCGTCGGCGCCGAGGCGCGCGGCGAGTTGCACGTCGTCGATGCGGGTGAGCCCGCAGCATTTGATCCGGGTCATAGCGTCACGTCCTGTGGCAGGCCCCAATGGGCTTCGTAGAGGGGGCCGAGGAAGGTCAGGCCTTCCGCCGGCGCGGTGGCACCGGCCACGTCGCGGTCGCGGCCGGCGAGCAGTTCGGCCATCCATTCGACCGGCTGTTCGCCACGGCCGATGGGGATGAGCGAACCGACGATGTTGCGCACCATGTGGTGCAGGAACGCGTTGGCCTCGATCTCGACCACGACGTGGATGTCGTCCCGGAACACGCGAATGGAGCGCACGTTGCGCCGCGCGTGCGCGGCCTGGCACGACACGGCGCGGAAGGCGGAGAAGTCGTTCTCGCCGATCAGCGCCTGCGCGGCCTCGTGCATGCGCGCGGCATCCAGCGGCTTGCGCTCCCAGGCGACGAAACGCGCGTCGAGCGCGGGTCGCACGTAGCGCGGCAGCAAGCGGTATCGATAGCGACGCGCGCGTGCCGAGAAGCGCGCATGGAAATCGTCGGCCACCGGCTGCGCCCAGGTGACGGCCATGCTGCGCGGCAGGTTGGAGCACGCCCCGAGCACCCAGCCGCGCATGTCGCGCACCACCTCGGTGTCGAAATGCACCACCTGGCAGCGGCCGTGCACGCCGGCATCGGTACGGCCGGCGGCGGTCACTTCGACGGGTTGGGCGGCGACCACCGCCAGGGCGTCCTCGAGCGCGCCCTGCACCGTCTTTCCGTGACTGAGCCGTTGCCAGCCGAGGAAGTCGGTGCCGTCGTATTCGACGCCTAGGGCGATGCGCATGGGGTTTCAGCGGGTCGGGAAACGGCCAAGGGTACCACCGCCCTGCTTGGTAGGAGCCGATTCATCGGCGATGGGGCCTCCGGCGCCTGCGCTCCGTCGGCTTTCGCCGATGAATCGGCGCCTACCGGGCGGTCTCCGTAACCAGGGTCTCAGCCGCCCGATCCACCGCCACCGTGGATACCTCCCTTGGTCAACGCGGCGGGGTCCAGCAGCTTCGCCAGCTCGGCCTTGGACAGCCCGGTGGTTTCCAGTGCCACGTCGAGGATGGGACGTTTTTCCTTGTACGCCTGCTTGGCCGTGGCCGCGCCCTTCTCGTAGCCGATCACCGGATTGAGCGCCGTGACCAGGATGGGGTTCTTGTCGAGCGCTTCGCGCACGCGCTCCTCGTTCACCTTGAAGCCCGCGATGGCCTTGTCGGCCAGGAGCACCGTCACGTTGGCGAGGATCTCGATGGACTGCAGCAGGTTGTAGGCGATCACCGGCAGCATGACGTTGAGCTGGAAATTGCCCGACTGGCCGGCCACCGCGATGGTCGCGTCGTTGCCGATGACCTGCGCGGCCACCATCGCGGCGGCCTCGGGGATCACCGGGTTCACCTTGCCCGGCATGATCGACGAGCCCGGCTGCAAGGCCGGCAGTTCGATCTCGCCCAGGCCCGCCAGCGGACCGGAATTCATCCAGCGCAGGTCGTTGGCGATCTTCATGACCGCCACCGCCAGCGCGCGCAACTGGCCGGACAGCTCCACGGGCGCATCCTGCGCGGCCATGCCGGAGAAGTAATTATCGGACGACTCGAACTTCACGCCCGTGAGCTTGCCCAGCTCGACGGCCACGGCCGGGCCGAACTTCGGATCGGCGTTGATGCCCGTACCCACGGCGCTGCCGCCTTGCGGCAGCCGGCGGGTGCGTTTGAGGGTATCGCCGATGCGTTCCTCGGCGTCGCGGATCTGCGCCGACCAGCCCGACAGCTCCTGCCCGAAGGTGATCGGCATGGCGTCCATCAGGTGGGTGCGCCCGGTCTTGACGACCTTCTTCAGTTCTTTCGCACGAACGTCGATGGTCTTGCGCAAGTGCTTCAGTGCGGGGAAGAGTTTCTCGCTCGTGGCCAGCGTGGCGCTGACCAGGATGGCGGTGGGAATCACGTCGTTGGAACTCTGCCCCGCGTTGACGTGATCGTTCGGGTGTACCTGGGTGCCCGCCGCCGCGGCGAGGTGGGCGATCACCTCGTTGGCGTTCATGTTGGAACTGGTGCCCGAACCGGTCTGGAACACGTCGATGGGGAAATGCTCGTCGACCTCGCCCGCGATGACCTTCTCGGCCGCCGCGCGGATCGCCTTGGCGGCGCCCTTGTCCAGGTGCCCGAGCTTGACGTTGGCCTCGGCGGCGGCCAGCTTGACCAGGCCCAGGGCGCGGATGAACTCGCGCGGCATGGTGAGCCCCGACACCGGGAAGTTCTCCACCGCCCGCTGGGTCTGGGCGCCGTAGAGGGCTTTGGCGGGCACCTTCAACTCGCCCATGCTGTCACGTTCGGTTCGGAACTTGCTCATGCGGGAACTCCGGGAGGGGACGTCCGTAAGGTAGTGCCTGGGTGTGCCGTTTTACAGGTGGACCGGGACAAGACGGCTTTCGCCGATGCGATCGGCTCCCACCCCTCCGGTAGCCGTTTTTCTAAGGAAAGGGGTCCGATCGCGTCGGCGCCTTTCCTACCGGAGGGGTGGGAGCCGATCGCATCGGCGAATGACGCCGTCCCGGGCCAAAACGCCCCACGGCCCCATGACTTATAATGCGCGGCTGCCCCATCCGCCTTCAGGAAGCCCCATGTCCCACGCCACGCTGACCGCCCTTTCGCCGCTGGACGGCCGCTACGCCGCCAAGGCGGCCTCGCTGCGTCCCATCTTCAGCGAGTTCGGCCTCATGCATCGCCGCGTGCACGTGGAGATCCACTGGCTGCTCGCCCTGGCGAAGCACCCGGGCATCGTCGAACTGCCGGCCTTCCCGGCCGACGCCGTGGCCCGCCTGGAAGCCATCGCGAACGACTTCTCCGAAGACGACGGCGAACGCATCAAGGCCATCGAAGCCACCACCAACCACGACGTGAAGGCGGTGGAATACTTCATCAAGGAAAAGATCGGCAACGATCCCGCCCTCGCCCAGGCCAAGGAATTCGTGCACTTCGCCTGCACCAGCGAAGACATCAACAACCTCGCCTATTCACTGATGCTGCGCGATGCGCGCGAATCGGTGCTGCTGCCCGCCCTCGACCAGATCATCGGCAAGCTGCGCGCCCTCGCGCACGACCATGCCGGCCTGTCGCTGCTCTCGCGCACGCACGGCCAGACCGCCTCCCCCAGCACCATGGGCAAGGAAATCGCCAACGTCGTCGCCCGCCTGGAGCGCCAGCGCCGCCAGCTCGTCGCCATCGAGATCCCGGGCAAGATCAACGGCGCCGTGGGCAACTACAACGCACACGTCATTTCCTACCCCGACGTCGAGTGGCCCGCCCTGGCTTCGGGTTTCGTCGACGGCCTCGGCCTGGTCTTCAACCCGTACACCACGCAGATCGAACCGCACGACGGCATCGCCGAGTTCGCCGACGTGCTGCGCCGGATCAACATCATCCTCATCGATCTCGCCCGCGACGTATGGGGCTACATCTCGCTGGGCTACTTCCGCCAGGCGCTGAAGGCGGGCGAAGTCGGCTCCTCGACCATGCCGCACAAGGTCAATCCGATCGACTTCGAAAACGCCGAAGGTAATTTCGGCCTGGCCAACGCCCTGCTCGGCCACTTCGCCGAGAAGCTGCCGATCAGCCGCTGGCAGCGCGACCTCACCGACTCCACCGTGCTGCGCGCGCTGGGCACCGCATTCGGTCATTCGCTGGTGGCGTTCGAGTCGCTGATGAAGGGCCTGGGCAAGCTCAACGTCAATGCCGAACGCGTCGCCGCCGATCTGGATGCCAGCTGGGAAGTGCTGGCCGAGGCCGTGCAGACGGTGATGCGCCGCTTCGGCCTGCCGGAGCCCTACGAGCAGTTGAAGGCGCTGACGCGCGGCCAGGGCATCACGAAGGATTCGATGCGGACCTTCATCGATGGGCTCGATCTGCCGGCCGATGCGAAGAAGGCGTTGGCCGAGCTGACGCCTGCCACGTATATCGGTTTGGCCGAGACGCTGGCGCGGGCGATCTGAGAGCCGTAGCTGCGTTGTCGCGATAACCGTTCGCAAGGCGCTGGGTTCCTGCGTGCGCAGGAACGACGAGCTACGAGATTCACTGCCACGCGCAAGAAAACCTCACGTCGTTCCTGCGTACGCAGGAACCCAGCGCCTTGTGCTCGAGCGAGCGACAGCTTGCCTACGCACAAAAAAACGCCAGCCCCAGGGCTGGCGTTTTTCGTAACACCGATCGACCGATCAGCAGCCGTTATCGTTACCGAACGGATCGTCCAGCACGATGGTGTCTTCGCGATCCGCACCGGTGGCGACGAGCGCCAGCTTGCAGCCCGACAGCTCCTCGACGGCACGCAGGTAGGCGCGCGCAGCCGGCGGCAGCTTGTTCCAATCGCGGATGCCCGCGGTGGATTCTTCCCAGCCCGGGAATTCCAGGTACACCGGCTTGCACTCGGCCCAGCCGTCGGCATCCAGCGGCGCCAGTTCACGACGCTTGCCGCGGTATTCGTAAGCGATGCAGACCTTGATGCTTTCCAGGCCGTCGAGCACGTCGAGCTTGGTGATCGCCAGGCCGTCGATGCCGTTGATCTGCACGGCACGCTTGAGCGCCACGAGGTCGATCCAACCGCAGCGGCGCGGACGGCCCGTGCTGGCACCGAACTCGTTGCCCTTCTTGCGCAGCAGTTCGCCCATCTCGTCGTTGAGCTCGGTCGGGAACGGACCGCCGCCGACGCGCGTGGCGTAGGCCTTGCAGATGCCCAGCACGTAGTCGATGTCGCGGGCGCCCACGCCGGTGCCGGCGAGCGCGCCGCCGACCGTGGTGTTGGACGAGGTGACGTACGGATAGGTGCCGTGGTCGATGTCGAGCAGCGCGCCCTGCGCACCTTCGAACAGGATGTTGCCGCCCTCGCGGCGCACGTCGTGCAGGATGGTGGCGACGTCGTCGACCATGGGCTTGAGGTACTCGCCCCAGGTGAGCGCTTCGTCGAGCACGGTCTGGTAGTCGACCGGCTCGGCCTTGAGCCACTCGGTGAGCACGAAGTTGTGGTAATCGACGGCGGCCTTCACCTTCTCGGGCAGCTCGTGCGGGTACATGAGGTCGGCCACGCGGATCGAGCGGCGGGCCACCTTGTCTTCGTAGGCCGGGCCGATGCCGCGACCGGTGGTGCCGATGGCCTTGGCGCCGGAGGCGACTTCGCGCGCCTTATCGACGGCAATGTGGTACGGCATGATCAGCGGCGTGGCCGGCGAGATCTTCAGCCGCGCGCGCACGTCGACGTTCTGCGCTTCGAGCTCGGCGATCTCGCTCATCAGCGCGGCCGGCGAGAGCACCACGCCGTTGCCGATCAGGCAGAGCGCGTCGTCGCGCAGGATGCCCGAGGGGATGAGGTGCAGGACGGTCTTCTTGCCCTTGATCACCAGCGTATGGCCCGCGTTGTGGCCGCCCTGGAAGCGCGCGACGGCGCCGACCCGCTCGGTGAGCAGATCGACGATCTTGCCCTTGCCTTCGTCGCCCCATTGCGCGCCGAGGATGACTACTGACTTGCCCATGATGATGTTGCTCTCTCTGACGATGTGGAGATGGTTCAGCGCGAACGGCCGGGGCCGTCGTTGAGGTAGCGCAGGAATTCGGAATCGGGCTTCAGCACGAGCACGCCCTTGCCGTCGGCGAAGGCTTTGCGGTACGCGGCGAGGCTCCGGTAGAAGGCGAAGAATTCGGGATCCTGGCTGTACGCCTGCGCGTAGATGGCGGCAGCCTGTGCGTCGCCGTCACCCTTGACCTTGGTGGCGTCGCGGTTGGCATCGGCCAGCAGCACCATCTTCTGGCGGTCGGCGTCGGCACGGATGGTTTCGGCGCTCTCCTGCCCCGTGTAGCGCAGTTCGTTGGCCAGCTGCAGTCGCTCGGCGCGCATGCGCTTGTACACCGAGCCGCTCACTTCGTCGGGGAGATCGATGCGCTTGATGCGCACGTCGACCACCGCGATGCCGAGGTTCTTGCGTGCCACGGCATCGGTCTGCTGGCGCACGCGCTCGGTGATGTCCTTGCGGCCGCCGGCGATCAGGTCTTCGAGCGGGCGGGCGTTGAACTCGTAGCGCAGCGCATCCTTCACGATGGGCGTGAGGCGCTGGATGGCCTGGGTCTGTTCACCCGAGGTGGCGCGGTAATACGAGGCGTTGTCCGCGATGCGCCACTTCACGTAGAAATCGACGTTGACGCTCTTCTTCTCGAGCGTGAAATAGCGCTCGGGCTGGGCGTCCAGGCCGAGGATGCGGTTGTCGAAGCGCATCACCTGCTGCACCACGGGAATCTTGAAGTGCAGTCCGGGGGTGTAGTCGGCGCGCACGATGCGACCGAACTGCAGGAGCAGCGCGTTTTCGCCCTCCTTCACCATGAAGGCGCTGTTGAAGGCGAGCAGCACCACGGCGACGACGATGAGGCCGGAAAGGATCTTCACTGGGCATTCCCCTGCGTGGCCGGCTCGGTGGTGGCGGACTGCACGACGGTACCCACGCCGGGCACGCTGCGCACGGTGGCGTTGGGACCACCCTCCACGGGCAACTGGATGATGTTCTTGCCGCCGCTGCCGTCGATGATCTTCGGATTGCCGGCCATCACTTCTTCCACGGTTTCCAGCCACAGGCGGCGGCGCGTGACGTCGGGCGCCGCATGGTATTCCTTCAACAGCAGATTGAAGCGCTCGACGTCGCCGTTGGCGCGCGCGATGCGTTCGACGCGATAGGCCTCGGCCTCGGCGGCGATGCGGGCGGCTTCACCGCGGGCCACCGGCACCACCTGGCTCTCGTAGGCGCGGGCCTTGTTCTCTTCGCTCTGCTTGTCTTCGCGGGCCGCGTTGACGTCGTCGAAGGCGTCTTTGACTTCCTTGGGCGGGGCCACGTTCTGGAAGCTGACGCCGGTGACCGTGACGCCCGCGTCGTACTTGTCGAGCGTGGCCTGGAGGATGTCGCGGGTCTGCTGCTGGAGGGTTTCCTTCGCCTGCGGCGCCACGCCGGCGACCGGCGCCTGGTCGGGCGCGGGCGTATCGGTGCCCGGCGTGGTGAGGATGTTGTCCATCGCGTTGGCGCCCACCACCGAGCGCACGGCGGCTTCGGCGGCGTTGGGGATGGTGCCGTTCTCGACATCGGCGTTGGAGTACAGGAATTTCCGGGCGTCGGAGACCTGGTACTGCACGTTGAAGTCGATCGTGATGATGTTCTCGTCGCGGGTGAGCATCGAGACGTTGTCGGAAATGGAACGGACCTGGGTGGTCTCCACCTTGGTGACCGACTCGATCGGGCTGGGCGCCTTCAGGTGGAAGCCCGGCGGCAGGATGCGCGAGAACTGGCCGAAGCGGAGCACCACGCCGACCTGGCGGGCATCGATCACCGTGTAGCTGGAGACCAGCAGCCAGGCCAGGACGAACACGCCCACGATGGCCAGGATGCCACCGCTGCCGGCGCCGAAGCGGCCGAAGCGGGCCTTGAGGTTCTTGATCGCGCCGTCGAGGTCGGGCTTGCGCCCGCCTGGCCGGTTGCGGTTCCAGGGATCCTTCTGGCCGTTACCGGGTTCGTTCCAAGCCATGGGCGGCAGTCTCCTTCGGGGACCGGAGGGTGGGCGGCTGACAAGCCGTGAGATGGACCGGGCACGGCGGCAGCGAACGGCGGGGCGTGTGCCGACCCGGCGCCGCGCCGGATCGGCACGCAAACACCGCAAATTCTACCAGACAGGTGCGGGGATCAGAACTCGGCCTGGGGCGGTTCGATCAGATCGCGTAAAGGGCGAGCATGCACGTCGTCGCCCAGCAACGGCGCCAGAACGGACCGCGGGGCATCGATGTCGAGGCGCCAGCCATGCTCGTCGATGGCTTCGCCGGCGATCGCGCCTGCCGCCTTCAGGCGGGCATGCAGCCGCCCGGCCGTGAGAGGAAGCTCAATACCGGCCCGTATGCGCTCTCCGCCGAGCAACTCGCCGAGGACTTCGCGCAAGCCGTCCAGGCCGGCGCCGGAACGGGCCGACAGCCAGACCCGGGTCGGCTTGCCATCGTCGCCACGGTCCACCCTCGGCTCGATGTCGTCGGCGAGATCGATCTTGTTCATGACCGACAGTTGCGGCACGTCACCCGCGCCGATTTCCTCGAGCACCTCGTTCACCACACGGCGCAACAGCTCCCGCTCCTCGTCGACGGCGTCGCTCACGTGGATGAGCAGGTCGGCGTCGCGGGCCTCGGCCAGGGTGGCGCGGAAGGCGGCGACGAGGTCGTGCGGCAGTTCGCGGATGAAGCCGACGGTATCGGCGATCACCGCGGGGCCGCAGGACAGGCCGTCGATCTTGCGCACCGTGGGATCGAGGGTGGCGAAGAGCTGGTCGGCGGCGTAGACGCCGCCCGTGGTCAGGGCGTTGAACAACGTGGACTTGCCCGCGTTGGTGTAACCCACGAGGGCCACGCGGGGCACCGTGTTGCGCAGTCGCGCACGACGCTGCTGGTCGCGCTGGACCTGAACCTTTTCAAGGCGTTTGGTGAGCATCTTCACCCGCTCGGCAAGCAGGCGGCGGTCGGTTTCCAACTGGGTTTCGCCGGGGCCGCGGTTGCCGATGGCACCGCCGCGCTGGGCGTCCAGGTGGGTCCAGCCGCGCACCAGCCGGGTGGCCACGTGCTTCAACTGGGCCAGTTCGACCTCGAGCTTGCCTTCGTGCGACCGGGCGCGCTGGGCGAAGATGTCCAGGATAAGCCCGGCACGGTCGACCACGCGGGTCTTCAGGTGCTTTTCGAGGTTTCGCTCCTGCACCGGGGTGAGCTCGTGATCGACGAGGACGAGGTCGGCCTCGAGGGCGCGCACGGCCTCGGCCACCTCGTCGGCCTTGCCGCTACCGATGTAGAAACGAGGATTGGGGGTTTCGACGCGCGCGGGGATACTCGCGAGAATCTCGGCGCCCGCCGAACTCACCAGCTCGGCGAACTCCTCGCCACGGCGAATCGCGTCGCCCTCGCCGCGTGAATGCGGCAACACCAGGACGGCCCGGTCGCCTTTCTTTTGCCTGTCGAACACTTAGGGGGATGACCTCGGAAAGGGAGAAGGGTGCGCGTACATGGTACGCGCACCCGCCCCTTCATATGGGTGCCGACCGCGGGCCCCTCAACCCTCGGCGTCGCCCGCTCCACCTTCCCCATGGTTCTCATGGCCGCCTACCCGCACGTTGCGGCTCGGCACCACCGTGGAAATGGCGTGCTTGTAGACCATCTGGCTGACCTGATTGCGCAGAAGCACCACGAACTGATCGAACGACTCGATCGTGCCCTGCAGCTTGATGCCGTTCACCAGATAGATGGCGACCGGCACGCGCTCGCGACGAAGCGCATTCAGAAACGGATCCTGCAACGATTGCCCTTTGGACATTCTTCTTCTCCCCTACGCCTATCGTACGGGTCCGGGTAAAAAAACGCCTTGCGACGCCCCGGCCCAAGTGTCTTGAATCTTAACTGCATTTAAATGCCGCCTGGAAGCTTTTGACGTGACGTCTTCGGCATTCCGAGGAACAGCTCCAGTGCCATGGACGCTTCCGGCAACGGATCGCACCGATCGGGATCGAACGTGCGCGCATCCAGCTCGCTGCGCAACCAGGTGACCTGGCGCTTGGCGAGTTGCCGGGTGGCATAGATACCACGGTCGCGGAAGTTCGTGGCGTCTCCCTCCCCGCCGAGGAACTCCCAGGCCTGACGGTAGCCCACCGCGCGGATGGCGGGAAGGTCCGCGCGCAGGTCGCCGCGCGCGCGCAGGGCACGCACTTCGTCCAGGAACCCCTCCGCGATCATCTGTTCGAAGCGTCGCGCGATGCGTTCGTGGAGTCGCGCGCGATCGTCCGGCAGCAGCGCCAGCTTGAGCACACGCCACGGGAAAGGCTGTCGTGGCTGGCGCTGAAGCTCGCTGATCGGCCGGCCGGTGAGTTCGAAGACCTCCAGCGCCCGCTGGATGCGCTGGGCGTCGCCCGGCCGGATGCGTTCGCCCGCCGCCGGATCGACGGCGGCCATGCGCGCGTGTAACGCGGCCCAACCCAGCTGGGCGCCTTCGGCGGCGATGCGCTCGCGAACGGCCGGATCGGCTTCCGGCAATTCGGAAAGACCTCGCTGCAGGGCACGGAAATAGAGCCCGGTGCCGCCCACCAGCAAAGGCACCTTGCCGGATTCCGCCACGCGATCCATCGCTTCGCGGGCGTCTCCCACGAATTCGGCCGCGGAATACGGCTGGGACGGATCGCGGATGTCGATCAGCTCGTGCGGATAGCGCGCGAGCGTGGCGGCATCGGGCTTGGCCGAGCCGATGTCGAGCCCCCGGTAGACCAGCGCGGAATCGACGCTGATCAGTTTCACCGGAAACCGATCGGCCAGCGAACACGCGAGCGCGGTTTTGCCCGAGGCGGTGGGCCCCATCAGGAAGATGGCGAGGGGACGGTGGTCTTCGGACATCGCGGGAAGGAATCGACAGGCGGACGCAAGGTTAACCCATGCGTCCGCCTGGCCGTGCGCCGAAGCACGGACGAGGCTGCTTACGGCGCTCTGGTCACGCAACGATCAGCGTAAGGCAACGTCCTGTCCCACAAGCGCAAGCGGGACTTATCCACACGCTTATGCAGGCGGTATCCACATCCCTTGTGGATAACCGCCCCGCGAACGCGGCTACTTCGCCGGCACGCCCATCTCCTTAAGCAGGTTGTCGGCGTGGTCGAGGTGGTGCATCACCCACAACATGTAACGGACGTCGACCTGGATCGAGCGATTGAGCTGGGGATTGAACAACCAGTCGCCGCTGACCGACTCCCAGTTGCCGTCGAAGGCAAGGCCCACCAGGCGACCCTCGGCATCGAGCGACGGCGAACCGGAATTGCCGCCGGTGATGTCGAGGTCGGCAAGGAAGTCGACCGGCAGCGTACCCAGCTTGTCCGACGCGTACCCATCGAACGCCTTGGCCTTGATGGCGTCGATTTCGGCCTTCGGCGCGTTGAAGGGCTCCTCGCCGGTGTTCTTTTCGACGATGCCCCGTACCGTGGTGAAGGGCGCGTAGCTCACGCCGTCGCGCGGCGCAACCCCCTGCACGTTGCCGAAGGTGACGCGCAACGAGCTGTTGGCGTCCGGATAGACCGGCAGGCCCTGCGATTCCTTCCAGGCGATGATGGCCTGCATGTATCGCGGACGAAGGCGGGCGAGTTCGCCATCGCGCGCATCGCCTTCGTCCTCGATCTTCTTCAAATCGGGCAACACGGCCGTGGCGAGCTTCAACATGCTGTCGTCGCTGGCCGCGATCGCCTTGTCGTCGGCCTTGAACCATTTCAGGCGCCGTTCGCTTTCGCCAAGGTGGCTACCCTTGTAGAGCGCCGCCACCTTCGCCGAGATGGCGGACGGGTCGGCCGCGCCGGCCAGCCAGGCATCGAGGGCCGGCAAACGCTGTGCCTGCGGCAATGACACATAGTGCACCAGCGCACTGGACAACAAGGCCTGGTCGGTTCTCGCGTCGTAGCGGCGATCCATCTGCTTGAGCGCGCCTTCGATGCGCACTTCGTCACGCTGCTGATACCCCGCGTCACGCTCCATGTCCGGCTTCGTGCGTTCATGTGCGAGACGCGCCAGCCTGACGCCCGTGGAGAACAGCTGCGTACGCGCGACAAGGGCCAGGTACGCATCGCGGGCGCGCGTGGACTGGTAGGCCGAGAGCTTGGCCTTGAGTTCGGCGATGTCTTTCGCCAGCGCCTGGTTATCGGCGCCGCCCTGCTTCCTCAGCCAGGCATCGAGATCGGCCTCCTGCTTGCGCTTGACGGCCACCGCATCGGCTCGGCGCAGCCCTTCCAGCTGGCCACCGAAGTTCTTCAGGTAATTATTGAGGCCCGCGACGAGATTGGCGTACTTCACCGTGACGTCGGGATTGGCCTTGCCGTTCTCGTCGATGATCGCGAGCTGTTCCTTGTACAACCCGATCTGCGTGGGGTATGTCCAATCGATCGCGGCCTGCACTTCCTGCGCCAGGCGATATCGATTGGTACGGCCGGGGTAACCGACCACCATCACGTAATCGCCTTCGTTCACGCCTTGCGGATTGAGCTTGATGACGTGCCTGGGGTGATACGGCACGTTGTCCTTGGAATACGTGGCCGATTTGCCGTCCTTCGAGACGTACGCGCGCAGGTAACTGAAATCGCCGGTATGGCGCGGCCACATCCAGTTGTCGATGTCGCCGCCGAACTTGCCGATCGACTCGGGCGGCGCGTAGACCAGCCTCACGTCCTTGATTTCCAGCTGCTTGATCAGCTGGTAGCTGTATCCGCCGTGGAAGACGTAGACGTCGCAGCGGTAACCGTCGGTTTCGCAACCCTTGACCAACTCTTTCTCCGCCCGGTCGATGGCGTCGAAGCGCTGCTTCCCGGTCATCGTCGGCGTGACCTTCGCGGTCACCTCACCGGTGACGTCGCGGATCTCCTCGGTGACGAACACGCGCATGTCGGGCGAGCCCGGCAACTCCTCGGCCGGTGTCTTCGCCAGGAAGCCCTGCTCGATGAGGTTCTTTTCCTTCGTCGAGTTGTATTGCAGGGCGCCGTAACCGCAGTGGTGGTTGGTGACCACCAGGCCGTCGGGCGAGACGAACGATGCCGTGCATCCGCCGAGGCTGACGATGGCGCCCATCGGATACGCCGTCAGGTCGGTGAGGGTGGCCGGATCGAGCTTGAGGCCGTGCTGCCGCAGCGCGGCGGCGATCTTTGGCAGCTGAGCCGGCTGCCACATGCCTTCCACGGCATGGACGACGGGAACGAGGCCCGCCACGAGGGCGGTGGCGAGGGCGAGACGGCGCATGGATGCTCCTTGGATCGAACGGCGGGACGACGCCCCACTTTCGTTACAATATAACAATCCGACACATGACCTCCGACGGCTATGTGCCGGAGGTCATGCCTGTCCTCAGCGTGCCGGGACGCCGAGTTCCTTCAGGAGGGACGGCGAGGGATAGACCTTGTCCATCAGCCAACGCATGTAACGCATGTCGACGTGGATCGCGCGCTTGTAGCGCGGGTCGTACATCCAGCTTGCGCTCACGGCTTCCCAGTTGCTGTCGAAGTTGAGGCCGACCAGCTCGCCCTTCGCGTTAAGCACGGGGGAACCCGAATTGCCACCAGTGGTATCGAGGTTGCTGAGGAAATCCACCGGCATCTCGCCCGTGGCCGGATCGGCGTAGCCGGCGAAATCCCCCTTGCGGATCGCGTCGAGCAAGGGCTTGGGCGCATCGAAAGGCACCTTGCCGGTGTTCTTCTCGACGATACCCTTCACCGTGGTCACCGGTGCGTAGGCGACCGCATCGCGGGCGACGAGGGGGGTGACCTTGCCGTAGCTCACGCGCAAGGTGGAATTGGCGTCGGGATACACCGCCCTGCCCTGCTTTTCGCGGTAGGCGATCAAGGCCTGCATGTAGGCGGGGCGCAGGCGAAGCAGGTCGCCTTCGCGCGCCTTGCGCTGGTCTTCCATGCGCAGCAGGGCCGGGCGCAGGGTGCGCGCGGCGACGAGCAAGGCGTCGCCGTTCTTCTCCACCTCACTGGGCGTGGCGTCGAACAGGCGCAGGCGCTCGGCTTCGTCGCTGAGCTTGGTGGCGCCATAGATGCGATCGAGTGCCTGCGCCAGCTCCGCGGCCGTGCGCCCGAACACCGTGTCCATCTCGGGCAGGTGCTGGGCGGCGGGAAGCGCCTGGTAGCGGGCGACGAGCGAGGTCACCAGCGCCTTCTCCACCTTGGGATCGTAGCGACGCTGGATCTGCTTCAACTGGCTCTTGATCAGTTCCTCGTCGCGTTTCTGGTAGCCCGATTCACGTTCGGCATCGGCCTTGGGCCGTTCGATCGAGAGGCGGTCCAGCGCGAGGGCGCCGCGCATCAACTGCGTCTGCGTGGAAAGCAGCCCGACGAGAAGGTCGCGGTCGCGCACGTCCTTGCCCTGCTCGATCAACGCCATGGCCGCGTCGATGTCGGGCTTGAGCGTCTTCGCCTCGGGGCGCGTCGCCAGCCACGCGAGCATGGCCGCCTCGTCGTCGCGACGGACGGTCACCGCATCGCTGCGCTCCAGGCCCTGGAGTTCGCCGCTGAATCGCTTGATGCCGTTCTTGAGCGATTGCAACTGCGAGGCGTAACGGATGCCCGCGTCCTTGTCGGTCTTTCCTTCCGCCTCGATCACGTCCTGGAGGCCGGTCAGCACGGCCACCGAGGTCGGCAGGCGCCACTGGATCTGGTCGGCGAACTCGGTCGCCGTGCGGTGGCGATAGGTGATGCCGGGATACCCGGCCAGCATGACGAAATCGCCTTCGGCCACGCCTTCGGTCGCCAGCTTCAGGTGCGACGGCGGATGGTAGGGCTTGTTGTCGGGCGAATAGTCCGCGGGCTTGCCGTCGGGGCCGACGTAGGCACGCAGGATGGTGAAATCGCCTGCGTGGCGCGGCCAAACGAAGTTGTCGATCTCGTCGCCGTAGTTGCCGATGGCGCGCGGTGGGGCGTAGACGAGGCGCAGGTCGCGAAGCTCGAGCTGCTTTACCAGGTAGAAGTCACGGCCGTAGAACATGTTGGCCACGCTGCAGCGGATGCCCGGCTCTTTCTCGCACTCGGCCACCAGCGCCTTGCTGGCGGCGTCCACGGCGTCGTAATACGCCCTTCCGGTCTTTCCCTTCGCGCCGGCCAGGATGCGATCGGTGACCTTGTCGAACCCCACGGTGACGCGGAGGCGGTAATCCGGGTTGGCGGGCAGCTCCGCGGCCCGGTCGGCGGCGACATAACCGTTCGAGATCAGGTCGCGGTCGGGCCGCGAGTTGTACTGGATCACTCCGAAGGCCACGTGGTGGTTGGTCACCAGCAGGCCGTCGGCCGACACGAACGAGCCCGTGCCGCCCCCCACCCGCACCACGGCGTTGAGAGGTGCGCGGGTCAGGTCGGCGAGATCGCGGGCGTCACCGCGGAAGCCGGCTTCTTTGAGGTTTTTCGCAATGTCGGGCAACTGCGAAGGCAGCCACATGCCCTCGTCGGCCCGGGCCTCCAGCGCCAGCGCCATGGCCGCGCCCAGCATCATCGTGCGGATTCGCATCGTCTTCGGTATCCCTTGTATCGTAAAACCTTGCGGACCATAGAGGGCCGCCCCGGCACCTGGCAATGGCGCGTCGCACAAGATCGCCACCCCTCACCGGCCTATAATGGCGGTTTGGTCCGCGCCGCGGACGCTCCCCACGGAACCTTGAACCACCATGCAGCAGACGATGAAGGCGCTGGTCAAGCGCAAGCCCGAACAGGGTATCTGGATGGAAGAAGTGCCGGTGCCGACCGTCGGCCCCAACGAGGTGCTGATCAAGGTCGAGAAGACCGCGATCTGCGGCACCGACCTGCACATCTACAAGTGGGACGAGTGGTCCCAGCGCACGATCAAGCCGGGCCTGGTCATCGGCCACGAATTCGTCGGCCGCATCGCCGAGATCGGCCCGGGGGTCACCGGCTACAAGGTGGGCGACCGCGTGTCGGCCGAGGGCCACATCGTGTGCGGCCACTGCCGCAACTGCCGGGCCGGCCGCCAGCACCTGTGCCCCAATACGTTCGGCATCGGCGTGAACCGTGACGGCGCCTTTGCCGAATACATGACCATGCCGGCCTCCAACCTGTGGCCGATCCCCGACCAAATTCCCTCGGAACTGGCCGCCTTCTTCGATCCCTACGGCAACGCGGCGCACTGCGCGCTCGAGTTCGACCTGATCGGCGAAGACGTGCTCATCACCGGTGCCGGCCCCATCGGCATCATCGCCGCGGGCATCGCCAAGCACGTGGGCGCGCGCAACGTGGTAGTCACCGACGTCAACGACTACCGCCTGAAGCTGGCTGCCGACATGGGCGCCACCCGCGTGGTGAACGTGGCCAACCAGTCGCTGAAGGATGTGGTGAAAGACCTCCACATCGAAGGTTTCGACGTGGGCCTGGAAATGAGCGGCAATCCGCGCGCGTTCGCCGACATGCTCGAGTGCATGTACCACGGCGGCAAGATCGCCATGCTCGGCATCATGCCGCGCGGTGCCGGCATCGACTGGGACAGGGTGATCTTCAAGGGCCTCACGCTGCAGGGCATCTACGGCCGCAAGATGTACGAGACCTGGTACAAGATGACCCAGATGGTGCTCACCGGCTTCCCGCTTCAGAAGGTGCTCACCCACCAGATCGCCATCGACGACTTCCAGAGGGGCTTCGACCTGATGGACGCCGGCCAGTGCGGCAAGGTGGTCTGCTCCTGGACCTGATGACCGTCTGACGGATCGCCGCCATCGTGGCCCCCGGCGTACACTTCGCCGGGGGCCACGTTCGTTCCAGGGGTGCTGCATGGAAACGCGCAAGACGAAGGGCCGGATCCGTTGGCACGAGGGACGCGAGCGCGCCCTGACCGTGTACCGTTCGCGCCACGCGCGGCGCATCGCCTTCGCCCTCGTCGTCGCGACGATCGCCTTCGGGCTTCTCGGCTTCTTCGCCGCGCCGCCTTTGCTCCGCTCGCAGATCGAGTCGCGCGCCAGCGCCGCGCTGGGACGCCCGGTGACCGTGGGCGGGCTTTCGCTGAATCCGTTCACCCTGAAGGTCACCGTCGAGGCGTTGCACATCGGCGAAGCGGATGGCACATCGCCGTTCGTCGACGTCGACCGCATCACCGCGAACGCATCCTGGTCGTCGCTTTTCCGCGTGGCGCCGGTCCTGGATGCACTCGATGTCGAAGGACCGCGCATCCGTATACGGCGCAGCGCGCCGCAACGCTTCAACTTCAGCGACATCCTCGAACGCCTCGCCTCGTCTCCGGCCCCTGCCCATGCGGAACCCGCCCGGTTCGCGCTGTCCAACATCGCCGTTCACGGCGGACAGGTGGATGTCGACGATCGCGTGCTGGACGCCAGCCATCGCTTCGACCATATCGAACTGGGCCTCCCCTTCATCGCCAACCTTCCCAGCGCGACGGACATCTACGTGCGGCCGCTGCTCGCGATGAACGTGGACGGCAGTCCGTTACGCGTGGAAGGACAGACCAAGCCGTTCGCCAACGACCGCGAGTCTCTGCTGAGTTTCCGGCTCGACCACCTCGACCTGCCCCGCTACGTCGGCTTCGTGCCCACGCCACTGCCGGTCGGAATGTCCGACGGCAAGCTGTCCGGACGGCTGGACATCCGTTTCACCATGGCCGATGCGCAACCCCACGTGATCCTGAGCGGCCGGCTCGTCGTCGACGGGCTGAAGGTCGCCGGCAAAGACGGCGGGCCGCTGCTGGGACTCGGCCACGGCGACGTGGAACTGACCGCGCTGGAACCGCTGACCTCGCGCTATCGTCTGGGCATCGTCGCCCTGGACGGCCTCGACCTGCGCTACGCCAGCCTGCCGAACGGCCGCAGCAACCTCGATGCGCTGAGCACGCCCGGCGCTTCCGACGCCGACGCCAAACCCACCGACGTGCGCATCGACGCACTGACCCTGAAACGCTCCCGGTTCGAGTACGCGAACCTCGCCGGCCCGGCGCCCAGCCGGCTCGTGCTCGACGAACTGGACGGCAACGTACGGGGCCTGTCCACGGTGGCCGCCCGGGCCGCCACCGTGGACGCCACCGCGCGAATGGCCGGAGGCCGTCTCAAGACGAGGGGCACGCTCGACCCCGCCGCCGGCCGCTACGCGGGCAGGCTATCGCTCGACAGGATCGCGCTCGCCACGCTGATGCCGCTGGCGCCGCCGCTCCTGGACGCCGACGTGGCCTCGGGTACCCTCGACGCCGATGGCGAATTAGCCGTGGACTGGAGCCGGGCTTTCGCCCTTCGCATCGCGAAAACGCAGGCGAAGCTCGAGGACTTTCGCCTGGTGCCGCATCGCGACGAGGCGCTCCCCGTGGCGTGGTCGTCGTTGAAAACCTCGATCGCGCTGCTCGATCTGGCGGGCAACGAGGCTCGCCTCGACAGCCTCACCCTCGACGGCCTCTCGCTCGAACCGCGCCGTCTCGCCGACGGCTCGTTCGACCTCACGCGCGTGGCGAGGGGATCACCCCCGTCGAAGCCCGCCACGCCTTCCACGCCATGGCGCTGGAGCATCGCGCACGTCGCCCTGAACGACGGCACCCTTACCCTGCGCGATGCGTCGTCGCCGAACAGGCGCAACGCCGTGGTACTGCAGGCGAAGTCGTTCGGCATCGACGGCCTCTCCGACGACATGAAGAAACCGCTCGCCCTGCACCTGGAAGGCTCGCTGGGCAAGGGCACGTTCGCCGTGACCGGACCGGTGACACCGAGCCCCCTCGACGCGGACCTCGACGTAAAGGCCAGCCGCATCGACATCGCCCCTCTTCAATCGCTCGTGACCGTGCCGTTGAACGTACGCGTGGCCAGCGGCCTGTTGAGCATGGAGGGGCGGGTTCGCTACACCGATCGCGGCAACACGGCGGCTCGCATCGCCTATCGCGGGCAGGCCACCCTCGGCCGCGTGCGGGTGCTGGACAAGGCGACCGAAGCGGACTTCCTCAGCTGGCGTTCGCTCAGTGCATCGGACCTGACGGTGCAGATGGGCGAGGCCGCGCCGCGCGCGTCCATCGGCGGGCTCGCGCTCGCCGATTTCTACGCCCGCGTGATCGTCAACACGACCGGCCGACTCAACCTGCAGGACGTCGTCGCCAGCCCGGAAGCACCCGGTACGGTATCGGTCACCGAAGCCCGCGACACGCCCGCACCGGCCACGCCGACACCCGAGTCCGAGCCCGCCACGCCCGCCAAACCCGTGGCGGACATCCACATCGGCCAGATCTCGCTTACCGGCGGCCGCCTCAACTACACCGATAATTTCATCAAGCCCAACTACACCGCCGATGTGACGAAGCTCACCGGCAAGATCGGCGCATTCGGCACCACGGAAGGGCACGCACCGGCGGAGCTGACGCTCCAGGGCCAGCTCGACGACAACGCGCCGGTCGACATCCGCGGCACCGTCAATCCGCTCACGCCCGTGGCCTTCCTCGACATCACGGCCAAGGCCGACGGCATCCAGCTCGCCAACCTATCGCCCTACTCCGGCAAGTACGCGGGCTATCCCATCACCAAGGGACGCCTCAACGTCGACGTGCACTACCTGCTCGACCAGCGCAAGCTCACCGCGAACAACCACATCTTCATCGACCAGCTGACCTTCGGCGACCGCATCGAAGGGCCTGGCATCAGCCATCTGCCGGTGAAGCTCGCCGTCGCCCTGCTGAAGGACAGCCAGGGGCGCATCGACGTGAACGTCCCTGTCTCGGGTTCGCTCGACGATCCTCAGTTCAGTCTCGGCGGCCTGGTCTGGCGCGCCATCGGCAACCTCATCGTCAAGGCGGTGACCTCGCCGTTCCGTCTGCTGGCCTCGGCTGGCGGCGGGCGCGAAGACCTCGGCTACGTGGAGTTTGCCCCGGGATCGGCGGAGCTCGATGCCGGCGCGCAGTCGAAGCTGGCGGACATCGCCAAGGTGCTCGCCGACAAGCCGTCGATCAGCCTGGACATCGTCGGCCGCGTCGACCCGGCCAAGGACGAACCCGGCCTGCGCGCCGTGATGGTCGACGACCTCATCCGGCAGGAAAAAGGTGACAAGGAGAACGACGAGACCACGCCCGACGACGAAGATCGATACCTCAAACGGGCTTATCGGCACGCCTCTTTCCCCAAACCGAAGAACCTCATCGGACTGGCCAAGTCCCTGCCGCCCGACGAGATGCGCACGCTCATGGAAACCAACATGCCGGTCGACGCCGACGCCTTGCGCCACCTGGCGGAACGACGGGCCAATGCGGTGAGGGTATGGCTCCAGGGCAAGGCGGACGACAAGCGGCTGTTCGTCTTGGCGCCTAAACCCGGCGCCGAAGGCATCGACGACGGCGGCCGGACGACCCGGGTGGATTTCGGCCTTCACTGACCGAGGTTTTATCCACCGGGCAAAGGCCTCACAATCGGAGGTCTTCTACGTCCCGGAAGCCTCCATCATGTCCTACCCCGGCCAAGACCGTTTCGCCGCCGAACTCGACGCCATCCGCGAGCAAGGCCTTTTCAAGAGCGAACGCATCATCGTGTCGCCGCAATCCGCCGAAATCGAACTGGACGGCGGGCGCAAGGTGCTCAACTTCTGCGCCAACAACTACCTGGGCCTCGCCGACCACGCCGAGGTGATCGCGGCGGCCAAGCAGGCGCTGGACACCCACGGCTTCGGCATGGCCAGCGTGCGCTTCATCTGCGGCACGCAAGACCTGCACAAGGAACTGGAAAAGAAGATCGCCGACTTCTTCGGCACCGAGGACACCATTCTCTACGCCGCCTGCTTCGACGCCAACGGCGGCCTGTTCGAGCCGCTACTCGGCGAGGAAGACGCGGTCATCTCCGACGCGCTCAACCATGCCTCGATCATCGACGGCATCCGACTGTGCAAGGCCAAGCGGTTCCGCTACGCCAACTGCGACATGGCCGACCTCGAAGCGCAGCTCCAGGCGGCCGACGCCGCCGGCGCACGCACCAAGCTCATCACCACCGACGGCGCCTTCTCCATGGACGGTTTCATCGCGCCGCTGGACGAGATCACCGCGCTGGCGAAGAAATACAACGCCCTCGTGCACATCGACGAATGCCATTGCACCGGCTTCCTCGGCGATACGGGCCGGGGCTCGGCCGAGTTCCACGGCGTGATGGACAAGATCGACATCTTCACCGGCACCCTGGGCAAGGCACTCGGCGGTGCGCTGGGCGGCTTCACCACGGGCCGCAAGGAAGTGATCGAGATGCTGCGCCAGCGCTCGCGCCCCTACCTGTTCTCCAACTCGCTCCCGCCGCACGTCGTGGCCGCCGGCACAAAGGTGTTCGACATGCTTGCTTCGGCAGGCGATCTGCGCGAGCGCGTAAAGGAAAACACCCGCTATTTCCGCGAAAAAATGACCGAAGCGGGCTTCGACATCCGTCCCGGCCAACACCCGATCGTGCCGGTGATGATCTACGACGCCAAGCAGGCGCAGGCGATGGCCGCCGAACTGCTCGACGAAGGCATCTACGTCACCGGCTTCTTCTTCCCCGTGGTGCCCCAGGGCAAGGCGCGCATTCGCACTCAGATGAGCGCGGCGCATACGCGTGAGCACCTGGACAAGGCGATCGCGGCGTTTACCAAGGTCGGAAAGAAGCTGGGTGTATTGAAGGCCTGAAGCGTTTCGCTTCGCAGGAACCGCGGACTGGGTCCGCTCCCGCCCTCTGGCAGGAAAGCCTGCTACCGAAGGGTGGGAGCGGCCCCCGTCCGCGATCGTCGCTGCCGAAGGGCGGCGACCTCGTCGGCGGAGAGATGTCTCCACTGGCCCTTGGGCAAGTCGCCGAGCGGCAGCTCGCCGATGGCCACGCGCACGAGCCGCTGCACCTCGAACCCCAACGCCGACATCAACCGGCGAATATGGCGATTGCGCCCCTCGTCGAGCGTCACCTCGAGCCAGGCGGTCTTCTCGCCCCGCCGCAGCACCGATGCGGCGCCCGCCTTCAGCGGCTCCCCCCCGTCGACCACGCCTTGAAGCATGGCCGCCACCGTGGCCTCGTCGGGCTGCCCCGACACCTGGACGTGGTAGGTCTTCGGCACGTGCGTGGCCGGGTCGGTGATCCCAGCCGCCCACACGGTGTCGTTCGACATCAGCAACAGGCCTTCGCTGGCCTTGTCCAGACGACCCACCGCGCCGAGCCACGGCAGGCCCGCACCTTCGAGCAAGGCATAGACCGTATCCCGGCCGCGCTCGTCCGACGCGGTCACCACGAGGCCACGGGGTTTGTTCACCACGACATAGACGAACGCCGCGGCCTGCGCGCCTTCGCCGTCCAGTTCGATGCGTTCGTGCCCCGCGATGGGGAATTCAGGATCGCGTATCAGCCGACCGTCCACGCGCACCCTGCCCTCGCGCACGGCCTTCTCGCCTTGGCTTCGCGAGCAGATGCCGCGCTTGGAAAGCACGCGAGCGAGGCCGTAGGTGGGTGTCGAGGCGCGGGAAGGTCGTGCTGGCATGGGGAAAGGATACGGCGGGCTGGGCAAAGGCTCCACGGTAACCGCGATGAACCAAAAAAAAACGGCATGCCGAAGCACGCCGTTTCGGAAATATACGTTGAAGGGTTGCCCGTCAGATGTTGCTGATGCCCTCGGGACGCTTCGCGCCCACGAAATGCTTGGACCAATAGGCCTCGTTGAGGCTGTCGACGCGGACGGTCTTGCCGGCCGACGGCGAATGGATGAACTGGCCGTTGTCGATGTAGATGCCCACGTGGGAAATGGCCTTGCCGCGCGTACGGAAGAACACGAGGTCGCCCGTCTTCATCTCGTTGCGCTTGACCTTGAGGCCGGCGAGGAACTGGCTGGCCGAGTTGGTCGGCAGGTCGAGGCCGATGCTGTGGAGGAACACGTAGCGGACGAAGCCGCTGCAATCGAAACCGGTGGACGGGGCACGGCCGCCGCGGTGGTAACGGATGTCGCGCAGCTTCATGGCGAAGGCCAGGAGGGCCTCGCGGGCGTGACCGTCAACGTGACCGGCCAGCTTGGCGGTGGCGGCAGCGACGAGGCTGTCGTCGTCATCGTCGTCGGCGGGGTTGTCGCCGTCGACGGCCGCGTTGTCGGCCACCGTGGGAGCCTTGGGCGCGATCAGGGAGGCGACGTCGGGAATGGTGGACTGCGCCAGGGCGTTCGCCGGGGTGAACACCGGCAAGTCAGTCAGGAGGATCGAAGCGGACTGGTCGAGACCTTTCGGAGCCGTGACAGTATCGGCGATGGCAGGCGTAACCGAGGCGAAACAGCAGGTGGCTAACGCGAGAGCGGTCAGTCGCTTTAAATGCATGAGCGAGAAGGCCTATTCATCGATAAGTTAAGCCACCACGACGGGTGGATCCCCGTGAACGAGCGGTGAAGTTAGCAAACCGAAACGTCAATTTTGTTCGGTTAAAGTTAAAAACGGCAACTCCTAGGAAATATTCAGAGAACGTCAAAAAATTACGATCACAAAGGTGAAACCTGAACGTAATGAAGACCTTGGCCGAAAACCGGTAATTCGCTGCACATTATCGGCAAGTGCCCGGGCAACCTTCGACGGTACGGCGGGTTTACGCGTGGCCGCCCCGGGCGCCGAAAATCGCGCTACCGATACGAACCTCGGTACTGCCCTCGGCGATGGCCAGGGCGAAGTCGCCGCTCATGCCCATCGAAAGGCGCTCGACACCGTGGCCGGCTTGCCTGGCCCTGTCACGCCAGCGATACAGATCACGGAAGCAGCGACGGACCACGGCCTCGTCGTCGGAGGCTTCGGCCAGCGTCATCAATCCCCTGACGTTCAAGGAGGAGAACGGTTTCAACTGACGGAGAAAGTCCAGCAGGTGTTCCGGCGCGAGGCCCGATTTCGTCGGCTCGGTAGAGGTCTTCAGCTGCACCAGCACGTCGATGCCCCGCCCCGCCGCCTGCAGGGCCTTGTCCAGCGCCACGGCGAGGTCGAGGCGGTCCAGGGACTGCACCTCGGAGGCATAGGCCGCCACGGCCTTGGCCTTGTTGGTCTGCAGGTGGCCGATCACCACCCATTCCAGGTGCTCGGCGGCCAGCTCGATCGCCTTGGCCTGAATCTCCTGCACCTTGTTTTCGCCGAAGCGGCGCTCGCCGGCGGCGACGGCTTCCCGCACCACGTCGGCACCGAACGTCTTGCTCACCGGCAACAGGCGCACCTCCGCCGGATCGCGACCCGCGCCCCGGCAGGCATCGTCGATCCGCGCCCGCACGGCGGCGAGGCGGCCGGCGAGCGTGGATGCATCGGCCGTCATGCCCCGGCCGCTTCCTGGAAGTGGCGGGCGACGACGCTGGCCACCACCATGCTCACGCGCTTGCCGGTGGGAATGTGCAGGAACTCGTTGGGGCCATGCGCATTCGAGTGCGGGCCGAGCACGCCGGTGATGAGAAACTGGGCCTTGGGGAATTTCTCGCCGAGCATGCCCATGAAGGGAATGCTGCCGCCCTCGCCCATGTAGGCGGCGGGCTGACCGAAGTAATCCTGCGATGCCTGGGCCACGGTGTCCTCCAGCCACGGCGAAAGCGCGGGGGCGTTCCAGCCGCTGCCGTCCTTCTCCAGGGCGAAGGTGACCTTGGCGCCGTAGGGGGGATCCTTCTCCAGCAGCTGCTTGAGGAACCGCCCGGCTTCCGCTCCCGACAGGGTCGGCGGCACGCGGAGGCTGAGCTTCACGGCGGTCTTGGGGCGCAGCACGTTACCGGCGCTGTCCAGCGGCGGCATGCCGCCGACGCCCGTCACCGCCAGCTGCGGGCGCCAGGTGCGATTGAGCACCAGTTCGGTGAGATCGTCGGTCACCGGCTGCATGCCTTCGACGAACGGGAACTTGTCGTACACCGCCGTACCCAGCACCTCGGCGGAACGACGCGCCTGCTCGACGCGCTGGGCCGGAATCTCGACATAAAGTTCCTTCGGCAGGATGCGGCCGGTTGCCGGATCCTCCAGGCGGCCGAGGATCTCGCGCAGGATGCGGAAGCTCGACGGCACCACGCCCGAGGCGTCGCCCGAGTGCACGCCCTCCTCGAGCACCTGCACCGTCAGGTTGCCGCCGGTCATGCCGCGCAGCGAGGTGGTGAGCCAGAGCTGGTCGTAGTTGCCGCAGCCCGAATCGAGGCAGACCACGAGGGCCGGGTTGCCGATGCGGTCGGCCAGGTGGTCGACGTAGTACGGCAGGTCGTAGCTGCCCGATTCCTCGCAGGCTTCGATCAGGATCACGCACCGCGCATGCGGAATGCCCTGGTCGCGAAGGGCCAGCAGCGCGGCCAGCGAGCCGAAGATGGCGTAGCCGTCGTCGGCGCCGCCGCGGCCGTAAAGCTTGTCGCCCTTGATCACCGGCGTCCACGGACCGAGGTCGTCGGCCCAGCCCGTCATCTCGGGCTGCTTGTCGAGGTGGCCGTAAAGCACGACGGTTTCGTCGGTACCCTTGCCGCCGTTCATGCCCTGCGCGGGAACGTCGATGTAGATCAGCGGCGTACGGCCCTCCAGGCGCACCACCTCAAGCGTGGCGCCATCGAAAGCCGACAGCTTGGAACGGGCCCAGGTCTCCATCAGCGTGACGGCCTGGTCCATGAAGCCGTGTTCGCGCCACTGCGCATCGAACATCGGCGACTTGTTGGGAATGCGGATGTACTCGACCAGTTGCGGGACGATTTCCGCGTCCCAGAGGCCGCTGACGAAGGAAGTGATGCGGGAGGTATCCATGGCGAGACGACTCGTGGGGCAAAACGCGATTGTAGCAGCGCCGACGGCAGGCCCTCGGGGACGACGGCCTCGCCCGCGCCCGGATGCTGGCCGTGCGCCGACGGGTTTCACCGCCCTCGACCGGTTCGCGAGCGGTCCCACCGCACGCAAAGTGATCCGTTCGCGTCACCCGACGCGAGTCCACGAGGAGATACCCATGAACCGATACCTTTCCGCCCTCACCGCGCTGCTGCTCGCCTCGCCCGCTTTCGCTTCCACGCCGGTCAACGTCAATAGCGCCGACGCCTCCACCCTCGCCCAGTCGCTCGACGGCGTGGGACTGGCGAAGGCCAAGGCCATCGTCGCCTGGCGCGAAGCCAACGGCGCCTTCGAGTCCGCCGACCAGCTCACCGACGTCAAGGGCATCGGCCCCTCGCTGATCGACCGCAATCGCGACGCGATCCTGCTTGCCGACGACAAGCCCGCGAAAAAGAAAGCGAAAACCGCCAACAAGCCCCACCCGACCGATAACGACGAGTAATCCCCGCGGGGCGGAAGGCAGCCCTCCCCCTTCCGCCCCGCCATGAACGCGCTACACTCGCGCCCCATGCCGGGGGCGAAACATTCGCCACCCGCGACGGAACAAGGGCCTGATGATCCGATGATCCTGCCGCGTTACCGCATCGCCGCCTCGGGGATTCCCGGGGCCGGCAAGGGATTGTTCGTCGAGGAATTCGTGGCCGCCGGCCAGGTCGTCACCGCGCCCGACGCCATCGACCGTACCTACGCATGGAACGAGATCGAGCGTTCGCCCGATCTCCACGCCGCCGCACGCTGGTTCGGCGACCGCTATACGCTCTCGCCCGACTGGCCCGACGAGTGCTACGTGAACCACAGCTTCGCCCCTACCGGGCTCTGGCACCTGGGGTTCATCTTCGCTGCGAAAGACTTGCCGCAAGGCACTGAAATCACGGTCGATTATCGACACCTCCTCGCTCCGGGCCAGCAAGAGGACTTTAACGACGCGCTCACTGGTGAGAAAATAGTCGGCTTGTCCTGGCCGGAAAGCCTGGCGTCGACTACCCGCGCGCTGGCAGCACTGATCGGCTGAACCCTTGGTCACTTCGATGGCAATCTGCGACATCCCCGTAATCGAAACCGCGCGGCTGCGGCTCACCGCGCTCAACGAGCGTCACTTCGACGACTACGCGAGCATGCTCGCCGACGCCGACAGCACGCGCTGGATCGGTGACGGCCAACCGCTCGACCGCATGAACGCCTGGCGTTCGATGGCCATGCTGCTGGGCCATTGGGCGTTGCGTGGCTGCGGCATGTGGGCGATCGAACTTCGCGAAACGGGCGAATTCATCGGCCGCGCCGGCCTGATGAAACCCGAAGGCTGGCCCGACCTGGAACTGGGCTGGATGCTCAAGCCCGACCACCGCCACCATGGTTATGCCACCGAAGCGGGCGCGGCGATCCTCGACTACGCGTGGAACCGCATGCATGCGCAACGCGTGATCAGTCTCGTGCGCATCGGCAACGAGGCCTCCGATCACGTCGCGGAGCGACTGGGCGGCGAGCACATCGACAACATCGATTTCCTCGGCGGGGCGACCCACCTGTTCGCGTACTACCCGCCCCACCGCGAAGTGCGTCGCGCCAGCTGACGACTTAGCCGGGAAACGCCCTCTCCCGCATCCATTTGGTCACGATCCATTTCTCGCCCCGGGTCACCGGGGCGCCGCCATGCAGCGTGAGCGGATCCAGACCGCCTTCCGGCGTGTCGTATTCGAAATACAGGCCCTGACCCTCCCTCGGCACGACACTGAAATCGATGCGCGGGAAGATCGTCTCGCCACCGGCTTCCACGTCGTTGAGGTACATGATCAAGGTGGATACGCGCTGGCCGCCCGTATTCAGGTGCGGCAGGCTGCCCTTGTCGGCCGGATCGAAATAATCGAAGTGCGGCTGGTATTCGCCGCCGATGCCGTACCGCATCACCTGCAGCCCCTCACCATGTTCCTCGGGCAAGTGCATCAAGGCGGAAACGCGCCGGTCGACCAGCGCGACCAGTTCGTTTTCCGCGCGTTGGAAATAGGCGCCGTCGCTGGTGCGGATATCCATCACCGCATGGCGGCCATGATCCCGGTCCACCACGGCGGAACGCGTCAGGCGCCGTGCCGCCATGTCGCGAAACGCCCTGCATTCCTCTGCCGACAACACGCCGTCGAGCACGGCCACGGCAGGGCGGGCGATCCGCGCGAGGACTCGCACCGTCCGGTCACCCGCATCGAGTTCGTGCCCGTCGGCCAGTCGGCTGCGGAACACGGTGCGTTCCGTTGGCGACGCGGCGGGCGACGTGCCGTGCATCGAGTACGCGTCGTCGATGGCGGTCCAGGCCGCGCGTTCGGCGAATCCGTTGTCGATCATCGTCTGCAGGATGTCGACCGCACGCGAGCCGGCGTGCAGGGACTCGGCTATCCAGCGGTGCCAATCGGGCGTAACCTTCGTGTGTTGTCGTTCGTTTCCGGACATGCCGTCATCCTAGCCGTTACACGAATCCGATCGGTAGCCCCATGACCCACACCGCGAAAGGTACGTTCGACGTCAAGATCGAGCCCGACGGCACGCCCGACGAAGGCGAAGGCAGCACGCTGGGAACGTTCCTCCTGACCAAGCGCTATCACGGCCCGCTCAATGCGGAGTCGCACGGCCACATGATTTCCGCCGCCAGCACCGCCGAGAAACATTCCGCGGCCTACGCCGCCGTGGAACGGCTCACCGGCTCGCTGGACGGCAGGAGCGGCAGCTTCGCGCTCGTGCATCGCGGCATCATGTCGCCGGCGGGACGCGAGTTGCGCATCGCCATCGTTCCGGACTCGGGTACGGGCGAACTCAAGGGCATCAGCGGCACGCTCGATATCGATATCACGCCGGATAGAACGCACCATTACGTTCTCGAATACACCCTGCCCGGCGGTGACGTTCACTGAGCCCCGTCGAGCAACCACGCCAGTTTTCGCTCCCTGGGCAGGCGCTTGAGCGCGTACTCGGCCTTCGATGCGGTCGAGCGGTCGGGAAACGGGCGGAAACCGAGCAGCCGCACGGGGGGATGGGCACGCGTGTAGCGTGCTCCCCTGCCCGCCGCGTGCGCGGCATAGCGCGCCGGGAGATCGTTGGTGATCCCTGCGTACCAGCTGCCGTTGCGGCATTCGATGAGATAGACGCACCACATGGGACGGAAGGGTAACCCGCCATGGCCAAGCACTACGATCTGGCGGTAAACCTACCCTTGCGTTCCGCCGTCGCCGAACGGTTGCGGCGGGCTCTCGCACACGCCCCCATCGATGAGCGGATGCTGGCCTATCCGGCGCCGGGCGGCGATCCCGGCGTGCTCGACGCCATCGCCGGATGGATGGACAGGCACGGCGGCCACGACCTGCCCGACGGCCGTCGACTGGTGCTCACCCTGGGCGCCCGTCATGCCCTGGTGCTGGCCCTGGACGCGTGCTGTTCGCCGGGCGATGCCTTGCTCGTGGAATCGCCGACCTATCATGGCTTTCGTGCCGCCGCGGAAGCCCGCGGCGTGCGCACGATCGAGGTCGCCATGGACGACGACGGCCTGAGGCCCGACGCCCTCGACGATGCCGCGCGATCGAGCGGAGCACGCACGTTGTACGTGCAACCCACCCTGCACAATCCGACCACGCGGACGATGTCGATCGTGCGACGTCGCGAGATCGCGGACGTCGCCCTCGTCCGCGGACTGACCCTCATCGAGGGCGACGTGTATTCGCCTTTGCTGCCGCGTAGCGCGATTCTCCCGCCGCTCTCCTCCCTGCTGCCCGACCGCTGCCTGCATGCGGGCGGCATCGGCAAAGTGCTCGGTCCCGGCCTGCGCATCGGCTGGCTACTGCTTCCGGATGAAAAAAAGCGGGATGCCTTGGCGTCGAGCATCGCTCGCGATACGGACGGGTTGCCCGCGCTGCTGCCGGCCGTGGTCGGGCGGTGGCTGGCCGATGGCACGGCCGACGGGTTGCTCGACGGGCTGCGCGGGCACCTGCGCGAACGCAATGCATTGGCGAGGACGATCCTGGGCGACGCGCTGGTGACGGCGGACGCGTTGCATGCGTGGCTGCCGCGAGCGGATGCCGAGGTCGTGGGCGAACGGATCGGACAAGCGGGCGTCGCCGTGACCGTGGGACGGGGCGGCGTTCGGTTGAGCCTGGCGGCCGAGGAGGACATCGGTCGGCTGGAAGCGGCGTTGCGCGTCGTCGCGGCAAAGGCCGGCTGAGGCGCGGGCCTGTCAGCCCTTGGCCGGCGCCGCCAGTTTTTCGAGCGCCTTGCCCACCGCCGCGAACGCGAATGCACCCGTCACGTGCGTGGCGGCGCCCAGGCCCCCGCCGCAATCCAGCTTCAACGCGTCCGCCCCTGGCGGACGCACCCCGCACACGCTGCCGTCCGGCTGCGGGTACTGCACGTTTTGCATGGAATACACCGCCGACACGCCGAAGAACCGTTGGGGATTGCGCGGAAAGCCGTGCTCCTGCCTGAGCTTCTTGCGGATCATGCTGAGCATGGCGTCGTGCTCAGTACGCGACAGGTCGCGCACGCGGATCAGCGTGGGATCGGTACGGCCGCCCGCCGCGCCGACGGTAACCAGCGGCAGCTTGCGCCGCCGGCACCATACGATGGTCTCGAGCTTGACCTTCAGGGCGTCGCAGGCATCGATCACCACGTCGTAGTGGCGATCGAGCAGATCGTCGAGATTGGAAGGGGTAAGGAAGCTCTCGACCGCCTCCAGGCGCATGAGCGGGTTGATCGCATGGGCCCGCTCGGCCAGCACGCCCACCTTCGGCTTGCCGTATTGCCCGTCGAGGGCATGCAGCTGGCGGTTGGTGTTGGACAGGCAGACATCGTCGCCATCGATCAGGGTGAGCCGCCCGATGCCGCTGCGGGCCAGCGCCTCGGCCGCCCAGGAGCCGACGCCGCCCACGCCGATCACGCAAACGTGGGCGTCGGCCAGGCGCCCGAGGCTGCCGCGGCCGTAGAGCCGTTCGATGCCGGCGAAACGTTCGGCCTGGGCGGTGCTCACGGGTGTTCCGGTATCAGGTAATGCGTTCATTGTCTCATATTGAAAGAAGCGGACCGTCGGCTATGCTCACAATCTCACGATCCATGGAAATCCGATGCGCGCCTTGCTCCTCGTCATCCTCGGCCTCGCCATCGGGGCGGTGGGCGCCACCTCCGCCCTGTCGGCCCTGCGCCAGGGCACGCCGTTCCACAAGGGCGTCATGGCCGTGATGGACCACCATGTCGACGCGCTGCGCGCCGACATGCGGGCGAACACCTGCGAAGCCAAGAGCGTGGCCATGCACCTCGACCGCCTGCGGGAGACGGCCAGCGACGTCCGCGAGGCCTTCGGCACCGATATGGACGCGGGATTCGGCCAGGCGGCCGATCGCCTCTCGTCCTCCCTCGACGAGGCGGTCGCCGCGGCTCCCGCCTCGTGCGCCGCCCTGTCGACCGCCCTGCGACCGGTGGGCGAGGCCTGCCAATCCTGCCATCGTCAGTACCGGTGACCCGCATGCCCCTTCCGCCCGGCCGTCCCTGAAGACGATGTCGCCACATCCCGAGGACAAGCCCGTCGAGCGCAGGCCCTTCGTGAAGATGCAGCTATGGCTGCTCTTCCGTGCCATGGCCCGTTTCGAAACCACGATGTTCCTGCGCACCCGCTATTCGCAGCCGAAGATGGTGGCGATCGGCGTGGTGGGCAGCTTCTGCCTCGCGGTGTATTACCCGGTCTGGGCGTACCTGTTTCCGCAGCCGTACGAAAACCTGCCGATGCGGCTGATCTGCAGCGCCACGTTCATCCCGCTGGCCCTCCTGCCCTGGTGGCCGCGCCGGCTGCGCACCCACCTGCCGACGTACTGGTACTTCGCCATGACCGTGGCGATGCCTTTCTTCGTGGGCTACATGACCCTGCGCAACGCCACCCCGGCCTGGCTGATGACCCACATGGCCTGCGTGATGTTGCTGATGATGCTCTTCGACATCGCCAGCTTCCTGCTCGTGTTCACCCTGGGCAGCCTCATGGCGGCCCTCGTGTTCGCGCTCTCGCCCGAGGCGCACCTGCACACGCGGACGATGCTCGAATACGTTCCCCTCCTGCTGTTCGCGATGGTCGGCGGCGCCACCTGCACCGTCTCGTCCAACGTCGCCGATCAGTCGCGCATCGACGCCCTGACCGCCGCCTCGAACAACATCGCCCACGAGTTGCGCACGCCCCTGGGGTCGCTGCGCATCGCCGCGCGGGCCGTCGCCCGGTTCATGCCCGACCTGCTGCGCAGCCATCGGCTCGCCGAGAGCGAGGGCCTGCCGGTGCCGGAAATCCGCGAGCAGAACCTGCACGCGCTCGAGCGCAGCATCGGCGTGATGGAGCGCGAGGTCACCTATGCCAATACCATCATCGACATGCTCCTGCTGTCGGCGCGCCCCATCGGCGAGGTACCCCTGGTCCCCCTGACCGCCCGCGAATGCGTCGAGCAGGCCCTGAGGCGCTTCCCCTACGGCTCCCGGGCCGAGCGCGAGCGCATCACCCTGGCGCCGGGGGGCGATTTCGCCCTGGTGGGCGAGGAAACCCTGGTGGTGCACATCCTCTTCAACCTGCTCCGGAATGCGCTTTTTCATACGGATCGGGCGGGCAAGGGCGAGATCCGGGTGTACATCGAGCCGGACGACGACGGCAATCGCATCCGTGTCCACGACACCGGTCCGGGCATCCCGCCGGACGTCTTGCCCCGTATTTTCAATCGCTTCTACTCGTATGCCAGCCACAGCGCCGGCACGGGCACGGTCACCGGCCTCGGCATAGGGCTCGCTTTTTGCCGCGCGGCGATGGAGCATATGGGCGGTAGCATCGTCTGCCGAACGAACCTGGGTGAATTCACCGAATTCACCCTGACTTTCCCGCATCCGCATTCCGGGGACCGGCAGTGATGACGTTGAACTCGCAGGGCGATATCCAGCCCTTCCACTTTCCCACCACCACGGTGCTGGTCGACGACCACGAGGAATACCTCGACGTCGTGCCGCTCCTGCTCGATCCCATGGTACGCGTGCGCACCTTCAGCTCCCCGCGCAGCGCCCTGGCCACCCTGGGCAACAACGGCAGCCGCCCCGTCCCCGGCGGCGGCTGGCTGTATCGCTGGAAGGACCGGCCCTCCGAAACGCAGGAACTGGTCGCCCTGGACATCGATTCCATCCACCGGGTGGTCTACGACCCCGAGCGCTTCGCCGAGGTCTCGGTGGTGGTGGTCGACCAGGCGATGCCGGAGATGGACGGCATCACCTTCTGCAAGCGCCTGCCGAACCCGCACATCGGCAAGATTCTCCTTACCGGCCGGGCGGACGACGCGACCGCGATCGACGCTTTCAATTCTGGCGTCATCGACCGTTTCATCCGGAAGAACGACCCGCTCGCCATCGAAAAGCTGCAGGCCGCCATCGTCGAACTGCAACGCCGCTATTTCGAGCGCGCCAGCGCCTTCGTGGCCGAAACCCTGGCACTGGGCAACTTCAGGTTCCTGCGCGATCCTGCCTTCCGGGAAGTGCTGCAAAGCGTGACCGCCACCTTCCAGCCCGTGGAGTGCTACGTGCACTGCAACCCCACCGGCCTGCTGCTGGTGGACGCCTGGGGCATCGGCCGGTTCCTGCTCGTGCAGACCGATGAAGACCTCCGCACGCATTATGAAATTGCGGCAGATTTGGGCGCGCCCGCGCCCGTGCTCGACGCGCTCCGCAGCGGCGAAGCCCTGCCCTGGTTCGCATCCCGCGACGGCTTTTACCACAAGGGCGTGGAAAACCCCGAAGCGCACATGTATCCCGCCACGGCCGTTTCAGGTGAGCAGTGGTATTACTACGCCCTCATCGATGACGTGGAGCGCTTCCGCCTGCAACACGTGAAGTCCTACAGGAGCTGGTTGCGCGAACAGGACCTGAGCCTCTCCGCCGACAGCCGCCCGCGGTTCATCTAGCTCGATCTCTCTCTGGCAATCACGAGGCGGACGCTGCGCCTCCCCCGTTGCTGCGCCGGCCTGGGCGAGGCCGGCGCGTGCGCGACGCATGACCGTGCGCCGCGCACCCTGTCGCCCGCACCCTCACCAGAGAGAGAGATACCCATGGAACAGATTTCCGCCGTTCACCGCATCGCCAAGGCGCCAGCGCTCCCCGATTTCGTTCACCGCAGGGTCGAACGATTTCACGACGAACGCGTGGCCCTTGACTGGGGCGGCCGTCACATTTTGCGTGGAAGCCGTCCCCAGGCGGATGCGTTGATGCTCCAGAGCAACGACTACCTGGCCATCGCGGGCCATCCCGCGATCGTCGAGGCGCAACGGGAATCGCTCGGCCGAGGCGGGCTCGGCATGATGATGTCGGCATTGTTCCAGCAGGATGCCGATGCGCCGCTTCGCCAGGCCGAACACGAACTGGCGCGAGCCGTCGGCAGCGAAGACGGCATCCTCGCCCAGTCGGGATTCGCGGCCAACGTGGGCCTGATCCAGTCCATCGCCGCAGAGCGGGTACCCGTCTACGTCGACATGCTCGCGCACGCCTCGCTGTGGGAGGGCATCCGCAGCGCGGGCGCCACGGCCGTCTCGGTGCTGCACAATGACCTCGCCCATCTCGAACGGCAGATCCTGCGCCACGGACCCGGCGTGATCGTGGTGGACTCGGTCTACAGCACCAACGGCAGTCTTGCCCCGCTGGAGCGCATCGCCGACCTGTCCGAGGCCAACGGCTGCGTGTTCGTCGTCGACGAGTCGCATTCGCTGGGCACCCACGGCGAGCACGGTGAGGGCCTCGTGGCCAGCCTCGGCCTCAACGACCGCGTGCATTTCATCACCGCGAGTCTCGCCAAGGCCTACTGCACCCGCGCGGGATTCATCGCCTGCACCACGCGATTCAAGGACTACTTCGGCTGCGAGGCCCTTCCCGCCATTTTCAGCTCGTCGTTGCTGCCGCACGACATGGCCGGCCTCATGGCCTCGCATCGCGTGATCCGCACGGAAACCTGGCGCCGCGAGCGGTTGCGCGAGGTCACCCGCCACGTGCGCGGCGAGCTGGCCGCCATGGATTATCCGATCGAAGACGGGACCGAACAGATCGTGGCCTTCGAGGCGGGCGCCGAACTGCTGACCGCCCACGTGCGCGACGTCATGGAGCGCCACGGGATATTCGGCTCGGTATTCAGCGCCCCGGCCACGACCGTCAACCGGTCGCTGTTGCGCCTCACGCTCAACGCGGGCATGCGCGACGAGGACGTGGCGCGACTCATCGATGCCTGTCGCCAGGCGCGCGACGAGATGAACCTGCCGGCCTGGAGCGCCAGCCGTCGCGCCAGGCGTCATGCCGATCGTCAACCGGCGCTCAGCGCAGCCTGACGCGCCCGCGGAGGATGTCGAAAAACATCCGCCAGTCGCCCATGAGGCTGTACAGCGGATGCCGGAACGTGGCGGGCCGGTTCTTCTCGTAGACGAAGTGGCCGATCCAGGCAAAACCATAGCCCGCCACGGGCGCGAGCCATAGCCATGCGGGGCGGCCCGTGAGCACCGCCAACGCCAGGACGAGGAGCACCACGCAACTGCCTGCGAAATGCAGTCGCCTGCAACGCACGTCGGCATGCTCGCCGAGGTAATACGGATAGAACTCGCCGAAACTCGCAAAACCGGCCATGGATGGCCCTCCCTTCGATAGCCGACGATGCTTCGTCGCCCGCATCGGTGCCCGCGCGACCGATCAGTGATCCGGCAGCGGGATCCGCTCGTTCTCGTCGCCCGGCACCTTCGGGAAACGCTCGTGGTTCGCGATCTTCCAGTCCGCCTTCGCGCGTTCGATCAGCTCGGGCGAGCTGGCGACGAAATTCCACCACATGTGGCGTTCGCCATCGAGCTTCTCGCCACCGAAGAGCATCACCAGCGCATCGTCGTCCACGCTCAACTCGGGCCGCTCGCCGTCGAAGGCCACCGCCATGTCCTTCGGACCGAGCGTGAGGCCGCCCAGGCTGACCTTGCCTTCGATGACGTAGACGCCGGACTCCGCGTGCTTCTCCGGCATCGGCAACCGCGTGCCCCGGCGCAGTCGTGCCTGCACCAGGAACATCGGGGAAAAAACCTTTACGGGAGAGCGCTCCCCGTACGCGTCGCCCACCACGACGACGAGCGAGCCGCCGTCGATCTCCTTCGTCGGCAGCGACGCCTTGCCGTGATGATGGAACTCGGGGGCGATCTCCTCGTGCGCCTTCGGCAGGGCCACCCATACCTGGACGCCGTGGATGTCCTGGCCGTGGCGCCGCTCGTCGGGAGGCGTGCGCTCGGAATGCACGATGCCGCGCCCGGCGGTCATCCAGTTCACGTCGCCCGGGTGGATGTCCACCAGGCTGCCCAGACTGTCGCGATGGCGCAAGGCGCCCTCGAACAGCCACGTGACCGTGGCCAGGCCGATGTGCGGATGGGGCCGGATGTCCAGGCCGGCATCCTCGTGGAACGAGGCCGGCCCGAAATGATCGAAGAAGACGAAAGGCCCCACATGCCGGGCCTTCAGGTTCGGCAACAGGCGTCGCACCACGAAACCGTCGCCCAGGTCGCGTGGCTTGCCTTCGAGGGTAATGGCGGTCACTGGCTGTCTCCGGGGAACATGCCGCCAGCGTAGCGCAGTGCCGCACGCACAAACAAAAACTCCCCCGGAAACAGGGTCCGGGGGAGCATGAAGTCGACAGGGCTTTCGGCGGAATGCCGGCCCGTCAGAACGTCACTTGGGAACGACGTTATCGGCCTGGGGGCCCTTCTGGCCCTGGGTCACCGTATATTCGACCTTCTGGCCTTCCGCCAGAGACTTGAAGCCGTTGCCCTGGATGGAACGAAAATGCACGAACACGTCCGGGCCGCCTTCATCCTGGGTAATGAATCCAAAACCCTTGGCGTCGTTGAACCACTTCACCGTACCAGTTGCCATTACACACACCCTCTATCGGAACACAAATACCGGCTGCGAGCCGGCGACGTTACTGGGCATGCATGGCATGGGTGATGCGATGGAGCGGGAACTGACTCGCCTACATCGGGTCACTCGCGTGACCGCGCAAACACAGTACGGCCGATCATAACCACATTTTCGACAACGTCTGTAGGAAAAATCCTACAGAGGACGATTTTTTGACGGAGATCACGCACGCATTCGTGAAGAAAGGTGCAAAATCGGCAAATTCGCCACAACGCGAGCATGAAAAAAGCCGGGCGTTTCCACCCGGCTTTCGCGAAGCGATTCGGTGAACAGGCTTACGCCTTGTTCACTTCCTCAGCCTGCAGGCCCTTCTGGCCGTTCACGACCTTGAAGGAAACCTTTTCGCCCTCGGCCAGCGACTTGAAGCCGTTGCCCTGAATGGCGCGGAAATGCACGAACACGTCCGGGCCGTTCTCACGGGAAATGAAGCCGAAGCCCTTGGCATCGTTGAACCACTTGACGGTGCCGATCTCACGATCCGACATAGAAACACTCCAATAACTAAATAACGAATGAAACCAGTAACTTAAAGGAAGCTACCGATTACTGGTGTGCAAGGAAACGCGAGGAGCGAAGCGATGTGGCGGATTCGTAATCAGCGGCATCGGGTCAACGTAACTCTATGACCCCGGCAAACACAGTGGCCGGATCATACCCGTCTCCGCCGCAAATAGCGATGGCGACCTGCCCCACGACCGGCATGACGTCGCGTTCACCCCCTCCGGGCCCATGCTCTGGCGGCGTCGCACCTTCACGTGCGACGCTCTGCCCCGCCGATCCACACAAGGGAACGCCGCCCATGACCATCCGCCCCGTATCCCGCATCGTGCCCCTGGCCATCGGCCTGGCCGTGCTCGCCGCCTGTTCGGACCACAACACCCGTAGCACGACGACGTCCACCCGGACCGTCGGGAGCACGTCCACGCAAGCGGCATCCGGCCACGCCGAATCGACCCGGTCCTCGTCCACCGCCGTGACGAAGCCTTCCACGCGGACCACGAAGTCGAAGGACGCTCCGCTGCCCGACAGCACGGGCATCGCGGCCTGCGACGAGTACCTGGCCAGCTACAAGAGCTGTCACCTGGCTGCCGGCGTCTTCCCCCGCGACCAGATCGACAATCGCTACGACATGATGCGCACCAGCCTGCTCCGCCAGTCGCAAGACCCGGACATGCGCGACCAGCTCGGCGCCCGTTGCGCCTCGCTGGCCGGTCAGCTGAAAGACGTGCTCAAGGGCAAGTCCTGCGCCGACGTGCCGGCACCGGCGTCCACCTCGCCCTAATCGCGCAAGGCGGTGGCGAGCAGCGCGGCCAGGCCGCGCGGCTCGCCACGCTCCACGATCACGCGCGGCGTGCCATGCCATGCCGCGCACTCGCGCAAGGCACCCGCCACCGACGCGACGAGCACCGGCGAGGCGGCCTGCCCCGCTTCCAGCCATATCCCGAGCACGCGGAACACGCCTTCCTGCCGATGCGCCTTGGCGTCGAGCCGGCCCACCAAGCGGCCGCGATGCAGGATCGGCAGCACGTAGTAGCCATAGCGACGTTTCGGCGCCGGCACGTAGCACTCGATCGTGTAATCGAAACCGAAAAGATCGCGCGCCCGTTCGCGATCCCATACCACGGGATCGAACGGCGAAATCAGCGTGGTGAGCGTGCCGCGTAGCGCACCGCGTGACGCCGCGTCGAGCGACGCCTCGTGGTCCCGGTGCACGTAGGCCGGTTCGTCCCATCCGTCGAACGCCACTTCGATGAGCGTGCCTTCTTCGACGAGCGGTGACAGCTCCTCGAGCGTGACGCGTGGACGCAACCGGAAGTAGTCGGCGATCCAACGGGCCTTCGTCACGCCCAACGCGCGCACGCTGGCGAGAATGAAATGGCGTCGCACGACCGCTTCGTCCAGCGACGATGCCGGTGGCGGTTCGGGCCATCGCGCCGTGACACGGGACGCCAGGTCGTAGACGCGCTGGAAGCGATCCCGACGCAGGACCATCAGCTCGCCCAGCGCGAACCACGCCTCGAGCCAGCGTTTTTCGGGTTTCCATCCCCACCAGCCTTTCGTGGCGGGGGCGTCGCGTTCGAAATCGGATGCGCGAAGCGGCCCTTCGCGGCGCACGCGTTCGAGTAGTGCGTCCATGTCCGCGCGCGCTTCGGCGTGGGCGCGCTGCGCATGCTTCAACGCCCAATGGTTCACGCGACTGAGCCGATAATCGCGGTGATAACGGTATTCCGCCGCGGGAACGAACGAGGCCTCGTGCGCCCAGCATTCGGCGATGCGACCGTCCGCCAGGGCCTCGTCGAGCCAGGTTTCGCGATAAGCGCCCAGGCGCGAGAAAAGCACCATGTACGGACTCCTCGCCACCACGTGGATCGTGTCGATCTGGAGCAGCGCCATGCGTGCGATCGTCGCGTCGATATCGGATGCGCGCGCCTTGCGCGAGGGGCGCCGAAGCAGCCCCTGGGCGTTCAGGTGCATGAGTTGCGCCGAACGCTGGGAAAGGCGGATCACGGCGTGCGTAGAGGGGCCGTCGGATACGCGTGACGCCACGGTGAGGCCTTTTTCCAGTTGGGCCACCATTAAATCGCTCCTTGCTAGCGTCGGCAATGTCGTCGCGAACGAAGGGTTCGCGACCACCGTCACGACAACGAAGGAGGCTGTCCATGAAGAACCCCGTTCGCGCCGTAGCCTTCGGCGCATCGCTGCTGCTGACAGGTGCGGCTTTCGCCCAGGTTCCGCCGCCGGCACCGTCCCAACAGGTCCCGCCTCCACCGCCGGGTGAAGCCACGCCACCCCCGCCGGGCGCCATGCCTCCGCCGGCCTCGCCCGCCGACATGCCTCCGCCGCCGCCGACCCATGGCGTGCCGCCGGCGACGACGCAGGCGCCCGATCCGAGCATGCCGCCGCCCGCCTCCAACGCGCCGCCCCCGCCGCCTCCGCCGCCCGGCGGCATGGAATCCGGCACCACGTCCGGTGCACCGATGAACACGCCGCAGGGCCAGGTCACCGTCAACAGCGGTCCCGCACCGGCGAAACCGGCCGGCCCAGCGCCCGATTGGGCGACGCTATCGGGAGGCAAATCGTCCGTCACCGAGAAGCAGGCCTCGGCCTACCCGCTGCTGGCGAACGACTTCCAATACGCCGATTCCAACCACGACGGCAAGATCAGCAAGGCCGAATACACCAAGTGGGTGGCGCATTCCGGCGCAGGACAGTAACCGATGCACCCGTGCGGAGGGCAGCGATGCCCTCCGCACTTCGATAACGCCAGCACTGCACATTTTTCACACATCGGCAGCGGATACACTTCCGCCCCTCTGGCCATAGCGGCCGGAACCAGGGAGTGACCGCATGAAACGTTTCACCGTGACCGGCGCGCTGGGCGCCTGCGCCTTACACGCGAGCGCCGCCTTCGCGCAGAACCCGAGCCCGATGGATATCCGTGCGTGCTCGGCCATCGAAACCGATTCGCAGCGCCTGCTGTGTTACGACAAGGCCGTGGGCCGCACGCAGATGTCGCAGGCGGCCAAGCGAACCGACGAGAAGGCGAACTCGATTAGCGTCGACCTGGCCACGCGCGATTCGAAAGACGTCGCCCGTCCGCTATCCCTGCTCGACAGCCGGTGGGAGCTTTCGCCCGAGTCCAAGCTGGGCACGTTCAACCTGCGCGGTTACCGGCCCACCTACGTGTTGCCTTTCTTCGCCGCGTCGAAGCAGAACACGACGCCACATAGCCCCGCACCGGACCACGCGGTGACCACGCCGCAGGATCTCGATCGCGTGGAGGCGAAATTCCAGATTTCGCTGAAGACGAAGATCGGCGAGAACCTGTTCGGCGACAACGGCGATCTGTGGGTGGGCTACACGCAGTCGTCCCGCTGGCAGGTCTACAACAAGGACAATTCGCGTCCGTTCCGCGAAACCAACTACGAACCCGAGGTGCTGCTGGCCTTCGCCACGAACTATCAGATCCTCGGCTGGACGGGCCGCCTGGCGAGCATCGGCGTCAACCACCAGTCGAACGGCCGCGCCGATCCGCTATCGCGCAGCTGGAATCGCGTGGTGGCCGACATCGGTCTCGAACGCGAGGGGTGGACGATCATGCTCCGCCCATGGTGGCGCATTCCCGAAGAGCGCAAGAACGACGACAACCCCGATATCCAGGATTACATGGGGCGTGGCGAAATCCAGGTGGTGCACGAGCTGGGACGCAATGAGTTCGCCCTGGCCGCCCGGCATTCCTTCCGCACGGGCGATCGCTCACACGGTTCGCTGCGTTTCACCTGGAGCTTCCCGCTGGTGGGGAACCTGCGCGGTTACCTCGAAGCCTTCAACGGCTACGGCGAAAGCCTGATCGACTACAACCACCGGGCCTCGTACCTGGGCGTGGGTGTGTCGTTGCTCGACTGGTACTGAGTGAGGCGCCCCGCCCCTTCGGCAAGAGTGTCGCTACCGAAGGGGTGGGAGCCGATCGCATCGGCGAATCCAGCGACCTCAGTGGTGGTGGCCACCCTCACCATGCACGTGGCCGTGCGACAGCTCGTCGTCGGTCGCTTCGCGCACGTTGGTGATCTCGACGTCGAAATGCAGCGTCTGGCCGGCCAGCGGGTGGTTGCCGTCGACGGTGACGTTGTCGCCTTCGATCTTGCTCACCGTGACGTTGATGCTGCCCTGGTCGTTGCGGCCCTGGAACTGCATGCCGGGCTGGAGGTCTTCCACGCCCTGGAAGGCGGCACGCGGCACCACCTGTACCAATTCGTCGTGGCGCACGCCATAGCCCTCTTCGGGGGCCACGTCCACCTTGAGCTTGTCGCCGGCCTGCTTGCCGGTGAGTTCCTTCTCCAGGCCCGGCACGATGTGGCCTTCGCCATGGATGTAGGCCAGCGGCTCACGACCTTCCGAGCTGTCGATGACAGTGCCCTGGTCGTCGGTCAGCGTGTAATGGAAGGAAACGACGTGGCGGTCGGCGATCTGCATGAAATTCTCGCTTTGCTGGGGAAAAAGGCCGGGCCGAACGAGCACCGGCGGACCTACAAGGCTAGGGGAGGCGCTCCCTCACTGCAAATCCGCCGCCCGCGATGCTGCGCCGCAACCCGCCGGGAGGGCGGATTCTGGTAGTTTTCGCGGTTCCCCACCGCCCTATTTCGCACCGCCGGGAGCCGCATGTTCGACTGCATTCTCATCGCCAACCGCGGCGAGATCGCCTGCCGCGTGATCCGGACCTGCCGCCGCCTCGGCATCCGCACCGTGGCCGTGTATTCCAGTGCCGACGCCGACGCGCAGCACGTGCGTCTCGCCGACGAGGCCTGGCCCATCGGCGGACCGCGTCCGGCCGAGTCCTACCTGCGCGGCGACGTCATCATCGAGGTGGCGCGCCGCACGGGGGCCCAGGCCATCCATCCGGGTTACGGCTTCCTTTCCGAAAACACCGACTTCGCCCGCGCCTGCGCGGCGGCCGGCATCGCCTTCATCGGTCCGCGCCCGGAAAGCATCGACGCCATGGGCTCCAAGGCCGCGGCCAAGGCATTGATGGAGCGGCACGCCGTGCCCCTCGTGCCGGGCTATCACGGCGACGACCAGGATCCCGCGCGCCTCGCCGACGAGGCGGAGCGCACGGGCTTCCCGCTGATGATCAAGGCGGCCGCCGGCGGCGGCGGCAAGGGCATGCGCATCGTGCGCGATGCCGCGGCCTTCGCCGAGGCGTTGGCGTCCGCGCAGCGCGAGGCGGCGAACGCCTTCGGGGACACGCGGGTCATCCTCGAGCGCTACGTGGATCATCCGCGCCACATCGAGTTCCAGGTGTTCGGCGATACGCACGGCAACATCATCCATCTCAACGAGCGCGAATGTTCCGCGCAACGGCGCTACCAGAAGGTGCTGGAAGAAACGCCTTCGCCATTCCTCGACGACGCACGGCGCAAGCGCATGGGTGAAGCCGCCGTCGCCGCCGCCCGGGCGGTGGACTACGTGGGCGCGGGCACCGTGGAGTTCATCGTCGGCCAGGACGGCGAATTCTTCTTCATGGAAATGAACACCCGCCTCCAGGTGGAGCATCCGGTCACCGAGGAAACCCTCGGGCTCGACCTCGTGGAATGGCAATTGCGCGTCGCCTCGGGCGAACCGCTGCCCCTGGCGCAGGACGACATCCGCGCGAGCGGGCACGCCATCGAAGTACGCCTCTACGCCGAAGACCCGGAGGCCAACTTCCTTCCCGGATCGGGCAAGCTCCTGGCGCTCGAACTGCCCGCGCCGTCGCGCCACGTGCGCCTCGACGGCGGCGTGGTGGCCGGCGACACGGTCACGATCTTCTACGATCCGATGATCGCCAAGCTCATCGTCCATGACACCGATCGCGACGCGGCCCTGCAACGCCTCCGCGACGCGCTCGCGGCCACCGACATCGTCGGTCCGAAGTCGAACGTGGCCTTCCTCGAACGCCTCGCCCGCCATCCGGTCGTGGTGGAAGGCCGCATCGACACGGGATACCTCGACCGTCATCTCGACGAATTCCTCGTCGGCGACGCGCGCGCGGACGATACCGAGCGCTTCGCCGCCGCCGTGGCGCTGCTCCTGGCCGACGAGGCCACGCACGACGCTCCCGCCGGCGACCCGCACTCGCCCTGGGCCGCCGCCGACGCATGGCGCATCGGCCATCCGGGCAAGCGGGTGATGGCACTGATGGAAGGCGACGTGCGCCACGAGATCGAAGCGCATGGCCACGACGGCCACTATGTGTTGCGCCACGGCGAAGCCACGTGCACCGTGTCGGGTGCCCGGATCGTCGACGGCACCCTTTCGGCGCGCTTCGACGATCGCGCCCGCCGCCTGCCGGTGGCGATGCGCGCCTCCCGCGTGCGCCTGCACGACGAACGGGGGCACCGCTGGACCTTCGAGCGCGCCCCGGCCTATGCCTGGGCGGGGGCGGAAAGTGGCGGCGCCCACCACGTCGTGGCGCCGATGCCGGGGCGCATCGTGCTGGTGCGCGCCGCGCCGGGCGATATGGTGGAAGAAGGCCAGGAACTGCTGGTGATGGAAGCCATGAAGATGGAGCTCGCCTTGAAGGCGCCACGCGCCGGCACCATCGAGTCGATATCCGCCGCGCAGGGCGATTTCGTGGACGCCGACAGCGTGCTCGTCCGCTTCGCCGAACCGGCATGAACGGAGCCGTCATGTCCCACCACGTACGCATCGTCGAAGTCGGCCCGCGTGACGGCCTGCAGAACGAAAAGGCCATGCTGCCGACGGCGGTGAAGATCGAGCTGATCGACCGCCTCTCGGCCACCGGCCTGGCCACCATCGAGGCCACCAGCTTCGTCAGCCCGAAGTGGGTACCGCAACTGGCCGACGCGGCCGAGGTGTTCGCGGGCATCCGCAAGGCACCGGGCGTGGTCTATCCCGTGCTCGTGCCCAACCTGCAGGGTTACGAGCGGGCACGCGAGGTCGGCGCCACCGAGGTCGCCGTGTTCACCGCGGCGTCGGAAGCCTTCAACCGCAAGAACGTCAACGCGTCGATCGACGAATCGATCGATCGTTTCGTTCCCGTGCTGGAACGCGCGCGCGTCGACGGCGTGGCCGTGCGCGGTTACGTGTCGACGGTGCTGGGCTGCCCCTACCAGGGCGAGGTGCCGGTCGGCGACGTGGTCCGCGTGGCCAGGCGTCTGCACGACCTGGGCTGCCACGAAATCTCGCTGGGCGACACCATCGGCGTCGGCACGCCCGCGAAGGCCCGCGCCATGCTGCGCGCGGTGGCCGCCGAGGTGCCGATGGCCGATCTCGCCGTGCATTTCCACGACACCTACGGCCAGGCCCTGGCGAACATCCTCGCCTGCCTGGAAGAAGGCGTACGCGTGGTCGACAGCGCCGTGTCCGGCACGGGCGGCTGCCCCTACGCCAAGGGCGCCACGGGCAACGTGGCCAGCGAAGACGTGGTCTACATGCTGCACGGCATGGGCATGACCACCGGCGTCGATCTCGACCGGCTCGTCGAGACCGGGGCATGGCTGGCGGCGCGTCTGATGAAGGAAACGGCGAGCCGGGTGACGCGGGCGCGTACGGCGGTCTGACGCGTTCGCCGATGCGATCGGCTCCCACCCCGTCGGTAGGATGCTCGCTACCGAAGGGGTGGGAGCCGATCGCATCGGCGAAACAAGGTCGCGATACACCCACCTTCCATGGCAGCATCGCCGTCATGCCCTCCGAACTCATCCTCCGCCCCATCGAGCCGCGCGACGACGCCCAGGTCGCCGCCGTCATCCGCACGGTCATGCCGGAATTCGGTGCCGACGGCCCCGGCTTCGCCCTTCACGATCCCGAGGTGGACGCGATGTCCGCCGCCTACGCCGTACCGCGCCGCGCCTACTTCGTCGTCGAGAAGGACGGCCGCGTGGTCGGCGGTGCCGGCATCGCGCCGCTGGACGGCGGTGACGACGAAACCTGTGAGCTGCGCAAGATGTATTTCCTGCCCGAGGCGCGCGGCACGGGGGCGGCATCGAAGCTCATGCGCCTGTGCCTCGATGCCGCACGGCGTGCCGGCTTCTCGCGCTGCTACCTCGAGACCCTCACGGGCATGGACGCGGCGCAGGCGCTCTACCAGCGCCACGGCTTCACCCGCATCGACGCGCCGATGGGCGGCACCGGCCATTTCAGCTGCGATCGTTTCTACCTGCGCGGCCTCAACGACGGCGACCTCGTCGTGGCGCCCTCGCCTCCCTCGCTGACCTTCGCCATCGACGACCCGGGCAAGCCCGACGTGCTGCCGCTCATCGAACAACTGCACGGTTACCTGTCTGACCTCGACCGCCATCCGCCCGTGCCGCCGTCGGTCACCGTCGACAGCCTGCAACGTCCGCACGTCACCTTCATGACCGCGCGCGTGGACGGCACGCCGCTGGCCTGCGGCGCGAGCATCGACCGCAGCGATTACGTGGAGCTCAACTACATGTACGTGCTGCCCGCCTGCCGCGGCATGGGCCTGGGCAAGCAGATGCTCGAAGCCCTCGAGCAGCAGGTACGCCGCACCGGCGCGCGGACCGTGAAACTCGAGACCGGCACCGCGCTGACCGAATCGATCGAACTCTACGAACGCGCGGGCTATCGCCGCTGCCCGCCCTTCGGTGACCATCGCGCCAACGCCAACAGCATCTTCATGGAAAAAAACCTGTGATCCGCATCGCCACCGAGGCCGACGCCGCCGCCTGCCACGCCATCTATGCCCCGGTCGTCGAAACCAGCGCGATCACCTTCGAAACCGAGCTACCCGGCGAAGAGGCCATGCGCGGGCGCATCCGCGCGCGCCTGGCCAACCATCCGTGGCTGGTCTGGGAAGAACACGGCGGGGTGCTGGCCTATGCCTACGCGGGCCGCTTCCGTGAGCGGGCGGCCTACGACTGGATCGCGGAAACCTCGATCTACGTGCACGAGAACGCGCGTCGTCGCGGTATCGCCAAACGCCTGTACGGCACGCTGCTCGATGTCATGGCTCGGCAAGGTATCAACCAGGCCGTGGGCGTCATCACCCTGCCCGGCGATACCAGTGTCGCCATGCACGAGGCGATGGGTTTCGCTCCCGCCGGTGTATGGCCCAAGGCCGGCTACAAGCTCGGCCGCTGGTGGGACGTGGGCGTGTGGAGCAAGTTCATGAGCGAGCCGGTGGTGCCGCCGACACCCGTGGTGCCGTTCGTCGAGCTGGCCGCCGCAGGTGGCCTGGACGATCTGCTGCGGCCTTGATTCGCCGATACGATCGGCTCCCACCCCTTCGGTAGCGACCTTTCTACCGAAGGGGCGGGAGCCGATCGTATCGGCGAAATGCCGCGCCGCCACATCGAGCCACGGTGGCGTCGGCTAAACTGGGCCTCTTTGCCAACGCTTCCAGCGGAGTCTCCATGCAGCTCGAACAGGTCAAGGCCGTCATCACCGGCGGCGCCTCCGGTCTCGGCCACGCGGTGGCCCAGCGGCTCGTCGCCGCCGGCGCCCACGTGGCGCTCTTCGACGTCAACGAGGAGAAGGGCCACGCCGCCGCGACCGCGCTCGGCGCACGCGCCAGCTTCCAGCGCACCGACGTCACCTCCGAAGAGGGCGTGGCCGCCAACGTGGCCGCCGCCAGCAAGGCGATGGGCGGCCTCAACGTCGTGGTGAACTGCGCCGGCATCCTCGGCGCGGGCCGCGTGCTCGGCAAGGAAGGTCCGATGCCGCTGTCGACCTTCGCCACCACGGTGATGGTCAACCTCGTGGGCAGCTTCAACGTCGCCAAGGCCGCCGCCCAGGTCATGCAGGCCAACGCGGCGGGCGACGACGGCGAGCGCGGCGTCATCGTCAACACCGCGTCCGTGGCCGCGTACGAGGGCCAGATCGGCCAGGCCGCCTACTCGGCGTCCAAGGGCGGCGTGGTCGGCATGACCCTGCCCATGGCGCGCGAACTGTCGCGTTTCGGCATCCGCGTGAACACGATCGCGCCCGGCATCTTCTGGACGCCGATGGTCGACGGCATGCCGCCGCAGGTGCAGGAGTCGCTGTCGGCCTCCATCCCCTTCCCCTCGCGCCTGGGCAAACCCGAGGAGTTCGCCGAACTGGTGGCGTTCATCCTCGCCAACCGCTACATCAACGGCGAGACGATCCGCCTCGACGGCGCCGTGCGCCTCGCCCCGAAGTGATTCCCACCACCCTTACGGCATCGACGCCATGAAAGCATCCGAAGTGAAAAAGGGTAACGTCGTCGAGAACGACGGTACCGTCTACCAGGTCCGCGACATCGAACGCAGCGCGCCCACCGCGCGCGGCGGCAACGTGACCTTCCGGTTCACGCTGTACTCGATCCCGGGCAATCGCAAGTTCGACCTGAGCCTGCGTGCCGACGACGACCTCAAGGAAGTCGAGCTCGCCCGCCGCCAGGCCAAGTTCTCGTACATGGACGGCGACGCGTTCGTCTTCATGGACGACGAGGACTACACCCAGTACATCCTCGATGCGGCCGTGGTCGGCGACAACGCCGGCTACATCGTGGAAGACGCCGAAGGCTACTACGTGCAGGTGATCGACGATGCGCCGGTCGGCCTGCAGGTGCCCACCAGCGTCGTGCTCACCGTGGTCGACACCGCCCCCGAACTCAAGGGCGCCAGCGCCACCAAGCGCACCAAGCCGGCCAAGCTCAACACGGGCATCGAGATCCAGGTGCCCGAATACATCACCAACGACGAAAAGGTCTGGGTGAACACCGTCACCGGCGAATTCGCCGGCCGGGCCTCGTAAGCCGTGCGGGACGGAAAACCACCGGGTTTTCCGTCCCGCGCTTCCGCTCGCCGTCCAGTCAGCAAGCATCGGGCACAATCGTTCGCTCAACGGACGAACCCTTCCCGATCATGAGCAACGGCTACTCGCTCCGCGCCAGCGTCATCGACACGCTGATCCGGACGAAGCGTCCCGACGTACCCATGCGCGTCGCCCTGCGCAACACGGCCGCCGTGGTACTCCCCCTGGCGATCGGCATCTACGCCGGCCATCCGCAGGTGGGCATCGGCATCGCCGCCGGCGCGCTCGACACGATGTTCTCGGACCAGCCCGGTCCGTACCAGCAACGCCTCATCCGCCTCTTCCTCGCGGCGCTCGCCGCGGGCGCCGCGTCGCTGGTGGGCTTCCTCATCGGCGACCTCATCCTGCCGATGAGCCTGGCCTGCATCGCCTGCGGTTTCTTCGGCGGCCTGCTCGTGGTGTTCGGCCCGGACATCGCCCGCGTAGGCATGACCAGCATGCTGCTGCTCGTGATCACGGCGGCCACGCCGACCGACTTCACGCATGCGCTGTCCGGCGGCCTGCTGATCTTCGCCGGCGGCATGTTGCTGGCGATGTTTTCCATCGCCGCGTGGCCCCTGCAACGCTATCGGCCCGAGCGCACCGCGCTCGCCGCCGTGTATCGCGGTCTCGCCGACCTGGCCCGCAAGCCGCAGAAGGACGGCGAGGCGCCGGGCCTGAGCGACGCCATGAACGTGCTGCAGGACACCCTGCTCGGCCGCCACCACGCGCACGGCCGCGCGATGGAAGCCTTCCGCGTGCTGCTGGAACTGGCCGAGCGCATCCGCCTCGAACTCATCGCCATGGCCGAGCTGGAAACCCGCCGCGACGGCATGGGTGAGATGTTCCGCAACGACGCCGCCCGCGTCCTCACCGCGGTGGCCGACGCGATCGATGCCGCCGAGCCGCCGCAACGCGCCGAGCGCTCGCTGGCCACCTTGCAGGCCAGCGAACGGGCCCTGCTCACCGGCGCGACCGGCATGGGGCTCACGGCGCACATCCAGGCCCTGTCGGGCCAGCTCGCCGCTGTGGTCCGCAACGCCAACTGGGCCGGCAGTCGCGGCGAGGAACGCGCGCAGCGCGCGGAGACCGCGTTGCCGGAAACCCTGCGCAGCGCCTCGGCGCTGGCTACCCTGCGCGCGAACATCACGCCCGGCTCGGTCGCCTTCCGCCACGCCGTGCGCTGCGCCGTGGTGCTTACGCTCGCCTTCGTGCTGTCGCGCCATTTCGACCTGCCCCACGGCTATTGGCTGCCGATGACGGCGGCCATCGTCCTGCGCCCCGATTTCGCGGCCACCTTCAACTTCGGCCTGCTGCGCGTGATCGGCACCGTGCTGGGCCTGGTGCTGACCACCCTCCTGCTGCGCCTCACGCCCGATGCCGCCTGGGCGCACATCCTCCTGATGGGTGTGCTCTGCGTGGCGTTCCGCTACCTCGCCGGTGCGCATTACGGCATCGCGGTGACGGCCCTCACGGGCACCGTGGTGGTGTTGCTGTCCTTCGAGGGCGTCGATTCCAACGCGGCCATGTTCGATCGCGTGCTCAACACCGCGCTGGGCAGCGGATTGGCCCTGATCGCCTACGTGCTGTGGCCGTCGTGGGAACGGCACCGCGCGCGCAGCGCCCTGTCGGACATGCTCCGCGCTTACGCCGATTACCTCGACGCACTCGCGTTGCCCGCCGATCGCGGCAAGCGCCACGAGGTACGCATGGCCACGCGCACGGCGCGCACCAACGCTCTGGCGTCGGTCGAGCGCATGCGCGCCGAGCCCGGCACGCCCGCCGTGCTGCAGGAGCTGGCCGAAACGCTCTACGCCAACGGCAACCGCGTGGCGCGTACCGCGATGACGCTGGAAGCCCTGATCGACGCCGGTGAGGTGCCCGCCGAATGGAGCCACGTGGGGCCGTTCATCCGCGAAGCCTCGAACGAATTGCGCCGCCAGGCCGAGGCCCTGACCCGGGCCGAAGGCGTCGCCGTTCCACCCACCCTGCGCGAGCATCAACGCGCGCTGGTCGACGCGCTGTCGCGGGTGAAAGACCGCGAACTGGCCGAGGCCGTGGGGCGGCTGACCGACCGCCTCACCGACAACGTCGACACGATCGCGCACGTGGTCACCCGGCGGAGCGTCGCCCCGGCCTGACGCCCTTTTTCGCCGATACGATCGGCTCCCACCCTTCGGTAGCAACGCTCCTACCGAAGGGTGGGAGCCGATCGCATCGGCGAACGCACGATTGCTGCAGCGCCAGAGGCATCGAAAGACCTGCGGGCCTACACTCGGCCCCATGCTCAAGATCGACACCCACGCGCACATCCTGCCCCGCGACTGGCCCGATCTGGCGGCCCGCCACGGCGATCCTCGCTTTCCGGTGATGACCCACACCGACGGGCGCCACCGCATCTACAAAGACGGCAAATTCTTCCGCGAGGTCTGGGAGTCGGCGTTCGACCCGGTACTGCGCACCGCCGATTACGCCCGCTTCGGCGTGGGCGTGCAGGTGATCTCCACCGTGCCCGTCATGTTCTCGTACTGGGCCAAGGGTCACCAGGCGCTGGAGCTGCACACCCACCTCAACGACGACATGGCGGCCATCTGCGAGGCGCATCCGCGCCACTACGCCGGCATCGGCACCGTGCCCTTGCAGGCCCCCCATCTCGCCATCCGCGAGATGGAGCGCTGCATCGACGAACTGGGTCTGCAAGGCGTGCAGATCGGCTCGCATTGCAACGCATGGAACCTCGACGCTCCCGAGCTGTTCCCGTTCTTCGAGGCCGCCGCCGACTTGGGTGCGGCGCTGCTCGTGCATCCCTGGGACATGATGGGCGCCGAAAGCATGCCCAAGTACTGGCTGCCCTGGCTCGTCGGCATGCCGGCCGAGCAATCGCGCGCCGCATGCGCGCTCATCTTCGGCGGCGTACTCGAACGCCTGCCCGCGCTGAAGGTGATGCTCGCCCACGGCGGCGGCAGCTTTCCCTATTCCATCGGCCGCATCGAACACGGGTTCCGCATGCGGCCGGACATCGTCGCTACCGACAACGCGCGCAATCCCCGGGAGTATTTTTCCCGGCTCTACTTCGACTCGTGCGTGCACGACGACGAAGCGCTGCGTTACCTGCTCGCCACCGTCGGCAGCGACCGCGTGATGCTGGGCACGGACTATCCCTTCCCCCTCGGCGAGCAGGAACCGGGCAGCGGCATCGACGCGCTGGGCCTGGACGACGCCACGCGGGCACGGTTGTTCCACGGCACCGCCCTGGAGTGGCTGGGGCTGCCGATAGCGAGGTTCCAGCCCGTCGCCGCCGTGGCGTGACGGAGCGCACACCCGCGTCCCCGGCGCCGTGCCGCGCTTGTGACAGAATGCGCGGATCGGTCCGTCCCGGGGGAATACCTAACGTGAAACGTCTGTTGCCCTTCCTCGCGCTCGCGCTGGCCGGCACGTCCGCCATCGCCGGCGACGTGTCCATGGCCGGCGGCGACGTCCGCTTCCACGTCCCCGACGCCTGGGTGTCCATCATGCAGTCGGATGGCGACACCGAATCGCAGGTTTTCCAGGTGCCGGGGTCCAGTGCGGCCGACGCCACGCTCGCGCGCGTATCTATCACCTTGCAGAAGGCGCCGAGCCTGATGGTCTTCCAGCAGTTCGACAAGGACTACCGCGACCGCGCCAGCCACCTGACCGAATACAAGGCGGGCAAGGCGAAGATGCCCACCGAGCACGTCTACACCGCGAAGGAAGGCAGCGCCCGCCTCGAATACTACGAACGCTATTTCTACGCCAACGGCTACGCCATCCAGTTGCGTTGCATCCGTCCCACCGGCGACGCGAAGTTCAGCGCCATCTTCGACAAGGGCTGCGCGGACGTCGCCGCCAGCATGCCATCCTGATCCCATGAACGATTTCCAGTCCACGCGCGCCTGGGCCGATGCCCAGGACGCCGCCGATCCCCTTCGCGCCTTCCGCGACGACTTCCATATCCCCACGCACGACGGGCGCGACACGCTCTACTTCTGCGGCAATTCGCTGGGCCTGCAACCGAAGGGCGTGGTCGCGGCCTTGCAGGCGGAACTGGAGGACTGGTCGACGCTCGCCGTCGAGGCCCATTTCCGCGGGCGTTCGCCGTGGATGCACTACCACGAGTACGTGCGCGACACGATGGCCGAGGTGGTCGGCGCGCAGCCGCACGAAGTGGTCGCGATGAATTCGCTGGGCGTGAACCTGCACCTGATGATGGTGAGTTTCTACAGGCCGACGGCGGAACGCCCCGCCATCCTGATGGAAGCGGGCGCCTTTCCCACCGACCGTTACGCGCTGGAATCGCAGGTGCGTTTCCATGGGTTCGATCCGGCCCGCGACCTGATCGAGCTTCAGCCCGACGGCCCCGGCGGCACGCTGTCGATGCAGGCCATCGAGCGCACCATCGCCGAGCATGGGCATCGCGTGGCGCTGATCCTGTTGCCCGGCGTGCAATACCGCACGGGCCAGGTGTTCGACCTCGCCCGCATCGTGGCCCTCGGTCATGCCGCCGGCTGCGTCGTGGGATTCGACCTCGCCCATGCCGTGGGCAACCTGCCGCTGACCCTGCACGACGACGGCCCCGATTTCGCCGTGTGGTGCACTTACAAATACCTCAACGCCGGCCCGGGCGCAGTCGCGGGCGCCTTCGTGCATGAGCGCCACGCGCACGCCGACGTGCCGCGCTTCGCGGGCTGGTGGGGCCACGACAAGGCCACGCGTTTCCAGATGGGACCCACCTTCGTGCCCACGCCCGGCGCCGACGGCTGGCAGCTTTCCAACCCGCCGATCATGGCGCTCGCCCCGCTGCGCGCCTCCCTCGACGTCTTCCGCCGCGCCGGCATGCCCGCGCTATCGGCGAAGAGCCGCCGCCTCACCGCTTACCTCGACTGGCTCATCCGCACCCGCCTGGACGACGTGCTCGACATCGTCACACCGAACGATCCCGCGCAGCGCGGCGCGCAGTTGTCGGTTCGCGTGCGTGCGGGGCGTGACGCGGGACGCGATCTGTTCGCGTACCTCGAGCGCCATGGCGTCATCGGCGACTGGCGCGAGCCCGACGTGATCCGGCTTTCGCCGACGCCGCTGTACAACCGTTACGCGGATTGCGTCGGGGTGGTGGAAGCGATCGAAGCGTGGCGGGAGAGTGACGGCTCGACTTCGTCGTCGCGCTAAGCCGGGGCACTGAGGCGAGGGCGCCGCCGACTGCCGCCCTCGTCGCTAAGTCCTCGTCCGCCTTCGCTCCCTGCGGAAGCGCTCCGAGGACGGCAGCCGACGGCTCCTTCCGATCACTGAGGGGCCTTCTTTTCCGAGAGCGCTGCCCTACTCCCGGCTGTCGCAGCACCACCTACCCCTCACGTCGTCCCTGCGAAAGCAGGGACCCAGCGCCTTGCGTCCAGGCAAGCGGCAACGCCACATCGGCTCGTCCACACATTGCCGTTGACTGGATAGCCACGACAGATGGGCCACATAGGCCACATAGCCCCGTTCCACGTCGACAGGGTCTGCCACCTATACCTTGTCCCGTTGCATGCGCGCATGAGCCTGCATGACGCATGGCGTACCCATGGCGGTCAGTACGCCAACCGCGCCCATGGCAAGCATCAGGCGATGGTCTCTAGGTGTGATGATGCGATGACGCTTGCTTGTTGCGGATGGTGTGCGCGATATGGCGACTTGGTGGATGGCGACGAAGTCGGCTCCCACACCAGGCCCGTTGACTCGCATGGCATGGGCTCAGCTGCTGCAATAGCAAGCGTATCGCCGGTGACTATCGCGGACAGTCCGCTCACATCCTTCGGATGCCTGGAAACGTTCACCGAAAAACACACGCGGCAACATGACGAGTAGGTAATCAACCGATACAGAAACCCACCAGACTTACGCAAAGATCTTCAAACACCGATGACAGGAAATGACGCAATGCGCCTAAATATCCGTGTTCAGACGATGAACCGTATAAAAAGGTAGAACACATGCGCGAATTGCACACCACGGAAGCCTTGAAGATTCATGGCGGCTCGATGAAGGCCGAGTTCATTGAAAATGCTTCGTACAATAGATGCGTTGCAGGATTTACCGCGACCGTAGCGCTGTTTGGAGCCGCGATAGGCGTGGGCACGACCTGGGGTCTTGGAGGTGCCGCAGGTTTTGGTATCGGTGCCACGGTAGGAGGGGTTGCCGGCGCCTATTTTTGCGAAAGATAGCCATGCTCATTCAAATATGGCACGTCCTGCTGGCTACCGGGTCGTTCGCCTGCATTATCGCCAAAGGCCGCGCGACCAAGACGGCGAGTATTACATTCGTCATCGTACTTATTGCGGTGATGTGGCTTGGTTTGGTCGCCCCGGGAGGTTAGTGAAGTCCAGCCAACGGGGTACGGATTTCGGACGGACAAGGGCCGCCCCTTCGATAGCGAGCGTTCCAACAAGGGGTAGCGATCTGCCTTCTTTAGATGCGGTACCGCAAGCCCATTCGCCGATACGATCGGCTCCCACCCCTTCGGTAGTGAGCTTCCTACCGGATGGGTGGGAGCCGATCGTACGAGCGTTCCAACAAGGGGTAGTGATCCGTCTTCTTTCGATGCGGTACCGCGAGCCCATTCGCAGATACGATCGGCTCCCACCCCTTCGGTGGTGAGCTTCCTACCGGATGGGTGGGAACCGATCGTACGAACGTTCCAACAAGGGGTAGTGATGCGTCTTCTTTCGATACGGTACCGCGAGCCCATTCGCAGATACGATCGGCTCCCACCCCTTCGGTAGTGAGCTTCCTACCGAAGGGGTGGGAGCCGATCGTATCGGCGAATCGTGCGAAGCGATGAACCCGGTCAGCTGGCTACGGTGTGTAGCCGCTTGCGCAACACGTCAAGCATCAGGTCATGCCCGGCGCCCGGTGACGTGCGCGCCGCGAGGCTGGATTCCGGCGAACGCCCCTCGCCCGCCGATGCCGCCGTTTCGGCCGCGGCGCGGTAGGCATCGCGGAACGGCACGCCCGCCACGGCCTGCTCGATCGCCACGTCGGTGGCGTACATCGCCGGTTCGATGGCGGCGCGCATCTTCTCGGCTTTCCACTCGAAACGGGCGAGCATGTCGGGGAGCAACTCCAGCGCACCCAGCCCCATGGAGAATCCATGGAACAGCGAGCCCTTGGAGAACTGGAGATCACGCTGGTAGCCCGACGGCAGCGATAGCAACTGCTCGATCTCCGTGCGCGCCGCCGCGACGCTCGCATAGCTCGCGCGCAGCAGTTCCACCACGTCGGGATTGCGCTTGTTCGGCATGATCGACGAGCCGGTGGTGTACTCCGCCGGCAGCTTCACGAAGTCGAACTCGGCCGTGGTGAACAACGAGAGATCCCAGGCCAACCGGCGTGTGTCGAGCAGGGCCGTGCCGACGGCATCCAGCGCCGCCATTTCGAACTTGCCGCGCGAGAGCTGGGCGTAGATCGGCGACACCTGCATGCGGCCGAAGCCGAGCGCGGCCGTGGTGTGGGCGCGATCGAGCGCCACGTTCACGCCGTAGCCGGCCGCGGTGCCGAGCGGATTGGCGTCGACCAGGTCGAAGGCCTGGCGCGCGCGCAGCGTGTTGTCGATGAAGGCCTCGGCGAACGCGGCGAACCACATGCCGGTGGACGACACCACCGCGCGCTGGATGTGCGTGTAACCAGGCATCGGCAGCGCCTCGCCCGCCGCACGGTCGAGGCAGACCTCGGCGACGCGGCGGCACAGCGTTTCCAGCGTGGCGAGCTTTTCCTTCAGCCACAGGCGCGTGGCGACGAGGATCTGGTCGTTACGGCTGCGCCCCGTGTGCACGCGACGGCCCGCGTCGCCGAGGCGCTCGGTAAGACGCGCTTCGATCGCCGAATGGCCGTCTTCGAAGCGTTCGTCGAGCACGAAGCTGCCCGCGCGGAAATCGTCGGCCAGCGCATCGAGCTCGCGCCGCAGCGCATCGCATTCATCGGCCGATACGACGCCGATGTTGGCGAGCCCCTCGACGTGGGCCTTGCTCGCCGTGATGTCGTGCAGGAAGAATTCGCGGTCGAGTACCACGTCGTTGCCGGCGAGGAAGCGCATGATGCGCGCATCGACCTGCGTGTCGGATTTCTGCCAGAGCGGCTGGGTCATCGTCAGTGTCCTTTCGCCCGGAGCGGGATGGCGGTGAGTTCGTCGAAGCCGAGCGAACGGTTCACGTTCTGCATGGCCTGCGTGGCGGCCCCCTTGAGCAGGTTGTCGAGCGTGGCGACCACGACCACGCGGCGGCCGTCGACCGACATCGCGAAGCCGCCGACTTCCAGGTGGTGCTCATGTGCGATGCGGCTCACCCACGGTGCCTCGTCGACCACGTGGATCAGCTTTTCCTTCTCGAAGCGTGCTTCGAAGCGGCGGACGATGTCCTCGCGCTTGTGCTGCTTGGCCAGGTAAAGATTCGTGGTGACGGTGAGACCGCGGAAATGCGGCGCGACGTGCGGCATGAATTCCACCGGCATGCCGAGGTGGCGGCTGGCTTCCTTCTCGTGCATGTGTCCCGTGAGCGAATACGGCATGAGGTTGTCGCGCAGCTTGTCCGGGTCGTTGCGGTCGGAGGGCGTGGTGCCCGCGCCGGAATACCCCGAGACACCGAACGAGACCGGCGGTGCGGCGAGCAGGTCCTTGATCGGCGCGATGGAACACTGGATGGCCGTGGCGTAGCAGCCCGGGTTGCTCACCCGCTTCTCGCCGCGCCAGCGGTCCCGGTACAGCTCCGGCAGGCCGTAGTACCAGCGCTCGTCGAAACGGTAGTCGGCCGAGAGGTCGACGATGACGGTGCCGGCGGAGCCCTTGTCGATCGCCTCGACGTACGGTGCCGCCTTGCCGTTGGGCAGGGCGAGGATCACCACGTCCACGCCCTGCTCCGCCACGGCGGCCGGGTCGAGGTTGGTGTAGCGCAGATCGCCCTTGTACACGTCGTTGTGATCGGCCAGGCGCTGGCCGTCGAGCTCGCGCGACGAGACGAAGGCCAGTTCCAGCGAGGGGTGGTTGGCGATCAGGCGAATCAGCTCCGCGCCCGTATGGCCGCGAGCGCCGACGATGCCGATGGTCTTGGTGGACATGGCCGTTCAGTCCTTCAACGTGGGAATGCGCGTGGCGCAGTGCGTGACGCAACGCTCGATGTCGGCGAAGTTGTCCAGCCCGTACCAGTACACCTTCCAGCGCGCCTGCTTGAAGCAGCCGTCCGATTCGGCGTAGTAGAACTGGTTGATGACGTTGCCGTGGCGGGAGCGCCAGAAGAGTTTCGGGTTTTCGTCGCGCATCACCTGCCACACGGCGCGGCCCAGGCCTTCGCCCTGCGCGTCGTCGAGCACGGCGAACTTGTCGAGGTAGGCGAAGCCTTCCTCCATGGTGAGCACCATGGCGGCACGGTAGTTTTCCGAGACGTAGAGGCGGTAGAGCCTGGTGCGCTCGAAGTAGTCCGGTACCAGCGTGCGGCCGAAGCTCGATTCGATGAGCTCGCGCATGCGGGCGAGGTCGACACCGTCCCACGATTCGTAGCGCAGCACGCGCTCGCCCTTGCGCACGAGCGTGCCCGAGCCCTTGTGCGTGAACAGTTCCTTCGCCAGCTCGGACGGACGCGTGATCGACACCGACGAGGTCAGCGGCAGGTCGTCCAGCAGGTCCTTGATCTGCTCGATCTTCAGGCGCATGCCCGAGTGCAGCCACGGCTGCGACAGCAGCTGATCGTATTCGGTGGAGAGGTTGATCGAGTCGATCACCTTGCCGTCGCCGTCGAGCAGGCCGCCCGTGCCGGTGAGGAACACGATCTTGTACGGCTGGAGCACCCGCACCAGTTCGTTGGCGGCGAAGTCGGCGTTGATGTTGAGGATCTGGCCGGCATCGGTTTCGCCCAGGCTGGCGATCACGGGGATCGACCCCGCACGCAGGCTGGCCTCGATGGGTGCGAGGTTGATTTCGCGCACCTTGCCGACCAGGCCGAGCGCGTCCTGATCGAGGAAGTCGGCGGCGAAGACGCCCGACGGCACCGAGGTGGCGCGCGTACCCACTTCCTGCAAGGCCTCGACCAGGCGCAGGTTCTGCGCCTGGAACACCTTGCGCACGATCGCGAGCGCCTCGGGCGAGGTCACGCGCAGGCCGTTGACGGTCTTCTTTTCGATGCCCGCCGCCGACAGCTCTTCGTCCAGCTGCGGGCCGGCGCCGTGCAGCACGATGGGCGTAAGGCCCACCTGCTGCAGGAACGACAGCGACGAGGTGAGGTCCGGCAGCTCGTCGCGCAGCACCGCGCCGCCGACCTTCACCACGGCGAAACGCGCCGCGTCCAGTTGCGAGAAGCGTTTGAGGTACTGCTGGATTTCGCGCGCGCTGCCCATGGCGGAGAGCAGGCGCACGATGGTCTTGCGGGTGTGCTTATTGGTGTCCACTGACGATCCGATGGATGGTCCGGGCGTAGTGCCCGAGTTGTTCGAGGGCGACCCACTCGTCGGCGGTGTGCGCCTGGGCGATGTCGCCGGGGCCATAGACGAAGGAGGTATAGCCGGCCATGGAGAACAGCGCGGCCTCCGTCCAGAAGTCCACCGCGTTGCCGACCGGGATGCCGAGTTCTTCGGCGAGGTCGCGCGCGGCGAGGCGGCGCGATTCGGCGGTGGCGGTGTCACCCGCCGGCAGCGAATCGCCGCGGAAGGTTTCGCCGTATTCGACCGGGTGCGGTTCGACGAGCGTGCGGAAAGTTTCCAGCAGCGCATTGGCGTCCATCGACGGCAACGGACGGAAGCCGAAGCGCACGTCGGCCGTCGGCGCGATCATGTTGGCCTTGATACCGCCTTCGACCTTGCCGACGTTGAAACGCAGGCCGGTCAGGCCGCCGAAGCGCTCGTGGGACAGCGCATTGACGTGGTCGAGCGCGGCGGCACCCCAGCGGATCGCCTGGTGCAGCGCGCTGTCGGAGGGCTTCTGGTCGCCCGAGGCGTGACCGGCGCGGCCGAGGAAACGCATCTGCACCGAATGGATGCCGCGGTGGGCCAGCACCGCCTCCCCCTTGGTGGGCTCGGCGACGATGATCGCGTCGTAGTCGCGCGGCGTCTTGAGGAAGCCGTCGATGCAGCGCGCGTCGTTGGCTTCCTCGTCGGTGGAGAGCAGCAGGGCCATGTCGCCCTCGGTGGCGTTCGCCACCGCCACCAGCGCGGCGGCGGCGCCCTTGATGTCGCAGGCGCCGAGGCCGACGGCGCGCTCGCCGTCGACGCGCAGCTCGAACGGGCTCGCCGTCCAGTGCGGGGAATCGGGCACCGTGTCCAGGTGCACGTTGAACAGGTGCTTCGGCGCGCCGCGCACCGCGTAGAGGTTGACGGCACCGGCGCCGAAGTCGGTCACCTCCACCTGGAACCCCGGGAGGTTCTCGCGCAGGTAATCGAAGATGCCGCCGGTACCGATGGTTCGGGGCGGGTTGCGCGTGTCGTACGAGACGAGCGCGCGCAGGTGCTTGAGGGTGTCTTCGAGGAGTGTGTCCATGGACTGATCAGTTCCCGTTGGCTCGGTCGACTTCGGCCCAGAGCGTGGAGCTCATGCCGTAGAGCTTGATGAAGCCCTCGGCCTCGGCCACGCCCCAGTCGGCGGCCTGCGCGTAGGTGGCCTTGGCCGACTGCAGGATGTGCTTCGATTCCACCTTCACCGCGTAGACGGTGCCGCCGCGCGTTTCGACGATGACCTTGCCTTCAACCTTGCGCTGGGTGGAAACGAGGAAGGCTTCCAGGTCGGCCTTGATCGGATCGTTGAAGAAGCCTTCGTAGGCCACTTCGGTCCACTTGCGGCCGATCTCCGGCTTGAAGCGGTTCTGCTGCTTGGACAGCACGGTCTCTTCCAGCGCGCGGTGCGCGGTGAGCAGCGCGGTGAGCGCCGGCGCCTCGAACACGATGCGGCCTTTCAGGCCGATGTTGGTGTCACCCGTGTACAAGCTGCGGCCCACGCCGTACTTGGCCAGCTCATGGTTGAGGAAGCCCAGGATCTCCGGACCGGAGGCGGGCTTGCCGTTGAGCGAGGTGGCCACGCCCTTCTCGAAGCCCAGCTCGATGCGCAGCGGTTCGGACGGCCATTCGGCGCGCGGCGCGCACCAGCCCACGGCGCCCTCGCCCGGGATCTCCCACGCATCGATCTCGCCGCCGGAGATGGTCACGCCGAGCACGTTCTCGTTGATGGTGTAGTGCTTGGTCTTGGCGCGCACCTCGAAACCCTTCTCTTCGAGATACTTCTGCTCGTAGGCGCGCACCTGGGTGTGCTCGCGCTGGATCTCGCGGATCGGCGCCACGATGGTGTAGTCGCCCAACGCCTTCACGGTCAGGTCGAAACGCACCTGGTCGTTGCCCATGCCCGTGCAGCCGTGGGCGAAGATCTTCGTGCCCAGTTCGTCGCAACGCTCCAGCGAGGCCTTCACGATGAGGTAGCGGTCGGACACCAGCAGCGGATACTGGCCCTGGTAGAACTCGCCCGCCCAGATCAACGGGGTGACGAAGCTGTCCCAGATCGCCTGCGCGGCGTCCACGGTGCGATGCGAAGCGGCGCCGAGTTCCTTCGCGCGCTGCTCGATGTATTCGCGCTCTTCGGCGGACACGCCGCCGGTGTCGACGAACACCGTGTGCACGGCGTAGCCGCGCTCCATCAGGTAGGGCACGCAGAAGCTGGTGTCGAGGCCGCCCGAGAAGGCGAGAACGATATCGTTGGACATGCTGGCTCCGGAGAAGTAAGGCGAAAGGAAGGGTGTCGATCAGAAACCGAGGCCGGACTTGGCACCGGAGGAATGCGAGATCAGCGAGGCCATCACCGCCTTCTGCACGTGCAGGCGGTTCTCGGCCTCGTCGATGGCGATGCAGGCGGGCGAGTCCATCACCGCGTCGGTGGCCTTGATGTTCCGGCGCAACGGAAGGCAGTGGCTGAACAGGCCGTTGTCGGTGAGCGCCATCTTGGCCTCGTCGACGATGAAATGCTTGTTCGCATCACGGATGGCCTTTTCTTCGTCCCAGCGGCCGAAGTACGGGATGGCGCCCCAGCTCTTGGCGTAGACGACATGCGCGCCGCGGTAGGCGGATTCGATGTCGTGCGACACCTGCAGCGAACCACCGTTCTCGCGCGCGTTCTGCCTGGCGAAGTCCATGTAGCGTTCGTCGAGCACGTATTCCGGCGTCGGGCACAGCAGGGTGACGTCCATGCCCATCTTCGTCGCGATCAGCAGCGCCGAGTTGGCCACGGCGGTGTTCAGCGGCTTGGGGTGGTACGTCCAGGTGAGCACGTACTTCTTGTTCTGCAGGTCGCCCAGGTGTTCCTTCAGCGCCAGCGCGTGGGCCAGTTCCTGGCACGGGTGGGTGATGGTTTCCAGGTTGATCACCGGCACCGTGGCGTAGCGGGCGAAGGCTTCCAGCACCTTGTCCTGGCGATCCACCGACCAGTCGACGAACTTCGGGAAAGCGCGCACGCCGATCACGTCGACGTAGCGCGACAGCACCCGGGCCACCTCGGCGATGTGTTCCTCGGCCTCGCCGTCCATCACGGCGCCCACCTCGAACTCGATGGGCCAGGCGTCTTTTCCGGGCGACAGCACCACGGCGTGGCCGCCGAGCTGGAACGCGCCCAGCTCAAAGCTGGTGCGCGTGCGCATCGAGGGATTGAAGAACATCAACGCGATGGACTTGCCGGCCATCTGCTGGCCCTGGGGCGAGCGCTTGAACTCGGCGGCCTGCGCGAGCAGGGCGTCGATCTCGGCGCGGCTGTAATCCTGGGTGGAAAGGAAATGGCGGATGGTCATGGCGGTCCAAAGGTGGAAAGGAGGAAACCGAAACGAAAAAACCCGGCACGTGGCCGGGTTTTTTAGTCGAGACGAATGAAACGCGCGCGACAGCCTACCCGGCCGAGTGTCCGATGTACGGTCGACGAGCACGCGAGGTCATCCCCGCGGCCATGCGGGCGCTGGTCAGGATGATCGCGGTGTAGACGGCGTGGGACACGTCGGGGCCTGGGTCAGGTGGAATCCCGATGATGCCGTGGATTGGTGCGTTGCGCAATGGGGCGAAGTGGACTCGCCTCCTGGCGATGTCCGGACGCGAAGGATCGGGTGTCACCCGCGTGGTCGGCGACATCGGTCGGCCGCTCCGCAGGATTCGCCGATACGATCGGCTCCCACCCCTTCGGTAGCCAGGTCGTCCAAGCCCTGCCACCGAAGGGGCGGGAGCCGATCGTATCGGCGAACGGCGTTCGACACCCCGGCCACCCTGCCGGGCCCTCCCACGAAAAAGGCCGCGATGTCTCGCGGCCTTTCGACGAACACCCGTGCCCGAGGGAATCAATCCGCCGGCGACACGCTCACCCGCACGCGCAGGCGCTCGCCCGGGTCGTAGTTCAGGCGCGAGACGTAGACCTCGCCCCGATAGCGGTATTCGACGTCGTAGCCCGCGATGCGGCGTTGCTCGGAGACCGTGCTCACGTCGCGGCAGCGGGTTTCCGTACCCTCGTAGGTGCGGTCGTCGCCGCGCGAGACGTTGTTGCCGACCACGCCGCCGGCCAGCGCGCCGGCCACGGTGGCGGCCTTGCGACCGTCGCCCTTGCCCACGGTGTTGCCGAGGACACCGCCGACCACGGCGCCGAGGATGGTGCCGGCCGTGCTGCTGCCGCCCGATTCGCGGCGGACCACCGGCTGGTCGTAGCACTCCTGGCGCGGCGTTTCCACGCGCGACACGCCGTACACGGGATCGACGCGCAGGACGTCGGCCCAGCCGAAATGGGTGTTGTCGTCCGGACCGGCGGCGCCCGGAGGCGGACCGGGGGGACCGTAGCGGCCATCCTGCGCGAAGGCGCCGGTGGCGAAGACCGCGAGGAACAACGCGGGGATGAGCAGGCGAGCCATGAAGAAAGACCTCCAGCGAGGCGCCACAAAAGCGCCTACTGGCGCACATTCCATCAAGTTCACGCTGAATCCACGCTTATAGGTTTCACACGACGACCGGCCCACGCCTGTCAACGGATTCGGCCCTCGCGCGTGCGCCAGCGATGGCGCCGCCTTGCTACTATTTCAGGCCGGCCGCCCGCCGCGCCCGCCATGGACCCCCGATGCCGATCTCGCTCTACAACACCTTGTCACGCCGCATGGAGGCGTTCGTCCCCCTCGATCCCGAGCGGGTGACGATGTACGTCTGCGGGCCCACCGTCTACAACTACATCCATATCGGCAACGCGCGGCCGCCGGTGGTGTTCGACGTGCTGGCACGGCTGATCCGCCGCCATTTCCCGGGCCTCGTCTATGCGCGGAACATCACCGACGTGGACGACAAGATCAACGCCGCCGCGGCGACCGCCGGCGTACCCATCGGACAGATCACCGAGCGTTTCGCCCAGGCCTACCGCGACGACATCGCCCGCCTGGGCGTGGCCCCTCCCGACGTGGAGCCCCACGCCACCGCGCACATCCCGCAGATCGTCGCCATGATCGAACGGCTGATCGCCTCGGGCCATGCCTACGAGGCCGAGGGGCACGTGCTGTTCCATGTGGAGTCCTATCCCGAGTATGGCGCGCTGTCCGGCCGTGATCCCGACGAACTGATCGCCGGCGCCCGCGTCGAGGTGGCGCCCTACAAGAAGAGCCCCGGCGACTTCGTGCTGTGGAAGCCCTCCGACGCCTCCCTTCCCGGCTGGGACAGCCCCTGGGGCCGCGGCCGGCCAGGCTGGCACATCGAGTGCTCGGCCATGAGCGAGGCCCACCTGGGCGACACCATCGACATCCACGCCGGCGGCGTCGACCTCACCTTCCCGCACCACGAGAACGAAATCGCCCAGAGCACCTGCGCCCATGGCGGCAAGGTGTTCGCCCGCTACTGGCTGCACAACGGCATGCTCACCTTCGAAGGAAGGAAGATGTCGAAGTCGCTGGGCAACGTGCTCCAGTTGCATGAACTGCTGAAGAAGCACCCGGGTGAGGCGCTGCGCCTGATGCTGCTGCGCGGCCACTACCGCCAGCCGCTGGACTGGTCCGATGCCGCGCTCACCCAATCGGTGCGCACCCTCGACGGCTGGTATGGCGTGCTGCGCGACATGGCCGACGTCGATGCGGGCGAAATCGGGGTGCCGGAGGCCGTCGAGGCGGCGCTGTGCGACGATCTGAACACGCCCCAGGCCCTGGCCGAGATCTCCCAGCTCGCCGACGCCGCGCGCCGCGCCACCGGCGCCGACCGTGCGGCGGCCAAGGCCGCCCTGCTCGGCGGCGGCGCCCTGCTGGGCCTGTTGCAGCAAGACCCCGAAGCCTGGTTCCGCCTGGGCCATCCGGGGGAAACGATCGATGCGGCCGCCATCGAGGCGCTGCTCGACGAACGGCGCGCGGCACGCGCGGCGAAGGATTTCGCCCGCTCCGACGCGATCCGCGACCAATTGAAAGCCATGGGCATCGCCATCGAGGATGGCGCCCAGGGCACGCGCTGGAGTGCAGTGAAGGCATGACCCACCCGCAGGAACCCACCGCGGCGGAGGCCCAGGCGGCCATCGCCGAGGAGTTCGGCTTTTTCGGCGACTGGACCGAGCGTTACCAGTACCTGATCGACCTCGGTCGCCAGCTGCCGCCCTTCGCCGAGGCGAACAAGACCGAGGAGCACCGCGTGCACGGTTGCCAGTCGATGGTGTGGCTGGTGCCGTCGGGCGATGCCTCGCGGCTGCATTTCGAGGCGACCAGTGATTCGGCCATCGTCTCGGGGCTCATCGCACTGGTGCTGCGCGTGTACTCCGATCGCTCCGCCCGTGAGATCGTCGATACCGAGCCGGCCTTCGTGCAGGAGATCGGGCTGGCCAAGCACCTGTCGCCCACGCGGTCGAACGGGCTGGCGGCGATGCTGGCGCGGATCAAGGCGTATGCGGCCGAGGTCGCCGCGGAGTAATCGCAAGTACGTTCGCCGATGCGATCGGCTCCCACCCCTTCGGTAGCAAGGGTGTCGAACCTTGCTACCGAAGGGGTGGGAGCCGATCGCATCGGCGAAAGCCCGCTTGCCTCAGTCCAGTTCGCTACGCCCGCGCACCTCGCCGAACGACCAGTCGCGCAGCAGCTCACCGTCTTCCCAGACGGTTTCCATCGCATGCTCCCACCCGTGCTCCAGGCCCATGCCCTCGGCCGAGTCGAGTTCGTGGGGAATCGGCACGGTGCGCCAGGTGCCGTACTCGCGATGCCGGATGAGCGTGAGCCGCCCGCGCTGCGAGAACTTGCCCGCGTCGGTCACGGGCGCCTTGAAGACGTCGACCCACCGGCCGTCGATGCGCGCCGCCGAGCACTTGAGCGCGAATTTCTGCGTGTCCCGATCGACTTTCTGCAACAGCGCGCCGCCCATGCCGAAGGCGACGTTGTCGGCCGAATAACCCGCGCCCGTGATGCGCTCGAGGATGGCGCGGATGCTGTCCGGATTGACGCCGTCGCCCTGGATGACCCGTACGTGGTTGAGCAGCCGGTAGCCCTTGCCGTTCACGGTGGCACCGAAGGCATCGTCGAGCAGGGTCAGGCAGCGATGCACCACCTCCACGGGATCGCCCGAATCCGGGCGCACCACGAGCGTGCCGCCCGAGGCGATCACCTGCTCGCGCAACGCATGCCCCCAATGTTCGCGAATGGCGTGGAAGATGTCGTAGCTGTCGGATACCACCGCGACCAGGCTGCCCGGCTTCGCGAACTGGCGGAGCATGTTGCGGTAGGCGTCCACCTCGCGATCGCGCCCCCAACTGGTGATGGTGCTGTGCTCGGCGGCGGGAATGGAATAACCCGCCATCGTCTCGCCGTAATACTCACGCGCCGCCAACACGCCCTGTACCGTGTCGGTGCCACGGAAATTGACCAGGTGGGCCATGCCGCCCAGGGCCGCCGACTCCGCGCTGGATACGCCGCGCGCACCGAAGTCGTGCAGCTTGAAAGGCAACTGCCCTTCCGGATCGTCGCTCGTCCGCTGGAGGAAGCCGCGGATGGTTCGCTTCACCTGCCAGCTCAACGTCGCCACCGTCACCGGATACCAGAGCCGGAGCAGCAGGGTTTCCAGGTAGCTCGGCAGCCAGAAGGCCTCGGGATCGGTGGATTCGATCGTCACCAGGGCCTGGTGCGTGGGAACCACGGTACCTTCGGGCACCGCGCGGATACGCATCGGCAGCCGGCCGCCGTGCACGTCGACGATGCGTCGCCAGCCTGCCTCGTTGAACGGCTCGCCATGGGCGGCGAAGAAATCGCGCGCCTCGTCCACGTCGCCGTGGCTCACCGGATGGCTGAGCCACCCCTTGAGGATGGCCTGCAAACCGAAGAACACGGTCTTGTCGTAGACGCCACCGCGCGATTCCACGTAGAAGAACGTCCTGTCCGTGCCCGGCGGGTACTGCAGCCAATGGCTGGCTTTGTAGCTGTCGGTGTTGAGGATCAGGTTCTGCAGATGGCGCATGGGAGGCTCCTTTCCATCGCAGTGTAGCGTCTGGCTTCGAACCAGCGGGGTCGCCGGAATGACGGCCATCGTCGCACCGGCGCGGGCCGGAGCCCACGGCGACCACGCCCCTGAAACGACGAAGCCCCGCGCGGGGCGGGGCTTCTGTGCGGCAAACGGGCCTGGGTCTCAGTCGCCCATCTGCTTCTGCAGGTGCTCGCGACGCTCCTGCGCATCGAGCGTGAGGGTGGCGATCGGACGGGCGTCGAGACGCTCCAGGCCGATTTCCTCGTCGGTCTCCTCGCAGAAGCCGTAACGGCCTTCCTCGATGCGGCGCAGCGCCTTGTCGATCTTGGAGATCAGCTTGCGGTAGCGGTCACGGGTACGCAGCTCGAGCGAGTTTTCCGTCTCGCGCGTGGCACGTTCGGCCTCGTCGCCGACATCGCGCACTTCCTCGCGCAGGTTGTCCATCGTCTGACGCGATTCCTCGATCAGATCGTCGCGCCACTTTTTCAGCTTCTTGCGAAAATACGCAAGGTGCTTGGGGCTCATGTATTCCTCGCCATCGTCGTCGCTCGGACGATAGCCTTCGGGCAGGTCGATGACGGTGGTGGCCGGCAGCGCGTAGCGGCCGTCTTCTTTGGTGATGCCGTTGTCAAGAGCGGTGCTGTTCATGCTGGATTGCGCGGACTTCTCGGTTCTGGATGGGGTAGCACCGGCCACCGCGGACGCTTTGCGGCCGGAAGTGGACGCCGGTGCGTCGTGGGCCGGGACGGGCTTCGCCGCCGGCTTGGCCTCGGGCGCCTTCTTTACGGGCGTCGCGGGCGTTTTCGTCGCCGCCTTGGTGGCCGCGACGGTGGTTTTCTTCGCCGCCGGTGCCGCGGGCGCCTTGGGGGCCGGCGCCTTGGCCGCCACCTTGCTGGCGGGCTTCGCGGGTGCCGTCCTGGCCGGTGCCGCCTTCGCGGCAGCCTTCGCAGGCGCCTTGGTCGGCGCGGCCTTCGCCGGCGCCTTCTTCGCCACGGACGGGGCCGTCGTCTTCGCGGCGGTCTTGGCCGGAGCCTTCACCGTTTTCGCCGCGGCCACGACGTTCTTGGCCTTTTTCACATCACCGGCTCCGCCCTTCTTGGCGGCGCCCTTGGCAGCTGCGGAACTTGGAGCGATTTTCGCCATTTCCTTCACCTCGGTGGCCGTGGCGGCGGGGTGTTATAGCCCAGATGCGTTACCCCAGCAACCTCTCTCCTGGGATACTGTCGGCTGGCAATTGCCGGTCGACACCGGGCTCGAATCCAAAGTGACCCGCCTCCTCCTTCTGTTACTGTCCTTCTACAAGCGGTGGCTCAGCCCCCTCCTCGGGGCTCGCTGCCGGTTCCATCCATCGTGTTCCGATTATGCACGGGTTGCCATAGCCCGCTTCGGCCCGGCGCGCGGCAGTGTCCTGGCCGGTTGGCGGATCCTGCGCTGCCAGCCCTTCTGTGAGGGTGGTGCCGACCCCGTCCCCGATCGTTTCATCCTGCGCCGATGCGGCGCCCAAGGAGCTCATACCCATGACTGATGCCTGGCTCATCAAGAACGCCGAACTCGTCAACGAAAACAAGCGCTTCAAGGCCGACGTGCGGATTCGCGACGGAAAAATCGCGAGGATCGCCGAGGGACTGGAAAAAGAACGTGACGAGCAGGTGATCGATGCTTCCGGCCTCTGGCTCCTGCCAGGCATGATCGACGACCAGGTGCATTTCCGCGAGCCCGGCCTCACGCAGAAAGCCGACATCCACAGCGAGTCGCGCGCCTGCGCCGCCGGCGGCATCACCAGCTTCATGGAAATGCCCAACACCAGGCCGCCCGCGCTGGACCGTGACACGCTCGAGGCGAAATACGCCCGCGCCGCCGAAACCTCGGCCGTGAACTACGCGTTCTACATGGGCGCCAGCAACGACAACCTCGAGCACATCCGCAAGCTCGATCCCAAGGCCGCGCCGGGCGTGAAGGTGTTCATGGGCGCCTCCACGGGCAACATGCTGGTGGACGATCCCGACACGCTCGACGGCATCTTCCGCGACACGCCCGTGCCGATCATCACGCACTGCGAAGACACGCCGATGATCGACGCCAACCACGAGAAGGCGCGCGAGAAGTACGGCGAGGACATTCCCGCCTGGGAGCATCCGCACATCCGTTCGCGCGAGGCCTGCATCAAGTCCACGCGCCTGGCCATCTCGCTGGCGAAGAAACACAACACCCGCCTGCACGTGCTGCACATCTCCACCGCCGACGAGCTGGCCCTGTTCGAGCCGGGCCCGATCGAAGGCAAGCGCATCACGGCCGAAACCTGCGTGCACTTCCTGCATTTCGGCGGCAAGGCCGATTACGACGAGAAGGGTTTCCTCATCAAGTGCAACCCGGCGATCAAGGACGAGGCCGACCGCGAGGCGATCACCAAGGCGCTGGCCGAAGGCCGCCTCGACGTGCTCGCCACCGATCACGCACCGCACCTGCTCGAGGAGAAAGAGCAAAAATACGACAAGGCACCATCCGGCCTGCCGCTGGTCCAGTTCGCCTTGCAGGCGGCCCTGCAACGCGTGACCGAAGGCAAGCTCACCCTGGAACGCGTGGTGGAAACCGTCTGCCACAATCCGGCGAAGCTCTTCAACGTGAAGGACCGCGGCTTCCTGCGCGAGGGCTTCGCGGCCGACCTGGTGCTGGTCGACCCGAACACCCCGCATACGGTCACGCGCGGCGAAGTGCTGTCCAAGTGCGGCTGGTCGCCGTTCGAGGGCACCACCTTCAGCAGCAGCATCGCCTCCACCTTCGTCAACGGCCAACGCGTGTGGGACGGCAAGTCGGTCGACGACGGCGTGCGCGGCCAGCGCCTGGCCTTTGATCGATGAGGGCAGCGACGGGCGCGCTCGTCGCGCTGTTGTTCGGTGGCGCGGCCTTCGCGGCCGTGCCCGACCTGCCCGCCAGCGTATCGCAGGGAGGTCTCGTCATCGGCCACGTCACGCCCGGCACGCGCGTGACCGTCGATGGCAAGCCGGTGCACGTCGGCGACGACGGCCTCTTCGTGTTCGGCGCGGGGCGTGACGAGAAGGGACCGATCCACGTCGGCCTCGGTCGCGCCATGCGCGACGTGGTCGTGACCCCGCGCGACTGGCCCATCGAGCGAGTGAACGGCGTGCCGGCGAAGACGGTGAACCCGCCGCCGGAGATCGCGGCACGCATCGAGCGCGAGCAAGCCCAGGTGGTGGCGGCGCGTCAGCGCGACGACGCGCGGAAAGATTTCGCGCACGGCTTCATCTGGCCGGTGACCGGACGCATCAGCGGACGCTTCGGCAACCAGCGCATCTACAACGGCGACCCGAAGGCACCGCATTCGGGTATGGACATCGCGGTGCCCGAGGGCACCCCGATCAAGGCGCCGGCCGACGGCATCGTCACCGGCACGTGGCCCGATCTCTACCTCACCGGCGGCACGGTGCTGCTCGACCACGGCTTCGGCCTGTCGTCGAACTTCCTGCACATGTCGCGCATCGACGTGAAGGTGGGGCAGCACGTGCGCCAGGGCGAGGTATTGGGCGCGGCCGGCAAGACCGGACGGGCCACCGGGCCGCACGTGCATTGGGGGTTCAACTGGTTCGGGACGAGGCTGGATCCCCTGTTGCTTCCCGGTATTCGCTGATCGCCAATACGATCGGCTCTACCGAAGGGGTGGGAGCCGATCGTATCGGCGAAACAGGTCGCCTCAGCGTCGCACCTTGCTCGAAAACGCCACCGCGTCGTGCGGATGCAAACTTTCGTGATGCGCCACGCGCACGTGGAAGTCGGCGATGCCGTCGTCGGCGTCGAGGGTCTTCTGGATGCGGCGCGCGGCATCCTCGCAGAACATCAGGTTGCTGCCGTTGGCGAGCGCGAAGGCCTGCTCGTCGGCGCGCTTGACCGCGGTCTGCACCGGCGTGCCCAGCGCGGTTTCCACGCGGTCGATCATGCCGATGAGGTCGAAGGTACCGTCACCCGCCGGACGCACGCGGATCGTCGCCGTGCTGCGCTGGGCGTGCGGCGTGGCCACGATGCCCTGCTCCGTGCCCAGCCACGCGAGGACGGTCTCGCGATCCATCGACCGGTCGGCCGGGAACGCCTTGGCGAAGCTGTCCTGGATCAGCTGGCGCGACAATGCCGCCGACGCCGGGCACGTGGACGAATAGACCACGTCGGTGGTGATCTCGACATGGAACGCCTCGCCCTTCAGCGTGGCGTCGATGGTGATCGGATACGCGCGCCAGCCGCTGTTGTCGCTGCGCAATGCGCGGCGGCGTACGAGGTGTTCGAAGCCGATGGTGAGGCGCGCGTGGTCCGACAGCCCTTCGTGCGAACTGAGGAACTGCCCCAGCAAATCGCGAATGCCGCCGAGGGTGAGCGGCCCCGCGGACAAGGCCTCGGACACCAGCAGGTAGAGCCGCGACATATGGATGCCGCGCGCTTCGGACTTGTTGAGGTTGACGAACGCCCCCACCCGGGCACCCGTGGCACGCACGTCGCCGTCGCCGGCATCGAACGCCACCGGCATTTCCATGCCGTCCATGCCGACCCAGTCGAGCGTGCCGATCGCCAGGGCGTGCTCCTGCGAGGCCACGTCGGGCAGCAGGCGGGTCGGGGAATCTTGGATGTACATCGAAAAATCCTTGGAAAGGCCGTTACCGGCTCACGGCACCGACATGGGGCATGGAAGCGACAGGGTCAATGGTGAGTGCCGGGAAACGGTCCGTTCAGCCCAATCGTGCCGCGCGCCGCGCCGCGCGCCAGGCCCGGAAGGCCGTCGCCGGCCCCGTCCGCGACTGCCGGCGATGCAGCTCCGCGAACGGCTCGGCGGCGCGTGACGCGCCGTGCGCGGTCGCCAGGGCCGTGCGCCCTTCCAGGCCGCGAAACGTGCTCAGCGGCTCGCCCAGGGCCAGCGCGGCCCGGAGGCCCTTGGCGAGGTCGCCCAACTGCGCCCGCACGGCGTCGCGCCGCGCCGGGGAGTCGTCCTTCAGCTGCGCGCGCGACAGGCCATGGCGGGCCAGCCTCGACATCGGCAGCGGCAGCCGCTCGCGCTCGGCGTCGAGTTCGAGGCGCGACAAGGCGAACACCAGGTGCGACAACGTGGCCACGCGTGTCGCGGCCTCGGCCGGCGCATCGGCGCCGAACCACCAGGCGTTTTCCAGGGCGGCCAGGGCCCCGTGCATATGGCGGGCGGCCGCCACCTGGGCGTCGAAATCGGACGGCGTGCCCTGCTCCAGCTGCGCCATGGCGGCCAGCACCGGCGCCAGCCAGATGCCGGAGGGCACCTGTCTGGCCCGCGCGCTGGCGAACAGCACCTTGGTCAACGGATGGCGTCCGCCGCTGGCCGTCGCTCCGGAGAGTTCTTCCGCCCACCATTGGAGCTTGGCCGCCGCCACCTGCGGCTCGCGGATACCGTACGCCGAGGCGATGAGTTCCTGCTCGAAGGCGGCAAGCGCCACGTGCTCGTCGCGCGTGGCGACATCGACGAAACCCAACGCGATGCGCTGCTGCGGCTGCACCGCCAGCCACTTGTCGACGTAACTCTGGGTGGCGCCGTCGCTCACGCCGCCACCTCACCGAGCCCGCACAACGCCGCCAGTTCGTCGGGATGGTCGATCACCGCGTCGGCGTCCCAGTCGGACGGATCGCCGCCGTCGAGGTAACCCCAGCGCACGGCCACCGTATAGAGCCCGGCGGCGTGGCCGGCCTGCACGTCGCGACGGTCGTCGCCGACGAACACCGACCGCAGTGGATCGCAGCCGGCGATCGCGCAGGCGTGCAGCACGGGGGCGGGATCGGGCTTCTTCACCGGCAGCGTATCGCCCGAGACGACGGCGGCCGGCTTCCAGTGCGGCACCGCGCGGGGCAATAGCGCATCGGTGAGCGCGCCCGGCTTGTTCGTGACGATGCCCCAGCGGATGCCCGCCGTATCCAGACCCGCCAGCAACGGCTCGATGCCGTTGAAGGGATGCGAACCGTCGGTGCCCATCGTCGCTTCGTACAGCGCGAAGAACCGCGGTATCTGGGCAAGGATGGCGTCGGCGTCGAACTCGGGAAAGGTGACCGCGAGCATGGCCCGAGAGCCGCGGGAGACCACGGCCCGCACCGTGTCGTAAGGGGGAGCCTCGCGCCCCAGCTCGCCGCTGAGCGTCACGAGCGCCGCGTAGAGATCGCGCGCGCTGTCGAGCAAGGTGCCGTCGAGGTCGAAGAACACCCCTTCCGGCTTGAACGGCAGCGGCTTCACGAGGCCTTCCTCGCACAGAGCACGTAGTTGACCGAGGTATTGCCCGACAGGCTCGCGTTGCGGGTGATCGGGTTGTACGCCAGGCCCTTGATGTCTTCGAGTTCGAGGCCCGCGTGACGCAGCATCGCCGCCACCTCGGAAGGCTTGAGGAACTGCGCGTAGTGATGCGTGCCGCGCGGCAGCAGCCGCATGAGGTATTCGGCGCCGACGATGGCCGCGCCGAACGCGGCCGGGGTGCGGTTGAGGGTGGACAGGAACAGGCGGCCGCCCGGCTTCAGCAGGGCGGCGAGGTCGCGCACCAGCACGAGCGGATCGGGCACGTGCTCGATCAGCTCCATGCAGCACACGGCGTCGAACGTGCCGCCCTCGGCGTCGGCCAGCTCGGTGGACGACTGCACGCGATAGTCCACCGTGAGGTTGGACTCGAACAAGTGCAGCTTCGCGATCTCGATCAGCTTGGCGCCCAGGTCGATGGCGGTGACGTTCGCTCCCGCGCGCGCCAGCGCCTCGCTGAGCAGGCCGCCGCCGCAGCCGACGTCGGCCACCTTCGCGCCGCGCAGGTCGGCGAGGCCGGCCACGTAGGCGGCGCGCACGGGATTGAGGTCGTGCAGCGGACGGGATTCGCCGTCGGGGTCCCACCAGCGGGCGGCGAGTTTTTCGAAGCGGGCGATTTCTTCCGCACTGACGTTGGCATGTTGCATGACGAAAACCTCAGGAAAAACGGCGCACGCGCCACTCGTGCACGGTGAGCGTGGACGAACCGCTCGTGTGCAAGGGGTCGCCGTGCGCGATCTGCGTGGCGGTGGCTAGGTCCGTGGCGCGCAGGAGATAGGCGCCGCCGGTGCCGTCGGTGAACGGGCCGGTGAGTTCGAGCAGGTTCTGCTCGATCAGGTCGTCGAGGAACGCCTTGTGGGCTTCGCCCGCCGACGCCTGGAATTGCGGCGTACGCATGGCCATCACGAGATACAGGTGCATCGGGTCGCTCATGCCGGATCCTCCGCGGCGATGCGCTGGCGCCAGCCGCGCGCCTTCTCACGGATGGCGTCGACGTCGATGCCGACCAGTCGCTTGTCGGCCAACTTGCGCTGGCCGTCGATCCACACGTCGCTCACCTGGTGGCGCCCGGTGGCGTATACCAATTGCGAGGCCACATGGTACAGGGGCTGGGTTTCGAGGTCGTCGAGACGCACGGCGACGAGGTCGGCGCGCTTGCCCGGTTCGATCGAACCGACCTTCTCGCCTAGGCCGATGGCCTTGGCGCCATTGAGCGTGGCGGCACGCAGCGCCGAGGCGGCGTCGAAGGCGGCGGCGTCACCGGCCACGGCCTTGGCGAGCATCGCGGCGATACGCATCTCGCCGAACATGTCCAGGTCGTTGTTCGACGCGCAACCGTCGGTGCCGATGCACAGGTTGACGCCCGCGCGGCGCAGCTTCTCGGCCGGGCAGAAGCCCGAGGCCAGCTTGAGGTTGGATTCGGGGCAGTGCACCACCGATACGCCGGCGGCCGCGCACGCGGCGATCTCGCCGTCGGTCAGCTGGGTCATGTGCACCGCGATCAGGCGCTCGTTCAGCAGGCCCAGCGTCTTCAGGCGCTCGATCGGGCGCATGCCGTCCTTCGCCACCGCCTCGTCCACTTCCTGCGCGGTTTCGTGCGTGTGCAGGTGGATGGGAATGTCGAGCTGTTCGGCGAGCACGCGAATGCGCTCGAAGTTCTCGTCCGACACCGTGTACGGCGCGTGCGGTGCGAACGCCGTGCTCAGAAGCGATTCGCCGCGCAGCGAATCGTGCACCTCCACGGCGCGCTGGAAATACTCGTCGGAGGTCTTCGCCCATGGCGTGGGGAAATCGATGATGGGCAAGCCCACCACCGCGCGAAAGCCCATCTGCCGATAGGTGGCGGCGATCACATCGGGGAAGAAGTAGTTCTCGTTGGCGCAGGTGGTGCCGCCGCGGATCATCTCGGCCACGGCCAGCTCCACGCCGTCGCGGATGAAGTCCGGGCCCATCACGCGGCCCTCGGCCGGCCAGATGTGTTCCTGCAGCCAGGTCATCAGCGGCAGGTCGTCGGCGAGGCCGCGCAGCAGCGTCATGGGGTTGTGCGTGTGCGAGTTCACCAGGCCGGGGATCAGCGCGTGTTCGCCGAGCGACACGCGCTCCTTCGGAGCATAGAGAGAACGGGCCTCGTCGGCGGGCACGATCGCGACGATCGCGCCGTCGTTCACGATCACGGCGTGGTCGTCGAGCACGACGCCGTGCGGCTCCACCGGTACGACCCAGCGGGCCTCGATGAGAAGATCGACGGCAAGGGGGCTGCTGCTCATTGTCACCTCGTGGGTCGCGATGCGGGGACGGGCATCGCCTCATGGCCTATAAGCAAACGGCACGGCGCCCAGGGGGCGGCCGTGCCGTCGGAGTCGCGTAACGTACCGCCTTACTTGACGCGGCTGTCGTACTCGCCCGTGCGGGTATCGACCTTGATGACTTCGTCCTGGTTGACGAACAGCGGGACGCGGACCACGGCACCGGTTTCCAGCGTGGCCGGCTTGCCGCCGCCACCCGAGGTGTCGCCGCGGACGCCCGGGTCGGTCTCGACGATCTTCAGCTCGACGAACTTCGGCGCCTGGACGGCGATGATCTGGGTTTCGTTGAAGAGGGTGATCTGGCACTCCTCGTCGCCCTTGAGCCACTTCCAGGCGTCGCCCATGGCGGCCAGGTTGGCGCGGTACTGCTCGAAGGTTTCCGTGTGCATGAACACCCACTCGCGCTCGTTGCCGGTACCTTCGATGTACGAGAAGGTGGCGTCGGTATCGACGGCATTGGCCTCTTCGTACGAATCGCTCGACTTCAGGGTCAGCTCGGTGGTGCGGCCGTCCTTGAGGTTGCGCACGCGGATGCGGGTGAACGCCTGGCCCTTGCCCGGCTTGATGAAGTCGGCTTCGGTGATGACCCAGGGGTCGCCGTTGTGAAGGATCTTCTTGCCCGTTTTGACGTCATTGAGGCCAAGAGTCGCCATGCGTTTCGTGCTCCAGAGGTGAATCCGCCCGCCGGGCGGCTAAAATAGGGGGCTCTGAGGGGCCTTATGGCCCGCCCCAAGGCCCACCATGATAACCGCAAGCCCCCCGTCCCGCCTATCCACGCCCTCCCCGGGCTGGCGCGAGCTGTGGCGGGATGCCATCACCGATGCGGGCGAACTCCTCGCCGCCGTGGGTCTCGCCCAGCGCACCGACCTGCTTCCGCCCGACGACGCCGGCTTTCCCCTGCGGGTTCCGCGGGGTTTCGTGGCCCGGATGCGCCCGGGCGATCCGGACGACCCCCTGCTTCGCCAGGTGCTGCCGCGACGGGAAGAGCATGACCCGGCCGAGGGCTACACGGTGGACGCCGTGGGCGACATGGCGGCCAAGGCCGCCCATGGCCTGCTGCACAAGTACGACGGGCGTGCCCTGCTGATCGCCAGCGGCTCCTGCGCCGTGAATTGCCGGTACTGCTTTCGCCGGCATTTTCCCTACGGCGAGGAAATCGCCGCGGCCGCGCAGTGGCGCGAGGCCCTCGCCCACGTGGCCGCCGACACGTCGATCCGGGAGCTGATCCTTTCCGGCGGCGACCCGCTCTCCCTGGCCACGCACAAGCTCGAAGAGCTTACCCAGGGCCTCGCCGCCCTGCCGCACGTGATTCGACTGCGCATCCACACGCGCCTGCCGGTGGTGCTGCCAGAGCGCGTCGACGACGCCTTCACGCGCTGGCTTGCGGACCTGCCGCTGCAGAAGGTGGTCGTGCTGCACGCCAACCACGCCAACGAATTCGACGCGACGGTCGACGCCGCCTGCGCGCGCTTGCGCGAGGCGGGCGCCACCCTGCTCAACCAGTCGGTGCTGCTGGCCGGCGTCAACGACGATGCCGATGCGCTCGCCTCGCTGTGCGAGCGCTCGTTCGCGGCGGGCGTGCTGCCGTATTACCTGCACCAGCTCGACAAGGTCTCCGGCGCGGCGCATTTCGAGGTGTCCGACGAACGCGCCCTGGCCCTCGTCGAGAACCTGCGCGGTCGCCTGCCCGGCTATCTCGTCCCGAAACTGGTGCGTGAACTGCCTGGTGACCCGTCGAAGCGCCCCGTTGCCGATTCGGCGCGTTAGTATGTGAGCCTTCCGGTCGGCCAAGGTCGACCGGACCGCGTTGGGGGAGGCGGGGCCGGATGTTCCGGCGTCGCGGGGTGGACAAAGCGGGCAACCGGAACGGCATGAAACAAGACAACGTCATCAGGATCCTCTTCATCGAAGACTCGGTGGAAGACGCCGAGCTATTGATCAACGTCCTGCGCAACGGCGGCATCGCCGTTCGTCCCGCCAGGGCCATCGACGCGGAAGGCATCCGCGCCGCGCTCGACGACACCCATCCCGACCTGGTCCTCGTGAATCCGTCCGTTCCGGGCATCGACGCGGCGGCCGTGGCCCGCCAACTCAACGCGAGCGGGCGCGACATCGCCCTCATCGCCGTCGTGGACCACCTGGACGATTCGGTGGTCGACCTCGTCGCGGCCGGCGCGCGGGGCATCGCCTTGCGGCCGCGCTCCGAGCAGGTGCTGTCGGTGGTCCAGCGCGAGTTCGACTCCCTCTCCACGCGCCGCCAGGTGCGTCGCCTGGAAACCGCCCTGCGCGAGACGGAGCGGCGCTGCGACGCCCTGCTCGATTCTTCGCGCGACGCCATCGCCTACGTGCACGAAGGCATGCACGTGCGCGTGAACCAGGCCTACCTGGAAGCATTCGGTTTCGCCGAGGTCGACGACATCCTCGGCCTGCCCATCCTCGACCTCATCGCCGGCACCCATGCCGACGACTTCAAGAACGTGCTGCGCGGTCTTTCCCGCGGCGAACGCCCGGAGCCCATGGACCTGCTCGCCCGGCGCGACGACGGCGGCACCTTCAAGGCCAGGGCCGAGTTCGCCCAGGCCAATTTCGAAGGCGAAGCCTGCATCCAGATCGTTTTCCGCCAGCAGACGGTCGACCCTGCCCTCGTGGCCCAGTTGCAGCGCGACCCGGTCACCGGCCTGTTCAACCGCGCACGCACGCTCGAGTACATCGACGAGGCCGTGGCCGCCGCCGCCGCGGGACGCGAGGGCCAGGCGATCCTCCTGGTCGAGCCCGACAACTGGAAGGACATGATCGCCAGCGCCGGCCTGGGCAACGCCGACCCGCTGCTCGCCACCCTGGCGGCCAAGGTCCGCGAGTCCATCGACGACGACGACATCGCCGGCGTACTCGGCGACCACACCATTGGACTCGTGCTGGGCGCGCGCGGCGACATCGAGCATGCCGCTCTCGCCGAACGGCTGCGCACGACGGTGGCCGAACAGATCTTCGACGTGGGCAGCCGCTCGCTGACGGTCAGCGTCACCATCGGCGGCACGCTACTGGCCGAGAAGAACGCCAATACCGACACCGTGCTCGAACAAGCCAGCACGGCGCTGCGCAACGCCCAGAACCAGGGCGGCAACCGCGTGGAGCTGCACGACCCCAGCGCCCGCGAAAAGGCGGATGCCGAGCGGGAACAGTATTGGCTGGACCTGGTCCGCGAAGCCCTCGCCGAAGACGGGCTGCGCCTCTACCACCAGCAGATCATCAGCCTGCAGGATGCCGCCGGCGAGTTCTACGAAATCCTCGTTCGCATGCGCGGCCCGAAAGGCGACGTGTTGCCGTCGTACTTCCTGCCGGTCGCCGAACGCAACGGCCTGCTCCCCGCCATCGACCGCTGGGTACTGGGCCACGCGATCGATGCCCTGGCCCACCGCGAAAACGACGGCCTCACCACCACCTACTTCGTGAAGATCACGATGCAGTCGGTGGAAGACCCCGACCTGCTTCCATGGCTCAAGCGCCGCCTGGAAACGGCGAACCTGCGCCGCAGCACCCTTGTGGTGGAAATGCCCGAGTCGAAGGTGCTCAACCGCCTGCGACCCGTGCAGGAGTTCGTCAGCGGCTGGCGCAAGTCGGGCGGCCGGTTCGCCATCGAGCAGTTCGGATCGGGCCTCAACTCGTTCCAGATGCTCACCCACCTCGAGGCCGATTACCTCAAGATCGACCGCAGCTTCATGACCGACCTGCCGCAGCATCCCGAGAACCAGAAGAAGATCGCGGAGATCTGCAAGGAAGGCCATGCCTCGGGCAAGCAGACCGTGGCCGAATGGGTGGAGGATGCCGTCAGCACCTCGCTGCTGTTCGCCTGCGGCGTCGATTTCGTGCAGGGCAACTTCCTGCAGGAGCCGGCGAAGGTGCTGGCCGAGGAATACATGCCGATCTAGCGGCGCCGCCCGTCCGGGCATGAAAAAGCCCGCGATCGCTCGCGGGCTTTTTCGTTGCCTCTCACCAACCGATTACTCGGCGGCGGCGGCAGCCTTCTTCGCGGCCTTGGCGGCAGCGGCGGCGGCGATGTCTTCCTTGATGCGGGCGGCCTTGCCTTCCAGACCACGCAGGAAGTACAGCTTGGCGCCGCGGACCTTACCCTTGCGCTTGACTTCGACCGAGTCGATGGCGCGGCTGTGGCTCTGGAACACGCGCTCGACGCCGGTACCGTGCGAGATCTTGCGCACGGTGAAGGCGGAGTGCAGCCCACGGCTGCGCTTGGCGATGACGACGCCCTCGAACGCCTGGACGCGCTCGCGGTTACCTTCCTTCACCTTCACATTCACGACCACGGTGTCGCCAGGGCCGAAATCCGGAAGCTGGCGGGTGATCTGCTCGGATTCGAACTGTTGGAGGAGTTTGTTCATGACGCACCTGTCAGTTTTCGTTACGGCGGTCGTTTCCGGCCGCACCGTTTGGCCGTGCATATTCACGGCGGAATTCATCCAGCAATGCCCTCGACTCGTCGTCGAGTACACGCTGCGTTAGCAAGTCCGGCCGGCGCAGCCAGGTTCGACCTAGCGACTGCTTGCGACGCCAGCGGCGAATGGCCGCGTGATCGCCGGAAAGCAGCACCTCCGGCACGCCGCCCCACGCATCGTGATGCACGGGACGGGTGTAATGCGGGCAATCCAGAAGGCCGTCCGAGAACGAATCCTGCTGGGCGGACTGCGCGTCGTTCAACGCGCCTTCCTGTAGACGACCCACCGCATCGATGACCACCGCTGCGCCGAGTTCCCCGCCAGACAGCACATAATCGCCGATTGAAAGCTCTTCGTCGACCTCGTGCTCGAGCAGGCGTTCGTCCACACCCTCGTAACGTCCGCAGATCAGGGCGATTCGCGGCATGGCCGCCAGCGCCTCCACCCGTTTCTGCGTCAGCCGCGCTCCTTGCGGGCTGAGGTAAATCACATGCACCGGTTCCGGTGCCGCCTCGCGAATCGCCACGAGCGCCGCTCGCAGGGGTTCGATCAGCATCACCATGCCGGGTCCACCACCGAAGGGGCGGCCATCCACGGTGCGATAGTTGTCGGTGGCGAAATCCCGCGGATTCCAGGCTTCCACCTGGAGCAGCTCACGCTGCTGCGCCCTTCCGACCACCCCGATCGCGGCCGACTGGCGGACGAAATCGGGAAACAGCGAAACCACGTCGATGCGCATGATCTTCAGCAGTCGCTGTTCAGAATTCAGGATCCCAGTCCACCACGATGCGTCCACTGTCGAAATCGACCGAATGCACGTAGGGGCCCTGGACGAACGGAACCAGTCGCTCCCTTTCGCCGTCCTTCACCACCATGACGTCGTTGGCGCCCGTGGAGAACAGATGGCTGACCCGACCCAGATGCACGTTTTCCGTGGTGACGACCTCGAGGTTTTCGAGATCGACCCAGTAGAACTCACCCGGAGCGGGCGGCGGCAGCACGTCGCGCGAGACGGTGATCTCGCAACCGACCAGCGCAGCCGCCTGATCGCGATCCGTGATGCCCGGCAGGGAGGCGACGATGCCCTTGCCCTGCGCGTTCCCACGGATTCCGCTCATCTCCCGGTTCACGCCCGGCGCGGTGAGCAGCCAGGGCTGGTAACGGAAGATCTGGATGCGGGGTTCGGTCCAGCTTTCGAGCTTGACCTGACCCTGCACGCCATGGAGCCCGACAATGCGTCCTACGCGGACGCGCTTCCCGGACTCCGTCGACATCAAGCCGCCAGCTTGCCGGCTTCCTTCACGAGGGCGCGGACCTTATCGGTCAGCTGAGCGCCCTTGGCGACCCAGGCCTGGACCTTGGCGACGTCGAGCTCGAGGCGCTTGTCGGCGCCCGAAGCGACCGGGTTGTAATAACCGACGCGTTCGATGTTGCGACCGTCGCGCGGGGCGCGCTGGTCGGTCACGACGATGTGATAAAACGGACGGCCCTTGGCGCCACCGCGCGAAAGACGAATCTTGACCATAAGTTACGAGCTCCAGAGTGCCGGGTACCGGCAAGGCGCGCGCGAGAAGCGGGCGCGGTAAAGCCGGACATTTTAGCGAAAGTTTTGAAAAAGGGAAGAGCGTAAGAAAGTAAACCGTGAACGGTGAGCTGCCGCCGCCGACTTCACGACAGGGGCTCCTACTTACGCTTCACTCCGCCGGGGCGTATCAGCGACCCGGCGGCATCATGCCGCCCATGCCGCCCATGCCCTTCATGGCGCCACGCATCTGGCGCAGAAGGCCCTTGCTGCCGCCCTTGGACAGCTTGGACATCATTTTCTCCATCTGCATGTACTGCTTGAGCAGGCGGTTGACGTCGGCCGGCTGGGTGCCGGAACCGCGCGCCACGCGGGCCTTGCGCGAGCCGTTCAGGAGATCCGGATGGCGGCGCTCCTTCTTGGTCATCGACCCGATTATGGCGACCATCTTCTTCAGTTCGCCGTCGTTGACCTTGGATTTCACGCTGTCGGGAATGCTGGACATGCCCGGCAATTTGTCCATGAGGCCGGCCAGGCCGCCCATGTTGTTCATCTGCTCGAGCTGGTCTCGCATGTCGTTGAGATCGAAGCGCTTACCCTTGATGACCTTCTCGGCCAGCTTCTGCGCCTTCTCCTGGTCGACCTTGCGCTCCACCTCTTCCACGAGCGAGAGCACATCGCCCATGCCGAGGATGCGCTGGGCCACGCGATCGGGGTGGAACGGCTCGAGGGCGTCGGACTTCTCGCCGGCGCCGAGGAACTTGATCGGGCGCCCCGTGACGTAGCGCACCGACAGCGCGGCACCGCCACGGGCGTCACCGTCGGTCTTGGTGAGCACCACGCCGGTGAGCGGCAGGGCATCGGAGAAGGCCTTGGCGACGTTGGCGGCGTCCTGACCGGTCATCGAGTCGACGACGAACAGGGTTTCGATGGGGTCGATCGCCGCGTGCAGGGACTTGATCTCCTGCATCATCGCCTCGTCGACGTGCAGGCGGCCGGCGGTATCCACCAGCAGCACGTCGATCACCTCGCGACGGGCGGCGGCGACGGCGGCCCGGGCGATCTCGACGGGATCCTGCCCGGCCTCGGACGGGAAGAACGAGACCTCGACCTGGGAGGCCAGCGTGCGCAGCTGCTCGATGGCGGCGGGACGGTAGACGTCGCAGCTGACCACCATCACGCGCTTCTTCTTGCGCTCTTTGAGGAAGCGGGCGAGCTTGCCTACCGTGGTGGTCTTGCCCGCGCCCTGCAGGCCGGCCATGAGCACGACGGCGGGCGGCTGCGCGGCGAGGTTCAGCTCGCTGTTGGCCACGCCCATCACGGCGGTGAGCTCGTCGCTGACGACCTTTACCAATGCCTGGCCCGGCGAGAGGCTCTTGAGCACCTCCTGGCCGACGGCGCGCACCTTCACGCGCTCGACCAGGGCCTTCACCACCGGCAGGGCGACGTCGGCCTCGAGCAGGGCGATGCGCACCTCGCGCAGGGTCTCGCGGATGTTTTCCTCGGTCAGCCGGCCGCGACCACGCAAGCGGTTGACGGTATCGGAGAGACGTTGGCTGAGCGATTCGAACATGGCGGGGAGACTTCGGAGGGTGACAGCGAATTATAGCGGATGCGGGATGGGGAGGTGGGGTCACGGCCGCCAAGGCCAGGGGCAAGCGTCCAGGAAAGCATGGCCGCGCATGGGCCGCGTCGTCGGGCTGGGTGCCCGGCCCCGCGTCTCTATCCGTGCCCCAGGTGCCACCATGTCGCATTCACGCCTCATGGCCGCTATGCCACACTGCGCATCCATGATCGTGATCGCCCTCTCGCTGGCTGCCATCTTCCTCTACCTGTGCGCCGCGGGCGTACTGGCGCGCCCGCTCGTTACGGGCGGCCAGCCGCTCGCGCGCTCGGGCATGGCACTCGCCTGCCTCGCCGCCCTGGCCCACGCGGCCGTTTTGTTGAGCGCCCATCGCGGCACGCTCGACCTTCACTTCTTCGCCGCCCTGTCACTCGTCGCGTGGATCGCATCGACACTCACCCTCGCGGTGAACCTGTCGCGGCCGGTGGCCGGGTTGGGCATCCTGGTCTTTCCGCTGGCGGCGATTTTCCTCGCCATGGACACCTTCCTCGCCCCGCCCACGGCGCCGGAATCGATGACCTGGCAGATCGAGCTGCACGTCACCATCGCCGTGCTGGCCTTCGGCATCCTCTCCATCGCGGCGGCCCTGGCCATCCTGCTCGCCATCCAGGAGCGCGCGCTGCGGCGCAGCCGCTTCGGTCACTGGCTGCGCGCCCTGCCCCCGCTGACACTTACCGAAATCCTGCTATTCCGCCTCATCGGCGTCGGCTTCGTCCTGCTCACGCTCACGCTGGTGACCGGCGCCCTCTTCGTCGGCGATCTTTTCAGCCAGCACCTGGTGCACAAGACGGTGCTCTCCATCGTGGCCTGGATCGTCTTCGGCGTGCTGCTGTGGGGGCGCTGGCGTCACGGCTGGCGCGGCATTCGCGCGGTGAATCTCACCTTGATCGGCATGGGCATCCTGTTGCTGGCGTTCTTCGGCACCAAGCTCGTGCTGGAGTTGATCCTGCATCGCACGGCTTGATCGCGACAATCCACGTCGCCGCGAGCACCCGCGAAGCGCGTTACTCCCGGCTGGCGTCGATCGCCTGCGAAAGCCGCTCCACGCCGATCACTTCCATCTCGCCCACCCGACCCTTGCGCGGCGCGTTGGCGGCAGGCACCACGGCACGCCGAAAACCATGCGTGGCCGCCTCTTTCAGGCGCTCCTCGCCGTTGGGCACGGGCCGGATCTCACCCGACAGACCGACCTCGCCGAAGGCGATGGTCTTCTCCGGCAAGGGACGGTCGCGCAGGCTGGACAGCACCGCCATCAGCACGGGCACGTCGGAGGCGGTTTCCTGCACGCGGATGCCGCCGACGACGTTGACGAAGACGTCCTGGTCGTAGGCCGCCACGCCACCGTGGCGATGAAGCACCGCCAGCAGCATCGCGAGACGGTTCTGCTCCAGACCCAACACCACGCGTCGCGGATTGCCCAGCGACGACTGGTCGACCAGCGCCTGCACCTCGACCAATAACGGGCGCGTACCCTCACGCGTGACCATCACCGCGCTGCCTGGCGTAGGCCCCGCATGCGCCGAAAGGAAGATCGCCGAGGGATTGGGCACTTCGCGCAGGCCTTTTTCCGACATGGCGAACACGCCCAGCTCGTTCACCGCGCCGAAACGGTTCTTGAAAGCACGCAGCACACGGAAGCGACTGCCGGATTCGCCCTCGAAATAAAGCACCGCATCGACCATGTGCTCGAGCACGCGCGGGCCGGCGATGCCACCCTCCTTCGTGACATGGCCGACGAGGAACACCGACGTACCGGTTTCCTTGGCGAAACGGGTGAGCTTGGCGGCCGACTCGCGCACCTGGCTCACCGAGCCCGGCGCCGCGGTGAGCAGTTCGGTCCAGATCGTCTGGATGGAGTCGATGACGAGTACGCGCGGACGGGCCGCCGCCGCTTGCTCGAGAATGCGCTCGATGCAGGTTTCGGCCAGGGCGTGGAGCGGTGCCAGCGGAAGATCGAGACGCTGCGCACGGCCGGCCACCTGCGCCAGCGACTCCTCACCCGTGACGTACAGGCTGGGCAGTACGGCCCCGAGGGTACCGAGCATCTGCAGGAGCAACGTCGACTTGCCGATGCCCGGGTCACCGCCGATCAGCACCACCGAGCCGTCGACCAGGCCGCCGCCCAGCACGCGGTCGAGCTCGCCGATGCCCGTGTGGGTGCGCGCCTCCGCCGTCAGCAGCACCTCGGTCAGCGGCGTGATCTTCGGCGAACCCGCGGCGTCGCCGGCATAACCGCCGCGTCGCGCCCCGGTGGATACGGCGGCCGGCTTCGCCGGCTGCACCACGAACTCGGAGAGCACGTTCCACTCGCCGCATTCGGCGCATTGACCCTGCCACTTGCTGTGCTCGGCGCCGCACTGGGTGCAGACGTAGGCGGTCTTGGCCTTGGCCATGGGATTCGTTCTCGCTCGAAAGACTGCCTATATAACGCGAGCGCGTCGCAGGAAGCGATACGCGGGCATCAGGCGTCGTCCTCGGCGAAGAGTACGCGACGGGTCATGCCGCAGGTAAGGTCATAGGAAATCGTGCCGGCGGAGGCGGCAACGACCTCCACGGGCAGGCCCTCGCCCCACAACGTCACGCGATCGCCGACCCGTGCCGCGGGCGCGCCGCGCAGGTCGATGGTGATGAGATCCATCGACACGCGACCGACGATCGACGCGGCGACACCCTCGACGAGCACCGGCGTGCCGATGGCCGCGCTGCGCGGATAGCCGTCGCCGTAGCCGATGGCCGCGACGCCGATGGCCATGTCCTCGGGGCATGCGTAGGTGCCGTTGTATCCCACCCGCTCGCCCTTCGCGAGACGGTTGATGGCCACGAGCCGCGTGGTCAGCGTCATCGCGGGCCGGAAGCCGAAATCCGCGCCCGATTTGCCGTCCACCACCGAGAGGCCATACAACAGCCCGCCCACCCGCACCCAGTCGCCGCGCGCGTCGGGCCAGCCCAGCACCGCGGCGGAATTGGAAAGGGCGCGCGGCCCCGGCAAGCCGTCGGTCACGCTACGGAACCGTTCGATCTGCGACGCGGTGTCCACGCCCTCGAATACCTCGGACGAGGCGAAATGCGTCATCAGCCCGACCTCGGCATCCACCGCCGGCATCGTGCGCAACGCGGCATGGACCTCGCGCGCACGTTCCGGCGGAAAACCGAGCCGGTGCATGCCCGTATCGATCTTCAGCCAGACACGTAACGGACCGCGCGCGGGATCGGCCTTCGCCAACCAGGGCAGCTGCGTATCGTGATGGACGAGCGCATCGAGTTGCAGCCGCTGCATTTCCGCGATGTCGGACGGCGCATCCGGCCCGGAAAGCACCACGATACGCTGCCGATGCCCCGCCGCACGCAGGCGCAGGCCATCGGCGATGGAGGCCACGGCGAACGCCCCGGCATCGCCGTCGAGCGCCCGGGCCACGCGCTCCAGGCCATGCCCATACGCATCGGCCTTCACCACCGCCATCACGTTCGCGCGGCCCGCGAGTTCGCGAACCCGCGCGAGGTTATGGCGCAAGGCACCGAGGTGGATGGTGGCGACGGTGGTACGACTCATGACGAAATACGACGGGACGGCAAAGGACGACGCAGTCTAGCGGCAACGCCCGGCCCGACGCATGGCGCGATTGTGGCGGACGGCGGCCATCCGTCCGCTACCGTCCTTCCACCGAGACCCAGGCCACCGGCTTCCTTGTTGCTGGCGGTCATGTCCGGAACCACCACGTCATCGGCCGCCTTGATCTGCCCCTTGCCCATATTGGAGCCACCGCGCAACTGGCCGCCCGAGGCGAGCTCGCGCTCACGCATGGCCGCGTTCATGCCCATGCCACGATCGACGAGGGTGAAACACGCCGACTTCGCGACGAAGACCTTGATGAGCTTGGTCGGCGACGGTAGCTGCTGTTGTGTCCACCCATGCACGTCGCCCTCCGGTTCCACCACCGACATGCTGCCGATCTTTTTTGCACAGTGGGGAATGGCGGCCACCTTGGCTTCGCGTTCGCGCTGCGACGTCACCCACCATCGGGTTGGCGGCGTCGCACGCGGTCAAAGCGATCGTGGTGCCGATGGCTGCTGCGGCACGAGCAAATGCTCCACGGTTTTTCCCTGTCCTCCAGATTCAGGTAGGGCGATCCACCAGATTGAATCCTAATCGAAGCTGCCTACGTAGGAATCCGGCGCCCAATTCTCGAACTTGGTGTAATGGCCGAGGAAGGCGAGCTTCACCGTATCGGTGGGACCGTTACGCTGCTTGCCGATGATGATCTCGGCCAGCCCCTTATCGGGCGACTCCTTGTTGTAGTAGTCGTCGCGGTAGATGAACATGATGACGTCGGCGTCCTGCTCGATAGCGCCGGATTCGCGAAGGTCGGACATCATCGGACGCTTGTCGGCGCGCTGCTCCAACGAGCGGTTCAGCTGCGACAGGGCGATGACGGGCACGTTGAGTTCCTTGGCCAGCGCCTTCAGGCCTCGGGAGATCTCCGAGATTTCCGTCGCGCGGTTTTCGCTGTTGCCGGGCACCTGCATGAGCTGCAGATAGTCGATGACGATCAGGCCCAGGCCGTGCTCACGCTGGAGACGGCGAGAGCGCGAGCGCATTTCCACCGGCGACATCGCGGGCGTGTCGTCGATGAAGATCTTCGCGTCGGACAGCATCGTGATGGCCGAGGTGACGCGCGGCCAGTCTTCCTCCGCGAGATCGCCGGTACGCAGGTTCTGCGCGTGGATGCGGCCCAGCGAGGAGATCAATCGAAACGCCAGCTGCGAGGCCGACATTTCCATGGAGAACACCGCCACGGCCTTCTTGCCGCGCATGGCGGCAGCCTCGGCCAGGTTGAGCGCGAACGCCGTCTTGCCCATCGAGGGACGGGCGGCGACGATGATGAGATCGGACGGCTGCAGCCCGGCCGTGAGCTCGTCCAGGTCGGTAAAGCCCGTCGACAGGCCGGTGAGCTTGCCGCGGTTCTCGTAGCGTTCGGTGAGCATGCGAAAGGCGTCGCCCACCGCCTCGCGCATCGAGACGATGTCCTTCTTGCCGCGCGCACCCGATTCGGCGATGCGGAATACCCGCTGCTCGGCGAGTTCCATCACTTCCTGCACGCTCTTGCCGTCGGGGCGAAATCCATCCTCGGTGATGGACGTGCCGGCATCGATGAGCTTTCGCAGGACCGACTTCTCGCGGACGATATCGCCATAGGCGGCGATGTTCGCGGCGCTGGGCGTGGAACTGGCCAGTTCGAGCAGGTAGGCGGCTCCGCCGACCATCTCGTCCATGCCGTTCGACTGGAACCACTCGCCCAGCGTGATGGCGTCGCATGGCAACCCCTTGCCCGCCAGTTCATTGATGGCACGCCAGATGAAGCGATGGTCTTTCCGATAGAAATCCTCGTCGGTCAGCCGGTCGGCCACCTTGTCGAGCGAATCCGGCGAGAGCATGAGGCCGCCCAGCACCGCCTGCTCCGCCTCGATGGAATGCGGCGGAATGCGCAGCGTATCGATGGACATCACCGAGGAATCACGACGTCGGCGCCGTTCCCCGCGCTCGCCCCGCTCGTCGCGGTCGGAATTGAAGGACATGGATTACCTCGATGTGCAGCCGGCACCGACCCGGAAACGGGTGGGCGTGAGAGGGGATGATACGCGCCCTGGTCTCAGGCGTTGAGAGGATAAGTCTGTGGATAACTTGTGGGTGAGTTCGCCTCACCCGTCGCGCCTTGGGTCGGGCAACGCGAAGAGCCGATTCGGCTTTTTTCGCTGGGATCGAGGCTGGGGCGCTGGATTCCTGCATACGCAGGAATGACGGCAAAAAAAACGGGCGCCCTGGGGCGCCCGTTTTTCGAATCGCGGCAGTACGGAGCTTACGCGCCGACGACCTTGACCTTGATCGTCTGCTGCACGTCGGCGTGCAGGTTGACGAGCACTTCGTACTCGCCGACGTTGCGGAACGGGCCTTCGCTCTGGATGAGCTCGCTCTTGTCCACGTCGTGGCCCTGCGTGGCGAGGGCTTCGGCGATATCGCGGGTGCTGACCGAACCGAACAGCTTGCCTTCCGGCGAAGCATTCACTTCGATCGTGACTTCCACGCCTTCGAGCTTGGCCGCGCGGCCTTCGGCACCGGAGAGCTGCTCCTTGGCCTTGGCTTCGTACTCGGCGCGACGGGCTTCGAACGCTTCGAGGTTGGCGGCGGTCGCGCGAGCGGCCTTGCCGGTCGGGAGGAGGAAGTTACGGCCGTAGCCCGGCTTGACGCTGACCTTGTCGCCGAGGTTGCCGAGGTTCTTCACCTTCTCGAGGAGAATGAGATCCATGAGGTATTCCTTTTCGTTAGCACGGGTTGGGCCCCGTGCAGCCAGGACGGTTGTCCGAAATCATGCCTGTCGAGGACGCCCTCCCATGGGAGGGCGGCACGATCAGACGTCGTGGTTGTCGGTGTACGGCAGCAGCGAGAGGTAGCGGGCGCGCTTGATCGCGGTCGCCAGCTGACGCTGGTAACGGGCCTTCGTGCCGGTGATGCGGCTGGGCACGATCTTGCCGTTCTCGGTGACGTACTGGCGAAGGGTGTTGAGATCCTTGTAATCGATCTCCTTCACGCCCTCGGCGGTGAAGCGGCAGAACTTGCGGCGACGGAAGAACTTGGACATGTCTTGATCCCCTATTAGTCGTCGCTGTCGCGATCGCTGTCGTTATCGTCGGAACGGTCTTCGTCACGGCGACGCGAACCCTTCTGCTCGTCCTTTTCCTTGCTCTTGAGGATGAAGGACGGCTCGGTGTCGGCCTCGTCGCGGCGAACCACGAGATGACGCAGCACGGCGTCGTTGAAACGGAAACCCGTCTCGAGCTCGTTCAGGACGTTCTGCGAAACCTCGATGTTCAGCATCACGTAGTGAGCCTTGGCGAGGTTTTCGATGGGATAGGCCAGCTGGCGGCGACCCCAGTCTTCGAGACGATGGATCTTGCCGTTGTCGCCTTCGATCAGCGCCTTGTAACGCTCGATCATGGCGGGCACCTGTTCGCTCTGGTCCGGATGGACCAGGAACACGACTTCATAATGACGCATGGTGGCTCCTTGTGGATGCACCCCTTGCGGGGATGGCAGCCTCCCGGGTGTCCGGTGAGGCAAGAAACCCCTCCGGGCGGAGAGGTAGCCGCGCATTGTAAGGAGAAACCGGAAGTTACGGCAAGCCCCTGTCCGCGATGGAGGGCTTTACGAGACCGTGAAGCTCTCGCCGCAGCCGCATTCCCCGGTGGCGTTCGGGTTGTGGAACACGAACGAGGCGTTGAGGCCCTGCCGCTGGAAGTCGATGAGCGTGCCGTCGACCAGGGGCAGGCTCTTCGGGTCGATGACCACCCGCACCCCGTCGATGTCGAGCACGGCATCCTCCGGCGCCACCGCCCCGGCGAGGTCGACCACGTAGCCGAAGCCCGAGCACCCCATCCGTTTGACGGTGAAGCGCACGCCCGCGGCCTCGGGGGCCTTGGCCAGGAAGGCGCGCATGCGGTCGGATGCGGCGGGGGTGATCTGGATGCTCATGGATTTGTCTTTAAATCGTGCTAAATAGCGTGGGCCGGTGCCGTTCACCCAGCCGTTACATTATCATGCAAGGTCGGCTTACATGCGCCTAAATGCGGCGCCTCTTACGGAGTTTCAATCCATGACGGTGGTTAGCGTCAAGCAGGCCCTCGCCGGCGGCACGTTGGCGGAACAAGAGGTTACGGTTCGTGGCTGGGTACGCACCCTGCGTGAATCCAAGGGCGGTCTGTCGTTCGTGAACGTGAGCGACGGCTCCTGCTTCGCCCCGATCCAGGCCGTGGCCACCGCCGATCTCGCCAACTACGAGACCGAGGTGAAGCACCTTTCCGCCGGCGCGGGCGTCATCGTCACCGGCAAGCTCGTGCCCTCGCAGGGCAAGGGCCAGGCCTTCGAGATCCAGGCCACCAGGGTGGAGGTCACCGGCTTCGTCGAAGACCCCCTCACCTATCCCATCCAGCCCAAGCAGCACTCGATGGAATTCCTTCGCGAGGTCGCCCACCTGCGCCCGCGCACCAACCTGTTCGGCGCGGTCACCCGCGTGCGCCACACGATGATGACGGCCATCCACCGCATCCTCACCGAACAGGGCTTCTTCTGGATCAACACCCCGATCATCACCACGTCCGATGCCGAGGGCGCGGGCGACATGTTCCGCCTGTCCACGCTCGACCTGGCCAACCTGCCGCGCGACGACAAGGGCGGCATCGATTGGAGGAAGGATTTCTTCGGCCGTGAGGCCTTCCTCACCGTGTCCGGCCAGCTCAACGTCGAGGCCTACGCCCTGGCGATGAGCAAGGTGTACACCTTCGGCCCCACCTTCCGCGCCGAAAACTCCAATACCACGCGTCACCTGGCCGAGTTCTGGATGGTCGAGCCCGAAGTGGCCTTCGCCGACCTCAACGCCAACGCCGACCTCGCCGAGCTGTTCCTCAAGGGCATATTCAAGGCCATCCTCGACGAGCGCCCCGACGACATGGCGTTCTTCGACGAGCGCGTGATGCCGGGCACGGTCAAGCGCCTGGAAGACTTCATCGCCAAGCCGTTCGAGCGCATCGACTACACCGACGCGGTCGAGATCCTCAAGAAATCCGGCAAGACGTTCGAGCACCCGGTCGCCTGGGGCATCGACCTGCAGACCGAGCACGAGCGTTACCTCGCCGAGGAACATATCGGCCGCCCGGTGGTCGTGATGAACTACCCGGAGGCGATCAAGGCGTTCTACATGCGCCTGAACGACGACGGGAAAACCGTGGCCGCCATGGACGTGCTCGCCCCCGGCATCGGCGAGATCATCGGTGGCGCCCAGCGCGAAGAACGCCTCGACTACCTCGACCGCCGCATGGACCAGTTCCACCTCGACAAGCACACCTACAACTGGTATCGCGACCTGCGCCGCTACGGCACCGTGCCCCATGCGGGTTTCGGCCTGGGATTCGAGCGACTGCTGGTCTACGTGTGCGGCCTGTCCAACATCCGTGACGCCATCCCCTATCCCCGCGCCGCAGGCACCGCCGAGTTCTGACCCCCCCCCTCATCATGCCCTCGAACACGCTACGCCTCGTCCTCATCGTCGCCGCCCTGCTCCTCCTGGGCGCCTGCCGGTCGATCGTGCCGCCGAACTTCCGCCCGCCGGAGAATCCGTCCGGCGGCGTGATGGCGGCACGCAAGACGCTGGAAAGCGCGTCGCCCTGTTGCGGCAGCTTCGCCGACCTGTCCTACCAGGACATGCTCCCCTGGCAGCCACAGCGGTTCGAGTTGAACAAGGACAGCCCGGTCGCCAACCTCAACGGCGACCGCAGCTACTTCCTCGCGTTCCGCCTGCCGCAAGGCGCGCAGATGCCGTACACCATCGCGATGAAGTCGGAACTCAACGGCCGCTGGCTGAGTTCCAGCTATCTCTTCGCGCCCACCGTGGTGGTGCTCGACGACGCCTTCCAGCCGCTGCACTCCGAAGACATCGGCCTGTGCGAATACATCGGCTGGACGAGCGAAACCACCGGCGCCTTCGGCAAGTTCGAGGTCAACGATCCCAACGCCCGCTACCTCGTGGTGTATTCCTCGAGCAAGCAGCAACAAGGCCAGACGTACTGGGAGCAATCGCCCACCACGTTCTCCGCCGAGGCCCCGGTGAAGATGAATTCCGCCGGCGCGTTCAAGATCCAGCACGGCCCCGACGGCACGCTGTTCGTGGGCATGCAGAACAGCACCTACAAGAAGGCCATCGACAACGCGGTGTGCTCCAAGGCCCAGCAGGGTAACGGCGTGATCAACACCCTGCGCAGCGTGGTCGCCACCGACATCCTCGGCGAAGGCGATACGAAAGACGCGAAGAAGACGAGCAACTGATCCATGCAGACCGCGGTCCTGCTCTATCTACTGCTTCTCCTGGGCGCCGTCGCTTTCTTCGTGCTGCACATCGTCGCCCAATGGCGGTTCACCGTGCTGCTGCGCAAGCGCCATCCCGATCGCTGGAAAACCATCGTGGAGGCCGACACCGGCCGCCCCAACGGCATGGCCAACTGGCTCCGCGTGCGGCGCGTGCTGCGCTCCGCCGCGCCGGCGCTCCTCAACGACGATGCCCTCACCCGCTGGCAGGGATGGTGGCGGCGGGCGCCCTGGCTGGCCTGGCCGTGCTGGTTCATCGCGATGGCGATACAGTGGTGGACACTGCGACACGGTTGAACGTCCTCCACCTTACGAGGGATACGCATGGATCTTCGCCTCACCGGCCGTCACGCCCTCGTCTGCGGCGCCTCCCAAGGCATCGGCCGCGCCACCGCCTTCGAGCTGGCCGAACTCGGCGCCAGCGTCACCCTGCTCTCCCGCTCGGCGGAGGCGCTGAAGGCGCTGGCCGCGGAACTGCCTGGCGGCCAGCCCGGGCAGAACCACCGCTACGTCGCCGTGGACATGCTCGACACCGACGCCCTCGCCAGGGCCGTGGCCGAGGTGGTGGGCGACCACGCCGTGCACATCCTCGTGAACAACAGCGGCGGACCGCCGGGCGGCCCGGTATGGAGCGCGGAGCCCGAAGCCTTCCTGGCCGCGTATCGCCAGCACGTGATCGCCGCGCAGGTCGTCACGCAGGCTTGCCTGCCGGGCATGCGCCAGGCGCATTACGGGCGCATCGTCAACGTGATCTCCACCTCGGTCAAGGAACCCATCCATAACCTGGGCGTCTCCAACACCGTGCGTGCCGCCACGGCCGGCTGGGCGAAAACCCTTTCGGCCGAGGTCGCCGCCGAGGGAATCACGGTGAACAACATCCTGCCCGGCTACACCCGTACGTCTCGCCTGGAATCGCTGGTCGACGCCAGCGTGAAAGCCGGCCGCTCGCGCGACGAGGTGGAGCGCGGGCTGCTCGCGAGCGTGCCGGCCGGGCGTTTCGGCGATCCGGCGGAAGTGGCCGCACTGATCGCCTTTCTCGCCAGCCCGGCCGCCGGCTACATCAACGGCACCAGCATCGCCGTGGACGGCGGTCGCACGCGCAGCCTCAACTGACCCGGAGCGGCCCATGCTCGTGCTCGCGAACCTCATCGACGGCCACGCGCACGCGCCAGGCGACGGCCGATATCTCGACGTGATCGACCCCGCCACCGGCCAGGCCTTCGCCCGCTGCCCCGATTCCGATGCGGGCGACGTCGCCGAGGCCGTGGCGGCCGCCACGTGCGCGGCTCCCGGCTGGGCCGCCCTGCCCATCGAAGCCCGCGCGCAGTGCCTGCGCCGCCTGGCCGACCTGGTGGAGGCACGCCTGGAATCCTTCGCCGAGGCCGAGTCGCAGGACAGCGGCAAGCCGATCGCCCTGGCCCGTTCGCTCGATATTCCGCGCGCCATCGCCAACCTGCGCTTCTTCGCCTCGGCCATCGAGCAATGGCACGGCGAGTCGCACGCGATGGCCCAGGGCGCCATCAATTACACGTTGCACCTGCCCTTGGGCGTGGTGGGCTGCATCAGCCCGTGGAACCTGCCGCTCTATCTGTTCACCTGGAAGATCGCGCCCGCCCTCGCCGCCGGCAACGCCGTGGTGGCCAAGCCCTCCGAGGTAACGCCCTACACCGCCTGGCTGCTCGGCACGCTGGCCGCCGAAGCGGGCTTTCCGCCAGGCGTGCTCAACATCGTGCACGGTACCGGTCCGGGCGTGGGTGAGGCCATCGTCAGGCACGACGCCGTCAAGGCGGTGTCGTTCACCGGCAGCACGCGCACCGGCATCGCCATCGCGGGCGCGGCGGCACCCCGGCTGAAAAAGGTGTCACTGGAGCTGGGCGGCAAGAATCCCGCCATCGTCTTCGACGATGTCGATCTTTCCGACGAAACGATGGCCACGATCGTGCGCTCGGGCTTCGCCAACCAGGGCGAGATCTGCCTGTGCGGTTCGCGCCTGCTCGTGCAGCGCGGCATCTACGACCGCTTCCGCGCAGCCTACCTCGAGCGCGTGCGCGCGCTTCGCGTGGGCGACCCGCGCGAGCCTGGCAGCGACCTCGGCGCACTGGTCTCCCAGGCGCATTTCGAGAAGGTCACCGGCTGCATCGAGCGCGCACGCGCGGAAGGTGGTCGCGTCCTGCTGGGCGGCCACCGGGTTTCCGTGGGCGGCAGGTGCTCGGAAGGATGGTTCGTCGAGCCGACGGTGATCGAGGGCGTCGCGCCGTCGGGCGCCACCAACCAGGAGGAAATCTTCGGCCCCGTCGTCACGCTGATTCCGTTCGACGACGAAGCCGAAGCGCTTTCCATCGCCAACGGCACGCCCTATGGCCTCGCCGCCTCGCTATGGACGAGCAATATCTCCCGCGCGCACCGCATGGCGACGCGACTCGACTTCGGCATCGTCTGGATCAACTGCTGGATGCTGCGCGACCTGCGCACGCCGTTCGGCGGCAGCAAGCAATCGGGCGTGGGCCGCGAAGGCGGTTTCGATGCCCTTCGATTCTTCACCGAGGCCCGCAATGTCTGCATCGACCACCGGCAATGACGTCATCCGCGTCGAGGGCGCACCCACGCCCGTCGGCGCCTATCCCCACGCGCGGCGCGTGGGCGACCTGCTGTTCCTTTCGGGCATCGGCTCGCGCGTGCCGGGCAGCAACGATATCGCGGCCGATTTCGAAGGCCAGTGCAGGCAGGTGTTCGCCAACGTGCGCACGGTGCTGGAGGCAAGCGGTGCGCGATTCGAAGACCTCGTGGACGTGACCGTTTTCCTGACCGACATGAAGAACGATTTCGCCACGTACAACCGGCTTTACGCGGAGGCCTTCGCGGGGGTGGATGCATGCCGCACCACCGTGGAAGTGAATGCGCTGCCTACCGCGATAGCGATCGAGCTCAAGTGCGTGGCGCACGTCGCTTCGTAGTTTCGCCGATACGATCGGCTTCCGCCCTTCGGTAGCCGGTTTGTCGAGGCGGTGCGCGATGGCGACACCTAGGCCAGGCAGGCCTCGAGCATCGCCTTGATCAACACCTGCACCTGCTCAGCCTTCTTCGGCAGGTAGGCGAAGCTGTCTTCGTCCATGTAGTTGACCTGCGCCAGCTCGAGCTGGATCGCGTCGATGCCGTCTTCCGGCTTGCCGTAATGACGCGTGATGTACCCACCCTTGAAACGGCCGTTGACCACCCAGGAGTAGTCGTTCTGCGCGGCCAGCAACGCCGTGAGGCGCTCCTGCAGCGCGGTGGAGCAACTCGCGCCGTCGGCCGTGCCGAGGTTGAAGTCGGGCAGGCGTCCATCGAACAGCATGGGCACGTGACTGCGGATGGAATGGCCTTCCCATAGCACCACGCGACCGTGCTTCTTGCGCAGGCGCGAGAGTTCGTCGGCCAGTGCGCGGTGGTAAGGCTTCCACCACTTCTTCACGCGTTCGGCGATCTCTTCCGCTCCCGGTTCCGCACCCGGGCGGTAGATGTCGCTGCCATCGAACTGCACGGTGGGCACCAGGCCGGTTTCCTTGCGCCCGGGATAGAGTGCATGGCCGTCCGACGGACGGTTGAGGTCGACCACGTAACGCGATGCCGTCGGCACCAACATGCTGGCGCCGATGCCGCGCGCGAACGCGTAAAGCTGTTGCACGTGCCAGTCGGTGTCCGCCGAGCGTCGCGCGGGGCGCTTCATGCGCGCCTCGACGTCCTTGGGAATGAAGCTACCGTTGTGCGGCAGGCTCACCAGGAGCGGCACGGTGCCGCGGTGGAGGGTGTGGGATTCCATGGCCGTGATTGTACCGCTCAACCGGGAACGCGATCGCCCATGGTCACCATTTCCTCCGCCGAGGTCGGGTGGATGGCCAGGGTGGCGTCGAGGTCGCTCTTGCGGGCGCCCATCTTGATCGCCACCGCGAAGCCCTGGAGGATTTCGTCCACGCCGGGACCGAGCATCTGCATGCCCACGATGCGCGAATCGTCGCCCACGCAGATCAGCTTGAAGCGCACGTACATTGGCCGGCCCGCCAGCGCGAGCTGCATCGGCACGAAGCTCTGTTTGTAGAGGTGCACCTCGTCGCCGTAGGCCTCGCGGGCTTGCTGCTCGGACATGCCCACGGTGCCCAGCGGCGGATGCGAGAACACCACGCTGGGCACATTGAGGTAATCGAGCTTCGCGTCGGGCTTGCCGCCGAACAGGCGATCGGCGAGCTTGCGGCCCGCGGACACGGCCACTGGCGTGAGCGCGAGCCGCTGCGTCACGTCACCCACGGCGTAGATGCCCGGCACGTTCGTGTTCTGCTCATCGTCGATCAGGATGTGGCCGTCCTCGTCCCGCGCCAGCCCGACGCGATCGATGTCGAGCGACCCGGTGTTGCCATGCCGCCCCACCGCCCAGATCAGCAGGTCGTACGGCCCCGGATGTTCACCCTTGTCGCAGTCGAGCAGGAGCATGCCGTCCTTCTCGTGCACGGCTTCCACCTGGCAGGTGTAGTGGATGCGGATGCCGTGCTTGGTCATTTCCTCGCCGAGCTGGTACGCCATCTCTTCGTCGAAGCCGCCCATGAGGCGCCCGCGCACGTACATGTCCACCTCGCTGCCCAGCGCGCGCAACACGCCGGCGAGCTCCACCGCGATGTAGCCGCCGCCGACGATGGCCGTGCGGCGTGGGCACTCGCGCAGATCGAAGAATCCGTCGGAGGTGACACCCAGGTCGAAGCCGGGCTTATCGAGGCGGTTGGCTTTCGAACCGGTCGCGACGACGATGTGCGGCGCGGTCAGCACGCGATCGCCCGCCGCGACGCGATCGGAGGAGAGGAATCGCGCCGTTTCCCTCACCAGCGTGACGTGGCTCTTGTCCAGCTGCTGCTGGTAGCTTTTGTGGATGCGTTCGACATACGCATCGCGCCGCTCGATGAAACCGGGCCAGTCGAGACGCCCCGGCTTGTCGGCGAAGCCGTAGTCGGCGGCGATGTACTGCGCTTCCGCCATCTGTGCCGCGTACCACATCGCCTTCTTGGGCACGCAGCCGTTGTTCACGCACGTGCCGCCCAGCTCCTTCGGCTCGACCAGCGCGACCTTCGCACCGTGCTTCGATGCGCGGATGGCCGCGGCCAGTCCTCCCGATCCGCCGCCGATCACGATGAGGTCGAAGGATTCGGCGGTCATGAAGGCTCCTTGGAAGAGAAAAACCCCACCGTAGCAAATGTCGGCGATGACTGTCGTGCAGGTTTCAGAGTCCGAAGCGGGCGGGCGAATACGGCGTGGGATCGAGCACTGGCGCGGGCCCCGCCAACAACCCCGCCACCAGCTCTCCGGTCGCCGCCGACATGCTGATGCCCAGCATCCCGTGCGCCGTGGCGTAGGTGAGATTGGACCAGCGCGCGCTCGGCCCCACGATCGGCACCTCGTCGACGCTCATCGGCCGCCAACCCCACCAGGGCACCACTTCGCCGCCCCCCTCCGGTTCGTGCAGGTAGGCGGCGGCCCCGCGGCGCAGCGCATCCAGGCGCACGTCGTTGAGTCCTTCCTCGAAACCCGAAAACTCCATCGTGCTGCCGAGACGATAACCGGTGGCCCACGGCGTGACGCAGACCGCCGCCTCGCGCAATACGAGCGAATGGCGTGGCGGCCGTCGCGGAGGCGCCTCCCATGTGAGCGAATAGCCCTTGCCCGGCTGCATCGGCAGGCGGATATCGAGCAGGCGCCCGATCAGCGGCGACCATGCGCCCAACGCCATGACCACGCGCTCGCCGCTGAACACGCCACCGGTGGTGCGTACGTGCGATATGCGGGCGCCATCGAACACGAACTCGTCCACGCGCGCGCCGGTCTCGATCGCGCCCCCCAGTTCGCGTACGCGGCGCGCCAGCTCGGCGACGTAGCGATCCGGGCGCAAGCGCGCATCGCCCGGATGCAGCAGTGCGCCCCGCACGCCGTCTCGCAAGCCCGGTTCGAGTGCCTGCGCCGCATCGCCGTCGAGCGCCTGCACGTCCATGCCCAGCCGTCGCAGCAGGTCGACGTGCGCGCGGTCGGCCTGCATCGTGCGGCGGTCGCGGTAGACATAAAGCTCCCCCACCGCCTCGAATTCGCAGTCCAGGCCCTCCTGGGCCATGAGCTCGTCCAGCAGGGCGCGGGATCTCGCGAGGAGAGCTCCACGGGCCTCGCCCGCCTGCCGGTAGTGTCCCCACGTGCAGCGACGCGCGAAGCCGAGCAACCATCGGGCACGGGCCGGATCGGGACGCGGATTGACGTAGAGCGGTGCATCGCGGCGCATGAGCGAGCGCAACGCCGTGCCAACCATCCCGGGCATGGTCAGCGGTCCCGCGTGGCTCGGCGTGATGGTGCCGCAGTTACCGTGCGAGCTGCCGCTGCCGGGCAAGCCCTGTTCGAGGACGCGGACGCTCGCGCCGGTCTTGAGCAGGTAAAGCGCGCAGGCCAAGCCGATCACGCCCCCGCCGAGGATCAGAACGTCGCTTCGGGATCTTTCCATGCCGGCATTTTAACGGTCCAGCTGCCGGTTCCCGGGCTGTCCAGCCGCTGAACTCGTCCTTTTTCGCAGGTATTCCACGCAACCCATTGATTTGATAACCTCGTGGTCGCCGATCCTGATAGGGGGAAACGCCCGATGTCCCGCTCGTCCACGCTTCGCCGCCCCGTCCGCTGCCTCGGTATCGCAGGGCTGGGGGCCGGGCTCGCCCTCCTGGCGGCCTGCGGAAGCGCCCCGCACCGGCCGTCCTCGTCGCAGCGAAACAACCCCGCATCCGCCGTGCCCCTGGCCAAGAACCTCAACTGGTCCACCAAGCCGGCCACCAGCATGCCGGCCGATGCCGCCAACGACGTGCTCTTCCGTGCCATCGGCCTCGTCGGCACGCCTTATCGCTGGGGCGGCAATACGCCTGCCGGCGGGTTCGATTGCAGCGGCCTGGTGAACTATATCTACCTCACGTCGACGGGCATGCGCCTGCCGCGCACGTCGGCCGAGATGGCCGACCTGGATAAACCCAAGGTCCGCGAAGACGAACTGGCCAGCGGCGACCTCGTCTTCTTCGGTCGCGGACACATCACGCACGTGGGCGTATATGTCGGTGAGGGGCGTTTCGTCCACGCGCCCAACTCGGGCGGTACGGTCCGCCTGGACGCCCTCGACGGCGCCTATTGGAAGCAGAACTTCGCCTACGGACGCCGGGTCCTTAACTGAACAAAAGTTAAACCAAACTTGATGTGCTCCACGAAATAGATTGCGCGCTATTTAATTGCGTGCTTTTATACGTCCCACGGCACGGCAATCCGCCGCCGCCTTCATCCCCAAGGAAACCGCCATGAGCAACCTCTCGAAAGTGCAGAAGATTCTCTACACCGCCCACGCGAAGGTGTCCGGTGGCCGCGAAGGCCATGTCGAAAGCGACGACGGTCTGATCAAGCTCGACCTTCGCCTGCCGAAGGAAATGGGCGGCAACGGCGGCGGCAGCAATCCGGAGCAGCTTTTCGCTGCCGGTTACGCGGCCTGCTTCGAGGGTGCGGTGCGCTTCGTGGCCGGCCAGAAGAAGGTGAAGGTCGATGGCGCCTCGGTCGCCAGCAGCGTCGGCATCGGCCCGCGCGAAGGCTCGGGCTTCGCCATCCAGGTCAAGCTGGAAGTGAGCCTGCCGGGCGTGGACGACGCCACCGCGCAGGAGATCGTCAAGACCGCGCACGAGGATGTCTGCCCCTACTCGCACGCCACCCGCGGCAACGTCGACGTGGACGTGTCGGTGAACGGTAAAGCGCTGGCTTGATCGGTCTCGCGATAAAAAAACGGCGCCGAAAGGCGCCGTTTTCGTTTGCGAACAACTCATCGCGAAAAAAACGGCCAGGGAAACCCGGCCGTTTCGTTCGTAAAGCGCGACTCAGTGCGCGGCGTCGCCGTTCGGATGCGCATGACCATGGGAGATCTCTTCCTCCGACGCATCGCGCACCGTCTGCACGTCGATGTTGAAGTGCAGCGTCTTGCCGGCCATCGGATGGTTGAGGTCGATGTCGACCACGCTCGAACCGATCTTCTGCACCACCACCACGCGATTGCCGCCTTCCTTGAGCGAGAGCACGGTGCTTTCGCCCACCTTCAGGTGCTTGCCGTGCTTCGGGAAGTACTTCTTCGGCACGCGTTGGGTCATGCCGTCCTGGCGCGGGCCATAGCCCTGCTCCGGCGCGATTTCCAGGTCGAACTTGTCGCCGACCGACTTGCCCTCGAGGCCCGCTTCCATGCCCGGGATCAACTGACCGTGGCCCAGCAGGATCCACAACGGTTCGCCGCCTTCGACCGAGCTTTCGACCTTCTGGCCGTCGACGGTGAGGGTGTAGTGGAACGAGATGACCTTGTCCTTGCCAGCCTGCATGATGGTTTCTACCGGAGGAAAACCCGGCATTTTAGCCGTGCCCCGGGCCGCCGTCACGCGATCGGCCGAAACCCACGCCCCGGGCCTCGGGCCCCAGCCAGGTCAGCAGGGCCAGGAGCACGGCCACGACCGCGATCCACGTCGACATGGCGAAGGCGAAGTCCCCGCCCCGCCGCTCGGCCAGCCAGGTCTGCGCGGTGGCCGTGATGGCGGCCAGCAGGTTGCCCATCTGGTAGGCGAATCCCGGCAGCGTGCCGCGCACGGCGTCGGGCGACAGCTCGTTGAGGTGGGTGGGCACCACGCCCCAGGCGCCCTGCACCATCACCTGGATCAGGAACGCACCCACGCCCAGCAGGAGCAGCGAGCCGCCGTAGGTCCACAGGGGAATCACGGGAATCGCCAGGAGCGCCGCGATGACGATGGCACGGCGGCGACCGATCTTCTCGGAGAACGCGCCGAAGGTGAGGCCACCGACCAGGGCGCCGAGGTTGAGCAACGCGGTGAGCAGGAAGGCCGTCGACGACCCTGCCGGTATGTGCAGGCTTTCCTGCACGAAGGTGGGATACATGTCCTGCGAGCCGTGGCTGAACATGTTGAAAGCGGCCATCAGCAGCATGAGGTACACGAAGAGCTTCCAGTGGCCGCGCATCGACGTGAACACGCTCTCGCGCGCCAGCGAACGACGCCCTTCCCACACCGGCGACTCGGGCACCTTGCGGCGGATGTACAGCACCAGCAACGCGGGCAGCGCACCCACGACGAACAGTCCGCGCCAGCCGACATGGTCCACCAGCAACCAGTTCGCCAGCGCGGCGAGGAAGAACCCGCAGGGATAACCGCTCTGCAGCAGGCCGGAAACGAAGCCGCGGGATTTCGCCGGGATCGATTCCATCGCCAGGGACGCGCCGATGCCCCATTCGCCGCCCATCGCGATGCCGAAGACGAAGCGCAGGGCCAGGAGCACGCCCAGCGAGGGCGCGAAGGCGCAGGCCACTTCGAGCAGCGAGAACAGCACGATGTCGAACATCAGCACGGGGCGTCGCCCGTAGCGATCGGCGAGGCGCCCGAAGATCAACGCGCCCAGCGGCCGCGCGGCCAGGGTGAGGAAGAGGCCATAGGTGACCTCCTGCTTGGACACGTGGAATTCCTGCGCCACCGCGAGGATCACGAAGGTGAGGAGGAAGTAGTCGAAGGCGTCGAGCGTCCAGCCGAGGAAGCTCGCCAGGACGGTGTGCCGCTGCGTGTGATCGAGTTCGCGCAGCGCGGCGGGTAACTGCATGAGATTTTCCTCAACCTAAGGGCCGCCAGAGGCTAGCACGGCGCAAAAAGACAACGGACGGATCACGGTGCGACGACGTGCCGCGCATAGACTGATCGGTGCCATCCACGACAGACGGAGCACTCATGAAGTACTCGCGCTCGATCGTTCCCTTCGCCCTCGCCACGTGCCTTGCCGCCGGCCAGGCGTTCGCCCAGTCGGCACCCTCGCCATCGCCGCCCACGCCGCAGCCAGCGCCGGCTTCCATGCCGGGTGCGGCCGGACAAGCGGATGAGGGCGCACCGCCGTTCGACACCGTGTCCAAGGGTGCCAAGCTGATCCGGCGCAGCAACCTTCCGCAGGACGTTCCCGCGCTATCCCAGTTGCGAGCTCATTTCGGCGAGGCCGACCAGGACCACAACGGCAGCCTCGACAAGAGCGAATACGACGCTTACGTTCACAAGTCTTCCGCGCCTTCCGCGCAGCACTGACCATCGGCTTGGACGGGGCGTCGCGTGACGCCCCGTCCCGCTTCAGGGACGACACCATGCACGCACACCCCGCGACCCGACGCCTGATCGCCTCGCGCTTCGCGCGCCGTGGCGATCGCCTGTACGTGCGTGGCAAGCTCGCCAGCGATCCCGTGTACGAGGCCGCCGCCGAGGCGCTCGGAGGACATCGCCTGCCGTTGATCGACATCGGCTGCGGGCTGGGCATCCTGGGGCACTATCTCCACGCTTGCGATGCCCTCGACGGCTATCTCGGCCTCGACAGCGACGGCCGCAAGATCGCCGACGGACGCGCTGCCGCCGAGCGCGCGGGATTGGGCACACGGTTCGAACTGCGCCAGGCCGACGCGACCGTCGTGCAACCGATGCGCGGCCACGTCGCCCTCCTCGATGTGCTGCACTACCTGCCGCGCGAGCGCCAGCCCGAGCTGCTGGACTACGCCGTGGACCACCTCGCCGACGACGGCGTACTGGTCTTGCGCACCGTGCTGCGCGACGGCTCCTGGCGCTTCCGCGCCACCGTGTGGGAGGAGCGTTTCATCAAGGCCGTGGGCTGGATCCCCGAAGGGGCCCAATATTTCCCCTGTGCCGACGAGATACGCCGGGTATTGGAGCCGCGCGGCATCGCCGTGGCCTTTCGGCCCCTGTTCGGGCGCACGCCCTACAACAGCTGGCTCATGACGGCGACGCGGCCGAGCTGACGATTCCAGGGGGCAAGGCACGGCCACCCGTTGTGCGCCGCAATATGCTATGCTGCGTCAGTCGTGCCGCCGCTATCGACTCCCTTGCGGAGCTTCAGGCGAGGATTCTCCTTCATCCCGCCGCGTTCCCCCACCCCCGAACAGCGCACGCGACACCGGCCAGCCCACCGCCCTCTGCGGTGCGCAGCCGCCGAATTCATAACTCGCAGCGCGGTTCCAGGGAACGCTCGGGTCACGCAGGAGTTTTCCATGTCCTTCGATTCGCTGGGCCTTGCGCCCGCGTTGCTGCGCGCCTTGTCCGAGGCCGGCTACGAAAAGCCCACGCCCATCCAGGCCGCCGCCATTCCCGAGGTGCTCGCCGGCCACGACCTGATGGCCGCCGCGCAGACCGGTACCGGCAAGACCGCCGCCTTCGCGCTGCCGCTGCTCCACCGGCTCGCCTCCACGCCGCTGCGTGAAGGCCGCCGGCCGATCAGCGCGCTCATCCTCACGCCCACCCGCGAACTCGCCGCCCAGGTGCAGGAAAACCTGCGCGACTACGGCAAGCACCTGCGCATCTCCAGCACGGTGATCTTCGGCGGCGTAGGCATGGGCAACCAGCTCCACGCCCTGCGTCGCGGCGTCGACATCGTGGTGGCCACCCCCGGCCGCCTGATCGACCACATGCAGCAGCGTTCCGTCGACCTGTCGAAGGTGGACGTGCTCGTGCTCGACGAAGCCGACCGCATGCTCGACATGGGCTTCCTGCCCGCGCTCAAGCGCATCCTCGCCGCCGTGCCGCCCAAGCGCCAGACCCTGCTCTTCTCGGCCACCTTCGCGCCGGAGATCAAGGCACTCGCCCAGCAGTTCATGCGCGATCCGCGCGAGGTGTCCACCACGCCGGCCAACACCGTCGCCAACACCATCACGCACCGCGTGCATCCGGTGGATGCCGCGCGCAAGCGCGATCTCCTGCTGCACGTGCTCGCCCAGGACAGCCGACGCCAGACCCTGGTGTTCAGCCGCACCAAGCACGGCGCCGACAAGCTCGTGCGCCATCTCGAAAGCGCGGGTATCCGCGCGGCCGCCATCCATGGCAACAAGAGCCAGAACGCCCGCACGCGTGCGCTGGGCGATTTCAAGAGCGGCAAGGTGACGGTGCTCGTGGCTACCGATATCGCCGCGCGCGGCATCGACATCGACCAGCTTCCGGTCGTGATCAACTTCGACCTGCCGATGGTGGCCGAAGACTACGTGCATCGCATCGGCCGCACCGGCCGCGCGGGCGCGGAAGGCCAGGCGATCTCGCTGGTGAGCCACGACGAATCGGGCCTGCTGCGCGATATCCGCCGCCTTCTGAAAACCGACCTGGAGATGGTCGCCGTGGACGGCTACGAGCCGAGCACGCCGCTGCGCCTCGACGCCGGCGCGCCCCGTCCGAAGCAGCAGCCGCGCCAGGCCGGCGGCGGCTCGTCCCGCGCCCCGCGCGAGGGCGGCGGCCAGCAGGCCCGCCAGGGCGGTGGCCAGGGTCGTCCGTCGCATCGTCCGCACGGCCATCCGCCGGCGGCCAGCGCAGGGGACGGCGGTCCGAAGCGTCGCCGTCGTCGTCGCGGCGGCGGCTCGTCCGCCAGCAGCGGCGGCAAGGCCTAACCTTCCGAGCGGATGCGCGCGGTGAGGACGTGGTCTTCCCATAGACCATCGATCTTCAGGTAACGCCGCGCGTAGCCTTCTTTCTCGAAGCCCAGGCGCTCGAGCAGGCGCCCGCTGCGCTCGTTCCGTGGCATGTAGTTGGCCATGATCCGATGGAAGTCCAGCGGGCCGAAGGCGTAGCGCACGGCACTGTCCAGCGCTTCGAACATCAGCCCCTTGCCCTGGTGGCGCTGGGCGATGCCGTAGCCGACGTGGCACGCCTGGAAGACGCCGCGCACCACGTTCGCGAAGGTGAGGCTGCCGATCATCTCGCCGCCGTCGGGCGTGAGCACGGCGAAGGGATACCCCCGATCGGCGCGAGCCGCTTCCAGCGACGCTTCCACCGCCTGCCGGGCGCCGTCGATCGCGTAATGCGACGTCGTCCGCAGCGGTTCCCAGGGGCCGAGATGCTCGCGGTTTTCCACGCGATAGCGTTGAAGCAATTCCGCCTCCTCGATGTCGAGCAGGCGGATGATGGTACGGGGCGTGCGGATCCTTACCGGTTCGCTCATACCGCCAGGGCCGCCGCATGATGGCGGAGGTGGTCCTCGATGAAGGTCTGGATGAAGTAATAGCTATGGTCGTAGCCGGGGTGCATGCGCAGTTCGAGCTTCTGCTCCGCTTCGTCGCAAGCCGCCTCGAAGCGCTGCGGCTGCAGCTGGTCGACGAGGAACCCGTCGGCCTCGCCCTGGTCGACCAGGATGGTGCCGTCGAAGCGCGCTCCTCCCTTCACCAGCGCCGTGGCGTCGTGGGCTTCCCATGCCTTGCGGTCGTCGCCGAGGTAACGGGAAAAGGCCTTCCGTCCCCAGGGCACGCTGGCCGGAGCGACGATGGGCGCGAACGCCGACACCGAACGGAACCGGTGCGGATTGCGCAGTGCCAGGGTCAGCGCGCCGTGGCCGCCCATGGAATGGCCGACGATGCCCTGGCGGTTCATGTCGAGCGGGAAACGCTCGGCCACCAGGCGCGGCAGCTCGTCCACCACATAGCTGTACATGCGGAAGCGCGCCGCCCAGGGCTCCTGGGTGGCGTCGAGGTAGAACCCGGCGCCCTCGCCGAACTCCCAGTCGCCGGTCGCCCCGGCGATGCCGGTGTCGCGGGGACTGGTGTCGGGCATGACCAGGGCGATCCCCAGCTCGGCGGCCACGCGCTGGGCGCCGGCCTTGGTGGTGAAGGTCTCGGCGGTGCAGGTCAGGCCGGCGAGGTACCACAGGACCGGCACCGGGCCCTGCCCGGCCTGGGGTGGCAGGTAAACGGCAAAACGCATGGAGCCGCCGCAAACCTCCGAGTCATGGGTGTAGAACCCCTGTGTCCCCTCGAAACACCGCTGCTCCGAAACCGCCTGGATCGTCGTCATACCGCCATTCCCATACGAAACTGACCGATAAGTCTAATGCCGGCAGAGAAAACGGCCACGCCCTACTTGGTATGACCCTGATCGCTGCTACAATAACGTTACTGCCCGGCGCCGAATCCGCCGCCGCGCCCCTCCCCTGAGGTCGCCATGTCATCCCCCGATACAGACAACGCTCCGGCCCTGCCCGGTTTCAGCGCGCTTGCGCTCGACGAGAACGTCGTGCGCGCGCTGACCGAGGTGGGCTACGAGACCCCCTCCCCCATCCAGGCCGCCACCATCCCGCCGCTGCTCGAAGGCCGCGACGTCATCGGCCAGGCCCAGACGGGCACCGGCAAGACGGCCGCCTTTGCGCTGCCGGTGCTGTCGCGCATCGACCTCAAGCCGGGCAAGCCCCAGGCGCTGGTCCTCGCGCCCACCCGTGAGCTGGCCATCCAGGTCGCCGAGGCCTTCCAGAAGTACGCCACCTACCTGCCCGGCTTCCAGGTGCTGCCGATCTACGGCGGCCAGAGCTACGGTCCGCAGCTGCAGGGGCTGAAGCGCGGCGCGCAGATCGTGGTCGGCACGCCCGGCCGCATCATCGACCATCTCGACAAGGGCACGCTGGATCTCTCGGCCCTGAAGTTCGTGGTGCTCGACGAGGCCGACGAGATGCTGCGCATGGGCTTCATCGACGACGTCGAGAAGCTGCTGCAGGCCACGCCGGCCCAGCGCCAGGTCGCCCTGTTCTCCGCGACCATGCCGGCGCCGATCCGCCGCATCGCGCAGACGTACCTGAAAGACCCGGTCGAAGTCACCATCAAGAACAAGACCACCACCGCGGCGAACATCCGCCAGCGTTACTGGTGGGTGAGCGGCGTGCACAAGCTCGACGCGCTCACGCGCATCCTCGAGGCCGAGAGCTTCGACGCGATGATCGTCTTCGCGCGCACCAAGTCGGCCACCGAGGAACTCGCCAGCAAGCTGCAGGCGCGCGGTTTCGCCGCCGCCGCCATCAACGGCGACATGGCGCAGGCCCAGCGCGAACGCGTGATCGACCAGCTGAAGACCGGCAAGCTCGACATCCTGATCGCCACCGACGTCGCCGCTCGCGGCCTCGACGTGGACCGCATCAGCCACGTGCTCAACTACGACATCCCGCACGACACCGAGTCCTACGTGCACCGCATCGGCCGCACCGGCCGCGCGGGCCGCAACGGCGAGGCCATCCTGTTCGTCACGCCGCGCGAGCGCAACCTGCTCCGCCAGATCGAGCGCGCCACGCGCCAGCCGATCGAACAGATGCAACTGCCCACCATCGAGGCGGTGAACGACACGCGCGTGAACAAGTTCAACCAGCGCATCGTCGATACGCTGGCCACGGGCGACCTCGGCCTGTTCCAGCAGCTGGTCGAGAAGTTCGAGCAGGAGCACAACGTGCCGGCGATCGAGATCGCCGCGGCCCTCGCGCGCATCGCCCAGGGCGACCAGCCGCTGTTGCTCGAACCGCCGGCCAAGCGTGAGTACACCGAGCGTCCGCCGCGCGAGTTCGACCGCGAGCGTAACGATCGGGACTTCAGCGACCGCCGCCCGGTACGTGAGGGCATGCGCCAGCCGCGTGCGCACGTGACGGAAACCGGCAAGAAGACCTATCGCATCGAGGTCGGCCACGAGCATGGCGTGAAGCCGGGCAACATCGTGGGCGCCATCGCCAACGAGGGCGGTGTCGACGCCAAGTTCATCGGCCGCGTCAGCATCCGCGACGACTACAGCCTGATCGACCTGCCCGACGGCATGCCGGCGGAAACCTTCAACCACCTGAAGAAGGTGTGGGTGGCCCAGCAGCAGCTGCAGATTCGCGAATGGGACGGCACGGAGCAGCCGCAGAGCGGCGGCGGTGGTGCGCCACGCCCTCGCGGCAATTTCCGGCCGCAAGGTGCGCGCCCGAGCGGCGGTAGCGGTGGCGGCAAGCCGCCGCGTCGCAAGTACTGATGCATCGAAAAGCCCGGCTCGCGCCGGGCTTTTTCGTCGAAGGGCTGAAGAGCCCGATCACCGTTTCCGCGATAACCGGGCGCAAGGCGCTGGGCTCCTGCGTACGCAGGAGCGACGAGCCGCAAGATCACATGTCGCGTAAAAATTGACTCACGTCGCTCCTGCGTTCGCAGGAGCCCAGCGCCCCGCATCCGTTCGCCGCGAAACCGGTGATGCGGCTCTACGGGAAATCCGCAGGCGTCAACGGCGCCATCCCATGCCGCAAGCGCGCCTTGTCGCACTGCGGACTCGGCGTACCGTCCTCCCAGGCGGGCTTCAGGTCGTGGCACGGCGACGGCCGCACCGCGTACACGCCGCAATGCGCGGCCACGCCCACCTCGCCCACGAGCGACCCGCAGCGCGGTTCATAGGCGTTGGTGCCGTGCATGTTCACTCGATGCGCATCGAGCCGTTCGGTGAGCGCGGCCGGCACGATGCCGCCGGCCGCGTCAGTTTCCATCCAATGGAAGGCGACCCGGTAAGTCGCGCAGCAAGCGCCGCAGCGCAAGCACGGGTGTGTCATGGCCTCAGATCGAACCCGAGAACGTGTTGCACTTGCCGATGTCACCGCCCTCGAAACCGGTCTTGAACCAGTGCACGCGCTGGGCCGAGGTTCCGTGCGTGAAGGAATCGGGCACCACGCGGCCCTGGGCCTGCTCCTGGAGCGTGTCGTCGCCGATGGCCGTGGCGGCATTCAACGCCGACTCGATGTCGCCCGGTTGCAACCAGTGCTGGCGCTGCTGGGAATGGTTGGCCCATACGCCGGCGAAACAATCGGCCTGGAGTTCCTGGCGCACGGACAGCCCCGTGGCACCCTCCATGCTCGCGCCACGTCGCCGCGCCTCGGCGGCCTTGTCGAAAATGCCGACGAGATTCTGCACGTGATGGCCCACCTCATGGGCGATCACGTAGGCGCGGGCGAAATCGCCCGATTCGTGGAAGCGTCGCTGCATTTCCTGGAAGAAGTCGAGGTCGAGATAGACCTTGTGGTCGCCGGGACAATAGAACGGGCCCACCGCCGACGAGGCGGAGCCGCAGGCCGTGCGCACGGCACCATGGAACAGCACCAGCTTCGGCTGCTCGTAACGCTGGCCGTTCGCGGCAAAGATCTCGCCCCAGGTGTCCTCGGTCTCGCCCAGGATGGCGCGGACGAAATCCACCTGCGGATCGTTGGCATCCGCCGCCTGGCGAGGCTGGCTCTGGCTGGGCGCCGCGTTGCCGGGATCGCCCTGCCCGAGCAGGGCGGTGGGATCCTTGTAGAACACGGCGCCCAGGATGGCGAGGATGATGATGCCGCCGATGCCCAGGCCCCGCCCGCCGCCGAACGAGGGACCGCCTCCACCGCCGCCCGCGTCTTCCACGTTGTCGCTTCTACGGCCTTTCTGCCACAGCATGGTTGCCTCCTCCCTCGAATGCGTCCTCGCGAGACGCGGTCCGCATGATCGCACGGCGCGTTGCCGCTACACTGCCCCGCTACCGTTGTCCCCCGGATCGTTTCATGACCAGTCAGCTCCCCGCCGTCGTCACCCTGCTTACCCTGCTCCTGATGTTCTACACGGTGGTCATCGTGGGCAGGGCACGCGAGCGCTACGGTATCAAGGCGCCGTCCATCTCGGGAGACCCCTCCTTCGAGCGGGCCTGGCGGGTACAGATGAACACGCTGGAGAACGCCGTGATGTTCATCCCGGCACTCTGGTTGGCGGCCCAGTACGTGGATCCGCTGTGGGCGGGCATCGCCGGGCTGATCTGGCTGGCCGGCCGCGTCTGGTACGCCGTGGCTTACCTCAATGACGCCACGCGTCGCGGCCCGGGCTACATCGTGTCGATGGTGGCGTGGGCCGCCCTGATGCTGATGGCCGCCGGCGGGATGGGCATGGCCATCATGGAAAACAACGCGGCGGCAGCTTCCTCGGAGGATGCCGCGCAATAACGCCGGCGTTTGCATGGAGGCACCCCGTCATGCCTCTTCGGAAGTCCACGACGCCATCGATCTGGCGTCGTCGCCGCACCGGGGGGCCGGTGCGACGATCGATCGTTGCTAGAACACGGTCAATGTCGCGTTACCGGCACGGGACGTGCCTGATCGGCCTCGTTGTAGCCGAAAAGCACCGGCTGGCCGGGATCGGTGGGAAAACGCACTTCGATGATCGGGCGCCAGATACCGCCGACGTCGTTCATGCGAACCTGCAAGGCGCGGGCCCGCTCCAAGGCGGATACCGGGTTGGAGAAAGGCCCGGCGCGATAAAAGAACGCCTCGATCGGCGCGATGTCCGGCTGATCGTGTGGCCACGAAAACGCGACCAGTTCGTTGTATCCGTTGCGGGGCTCGTGCTTCACGAGGTATTCGCGCATCAGTTCGGGGAAGTGCGAGAAGACCACCGCGCGATCCGGCGCGGTGAGGTCGAATCCGCATTGCCAGCTCCCGGCCTGGTTGGGCTTCTGCGGGTTGCGATCCATGTGCGCGAACCAGGCGGCCGCCGTCGTGATGCCCTGCGGTTGGCATGGACCGCTTTCGGGATTGCCCGGTTCATCGAACCCCCCGCAACGGGAGGGGCGGAAATCGGTGAACGCATTGAGCACGTACGCACATTGCACGTTGATCGGCCGCTTGCCGAACTGCACGGACCTGTCGGCGGGGTAGTAGAACATGCCGGCCTGGGGCGGATACATTCCGGTGATCGGCGCGTCACGCCGGAACCACGACATCGGCACGCCGTCGTCCGCGAACGGCTGCCACGGATCGCGATCGTCGGAGGATTCCAGGAGGACACCGGTGCAGCGCACCGCCGGCTCGCCCCGGCAGTCGATCGAGAGATCGTTGTAGCGGTTCATGAGATTGACGACGGTACCGGGACCGTCCGGCCCGTCCAGCACGGCCCTGGCCGTGGAATGACCGGGAGGCTGCGGCGAAGGGCATGCGCCGAGGGCGCAACCGAGCATGAGGGCTAGGTACATCGTTTAAAGCTCCAATAGTAAAGAGACGTTCCTTGTCGTCGCTTCCTGTTGCTCCTTGATGCGGTACGTCATACCCGACGGCCGCCGCATCATCGGCCGTCGGATGCGGCGATTACGTATCGCCGTCCATCGGCAAGGCCAGCACCCTGACCCGTTGGATGCGTGCACCTTCCATCGCCTTCACTTCGAAAGCAAGGCCGTCGGCCTCGAAGCTATCTCCCACGCCGGGCAAGCGCCCAAGCCGCTGAAGCACGAATCCCGCCAGGGTTGAGAAATTCCCTTCGCCTGCGCCCGGAAGACGGTGGCCGAGCAGATGCTCCACGCGGCGCGCGTCGAGGCTGGCATCGAGCAGCCATGCGCCGTCCGGTTCGCTTACCGCGGAGGGGTCGCCCTCGCGGCCTTCGTTGGGGAATTCGCCCGCGATGGTCTCCAGCACGTCGGCGGGCGTCACCAGGCCGAGAATGCTGCCGTATTCGTCGACCACCAGGGCCACCTGCAACGATGCGCGGCGGAATTCGTCGATCAGGCGCAGCACGCTCAACGACTCCAGCACCGTGACGGGTTTGCGCACCACGGAGTCTTCCAGGCGCCCGTGATCGTTGAGGCTGGCGAGGAGATCGCGCGAGGAGACCACGCCCACCAGTTCGTCGAGGTCGCCGTTGGCGACCAGCATCCAGTGATGCGACGACTCGCGCGCTTCCTCGAGGAGGTTGCCCAGTTCGTCGGACGGATCGACCCAGACGATCTCGGTACGCGGCGTCATGATCGATCGCACGGGACGCTGCGAGAGGTCGAGCACCCCCTGAACCATCTCCAGCTCGTCCTTGCCGAACACCGACGCCTCGGCAGCCTCGGTCGGCGCGCCGCCCGGCTCGGCCTCGTCCTCCGGACGCCCGCCCAGCAGGCGCAGTACCGCCTTGGCGGTGCGGTCGCGCATGGAGCGTCCGCCGACCAGCAGCGAGCGGCGGCGGTTGCGCCGCATCGTCTGGTTGAACGCCTCGATCATGATCGAGAAGCCGATCGCCGCGTAGAGATAGCCCTTGGGGATGTGGAAGCCGAACCCTTCGGCGATGAGGCTGAAGCCGATCATCAGCAGGAACGACAGGCACAGGATCACCACCGTGGGCCGCGCGTTCACGAAGGCGGTGAGCGGCTTGCTGGCGGTGATCATCAGCGCCATGGCGATCACCACGCCGATCATCATGATCGACAGGTGGTCGACCATGCCCACGGCGGTGATCACCGAGTCGAGCGAAAACACCGCGTCGAGGATCACGATCTGCAGCACGGTGAGCCAGAAACTGCCGCGTCGCGCGCCCTTGCCCTCGTGGTCTTCCGACGCCTCCAGGCGCTCGTGCAGCTCGAGCGTGGCCTTGAACAGCAGGAAGGCGCCGCCGACCAGGAGGATGAGGTCGCGCCAGGACAAGCCGAAGCCGTTCCATTCGAACAGCGGCGTGGTCAGCGTGACCAGCCAGGACATCGCCGCCAGCAGGCACAGGCGCATGACCAGGGCCAGGCCCAGGCCGAGCAGCCGGGCGTGGTCGCGCTGTCGCGCGGGCAGCTTGTCGGCGAGGATCGCGACGAAGACGAGGTTGTCGATGCCGAGCACGATCTCCAGCACGATCAACGTGAGGAGACCCGCCCAGGCGGAAGGGTCGGCTAGCCAGTCGAATACAAACATGGGCCGGCGCGCAGGGCGCCCGTTCTCTCCTTAAGGGACGCAACACTATACAGGGGCCGCGCGACGGACCGTGCCGACCTGCCGTTGCGCGGCGCGGCAAGCCTCGGCTAGGGTGCCGCATGCCCCACGATTCCGCATCCCCTGCCCTTTCCATGGACGCCGATCTGTCCGCCCCGCCGGAGCGCGTGCCCGGCCTGGTCGAGACGCTTCTGTGCATCCTCGGTTACTTCGCGCTCCAGTTCGGCTTCGGCGGCCTTTTCGGCGCCCTCTCGCAGCTGATCTCGCGGCAGTTTCCGCAGAACGTGCCCGCCGCCCCCGACCGCCTGATCGTGGTGGTGATCCTCACCCTGATCTGTTCGGCCACCATCACCATCGCCGTGCTCGTCCGCCGATGGGGCGCCCGGGCCACCGAGGGAGGCCTCTCCGGGCTGGGCTTCACTCCCCCGGACGGCCGGCATATCGCCTTCGCCACGGTGCTGGGCTTCGCCGCCCCGATCCTCGGCGGCCTGCTCACCTCGTGGCTGGCTGGCGGCCACGACGTGAGCCAGGCGGTCAGCGACATCGCCGACAAGGCCCACCTCGGCATGCGGGCCGCCCTGGTCCCCATCGCCGTGGTGGTGGGCCCCCTCGTGGAGGAAGTGCTCTTCCGCGGCGCCTTCCTCGCCACGCTTCGCGCCCGCATGGGCGATGGGGGAGCCATCGCGGTCTCGGCGGCCGTGTTCGGCCTGGTGCACCTGCCCGACCTGGACTGGCTCTGGTACGCGGTGCCCAACCTCGTGCTGGTGGGCCTGTTCTGCGCCTGGCTGCGCGTACGCAGCCGGTCCATCTGGCCGGCCTTCGTGACCCATGCCGTGAACAACGCCATGGCCACGGTCGGCTGGTTCATGCGCTAGCGCAGGTCTCCAGCGCCGCGACCCGCCGGGCCAGCGTCGGCCCGGCATAACACTGCGACCCCACGGGCAGCAGGCCCACCTCCCTGAACGCCTCGCGGTACCAGCGCGCCGGACGCCCCTGGAAACCCTCGCGATCGCCGCCGGGATCGTCCTCGCGCGTATAGACCTCGAGGAACGCCAGCCCCTCGAGCATCTCGGCGACGCCGGTCAGGCCGGCGCGGATTTCGGCCGGCTTCAGGTAATGCAGCACATCGGTGCAGACGATGAGGTCGAACGGCGTGTCGAAGCGCAGTTCGGCGAGCTGGCCGAAGCGGGCGTAGCCGATATCGCGACTGCGCCCGTAGCGGGCCACGGCGTATTCGCTGGCTTCCAGCCCCCGGTAGGCGATACCCGGCCGCAGACGGCGCAGCACGGCCCGCCAGGGCGCCTCGCCGCAACCCACGTCGAGCACGTTGCGCACCGGCCGGCCCAGGTAGAACTCGGCCTGCCCCAGCACCATCGCCACCTTGCGGCGGAGCTCGGCAGGGGAACGCACCGCGTGGTCGGCGCTGCGGTACCACTTGTCGAAATAGGCCTGGTCGTAGGTCTTGGACATATCGCGTGCCGACTGGAAAACCGCCATGTTAGCGGTCCCTCCACTTCGGGCATACACTCGTCCGGGCAGCATCTCGCCATCGCCCCAGGAGAGTCACATGCCCCGTATCCAGTTGCGCATCACCGGCGATCGCGACGTGTTCGACGACGTGATCACCGCCCTCCACGGCATCGACGGCATCGAGCGCGTCGAGGAGGTCGACGATTTCATGAACGATTTCCGCGACGACTCCAGTTCGCAGAACCTGTCCGACGACATGAGTTCGAAAACCTACACCGTCGAGGTGGAATCGCCGCGCAGCAAGCTGGAACGCGTGCGCGAGGTCGCCGAGGAAACCGCGGGCACCCGCGAAGCGGCGATCGAATTCGTCGACCCGGACGAAAACGAGATCTGAACGGTCGAGTTCGCGAAGCGGTAAACCATTCGCCCCCCTTCTCCGTTTCTTGGGCATCGTCCCCCGAGAACGGAGGTTCCATGCGATCGCTCGTCGCCGCATGCCTGTTCGCCTTCGTCGCCCTGCCGGCGACGGCTACCGATACGGCCCTGTCGAAAGAAGATGCGGCCTGGCTGAACCGGGTCACCTTCGGCGCGGATTCGGCCACCGTCGCGAGTTTCCGCGACCTGGGCAAACGCCGTTTCCTCGACCGCCAGTTGCATCCCTCGCGTGACGGGCTACCCGCCGCGGTGAACGCGCAGATCGCGAACCTCGACGTCATGAAGACGCCGACCGCCACCTTGCTCGCGCAGGTGCGCGACCGGTATCGCGAGATAAAGGACATGCCCGACGGCGATGCGAAGCAACAGGCGCGCAAGGCCTTGCAGAAGCAGGGCAACCAATACGCGCAGGAAGCGCAGTCCGCCGAACTGCTCCATGCGATCTACGACGAAAACCAGCTGCGCGAACAGTTGGTGTGGTTCTGGCTGAATCATTTCAGCGTGTTCCAGAACAAGGGCCGCGTGCGCTGGCTGGTGGCCGACTACGCGCAGAACACGATCCGCCCGCATGCCCTGGGGAAATTCCGCGACCTGGTGATGGCGACGCTGAAAAGTCCCGCCATGCTCGAATACCTCGACAACGCGCAGAACGCGCGCGACAAGGTCAACGAGAACTACGCGCGTGAACTGATGGAACTGCACACGCTCGGCGTCGGCTCCGGTTACACGCAGACCGATGTGCAGAATCTCGCGCGCATCCTCACCGGCGTGGGCGTGAACTTCGACGGCCAACCGCGGAAGATCCGGCGCGATCTCCAGCCGTACTACGTCCAGGAAGGCGTCTTCGAGTTCAACCCGAACCGTCACGACTTCGACGACAAGGTTCTGCTCGGCCATACCATCAAGGGAGGCGGTTTCGACGAGGTGGAGAAAGCCGTGGACCTCATCGTGAGCCAGCCGGCATGCGCCACCTTCGTGTCCACGAAACTGGCGAAGTACTTCGTCTCGGACGACCCGCCGCCGGCCCTCGTCGACGCCATGGCCAGGACGTTCCGGCGCAGCGACGGCGACATCGCCGAGGTCATGAAGACGATGCTCACCGCGAAGGAATTCACCGCGTCGCTCGGCAAGCGCTACAAGGATCCCACCCAGTTCCTCGTCTCCACCCTGCGGCTCGCCTACGACGGCAAGCCGGTCGAGAACCCGCGCCCGCTGGTGAACTGGATCAACCAGCTCGGCCAGGCGCCCTTCGGTCGCATCACGCCGGATGGCTGGCCGTCGGCCGATTCGGAATGGTCCAGTTCCGGCCAGGTGGCCAAGCGCTTCGAGATCGCGCGTGCCATCGGCAGCGGCGCCAACCACCTGTTCGACCTCGACGAGAACGGCACGCGCCAGCGCGGCGGCTTTCCGCAGCTGACCACGCCCACCTATTACGCCACCCTCGATCCCTACCTCGGCCCGAAGACGCGCAACGCGCTGTCACAGGCCACCTCGCAGCAGGAGTGGAACACGTTCCTGCTCTCGTCCCCCGAATTCAACTACCGCTGAGGCCTCCCATGGACCGCCGCCGGTTTCTCCTCACCCTCGCCGCCACCGTGCCCGCCCTGACCCTGGGCGGCAAGGTGTTCGCGGCGCCCGCCCATGCGCCACGCTTCCTGCTCGTGTTCCTGCGCGGCGGCTACGACGCCAACAACCTGCTTGTACCGTACGCCAGCGATTTCTACTACGAGTCGCGGCCGAACATCGCGCTGGCCAAACCCACGCCCGGCGATCCCGCGTCGGTGCGCGCGCTGGACGCGAACTGGGGCCTCGCCCCCGCGGTCGCGCAGACGATGGGCCCGCTGTGGGACAGGAAGCAGCTCGCGTTCATTCCCTTCGCCGGTACGGACGATCTCTCCCGCAGCCATTTCGAAACGCAGGACAACATCGAGGGCGGCGAAGCCGGCGATACGCGGCGCTATGCCTCCGGCTTCATGGGCCGCCTGAGCGGCGTGCTGCGCGGCGTGCCGCCCATCGCCTTCACCGATGCGCTGCCGCTGTCCTTCCGTGGCGCGGGCGACGTGCCCAACGTTTCGCTCAAGGGCGGCGGCAAGGCCGTATTCGACGATCGACAGTCGAAGATCCTCGCCTCGATGTACCAGGGCACGGCGTTGCAGGCCGCCGCCACCGACGGGCTGCAGTTGCGCCAGGACGTGGCGAAGGACCTGCAAACCGAAATGGTGGCCGCCAGCCGTGGGGCCGTGAACGCGCGCGGTTTCGCCCAGCAAGGGGAGCGCATGGCGACGCTGATGCGCGACCGCTTCCGCCTCGGCTTCGTCGACGTAGGCGGTTGGGATACCCACGTCAATCAGGGTGGTGCCAACGGCCAGCTCGCCAACAATCTCGACAACCTCTCGCAAGGTCTCGCCGCCTTCGCCGACGGTCTCGGCGAGAAAGAGTGGAACGACACCGTGGTGGTGGTGGTCTCCGAATTCGGCCGCACGTTCCGCGAGAACGGCAACAAGGGCACCGACCATGGGCATGGCACCGCCTACTGGGTGCTCGGCGGCAAGGTGGCGGGCGGCCGCATCGCCGGCCGGCAGGTGGCGGTGAACGCGGGAAGCCTGCTGCAGGACCGCGACTACCCGGTGCTCAACAATTACCGCGAGGTGCTCGGCGGCCTCATGCGGCGCATGTACGGTCTGTCCGACGCGGATCTCGGCACCGTCTTCCCTGGCGCCAAGGCCACCGATCTACAGCTGGTCTAGGGCTGCCAGACCTGCCCTTCCGGGTGGGCGAGCTGGCGGTCGAGGTAATAGGCCGCGCTGATGAAGGCCAGGTGGGTGAGCGCCTGCGGGAAGTTGCCCAGTGGGTCGCCGCGCCAGCTCAGCTCCTCGGAAAACAGGCCGAGATGGTTCGCATACAACACGCCGCGCGCCATGATGGAACGCGCTTCGTGCAGGCGTCCCGCACGTGCCAGGCACTCCACGTACCAGAACGTGCAGGTGGTGAACGCACCCTCGCCCCCTTCCAGCCCGTCCGCGTTGCGATAGCGGAACACCATGCCGTCGTCGGTCAGCTGGGTACCGATGGCATCCAGCGTCGCCAACCAGACCGGATCGGTCGCTGACACGAAACGCATCAGGGGCATCATGAGCAGCGAGGCGTCGAGGTCGTCGCCGCCCCGGGTCTGCACGAAATAGCCGTGCTCGGGATGACGGAAGTTGGCCCAGATGTCCTCGGCGATGCGGTCGCGCTCGGTGATCCAGTCCACGATGGGTGCGGGCAGCGAGCGCTTTCCGGCCAGTCGCACGGCGCGGTCCAGCGCCACCCAGCACATCAGGCGCGAGTGGAGGAAATGGCGCGGCTTGTCGCGGATTTCCCAGATGCCTTCGTCGGCGTCCCGCCAATGGCGCGACACGTGGTCGACGATCGTTTTCACGTGAGCCCAGCCCGCGTGGCTGATCGCCGTGCCGTACTTGTTCGACAGGTAGATGGCATCCATCAGTTCGCCGAAGATGTCCAGCTGGGTCTGCGTGCGCGCCGCGTTGCCGATGCGCACCGGCTGCGAATTCGCGTACCCCGCCAGGTGGTCGAGCGTGGCTTCCTCCGCCGCCTCGCTACCGTCCAGCGCATACATGATGTGCAGCGCGGAATGTTCTCCCAGGTTTCCGATCCGGGTCTCGACCCAGTCGCGGAAATGCTCGGCCTCGTTGACGTATCCCATCCGCATGAAGGCATACACGGTGAACGACGCATCCCGGATCCATGTCGCCCGGTAATCCCAGTTGCGTTCCGCCCCCGTGGCCTCGGGCAGGCCGAACGTGGCCGCCGCCGCGATCGAGCCGTGGCGGTGCGAGGTGAGCAGCTTCAGCACGAGTGCGGAGCGGTCCACCCGTTCGCGCCAGCGGTCCCGATAGGTGGAGCGACGCATCCAGCGGCGCCAGGCATCCAGCGTCGCCCCGAAGGCGTGGCGGCATTCCGCTTCGGTAAACGGATCGCATTCCTCGTCGCAGAGTACGAACCAGGCGTTCTCCCCGGCTGCCAGCGAAAATCGCGCCTCGGCCTCGCCGTCGCCCACCCTCAGGGGCACCGTCGCGCCAAGCCGTACCGACGCGCTCGCCGCATGGAAGACCACCGTGTCGCCATAGGCCTCCGCTTCAGGCACCTGGCGTGCGTAGTCGAGGCGGGGCCGGCAGCGCACATGGATGTCCACGTTGCCGCGTATCACCTTGACGCAGCGCACCAGGCTGCGCGGCACGCGCGAGTCGATCTCCGGATGCGGCATGAAGTCGGTCAGTTCGACGCTGCCCGCCTCCGACATCCATCGCGTGATCAGCACGTTCGTTTCGGGCACGTAGAGCTGCATGCGCCGCGCATCCGCCAGCGCGGGCTCCACCGTGAATTCGCCGCCCTCTTCCGGATCGAGCAGGGCGGCGAAGATCGTGGGGCTGTCCATGTGCGGCCAGCACAGGTAATCCACCGTGCCGTCGATCGCCACGAGGGCGGCGGTATCCATATTGCCGACAATGCCGTGGTCGCCGATGGTTCGGCCGGGCATGGGGTTGTCGCGACGAGGCACGCGGGTCTCCCGAAGGTTTCGGGGATTGATGCCATGCGCGGCGTGAACTGCTTGTCGTTCTTGCGAAAGCGGGGACCGGGCACGTTGAATCCGGTTTCTGCGCGCGGACGCCTATGCGAAAACCGGATACCGGGGCGCTGGATTCCTGCGTGCACAGGAATGACGGGGTCAGAACTCCAGTCGGTATGCCACCTTGACCAGCCCCTCTTCCACGTCCTTCAACCCGAACCCCCGCTGGAACTGGTTGCCCAGCGCATCGTCCGTGTCCTGTTCGTAACCGCCGCGGTTGTAGACGATGTAGAGGTTCGACAGCGGCGCGATCTCGTAGCGGTAGCGGATCTGGAATCCCAGGTTGGCCACACCCAGGCCATCTACCGGATCGTCCACCGGGACGGCCCGGCCATTGGGCGCGATCCGGTAGGCCTGGCGCAGCTTTGCCCCCACAGCGAGCGTCTGCAACTTCACGCGCAGCTCCTGCCGGTTACCGATGTTCCAGTTCACGCCGCTGTCGATGCCGAACGTGCGACCGTCGTAGGAGCCCACGAGGTTGTCGTGCTGCCAGATCAGCCAGTCGGGGTCCCATTCGTAACTCGCGCCGGTGAACACGCTGAAGCCGTCGGTGATGAAATAGGTGGGCGTGAACTTGAGGTAATAGCTCAGGCGATGCAGGCCGCTGAGCTGGTTGCCCATGACATAGCCCTCGGCTTCCCAGGCCCAGCGACCCGAGCGCGGCTGCTCGCGGTCGAAGTAGAGCCGCCCCGTGCGCGGCGTGCGCAATGCGTTGCCGCCACGGGTCAGCAGGTCGTCGTAGGCCGAGGTGAACAGGTCGAGCCGGAGCTGCTCCACGCCACCGTCACGGCGCTGGCTGTCGCGCTGGAAGCGGAAGCGGCGGGAAATGCGCCGGCCGTCGGAGTCGTCCGCCTGCGAGATGCGGTAATGCCACAGGTGCGAGGCGTAGGCCGAATCGGCGGGCAGGTCCGTGATGCGCTGGCGCACTTCCCAGTGCAGGTACGTCATGTCGTTGCGCGGCAGGTAGCCGAAATCGTCGATCTCCAGGTGCTTGCCGAAGTACATGCCCAGCCACTGCTGGCTCCACGTATCGTTCATTTCCCAATACGCGATGCTGGTGGCACCGAAGCCCTTGCTGTTCTCGCCGGGCTGGTCGATCTTGCTGCCGACGATGTTGCTGGTGAGGGTGAACGACTTGTTGGGCTGCCAGCGATGATCGAAGCCGAGCACGTTGGCATCGCGATCCAGGTAGGGGTGGTTCACCCGCGTGGCGAGCATGCCGAAGGTCTGCGTGCCGAAGTCGTGCAGCAGGCGCAAGGCACCGAACGAGCGCCCGGCGTCGCCCTTCTCCTGCGCGGTGAGGATGCCGTAGCTCGTACCGCCCACGCTGCCGTTGAGCTTCACCGCCGCGGAGATGTCGGCGGGCCCGTGGCCGTCGTCCGACAGGCCGCCCACGCGGCGGGTGTAGACCAGCTGGGAATAGTCGTCGAGCAGGCTGAAATCGAAGATGCCCTGGTTCTCGGTGAAGAACGGGCGTTTGTCGGTGAAGAAGGTTTCCGTCGGCGAGAAGTTCACCACGAGGTCGTCGCTTTCGACCTGGCCGAAATCGGGATTGATGGTGGCGGTGAGCTGGGTCTGGCCGTTCGGCTTCCATTGGATGTCCGCGCCCTGTTCGAACGAGGTACCGCCGTGGGCGCGATCCGTGCGCGCCACCACGTAGGGCGTCACGGCGAACAGCGACTGCGAGTACGCGGGCAGTTCCACGCGCTGGAAGCTCGACAGGAAACGCCCCTGGTCGAAACTCACCGCCGGCCAGGCCACGCGCTCTCCCGTCGCCGCGATGATGCGGTCGATGTAGAGGCCGATACGCCGCGTGTCGCCGGGCGCCTTGTGCATCGGTGCGATGTACCAGGGGATGAGCACTTCCACCGAATAGCCATCCGCGTCCTGGGTGACTGCGTGTTCCCAGTTGCCGTCCCAGTCGTAGCTGAAGTCGGATTCGTTGGTGATGATCTCGTCGGCGATGCCGCCCTGGGATTTCACCTCGAAGTCGTAACCCACGCGACCGTCGCCGTTGAAATCCACCATCACGTTGATCCGGTCGACGCGGGCGTCCTCGTCGCGGCGGGTCTGCTGCATCGACCGCGGGATGCCCGCCGGCTGGGTCACGCGAATGGCGACGGCCAGGCCCTTGGGCGTCGACAGCACCCAGGCCTCGGTGGGCTGGTTGCCCGGCTTGCCGGTCAACGGCTGGGTCTGGCGGAAATCGGTGATGTGCTGGGCCCCGGCCCATTCGGCCGCGTCGATGCGTCCGTCGATCGTCACCTCGGCCGCGTGGGCGGCACAGGCGCAGGACAACAGGGCGAGCAAGGTGAGGCGACGGCGCATGAACTTCCCGATTCGTTAGGACTTGCGGAAATGGATGCCCCCCAACGCCCGAAGGTTGTGCATGACCCATGGCCCATGCGTTTTCAGTCGTTTTCCCGGATGAGGTCCACCAGGGCACGCAACGCGGCCGGCACGTGGCGACGGCCGGGGTAGTAGAGGCACAGGCGATCGAACGGCGGCGTCCAGTCGTCCAGCACGCGTTCCAGCCGCCCCTCGGCCAGGGCATCCACCACGTCGTATTCGCTCAGGTAAGTGAGGCCGAGGCCCGCCAGGGCGGCTTCGCGCATCAGATGGGGCTCGTCGAGGGTCACGGGGCCGTGCGTTTCCACGGTGACCGCCTCGCCGTGTTTTTCGAATTCCCAGTGGTAGATGTGCCCGGAGGCCATGCGCGCGCGGATGCAGGCGTGGCGGGCCAGGTCGGCCGGGCTTCGCGGCCGTTCGTGGCGCGCGAAATACGACGGCGAGCCGACCACCGCGTAGCGGATGGGCGCACCCAGGGGCACCGCGACCATATCGCCGGGCACGGTATCGAGCGTGCGGAAGCCCGCGTCGAAGCCGTCGCGCACGATATCGACCAGGCGGTTGTCGGTCACCAGGTCGACGTGCACGCCGGGATACCGCTGCATGTAGGGGATCAGCAAGGGCCCCATCAGCCGCCGGGCGGCGCCGGGCGCCAGGTTGATCCGCAAGGTCCCGCGGGGTGCGCCGCCATCGTCGCCGATCCGCTCCATCGCCCCGCGGATGCCCGCCACGGCCGGCGCGACGTCGGCCACGAAACGTTCCCCCGCTTCCGTGAGTCGTACGCTGCGCGTGGTGCGATGGAACAGGCGCGCTCCCAACCGGGATTCGAGCGCCGCCACGGCCTGGCTGGCGGCGGACGTGGAGAGGTCCAGTTCGGCGGCGGCGCGGCGGAAGCTGCCGTGCCGGGCAACGGCCAGTACGGCTTCGAGTTCGGTGAGCCCGCTTCGCATTGTCCGCCCCCGCTTAACAACCCATTCGGTTCTGTGCAGCTTATCAGGCCAATCATCAGGCCACATTCTTCGATGCGTCCCCCTACCGGAGCAAACCCATGCACAGCATCGACCAGGTCTTCATCGATGGCGCTTTCGTCGAACCCCACGGCACCGAGCGCTTTGAATTATTCAATCCCGCCACCGAGGCCGTCATCGGCACGGTGCGTCTGGCCGACGCGGACGACGCGCGCCGAGCCATCGCCGCGGCCAAGCGCGCCTTTCCCGCGTGGTCGCGCACCACCGTGCAAGAGCGCATCGCCCTGCTCCGCCGCATGCACGACGCGATGGCCGCCCACGAAGATGAGCTGTTGGCGGCCGTGATCGAAGAATACGGCGCGCCGTCGGCGCGTTCGCGCTGGATGGCGCAGTTCCCCGCGCAAGTGTTCCTGCAGGCCATCGACGCCCTCGAAAACTACGCGTTCGAACGGCGCCTCGGCAGTGCGCGCGTCATCATGCAGCCAGCCGGCGTGGTGGGGCTCATCACGCCCTGGAACAGCGATGCCGGTTTCATCTGCGGCAAGCTCGCCACGGCGCTGGCGGCCGGTTGCACAGCGGTCATCAAACCCAGCGAGATGAGCGCGTTGCAGACGAGCGTGGTGATGAAGGCCCTGCACGAAGCCGGTGCCCCTGCCGGCGTGTACAACATCGTGACCGGACGCGGCGACGTCGTCGGCGCGGAAATCGTCGGCAGCCCCGACGTGCGCAAGATCTCGTTCACCGGCTCCACCGCCGTGGGCAAGGGCATCCTGCGCGCGGCGGCCGACGACGTGAAGCGCGTCACGCTGGAGCTGGGCGGCAAGTCGCCCAGCGTGATCCTCGACGATGCCGACTTCGCCACCGCCGTGCCGATGGCCGTGATGGCCGGTTTCATGAACAGCGGGCAGGCCTGCATCGCGGGCACGCGTCTCCTCGTGCCACGCTCGCGCCTCGCGGAGTTCGAGGCGAAAGCCACCGACGTGGTGAACGCCGTGGTCTCCGGCGATCCGTCGAAGGCGGACACCGAGGTCGGCCCGATGGTGAGCCGCAAGCAGTGGGAACGCGTGCAGGGCTACATCCGCAAGGGCATCGAGGAAGGCGCCCACCTGCTGGCCGGTGGCGAGGGCCGCCCCGACGGTTACGACCGCGGCTGGCTCGTGCGGCCCACCCTGTTCACCGACGTGCGCAACGACATGACCATCGCGCGGGAGGAAATCTTCGGGCCGGTGCTGTCGATCATCGCCTACGACGATGATGAAGACGCCATCGCCATCGCCAACGACACCGCCTATGGGCTGCAGGCCTATGTGATGTCTTCCGATAGCGAGCGCGCCGCGCGCGTTGCCGCCCGGATCGATGCGGGCCGCGTGCTGGTCAATACGCTCACGCACGAGCCGAAGGCGCCGTTCGGCGGGTTCAAGCAATCGGGACTGGGGCGGGAATACGGGGAATTCGGCCTCGAAGCCTATCTCGAACCCAAGGCCGTACTGGGCCTTGCCGTCTGACGGCACGCCCTTCGCCGACGCGATCGGCTCCCACCCCTTCGGTAGCGACTCACCACCGAAGGGGTGGGAGCCGGGCCCGAGCGTTCCCCATCCCGGTACGGCCTGCTAAGGTCGCACGACGCATTCACCCAGGGGATCCCATGCTCGCCCGTACCTGCCTCGCGCTCGCCCTCCTGCTCGCCCTGCCCGCCGTCGCCGAGGAGGCGAAGAAGACGCCCACGCCCAAGGAACTGCTGGCGAAATCCTCGCCCGCCGAATGGCGCACGCCCGATCCGAAGAACCTTGTCTACATGGATCTTCCGCAGGGCCGGGTCGTCATCGAACTGGCCCAGGACTGGTCGCCCGAGCACGCGGCCAACATCCGCACGCTGATCCGCGAGCATTACTTCGACGGCACGCAGGTGATCCGCGTGCAGGACAACTTCGTCACCCAATGGGGCGACCCGGACGGCGACGACAAGAAGAAGGCCAAGAGCCTGGGCTCGGCCAAGGAGACGCTGCCGCCGGAATTCACCCGCAAGGGCGGCAAGTATGCGTTCACGCCGCTGCCGGACGGCGACGTCTACGCACCCGAAGTGGGTTTTTCCGACGGCTTTCCCGTGGCTCGCGACGCGAAGGCCGGCGAGGCGTGGATCGCGCATTGCTACGGCACGGTGGGCGTGGCCCGCGATACCGGCGCGGAAACGGGCAACGGCAGCTCGCTCTACGCCATCATCGGCCAGGCGCCGCGCAACCTGGACCGCAACCTCGCGGTAGCGGGCAAGGTACTCAAGGGCATGGATCTTCTCTCGGCCTACCCGCGCGGCGGCGAGCCGATGGGTTTCTACGACAAGCCCGCGCAGCGCGTGACGATCCGGAGCGTGCGCCTCGCGGCCGACGTGCCCGAGGCCGAGCGCACGCCGATCCAGGTGCTGCGCACGGACAGCAAGACCTTCGCGGCCCTCGTGGAAGCCAAGCGTAATCGCAAGGACGATTTCTATACGCGACCGGCGGGGAAGATCGACCTGTGCAACATCAACGTCCCGGTGCGGGATCCGGCGAAGAAATCCTGAGCGCCCTTTCGCCGATACGATCGGCTCCCACCCCTTCGGTAGGAAAGCCCACTACCGAAGGGGTGGGAGCCGATCGTATCGGCGAAAGCCGCGAAGCGAAGCGGCTCAATGCACCGGCGCCGTTTCCACCGTCGAAGCCGCCGCCGGCGCGTCCGCCACGATCGCTTCGCGCAATGCCCGCAGCTTCTCCTTCAGCTTGGCCTCGTTCTCCGGCCCCACGCGCACCATGAACTTCTGCCCCACCGAAAGCTGCTCGTAGGTCGGGTTCGAATACACGTAGCCCTGTTTTTCGGGCAGCAATTGCAACGCCCCCTTGGGCTCGGGCGCCTCCAGCAAGTGATCGATCACCTCGACCAGCCGGTCGTTGAAATACCCTGCGGTACCGAGGTCACGGTACGCCTGCTGGAACAGTGGGTAGTTGCGCTTGTACCAGGCCGCGGCGGCTTTCGCCGGCACGCGATCGGCCACGTACATGTAAGTGTCGTAACGCGCGTAGTTCTTCTTCGACTCCACGAACATCCCGTCGGCGGACTGCACCTGGAAGGTGCCGGTCGGCGTACGCAAGGGAAGGACGTTCATACCGATCGTCTGCTTGGGCAACGCGTCGATGGTGGAGACCATGCGGGAAACGATCGCCTCCGGTCGCAGCAGCGACTTCAGGGCCCCGTCGCCGGACATCGCCAGCAGCGCCGACAAGACGGCGTCGTCGCTCTGGTCGAGCGGCGGCAGTGCGGCCGTGGAGGTGCCGGCGGGCGTCGCGATGGGATGCTGCGGCAACGCATCGTGGGCGGCCGTGGCGGAGGACGACGAGGACGCCACGTTCGCGAACGGCGGCGCGCCAACCGCTTCGCGCGCCCGTTTCTCGCGATAGATGAAGACACCTGCCACCACGAGGATGGCGACCACCAGCAAACCCGCCACCCACTTCGAACCCGACGACTGACTGCTCAAGATAACGCACTCCGCTTTGAACCAACCCCCATGGGACTACGAACGGTGGGGATGGTTCAAGGTTGACCCGCTGACGATATCGCGAGTCCGTTTCGCCGATGCGATCGGCTCCCACCCCTTCGGTAGCCAGCGTTCGGCGGACCGGCTACCGAAGGGGTGGGAGCCGATCGCATCGGCGAAGCTCTTACATGTTGCGGCGATACTCGCCACCCACGTCGTACAAGGCGTGGCTGATCTGGCCCAGGCTGTTGTTCTTCACCGCCTCCATCAGCTGCTCGAACACGTTACGACGCTCGCGCGCGGTGTTCTGCAGGATACGCAGGCTATCCGGCGCGAGGCCATTGCGGGCCGTGCCGTAGAGCTTCACGTTGTCGATCTGCTGGCCTTTTTCCTCCGGTGTGGAGCGGATCAGCTCGATCTCCGTGGCGATCTCGCCGCCGTGATCCTTGGGCAGGAAGGTGTTCACGCCGATGAGGGGTAGCGAGCCGTCGTGCTTCTTCTGCTCGTAGTACATCGACTCCTCCTGGATCTTGCCGCGCTGGTACATCGTATCCATCGCGCCGAGCACGCCGCCGCGCTCGCTGATCGCCTCGAACTCCTTGTAGACCGCCTCTTCGACCAGGTCGGTCAGCTCGTCGACCACGAAGCTGCCCTGCCAGGGATTCTCGTTGAAGTTCAGGCCCAGCTCGCGGTTGATGATGAGCTGGATCGCCACCGCGCGGCGCACGCTCTCCTCGGTGGGCGTGGTGATCGCCTCGTCGTAGGCATTCGTGTGCAGGCTGTTGCAGTTGTCGAACAGCGCATAGAGCGCCTGCAAGGTGGTGCGGATGTCGTTGAACTGGATCTCCTGCGCGTGCAGCGAGCGGCCGGAGGTCTGGATGTGGTACTTCAGCATCTGGCTGCGCGCGCTGGCACCGTAGCGCTCGCGCATCGCGCGGGCCCAGATACGGCGCGCCACGCGGCCGATCACCGTGTATTCCGGGTCCATGCCGTTGGAGAAGAAGAACGACAGGTTCGGGGCGAAATCGTCGATCTTCATGCCGCGCGCGAGGTAGTACTCCACGATGGTGAAGCCGTTCGACAGCGTGAAGGCGAGCTGGCTGATCGGGTTGGCACCGGCCTCGGCGATGTGATAACCCGAGATCGATACCGAATAGAAATTGCGCACCTTGTGGTCGACGAAGTACTGCTGGATGTCGCCCATCATGCGCAGCGCGAATTCCGTGCTGAAGATGCAGGTGTTCTGCGCCTGGTCTTCCTTGAGGATGTCGGCCTGCACGGTGCCGCGTACCGTGGCGAGCGTGTACGCCTTGATGCGCGCATAGGTTTCGGCGTCCACCACCTCCTCGCCGGACACGCCCAGCAGCCCCAGGCCGAGACCGTCGTTGCCCTTGGGTAGCTCGCCGTTGTACCGGGGGCGGTTACCGTCGGGATAGAGCTCGGCGATGCGTGCGTTGACCGCCTCCCACCGCGACGCGTCCTCGTTGAGGTACTTCTCGACGTTCTGGTCGATCGCCGTGTTCATGAACATGGCGAGGATGATCGGCGCGGGCCCATTGATGGTCATCGACACCGAGGTGGACGGGGCGGACAGGTCGAAGCCGGAATACAGCTTCTTCATGTCGTCGAGCGTGGCGATGGACACGCCGGAATTGCCTATCTTGCCGTAGATGTCGGGGCGCGGCGCGGGATCCTCGCCGTAGAGCGTCACCGAATCGAACGCCGTGGACAGGCGCGCGGCACCGCCGCCCAGCGAGAGGTAATGGAAACGGCGATTGGTGCGCTCGGGCGTACCCTCGCCCGCGAACATGCGGGTGGGATCCTCGCCCGCGCGACGGTACGGGAACACGCCGCCGGTATACGGGTAGTGGCCGGGCAGGTTTTCGCGCATGAGGAAGGAGAGCAACTCGCCCCAGTCCTTCGTCTTCGGCGGCGACACCTTGCGGATCTTCTGGTGGCTGAGCGACTCGCGGTAGTTCTCCACGCGGATGGTCTTGTCGCGTACCGTGTATTCGTTGAACTCGGCGGTGACCGACTCGAAACGCGCCGGCCACTCGCGCAGCAGGTTGATCGCCTCGCTGGTCAGCTCACGCACGCTCTCGTTGTAGCGCTGGCGCAAGGTGGACAGCGAACGGTCGCCGTCGACGTTGAGCAGGGCATGGTCGTAGAGATCGAACGCGCGCGGCAGCGCTTCGTCGCCGATGTCCTTGAGCGATTCGTAATAGTGCTGCGCCTTGCTGGCCGCTTCGGCCTGCCGGCCGATGGACGCGTTGACGCCACGCCCCTGCTCCGCGATCTCCGCCAGGTAACGCACGCGGCTGCCCGGGATCAGTACCGTGGCGCGCGGCTCGCGCAACGCGGTATCGACTTCCGGCGTCCAGGCGGCATCCGGCAACGAGAGCTTCTCGCGCAGCAGGCGGCACAGGTTGGAGAACATCCAGGTCACGCCCGGATCGTTGAACTGGCTGGCGATGGTGGGGTACACCGGCACCTGCTCGTCGGTGAGCGAAAACGCCGTGCGGTTGCGCTTCCACTGCTTGCGCACGTCGCGCAGGGCGTCTTCGGCACCGCGCTTGTCGTACTTGTTGAGCACCACCAGCTCGGCGAAGTCGAGCATGTCGATCTTCTCCAGCTGGCTGGCCGCGCCGTACTCGCTGGTCATCACGTAGACGGGGAAATCGACGAGATCGACGATTTCCGAATCGCTCTGGCCGATGCCGGCGGTTTCCACGATCACCAGGTCGTACGACTGCGCCTTGAGGAAATCGATGCAATCGTGCAGCACCACCGACGTGGCGGCGTGCTGGCGACGCGTGGCCATCGAACGCATGTAGACGCGCGGGCTGCGCAGCGAGTTCATGCGGATGCGGTCGCCCAGCAGGGCGCCGCCGCTGCGGCGACGGGTGGGGTCGACGGCGAGCACGGCGATGCGCATCCGGGGAAACGCATGCAGGAACCGCAGCAGCAATTCGTCCACCACCGAGGATTTGCCCGCGCCGCCCGTGCCGGTGAGGCCGAGTACCGGCGTCTTGCCGCCGGCGAGCTTCCATTCCTTGCGCAGCCGTTCGAGGTCGGCCGCCGCGAGGTGATCCTCCTCGATCGCCGACAGCATCGCGCCGATGGAGATCTCGTCGTCGATGGAAGGCGTGCTCAACGAAAGCGCGACGCGATCCTGCTGCGCGCGGCGCGTGCGCAACATCACGTCTTCGATCATCTCGGCCAGGCCGAGCTTCATGCCGTCGTTGGGATGATAGATGCGCTCCACGCCGTAGGCCTGGAGTTCGCGGATTTCCTCCGGCGTGATGGTGCCGCCACCGCCGCCGAACACGCGCACATGCCCCGCGCCGCGCTCGCGGAGCATGTCCACCATGTACTTGAAATACTCGACGTGGCCGCCCTGGTACGACGACAGCGCGATGGCGTCGGCATCTTCCTGCAGGGCCGCGCGCACCACGTCTTCCACCGAGCGGTTGTGGCCCAGGTGGATCACCTCGGCGCCCTGGCTCTGGATGATGCGGCGCATGATGTTGATGGCCGCGTCGTGCCCGTCGAACAGGCTCGCCGCCGTGACGAAACGCAACGGCGTCGCCTCCGCGTCGCTCTGGCTGGCGGGGATGTGCTTGGGCTGCGAGCTCATGAAAACTCCGGAAAACGCGGGCGCTGGAAGGGGGAATGACCAATTCTAGCGCTGGTGCCCTCGGCAGCTCTGACGCAGTGCAGCGAAACCGGGCGTTCGTTCGCCGGTGCGATCGGCTCCCACCCCTTCGGTGGAAACCAGCTGCCGAAGGGGTGTCAGGCCTGCATACCCTCGTCGACGCCGATGAGATCGACGCCCGACAAAAACGCCAGCGCAGCCGTCATCACGCACTCGTCGTCGACGATGCGCCGGTGCCCGAGCCGTCGTGTCTTCAGCAATTGCGCCCCCGGCCAGAGGCTGGCGTAAAGCTCGCCCTCCTCCACCGGCACGTCGCGATCGAAGCAGTCGTGCACGATCAACGCCGGTTGCCGGCGCCGGGGCGCGTGATGCCGGATGTGGAGGTCGTCGATGGGCACGCCGGTGCGAGCCGACAGGCCCTCATGCAACGCTGGACGCAGATGCTCGCCCAAGCGGACGAATCGCGCGAAACGCCGGGTGGCGGCCTGCGGATCGGCGGCCTGCGGATCGGCGGCCGGCGCGATCAGCACGACGCGCTTCGCCGTCCAGCCGTCGTCGAGTGCCAGCGTGATGGCCGCACCGCCGAGCGAATGCGCGATCACGCCCACCGCATCGCCGTAATGCCGTCCCACCGCCGCCGCCGTGCGCACGAAGTCGGGCAAGGTGCACAGGTCGCCTCCGCTGTGGCCGTGGGCGGGCTGGTCGAAGGCCACGGCCGCCCATCCCTTCGCAAGGAGGTGCGGCACCCAGTTCTCCCAGCGCAGGCCCATGCTCGACCAGCCATGCGCCAGCAACACGTAGGGCTGGGTGGAAGGGTCTCCCCATACGTAGGTGGCGATGGGGAGTCCGTCGACCTTCACGGTGTCGCGCCGCGCCGTCATGCCCTGGGCCGCGTGCGCCGCGCGCTTCCGGCTGCTGGGCAAGGGGGTCTGGAACACGCGCGCCGCATGCGCCACCGTGCGCGAGGGCGCCAGGATGCTGCCGAAGCGGTAGGCGAGGCGGATGCCGAGCAGGGTCGCGACGGTGCGGGCGCCGAAGCGGCGGGGAGGTTTCATGGGCGGGAGCGTGTAGGTCGGCGGGCTGGGCTGGGAGCGCGACACCGGACAGGGCTTCATCCGCCTCTCGCTTTCGCTTAGCTGAACACCCGACCCCGTGTCGGGTCAACCCGATGAAACCGCGCCCCGTTCTTGCGCCCGAGCCCGCACCCGCGGACATCCCGAGGAGAGATTCACCATGACGCGCCTTACCCGCACCTTTGCCGCCGTGGCCGCCCTGGGCCTGGCCTTCGGCGCCGCGAGTTTCGCCCCGCCCGCCGCCGCGCGTGAATACGTGTCGGTCACCGTCGGCACGCGTCCGCCGCCGCCCCGCTTCGAGCGCGTACCGCCGCCGCGCGCAGGCTACGTGTGGGCACCCGGCTACTGGAACTGGTACCACGGCCGTTACGTGTGGGTCGGCGGGCGCTGGGCCGCCTACCGCCCGGGTTATGTCTACCGGGCGCCGGTCTGGCACCCCTACGGCCGCGGCTGGCGCATCGAGCGCGAGACCTGGGTGCGCGATCCCCACTGGCACCGTTAAGAAAACATGAGTTGTTGCGGCGCACCTACACGCCCCCTTTTTCGGGGTTAAACTACGCAACTGACAAGACACATCGCCCCCGCCCTGAACCGGCCGGGGCGATTTTTTTGGACGGTCAACCACCGACCCATGGCGCTTCGCCATAGGTAATCACCTGATAGGCGGGCTGCTGCCGCCTGCAACTGGAGTTCGAGTTCGATGATTTTCGAAACCATCGCCAACACGGGACACGAAGAAGTCGTCTTCTGCCACAACAAGGACGCCGGCCTGAAGGCCATCATCGCGATCCACAACACCGTGCTTGGCCCGTCCCTCGGCGGCCTGCGCATGTGGCCGTACAAGAGCGAGCAGGACGCGGTGAACGACGTGCTCCGCCTGTCGCGCGGCATGACCTACAAGAACGCCGTCGCGGGCCTGAACCTCGGTGGCGGCAAGGCCGTGATCATCGGCGATCCCTCCAAGGACAAGTCCGAAGCGCTGTTCCGCGCCTTCGGCCGTTTCGTGAACTCGCTCAACGGCCGCTACATCACGGCCGAGGACGTCGGCATCGACGTCAACGACATGGAATACGTGTTCCGTGAAACCGAATACGTCACCGGCGTGCACCAGGTGCACGGCGGCTCGGGCGATCCCTCGCCGTTCACCGCGTTCGGCACGCTGCAGGGCCTGATGGCGGCACTGCAGGCCAAGCACGGCAACGAAGACGTGGGCAAGTACAGCTACGCCGTGCAGGGTTGCGGCCACGTGGGCAGCGAGTTCATCAAGCTGCTGCGCGAGCAGGGTGCCAAGGTGTTCATCACCGACATCAACAAGGACCTCGTGCAGCGCTACGTCGACGAACTCGGCTGCGAGGCGGTTGAACTCGACGAGATCTACGACGTCGACGCCGACGTCTACAGCCCCTGCGCACTGGGCGGCACGGTCAACGAGCAGACCATCGACCGCATCAAGGCCAAGATCATCTGCGGCGCGGCCAACAACCAGCTCGCCACCGACGCCATCGGCGACGAACTGGCGCGTCGCGGCGTGCTCTACGCCCCCGACTACGCCGTCAACGCCGGCGGCGTGATGAACGTCTCCCTCGAGATCGACGGTTACAACCGCGAGCGCGCGATGCGCATGATGCGCACCATCTACTACAACGTGGGCCGCATCTTCGAGATCTCAAAGCGCGACGGCATTCCCACCTACAAGGCCGCCGACCGCGTCGCCGAAGAGCGCATCGCCGCCATCGGCAAGATCCGCCTGCCGCACATGGGCAACAACGCGCCGCGGTTCCAGGGGCGCATGCGCGGTCAGTAACGGTTTAACTCATGCGCGATGAGAAGCCACCGGAGCAATCCGGTGGCTTTTTTCTTGCCAAAACCCTGCAGGACCACATCCAATATCGAAAGCCGGATACTGGAGACGAACGGCATGGGATGCCGTTCACCCAACATGATAAGGAGATCGTGACCATGAAGGTAACTGGAACAATCACGTACATCAGCGCATACGACGCACAAATACAAACTGACTCCCCGGTCCGCAGTGATGGACCCACTGCAGGTCAGACAAGTACCGTCCATTACCGGCAAGAGACGTTGGACAATAGTTGGCTAAACCGCAGAGTTCAGTTTGATTACGATCCGAACAATAGTGCTTATTCCGTCACAAATGTTCGGAAACTTGATTACAACCCCTATGGCTGACGTTTAAAAAAACACGACTGTCAGTGCCTTTCTGCTGAGAAGCGCCTCGGTTACACAACCTGTCGCCGGGGTGCCCGTGTGAGGGCTGATGGCTAAAACCGTGCCGTGGGGCGCGCAATGCACATAGTGCGTGCCATCTACTACGACAGGGGCCGCATTTTGGAGATCTCCCAGCGCGACGGCATCCCCAGCTAGAAGGCCGCCGACCGCGTCGCCGCCATCGGCAAGATCCGCCTGCCGCACATGGGCAAAACGCGCCGGGTTTCCAAGGGCGCGTGTGCGTTCAGCAAACGTCTCATGGCTCCGCATCGGAAAAGAACCACCGGAGAAGTCAGGTGACTTTTTTCTTGCCGAGAAGTTCTTCGGCTATATGGGCTATCGCCAGGATGTCGTATGAGGGCTAACGTGCGATAACCGCAGCAATGCGGGATCACCATCAAGGACGAAAACGATGATCGAGCACGGGAAAGTGAAGTGGTTCAACAACGCCAAGGGTTTTGGCTTCATCGCACGCGATAGCGGCGGCAAGGACGTCTTCGTTCACTTCAAGAGCATCGTGGGGAACGGATACAAGTCGCTCAACGAGAACGATGAAGTAACCTTCGAAGTCAAGGATGGCCCCAAAGGGCCGCAGGCGGAAAACGTTACGCCGAAGCATGTGCGCGCGCCGAAATGACGTAGCGAGCCAGTGGAGGCGGACCGCGCCGATGGCGAGTCTGGCTGTGCGCCATCGACGTACGCAACGGATGCGGCAGGTCCGCCTCCAAGGCGAGAGGGCCTCAACGGCCGGCCTCGACGACCGGGGCCGAGCCGGCGAACGGGGCGGGCGAGACCAGCATGGTGCTCAGGGTCAGCAGGCTGGCCAGCACGGCGGCGACGAACAGGCCTTTGAGCAGGCGGGTTTCGATGTTCATGGCGGTTTTCCTCCTGGTGGGTTTCGCCAGGGGTGTTGCATGCGCCGTGCCAACCGCGTCGAGCGCGGGAAAGCCCGTCGCGGCGCCGATTTTTGCGCTTCGCCGCGCGGACCGGGGTGTCCGCGGACGGGCATCGGTGTCCGCCGGGCGCGGACGGGGCTGTCCGCCTACACGAACCGCCACGGCAGGAACCTGCATCGACCCGGGCTTTCCGGCCAAGCGATCTGGTACACTTCCGGCGCCCTCGGCATGGCGTAAGACTTTGCTTGCGCGATGCTTTTGGGCAGGGGGATGCCGCCGACGGGGCGGCCACAACCGTATATATCGATCACGACCTTCGTCGCTCCGGCGACGGTGCCGCCCGCTGTCGCCGCAAGGCCGCCGGGCGCCCGGCGCGGGGGCTGAAATGGACTTACCGAGCTATGAGCGCGATCCCAGCAGAAACCTTCACCTTCGACGATGTCCTGGCGCGCCTGCGTTCGGTACTGCAAGAGACCTTCGAGATCGACCCGGCACGGGTCACGCCGGAGGCGAACCTGTTCACCGACCTCGAGCTGGACAGCATCGACGCCATCGACCTCGCCATCCAGGTGCAGGACATGACCGGCACCCGCATCAAGCCGGAAGACTTCAAGAGCGTGCGCACGGTCGGCGACGTGGTCGCGACGGTGCAGCAGCTCGTCGCGCGCTAAGCGGTTCATGACGGGCACGGGCAGGTCCGGCACGGAAGGCACCGCGCGGCAGTTCACGCCCTGCGCGGTGGTGCCGATCTACAACCACGGTCGCAGCATCGCGGCGACGGCGAACGCGCTCGCCGCCCACGGGCTGCCGGTGATCATCGTCGACGACGGCTCCAACGCCGAAACGCGCGCCATCCTCGACGCCCTCGTCGCGGGACGCGACGATCTCCGCCTCATCCGCCTGCCGGTCAACGGCGGCAAGGGCAAGGCGCTCACCGCCGGTTTCCTCGCCGCCTTCGAGGCCGGCTACAGCCACGTGCTGCAGATCGACGCCGATGGCCAGCACGACACCGCCGACGCGCCGCGCTTTCTCGCCGAGGGCCGTGCCGCACCCGAGGCGATGGTGTGCGGGCGCCCGATCTACGACGACTCCGTGCCGAAGGCCCGCCTCTACGGCCGCTACCTCACGCATGCCTGCGTCTGGGTGGAAACGCTGTCGTTCGGCATCCAGGATTCCATGTGCGGCTACCGGCTGTATCCGTTGGCCGCCACCCGCGCGGAAATCGCGCGCAAGCCCCTGCCCGCGCGCATGGACTTCGACACCGAGATCGCCGTACGCCTCTTCTGGCGCGGCGTGCCGGTACGCAACCTGCCCACGCGGGTGATCTATCCGGAGAACGGTCTGTCGCACTTCCGCATGTGGCGCGACAACGTGCGCATCAGCGCCATGCACACGCGCCTGCTGCTCGGCATGCTGCCGCGCGCGCCAGGCCTCGTGCTTCGCCGTTTCCGACGCAAGGACCCCGCATGCGCCGCCTGATCGTCCTGATCGTCCTCCTGTTCACGGGCACGGCGCACGCCACGCCCACGCTCGTCGACGACGTGCTCGCCCACCTGTCGACGCACCAGGCCGTGCGGGCCGATTTCACGCAAACACGCGACAACCCCGCGCTGGCCGCGCCCCAGGTCAGCCACGGCGAACTGCTCTTCGCCGTCGGCCACGGCATGTTCTGGCATACGCGCGAACCGTACGACGACACGCTCGTCTTCACCGCCGGGGGCACCTCGCGCGTGGATGCGCAGGGCCACGCACAACGGGTGCGTGACGTGAACCGCGGCATCGGCCAGGTCACGGCCATGCTCCAGGGATTGCTCGCGGGCAGGAGCGACGAGGCGGCGCGCCAGTTCGACATCGCCGCCGACGGCGACCTCGCGCACTGGACCTTGCGCTTCACGCCAAGGCAATCGCGCATGGCCCGCGTGCTCAAGGACATCGCGCTGAAGGGCGGTGAATTCCTCGACGGCATCGAGGTGGACATGGCCAACGGCGAGACCACCCGCCTCGATTTCTCGAACACGCGCGACGCGGGCACGCCCAGCGCCGTCGAAGCGAAACTGCTCGGCATCCCATGACGTCGCTCACGACCTCGGCCCGTGCCGTATTGTTCGCGTGCGCGTCGCTGGGGATGTGCCTGTTGTGCGCCTGGTTGCTGTTCGGCCGTGGGGCGTCGCCGCTGCAGACCGACCTGCTGGCCATGCTGCCGTCCACCGAGCGCAACGCGCTGGCGGAACGCGCCGTCGAACGGCTGGCCCGGGCCAGCGGCGACCGCATGATCCTGCTCGTGGCGAACGCCGACGACGCGGCCGCGAAAGACGCCGCGCGCGAGCTCGGCGAGGCGCTCGGCAAGCGTCCCGCCTTCACCTCCGTCATCGCCGAGCTGCCGCCGTTCGACCTCGATCAGTTGGTCACGCCCTTCCTGGCCCACCGTTTCCACCTGCTGACGCCCGCCGATCGTGCCCTCCTCGCCGCCCCCGGTTTCGACGCCGCCGCGGCGCTGGCGCGGCGACTGAACGAACCCTTCGGCGCCAACACCGGACCGGCGCTCGGCGACGATCCCTTCGGCTGGCTGCAACACTGGCTCGATCGCCAACCGTGGAACGGCGGCTCGCTCGTGCCGGAGGACGACCTGCTCACCGCGCACCGCGACGACGGCAGCTACGTGCTGGTCATCGCCAACCTCGCCGGCTCGTCGTACGACGATACCGTGCAGCGCCGGTCGCTCGGCGTGCTGGAAACGGCGGAACGGGACATCGTCGCGAAGTATCCCGGCACGCGCGTGCTGCGCACCGGCGCCGTGTTCTACGCCGCGGCGGCAAGGGCAGGCGCGGAACGCGATACGCACGTGGTGGGCATCGCATCCACCCTGGGCATCGCGGCCCTGCTGCTGTTCGCCTTCCGCTCGGTGCGCCCGCTGCTCGTGGCGTTCGTGTCGACGGCGCTTGGCGTGATCGGCGCCACCACGATCACCATCCTGGTTTTCGGACAACTGCACCTGCTCACGCTGGTCTTCGGCGCCGCCCTGCTCGGCGAGGCGGTCGACTATTCCATCCAGTACCTCTGCGCGCGAGCCAACGCGGGCGACGCATGGATCGCCGAGCGCGGCGTGCGTCAGGTACGCCCGGCCCTGCTGCTCGCCCTGGCCACGTCGCTGCTCGGCTACGCCCTGCTCGCGCTGGTGCCCTTTCCCGCCCTGAGGCAGATGGCGGTATTCGCCATCGCGGGCATGACGGTGGCTTGTGCGAGCGTGTTCTGGCTGTTGCCCGCCCTGTTGCGCCAACCGGCGCGCGCGCCGCTGGCGGCGCCACTCGTGCGCCTCGCCCTGGGATGGCAACGCGTCGCTTCGGGGCGGCGCGCGCTGCTCGCCATCGCCGTGCTTGCCGTGGCCGCCGTGCCCGGCTGGCTGCGCCTGGGGCATGACGACGACATCCACCTGCTGATTTCACCGCCTCCGTCGCTGGACGAACAGGCGGCCGTGATTCGCGGCATCGCCGGATTCGGTGGCGGCAGCCAGTTCTGGCTGGTGGAAGGGGCGGATGCCGAGCAGGTGTTGCAGCGGGAAGAGGCGCTGACCGATCGGCTGGATCGTGCGCACGTGGGCTGGACCGGGATGACGGCGATGCTGCCTTCCCGAAAAAGGCAGGCCGAAAACCTGCAACTTTCCTGCAACCTGGCTTTCGCCGATACGATCGGCTCCCACCCCTCCGGTAGTGAGCTTCCTACCGAAGGGGTGGGAGCCGATCGTATCGGCGAACGGACGTGCCGAAGCCGGATACGCGCAGCGCTCAGCGAGGCGGGCTTCAAACCCGACACCGCCGAGGCCTACGCCGACGCCTACCCCGGCAGCCCGTTCACCCTCGCCGACTGGCAGGCCACGCCCGCCTACACGCCGTTCCGCTATCTCTGGATGGACCGCGCCAGCCTCGTGCTGCCGCAGGGCAACGATGACGTGGCGACGCTGCGCGACCTGGCGAAGGGCCTCCCCGGCATCTCGCTCATCGACAAACCCGCCGGCATCACCGCGCTGTTCGGCCGCTATCGCGGCTATGCCAGCCTCTGGCTGGGCGGCGCCCTGCTGCTGGTCGGCGCCGCCTTCGCCTGGCGCTACGGCCCTCGCGCCGCCTGGCGCGTTCTGCTGCCGCCGGCCGCCGGCATCGTGTTCAGCGTGGCGGCGCTGGGCTACCTCGGCGAGCCGCTGACGCTGTTCCACGTGATGGCACTGATGCTCGTGCTCGGCGTGGGTGCCAACTACGCCGTCTTCCTGCGCGAAGGCGAACCGCATTCGGCGGATCGTCCCGGGGCCGCCTACGCCGGCGTGCTGCTGTCGGCCGTCACCGCCCTGCTCTCCTTCGGCCTGCTCGCGCTCAGCACGATGCCCGCGCTGAACCATTTCGGACTCACCCTGCTCCTCGGCATCGGCTTCACCGCGCTGCTCGCGCCGGTGAGCGCCCCCGGGAGGAACCACGCATGACCCACACCTCTCCTTTCCGCGCGCCAAGGCGCGTCGCCATCACCGGCATCGGCGGGATCACGCCGCTGGGCCACGACTGGACCACCATCGAGGCGCGCCTGCGCGCCCGCCGCAACGCCATCCGCCGCATGAGCGAATGGGATTACTTCGACGCCCTCAACGGTCGCCTCGGCAGTCCGGTGGACGACTTCGCCGTGCCGACGCACTGGTCGCGCAAGCACCTGCGTTCGATGGGCCGCGTGGCCCAGCTCGCCGTCGCAGCGAGCGAACGCGCCCTCGCCGACGCGGGACTGCTCGACGATCCGGCGATCAGGGACGGCCGCATGGGCGTGGCCTACGGCTCGTCGGGCGGCAGCATCGAACCGGCGCGCACCGTCGGCCACATGCTCGACACCGGCTCGATGCAGGGCGTGACCGCCACCAGCTACATCCAGATGATGGCGCACACTACGGCGGTGAACGTCGGCGTGTTCTTCGGCCTGAAGGGCCGCGTCATCACCACCTCCAGCGCCTGCACGTCGGGCAGCCAGGCCATCGGCTACGGCTACGAGGCGATCCAGCAGGGCAAACAGACCTTCATGCTCTGCGGCGGCGCCGAGGAACTGTCCGGCCCCGGCGCGGCGGTGTTCGACACCCTGTTCGCCACCAGCACGCGCAACGACACGCCCGACCTCACGCCCCGCCCCTTCGACGCCAAACGCGACGGTCTCGTGGTGGGCGAAGGTGCCGTGACGTTGATCCTCGAAGATTACGATCACGCGCTCGCGCGCGGCGCGACGATCCATGCCGAGGTGGTCGGCTTCGGCACCAACTCCGATGGCGTGCACATCACCCAGCCCACGCGCGAGACGATGGCCGCCGCGATGCGCATGGCGCTCGCCGACGCGAACCTCGATGCCTCGGCCATCGGCTACGTCAGCGCGCACGGCACCGCCACCGATCGCGGCGACGTGGCCGAGAGCCACGCGACCGCCGACGTGCTCGGCACCCATGTGCCGATCAGCTCGATGAAGAGTTACGTCGGCCACACGCTCGGTGCCTGCGGTGCGCTGGAATCGTGGTGGGCCATCGCGATGATGCGCCGCGGCTGGTTCGCGCCCACCATCAACCTCGACACGCCCGACCCCGAGTGCGCCGCGCTCGACTACGTCACCGGCGAAGGGCGCGCCATTCGCACCGACCACGTGATGAACAACAACTTCGCGTTCGGCGGCATCAACACCTCGCTCATCTTCCGGATGCCGCGTTGATGCGTCGCGTCGTCGTCACCGGCATGGGCGCGGTGTCCTGCCTCGGACCGAACCGGCGCGCACTGTTCGACGGCCTGCGCGCGGGACGCGCGGGCTTTCGCGACATGCCGGGCTTCGCCGCGCTGGGCATGCGCTGCCGCGTGGCCGCGCCGGCCGACACCGACGCGCTGGAACCGCCGCCGCGCAAGCTGCGCCGTTATCTTCCGCAGGCGGCCGAATTCGCCTGGCACGCCACGCGCGAAGCCCTTGCCGAAGCCGGGCTCGACGAAACCCGCGTGCGTGAGCGCGACGTCGGTATCGTGATGGGCGGCGCCGCGGCCTTGTCGGAATACGAAGCCGGTTTGGACGTGTTCCACGCCAAGGGCTATTCGCGGCTCTCGCCCTTCATCGTGCCGCGGAGCATGGGCAGCGCGGTGAGCGCCACGATGATCCAGGCCTTCGGTTTCGGCGGCCGGGCGTTCACCGTCGGCTCGGCCTGCACCAGCGCCACGCATGCCATCGGCCAGGCGATGGAACTGATCCAGCTCGGCCGCCAGGACATCGTCGTCTGCGGCGGGGCCGAAGAACTGCACGACAAGGCCGCCATGTGCTTCGACGTGATGCATGCGCTGTCCACCGCCAGCGTCGCGGGCGACCGCGTGTCCACGCCGTATGCCGCCGACCGCGACGGCATCGTGCTGGGCGGCGGCGCGGGCGTGCTCGTGCTCGAATCCCTCGATCACGCGCTGGCGCGCGGCGCGTCCATCCTCGGCGAAATGGCCGGCTACGGCGCGGCTTCCGACCCCGAGGGCATGATCAGCCCCAACGCCGACGGCATGGCCGAGGCGATGCACCAGGCGATCGACCTGGCGGGGATCGTTCCCGATTACGTGAACGCCCACGCCTGCGCCACGGTGCAGGGCGATGCCGCCGAGTGGGAGGCTTTACGCCGCGTCTTCGGCGATCGAGGGCATCCCGTGCCGTGGATGTCCTCGATCAAGGGCCTCACCGGCCATGCGCCGGCCGCCGCGGGCGCGCTCGATGCCATCGCGTCCATCGCCATGATGGAAGCCGGCGTGCTGCTCGGGCCGGCCTATCCGTCGACGGTGGACGACGCGTTCGCCGATGCGCCGTTGCTCGATGGCGAGCGCGAGGCGCGGATCGACGCCGTGCTCTCCAACAACTTCGGTTTCGGTGGCAGCTGCGCCGCGCTGGTGATTCGCCGCTACCAGGAGCCCGGCGCGTGATCGACCTGCGCATCGAACGCTGGCGGGCCTGGGCACCGGGCATCGAGGAGGCCCGCGACTGGGCCGCCTGGGCTGCGGGCGACGCGACCGTCGCGGACGACGGCCAGCAGCCCGATTGCGCCTTCGTGCCGCCGATGCAGCGGCGCCGGCTCAGCCGTCTCGCCCGCATCGTGATGCATGCGGCGTGGCCGCTGTGCGCCGACGACGAGCAGCTTCCGTTCGTGTTCGCCTCGCGCCACGGCGAAACCACGCGCACCTTCGCCATGCTCGACGAGATCGGCCGCGAGGCACCGCTGTCGCCGACGCAGTTCGGCCTGTCGGTGCACAACGCCATCGCCGGTCAGTGGTCGATCCTGCGCGGGCAGCGCGGCGAATCGGTCGCCATCGCCGGCGAAGCCGATACCTTCGAGCATGCCGTCGTCGAAGCCGCCGGCCTGCTCGCCGACGGGGCTCCGGCCGTGATCGTCGCCATGGCCGAAGAGCGTCCCGCGGCCGCGTACGACGGCTGGATCGACGACGTGCCGTTCTCGCACGCGGTCGCCCTACGCATCGTTCCGGCCGCCGCGCCGGGCGACGGCATGCGCTGGCGCCTGTCCCTGCATGGCGACGTGGCCGGCGCCTCGCCGGCCACGGAACCGCACGCCCTGCGTTTCGTCCGCGCGCTGCACGACGGCGCGTCCCTCGAGCACCGCTGGAAGACACGACGATGGACATGGCACCGCCTGGCGTAAGGACACGCCGCGACGCATGGGCGTGGCGCTTCGTGTTCACCGCGCTCTCCTTCGCCTTCTTCGGCATCGGCGGCATCCTGCTGCGCGTGGCCATTCTTCCCGTGGTGCTGCACTGGCCGGGGCCGCCCGAGGCGCGCCGCAAGCGCGCCCGGCGTACCGTGGGCCGGGCGTTCTGGCTGCATTCGCAATTCATGTACCGCACCGGGGTGCTCACCTACCGTTTCGAAGGGCTCGAACGGCTGGGCCGCCCCGGCCAGCTCATCGTCGCCAACCACCCCTCGCTGATCGACGTCGTGTTCCTGCTCGGCCACGTGCCCGACGCCAACTGCGTGGTCAAGCACAGCCTGTGGAAGAATCCCTGGATGCGCGGACCGGTGACGGTGGCGCAGTACATCAGCAACGACGGCAGCGCCGACATGCTCGACCGCGCCGCCGAGGTGCTGCGCGACGGACAGACGCTGATCGTCTTTCCCGAAGGCACACGCACCACGCCGGGCCGGCCTCCCGTGTTCCATCGCGGCGCGGCGGCCATCGCCGTCCGCGGCGCGCGAGTGGTCACGCCGGTCTTCATCAGCGTGGAACCCACCACGCTCACCAAGGCCGAACCCTGGTACCGCATTCCGGACCGGCGCGTGCACATGCACCTGCGCGTCGGCGACGACATCGACGTATCCGCCTATCGCGACGCGCCCGCGCCGATCGCCTCGCGACGCCTCAACGAACACCTCCACCATCTCTACGCAGGGGACATGCAGGGATGAACACACCCGATCGAAGCGGGCTCGAACGCGACATCACGCAACTCATCATCGATACGCTCTCGCTGGAACACCTGACCGTGGGCGACATCGCCGCCGACCAGCCGCTGTTCGGGCAGGGCCTCGGCCTAGATTCGGTGGACGCCCTGGAACTGGCGCTGGCCTTGCAGACCACCTACGGCCTGAAGATCGCGTCGGATTCGAAAGACGCGCGGCGCCATTTCGAAACGGTGCGCAGTCTCGCTTTCTACGTGGAGTCGCAAAACCACCATGCGTAAGCTGAGCGAACTCGCGCTGGTGCTGGCCGGCGTGCTGTATCCCTTCATCGTCTACTTCGGTTCCGAGCACGTGTCGCCGCCGATGTTCGGCCTGATCCTCGGCGGCCTCTGGCTCGTGCGCGCGCCCGCGCTGCTGCGCCGGCCCGGCGGCCGCTGGATGCTTGGCATCACGCTTGCGTATTGCGCGGTGCTCGCGCTGGGCGGCGAGGAGCATCTGGTGCGCTGGTATCCCAGCCTCATCTGCGCGCTGCTCTTTGCCGCCTTCGCGCTCAGCCTGAAGTACGGGCCGCCGATCATCGAACGCATCGCACGGGTGACCGAACCCGACCTTCCCCCGGTCGCGGTGGCCTACGTGCGCAAGGTCACCTGGGTGTGGGTGATCTTTTTCGCCGCGAACGGCATCGCCTCGGGCGTGCTCGCCACCTGGGGCAGCCTGTCGTGGTGGACGTTCTACAACGGCATCCTGGCCTACGCCGTGATGGGCGTGCTCTTCGTGGGCGAGTGGGTCTTCCGCCAGCGCCTGCGCCGCCGCATCAACCAGGCGCCGATGAACGCCGCCGCCCGCCGCCTCGGTTCGCATCCCTGGGTGGCGGGAGCGGCGGGTGGTTACGCGGGCAAGCAAGGACCGGGCATGGTCGTGGCCTTGTCGCCGGCCGGGCGGATCGCCCTGCTTCGGCATGGTCGCGCCGGCCTGGTGAACGAACTGGGCCAATACGCCGCGGGCGACGATCCCCTGTCCACGCCGCTGGTGTGGCGTTTCGCCGATGCGCTGCCCGAAGCGGCGAACGTGGACGCGACGCTGCAGGCCCCGCTATCCGCCAACGCCAACGTGATCGACGAATGGAAGGACGGCGACACGCACGTGCTGCGCATCGCGCTGCCATTGGACCTGGCCTGCTTCGCCGAGCATTTTCCCGAGGCGCCCGTGTTGCCGGGCGTGACGCAGATCGGCTGGGCCCTCGACCTCGCCGCGCCGAGGCTGGGCACGCCGCGTGCCTGCCACGCCATCGACCAGTTGAAATTCCAGCGCCTGCTGCGGCCGGGCGACACCGTGGAACTGGCCTTGCGGCACGACACCGTGCGTCGCCGCCTGCACTTCGTCTATCGCGACGCCGAGGCGCCCTACTCCTCCGCCTATCTCCAGCTGGGACAGCCGCGTGATGACTGAGCCCATGACGGACGCCACGCACTGGGCCGCGCGACGCGAGCGCGGCAGCTTTCTCGGCCTGAAGTTCACGGCCTGGCTCGTGCGCCTGCTCGGCCGGCGCCCCGTGGCGCCGGTGATCTACCTCATCGTGTCGTACTTCTTCCTCACCGGGCGCCGCGTGCGCGGTCACGTGGCCGACTACCAGCGGCGCCTCGCCGCGTGGAGCGGCCGCACCGACCTGTTTCCGCGCGGCGCCGTCTTCGCGCAGTACATGGCCTTCGGCGACTGCCTGCTCGACCGCTTCGACGTGTGGCGCGGCGCGTTGCGCCTGCACTCGGTGAGCATGGACGACCCCGACGGCGTGCGCGACGCCCTGCTCGGCGGCGGTCGCGGGCAGATCCTCGTCTGCACGCACCTGGGCAACCTCGACGTCTGCCGCGCCATGGCCGAGATCGGTGAGGGCGTGGCGCTGAACGTGCTGATGCACCTGCCGCGCGCGGCGCATTTCAACCGGCTGCTGGGCGAATCCGGCGACACGCGCCTGCGCCTGATGCACGTGGGCGACCTGGACACCTCGGCCATGCTCGACCTAGCCGAACGCCTCGATCGCGGCGAGTGGCTGGCCATCGCGGGCGATCGCGTGGCCGAACACGGTGCACGCAGCACGTACGTCCCGTTCCTCGGCGCCCCGGCACCCTTCCCGCAGGGCCCGTGGCTCATGGCGGCCATGTTGCGCGCGCGCACCAACCTCGTCTGCTGCCTCAAGCGCGACGGCCGCTATCGCATCCACCTGCGCCGCTTCGACGACGCGGCCGGATGGGACCGTGGCCGTCGCGACGAGCACGTATCGGCCGCCGCCACGCGCTACGCCGACTGGCTCGCCGAGCGCTGCCTGGAGGCGCCCCTGCAGTGGTTCAATTTCCATCCGTACTGGCCCACCGTGCCGGGAGCTTCGCATGCGTACTAAAGGTATGCTCGCCGTCGAGATCGACCTCGTCGTGCCGTTCTTCGACGTCGACTCGCTCGAGGTGGTCTGGCACGGCCACTACGTGAAGTACCTCGAGGTGGCGCGATGCGCCCTGCTCGAGGACATCGGCCACGACTACGTGCGCATGAGGCACACCGGCTACGCCTGGCCCATCATCGACCTGCAGGTGCGCTACGCGCGCGCGGCCCGCTTCGGCCAGCGCCTGCGCGTGCGCGCCGAGCTGGTGGAATGGGAAAACCGCCTGAAGATCCACTACACCCTGTCCGACGCCGACAGCGGCGAACGGTTGACGCGCGCCAGCACCATCCAGGTCGCGGTGCGCCTTACCGACGGCGAGATGCAGCTCGTCTCGCCGCAGGTATTCGTCGACGACGTGATGCAACGCCTCGCCCGATCCACGGAAGACCCCGCATGAAGTTCGCCAGCCCCACCTACGTGGAAGAAACCCGCCTCGGGTTCGCCTTCCTGCGCACGCACACTTGGCAGCACCACGTGCTGCGCGTGGCCATCAACGACCTCAAGCGCCTCGTCGGCGAGCCGTTGCCGCGCGGCGGCACGCTGCTCGACGTGGGTTGCGGCCAGGGGCGCTCGTTCCGCCTGCTGCGCGACGCCTTCGCGCCGGATCGCCTGATCGGCCTGGACGCCGACCCGCACAGCATCGCGCTGTCGCGCCAGGAGTCCGACCGCGAAGGCATCGATGCCCGCTTCATCGTCGGCGACTGCGCCGCCATCGACCTGCCCGACGCCTCGGTGGACATCGTGTTCTGCCACCAGACCTTCCATCACCTCGTGGAGCAGGAGCGCGCGCTCGACGAATTCTGGCGCGTGCTCAAGCCCGGCGGCGTGCTGCTCTTCGCCGAGTCCACCAAGGCCTATATCGATACCTGGGTGATCCGCTGGTTCTTCCGCCATCCGATGCACGTGCAGAAGAGTGCCGACGAGTACATGGCCATGCTGCGTCGGCGCGGTTTCCGCTTCGACGACGCGCAGGTGTCGCTGCCCTACCTGTGGTGGAGCCGATCGAAGGACTTCGGCCTGGCCGAGCGCTGGGGCCTCAAGGCGCCGCCGCCGCCGGGCCAGCGCGAGGAAACCCTGGTGAACGTCGCCGCGCGCAAGCCGCTCGACGCATGACCGCGTACCTCAACGCGCTCGGCGTCACCTGCTCGCTCGGCCGCGGCAAGGCCGTGGTGGCGAACGCGCTGTTCGACGCCGCGCCGCACGGGCTGCGTTCGCTCGAGGGCTGGGTACCGGGCCGGGCCATGCCCGTAGGCGACGTGATCGACCCGTTGCCGGCCATGCCGGCAGGCCTGGAGCATCGCGACAACCGCAACAACCGCCTGCTGATGCAGGCCGTGCAGGACATCGAGGCGGACGTGCGCGACGCCATCGCCCGCTTCGGCGCGCATCGCGTCGGCGTGGTCATCGGCACCAGCACCACCGGCATCGAGGAAGCCACGCGCGGCATCGCCACGCGCGGCCGCACCGGGGCATGGCCCAGCGACTATCGCTATATCGACCAGGAGCTCGGCGCGCCCGCCGCCTTCGTCGCCGAATGGCTCGGCCTGGGCGGACCCGCCCATGGCATCTCCACCGCGTGCACCTCCAGCGCGCGCGCCCTGCTCACCGCGCGGCGGCTGTTGAAACTGAACCTGTGCGACGCGGTGATCTGCGGCGGGGCCGATACGCTGTGCCGCCTGGCCACGCAGGGATTCCATGCCCTCGAAGCCACCGCGCCGGAGCGCTGCCTGCCGTTTTCCGCGGCGCGTCGCGGCATCCATATCGGTGAAGCCGCCGCGGTGTTCCTGATGACCCGCGAGCCGGGCCCCGTGGCGTTCAGCGGCGGCGGCGCCAGCTCGGACGCGTACCATATGTCTTCCCCCGAACCGGACGGTCGCGGCGCGAGCGAGGCCATGCGGGCCGCGCTCGCCGCGGCCGGCCTGGATGCCGCGGAGATCGACTACGTGAACCTGCACGGTACCGCCACCGAGCACAACGACGCGATGGAAAGCCACGCGATGCATGCGGTGTTCGATCGCGCCGTGCCGTGCTCGTCCACCAAGGCGCTGACCGGCCATACGCTGGGCGCGGCCGGTGCGCTGGAAGCCGCGTTCTGCTGGCTCTCGCTCACCGATGCCGAGCGGCGCCTGCCGCCGCACCACTACGACGGCAACCCCGATCCCGCCCTGCCGCCGCTCGCCTTCGTGGCGAAGGGAACACGCCTGCCCGCCGGCCGGCGGCATCTCATGAGCAACTCCTTCGCGTTCGGCGGCAACAACGCGAGCCTCATCCTGTCCCATAGCGCATGACTTCCTGGCCCATCGAACATCTCCTTCCCCACGCCGGCCGCATGATCTGGCTCGACCGCGTGATGTCCTGGGACGCCGACACGATCGTCTGCGAGCGCGTGGTGCGCCGTGGCGGGCTCGCCACGGAACCGAACGGCCTGCCCGCCTGGGCCGGCATCGAACTGATGGCACAGGCGATCGCCGCCTGGAACGGTTGCCAGGTGCTTTCCACCGGTGGCACCGTGCGTCCGGGTTTCCTGCTCGGCACGCGTGCCTACCGGGCGAACGTGGACGTCTTCCCGCTCGGGGCCACGTTGCGCGTGCATGCCGTGCGCGCGTTCCACGACGACGACGGCATGGGCTCGTTCGTCTGCCGTATCGACGCGCCCGGCGTGGAGGCGGAGGCGCGGCTCACCGTGTTCAGTCCGCCCGATCCCTCGCCCTTCCTCGATCCCCGCAATCACCTCGACCCCAAGGCCACCCCATGACCGACACCGTCCTCGTCACCGGCTCCAGCCGCGGCATCGGCCGCGCCATCGCCCTGGACCTCGCCCGCGCGGGTTACGACCTGGTGGTGCATTGCCGCTCCCGTCGCGACGAAGCCGAGGCCGTGCAGGCACAGATCGTCGCGCTCGGCCGCTCGTGCCGCGTGCTGCAGTTCGACATCGCCGACCGCGCCGCCACCGCCACGGCGCTGGAAGCCGACGTCGCCGCGCACGGCGCCTACTATGGCGTGGTCTGCAACGCGGGCCTCACCCGCGACGGCGCGTTTCCGGGTCTCACCGACGACGACTGGGACTCGGTGCTGCGCACCAACCTCGACGGTTTCTACAACGTGCTGCATCCGCTGGCGATGCCGATGATCCGGCGTCGCGCGGCGGGACGCATCGTGTGCATCACGTCGGTGTCGGGGCTGATCGGCAATCGCGGGCAGGTCAACTACAGCGCCTCGAAGGCCGGCGTGATCGGTGCGGCGAAGGCGCTCGCCGTGGAACTGGCGAAGCGCAAGATCACCGTGAACTGCGTCGCGCCGGGGCTCATCGATACCGACATGCTCGAGCCCGAGGTGCCCGTGGAACACATCCTCAAGGCAATCCCGATGGAACGTGCCGGCACGCCGGAAGAAGTGGCGGCGGCGGTCAGGTTCCTGATGAGCCCCGAAGCGGGGTACATCACGCGACAGGTGCTGGCCGTGAACGGCGGGCTTTGCTAAAGAGTGACTTCCCGGCCATGGGTTCCTGCCTGCGCAGGAACCCAGCTTTGCATGAGGTTTTCGCGACAACCTATCGACGGCTTTTTCCATGCCCACCCTCCGCCACCTCGCCGAATCCGACCGCTTCGCCGACGTCGTCCGCGTGCTGCTCGCCCTGGGCGGCATCACCGCATGGTGCACGCTCGAAGGACCGGCCACCGCCATCGTGCCCGCGTTGCTGGGCGCCATCGCCTGCGCGCTGGCCGAAACCGACGACGCCTGGCGGGGGCGCCTGCGCGGCCTGGTGGTGACCCTCGCCTGCTTCGCCCTGGCGGCGATCGTCGTGCGCGCGACCATCGCCCATCCGGTGCTCTTCGCCATCGTGCTGCCGGCGGGCACGTTCGTCCTGGTGATGCTCGGCGCCGCGAGCGGGCGCTACGCCACCATCGCCGCGGCGACGCTCATCCTCGCCGTGTACACGATGATCGCCTCGGACGTTCCCGGCGGAGCGGAATTGTCCGCGATCCTGTTCGGCGCGGCGTGGTACGGCCTGCTGTCCCTGGCATGGAGCGTGTTCTCCCCGCAGCGCGCGGTGCGCCACGCGCTGGCCCGGCTCTACGAATCGCTGGCCGGCCTCATCGAGGCCAAGGCCGCGCTGTTCGAACCCGTGCGCGACCTCGACCGCCAGTCGCTCGAGGTCGCCTATTCGCAGCGCAACCTGCACACGGTGCAGGCGCTCGCCTCGGTGCGCGGCGCCCTGCTCGACCGCACCGGCCGGCGGCAACCGCGCGGCCGTGCCGCATCGCGGCTGGCGATGTTCTTCGTGGCGCAGGATATCCACGAGCGTATCGGCTCCTCCCACTATCCCTACGACGAACTCGTCGGCGCGCTATACCACAGCGACATCATGTTCCGCTTCGGCCGCCTGCTGCGTTTGCAGGCCACGGCATGCCGTGAACGCGCCGACGCCGTGCGCACCGGCACGCGCCTGCGCTCCATCGCGCTGCCCCGCGGCGCGCTCGACGACCTGCGCGACGCGCTGGACCATCGCCGCCATGCCTTCGCTCCCGACCAAGCGGTGGACGACGCGCTGGCCGCCCTCCTGCGGAACATGGAAAACCTGCAGGCCGCCATCGAAGACGAGGGCTCGCTGCGCGACGACGGCGACATCGCCCTGCAAGGCGACGAACCGCGCTCGCCGCGCGAAGCGCTCGCGCGGATTCGCGTGCGGCTGAACCGGCGATCGATGCATTTTCGCCATGCCGTGCGCCTCTCGGCGGGGCTGTTCTGCGGGTACCTGTTGATGCTGGCCCTGCACCCCAGCCATGGTTACTGGATCCTCATGACGACGCTGTTCGTCTGCCAACCCGGTTACGGCGCGACGCGGCGGCGGCTGATCCAACGCGTGTCCGGCACGCTGGGCGGCCTGGTCGCCGGCTGGGCCCTGCTGCAATTGTTGCCCGGCGGCGACTGGCGGCTGCCCGTGCTGGTGGCCAGTGGCGCGGCCTTCTTCGCCTTTCGGCTGCGCCGTTACGCGCTCGCCACGGGGGCGATCACGCTGTTCGTGCTGTTGTGTTTCGATCGTGTCGGCGCGGGCTACACCGCCATCGGCCCACGCCTGCTGGATACCCTGCTGGGCGCCTGCGTGGCCGCCGCGGCCATCCGCTTCGTCCTCCCCGACTGGCGCGTGCGCCGCTTCGACGACCTGGTGGCCGACGCCCTGCTCGCCTACGGCCGCTACCTGGAGCGCATCGCCGCGCAGTACGCCACCGGCAAGGTCGACGACCTGCCCTATCGCATCGCCCGCCGGGACGCCCACGCCGCGCAGGCGGCCGTCGCGGGCAACGTAGCCGAATTGCTCACCGAGCCCGGCCACGCGCCCGAACGCGGCGAACGGGCGCTACGCCTGCTGACGGCGTTGCAGGCGGGCCTGTCGCACCTTTCCACCCTGGGCGTGCACCGCCAGGCCCTGCCGCCCGCCGATGCCGACAGCGTGGACCGCCTTGCACGCCATGTCGCCGATGCGTTCGATACGCTGGCCGACCATGTGCGAACCGGCATGCCCTCGTCGGCGCTCGATGCCCCGGAGCCCCCGCCGGATGCCACGGAAACCCTTCGGCTCGTCATACGCCAATGCCGGTTGCTGGCACGCGTGCACGACCGTATCGCGGTCCTGCCGCCGGCCTGACGGTCGATACCGAGCAACGGCGCATCTGCCACCGCTTCATGACGGCCGTGGCGACGGTATCGTCATTCGCCGTCCGCACCGGCGAAGACCATGCGACCGCCGTCGGGCCCGGCCCTGGCATATGGGCCGATTGTTGCGACGCGCCGTGGCTTGGCGAGCCGCGCGCGCTACGATGGGCAGCTTTCCTCTCCCCCTGTCCGGAGTCTGCACGCATGCGCCCGTTCTCCCTCGGCGACGACATCGACCTCCTGCGCGAAAGCGTCCACGCCTTCGCCGACAAGGAAATCGCGCCGCGCGCCGACCGCATCGACCGCGAGAACCATTTCCCGGAAGACCTCTGGGCGAAGCTCGGCGACATGGGCCTGCTCGGCATCACGATCCCGGGCGAGTACGGCGGCTCGGAGGTGGGGTTCCTCGCCCACATGGTGGCGATGGAGGAAATCTCCCGCGCCTCCGCGTCGGTGGGGCTTTCCTACGGTGCGCACTCGAACCTGTGCGTGCAGAACATCTATCACAACGGCTCGGACGAACAGCGCCGCACCTACCTGCCCAAGCTCGCCAGCGGCGAATGGGTGGGTGCGCTGGCGATGAGCGAGCCGGGCGCCGGTTCCGACGTGGTCGGTTCGATGAACTGCCGTGCCGAACTCGTCGGCGACACCTGGGTGGCCAACGGTTCGAAGATGTGGATCACCAACGGTCCCGACGCCGATGTACTGCTGGTCTACATGCGCACCGCGCCACGCGCGGCCGGCAGCCGCTGCATGACGGCCTTCATCGTCGAAAAGGGCATGAAGGGTTTTTCCACCGCGCAGAAGCTCGACAAGCTCGGCATGCGCGGTTCCAACACCTGCGAACTGGTGTTCGACAACTGCGAGATTCCCGCCGGGAACATCGTCGGCGAGGTGAACGAGGGCGTTCGCGTGTTGATGAGCGGGCTCGACACCGAACGCCTCGTGCTCTCCGGCGGTCCCATCGGCATCATGCAGGCGGCGATCGACCTCACCCTGCCCTATGTGCGCGAGCGCAAGCAATTCAACGCGCCCATCGGTACCTTCGGCCTGATGCAGGGCAAGGTCGCCGACATGTACACCGCACTGCAGTCCTCGCGCGGCTTCGCCTACATGGTGGCCCAGCAGTTCGACAACGGCGTGAAGTCGCGCATCGACCCGGCCGCCTGCCTGCTCAACGCGTCGAGCAACGCGGTAAAGGTGGCGCTGGAGGCGATCCAGGCGCTGGGCGGCAACGGTTACATCAACGAATTTCCGGCGGGGCGCCTGCTGCGCGACGCGAAGCTCTACGAAATCGGCGCGGGCACGAACGAAATCCGCCGCATGCTGATCGGCCGCGAGCTGTTCCACGGCAAGTCCTGACGTCGTCGGCGCCTCGCCATCGGTGATCGCGAGGCGCCGATACGGCGCTTACCAGGCAAGGCGCACGCTGGCCGTCGCGGAACGGGAGTGATCCCGATCCGCGAACCGCTGGTCGACGCCCATCGCCAGCTGCATGCGTTCGCTCACGTCCCACCCGAGGTTCATCCCCATCGTGGCCGCATGCCGGGAGAGACCGATGCCGTCCACGGGTGCCCACTGCGAAAAGCCCGTATAGCGGGCCGCGAACACCTCGCCCCGGGTCGCGAACGCATTCTGCCAGCCGAGCTTCGCATCGAGATGGAACGCGCCGTACGCCGTGAGCCAGGCGCCCGAGGCGCGTAAGCCCACGCCCGCCTGCCAGCGCGACGTGGTGTGATTGCCCGCGGCGAGGCCGAAACCGTCGCCGCCGTCTTCGGCGAAGCCGTCGCGACGGATGCTCGCGAACTGCACGTTGGCGAACGGCGAGAGCGAAAACGCACCGGCCTGCGTGCGATAGCCGACTTCACCGTACGCGGCGTCGTAGTTCCCGTCCATGTCCCCGCCGGCGAACGACGCCTGGTCGCCGAAGCGAAGCAGGCGACGCGAATCGCCGCGGAAGCTGCCGTAGGCCACGCGACCCACGCCGTACCAGTTCGCGCCGCGCACACCGCCGTAGAACGTGCCCTCGGCACCCCGCGTACGCTGGCGGTCGAAGTGGCCCGACAACTGGCCGACGCTGTTCATCTGCGACACGGCGACGCCCGCGAAGCCGTCGTTGCCGACCGGGATGTCACGGCCGGCCACGCCGCCGGAGAGATTGAAACCGACGTTGCCGAATCCGCCGCGGTCCAGGCCGCCCTGGTCATTCAACGATTGCGTCCACGCGCTGCCGACAGGGTGGTGGTCCAGATGCGACATGAGCGCGTCGTTGCCCGCCTCGATACCCGCCAGCGTGACCGCCGTGCTCGCCGCATAGAGCTGCCCCGAAAGCGATTCGAGCGAGGCCTGCGCCGCCGCCGTGTCGCGTGACTGCTGGAGGCCACCCGCCGCCATCAGCGTGCCCATGGCCACGCCCTGCGACGACGCCAGCGCCGAATCGATTTGCGCGAACGCCGCGTCGACGCGCGGCGCCGACGACTGCGCGGCAGCGGACGTCCGCATGGACGATTGCGCGGTCTGCGCGAGGCTGACGTGCGACGTATCCAGCCAGACCTCCGATGCGCCGTATTGCAGGGTGGTCGAGAGCGTGATGCTGCTCGCCATCGTGAAGGTGTCGAACGTGCCGTTGACCGAGGCCGCGGTCAGCACCTGCTGGTGCACGGCCGGCGTGTAGCCGCCGACGGCGCCGACGAGGCGAAACTCGCCCGCCAGCGATGCGCTGCCCGCGACGATCAACGGCGCACCAAGCAGCTGGGCGAGGTGGCCGGTCGCGGTCTGCCTGAAATCGCCCGCGACATGCGTGGACGTTTCCATGGTCTGCATGCCGCCGCCGTTGATCACGTTGCCGCCGATGTCGCCATGGGCGATCAGCAGGCTGCCGGTCTCCACCGTCACGCTGCCGGGCAGCCTGCCCAGGGATTCCAGGGCGCTGCCGCCGCCCACGTCGCTACCGCCGGTGAAGCTGTTGGCCTGGCTCGTCAGCACGAGCCTGCCCGCGCCGGTGGTGGACAAGCCGCCGGCACCGGAGATGTCGTTGGAAAAGGTGATGTCCGCGCCCTGCACGTTCACCGGGAGGGCACCGAAATCCAGTCGTCCCGGCCCCCGGATGGCCTTGCCCACGTCGAGGCGGCCGTTGCCGTACACGGCGTCGATGCCCGGATCGCCCAGGTCGTCGGCCGTGCCGAGGACGATCTGTCGCACCGCCGCCATGTCGAGCGTGGGAAACACGCCGGCGACCACGGCGGCCGCGCCGCTCACCTGGGGCGCGGCGAACGACGTGCCCGACCAGATCTGGTACGACGGCGACGACGCGGTGGCATTCGCGGCGAGCGCGACGACGGCGCCCGGCGCGGCGATGCAGTAATTCCTGGCAACGCCGCACTTGTCCGAATACGAAGCGAGTTTGTTCGTGTCGTTGCTGTCCAGCGCCACCGCGACGATCCAGCCGGGTTCCAGCTGCGGCGCACGGGACGGCAACGCGCCCACGTCGGAAGGATCGGCCCGGCCGTCGTTGCCCGCGGCGAAGACGAACAGCGTGCCCTTGCCGGCCGCCGCGTACGCGTTGGCGAAGCTCGCGGTCACCGCGGTATCGGCCGCATCCCAGTACAGGCCTTCCCACGAGTTGTTGACGATGCGGGCGCCCTGCGCGATCACCTGGGCATTGATCTGGTCCAGCGGTTCGGCGGACGTGACCTTGTTGCCCTGTCCGCTGCCGTCGTCGGTGGGTGCCTTGTCGGCAATGATGCGTGCGCTGACGAGGGACGCGCCCGGCGCGATGCCGCCGGCGAAATAGCCGAGCGGCGTGCCTGCCGCCACCTCCGCCACCACGGTGCCGTGGCCCACCACGTCGCCCACGCTCGTGTTGTTGGTCGACGAATCCACGAAGATCAGGCTCTTCTTCACCCGTCCCGCCACCGTGGGATTGTCGGTATTGATGCCCGTATCCACGATGGCGATGGTCGCGCCCGCACCGACCGCACCCGCCGCGTGCGCGACGTCGGCGCCCGTGGCGGTCAACTGGACGTCGACCGGCGGCTGCGGCGTGGCCGGCGGCGGATCGGGGGTCGTCGGAGTGGAGGGGTTGGTAGGCGGCGGATTCTGCGGCGAGGTCGGCGCGGTGGGCGGGGGCGTGTCGATGCGCGTGGTACGGCTGCCGCCTCCACCGCCGCAGGCGGTCAGGCCAAGGCTCATGCAGACGGCCAGCGCCAACGGGTGCCGCAACGGCTTGATACGGTTCATGAACTCCCCCTGCCTTGAAGTCGATCGCCGCGCGACCCACCTCCCGGGTCGCGTGCCGTCGATGTTGCCACAACCTTTTGCGCCCCGATGCGTATGAATCGGCGGTTTGCGGCGCCGCAGATTGCCCCTCCACGGGGGCGACTGCGATACTCGACGGGTTTTCCGCCTTTTTCGGGCGGCCTTGCGAGTCTCACGGAGTCCCCATGTCCGACATCGTCATCGCGGGTGCCAAGCGCACCGCCATCGGTTCCTTCCTCGGCCAGTTCACCGGCGTTCCCACACCGGAACTGGGCTCGGTCGCCATCAAGGCGGCGCTGGAGCAGTCCGGCATCGCCCCGGCCGACGTCAGCGAAGTGATCATGGGCTGCGTGCTGCCCGCCAACCTCGGCCAGGCCCCGGCCCGCCAGGCCTCGATCAAGGCCGGCCTGCCCGTGGCCGTCGGCTGCACCACCGTCAACAAGGTCTGCGGCTCGGGCATGAAGGCCCTGATGCTCGGCCACGATCTCATCAAGGCCGGCTCGGCCAGCATCGTGGTGGCCGGCGGCATGGAGTCGATGACCAACGCGCCGCACATGGTCAACGCCCGCACCGGCATTCGCTACGGCGACGGCCAGCTGGTCGACCACATGGCCTGGGACGGCCTCACCAACCCGTACGACGGCAAGGCCATGGGCGTTTTCGGCGAGCAGTGCGCCGACAAGTACCATTTCAGCCGCGAAGAGCAGGATGCCTTCGCCATCGCCTCGGTGGAGCGCGCGAAGGCGGCGCAGGCCTCGGGCGCGTTCGCGAACGAAATCGTCCCCGTCACCGTGCAGGGCCGCAAGGGTCCGCAGGCGTTCGCCGAAGACGAACAGCCGGGCCGTTCCGACGTGGCCAAGATCCCCACCCTGCGCGCCGCGTTCCGCAAGGAAAACGGCACGATCACCGCCGCCAGCTCATCGAGCATCTCCGACGGCGCGGCGGCGCTGGTGCTGCTCTCGGCCGACGACGCCAAGGCCCGTGGCGTCACCCCGCTCGCGCGCATCGTGGCCCACGCCACGCATTCGCAGGAGCCGGAATGGTTCACCACGGCGCCGGTCGGCGCCATCCAGAAGGTGCTCGACAAGGCCGGCTGGACGGTCGACGACCTCGATCTGGTGGAAATCAACGAAGCGTTCGCCGTGGTGCCGATGGCGGCCATGCGCGAGCTCGGGTTGCCGCATGACAAGGTCAACGTGCACGGCGGCGCCACCGCCCTGGGTCATCCGATCGGGGCCAGCGGCGCGCGCATCGTGGTCACTCTTCTCAATGCGTTGACGGCCCGTGGGGCAAAACGTGGTGTCGCCACGCTGTGCATCGGTGGCGGCGAGGCAACGGCGATCGCCATTGAATTGGTGTGAAACCGGAGTCGAAAACGACGGCGGGTGCATGAAACGCTCACGCGGTGTGGATGGCCTTTAACGAGTCCTGAAGCGCCCACGGCGCTTCGGTAGCCACTCCCAGGCAAGTGAGCTATTAATACGCCCGCCCAACGGCATTCCACGGTTAAGGAGAAACACCATGAATTTGACGCGTACCCTTCTCGCCTCTGCGCTCGTCGCGCTCCTGGCCGCTTGCAGCAACGGCGCGCAGGATTCCGCGCAGGACGCCCAGAAGTCGGCCTCCGACGCCCAGCAGCAGGCCGACAAGGCCCAGCAGGCCGCCGACCAGTCGCAGAACGCCGCGACCTCGCAGGCCGCCGACCAGGCTCAGCAGTCGGCCGACCAGGCCAAGGATGCCGCCGCCCAGGCCCAGAGCGCCGCTTCGGCCTCGACCGCCGGTGGCGCTTCGGATGCCGCCAAGGACGCCGCTGCCAACGCCGCGGACCAGGCCGACAAGTCGGCCGACCAGGCGAAGGACGCCGCTTCCAACGCCGACAGCGCGAAGGACGACAGCAAGAAGTAATCCTCACGGGTTGCTTCGATGTCAGGACGGCCGCCTTCGGGCGGCCGTTTTTTTTGAAAGGGTTTGGCTGCACGAAAACCGAGGCCATGGCGACCGCCTGCCGCAACGCAGCGTTTGCCCCGTCTCCCACATCGCTATCATGGTGGTTTCGTCCGACCACGAAATCCCCCATGCCCATCCTCACCTCGCAGATCGACACCCGCTCGACCGACTTCCAGGCCGCGAGCCTGCGCCTTCGCGCGCTCACCGACGACCTGCGCGACACGTTGAAACGCACCGCCGAGGGTGGCGGCGCCAAGGCGCGCGAAAAGCACGTCGCGCGCGGCAAGCTGCTGCCGCGCGAGCGCATCCGCGCCCTGCTCGATCCTGGCTCGCCCTTTCTCGAAATCGCGCCGCTCGCCGCGCACGGCATGTACGACGATGCAGCGCCCGCCGCGGGCGTGATCGCCGGCATCGGCCGCGTCATGGGCCAGGAAGTGGTGGTGCTCGCCAACGACGCCACCGTCAAGGGTGGCACGTATTTCCCGATGACGGTGAAGAAGCACCTTCGCGCGCAGGAAGTGGCGATGGAGAATCGCCTGCCGTGCATCTACCTCGTCGATTCCGGCGGCGCCTTCCTGCCGCTGCAGGACGAGGTATTCCCCGACCGCGAGCACTTCGGCCGCATCTTCTACAACCAGGCGCGCATGAGCGCGCAGGGCATCGCGCAGATCGCGGTGGTGATGGGCTCGTGCACCGCCGGCGGTGCCTACGTGCCCGCGATGAGCGACGAGACCATCATCGTGCGCGAACAAGGCACCATTTTCCTCGGCGGCCCGCCGCTGGTGAAGGCGGCCACCGGCGAAGTGGTGGATGCCGAGGCGCTCGGCGGCGCCGACGTGCACACGTCCGTATCGGGCGTGGCCGACCACTTCGCCGAAAACGATGCCCATGCGCTCGCCATCGCGCGCGACATCGTCGGTTCGCTCAACCGGGTGAAGAAGGTGCCGCTCGCCGTCCGTGCGCCGCTGGAGCCGCGCTTCGCGGCAGACGAGCTCTACGGCGTGATTCCCGAGGACACGCGCCGCCCGTTCGACATCCACGAGGTGATCGCGCGCATCGTCGACGATTCGGAATTCCACGAGTTCAAGGCGCGCTACGGCAAGACGCTGGTCACCGGCTTCGCCCACATCCATGGCTACCCGGTGGGCATCGTCGCCAACAACGGCATCCTGTTCGGTGAATCGGCGCAAAAGGGCGCGCACTTCATCGAACTGTGCAACCAGCGCAACGTGCCGCTGGTGTTCCTGCAGAACATCACCGGCTTCATGGTGGGCCGCAAGTACGAGAACGCCGGTATCGCGAAAGACGGCGCGAAGATGGTCACCGCCGTGGCCTGCTCGCACGTGCCGAAATTCACCGTGGTGATCGGCGGCAGTTTCGGCGCGGGCAATTACGCCATGTGCGGCCGCGCCTACGGCGCCCGGTTCCTGTGGATGTGGCCCAACGCGCGCATCAGCGTGATGGGCGGCGAGCAGGCCGCTTCCGTGCTCGCCACCGTGCGCCGCGACGGTATCGAGGCGGGTGGCGGCAGCTGGAGCGCCGAGGACGAGGAAGCCTTCAAGGCGCCGGTGAGGGACCAGTACGAGCGCCAGGGCCATCCCTACTACGCCAGCGCCCGCCTGTGGGACGACGGCATCATCGACCCGGCCGACACCCGGCGCGTGCTGGGACTGGCGATTTCGGCGTCGTTGAACGCACCGATCGAGCAAGGCAGGTTCGGTGTGTTCCGGATGTGACTCGCTTCGCCTCGATTCGCCGATGCGATCGGCTCCCACCCCTTCGGTAGGACGCTCACAATGGAAGGGAGCCATCCCGTCGGCTGACGCTCGACTACCGAAGGGGTGGGAGCCGATCGTATCGGCGAAAAACCTTGCGTCGGGCTGAGGAGTTACGGCTAAGTCACTGACCATGCTAACCTCGCCGGTCCATGTCCGACTTCGCCGACAATACGCCCCACGTCTTCACGCCGTCCGGCCTGAACCGGCTGGTGCGCGACCTGCTGGAAGACGCCCTGCCCATGGGCGTGTGGATCGAAGGCGAATTGTCGAACGTCGCGCGCCCCGCGTCCGGCCACGTGTATTTCACCCTGAAAGACGCGAATGCCCAGGTGCGCTGCGCCATGTTCCGCATGAACGCCATGCGCCTGCGCTTTCGCCCGGCCGACGGCATGCACGTGCTGATGCGGGCCAAGGTGGGCCTGTACGAAGCGCGCGGCGAATTCCAGCTCGTGGCCGAGCACATGGAGCCCGCGGGCGAAGGCGCGCTGCAACGCGAGTTCGAACAACTCAAGGCGCGACTCGGCGCCGAGGGCCTGTTCGATGCCGAACGCAAACGCTCCCTGCCGGCGTTTCCCAAGCGCATCGGCGTCATCACCTCGCCTTCCGGCGCCGCCATCCGCGACGTGCTGAGCGTGCTGGGCCGCCGTTGCCCGCTCGCCGACGTCGAGGTACTGCCGGTGCCGGTGCAGGGCCGTGAAGCACCTCCGGCCATCGCGGCGATGCTCCGCCGCGCTTCCGCCAGCGACCGCTACGACGTGCTGCTCGTCACCCGCGGCGGCGGTTCGCTCGAAGACCTCTGGGCCTTCAACGACGAAGCCGTGGCGCGGGCGATCCACGCCAGCAACGTGCCCGTGGTGTCGGCGGTGGGTCACGAGGTGGATTTCACCATCGCCGACTTCGTCGCCGACCTGCGTGCCGCCACGCCCTCGGCCGCCGCCGAATTGCTGGTACCCGACGGTGCCGATCTCGACCGGCAGCTGCGACGCCTGCGCCAGCGCCTCGCCACGCTGATGTCCCGCCGCCTGCAGGCCGCGTCACAACGTGCGGACCACTGGCAAGCCCGGCTGAACGCCCAGCGTCCGCAGGCTCGCCTCGCTCGCGACGCGCAGCGGCTGGAAACCCTGCGTCGTCGTCTGCTGGCCGTTACGAGCCAATCGAACGCCCTGCGCCGCGCGCGACTGGATCGCCTCGAAACACGGCTGGCGGCCCGTCATCCACGCTTGCGGCTCGAACCCGCCCGTCGCCGCAACGGCGAGTTGCGCCAGCGACTGGAGCGTGCCATCGAGCGCATGCTGGAACGCCACCGCGCCAGCCTGGCGCAACAGGGGCGCACGTTGCATGCGGTCAGCCCGCTGGCCACCCTCGAGCGTGGCTACGCCATCGTCTTCGACGAGCGCGACGCGGTGGTACGACGCGCGGACGACATCGCCATCGGCGAGCGCGTTCGCGTCATGCTCGGCGAAGGCGAGATGAGGCTGAGCCGCGACGGCTGAGCGACACCTCACGACACCTGAACGCGCCAGGCCGGATCATGGCCGGGTCGCCGCCAACGAGCCCCGCCATGCTCCGGAAAAGCTACCCCTACTATCTCGCCAATGCCGCGGTCAAAGGCAAGGCGAAACTCGATGTCATCGACAAGTACACCGGCGAGGTGGCAACGCGCGTGGCCTTGCCGGATGCTTCGGCGCTGGAAGATGCCATCGAGGCCGCGCACCGGGCTTCCGAGGCCATGCGCCGCTTCAAGCCCTATCAACGTCAAGCCGTGCTGGAACACTGCGTGGAGCGCTTTCGCGCGCGGCGGGACGAATTGGCCCATGCCTTGTGCGTGGAAGCCGGCAAACCCATCAAGGACTCCGCCGGCGAGGTCACCCGCCTCATCGAGACGTTCAAGATCGCCGCGGAAGAAGCCGTCCGCATCAACGGCGAAACGATCAACCTGGAGATCTCCGAACGCAGCGCGGGATACCACGGCTACACGCGCCGCGTACCCATCGGGCCCGTCGCGTTCATCACGCCGTTCAACTTTCCGCTCAACCTCGTGGCGCACAAGGTGGCTCCCGCCATCGCCGCGGGATGTCCCTTCGTGCTCAAGCCCGCCGAGCGGACGCCCTTGGGCGCACTCATCATCGGCGAAGTGCTCGCCGAAACCGACCTGCCCAAGGGCGCCTTCTCGATCCTGCCCATGGTGGGACGCGATGCCGAACCCCTGGTGACCGACCCGCGGCTGAAGATGCTTTCCTTCACCGGCGGCCTGGTCGGATGGGATCTGAAAGCGAAGGCCGGCCACAAGAAAGTGACGCTGGAATTGGGTGGCAATGCCGCCTGCATCGTCGATGGCGACCAGGCGCTGCGGCTGGATGCCGTGGTCGACCGGCTGGTGTTCGGCGCCTTCTACCAATCCGGACAGAGCTGCATCAGCGTGCAGCGTATCCTCGTGCACGACGATATCTACGACGACCTGCGCCGCCGGCTCGTCGCCCGGGTGAAAGCCATCAAGGCCGGTGATCCGAAGAAGAAGAGCACGTTCCTCGGGCCGATGATCGACGAAGCCGCCGCCGAACGACTGGCAGGCTGGATCGGCGAAGCGAAGCGGGCCGGCGCGAAGATACTTTGCGGCGGTGCGCGCAAGGGCGCGATGCTCGAACCCACCTTGCTCGAGCAGGTGCCGCGCGATGCGAAGTTGCAGCGCATGGAAGCCTTCGGCCCGGTGGCGTTGCTCGAGCGCTTCATGACCCTCGACGACGCGCTCGCCATGGTCAACGATTCGGAGTTCGGTCTGCAGGCCGGCGTCTTCACCGACAACCTGCGCCATGCCATGCGTGCATGGGACGAACTGGAACAAGGTGGCGTGATCGTCAACGACGTGCCCAGCTTCCGCGTCGACAACATGCCCTATGGCGGTGCCAAGTCGTCCGGCCTGGGACGCGAGGGCGTTCGCTATGCCATCGAGGACATGACGGACGTGCGCCTGATGGTGATCCGCGAGACCTGACGCCCGACCCGGCGGCCCGCCCCTCTCCGCCCGCCCGCCGTCGGCGCACGTCGGCACGAGGGGCGTTTCATGCCGGTTTGAGGTCGCCCACCACGGTGGGAATCAGCTCCGACACCGTGGGATGGATCGGCACCGCCCACTGCAGCGTGTCGATCGACGCGTCGGCGTTCATCATGTCCAGGATACCGTGCACGGCCTCGTCGCCCGACATGCCCAGGATGGCCGCGCCGAGGATGCGGCGACTTTCGGCATCGGCCACGATCTTCATGAAACCCCGCGTTTCGCCCTTTTCCACCGCCCGTCCCACCCGGCTCATCGGACGTTTGGACACGAGCAGCGGTCGTCCGCTGGCGCGTGCCTGCGCTTCGGTCATGCCGACGCGCCCCAGCGGCGGATCGACGTAAAGCGCGTAACCCAGGATACGCTCGCTCACCTTGCGGTCGGCGCCGTCGAGAAGATTGGCGGCAACGATCTCGTAGTCGTTCCACGCCGTGTGCGTGAAGGCTCCCCGACCGTTGCAATCGCCCATCGCCCAGACGCCCTCGGCGCTGGTTCGCAGATGATCGTCGACCTTGATGTAGCCCTTGCCGTCGACCTCGATCCCGGCGACGTCGAGCCCGAGGTCGTCCGTGTTGGGGCGGCGCCCCACCGCGAGCAGCACGTGAGATCCGATCACCTCGGGGCTGCCCTCGGTGCAGTCGACGCCTACCGCCACGCCCTGCGCGTGGGGAGCCAAGCGGATGCAGCAGGCGTTGGTACGCACGTCGATGCCTTCGGCTTCGAGGATGTCGCGCACCTCGCGGCTGACGTCTTCGTCCTCGCGGCCGATCAGCGACGGGCCCTGCTCCACCACGGTCACTTTCGCACCGAAGCGGCGATACATCTGCGCGAATTCCAGCCCGATGTAACTGCCGCCCACCACCACGAGGTGTTCGGGCACGGTTTCCAGCGGGATGATGGTGCTGTTGGTGAGGTAATCCACGGCCTCGATACCCGGGAAATCCGGTACGTGCGCACGACCGCCGACGTTGAGGAACACTTGCCCGGCCGTGATCGATTCGCCGTTCACCTCGAGCGTGTATCGCCCCTGGGCGTCGCGGGGCCCGGCGAAGCGCGCGTGGCCGCGAATCAGTTCCAGTCCCGGCATGCCCGCCAGCCAATCCTCGTTTCCCTTGCGCGAATCGAGGATCACCTTGCGCGCACGTGCCGCCACGGTGGGCATGTCGATGCCTACCGGACCCGCGAGCACGCCGAAGTCGGTGCCACGTCGCGCCAGGTGGGCGGCATAGGCGCTGGCGACGAGGGTCTTGGTGGGCTTGCAGCCGGTATTGACGCAGGTGCCGCCGACGAGATGGCGTTCCACGATGGCGACCGTACGGCCGGCAGCGGTGAGTCGGTTGGCGAGGGCCGGGCCGGCTTGCCCGGCCCCGACGATGATGGCATCGAACGAACGGGGCATGGGCTCTCCGGTGTTCTCAGGGATGGTGCCACCGGCGGGATTCGAACCCACGACCTGTCGCTTAGGAGGCGACCGCTCTATCCAGCTGAGCTACGGCGGCGAACCGGCCAAGGATACCGAAACGCGGCGGCGCGGTCACGAAAACGGCACCGGGAGCCCTCTGCCCGGAGATCAGGATATCCGGCGTTTGGTTTCCGAATCGTCCTATCGATGACGCTGGACCGCAGGGCTGGCTTGGGCCTATGTTGGACTCCGCTTCAGGGAGGAAGCCCATGACGATGTCCACGTCGTTGCTGCCGCGGGCAAGCCCGCGTTCCGCCGGGAAAGGCCCACGGGTTGACCGGGAGCCGGCATCCAGGGATGACCCTGGCCTTTCGCCGCATCCCGTGGTCACGCGGTCCGCACAAGGTGCCATTCGCGAACCCGGCATGCCGTCGCGGCCGACGCCGCTGAAAGACGACCTCGACGTCTCCGCGCCCGCCTATCCATTCCCCGCGTCGTCCCGACGGCGCACGCGGCCGGAACACCCTTCGCCTGCCGCCGAACCCCCCGCGAACTGGAGAACGACATGACACGGATCGATCGCCCCATGTTCCTGTGTGCGACGTTGGCCATCCTGGCAGCCTGCACGGCTCCCCCGAAACGGGACATCGCGCCGAATGCCTATTACACGATAGCCCTGTACTCGAATTACGGTGGCAGCCCCAGCGGGCATGGCACCCAAGGCGCGACATGCACGATAAACCTGAACACGCAGCCTTTTTTCCAAACGTTCAGATTCCAGGACCACGACGGCGGGTGCAAGAACGACGACGCAAAATCCATCGACATGAGATACGTACCGGCCGGCACGACCATCGAACTGTTCGACGACCCGAAGTGCGGCACAACGGACGATTGGGTCCAGATCAAGGTCCTGAAGCAGATTCCCCACGCCTGGACGCATGGCTTCGACTACGACGACGATGACAGCGATGGCGGGGATGGCGATATCGTCTACCAGATGAGGTTTCACAACAGGATTGGCTACGGCGGTGACGGCCAGGTCGAGGGCAAGGTGTCCTGCATGATCATCGATGTACCCGGTGTGCGCCGGCAATGACGCCGGTCGGCATCACGCGACGCGGATGAAGTGAAAACGGACTTTTCCATCACAACGATCAAGGAAGGAAGCACCCGATGAGCACGCACCAACCGGCAGCGAGCAACGGCTTTGCGGAGCCACATGCCACCTGGGCACAGGTGACGTATTTCCAGGTATACAAACTGTTTGCCGGAATGAGTCCGGAGGAATTGCGCGTCTTCGCCAATGGCCGACAGCAATGCAGGATCGTCGTGTCATTCACCGCCAACGATGCGAACGGCAACCCCGTGACCCTGAGCGATGCGGAGATCAGCCAGCATGTGCGGTTGATCCAGTACCAGGGTGGCCAGCCGATCGAAAGCACGCCCGGCGCCATGTGGGTATCGACGCGGGTGAAGAACGAGTACGAATGGGACGAGAACATGCTTTCGGGATCGGCCGACACCCATGTCGACGAGAACCGAAGCCATGCGCATGCCGTCCGCGATGGCCAGATCCAGGTGCAGTCGGTCGAGTTCTTCCTGTCCACCCGGTCGACGAGCACGACCATGATCGGTGCGCAGATCACCTATCCGAACGGTGCCCCACCCGCACGAACCAACAACACGCATATCGAGTTCAACAAGCCCGACGGGGATGGCGCGGGGCAGTTCCACTCCGCCGTCCAGGTCAGGCCGGTTTCCATCCAAAGCATGCAGGTGGAGTACGGTGAGAACGGCGGGTCCGGCCTGTTTCCCTATCCCGTCGGCAACAGCAGCTATTCCTACCGTGCCATCGAGCATCGCTTGACGGTGAGAATCAATGGGCGAACCGCATCCCTGAAGTCGATCAAGGCCTCGTCCTCGGGCGGCGACGTGCCGTCGATCTACCAATACGGCTACCTGCTCGATACATGGAAGTGGGGGGTCACCTATTACGCCCAACCGGGGGCACGCATGCCCGACAGGTTCGCCGGGCCGCTGGCCTATGTCGACATCACCGGAAGGAGCGGCACCGGGCCGGCATCGAACGGCGAAACGAATGCACTCGGACTGGCCTCCCAGGCCATCGAGTCCATCGACCGTATCGTCATGCGCGCCCTGGGACACGAACCGACGGGGGGCACCTGCCGGAGCGGCGCCGACGGTTCGACGCAGGAAGAGAGGGTCCTGATGACCCCGACGCAAATGTTCGCCAACTGCGTCGGCAGCATCCAGAATGCCGGTTCCACCCAGGCCATCGTCGGCTTGCTGGTGGGCAACCTCGCCGCGCGCTTCAAGACGAGTACGCAGTTTGAAACGCCTGAAGTCCGTTTCACCGAGATCAACATCGTGGATGCCTACGGCAACGATCATCCGCTCAGGCTGGGTTTCAACGGCAACAAGGCCAACGAATTGACGCTGACCCGGGCACGAAGCGAACCCCGTGTCGACGAATGGATGATCACCAGCGCGACCATGCGCGTGGAACACGCGCAGGTCTATGCCAACGGCAGGCAGCAGGCGCGGATTCTCATCACCATCCAGGCCAAGCGCAACAACGTCCCCGTATCGCTGACCGCCAGCGAAAAAGCCAGCCTTCGCCTGATCCGCTATGACGACCAGGACACGACCTTCCCGTGGACGAGCGACGAAGATCACGCGGGCTGGGCCGCGCAGACCGATTACCGTGGATATGAGTTCCAGGTGGCCCGTGATGGCGACGCCGGGCCGGTCGATCCGGCGGCCGGCGACATCTTCGAGGTCTACGTTTCCGCCGGCGCCGGCGAAGCCGGGTTACGCCGCATGTTCGGATTCTCCATCGAAGGCGACAACGGTTCGCTCTACCGCTCGACGGGGCACTGCCTCCTGGCGGACGGCACGGAGCAGTATCTGCAGCACATGGACCTCGGCCCCCAGGCAGTCACCGCGTCGCATCCGCCGATATACCCGCCGTCGTCGTTCGAGCTGAGCGGCCGCCCGCCGGTCTTGCCGATCTACAACCAGCCCCTGTCGCTGTCGATCTTCCACCTGGGCCGCCCTATCGGTATCCGGAAAATCACCTGTACGCCGGCGGGCATGATCCATTGGTAGATGAACACCGGCAACAGCCCGTGCCTCACGGGTTACGCTAGCCCCGGCGATCGCGATTACCGGTGGAACCCGTCCGTGCCGGCCGGCGCGCAACCCAGGCCGACCCCCGCGGCGCCGGTCACCGAAGCCACCATCATCCTCTGCGGGAGGAACGACATTCCCCGCGAGGGGCAGATCGACCCGCCGGCGGGGCCGATGCAGGTCGATGCGATCGACGCGGCAGGCAACCGCCAGAGCTGCCGGATCGGCTTCGTCCAGGGCGCCAGGGACGAACTGACGATCAGCTGAGACACACGACAACGGCACGGAAGCCTTCCCATGACAGAGCAACGAAACACGCTCGAAAGCGGTGACATGTATTCCACCGCTTTCCAGTTCTATAGCCATATCCGCGCCGGCGTGGATCCCCGCACGGGCATGTATACGGCGTCCGTCGACCTGAGCACCGGCACGGGAAACGCGTTGCGCGGCCCGGATTTCGGATTTCGACTCGGCTACAGCCCCGTGGAAACGGTCGACGACGGTTTCGGAAAGGGATGGCGCCTTAGCGTGACGGAACTGGATCCGGCCGGGGGCATGCTGAGCCTCGCGACCGGCGATACCCACAAGGTGGAGAATCTCCAGGAGGGCGCCCTGGCATGGTTTCCCGACCGCAAGCTCGAAAGCTGCAGGCTGACGATGATTTCCGTCGCGCCACCGCGCGCCTTGGTCGAACACGCCACCGGCATCCTGGAATACCTTTCGGTCCCGCTCGGCATCGGCAGCGTGCTTCGCACCGAACGCATCGTCCAGGCCAACGGCGACGCGCTCCAGCTGACGTGGTCGGTCACCCCGGCGGGCGGAGTGTGCCTCAGCGGGGTCGAGGATGCCGAGGGCGCCAAGCTCCTGGCGATCGACCACGCCCATCCGGGCGGCCCACGGCTCGACATTTACTCGCACCAGGAAGCGCCGTTGTCGGTCGTCTTCACCTTGCTGGGCGAGCGGCTCGAACGGATCACCCTTCCGACGCTGAAGGCAGCGAATATCCAGGCGTTGCAGGACGCGCTGGGGCTATCGCCTTCGGAAGCCTCGGGAGCGGCCGACGACGAAGTCCAATGGCGGTTCGACTACGAGACGGCCGAAGGTGACATGGTGCTCCTGACGTCGGTCATCACTCCCGACGGCATGCATGAAGAAGTGTTCTACGACATGCGTGCGCTACGGCTTCCGGCCGGTGCGCCACGCTCGGAGATGCCCGCCGTCAGCAGACGCATCCGACGGCGTCTGGCGTCCTCGGCGCTCGTCGATGAAAGTACGTATTCCTACGATGCGTTCAACCAGAACAATTTCTACGGCTATCCCGTCGTGCAGCATTGGGAGAACCGGAGCGATCAGCTGCTGCACCTGATCGGCCAGGGATCGTTCGCCTACGGTTCGATCGAGACCCTGCACGACGCGACGACGAAACGACTCACCATCGAACGGACTTACAACCAGTTCCACCTGATGACGCGCGAGAAGACCGTCCGGGGTAGCGTCGTCGCGCAAGTCGACACCCTGTACGGCGACGAGGGCGTGCCCTTCGAGCAGCAGCCCGCCAACTTCCAGCTTCCCCGCAGGGTGACCACGACCCGCTACGACCAGAGCGTGCCCGACGCGGCACGCGCGGTGCAGGTCACCTACGTCGAGAACGCGTATGACGACATGGGCAACATCCTGTCGCGCCACGACAGCTCGACCGGGATCACCGAGCGGTCGGGATACTACCCGGCGGAGGGCGAGACCGAGGACGGCATCGTGCTTTGCCCACCGGACCCCATGCACCTGGTAAGGCGTCTCAAGTACCGCACGGTGGAACCCGGCCCTGGCGGAGGTCCGATCCGCACCACCCTTTATCGATACAAGGCGCTCGACCTGGCCGTGGAAAACGCGGACCGCACCCATTTCGTGCAGGTCTGTGGCGAGACCGTCCGTGCGCAGGACGACACCGGGCAACGCGAGTTGCATCGGACCTCCCAGACCTTCCTGGAAGACAGGGGACCCTTCCACGGCAGCCTGCTCGAGGCGAGCCGCACCCAGGACGGCAAGACCGAGACCCGCGACTACGATTACGCCATCGACCGGGCGACAAACACCCTGACCACGGTCACTCGCCACTCGACGTACGACGGCATCGAAAACATGTCGAGCGAGACCGTGCATCTCATCAGCAGCCTCACCCGCGAGACGACCGATATCGCAGGCAACCGCACCGAGTACGCCTATGATCTGCTGGGACGCATCGCCAGGGAAATCGGCTCGCCCGACGCACCCGAGTATCGCGTGGAAACACGCTGGGACTACCTGCTTCTGGCAACCGAACGCTGGGTGCAGCGAACCGGCATCACCGGCCTGAAGCACCGCACCTGGATGGACGAACAGGGGCATCGCGTGCGCCAGGAAGAGCCCTTGGCGGACGGAAGCCTCCTGTCCACCGAAGAGGCCGAATACGACCTCTTCGGGCGCGTCGTGAGGGAGGTTCGCCGCGACGACCTCGGCGGCGGACGGCTCCTGGAACTGACCACGCGCTACGAATACGACGATTGGGGGGAGTGCTCACGGCTCGTCGCACCGGATGGAAGCGAAACACGGGGCGTGACCGAACTGGTGAGAGACCCGGCCTCACCGGATGCCGAGGTGCTGACCCGGATCGTCCAGTGGCAGGTCTACGACGACGGAGGAAACGAACGCAAGACCGGATGGAACGCCACCGACACCGACGCCGCGGAGCGCAAGCGCGCCACCCGCCGGGGAACGTGGACCACGGACGGCGACAGGCTCGAATCGTCCTGCATGCAGTGGAGCTACGACGGCCTGGGCCGATGCGTGCGCATGGCCGATGCGCTCGGCCAGACGACGCGGCAGACCTGGGACGACTACGACCGTCTCGTGACCACGTACCTGCCCGACGAGACGATGATCGTCCGCAGCTACGCACCAGGCCACGAAGGCGAACTCGTCGCCAGCCTCTCGGTCACGCCGAAGGGCGGCAGCGAGCGCCTGCTTGGCACGCGCCAGTGGGACGGCCTGGGCCGGCTTCGGCAGGAAAAGGCCGGCAGCCTGGTCACGACGCAGGAATACGAACGCCCCAGCCAGCTCACCGCCAGCGCTCGATCCATGCCGAACGGGCAGCGCATCGAGATGACCTACGACCGGCGCCTGCAGGACGTGCTGCTCTCGGCCACGCTGGTGGACGCACGCGGCGACAAGGCGGCCTCACTGACCGCGGCGAGCTACGACAGAAGGGTCGGTCTGCCGTCCAACGTGAGCTCTCCGGGCCACAGCATGGACATCCATACCGATTACCTGGGACGGATGACGCGGCAGGATCTCTCCATCGACGGTGACGTGCCTCGTTCCAGCGAGGTGGCGGTGACTCCCGGTGGCCGTGAACTGGACAAGGTCGGCGTGGACGGTGTCCGCCGTGTGCACCGGTACGACGACAAGGGACGGCTCGCCTCCTTCGCCGACGACGACGGCATCGAGGTCACGCTGGCCTATGACGCCCTATCGCGCCTTATCCGGCGCACCACGGTTTGCGGGGACGACCGCACCCTGGTCGAACATCGCGAATACGACGAACACGGCCGCGTCGCCGCGCACGCGTGGGCACATGCCGAAGGCGACGACCGCTATCGACGCAGGCTCGTGTTGTCCTGGCGAAAGGACGACAAGGTCGAACGCAAAACCTGGTTCGATGAAAGCCGGGCCACCAGCGAACTGTTGCGCGTCGAAACGATGGCCTACGACGCGCGTGGCCGGCTCGTCGCCCACGACATCGAGGCGACCCGCGACGATGAATTTCCCCGCGATGAGATGGGCGCGGCCTATACGCGGCAGACGTTCGAGCACGACTGCATCGACAACATCCTGAAGGTCGAGACGACGCTCCGCACGGGCGATCCGAACGTGACCGACTACGTCTACGACCCGGTCGATCATGATCGGCTGATAGGAGTGAAAAACAGTCGGGAGGGCTACCCCGGCCATGGAAAGGCACTCGTCCTGACCTATGACGACAACGGCAATCTTCGCGACGACGGGCAGGGGCGCGTACTGGAATGGGACGGCGCGGGACGCCTGTCGTCGGTGACGCTCGCCGACGGCCAGGTCATCCGCTATGTCCACGGACCGGACGGCCGCGTCAACCAGGTGAGAACGGGCGGCAAGACCACGTTCCGCTATCGCGACGACGGCGCGGTCGCGTTCGAGGCGTCCAGCGACGAGAGCCGTCGGTACGTCCGCACCCGCGGCGGCATGGTGGCGGAAACACGTCTCGCGGGCGCACTACGCCAGACGTGGCTGCTCGGCGTCGATCCACAGGGCTCGGTGGTCGTCGAATCGGCCGCCGACGAATCCACCACCGGGTGACGATGCCATGCGAACCACGATGCTCACTTACGGCGCCTACGGAGAGCGCGATCGAGGCACGGCAGGTTCCGGCTACGGTGGCGAGTTGAACGAGTGCGACACCGGTTGGTACCTGCTGGGCGGCCGCGTCTATCATCCGGTCTTGCGCCGCTTCCTCGGGCCCGACAGCGAAAGCCCGTTCGATCGTGGCGGAATGAACCGCTACGCCTACTGCGCCGGCGACCCGATCAATCGTATCGACCCCGATGGCGCGAGTTTCGTCAAATGGCTCGGCCTGGCCGTGGGCATCGTCGGTACGATCGTCGCCACGGTGGCCACGGCCGGCCTGGCCACCGCCGCGGTCGCGTCCGGCATCACGCCCGCGCTGGTCGCGACCCTCTCCGTCAGCACGGTATCGATCGTCGCCGACGCGGGCTCGGTCGTGGCGAGCGTCGCCAAGAAGAACGCGTTGGCGGACATCCTAGGTTACGTGGCGATGGGAACGGGCTTGCTGAGCATCGGCACGGGCGCGGCATCGTCCATCGGCAAGGTCGGCAAATCGCTTACCCGAGCGGCAAAGAAGGGCCTGGAGCGGACAGGACGCAAGAGTGCCACGTCGGCACGCGTGCGGTCCCTGCCCGCCGCCGGCGGAGATATCGTCGACGGTACCCGCCGGGCGTCGTCCGAGGTGGCCCGAAAGGCGAAGGGACACGGTGGTGCGCGCGCGCCCTCCTCGTCCCGTATGCCGTCGACGCCGAAGAACGATACGGTCGCCACCGGCATGCGTGAGATGCCGGAGGCGACCAGCCGTCGTATTCGCCCTGAGCCGCTGGCCGATACGTCGGCCAGCGCTTCGCCGCCCGCTTCCGCGGGTCGCGCGCGCGATGACTACGGGCTGGACCGAAGCAACGTGGCCGGAGAGGTCATGCAGGCCGTCGGCTACACCGCCTACGGCATGTACCCCGATGCACCCGCCGTTCCGCTCCCGACGCCGGCCCACCATGGGCAGCAGGACGACTACGCCGACGACCTGCTTCAGCTCGATACGCAATGGGCACTCGACCGTCTATGAGCGCGCGAGCCCATGGCTACGGTGCCTACGGCGGAGACGACGGCTTCTTCGGTGCGCATATCGCTTTCGCCGGCGAGTATCGCGATGCCGATACGGGCTGGTACCGGCTGGGCGAGCGGTTCTACAGTCCTGTGCTTCGCCGGTTCCTTGGCCCGGACCCGGAAAGTCCGATGGCGCACGGTGGCGTGAACCGTTACGGCTACTGTGCCGGCGACCCCGTCAATCGCATCGATCCCACGGGAAACGCATGGTGGTCATGGCTTGCCTCCGCGACGGATGACGTCCTGGCCACGATCTCCGCGCCGGCCATGTCATCCATCACCAGGGCGTCCACGGACGAGGCGACAGCACGGGCGACGCAGGGCGGCGGCAGGCTCGCCCGGCGACGGGCCTCGGACATCGCCCCCATACCGGGCCAACGGCACGGCTTCCGCGCGGGGCATTCGCCCCCCAAGCGAGGCGCCGGGTCGTCCCATGGCGGCCATGCGCCCGAGCCGGGCATCCTGCTGCACAAGGGCCTTCGCTACGTTCCCGCCGATCGCCTGCGCCGGATCGACGGCAAGGTGAGCATCGTGCCTCGCTGGCAGGACTACGCGCATATCGAAAAGCCGCAATCCATTCACTGGGTGTCCGACAGCGAAATCTTCGGCTTCGACCTGCGCGAACTCATGCCGAGGATCCGGCAACACGCCGTGAACGGCGAGGGAAGCAGCGACATATACATCTATTCCGGTGTCCACGGTTCGATCGACGGCAACAACTGGACCCAGGATGTACGCCGTAGCGGGCCGGTATCGTTCCACACGAGCGATCGGAACAACGCCTTCGGCTACGAACTGCTGTCGGATCACTCGGTGACCGTGGAAGATATCGCCGCCGTGAGCCGGCGCGAGATGAAGCGGCGCATGCGCAGGCGCGGACATCACGTGCATGCCTATTGCTTCAGCATGGCGGACAACCTCGTCATGAAGAAACTCGGCATCGCCGTCGCCAGCGTGTACGAGCTGTGAGACACCATGCCTACGACGCCTACGGTGGCCGGGCCTTCGCGACGCACGATGCCCTGACGGCCTACGCCGGCCAGGTGGTCGAACCGCGGACAGGCGCCTACCTGCTGGGACATCGTCCCTATCACCCCGCGTTGCGACGGTTCATGGCTCCCGACCGGCTCAGTCCATTCGACGAGGGAGGCATCCATCGCCATGCCTACGCCGGCGGGGATCCGATCGGCCGTGTCGATCCCACCGGCAACGCGTGGTGGGACTGGATCGCCGATCTCCTTCGACGAACGACCGGCGATGCCGCGCAGGATGCCACGGCGTCCCTCACGCCGGGCATGGCGTCGCTCGCGGCCTCTTCGCCACGACCCGTCCAGCCCGTCAGCGTCACGAAGAAGACCGGATACACCCGGACGGTGTACGAATTCAGGGAAGGCAAGTCGCGCATCAAGCATTACGCGGGCGAGGGAGCGGTCGCGAAGAAAATCCCCCATCGGCTGGTGCCTTCCCGGGGCGCCTCGAAGGCCGGCGTACGGCCGGAATGGCACGCCTTGCCCAATAGCAACGGCGGCATCAACTACGCGGCGGACACCATCGTCAATGCCGTCCAGCTGAAAGCCCTCATGGGCGTCATCGGGCAGAAGAACGACGATCTGCCGGTGACCGTCCTTTCCGGCGTCCACGGCAGCCCTTCCGGGCTCAATTGGGCCCAAAGCAAACGCCTGGGGCGGGACCATCCGATCTACGTCCAGGATCGCCTCAACCTCGGCGTCATGGCCAGGCTGGCTCGACGAGCCCCCAGCGAGGTCGGCGTCGTCGACGTGGCCGACATGGGTTCGCTCGATTTCCTCCAATTGACCGAGCGGCGCGCCCACGTCGTGCACGCCTATTGCTTTGGCGCGGCGGACCGGGCCCTCATGGCCTATTACGCCGTGGCCTCGGTCAAGGTATACGAGGTCTAAGGTCGTCGGGTCATCGGCAGACCGTCGCTACCGGACGACGGAGACCCTGCGCGCCGACGAGGTCGCCTCCAGCGGCCGCTTCGCATCGCTTCCGAAGGGCCTCCATACGCCGTCGGCGCCCTCCACGCCGATGCTCGCATCGCCTCCCTCGCCGGCCGCCCGGTTGACGGCCGCCCGCAGCGCCTCGAACCGGGAGGCGAAGTAATCGATCACTTGCCCATCCACGCGAACGGGCCAGCGCAGGCCGTCTTCCGGGTAATACGGGATCTCGTATAGGCGAGTCATGCTCGATCTCCTGCCTGCGCAACTACTTACGACGGAGATTGCCTCGCCGGGTGTCATCGCGCGGTCGGCGGTGAGCGGTTCGCCCGTGACGTTTCGCCCACATCCGTCCCGCGCCGCACAACGGGTCGTGAAGGAGGCCTTTGCTAGAATCCGCGTTTTACCCTGGCGCGCGGTCATCCCGTCGGCGCGCCGTCAAAGGAGCCGTCATGTCCGCCACCATCCTCTCCGCGCTCGGCCTCCAGGCTACCGAATCGGGCACCTACCTCGGCCGGGGCGAATGGGCCGCCACGTCCGGGGCCGGCACGCTGTCGCCGACGAATCCCGCCACGGGCGAGGTGATCGCCACGGTGCAGGCGTCCAGCGCCGCCGACTATGAAACGATCGTGCAGCGCGCCCAGGAAGCCTTCACGATATGGCGCAACACCCCGGCCCCCCGCCGTGGCGAGGCCGTGCGCCTGTGCGGTGAGGCGCTGCGCAAGCACAAGGACGCCCTCGGTTCGCTGGTAGCGCTGGAAATGGGCAAGATCAAGCCCGAAGGCGACGGCGAAGTGCAGGAAATGATCGACATCGCCGATTTCGCGGTGGGCCAAAGCCGCATGCTTTACGGCTACACCATGCACTCGGAACGCCCGGGTCATCGCATGTACGAGCAGTGGCATCCGCTGGGCATCGTCGGCATCGTCAGCGCGTTCAACTTCCCCGTCGCGGTATGGAGCTGGAACGCCTTCCTCGCCGCCATCTGCGGCAACATCTGCATCTGGAAGCCCTCGCCGAAGACCCCGCTCTCGGCCATCGCCACGATGAAGATCTGCAACGAGGCGCTGAAGGATGCCGGTTTCCCGGACATTTTCTTCCTGTTCAACGACGCCGGCACCGAGCTGGCCCAGGCCTTCGTGGACGACAAGCGCGTTCCGCTCATCAGCTTCACCGGCTCCACCAAGGTGGGCCGGGCGGTGGGCGAGCGTGTGGCCCGCCGCATGGGCCGCAGCCTGCTGGAGCTGGGCGGCAACAACGCCATCATTCTCGACAAGACCGCCGACCTGAAGCTGGCGATTCCCGCCATCGTCTTCGGCGCCGTCGGCACCGCGGGCCAGCGTTGCACGAGCACGCGCCGCGTCCTGGTGCACTCGTCGATCCACGATGCGGTGGTCGATACGCTCGTGAAGGCCTATGGCCAGGTCGAGCAGAAGATCGGCGATCCCACGCTGTCCACCACCCTCATGGGCCCGCTCAATAGCCCCGAAGCCGTCGAGGCCTACCTGGGCGCCATCGAGCAGGCCAAGGCGGCCGGCGGCACCGTGCGCACGGGCGGCAAGGCGCTCACCGACCGCAAGGGCAACTTCGTGCTGCCCACCCTCATCACCGGCCTGTCCAACGACGACGAGGTGGTGCAGACCGAAACCTTCGCGCCCATCCTCTACGTGATGCCGTTCGACACCCTCGACGAAGCCATCGCCATGCAGAACGGCGTGCCGCAGGGCCTGTCGTCGGCGATCTTCACGCAGGACCTCAAGGCGGCCGAGCAGTATCTGTCGGCGGCCGGGTCGGACTGTGGCATCGCCAACGTGAACATCGGCACGTCGGGTGCGGAAATCGGCGGCGCCTTCGGCGGCGAGAAGGACACCGGCGGCGGTCGCGAATCGGGCTCCGACGCCTGGAAGGCCTACATGCGCCGACAGACCAACACCATCAATTACTCCGACGCGCTGCCGCTGGCCCAAGGCATCAAGTTCGAGTTCTGACACGGATAACGCCATGAACGACCTGCGCCCCAAGGACCGCTTCTCCGACCGCGTGGAGGACTACGTCCGCTACCGGCCGGATTATCCCCGGGCGCTGGTCGACTGGCTGCACGGCCTCGGCGTCACGCCGCACTGGGCCGTCGCCGACATCGGCGCCGGTACCGGCATCTCGTCGAAGCTGTTCCTCGACGCGGGCCATCGGGTCACGGCGGTCGAACCCAACGCCGCGATGCGCGAGGCGGCGGTACGCTGGCTCGGCGGCGAAGATCGCTTCGCCGCCGTCGACGGCAGTGCCGAGGCCACCGGGCTCGACGGGGGCGTCGTGGACCTGGTCACCGTGGCGCAAGCCTTCCATTGGTTCGACAGGGAGAAAGTCCGCGCCGAATTCCTTCGCGTGCTCTCGCCGCATGGCCTCGTCGCCGTGTTCTGGAACTCGCGACGCCTGGCCGGCACGCCGTTCCTCGAAGGCTACGAGCGCCTGCTGCACGAATACGGCGTGGACTACGTCGGCGTCTCCGAGCGCTATGCCAGCGACGACGCCATGGCCGCCTGGTTCGGCAAGGGCTATCGCGGCATGACCTCGATCCCGCACGGCCAGAAACTCGATCACGACGGACTGCTCGGCCGCACCCTGTCCTCGTCCTACATGCCCAAGCCCGGTCATCCCAACCACGAACCCATGCTCGCCGCCCTGCGCTCGCTGTTCGATGCGACGCAAGACGGCGGATTCATCGATTTCGACTACGACACCCGCGTTTTCGCGGGGCGCCCGGACGCCTGATGTACGACCTGATCCGCCCCCTGCTGTTCGCCCTCGACGCCGAAACGGCGCACGGTCTCACGCTCTACGCATCCGACGTGGCCTGGCGCAGCAACCTGTCCGGCCTCATCAACAAGCCCCCCGCCGATCTTCCGGTCACCGTCTTCGGCCTGCGCTTTCCGAATCCCGTGGGCCTCGCCGCCGGCCTGGACAAGAACGGCGAGCACCTGGACGGCCTCGCCGCCATGGGCTTCGGCTTCGTCGAGATCGGCACCGTCACGCCCCGCCCGCAGCCCGGCAACGACAAGCCGCGCATGTTCCGCCTGCCGAACCACCAGGCCATCATCAACCGCCTGGGCTTCAACAACGGCGGCATCGATGCGCTGGTGCGCAACGTCGAAAAGGCTTCGTTCAGGGGCGTGCTCGGCATCAACATCGGCAAGAACAAGGACACGCCCAACGAGCGGGCCACCGACGACTACCTGCTGTGCCTGGAGCGCGCGTATCCGCTCGCCAGCTACGTCACGGTGAACATTTCCTCGCCCAATACCCAGGGCCTGCGCGACCTGCAGGAAGAGGAAACGCTGCGCCGCTTCATCGGCACCCTGCGCGACGCGCAGGAGCGCCTGGCCAGCAAGCACGGCAAGCGCAAACCGATGCTGCTGAAGATCGCCCCCGATCTGTCCGAGACCGAACTCGACGCCATCGCCGAGGTGCTGGTCGCCTCCGGCATCGACGGCGTGATCTGCACCAACACCACGGTCGACCGCGACAGGGTGACCGGCGATCCGCATGCCGGTGAAGCGGGCGGCCTTTCGGGCAAACCCTTGTTCGACAAATCCACCGCCGTATTGCGCGGCATGAAGGCGCGCGTGGGCGATCGTCTCCCCATCGTCGGCGTGGGTGGCATCCTCGACGGCGACGCCGCCGCCGAAAAGCTCCAATCCGGCGCCTCGCTGGTGCAGGTGTATTCCGGCCTCGTCTATCGCGGCCCCAAGCTCATCAACGAAGCGGTGGCCGAAATCCGCCGCCGCGGAATCCTCGCATGACCCTCAACAACGCGCCCGTCGACATGGGCGGCTTCACCCTCGCTTCCGACGCGCCGCTCGGCTCGCGAAATACGCTGCGCGTGAACGCGCGCGCGAAGCTGTTGGCTGAAGTGCACGACGTCACGAAGATCCCCGAACTGCTGGCCTACCCCGCCGTGAAGAGCGGCCCGCTGCTGGTGCTGGGCGAGGGCAGCAACCTGCTCATCAAGGGTGACATCGACGGCACCGTGCTCGCCATGGCCAACCGTGGCGTGGAAACCTTCCAACGCGACGATCGCGTATTGATCCGGGTGGCCGCCGGCGAACGCTGGGACGATTTCGTGCGCTGGTCGCTGGGCCAGGGCTATGCGGGGTTGGAAAACCTGATCCTCATTCCCGGCACCGTCGGCGCCTCGCCCATCCAGAACATCGGTGCGTATGGCGTCGAGGTGTCGGAGTTCATCGATACCGTGGAAGCCTGGGACACGCACAAGAACGAATTCGTGGTGCTCGACAAGGCCGAGTGCGCGTTCTCGTATCGCCACTCCAGCTTCAAGCAACAGGCCGGGCGCTGGATCGTGGTGGCGGTCACCTTCGCCCTGCCCCGTGAGCGGCCGCTGTCGCTCGATTACGCGGGCATTCGCGAGGAAGTGGAAAAAATGGGCGTGGTGCGCGCTACGCCGTATCACGTGGCCGAAGCAGTCGTACGTTTGCGTTCGCGCAAGCTCCCCGACCCGGCCGTCATCGGCAACGCGGGAAGCTTCTTCAAGAATCCCATCGTCTCGGCGGCGAAGGCCGATGCGCTCGCCCTCGCCCATCCGGGACTACCGGTATGGCCCCATGCGGGGGGTACGGCGAAGATCTCCGCCGCGTGGCTTATCGAAGCCGCCGGGTTCAAGGGCCATCGTGACGGCGACGCGGGCATGTCGAATCGCCACGCGCTGGTGCTCGTCAACCACGGCAAGGCAAGCGGCCTGGAGCTTTGGGCGTTCGCGCGGAAAGTCATGGGAGGCGTCGAAGCGAGGTTCGGCGTGACGCTGGAAACCGAGCCGCAAGTGATCTAGCTCCCGCGCCAGCCAACTCGCCAAGGATGAACGGCGATCGCCCACCGTTTCCGAATTCGCGCCATCTCGATACTGGCCCGGATTTTCGCGACAAATTAGGATGGCGACGGATCCAAGGAACGGAACATAATGATGGCTTCGCAGCCGATCTACGCGGCGTATGGGCACCCTTCCCGCTCCGCGGCACAGGCGAGGACGGGCTACACCGGTCAGCTGGCGGAAGGGGGCACGGGTTGGCATCTCCTCGGCCAGCGCCCGTACAGCGTGCTGCACCGGCGTTTCCTCGCCCCTGATTCGGTCAGCCCCTTCGATGCCGGCGGCATCAACCGCTATGCCTATTGCGGTGGCGATCCGATCAACCGGACCGATCCCGACGGATCGACCTTTCTCGACATGCTGCCCCATGTAGGCGTGTTCGCGACACAACCCGCCTCACCCTCCCTGATGATGGCCGTACTGAATGCGACGTTGCAGACGGCATCCCCTCTCGATCGCGTCAAGAATTCCCGAAGGGCTTTTCGTGCGCTGATGAGAGGCGAGCCGGCGCCTCCCATCGTGCACCTCGGAAAGGCCGACGTTCCCGGCCAGCCGCTGACGTTCCGCTCGGTCGACGAGCAGCACCAGGTCCAGGTATTCAAAGGTGTAGAGGCGGTCGAGAGCCAGATACCCGACAGGATCATCCGCGACGCGAGCGGAAATGCCGTCCGCATCAGGCCATCGTGGCGCGTCGTCGAGTTCGGCAACACGAGGGCACACGTGACGGACGCCGTCGTCGACGCGGACGAAGTCGCTGAACGCGTCCGGCAGATCCGCGACGACCATCGCGACATCGCCAGAAACGTCCCTATCCACCTCATCACCGGCACCCACGGCAAGTTCAACGCGAACAACTACAACAAGAAAGGCATGCGCGTGGGCTCGGCTCGCCGGTTTTTCAACGAAGACGCCAGACGACTCGGGCAGTACAACGACGTCATCCTGCACGACGTGGGCCAAACCCACTTCAGCAGAATGACCGAAATTTTCGGCGACACCCGCCAGGAGAAAGACATCGTCCTGGGCTTTTGTTTCAGTGCCGTGGACGGCTACCTGTTGAGTCTGCTCAACGCATCCGATACGGCGGTGTACCACCTGGGCGTGTCAGCGGGTCGCCCAGGGCCGGTCCGGCGAATTTAACGGCGTCATTCCGAATTCGCGCCATCTTCGCAGTGGCCCCCATCTTCCGAACGCCTTATCGTCGATCCGGGGTTTCAAGGAGGAAGCGTCATGGTCGTCGAAACATGCGTTTACGGGGCGTACGGCGAGGCAACAGCCACCGTATCGAAAAGGCGCGCGGGGTACGCCGGCGGCATCGTCGAGCCATCCGTCGGCTGGTACATGCTCGGCCAGCGCATCTACAGCCCGATCCTGCGCCGTTTCCCAAGCCCGGACGCCCTTAGTCCTTTCGATGCCGGGGGGGTAAACCGCTATGCCTATTGCGGCGGCGACCCGATCGGGCGCGTCGACCCCGAGGGGCAGAGCTGGGTCGGATGGTTCATCCATACCTTGGGTGAGATGACCCTCTCCCCCCGGCAAGGCGTTGCAAAACCCAATATGACCTACGACTTCGCGATGCCGACATCATCCGCGGTCGCCGGCAGTTCAACCGAAAGCCTAAGCGCGTTGTCGAGCAGCGGGTCGATGCAGGACCTTTACAACAACAGTCGGAAAGTTGTCGAAGACTATGTCCTTAGTCTCGATGGGAAAGTACGATCGCCCTCGAAGCGGGGGAAGGTCGACATTCTTGGCGGCCAGTACGCAATACTATGGCCGTATGAAAAGGGCGCAAGGGCTACGACCGTGTTTCGCTCGGATCAACGGACCGTCACCATCATCGCCGCAAAGAATCCCTTTTTCGATGATCCCGGCAGGAGCCGGTACTTTGCCAGGCAGCAACTGGTACCCAAATGGCGAGTATTCGACAACGACGTCGGGGGGCATCATGTCGTTTCGGGCAGCAGTGTCACCATGGCTTTTCTGAATCCACTGGTAAAACAGCTGGAAAAGACCTTCAAAGACCAGACGCTGACCCTTTTGGCCGGAGCACACGGAAGACCCAACGGAATGAACTGGCTGCCCGACGGGAGCAGGATCGGCACTGAGCGAAAGTTCTTCGACAAGGTGGCAAGCATGGCCGAGCGGAACGGTTGGAATGCGACCGTCAAGAATTACGCGGACATCGACTCCCGCGAGTTCAGGGACATGCTGACGCAGCAAAAAGGCGTATTCGTCCACATCACCTGTTACGGCGCGGCGGATGTGGAGCTCATGAAGGCATTCCATGTCCAAAACGTCGAAATACGGTTTCGGCAAGACGTGTGATACCGCGTGTGTGCGGGTCGTTCCGTTCTTGAACGGCCCCTTGCCGTCCGGAAGGATGCCGTGTCACGCCAGCGTAAAAGCCCGGTCATAAGCTCCCTCGGCGGCGTACCATCAGGGCGTCGCGAACCGCGACGAGGACCGCAACCCTGGATACGATGACGCCGCCCACCGAACCGACCGTCACGCCGAAGAGTACCGCCGCGAAACCGTCGCCCGCTCCCGAGGCTACCGGCCCCGACCTCAACGACCCGGCGCTGTATGTCCACCGGGAACTGTCGCAGCTGCAGTTCAACATCCGCGTGCTCGACCAGGCCTTGGACGAATCCAAGCCTTTGATTGAACGACTGAAATTTCTGCTCATCTTCTCGTCGAACATGGACGAGTTCTTCGAGATCCGCGTGGCGGGCCTCAAGCAGCAGATCGCCTTCGACCACGAAGTGATCGGCGCCGACGGCATCCCGCCGCGCCGCGTGCTGGCCGAGATCGCCGAGATCGCCCACCGCCAGATCGAGCGGCAGTACCGGATCCTCAACGAGAAGATCCTCCCCGCGCTGGATGCCGAGGGCATCCGCATCGTGCGTCGCAACCAGTGGTCGCACAAGCAAAAGCTCTGGATCCGCCGCTATTTCCGCCACGAGGTGGCGCCGCTGATCACGCCGATCGGCCTGGACCCCACCCACCCGTTTCCCCGGCTGGTCAACAAGAGCCTCAACTTCATCGTGCAACTGGAGGGCACCGACGCCTTCGGTCGCGACTCGGGCCTGGCCATCGTGCCGGCGCCTCGCATCCTGCCGCGCATCATCCGCCTGCCGGCCGAGGTGTGCGAAGACGGCGACAACTACGTGCTGCTGTCGTCGATCATCCATGCGCATGCCGACGACCTCTTCCCGGGCATGCGCGTGCTGGGTTCGTACCAGTTCCGCCTCACCCGCAACGCCGACCTCTCGATCGACCCGGAAGACGTGGAAGACCTCGCGCGCACGTTGCGCGGCGAACTGTTCTCGCGCCGTTACGGCGACGCCGTGCGCCTGGAGGTGGCCGACAATTGCCCGAAGCCGCTGGTCGATTACCTGCTGAAGCAGTTCGCGCTCGACGCCGATTCGCTCTACGAGGTGAACGGGCCGGTGAACCTCGCCCGGCTGTTCGAGATGACCTTGAAGCCGGAGTACGCCAAACTCCAGTTCCCCACCTTCGTGCCCGCCTTGCCCAAGGTGCTGGCCGAGGCGGAAGACATGTTCGCGGTGATCGGCAAGCAGGACATCCTGCTCTACCACCCGTTCGAATCGTTCTCGCCCGTGGTCGACTTCCTGCGCCAGTCGGCGAAAGACCCGCAGGTGCTCACCATCAAGCAGACGCTGTATCGCAGCGGTGCCAACTCGGAAATCGTCGATGCGCTGGTGGAAGCCGCGCGAGCGGGCAAGGAGGTCACTGCCGTGGTCGAGGTGCGCGCCCGCTTCGACGAGGAATCCAACCTCACCCTGGCCTCGCGCCTGCAGCAGGCCGGTGCCGTGGTGACTTACGGCGTGGTAGGCGTGAAGACGCACGCCAAGCTGGCCTACGTGCAGCGCCGTGAACACGGCAAGCTGGTGGCTTATGCGCACCTTGGCACGGGCAACTACCATTCGGGCAACGCGCGCCTGTATACCGACTACAGCCTGCTGACCTCCGACGAAGCGTTGTGCGACGACGTGCATCGCCTGTTCCGCCTGCTCACCGGCATGGGCAAGGCGTTGAAGATGAAGCGCATGCTGTATGCGCCGTTCACGCTGAAGAAGACCCTCCTCGACCTCATCGCCCGCGAGGCGGCCCATGCCGCCGCGGGGAAGAAAGCGGAGATCGTCTGCAAGTTGAACGCGGTGACCGACCCGAAGATGATCCGCGCGCTTTACCGCGCCAGCCAGGCGGGCGTGAAGATCGAGCTGATCGTCCGCGGCATGTGCTGCCTGCGCGCGGGTATTCCCGGCGTGTCGCAGAACATCCGCGTGCGCTCGGTCGTGGGGCGGTTCCTGGAGCATAGCCGCGTGTACTGGTTCCACAACGACGGCGATCCCGATCTCTACCTCGCCAGCGCGGACATGATGGAGCGCAACCTGGATCGCCGCGTGGAGACGTGCTTTCCCATCGAGGGCAAGAAGCTCAAGCAGCGGGTGCGCAAGGAGCTGGATTACTACCTCACCGACAATCATTCGGCATGGCTGCAGCAGCCGGACGGGAGCTACACGTTGTTGCAGCCGGGTGCGGGGCAGCCGGTGCGGGATGCGCAGACGCAGTTGCTGGAGCGGTTCGGGGGCATCGCGGCGCCGGTGCCCGCCTGACGCCATCGCAACACGTTCGCCGATACGATCGGCTCCCACCCCTTCGGTAGCGACGTCTTTACCGAAGGGGTGGGAGCCGATCGTATCGGCGGACTACGCCAGCTCGGCGGCGGCCGCCACGATGTCGTCGTCACCGGGCAACACAAGGAAAGCCGCCCCCGCCAGTGGCGTAAACGTATCGGCACCCACCACGCGACGGATCGGCAGGCCTCCCAGCCCCGCCTCGACGATAGCCGTGATCACGCCCTCCCCCACGCCCGCGCTCTTGCGTCCTTCGTCCACCACCAGCACGCGCTTCGCCGACGCCGCCTGCGCGGCGATGAAGCCGTCGTTGAGCGGCACCAGCCAGCGCAGGTCGACCACGCGCACGTTCCAGCCCTGCGCCTGTTCGATGCGCCGCGCCGCGCGCAGGCTCATCGGCACGCCGTTGCCGAAGGTGAAGATCACCAGGTCGTCGGCCGCCTCGTGGTACACGCGCCCCTCGCCCAAAGGCATCGCCTGCCCTGGCTCGGGGTAATGGAACTGCCACTGCCCGTCGCCTGGCTCGTACAGGTCCTTGGTCATGTACAGCGCGATCGGCTCGAGGAACGCGACCACGCGCCCGTCCACCTTCGCCAGCGCCGCCATCGTGCGCAGCATGGTCGCCGCGTCGTCGCCACGACTCGGGCAACCCACCACCAGCCCGGGGATGTCGCGCAGCGCGGTGATCGAGTTGTCGTTGTGGAAGTGTCCGCCGAAGCCACGCTGGTAGCCCAGCGACGCCACGCGCATCAGCATGGGGTTGCGATACTGCCCGTTGGAGAAGAACTGCAGCGACGCCGCTTCGCCGCGGATCTGGTCGCAGGCATTGTGGAAGTACGCCAGGTACTGGATCTCGGGCAGCGGCAGCATGCCCATGTTGGCGTAGCCCTGGGCCAGGCCGAGGATCATCGTCTCGTCGAGCAGCGTGTTGAACACGCGCGCGTTGCGGAACGCCTTATGCAGCCCCTTCGTCACCGTGTACACGCCGCCCTTCTGCGCCACGTCTTCGCCGAACAGCAGGCTTTCCGGGTATTTCGCCATCAGCTCGTGCAGCGCCTGGCCGATCTGGACGGCGAGGTGGCGCGCGGGCTGTTTCTCGGGCAATTTCTCCGCGCCACCGAAAGCGCGCTCGCGTTCCGCCACGTCGCCCTTGCGCTCGGCTTCCGCGCGCACGGCCTCGGGCGAATACGGCGCGAGCGGTGCCATCACGTCGGCGAGGCGGGTGAGCTTCGGCGTGCGATCGGCTTCGTCGGCGGCGGCGAAACAACGCCTGCGGATGTCGTTGTAGAGGTTGAGCAGGCTGTCGCGGTCGTAGAGGCCCGAGGCGAGCGCGATGGTGGCGCTGCGCAACAACGGGTCGGTGGCCTCCAGCGCCACCAGCTCTTCCACCGAACGCCATTCGATCTCGAAGTCGGTGCCCGCATGCCCCATCACGCGCGTGGTGTTCAGGTGCAGGAAGGTCGGGCGACGCGTGGTGCGGCAATGCTCGACGGCGCGCTGCACGCCCGCGTAGCCACCGGCCAGGTCGAGGCCGTCGGCATAGAAATAATCGAGGTTGGCGCGTTGCTGGAAATTGCTCGCCACCCAGCCCCCCGGTGTCTTTACCGAGATGCCGATGCCGTTGTCTTCGCAGACGAAGAGCACCGGCGCGGGCAGCTTCTGGTACGCCGTCCATGCGGCCGCGTTGAAGGCGGTCTGCGCGGTGGCGTGATTGGACGAGGCGTCGCCGAACGAGCAGATCGCGATCGAATCCCCGGGAATCGGCAGCGCATGGCCGATGCGCCTGCCCTGCTCGATGGCGATGGCCGTACCCAGCGCCTTGGGCAGGTGCGAGGCGATGGTGGAGGTCTGCGGCAGCACCCACAACGGCTTGCTGCCCCATACCTTGTGGCGACCGCCGGAGGCCGGATCCTCGGCGCTGGCCGCGAAGGACAGCGCCGAGTCCATGATCGGATCCATGCCCGGCAGCTTGCGGAAACGCTCGGCCATGAAGCCACCGCTGCGGTAATGCAGGAAGGCCGGGTCGGTGTGCCGCGTGAGCCGCGCCACCATGGCGTTGCCTTCGTGGCCCGAGGAACCGATGGTGTAGAACACCTTGTTCTGCACGCGCAGCACGCGCGCCATCAGGTCGAGGTGCCGACTGATCAGCTGCGACTCCAGCAGCTCGCGAAAGCCGCGGGCATCGAGCGCGCTGCCCGGCAACACGGGCTCGTCGTCGCGCGGCGCGCGGGCGACGTCCCCCTGCCAGAACTGCACGAACTCGACGAAATTCTGGTCGACGATCTCGGCGCGGTTGAAGCCCTTGTGGCGGGCGGCGATGGGATGCGGAACGGACATGGACGAACTTCCGTAAAAGAAATCAGGTGTGCATGGGGCGAAAGCCCGGCTGCGCGCGCACGCGCTCGAGCCAGGCCACGATGCGCGGCCAGCGCGAGAGGTCGAAGCCGCCGTCGGGTGCGCAATGCGTATAGGCGAACAGGGCGATGTCGGCCACGCCGAACGCGCCGCCGCTGAAGAACGCCTCGCGCGCGAGCGCGTCTTCCATCACGTCGAGCGCCTTGCCGCCCTTGTCGAGCAGTTGCGGCATCTCGGCGTGGCGAGCGTGCCCTTCCGGCAACCACAGGCGAATGAAGCGCGCCACGGCTACCGCGGGCTCGTGCGTGTACTGTTCGAAGAACATCCATTGCAGGGTGATGGCACGCTTCCACGGATCGGCGGGAAGATACGGCGTGTCTTCGGCCAGATAGCAGAGGATGGCATTGGATTCGGACAGGCGACGGCCGTCGTCGAGCACCAGCAGCGGCACCTTGCCGTTGGGGTTCAGCGCCAGAAATTCGGGCGTACGCGTTTCGCCGTGCGCGCTGTCGACGTCGACCCAGCGATAGGGCTTGCCGAGCATGTCGAGCAGGCATTGCAGTTTGTAGCAATTGCCGGACGAGCGCATGCCGTATACGGTGAACATCGACGCATTCCTCGAAGGCGGACGAATCAGCGACGGGCTTTCCACCGCTCGCGGGTCTGGCCCCACAGGTCGACGCGGTCGCCGGCGAAGGGCGCGGGTAACTCCCCCGGGCCGAGCAACGTGGAGCCGAGTTTCTTCGCCACCGCGATGGAGGCGAGGTTGTCGGGGTTGATCGAGTGGATCACGTCGGTCCAGCCGAGGTTGTCGAAAGCCCAGTCCATCGATGCGGCCGCGCCCTCGGTGGCGTAGCCCTTGCCCCAGCTCTCGCGTACCAGGCCCCAGCCGATCTCGTGGCCCGGCCAGCCCTCGGGTTCCCAGGGGCCGAGCCGGCCCATCCAGCGCCCCGAGGAACGCTCGATCACCGAGAACATGCCGAAACCCAGGAGGCTCCAGCTGCCGCCCATGGTCATGAAGTTGCGCCAGGCCAGCGCGCGCGGCTGCGGGCCGCCGAGGAACTTCGTCACGACGGGATCGGCAAGGCATTCGGCCCAGGCGTCGAAGTCTTCCGGCGCCGTGGGCCGCAGGATCAGGCGGTCGGTCTCGATGATCGGGCCGTGCATCGGCGATCCTTCAGAACGCGTTGATGCCGGTCAGTTCGCGCCCCACCACGAGCTGGTGCACCGTCTCGGTACCCTCGTAGGTGATGACCGATTCGAGATTGAGCGCGTGGCGGATGGCCGAGTGCTCGGTGGTGATGCCGGCGCCGCCGAGAATGTCGCGGCAATCGCGCGCGATGTCGATGGCCATGCGCACGTTGTTCCACTTGGCCAGCGACACCTGCGTGGGCTGCATGTGGCCGGCGTCCTTCAGGCGACCGAGCTGCAGCGAGAGCAGTTGCGCCGTGGTGATACGGCGGGCCATGTCGGCCATCTTCAGCTGCACCGCCTGGTTGGCGGCCAGCGGACGGCCGAACAGGATGCGGCCGGCGGTGTAGTCGAGCACTTCCTTGAGGCAGGCCTGCGCGGCGCCGATCGGGCCCCAGGTGATGCCGTAACGGGCCTGGGTGAGGCAGCCCAGTGGGCCCTTGAGGCCCTTCACGTTGGGCAGCCGCGCGCTGTCGGGCACGCGCACGTCGTCGAAGAACAGCCCCGAGGTGACCGAGGCGCGCAGGCTCATCTTCTTGTGTACTTCCTGCGCGGCGAAGCCCTGGGTGTCCGTGGGCACGATGAAGCCCTGGATGCCGTCGTCGGTCTGCGCCCAGACGATGGCGATATGGGCCAGGTTGCCGTTGGTGATCCACATCTTGGCGCCGTTGATCACCCAGTCGCCGCCATCCTTGCGGGCCACGGTCTTCATGTTGGCCGGGTCGGAGCCGCCGTGCGGCTCGGTGAGGCCGAAGCAGCCGATCACCTCGCCCGCCGCCATGCGCGGCAGCCATTCGCGCTTCTGCTCTTCGGAGCCGTAGGCGAAGATGGGATACATGCACAGCGAGCTCTGCACCGAGGCGAAGCTGCGCAGGCCGGAATCGCCGCGCTCCAGTTCCTGGCAGATCAGGCCATAGCTCACGCCGTTCATGCCGGCGCAGCCGTATTCCTCGGGCAGGGTGGCGCCCAGCAGGCCCAGCGAGGCGATCTCGGGCACCAATTCAGCCGGGAAACGGCCCTGGTCGAAGCAGTCGCCGATGATCGGCAGCACCTTTTCGTCGACGAAGCGGCCGACGGTGTCCTGCACCATGCGCTCTTCTTCGGTGAGCAGCGAACGGATGTCGTAGAGGTCGAGCGGATCGAGACGATGGGCCATGCGAGGGGACTCTGGGACGGGCTGCCGGAAAGTCCCCGATTGTAGCGGCCCGCCCTCGGGCTGGTCATGCCGGGGCGCAGCAAACCGGCCCATAATGGGCCACCCTCCCCGTCCCGGAATTCCCCATGTTCAAAGGCGTGCTCCTCGGCTTCGCCTGCTACGCGGCCTATGCGTGGAGCGACGCCTTCGTGAAGTCGCTCGAGGGCACCCTGCCCGCCTACGAGGCGGTGTTCTTCGGCGCCGTGCTGGCCCTGGCGGCCCTGCCCTTCCTGAAGAAACCGGGCGACCGCTGGAGCGAGGTGGTGGTCTCGAAGCTGCCCGGCCTCTGGCTGCTGCGCGCCACCGCCGGCGCCATCGGCAACGTCACCGCCGTGATGGCCTTCACCGCGCTGCCCATGGCCGAGGCGTTCTCGCTGATCTTCCTGCTGCCGATCTTCGTCACCATCCTCTCGGTGGTGTTCCTGCGCGAGCACGTGGGCTGGCGGCGCTGGTCGGCCGTGGTGGTGGGCTTCCTCGGCGTGCTGGTGGTGTTGCGCCCCGGATTCCGGCACCTGGGCACGGGGCATGTCGCGGCGATCATCTGCGGCATCACCGGCGCGCTGTCGATCATCGCCCTGCGCATGGCGGGCGCCTCCGAGAAACGCATCACGCTGTATGGCGCCGGCGTGGTCGGGCCGATGATCGCGGGCTTCGTGATGATGCTGCCGCACTTCGTCTGGCCCACCTGGCACCAGTGGTTCCTGGTGCTGGGCTACGGCCTCCTGGCCGCCGCGGGCGCGGTGCTGCTCATGCTCGCCACGCAGAACGCACCGGCCAATCGCGTGGCACCCACGCAGTACAGCCAGATGCTGTGGGCGATCCTGTTCGGCTACCTGCTGTTCCACGACCACCTGGACTGGCCGATGCTGATCGGGATCGTGATGATCCTCGGGGCCGGCCTCTTCACGTTCGTGCGCGAGGAGAAGAAAACGCAGTGGTGGCGGTGGACGAATATCGTCTGAGGCAACCTTGCCATCGCCGATGAATCGGCTCCTACCGAGCCGGGCGTGGCGGGCGTGCGATCTGCTTGGCAGGAGCCGATGTATCGGCGATCAGGCGTTGGAAACACCGTGCGGCACGTGGCCGGTGGCGACCACACGGCGCGCCGATTCCACGTTGGCCGGGGAATCGTCGAAGAAGATGTCCGCTCCGAAGGCGTCGAGGAACGGCCCCTTGTCCCGCCCGCCGAGGAACAACGCCTCGTCGATGCGCACGCCCCAGCGGCGCAGCGTGAGGATCACGCGCTTGTGCGCCGGGGCGGAACGGGCGGTGACCAGGGCCGTGCGGATCGGCGCCGTTTCCGCCGGGAACGCCGCCTGGAGGCGATGCAGCGCCGAAAGGAAACCGCGGAAGGGGCCACCCGACAGCGGCTCGGCCCAGAGGTCGGATTCGTTCTGGTGAAACGCTTCGAGGCCTTGCTCTTTCGACACCCGCTCGCCTTCGTCGCCGAAGATCACCGCATCGCCGTCGAAGGCGATGCGCAACTGCTCGGTGGAACGCGGTGGGGCCGTCGAGGGCAGGATCGTCGCGGCCGCGACGCCGGCACGTAGCGCACGGCCCACGTCCTCCGCGTTGGCGGACAGGAACAGGTCGGCCTTGAACGGCGCGATGTAGTCGGACGTGGGGGCGCCACTGGTGAAGGCGGCACGTGAAATGCCCAGCTTGTAGTGCTGGATGGCATTGAAAATGCGCAGGCCCGTGTCGCCGGAGTTGCGCGACAGCAGGATCACTTCCACCGCCGGAAGGTCGGCCGAGAGCTTGTTGAGGCCCAGCAGCTTCTGCACCAGCGGAAAGGCGACGCCGGGCTTCAGCAGTTCGTTCTCGTGCTCGATCTGGTAGGCACGGTAGGCGTCGAGGCCGTCGCGCTCGAACAGTTCGTGGCTGCTTTCCATGTCGAACAGCGCCCGCGAGGAAATGGCCACGACGAGGCGGTTGTCGTTCGCGGAGGACGCGGCGTGGGCGTTGGTCTCGGGGGTGGTCATGGGGTGGTCCGCTCGATGCTTGCTGTGGGCATCGTACATCGTCGGGGCCACGGCTTCCTCGCCCCGTAGACGAGCCGCGGTGACCTGCCTACCGAAGGGGTGGGAGCCGATCGCATCGGCGAACCCTACGGAGCGAATTGTTCGTCGAGAATCCGCTGCTGCAGGTTGTGTTCCGGATCGAACAGCAGGCGCACGGAGCTGCGGCGCGCCTGGCGGATCTCCACCGTGCGCACGTCGCGCACCTCGTGGAAATCGGCCGTGGCGCTGATCGGCCGCTTGTTCGGATCTTTCGTATCGAACGCCACCTTGGTGGCATGCGGCAGGATCGCACCGCGCCAGCGACGGGGGCGGAACGGGCTGATCGGCGTAAGCGCCAGCACGTTGGCGTCCAGCGGCAGGATCGGGCCATGCGCGGAGAGGTTGTAGGCGGTGGAACCCGCCGGCGTGCTGAGCAGGATGCCGTCGCAGACCAGTTCTTCCAGCTTTACTTCGCCGTTGAGCCGAACCTGCAGGTGCGCGGCCTGGTTGCTCTGGCGCAGCATCGCCACTTCGTTGAAGGCGATGGCGCGGTGCTCCATGCCGTCGCGGCAGGTGCAGTGCATTTCCAGCGGATGGAGCACGGCGGGATGGGCCCGCTCCACGCGCTCGGCGAGGCCGTCGATGGCGTGGCGGTTCATGAGGAAACCGATACGGCCGAGCTTCATGCCATAGAAAGGCACGCCGAGCGAACGGTAGGCATGCAGCGTACGCAGCATGAAGCCGTCGCCGCCGAGGGACACGATGATGTCGGCCTCACCGGGCTCCACGCCGCCATAGCGTTTGTCGAGCGCCGCGCGGGCGCGTTGGGCGACTTCGGTTTCGCTGGCGACGAAGGCTAGGCGCATGGAGGTGACTTCCTGATCCAGCGTTGGAGCTTATCCGCTCGAACACCTGTCGGATAGAGCACCCCGCTCGATAGGAGCCGCTTCGCCGATGAATCGGCTCCTGCCGAGCAAAGACGACGCCTGCATGATGCCGCGCCCCCGCTTGGTAGGAGCCGCTTCAGCGGCGATGGGAGGTTGCGACTCGGTGAGGGATCACCGATGCGATCGGCTCCCACCCCTTCGATGGCAGGCTTGTCGCAACCTGGCTACCGAAGGGGTGGGAGCCGATCGTATCGGCGAATCAAGCGGCCTCAGACCGGAATCTGGGCCAGCTGCGCCAGGCGGCGGACGGCGACCGAGGCGATCGGGTAGTCCGCGTTCTGGGTGAGGATTTCCGCCAGCATCGCCCGGGTGTACTTGAGCGTGGCGTCGTCGCGCTCGAGCCACGCCTGCACCGGCGACACGTCGGAACGGTCGCCCGCCACGGCGAGCACCTGCAGCGCCAGGGCGCGATGCTGGGCGTTGAGTTCGTCCAGCAGCGAACCGCGGGCCTGGGCATGCCATGCACCTTCCACGGGCAGCGCCTCGATCTGGCCACGCAACCACTCGAGGTCGAGCGCTTCGGCCAGCTCGTAGAACACCTTCGCGACGGCGGCCATGCTCTTGCCGCTCTGCCTGGATACCTCGACCATGTCGAGCGCCGCGCGCAACACCGGAATGCGGGCGAGGCGGACGGCCAGCGTCTCGGGCAGGCCGAACCCTTCCCACTTCTCCTGGCTGGCGGCGAAATCGCCGCGACCGGTGTCGGTGAGGGCCCCGGGCAACGCCTCGCGAAGCACCGTCACCTCGGCGGCGTAGCGATCGACGTTGGCGGCGATGTCCAGCGTGCCGCCCGGACGGTTGAGCAGCCAGCGGGTGAGATGGCGCAGCAGCGACCAGATCTGCAGGATCGCGTCGATCTGGGTGTCTTCGGCCACGGTGCCGTCGAGCGCCTCGATCTCGGCCCACAGCTCGCGCGCGTCGAGGATCTCGCGGGCGGCGGTGTAGGCCTTGGCGATGGCGGCGGGCCCCTGGCCGGTGTCTTCCTGCATGCGCATCATGAAGGTGGCGCCCATGCGGTTGATCGTCGAGTTGGTCACCGCGGTGGCGATGATCTCGCGCTTCAGGCGATGGCGCTGCATGTGCTCGGCGTACTTCTCGTGCAGCGGCACGGGGAAGTAGCGCACCAGCTCACGCGACAGGTACGGATCTTCCGGCACGTCGGAATCGAGCAACTGCTGGAAGAGGCGGATCTTGTCGTACGAGAGCAGCACCGACAGCTCGGCACGCGTCAGGCCCAGGCCCTTCTGCTTGCGCTCGGCCAGTTCGGCCGGCGTGGGCAGCGATTCGACCTGGCGATCGAGCAGGCCTTCGGCTTCCAGCGTGCTGATGAAATGCGCCATCGATCCCAGGCGGCGCACCGACTGGTGCTCCATGAGGGTGATGGCCTGGTTCTGCCGGTAGTTGTCCCACAACACGAGACGGCCGACTTCGTCGGTCATCTCGGCCAGCTGCTTGTTGCGGCCTTCGAAGGTGAGCTCGCCGCGCTGCACGGCGTCGTTGAGCAGGATCTTGATGTTCACCTCGTGATCGGAGGTGTCCACGCCCGCGGAGTTGTCGATGAAGTCGGTATTCAGCAGCACGCCCGCCTGACCCGCCTCGATGCGTCCCTTCTGGGTCATGCCGAGATTGCCGCCCTCGCCGACGATCTTGCAGCGCAGTTCGTTGCCGTTGACGCGCAGGCCGTTGTTGGCGCGGTCGCCCACGTCGGCGTGCGTTTCGCTCGTGGCCTTCACGTAGGTGCCGATGCCGCCGTTCCACAGCAGGTCGACCGGCGCCTTCAGGATGGCCGAGAGCAGGTCGTTCGGCGCCATGTGCGCGGCATCGGAGCGGATGCCCAGCGCCGCGCGCACTTCCGGCGACACCGGAATCGACTTGGCGCTGCGCGGATACACGCCGCCGCCGGCGGAGATCAGCGACTTGTCGTAGTCGTCCCACGACGAACGCGGCAGCGCGAACATGCGCTGGCGCTCGGCGAAGGTCTTGGCCGCGTCCGGGTTCGGGTCGAGGAAGATGTGCCGATGGTCGAATGCGGCCAGCAGGCGGATGTGTTCGGAGAGCAGCATGCCGTTGCCGAACACGTCGCCGGACATGTCGCCGATGCCGACCACGGTGAAGTCCTGCGTCTGGCTGTCGCGACCCAGCGCGCGGAAGTGGCGCTTGACCGACTCCCAGGCACCCTTGGCCGTGATGCCCATGCCCTTGTGGTCGTAGCCGTTCGAGCCGCCGGACGCGAAGGCGTCGTCGAGCCAGAAGCCGTGTTCGGTGGAAATCGCGTTGGCGATGTCGGAGAACGTGGCCGTGCCCTTGTCGGCGGCCACCACGAGGTACGGGTCGTCGTTATCGTGGCGCACCACGTCGTGCGGCGGCACCACCTTGCCCTCGACGAGGTTGTCGGTGATGTCGAGCAGGCCGTTGATGAACATGCGATAGCACGCGATGCCCTCGGCCAGCTGCGCGTCACGATCGCCGCCCACCGGCGGACGCTTCACGAAGAAACCGCCCTTGGAGCCGACGGGCACGATGACGGTGTTCTTCACCATCTGCGCCTTCACCAGGCCGAGCACTTCGGTACGGAAATCCTCGCGGCGATCGGACCAGCGCAGGCCGCCACGGGCGACCGGACCGAAGCGCAGGTGGATGCCCTCCACGCGCGGCGCGTAGACGAAGATCTCCCGGAACGGCACCGGCTTGGCGAGTTCGGGCACCTTGTGCGAGTCGAACTTGAAGGCCACGTACGCGCGGAACGCGCCGTCCCACCTCTGGTAGAAGCTGGTGCGCAGCGTGGCGTGCACCAGCGAGATGAAGCTGCGCAGGATGCGGTCTTCGTCGAGGCTGGACACGTTGTCGAGCAGCGTGTCGATGGTCTTCTCGATCACCTCGGCCTGTTCGGCGCGCGGACGCGACAGCACGGCCACCAGGTGGTCGACCAGACCCGGGTGGGCCGCCAGCGTATCGGCGTCGATCAGCGCGTGCATCTCGTGCGAGAGCATGCCCTCGGCGTAGGCGCGCTCCTTCTCGTCGAGGCTTTCGCGGCGTGGGTCGAAGCGCGCGTTGAACAGCTCGATGATGAGACCGGCGATGGCCGGATAACGGTTGAGCGCGTCTTCCATGTAGGCCTGGGAGAACGCGACGCCCGTCTGCAGCAGGTATTTGCAGTAGCCGCGCAGCACGGCCACCTGGCGCCAGTCGAGCTTGGCGCCGAGCACGAGGCGGTTGAAGCCGTCGTTCTCGGCGTTGCCGCGCCAGATCTGTTCGAAGGCGTCTTCGAAGAGGGTACCGACCTGCTCCACCTCGAAGGCGAGGCGGCCGACCGGCTGTACTTCGAAATCCTGGATGTAGAGCGACCCGTCGGCGAGCTTCACTTCGTACATGTGCTCGGTGAGCACGCGCAGGCCGAGGTTTTCCAGCTGCGGCAGCACTTCGGAAAGCGCGATGTCCGAGCCGGAGCGGTAGACCTTGAAGCGCAGCTCTTCCGGGCGATGAGGCGGATGGTAGAACGACATGCTGACGGCGTCGGGGCCGTCGAGCCCGGCCAGCGACTTCACGTCGGCGGCGGCCACCTGCGGCGACACCTCGTCGACGTAACCGGCGGGCAGCGCCTTGCCGTAGCGATTGGCGAGGATGATGCCCTGCTGCTCGCCCATCGATTCGATGAGGCGGTCGCGAAGTTCGTCGTACCAGTTGCGCGCGATCGAGGCGATCTGCGTTTCCATCGCGACGGCGTCGTATACGGGGTGATCGCCGATGCGCGGGCGCACCACCACGTGCAGGCGCACCAGCGCGGCCTCGCCCATCAGCACGGCCGAGTCGACGTGTTCGCCGTGGAACGCCTCGCGCAACACGCCCTCCACGCGCTCGCGCACGGTGGTGTTGAAGCGGTCGCGCGGAATGTACACCAGGCACGAGAAGAAGCGGCCGTAGCTGTCGCGGCGGATGAACAGGCGCGTGCGCGTGCGCTGGGCCAGTTCGAGCAGGCCGACGGCCAGCGCGTAGAGTTCGTCGGTGCTGCACTGGAACAGCTCGTCGCGCGGCAGCGTGTCGAGGATGTGGCGGAGCGACTTGCCCGAGTAGGAATCGCGCTTGAGGCCCGAACGGGCCATCACGGCCTCGCACTTGTCGCGCACCAGCGGCACGTGCTGCGGGTGGGCCATGTAGGCGTTGGAGGAGAACAGCCCGAGGAAGCGCTGTTCGGCCACCGGACGGCCCTTGTCGTCGAACTTGAGGACGCCGATGTAATCCATGTAGCCCGCGCGATGGATCGGCGAACGGGCATTGGTCTTGGTGAGGATGATGGCGTCGGTGGAGCCCGAACGCGGCAGTTCGGAGGCCACGAGGGTACGCAGCGAACGCGGCGCCAGCGACCGCTCGGCGGTGCGCAGGATGCCCAGGCCCGAGCCTTCGACGGTCTTGAGGACGTCGTCGCCCTCGCCCGCCGCCACTTCGTATTCGCGGTAGCCCATGAAGGTGAAGTGCTCGTCGGCCACCCAGCGCAGGAACGCGGTGGCCTCCTGCACCTCGTCGGCCGTGTACGGCAGCGACCGGTTGGCGAGGTCGTCGGCCACCTCCAGCATCTTGCCGCGCATGGCCTTCCAGTCGGTCACGGCCTCGCGCACGTCGGACAGCGCGGTATCGAGATGGGCCTTCAGGGTCTCCAGCTCGCCGTCGTCGAGGCGATCGATCTCGAAGCGCATCACCGACTCGGGCTGGCCGCTGCCGATGCGTTCCAGCACGCCGGCCGCCGAACGCGTCACCGGCACCACCGGGTGGATGATCGCGTGGATGTCGGCGTGGGACGCGGCCACCATCGACACGGTGTCGACCAGGAACGGCATGTCGTCGGTGACGGCCTCGATCACGGCGCGGCTGCCCGATACGCCGGGGTTGTACACGCGCATCTTGGCCTGGCCCGGCGCGCGCTCGCGAATGAAGCCCAGCAGGTCGGCGATCAGGGCCGCCCAGCGATCCGGCGCGTGCAGCGCGTAATCGGCCGGGGCGATCCGCTCGAAGAAGGCCTCGATAAAAAAGCGCGCCTCGTCGAGGCGCTCCGCGGGATAATCGATTTTTTTCAGTTCATCGAAGACGACGGTGTGAAACTGGCCGTTTTCGGGCGCGCGAATCGCATTCATGGGCGGATGTCGGCTTGGGGAGAGAGGAAAACCGATAAAGGATAGCTCTCAGCGACATCAACTAGCCACAGCCGCGAAACGTCAGCGGAAACGGATTTATCGATGCATCGCGGCATAACCGGGAGGCGTCGTGGGAATATGCGCGCGACGGCATCGGTGCGAAGGAATGTGCAACGCAGCAATTCCCGTTTTTGTCCGGTAAATAAACCGTTGACGCTGGCCGGACCGAGATTCTAAACTGGACGGTATAGTCCAGCAGGTAACGCTCGTGTCGCACCTGGATCCCCGCCCCGCTCAAGATCATCAGCAGCGGGTGCTCCAGGCGGCCTGTGCGTTATTCCTGCGTGACGGTTACCGCGTCAGCATGGGAGCCGTGGCACGCGAGGCGGGCGTGTCAAAGCAGACCGTGTATGCGCACTTCGCCAACAAGGACACGCTGTTCCATGCCGCCGTCGAGCAACTCGTGCTGCCCCTGCATGCGAGCCTCACCCCCGAAAGCCGCAGCCTGCCAGCCACCCTGCACGCCCTGGCGCAGGCCCACCAGACCCATGTGATGGATCACGCCAACGTCGCGCTCGGCCGGATGCTGATCGCGGAAGCGCCCCGGTTTCCGGCGGCGGCGAAAACGTTCTTCCGCCTCGCGATCGACACCCTCGCGAAGCGGTTGGCCCGATTGATGGCCGAGGCCATGGACCAGGGCCGGATGCGCCGGGAAGATCCCGACGTGGCGGCCGAGCTGTTTCTTGCCATGATGCACGGCGTGGAAGGCGACCGGCGCCTCTTCGGCGGCCGGGCAAGGGGACGCAAGGCACAGGACGCATGGGCAAGGCACGCGGTAACCGTATTTATGCACGCGTACGACATCCTTCCGGATGCCCCGGCGCGAACGAACAAGAAACCTGGAATCGGAACGGAGTTCTCATGAAACCCCTGCCCCTGCGCACTTCCCTGCTGGCCGCCGGCCTCGTCGCCGCACTCGCCGCCTGCCACAAGCAGGAAGCTCCCCAGCAGCCGCCCCCGCCGGAAGTCGGCGTCGTTTCGGCCCAGCCGCAGGACGTCCCGCTCGTCCAGGACCAGGTCGGCCGGCTCTCCGCCTATCGCACGGCCGACGTCCGCGCCCGCGTTCCCGGCATCCTGCTGCATCGCCTCTACGAGGAAGGCACCGACGTCAAGGCCGGCCAGCCGCTCTTCAAGATCGACCCGCAGCCGCTGAAGGCCGAACTCGACCAGCAGGTGGCGCAGCTCGCCTCGGCGCGCGCCACGGCGGCCAACGCCAAGGCGCAGGCCGATCGTGCCCGCGGCCTGATCGGCAAGAACTACGTCTCGCGCCAGGACCTCGACACCGCCGAGGCCAACGAGCGCACGGCCAATGCCGCGGTCAAGCAGGGCGAAGCCGCCGTGCAGGCCGCGAAGATCAACCTCGGCTTCACCGACGTGGTCTCGCCCATCGACGGCCGGGCGGGCCAGCAGCAGGTGACCGAAGGCGCCCTGGTCGGCCAGAACGAAACCACCCTGCTGACCCAGGTCGACCAGATCGACCAGCTCTACGTGAACTTCAGCATGTCGGTGAGCGATCTCGATACGCTGCGTCGCGCCGCCGCCGCGGGCAATGCCACGCTCTCGGATACCGACAAGTCCACCGTCACCATCCAGTTGCCCGATGGTTCCGACTATGCCGAGAAGGGCCAGCTCGACTTCTCCTCGGCCACGGTCAACCCGCAGACCGGTACGGTGAACCTCCGCGCGAAGCTCGCCAATCCCGACATGCGCCTGCTTCCAGGCCAGTTCGTGACGGTGAAGGCCGACCTGGGCAGCCTGCACAACGTGTTCCTCGTGCCGCAGGCGGCCGTGCTGCGCGATGCCAACTCGGCGTACGTGATGGTGGTCGGCGAGGCGAAAGTGAAAGATCCGCAGTCGGGCAAGGAGAACACCGTACCGTCCGCGGCCGTTCGCCGCCCGATCAAGGCCGACCGCATCGACGGTCCGAACTGGGTGGTCACCGGCGGCCTCAAGCCGGGCGACCAGATCATCGTGCAGGGCCTGCCCAAGGCGCGCGAAAACGCGCCGGTGAAGGCGTCGCCCGCGCAGCAGCAGCCGGCCGCGGGTGATGCCGCCGGCCAGGCGGCTCCGCAGGCCGCCGGCGGCGGCAAGCAGTAAGGGAGTTCTCTCATGCCGAGTTTCTTCATCGACCGCCCCATCTTCGCGTGGGTGGTGGCGATCCTGATCAGCCTCTGCGGCACGATCGCCCTGCTGAACATGGGTATCGAGTCGTATCCGAACATCGCGCCTCCCCAGGTCGTGGTGACCGCCACCTATCCGGGTGCGAGCGCGGACACCACCGAAAAGACCGTGACCCAGGTCATCGAGCAGCAGCTGACCGGTATCGACCACCTGCTCTACTTCAGCTCTTCCTCCAGTTCCTCGGGCCAGGCACAGGTCACCCTTACCTTCGAGACGGGCACCGATCCCGACATCGCCCAGGTGCAGGTGCAGAACAAGGTGTCGCTCGCGACGCCGCGCCTGCCTTCGGAAGTGACCCAGCAAGGCGTGGTAGTCGCCAAGTCCAACCCGGACTTCCTGATGTTCGTGGCGCTCACCTCGAGCAACCCGGCCATCGACGGCGACCGCCTCACCGACCTGGTCTCCTCGCAGGTGCTCGACCAGATCGCGCGCATCCCCGGCGTGGGTAACACCCGCCAGCTGGGTTCCGAATACGGCATGCGCATCTGGGTGAACCCGGACAAGCTGCGTGGCTACGGCCTCTCCGCGTCCGATCTGCGCAACGCGCTCAGCACGCAGAACGTGCAGTTCGCCGCGGGCTCCATCGGCACCGATCCCGCCGTGAACGGCCAGGGCTTCAGCGCCACGGTGTCGGCCGAAGGCCGCTTCACCACGGCCAAGGAGTTCAGCGACATCATCCTGCGCGCCAACAACGACGGCACGGTGGTGCGCCTGAAGGACGTCGCCCGCGTCGAGCTCGGCCCGCAGACCTACGGGTTCAACGCCCAATACAACGGCACGGCCACCGGCTCGTTCGGTGTGCAGTTGCTGCCCGGTGCCAATGCGTTGAACGTCGCCAACGCCGTGCGCGCCAAGATGGACGAGCTCTCCAAGAGCTTCCCCGACGGCGTGACCTGGTTCACCCCGTACGACTCGACCAAGTTCGTGGTGATCTCCATCGAGGAAGTGGTGCATACCCTGGTCGAGGCGATCATCCTCGTCTTCCTCGTGATGCTGCTGTTCCTGCAGAACTTCCGCGCCACGATCATCCCCACCCTGGTCATCCCGGTGGCCCTGCTGGGCACCTTCCTCGGCCTGTCGCCGATGGGCTTCACCATCAACCAGCTCACGCTGTTCGGCATGGTGCTGGCCATCGGCATCGTGGTGGACGACGCGATCGTGGTGATCGAGAACGTCGAGCGCATCATGAGCGAGGAGCATCTCTCGCCCAAGGAAGCCACGCGCAAGGCGATGGGCCAGATCACCGGCGCCGTCGTGGCGATCACCGTGGTGCTAGCGGCGGTTTTCATTCCTTCTGCCCTCCAACCGGGTGCCTCGGGCATCATCTACAAGCAGTTCGCGCTGACGATCGCCGTGTCGATGGGCTTCTCGGCCTTCCTCGCCCTCTCGTTCACCCCGGCCCTTTGCGCCACCATCCTGAAGAACGAGCACGGCAAGAAGAAGAACGTCGTCTATCGCAAGTTCAACGAGGTGTTCGACTGGACCACGCACACCTATTCCGGGCACATCGGCTCGGCCGTGCGTCATGCACCGCGCTGGATGATCGTGTTCGTGCTCATCGCGGTCCTTTGCGGCTTCCTGTTCAGCCGCCTGCCGACCAGCTTCGTGCCCGACGAAGACCAGGGCTTCGCGCTGGCCATCGTGCAGTTGCCGCCAGGTTCGAGCATCGCCCGCACCGAAAAAGTCATGGGTGACATTCGCGGGGTATTGCTGAAGGATCCGTCGGTGGAAGGCGTGTTCCAGATCTCCGGCTTCAGCTTCGTCGGCCAGGGCGAAAACGTGGGCATGGTGTTCATTCGCCTGAAGGACTGGAGCGAACGCGACACCACCGCCACGGAATTCATCCAGCAGGCCAATGGCAAGGTGCAGTCGGTTCGCGACGCCACCATCTTCGTGGTGAACCTGCCGACGATTCGCGGCCTTTCACAGTTCGGCGGCATCGACATGTACCTGCAGGCACGTGCCGGACAGTCGCGCGAAGAGCTGACGCAGGCACGCAACGTGCTGTTGGGCAACGCCGCGCAGAACAAGGCGCTGGTCGGCGTGCGCCCGAACACGCTGGAAGACGCGCCCCTGCTGCAGCTGAACGTCGATCGCACGCAAGCGCAGACCATGGGTCTGTCGGTGAGCGATATCTACACCGCCATCCAGCTCACCCTGGCGCCGGTCTACATCAACGACTTCCAGTACGGCGGTCGCGTGAAGCGCGTGATGGTGCAGGCCGATGCCCCGTACCGCATGGGCACCGACGCCTTCCAGCACATCTTCACGCCGAGCGGCAACGTCCAGGCCACCACGGGATCCGCCGCCACCGGCGGCTCGGTCGCCAGCGCGTCGACGTCCACCGACAACAACATGGTGCCGCTGTCGAGCGTGGTCCATTCCAAGTGGACGATGGCGGCCCCTGCCCTCACCCGTTACAACGGCTATTCGGCCGTGGAAATCGTGGGTAACAACGCCCCCGGCTACTCCACCGGCCAGGCAATGGGCATCGTCGAGAACATCGTCAACGACAAGCTGCCCAAGGGCTTCGGCTATGACTGGACGGGCCAGTCCTACCAGGAAATCCTGGCGGGCAACTCGGCCACCATGCTCATGGTGCTGTCCATCGTGATCGTGTTCCTGTGCCTCGCCGCCCTGTACGAAAGCTGGTCCATCCCGGTGGCCGTGCTGCTGGTGGTGCCGCTGGGCATGCTGGGTACGGTGGTGTTCTCGATGCTGCGCGGCCTGCCGAACGACATCTACTTCAAGATCGGCCTCATCACCGTCATCGGCCTGGCGGCGAAGAACGCGATCCTGATCGTGGAATTCGCGGTGGAGCAGCAGCAGGAAGGCAAGACGCTGCGCGATTCGGTGGTGGAAGCCGCCCGCCTGCGACTGCGTCCCATCCTGATGACCTCGATGGCGTTCATCCTCGGCGTGCTGCCGCTGGCGATCTCCACCGGCGCGGGCGCCAACTCCCGCCACGCCATCGGCACCGGCGTGATCGGCGGCATGCTGTTCGCCACCTTCCTCGGCCTGCTGCTGATCCCCGTGTTCTACGTGGTGGTCCGCCGCATGCTGGGCGACAAGCTCGACGAGGCCTCGCAGAAGTTGCCGCACCATGGCCCCGACGACGGCCATGACCCGCACGGCGGCAACGGCCCGGGTCCCGTGAACACGGGTCCGCACGCACCGAACGTCGGTGACGTAAGGGCCTTCGATTCGGATCCCCGCAGGGGCACGGATCGACCGTAACGGTTAAAAAAAAGAGCCCGGCGAACGCCGGGCTCTTTTTTTGTGCGCTCCATCGTTTCGCGATAACCGACCTCAAGGCGCCGGGTTCCTGCGCACGCGGGAACCCAGCGCCTTTCGTCCGAGGGAGCGACCACGCCCCTACGGAAAAGCACGCCCCTCAGCGCAACCCCGTCTCCGCACGCGCGATCACCAGGCGCTGGATCTCGCTCGTGCCCTCGTAGATCTCGGTGATCTTCGCATCACGAAAGTAACGCTCCAGCGGCATTTCCTTCGAGTAACCCATGCCGCCATGGATCTGCACCGCCTGGTGCGCGATCCACATCGCCGCCTCGGACGCCACCAGTTTCGCCATCGACGCCTCGGTGCCGAAGCGGCCGCCGGTCTTCTCCACCTGGGCCTTCGTCCACGCCGCGCGCAGCGTCAGCAGCAGGGCCGAGTCCAGCTTGCACTTCATGTCGGCGATCTTCGACTGGGTCATCTGGAAGGTGCCGATCGGCGTGCCGAAGGCCTTGCGATCGCGCGACCACTGCAGCGTGGCCTCGTAAGCCGCGCGGGCGATACCCACCGCCTGCGACGCGATGCCGATGCGGCCGGCGTCGAGCACGCCCATGGCGATGGAGAAACCCTTGCCCTCGTCGCCGAGCATGTCGTCCTTCGGGCACACGTAATCGTGGAACTCGATCTCGCAGGTGGCCGAGGCGCGGATGCCGAGCTTGGGCTCGGTCTTGCCCGCGAGGAAACCAGGGCGCTGCGTGTCGATGATGAAGGCCGACACGCCCTTGGCGCCGATACCCGGCGTGGTCACGGCGAACAGCACGATATAGCGCGCGACCGGGCCGGAGGTGATCCAGCTCTTCTTGCCGTTGATGACCCAGTCGCCGTCGGCGTTCTTCACCGCGCGGGTGTGCATGTTGGAGGCGTCGGAACCCGACTGCGGTTCGGTGAGCGCATAAGCGCCGATGGCCTCGCCCGAGGCGATGGCGCGCACGTACTTCTGCTTCTGCTCCTCGGTGCCGTTCTTCAGGATGCCGTTGCAGAACAGGGAATTGTTCACCGACATGATGGTGGAGGTGGCGGCGTCGGCCGCGGCGATCTCGACCATGGCCAGCACGTAGGCGACCGGGTCCATGCCCGCGCCACCGTACTCTTCCGGCACTTCGATGCCCATCAGGCCCAGCTGGCCCATCTCGCGAATGTTGTCCAGCGGAAACTCGCCCTTGGCGTCGAGTTCGGCGGCTACCGGCGCGATGCGCTTCTGGGCGAAATCGCGGGCGATGGACTGGATCGACAGCTGGTCGTCGGTAAAACGGAAATCCATGGGTATTACCTCACGCAGGCCCTTCGGCCGGCAGGTTCTGTGGGGAAGACAATCCGACCATTCTAACGGCCGTTCGATCCTTTGCCGCCCTGCACCGCAACATGCGGCCTTGACCTTGGGCGCCATCGGCCGCATCCTTGGTATCTCTGTATCGCGATAAAAGGATGTTGGATGGATCTCTCGACCGCCTCCACGGTGCTGCGGCTCCTGGCGGATCCAACCCGTGTCCGCCTGCTCGCCCTGCTCGACCGCGAGGAGCTCACCGTGGCCGAGCTGGCCGCCGTGCTCCACCTGGCCCAGCCCCGCGTCTCGACCCACCTCGCCAAGCTCAAGGAAGCCGAGCTGGTACGCGATCGCCGCGCGGGGGTGTCCGCCTATTATCGAGCCAACGCCGAAGCCGACCCCACGCTGGCCGCGTTGGTGGCATCGCTGCGCGATACGCTCAGCGACGCCCTGCTCCGCGAAGACGCCGAACGCCTGCCCGCCGTGCTCGCCCAGCGCGCCCGCAGCGAGGGTTGGGCCGACACCGTGGCCGGCGACATGGAGCGCCATTATTCGCCGGGCCGCACCTGGGAAACCCTGGCCCGCTCGCTGCTCCAGCTGCTGGAAACCGGCGACGTGCTCGACATCGCCTCCGGCGACGGCGTCACCGCCGAACTGCTGGCCCCGCACGCCCATTCCATCGTCTGCATCGACAGCTCCGAACGCGTGGCCGACGCCGCCCGCCAGCGCCTCGCCGCCTTCCCCAACGTGGAAGTTCGCCAAGGCGACATGCACGCGCTGGACCTCGGTGACCGCCGCTTCGACCTGGTGTTGCTGATGCACGCCCTCACCTATTCGGAGCATCCCGACGAGGTGTTCCGCCAGGTGGCGTCGGTGCTCAAACCCGGCGGCCGCGTGCTGGCCGCCACCCTGGGCGAGCACGACCACCGCGCGGTGGTCGAGCCCTTCGACCACCGCAACCTCGGCTTCGGCTGCGAAGGCCTCTCGGCCCTCGCGCGCGACGCCGGCCTCGACGTGGTCAGCTGCGAACGCCTGAGCCGCGAGCGCCGCGCGCCGCATTTCGAAGTCATCAGCCTGCTCGCCCGCAAGCCCTGATCCGGAGGCCTCCATGAGCACCCTTCCCTGGCTCCACCCCGATCGCGTCGCCCTCATCGAAAAGGGCCTCGCCGAGCGGATCATGATCCTCGACGGCGGCATGGGCACCATGCTCCAAGGCCATCAGCTCGACGAATCCGGCTACCGCGGCGAGCGCTTTTCCGGCGGCCACGACAGCCTGCACGAGCACGACCACCCGGGCGAGTGCGATCTCAAGGGCAACAACGACCTGCTGCTGCTCACCCAGCCGCAGATCATCAAGGGCGTGCACCGTGCCTATCTCGAAGCGGGCGCCGATTTCGTCGAAACCAACACCTTCAACGCCACGCGCGTGAGCCAGGCCGATTACCACCTCGAACACCTCGTGCCCGAACTCAACCGCGAAGGCGCCCGGCTGGCCCGCGAGGCCTGCGACGAGATGACCCGGCTGACGCCGGACAAGCCGCGATTCGTCATCGGCGTGCTCGGTCCCACCAGCCGCACGGCGTCGATCTCGCCCGACGTGAACGACCCCGGCTTCCGCAACATCGACTTCGAGGAGCTGAAGGCCAACTACGTCGAATCGGCCCGCGCGCTCATCGAAGGCGGCGCCGACACGATCATGGTGGAAACCATCTTCGACACCCTCAACGCCAAGGCCGCGCTGTTCGCGCTCTCGGAACTGTTCAACGAACTGGGTGCGCGCGTGCCGGTGATGATCTCCGGCACCATCACCGACCGTTCCGGCCGCACGCTCTCGGGCCAGACCGCGGAAGCCTTCTTCTACTCGGTGGAGCATATCCAGCCGCTGTCGGTAGGCCTCAACTGCGCACTCGGCGCCGAAGACCTGCGCCCGCACGTGCAGATGCTCGCCCGCATCGCCAACGCGGCGGTCAGCACGCACCCGAACGCGGGCCTGCCGAACGCCTTCGGTGAATACGACGAAACGCCCGAGAGCATGGCCGCCACCATCCGCGACTTCGCGGCGAACGGCCTGATCAACATCGTCGGCGGCTGTTGCGGCACCACGCCCGCGCATATCGCCGCGATCGCCGAGGCCGTTTCCCCCTACCCGCCCCGCATCCGCCAGGCCAGCGCGAACGCCGCATGAGCATCCGTTATACCCGCCTCTCCGGCCTCGAGCCGCTGGTCCTCACCCCGGACCTCAACTTCATCAACGTCGGCGAGCGCACCAACGTCACCGGCTCGGCGCAGTTCCGCAAGCTGATCAAGGAAGGCCGTTACGAAGAGGCCGTGGACGTCGCCCGCCAGCAGGTGGAAAACGGCGCGCAGATCATCGACATCAACATGGACGAAGGACTGATCGATTCCGAGGCGGCGATGACGCGCTTCGTGAACCTGATTTCGTCCGAGCCGGACATCGCCCGCGTGCCGATCATGGTCGATTCTTCCAAATGGAGCGTGATCGAAGCCGGCCTGCGCTGCATGCAGGGCAAGGGCATCGTCAACTCCATCTCGATGAAGGAAGGCGAGGCCCTGTTCCTCGAACATGCCCGCAAGGTGCGCCAGTACGGCGCCGCCGTGGTGGTGATGGCCTTCGACGAGGCCGGCCAGGCCGACACGAAGGAGCGCAAGGTCGAGATCTGCTCGCGCGCCTACGAGCTGCTGGTGGACAGGCTGGACTTCCCGCCCGAGGACATCATCTTCGATCCGAACATCTTTGCCGTCGCGACGGGCATCGAAGAACACAACAATTACGCCGTGGACTTCATCGAGGCCACCCGCGAACTGAAGCGGCGATTTCCCGCCTCGCACATCTCCGGCGGCGTCTCCAACGTCTCGTTTTCGTTCCGCGGCAACAACCCGGTGCGCGAGGCGATCCACTCGGTGTTCCTCTACCACGCCATCGCGGCGGGCATGGACATGGGCATCGTCAACGCCGGTGCGCTGGCCATCTATGACGACCTGCCGGAGGAACTGCGCGAGCGCGTCGAGGACGTCGTACTCAACCGCCGCCCGGACGCCACCGAACGCCTGCTCGACATTGCCGACACCTACAAGGGCGGCAAGGGCGGCGCGGTCGTCGAATCCGCCGCATGGCGCGAAAAGACCGTGATCGACCGACTGAGCCACGCGCTCGTGCACGGCATCGACCAGTACGTGGTGGAAGACACCGAGGAAGCGCGCCAGTTGTCCTCCCGTCCGCTCGACGTGATCGAAGGGCCGTTGATGGCCGGCATGAACGTGGTGGGCGATCTCTTCGGCGCGGGCAAGATGTTCCTGCCGCAGGTGGTGAAATCCGCGCGCGTGATGAAGAAGGCCGTGGCCCACCTCATTCCCTTCATCGAGGAAGAGAAGAAACGCTCCGGCGACGTGGGCAAGAGCAATGGCAAGATCGTGCTCGCCACGGTGAAGGGCGATGTCCACGACATCGGCAAGAACATCGTGGGCGTGGTGCTCCAGTGCAACAACTTCGAGGTGATCGACCTCGGCGTGATGGTGCCCACGCAGAAGATCCTCGACATCGCGCGCGCCGAGAACGCGGACATCATCGGCCTCTCCGGCCTCATCACACCCTCGCTGGAAGAAATGAGCCAGGTGGCCCGCGAGATGCAGCGCCAGGATTTCCAGGTGCCGCTGATGATCGGCGGCGCCACCACCTCGCGCGCGCACACCGCGCTGCGCATCGAGCCGCATTACAAGTCGCCCACCGTCTGGGTGAAGGATGCTTCGCGCGCCGTGGGCGTGGCGCAGTCGCTGGTCAGCAAGGACCTCGTCGACGAATTCATCGCCAAGGTACGTTCGGAATACGCCGAGGTGCGCGAACGGCATCGCGGGCGCGGTACCGGCAAGCAACTGGTGCCGCTGGCGAAGGCACGCGCGCAGCGTTTTCGCGGCGACTGGGAAAACTACGTGCCTCCCGCCCCGAAGACGTCCGGTATCACCGTGTTCGACGACTACGACCTGGCCGAACTGCGCGACTACATCGACTGGTCACCGTTCTTCAACGCCTGGGAATTGGCGGGCAAGTTTCCAGCCATCCTCACCGACGAGGTAGTCGGCACGCAGGCCAGCGAGCTTTATCGCGATGCCCAGGCGATGCTCGACCGCATCGTCGCCGAGAAGTGGCTCACCGCCCGTGGCGTGATCGGCTTCTGGCCGGCGGCCCAGGTCGGCGACGACATCGAGGTCTTTGCGGAACCGGGCACCGGCAAGCGCAAGGCCGCGGTCACGCTGCGCCACCTTCGCCAGCAGGCCGACAAGCCGGTGGAACGTCCCGATTTCTGCCTGGCCGACTTCGTCGCACCGAAGGACGTCGACGTGCAGGACTGGATCGGCGGTTTCGCCGTGACCGCCGGCATCGGCATCGACGAGCACGTGGCCCGATTCGAAGCCACCCACGACGACTATTCGTCAATCCTGCTCAAGGCCCTGGCCGACCGTCTCGCCGAGGCCTTTGCCGAACGCATGCACGAGCGCGTGCGCAAGGAGTTCTGGGGGTATGAGCCCAACGAATCGCTCGATAACGACGCCCTGATCAACGAGGCCTACCGGGGCATCCGCCCCGCCCCCGGGTATCCGGCCTGCCCCGAGCATACGGAGAAGCGCTCGTTGTTCGAACTGCTCGACGCGACGAAACACACCGGTATCGAGCTCACGGACAGCTTCGCCATGTATCCCACGGCGGCGGTGTCGGGGTGGTACTTCTCGCATCCCGACAGCCAGTACTTCGTGGTGGGACGGCTTACCCGGGAGCAGGTGGACGATTACGCGAAGCGCAAGGGCTGGGAGCGCGCGGAAGCCGAACGGTGGCTAGCGCCTTACCTCGATTACGATCCCGATTGATTCGCTTCGCAGGATTCGCGGACACGGTCCGCTCCCACCCCTTCGGTAGCCATGTCACCGAAACCTGGCTACCGAAGGCGTGGGAGCCGATCGTATCGGCGATCAGTTGTCCTCGGGCCCACCCGGCTTGACGGTTTCCTTGGTGTCCTTGTGCCGCAGGTGCGCGAACACGTTGTAGAACGACACCAGCATCGGAAACGCCGTCTGGATGATGCCCACCGAGTCGTTCTTGCCCCAGATGAAATAGGCCAGGGTCAGCACGCTGCCGCTCACGGAGAGATACCAGAACGACATCGGCACCGTGACCCGCTTGTTCTTCTTCGTGGCGTAGAACTGCACGAACCAGCGCGCCGTGAAGAGCAAGGTGCCGAGGAGGCCGACGAGCTTCCAGGGGGTGAGGATGATGAGATGGATGTCGGCGAGTACTTCGTGCATGGCGGTATCCGGGCGTCGTCACCGGGCCATTTTAAGCACCGCGGCTTGCTGGGGGCTTTACTGGGGACGGACAAGAAAAAACCCGGCCTTGAGCCGGGTTTTTGGAATCGATGGTGGGCGGTACAAGGATCGAACTTGTGACACCTGCCGTGTGAAAACCCTTGGTCTTTCCTAAGTTTACTAAGGCATACAAGAGGTTGTCGAGAACTCCCTTACACCATAGGAGTTCAGAACATGGCCAACATCCGACAGCTATCCAGTGGGAACTGGAACGTACAGGTACGGACCAAGGGGCAGAAACCCGTCTCCAAGACCTTCCCCACGCAGGCCGCCGCTCAGGCATGGGTAGATGGTCAGGAAGCCCTCAGGAAGGCAGAGGAAGCTTCACAGGGCAATGCCCTACCCACCGTGAGGGACTTGGGCTATGCCTATGCTGAGGCCCGTCTAAGCGGCCATCAGGGCTATGGCAAGTGTCGGATGATCGCTGACCAACTTGCCCAGGTATTTCCTGTGACCATCGACCAACTCACTCCGAGGATGGTCAATGACTTCAAACTTGCCCGACTCAAGCAGGTGAAGCCGGAAACCTGTAGGGCTCAGCTAGCGTTCCTCTCGCGGTTCTATCGATACGCGCAGAGGGAGCTATTGCTAGAGGTAACTAACCCTGTAGCCAGCATCGTCATGCCTCCTGCATCCAAGCCTAGCGACAAGGTAGTGAGTAGAGAGGAACTCGATGCCTTGCTAGGTGCGTTGAAACCCACGATGGCGATCATCGTTGAGCTTGCATATGAGACCGCTATGCGTCGGTCTGAAATCATCAAGCTCACTCATTCGTGCATCCATCTGGAAGAACGCATAGTAGACGTCATTGACGGTAAGACAGGGACACGCAATGTGCCTCTCACTAAGCGTGCTGTAGAGCTTCTAGAACTCGCTGCAACGCGATGCCAAGGCAAGGCCTTACCCTCAGAAAGAATCTTCAAGGTAAAGCCGCACAGTGCGTCTAATGCGGTTAAAAGGGCTAGGGAGAAGCTTGGTCTCCCTGACACTGTGCGTATCCACCAACTACGCCATACCCGCATCACACAGGTGGCTAAGAAGGGTTTGAACAATGCTCAGATCATGGTGGTTAGTGGTCATCGTGACCCACGGTCAGTGGCTAGGTATACCCATCTGAACGCTCGGGATGTGCTCCATCTCATCGACTGAAGAAGAATTTCTAGGATTTCGACAATACGATTTGCTTTTTTAGCGATATTACTGAGTAGGGGACTTCATTTTCTGAAAATCAGTTTCAGAAGTCAGTCTATATTCCGTAGCTCTTAGATACGACTAAGTACGGGCATCAGAACCCTGCGCGAACCCACCTCAGAACATCTCCTGACCTAGGGCCAGGAGGTGTCTCTGTGCGTCGTCCACCCATAAGGAGAAACCCCATGAGTACCACCGTGGAGGATGTGCTGGCGTTCCAGCATAAGCACCTCAAGAGACTCACACACAAGATCGTCTATCTAGCCATCAGGAATCGACAGACCGATAAAGAGTGGGCATCACTAAGCCTCACAGACCTGAGAACCCTGACTGGGCTTACGCCTTCGGCATTAGTTGCCGTCGTGCGCAAGTTAGTTGCCTTAGGCCTAATCGAGAAGACCAGAGACGGCCTTAATCGAAACGACAAAACCCGATACCGCACCACTGACACTTAAGGAGAGAAATTATGTCGAGCATTTTTGATGAGATGAATGGCACTAACGCCTTCCCTACTGACAACCTCACGGTCACCCCGCATCCCAAGGAACAGCGTCGCTTACGTGGCCTGGACAACTTGAAGGATGGTTTAGAGATTTGGAATCAGTGTAAGCGTGACGCCATCACTGGCCTGTACAGGGCCGATCCGTATGTACGTGCAGAGATTGACGCCGTGTACGGCAATGACTCCGTACAGACCAATCCTAATGATTTGAGTTTCCTGTCTAAGCCAAACGCTAAGCCCAAGCCTATCGATGCCATGCGCGAGATCAAGCGCGAAATCAACGCCAAGTACAACATCAAGGAGTAATGCCAATGTCCCATCACTATCTTTCCCCGCACGAACTTCAGAACATGGAAATCAAGCGCAAGGCTGATGCTGAACTAGATGCAATGATTACTGAGAAGAACAGAGCCATTGTTGGCGACACGAAGACTTACAAAGGTATCTCTTATGCGTCGATGCAAGATGGTCTTATCACCTGCATCAACCTTCCACCGCTTAGTGGGCTGGATGGCACGTTCACCAGAGAAACCACCCTCAAGAAGATCATTGATGACCTTGAGCGGTTAGGCCAGCTTCCCAAGAACAAGTAACAACCAACCCTATTAGACACACTAGCAATAGCCTAGCAAGGAGACATATGACCCAAGTAATCGACGTATTATCAGGCAACCCCGGAGTAGGTAAGACTAAGCAATTCATTGAGCAAGTTCAGGAGGGGAAGCGGTATGTATATGCCGCTCCTACAAGACGCCTAGCCGAAGAGGTTATGGGTAGGCTCACAGAGCAAGGCCGAAGTTACACCCCCATCTTTACCAGCCCGCTACAGGACGTAGGATCGGTCATCCATAGAGCTAACGTTGCACTTGGCAACAAGACGGATACCATCCTCGTCATCACCCATAAGTGTTTAGCCTCGGTCAGACCTGAGCTACTCGATGGATGGAACCTCTATGTAGATGAGTGCCTCAAGACAGAAGACATTGAGGCTGTCACAGTACTAGCAAGCGAATTCGAACACGTCATCGCTCCCTATGTTGGAGACTGTGATGACAATGGCGGACTCATCCTAAACCCATCGATGATGGAAGAAGCTTGGGAAATTCATGCTCAGGGCATAGAAGATGCCAGGAATAGAAGGACACGCAATAAGACGCTCTTGTTAGTTCTGGATGCCATGCTTAGTCAGACTAAGACAGCGACGGCTGTACCTAAGAAGAACGATAAGGGTAAAGACGTAGTGAGAATCTCTGTTGAGGGATTCACTGATTACACCAAGCCTTTCTCCTATGCAGATACGGTTACGCTCATGGGAGCAAACGTCGAACGTAGCTTGGTAGCTCGACACCTACACCGTAAGGCCTTCACCCTTCGGGTAAACAAGAGACGGTCTGAGCGAAATGGTCTACCTGTGATCCTTCCCCTAGTCAGGGACAATGAAGGGGCATACATCTCCAAGAGCATGTTGCTCACTCTTCCTGACGGATCAAGGGCTAAGGAGTGGACCAAGGATTGCTTTGGTCAGCATGTCTTAAATACAGCGTTAGCGTTCGTCGGTGACGCTCGAGCCATCTTCGCTAGTCACGAATGGTGCAGGCCTGCCCTACCCGCCAACGTAGAACGAACTCCGTTCGATACCAGAGGGTTGAATCAATGGAGAGACCGCAAGGTCTCCATCCATATGCTTCATGGCAACCCTTCACCTGATGAGCTTGGACCCGCTAAGCGCATCATTGAGAAGATGGGTATTCCACTACAGGAAGGTCGGGATGCTATGAGGTGGGAGAGAGAGGGTGACCAACTCATCCAGTTCTCCCATCGGACGATGGTTAGGGACGAGGATACCTCTGATACCACCTACCACATCGTTACCAGCTACACCCAAGCCAGAAGGCTTATGAGGGACTTTGATGGAGCCTGCATCATCGACACTAGCTTGATGATTGAGCCTCCTGAGCAAGCCCCTACGGAGAAGAAGGCTGACAGAGGCATTGAGCGTGAGAACCTAGCTTCGCAAGCTAGGACGCTCAAGGCTGAGGGTATGTCTCAGCGAGCCATTGCCAGTCGGCTGGACGTTAGCCTAGGCAAGGTCAACAAGCTCCTCCGATAACATGTTCATTTTCCTACTAAGTAATATTTAGTAGAAACGTGAACACTCACTTCCTTGGTGGAATCTGAGCACCCGCTCAGTTAGACCCACCTGATGCTTAGCCGATACCTAGAGCCACCTCTCTGAGGGAGAGGCTCAGCTAGGGAGTGCTCTCAACGAGAGCCAACCTAAGCCATGGGTGGGCATTACCAAGTGTCCACCTTGGCCCACGGCCAAGAAGATCAAGAGCACCGCCAGCATAGCTGGCAAATCAAGAGCGTCATCAAAAGCACGCATAAAGAAGAAGATCAAGAGCAAGAGCATTGATTCCTTATGTATCGACATAGGCTAGCTCTTGCCTTTGCTCTTAACACCTGGGTAGCTCCGCTACACAGGACCAACAGTTAACTATAAGGAGACAAACTATGTCGATTCCAGAGGATGGTAAACAAGCCTATATTGAGGCGTACTCTCATAGCGACCTAGCAAAGCGATGGGGCGTTAGCCTGATTAGCTTAGATACATATGCGGAAGATCAAGGATGGGATAGAGAGCATCGACTCTACTGGCAAGACAGAGCCCTAGAGGTTCTCAAGAAGAGTATGGAAGAAGAAAATGTAGCCGCTGTCAAAGAACTTCTACGCGTAACAGGACACTCGCGACCAGTGGGTCGCCCTCCCAAGTCAGAAGTACAGCGACATATCGCCATTGAGGCAAAGATTGCTAACGAATATGCGGATGACGTTGCTCGTTTAGCAAGTCATGTACCGCTTAGTGTCGTCAAATAGTTATTTATTTTGATGGTGATGGTGACAAGACCTTCTGACGCCTACTCCCGTGCAGTTCAGAACCATTCGCTGACAGTCAACCATACGTCTCTCGCGAATGAAGCAATCATAAGTACCCCGATGTATGCGAAGATGAGCTGCAACACAATCGCAAGCAATCCAGCAACCAATGCTTGATATCGCTCCATCAAGTCGCGCCTTGATGCAATCGCGTGGAGCAGATTAGCTTAGGTGCGAGCGGATTCTTGTTGACGCTATTCAACGCCTCGACACAGCCTCTGTACTCTATAGTGTTGGCTTCGTAGTACATCCAAGCAGCAAATGCGATGGATAGAGGTAGCATCAGGCGTACAACTAAGTCTAGCCACTTCATCGACGTACCCTCCCCTTGGGCGTCTAGAAAGACTTCTAAGCATAGGGACACATTGCGTGTCAGCTATGACCCATGTTCGGCATGGGTGGACCGATGGCAGAACCTTCAACCTCTTGCCATATAGAGGCGACGCCTACTCACCGGCTGTCAAGGTCTGCACCTTTAGACCCTGTGCGGGGGAAGTGGCAGCTCACATAGATCACCTGGGCTCACCCAAGCTGTCTAGCTCACCACCACCTGATGACCCTAGGCCACCTACGGTTTGCCCTTGAGGGGCTGGCCTGTTTGCCGTGGAGCGAGATCTTACACCCGCTCATGGCCCTGTCAATCAGGAGGAAGTCTGAGGCTTCTTGGCGGCATCCTTATCAGCAGCAAGCTTCACCAATGCATCCATCGCCTGTTTGCGATCATGCCGAGCCACGTACCATTCTTTGATAAGGGTCTCGATTAGGCCAATCAGAAGCTGGGCTTCCTCGGGCTCGACATCAATTATGACGTCTACATCCTTCTCCATGTGTGCACCGATATTTCCAACCTTACGCACAGCATCGATTCCTGCCCAAGTTACCGCATCGACCTTGTCCTTGATCTCGTTTATTTCGTTGAAAAGATTCGCAGGCTTGACTTGATGAAAGTCACGAATAATTCCTTGCAAGCATCTACGGGCCAGCGTTGCGGATGCCTTGGGGCTAAGATTTCGTACTAGACAAGCCTCTTTGTAATCCTCAACGATTGCAGACGGCACATATGAAGGCATTGGCTTCGCACTGGATTCAGGTCGCAAATTCCATATGCTAAGCTCTCCGCCAAATGTTTCGAGCCTAGGGTTATATCGTGCGCGGTTAAGACAAGCTAGAAGCTCATATTCTTTGCAGTCAGAATTCGGACAAACTATGTAAGCCAGGCTAAATCCTAGAAGACCATGCTTTCCATCTTTATTGAGAGGTATAAGCTGCTCTTCAAAATTGCTAGATGTAATCGTTGCGTTCTGCTGACAGTACGGACAGGTCCAAGCAAATGGCTTCGTCACTTGGCTTCGCTCCATCCGTAAATCTTCCCAAGCGCACCATTGCTCACTTCATCAATAAATCGATCAGGAGAGCCACCGACGAAGGTTGCACCTGTAGCTACACGCTTATGAGTTGATGCTGCTACAAGTTGATGAGTGCGTGCATCGAAGAGTTCCATGGAGATACTAAGTTTGTCTCCATTGCCTGACCATGCAGTAGCGTTATCTTCCCATAGGATGATGGTTGGCTTGAGCACATAATCGAAGCCTTGAGCATCAGCCTCAACAATACCTTGGTCAGTGTTAGCAGACGAAGATACCGACATAGGGATGCCGTGCATGGTCAGATATTTTCTGACTGATGCGACGACAGCTTGCCCGCTTCCAATTGCAGGGTCTTGTCCTTTCTCCTGACCATCGGTCACAGAGAGAACAAGCACCTTTTTCTGAGAACTGACAGCCTGCCCCGCAAGAGGTCCACCCTCTTTTACCGACCTGGGCACCGAGCATCCAGACACAACTATGCAGGCCACAGCAGCCAATGCAATCTTTTTCATCCCCTGCCCTCTTGGCATTTCCCCGAGAAAAATTGTACCTGCGTTGCATATAAGTAGGCATACCCCCGTCCCCCGGGGCCACCCCTCTAAGGGTCGTCACAGAATCAGCCAGGACGGTCGAGTGCCGGAGGCGTCAGCTACCTCTCTCGATGGGCGGTTAGCTCAGCGGTAGATGCTGAGGCGCTAGCCGAAGGGCACACGCAGTGTGTCCCTTGCCTCAACTAGGCAGGGCTACCTATAGACGGATCAATGGGTTAGTCGAGGCTGTGCACAAATCTAGCTGTGCATGCTCAGAGGGTCGTCAGGTCCGTGCACATTGCACGCTGTGAACGACCGGGGTAAGTTGTGCACGTTCTCGACGGCAACAAAAAAGGGAACCCGCTATGGATTCCCTTTTAAGTCCCTGTCTAACAGGGCTAATTCGATGGTGGGCGGTACAAGGATCGAACTTGTGACACCTGCCGTGTGAAGGCAGTGCTCTACCGCTGAGCTAACCGCCCATCGAGCGCGCCATTATATGGATGGGAAAGGAGGCCGTCAACATGGCCTAGCTGGCCGTGCAAGCCGCACCAGCCGCCAGCTTCGAGCTGGCGATCGAGCCCGATACCCCGAGGGAGATCCGCGCGCCCGGCGTCGTGGTCGTATTCTGGCCCACGTCGGTCGCCCCGCTCTTGCTACGTGCACAGACCACCATGGTAAGCGCGGTACGCGACCCGTTGGCGATCGGCGAACCTGTCTGCCCGAAGGTGATGACGTTGCCGTCGGTCGCCTGGATGGAGACATCCGGCAGGGCCGGCACCCGGCGCAGCAGGGTCAGGCCCGACACCGCGCCGAAAGATTGGTTGGCACCGTTGGCGGCGGCGTTATAGACGTAAACGATATACCCGGCGTCGTAGTTCACTCCGCCGACGTCGCACCCGGTGCCGCTGACGCTGCGGCAGATCGATACGAACTGGTGTCGGCTGGCGGCTTCCGAACGGGCGTATTGCATGTCGGCGACGAGGTTGTTGACCGTGGTGCTGACGTAGTTGCGGCGCACGACGGTCCGCCAGGCGGGAACGGCGATGGCGAGCAACGCCGCCATGATCATGACCGTCATCATCAGTTCGAGGACGGAGAACCCCGTCACGATCCGCCGGCGGCCCATCACCAGCACCGCCCGTTCGTCGTCGTGCCGGTCTGCGACTTCGTGCCGTTCGAATCCAGCGTGAGGTTCTTGCATGCGTCGCCGGCCTGGGTCAGCTGCGCCGACGCGGTAAGGACGTAGCCGCTCGTCAATGCGCCGCCCAAGGGCGCCACCGTGACCTTGTAATAGCCGTTGGTGCTCGTATCGGAAGCGAACTTGAGGTCGGTCGTAAGGCTTCCCGCGTAGGTGTTGTAGGTCGAGTAGTAACGCTCCTGTGCCGTCGCCGTGCGCAGAAGCAGCTCCTGGCCTTCGGCACGACGTGCCCTGAAGGTGTATTTGGTGTACGAGGGCAAGGCGATCATCGTGAGCACGGCGATCACCGCCACCACGATCATCAGCTCGATGAGGGTGAAACCCGAGACATGGGGGCGGCGCATGCGTTCAGTCCTCAGCTCAATAGGCATTGTTCAACTCCCGCCAGGAGCGGCGACGCCAGACCGCATCGCCCAGGGACGGCAGCGCCTTATTGGCGTTACCGCTTCCGTCGCCGGTGGTGAGGCCCGGGATGGCGATGCTCCCGCCGCCCAGTCCCGTCGCGGCGGGAAGGCCACCCGTCACCGGTACGTTGCTTACCCGAATGCCTGCCTGGGAATACCCGGACCCCAGGCTCGCGGTACCGAAATTGACGCCGCTGGCCGCGCCGCCGGTTGCGGCGTCGATCACCAGGACGGCGCCCTTTCGAACGGGTGAGCACGGGTCGCTGCTCCCCGGAATGAGCGTGGCGATGATGGCGCGACCGCTGTCGAACAGCGCGGTCGCATCCACGACCACGCGTTCACCCTTGTTGGTCTGGTTGCTTGCCGTTCCCGTGAACAATTTGATGAACCAACCGCCGATGGCCTTACCGTTGGCATCGGCGACGCCCACGGCCTTGTTCGTCAGGCCGCGAATGTCGTTGGACTCGGTCATCGTCTGCTCGATCATCGGCGTCGTACCCTCGATGACCGGGGAGGCGTTGCCCGGCCCACGATCGCGAATGCCGTAAACGTACTGCACTCCCGACGAATTGTCGGCCGTATTGTCGGAACCGCCCAGGTACTTGCCCGTACCGAACACCACCATGAAGAACTGGGACGTCGGATCCGCGAACAGGCGGGGCATGACCGTGATGGGCCGCGTTCCTTGGCTGGACGAATAGAACGCGAGCGACACCGACCACTTGTTGGGATCCGCGTCGGAAAGATCGAATCGCCAAAGATTTCCGTTCAGGTCGCCAGCGAACGCTACATCGTCGATCTGGTCGCTGTTGTAGTCGCCGAGCACAGGCGAGGTCAGGCCGTAGCTCACCACGTTACCGCTGATGCCCGATACCGTCTTGGGCGTGACCAGCTCCTTGATCACGGCCCCCGTCTGCGCATCGAGCACGAACAGCGAGCTCTGCGTGCGCTGGGAAGCCGCATCCTTGTCGTACTTTTTGTAGGGCGCGCTGGAGGTGTTGCTCGGAAAGTAACCCGAGGGCACCAGTACCACCCACTTCCCGTTCGCCAGGCGACCGATGTTGGGGCGACCATAGGTATAGCCGAGGTTCGCCCCCACCGCATTGCCGTCTTGCGTGGTGGTGTTGTTGAACTCCCAGAGGACCTTACTTCCCGCGTTGGCCTCGCTGGCCGAAGCGTCGGTGATATCGAGCGCGTACACGCCACGCCCCCCCAGGCGAAGGCCTCCAACGAGGATGCTGTGCCAGCCCTTCGTACCCGCGCTGAAAAAGACGTCGCGGTACACGGGCGTGGCATCCACCGTGGGAATGAATGTGAAATCCGACTTCGGCGTCAGGTAGTCGAGCTTGTCGAACACTGTATAGGGAACATAGGCCCAACGCTCCGCTCCCGGGGATGGGGTCACGTCCACCGAGCCCGCAGGGGTCGAGCTCGTCGTGGCGTCGAATGCATGCAGCATGCCGTCGTTGGCGCCCACATAGATCGTCGGCGCACGGTTGGCATGGTCCGTCACGAACTTCTCGTAACTGTACTTGAGCGTACCGTCGTTGCCGAGCTCGGCCTCCGGCGCGCCCGTCGGGAAACTGTCGCTGTAGCCGCTGGCGGGGAATGACACGTAGACCGACTGCGAATTGATGATCGCACCCAGGGTCGACGTACGGCGACGGAAATTGGTGCCCTCCTTGCTCGAATCGCCACGAAGATAAGCCAGCTTGTCCGGCCCGAGCGTGCTCTTGTTGCTGTCGTCGAACGGGGTAGTACCGTCCGTCGCCGTGGTGGCCGCCTTCAGCGCACTACCGATGTTCGCCCAACGGAATGCCGTTCCCTTGCCTGCGGCCGGCGCGGAACTGGTGATGATGACGCGGGTGTCGCCCGCCTTCGCTCGCGCGGTCAGCAATTCGCCCGCGCTCCACAATTGCCTGCCGATGTTGCCGAGGGTATCGACCACGTTCGCCACCAGCGAACCGCTGTAATTCGAACTGTCGAAACCGGTCTGGTACGTCACGCCGTTGCCCGTCAACACCGTACTGCTCAAGGCACCCGCGACGGTCGACGTGGTGCGCGCGATGATGCGGCTGAGCAACTGGTTGAGCGCATTGGACAACGCTGCGGGATCCCGCGCGCTGAAATATTGCCCACGACTGTTGATCGCCGCATGCCAGGTATCGTCGATGTCGGTCAGGTCACCGTTGCCCGTGCCGGTCGGCATGGGCCACGACTTGGCCCCGCTACGCAGATTGTTGTAGTCACCCGGGAACGCAAGCGAACCATTGATGCCCAACGCGATCATGTACTGGACCACATGCGGCCACGTGGCCGGGTCGTTCTTCGGGTTGAAGTAGAGCGACCGCGGGGGCTTTCCCGTGCCGTCCCAGTTCACCGGGGCGTTATTCTGATCGGTGTAGTCGACGAACGAGGGGGGAACGTCCAGCTTGGCGGTACCGTTGCGGGTGAAATCAGGCCGCAAATTCGTCGCCCAGTAATAGAAGGTGAGGTCCGACAGGGACGAATAAGGATGCGCCGTGGTAACGCCCCTGTTCGTCGTGTAATACACGCCATCCGGAACGTTCGAATAGATGACACTGGTCTTGTCGGAATTCTGGCCGGTATAGGCCGTGCCGTCCGGAAGGTTGATGGCACTACGCGTGGTGGGCGTCTTCGCCCCGGGGTCGCCACCATTCCAGTAACCATCGGTCACCAGCAGGCTGTAGTTCAAGCGGCAGCTCAACTCCAGGCCCGAGGAATTCGGACCCACGTTAGGTTCCCAATAAGGGTTCAGGTTCGTCTTGTTGACTTTCGAATCGGCGCCCGACATGAAGAGCTTGCCTACGCGATCGATCGCAACGCGCGTAGGCGTGCCGCCACTCGCCCCCACCTGGTAGAGCCAGGTAAAGAACGAGGAACGAGCCGTGCCTTTGAAGGCATCGAACGTCGTGGTGCCCGGCGACAACCAGTAATTGGTGTCGTTCAGGTTTTGATACACCACCCTGATGCTATTGCCGAGGCCGCCAAAGACATCCGCGATGGCGGAGCGCGTCATCAGGTTACGTGTACGATAGTAGGAATACCAATTGGCGAAGTTCTTCTTGGTCGCGTCATCAGCATTGTTGATCAGCGTGATCGTGCATCCAGTATCGGAATTCGGCGTGGGGCAGGTCCAGTAGAATCCGCCCGCAGTGCCGACCTTCCCGTCATTGTTCACCGTCCCGTCCCTGTTCTTGGTGGGATTTACCCCCCCGTTGGCATAGTTGGGAATGGCAAACTGTGCCGTATCGTCGGCCTGTATGCCTGACGAGGTGTTGTTGCCGAAGTCGCTATTGAAAGACTTCGAAAGATCCTTGGTCCCGCTGCAATTGGTCGCCGTGGTATTGGCGCAGATGCCGTCGCGCCAGGCCTTGGTATACGACGAGTCGGGGAAACGAGAAAGACCGTCTGCCGCCAGCGGCGGCGTATACGTGATCGATGGGTTGAAGTATTGGGAATTGGTCGCGGACGAATAGTAGTACCGCGAACCCTGCGTGTTATCGAGCGTGTCCGGTAACGCCGTGGAGCCCATGGAACCCGAATCGTCGAAGGTGACGGCGATGTTCGGCGAAACCGCCACGGTGAGATCCGGCGTCGCGGTACTGAGATCCACCGTGTAGTACTTGGCGGCGGTCTGCGCTTGCGTGGGGACGGACGAGCCGCCGACCAGGCACAACACCATCGCCACGAGGCCGGTACCGATCCGTGAATAGGTGGAAAGGACTTTCATGGTTCAGTTGGCCTTGGCGGCGAAGGTGGTTTCGAAGACGCGAATCGCGTTGTCGTTGTTGCCCATGCCCCGGGCGGTGATCCGGTAGATATGCCGGACGACGGCCGTATATCCCGCGCCCCTTGCCCCGGTGGCCCCCGACTCGGCCTGCTGCCCCGCCCCCTGCGGCGTCTCGATACCCATATCTTCGATGATGTAGTAGGGGTTGTTCTTCAGCGCGAACGTCTTGTCGGAGGAAACGTCCTTGAAGTTGACCGGCTTGTACTCGACGGCGCCCTCGATGACCCAGCCCGACGAGTTACGGAAATTCTTCACCGCGGCGACGGGGTCCGGCGAATACGGGTAGCACGTGGCAAGGCTGCTCGTGCCGCAGATCATGCGCGTGGACGTATCCGAACTGGCCAGCCAAAGACGCCATTCCGCGCCGCGCAGGGCGGATTCCGCGCTCCATTCGGCCAGCTGCGCGTTGCGCAGGCCGCCCGCCAGCTTCTGCTGGAGCAGCGAGGTCCCCGATGCGCTGACCGCGAGGATCGTAATCAACAGGAGAAAAATCAAAGCGGTGACGAGAACCACGCCACGCTGTGGCTTGGCTTGGGCATATCGAAGGAGAGCAGGATTTCGGTTCATGGCATCGTCTCCCGCGTCACGGGTTGTAGTTACGCATCATCACCACCGTGCTGAACTGGCGGCGAAGCATCGGCAAGGCGAAACCCTGGTCGGACGGCGAAATGCCATTCGCACCGCGTGCGTCCGGTGCCTTCGGCGTCGAGTTGCCCTCGGGCGAATAGGCGTAGACCAGGTCGGGGGCCTGCAACGTATAAAGTGGCGCCTGCCCATCCATCAGGATGTTCACTTCCACCGTTTTCAGGGCACGCCATAGGCAGCCCATGTCGGTGGACGTGGAATCCTTCGCGCCCGCCGGACAAGGAATGGTGGAGCCCGCACGGGAATCGACGTCGGCGGCCGAAAGGTAGTGCAGGAAACCGTTCTGGTCCTCCACTCCGTAGTTGAAGTCCAGCCGCTCCACGCCACGGACCAGCTCCTGGCACGTGCTGCCGACGGTGCTGTCGCAACGCATCAACGCACCTGTCTTGGTTCCCGTGGCGGTACCGTCGTCGCTGACCACCTGCAGGAAGTAGGTGACGGTGCGGAAGTCGGTGCTCACGCGAAACAGCTTCGGTGCCGATTGCGGCTTCAGGGCTTTCGGCTGCTCGAAGTTCACGGTGCTGCCCGCGGGAACGAAGGTCGGATTGCCCGTGGTCTGGAATATCTGCGATGAGGAACAATCGGCCAGCATCATCATTTCGCCGGCGGAATTGATGCCTGTGAGGTCGGGCTCTTCCGGTCGCCTGGATATGGCGATATTAGCGATCGTTCCGTCGTTGTTGGCGACGATCTGGCTGGCACCGCCGATCGCCCAACCGCGACCGGAATCGACGTAGCGCAGTTGCAGGACGGCCGCACCGACGACTCGCGAACCGACCGCCGTGCCCATCGCGGGAACCCCGTTCGCCGCCGTCGGCGGACTGCTCGGCGTGCACGCCGTCTTGGTGCACTGGAACCCTCGCATGAAGAAGAACGACGGCAGGTAATAGCTGGCCGTGGGTTTGGCCGGATACGAGCCGCCCCACGGCGTCGTGTTCTGGGGGAAGGTCAGGTTATTGGCCAGCACGCGAGGCGCGCGCAGCCCGTCCAGCGAGACGCCGGAGGTGCCGGTGGTGGCGATGCCTCCGGTGCTGTTGCAGTACTGAGCCCCAGCCATCTTCAGATCGGCGCTGATGCGGGTGATGGCATAACGCCCCTCTTCCTGCAAGCGAGCCATCTGGGTCTGCGCCCGGTTGCTCGAGGAAGTCGACAGAAACAGCGTGACGATTCCGCCGGCCACGATGAGCCCAAGCACCATCGCCACCATCAGCTCGACCAGGGTAACGCCACGCTGGCGACGGACAATGCGTGGCTGGCTCATGGCTCGAATACCCAGGTGAAGGACTGAAGATTGTTGGAACCGGTGTTGTCGTCGCCCCCCCCGGTGGCCACACCACGCTCGGCCCAGGTGATAGACATGGTGCAGGTGCCGCTATACGGCGGACGGAGCCCATATTGCGCTGTCGGATCGAAGCTGGACGACTTGACGCATTTGATCGATGTCTTGCCCAGCGCAGGCAGCGTCGCCTTCAGTTGCTGGCTCCACAGGATCTGGTCGCGAAGGGCAACGTCGCCGGGGGCGCAACCCGTCGCCGCGTCGCAGGCCGGTGCCGTGCCTGAGATGGGGTATTTGTCGCTGTCGTAGCTGTTTTTCCACAGCCCCATGGGGTTGGCCCGCATGCGATCGGCCATGCTGCTGGCGAGGAAGGTCACCTGGGTGCGTACGTAGGCCGTGGTATTGGCCCGCGTAGCGGTGATCAGAAGGCCACCCAGGCCGATCAGGCCGATCGTGAAGATCAGCACGGCCATGAGCACTTCGATGAGCGATACGCCCCGCTGCGCGCGCGGCGATGACATGCAATTCACCCTGATTCCCCTGCCTATGGTCCCACAGGCTGGAATTTAACCGAACACGCGATCGCAGCGGGGCCAAGGCCGACATGCGGTCGGATTTTCCCGACGAGCGGCTAACGCGGCGTCGGCCTTGTCACCCCGTACACGACGCTGAACGCCGACACGTCAGGGTAGTGTCGGGATAACACAGCGGTCACGAACTCCCGGCCAGAATTCCCGGGCTTGAAAGGAGAGTCGTACCGTGATCGCGCAATACGTTTATACCGCCGCCGAAGTTCCGTTCCGAATCGTTCGCCACGGCCACCGCTGGCGCGCCCTGCAAGGTGCGCAGGAAGTAGGCCGTTACGAGACGCCGGAAGACGCGATCCGCGGGTTGCGTGAGTCGACGCCGCACTGGGTTCCCCGGCGCCTTGGCGATTGGCGCTTCATCCCCGATGCCCCCCTGGGCCACCTTTCGCCGCCCAAGGCGGGCGCCTTGGCGCGCTTGGCCGCGGCGGCCTGAATCGGCGAGTCCGTGCTTCCCTCGCGTCAAAGCGCCATCGACCGCCAGTGCCCGTGGTCGTCTTCCACCCTCAGATCCACCGTCAGCCCCGGCCGGTGCCTGGCTCGAGCCTGTTTCAAGGCATAGGCCAACGCCTGCTTTTCAGCGGCGAAGCGGACCGGCTTCTCGGCATCGACGCGCACGGCCCACTCCGCGCCGGGTTCGGGTGGATGCACGACATAGATTTTCAGGTAACGCTCGCTCATCGTTCGCCGTCGCGGGGGCCGACCGACGTATGTGGCACCCCCGCGATGAAGGCGATGTGCAAACCGGGGCCGACTGCCGATTCAGCGCACGCTTGGCATGTCGCGACGACCGGCTCACCGCGTAGCGGTGGAACGCCACTCCCGGTCGAGCATCGCGTAGATCACGTCGTCGACCCACTCGCCGCGGAAAAAGTAGGCTTCCACATGATGCGCTTCCCGGCGATAACCCAGCGACTCCAGCAGGGCGATGCTCGCCACGTTGCGCGGATCCACCGAGCCGACGGTGCGGCGATACCCCCACTCGTTGAACGCCAGATCGAGCACGGTGCTCATGGCCTCGCGGGCATAACCCTTCCCCCGGCGATCCGGGCGGAGCGATATCCCGAACTCGATGGGTGACTGCTTGTCCGCCGGGAAATGCACGCCGAGGTCGCCCAGCAGTTCACCCGTCGAGCGATCGCGGATCGCCAGCTGCGCCCAGCTATCCGGGGTGTGGAACGCCAGCCGGGACTGCTCGTCGATGAAGCGCGCGGCCTCGGCCTCGTCCACCGGACGCCATCCCTGGTAGCGAGCCACGGCATCGTCGCCACGGTAGGCGAACAGCCCGGGGGCGTCGGCGGGGACGAGACGATCCAGGCGAAGCCGGGTCGTGGTAAGGGTCGTGTCTTGCGGCTCCATGTGACCTCCTTGGAAAGCGGGCAAATTAGCACCACCGGACACCGCTGCACACGTTCGCGAATGTTTACGCGGTCATTACCCGAAAAGCGCCCGGGGCGTGCAGCTTTTTTACGGGAATCGCCGGGATACTGGCGCCCCTTCCCCACGAGTTGCCACGATGTCGATCGTCGTCATCACCGGTCCGCGTCACGATGCCTCCTCCCTCACTCCCCCGATCGCCGACGATGCCATGTGGAAACTCTGGGAACGGGCCCAGGCCGCCGGTGTCGACCTGCTCTGGCGGCCCTGCCAGGATTTCGTGGAGTTGACCGGCCATCTCGATCGATCGCCGGTCGACCACGCGGACCTCGTGCTTCTCGATGTCGACGCCGCCGAGGTTCCCGAAAGTGACGTGGCGCCACTGCGCCACGCGCTCGCCTCGCTCGACGTGCCCTATATCGAAATCCACGACGGCAGCGACCAGTCGGATGCGTCGACACTGGTTCCCGGACACCCGTCGCTGGTCAGCGTCGTGGTGCCGGGCAACGCCATGGCGGGTTACGACATGGCTCTTTCGATCGGCTTGCGCTACCTCGGCGCGCATGTCCGGATGGCAGCGTAAGCCGACGACCAGGCCGCTGTTGCCGGCCGCCGCCTAGCGAGGCGAGCGAGCCCAGCCCGGACGAGCGGACGGGTGCGGACACCCAGCGACGTCAGTTGTCTGCCTTGGCGCGGGGTTTCAGACGAAAACTGATACCCATGCGGTTGATGGCATTCATGGCCGCGACGGTGAGGGTCAGGTCGACCAGGTCCTTTTCGGAGAAGGCGTCGGCCGCTGCGGCGTAGGCCGCGTCGGAAGCATGCGTTTCCCCGACGCGCGTCACCTCTTCGGCCCACGCCAGCGCGGCGCGCTCCTGATCCGTGAACAGATACGCGGCCTCGTGCCAGACCGGCACCAGCACGACGGTTTCGATCGACATACCCGCCTTGACGAGATCCCGGGTATGGATGTCGATGCAGTGCGCGCATCCATTGATCTGCGATACGCGGAGAAACACCAGGTGGATCAGCTTGGGCGGCAGCGCCGTGCCGGTGGTCACGAAGTGATGCAGTCCACCCAATGCTTTAGCGCCGTCGGGGGAAACGGCAAACCAGTTAGCGCGATTCATCGTCCAGATCCTGTTCAAAGCGAGCCGTCGTCCGGCAGCATGCCGGCCGATCCATAGCTTGACGATCCAAGGCCCGCGTTTGTGACAAGGTGGCAAGACCGTGACGCGACGGTGGCGGAACGCACGGCGCTTGAGCGGCGGGCCTCGGCACCTGCGGCGCGCCATGCGGCAGCCTTGTTCACGCACCGGGATGGATGCCGGTGGACAGGCATGGACGCGCGGGCACAAAAAAACCCGCTTTTCAGCGGGTTTCGATGCGTCTCATGGACTCGTGTGGACGGCCTTGGACGGGTATCTGGTGCCGGAAATAGGAATCGAACCTACGACCTCATCATTACGAATGACGCGCTCTACCAACTGAGCTATTCCGGCGAGAGGCGGAATTGTAGGTAAGCCGGAGCCCGGGCGCAAGCCTTCAGCTCGCCAGGCGCAGCTCCTTGGGCAGGGCGAAGGTGATGTTCTCGGCTTCGCCGTCCAGCTCGCGTACCGTGCCGGCGCCCCAGGATTGCAGGCGGGCGATGACTTCCTGCACGAGCTTCTCGGGCGCGGACGCGCCGGCGGTGACGCCAATACGGGCCTTGCCGTCGATCCAGGCTTTTTCGATGTGCTCGGCGCCGTCGATGAGATGGGCGGTGACGCCCTGCTTCTCGGCCAGTTCGCGCAGGCGGTTGGAGTTGGAACTGTTGACCGAGCCGACCACGAGCACCAGGTCCACCGCTTCGGCGAGGCGGCGCACGGCGTCCTGGCGGTTCTGCGTGGCGTAGCAGATGTCGTCCTTGCGCGGGCCTTCGATGGCGGCGAACTTCGCGCGCAATGCCTTGATGATGGCGATGGTGTCGTCCACCGACAGCGTGGTCTGCGTGACGAAGGCGAGCTTGTCCGGCTGCGAGGGCACCAACGCAGCGACGTCGTCCACCGATTCCACGAGATAGATGTTGCCCGGATTGGCGGGATTCCACTGCCCCATGGTGCCTTCCACCTCGGGATGGCCATCGTGGCCGATCAGGATCACGTCGTAACCGGCGCGGCCCAGGCGGGCCACTTCCATGTGCACCTTGGTGACCAGGGGGCACGTGGCATCGAACACGTTGAGACGGCGGCGGTCGGCCTCTTCGCGCACCGACTTGGGCACGCCGTGGGCGCTGAAGATCACCGTGGAGCCGTCGGGCACCTCGTCGAGTTCCTCGACGAACACGGCGCCGTCGGCGCGCAGGCGCTCGACCACGTAGCGGTTGTGCACGACTTCATGGCGCACGTAGATCGGCGCGCCGTACGACTCGAGCGCGCGATCGACGATGGCGATGGCGCGGTCGACACCGGCACAGAAGCCGCGGGGATTGGCGAGGAGGATGTCCAAGGGGGCCTCGTGGCGGCCTCGCGGGGCCGCTGGGTGGGTTGCCTGCGGATTATCGCATGGTGGAGACCCGCCTGCAGGCCGAAGGATTCGGCACTCCGTTCGCCGATGCGATCGGCTCCCACCCCTGTGGTAGGCGGGTTTTCGAGAGCCCGGCTACCGGCCAGCTTTCGACATCTTGGCTACCGGAGGGGTGGGAGCGGACCGAGTCCGCGAACCTACGGAGCGGATGGTTCGATCAGGGCGCCTTCTGCGAACCGGAAAACAGGCTGAACACGATCAGCGCCACCGCCCCCACGCTGATGGCCGAATCGGCCACGTTGAAGACGGGGAACGGGTAGCTGCCGATGAACACCTGGATGAAATCGGTCACCTTCGCCGCGTGCAGGCGATCGATGAGATTGCCCAGGGCACCGCCGACGATGAGGGCCAGGGGCAAGGCCGTGCGCCAGTCGCCGCGCGGGGTACGGGCGAGCCAGACGCTGAGGACGGCGCTGATGCCCACCGCCAGCAGGGCGAAGAACCAACGCTGCCAACCGGCACTGTCGGCCAGGAAGCTGAACGCGGCGCCCGTATTGAAGGTGAGGGTCCAGTTGAGCAGGCCCGGGATCACCGGATGCGGGGTTTCGGCGGGCTGCAGGGACGTCAACGCCCACCACTTGGTGAGCTGGTCGAGCACGATCATGGCGGCGGCGAGCCACAGCCAGGACAGCGCGTTGGGTTTGGGGCGTACGGTCATTCGGTCAGGCCATCGAAGGTGGAGTCGGCCCGCGCCGCTCGGGCGGCACGGGCCACGGGTGGTCGTCGCCGATCAGAACCAGCGGCGGTCTTCGCCCTGCCCCACCACGTTCTCGACGCAGCGGCCACAGATCTCCGGATGGGCGGGCTCGACGCCGACGTCCGGACGGTGGTGCCAGCAACGAACGCACTTGGTGTCGTCGTTGACGCTGGCCGAGACGTAAACCTCGGCACCGTCGACCTCCACGCGTTCCGCCGATGCCGGACGGCCGTCGAGGGGGGCCAGCACCACGTCGGAGGTGATGAAGAAGAACCGCAACTCGCTCGCCGACTCGGCCAGCGCCGTCTGCGTGGGAAGATCCGCATGGACGGTCAGCGTGGCGTCGAGCGACGCGCCGATCTGGCCGGCCTTGCGCATTCCCTCGAGCACGCGGGACGCGGTATCGCGAATCGCCAGCAGGTGGCTCCACCAGGCGCGGGCGTCCGCATCCTGGCGTACGTCGAGGCCGTCGTAGAAGGTCTCGAACAGCACCGATTCCTCGCGCGTGCCGGGCAACTGCTGCCAGATCTCCTCGGCCGTGAAGCTCATGATCGGCGCGATCCAGCGCACCATCGCCTCCGCGATGCGATACATGGCGCTCTGCGCGCTGCGACGACCGCGGCTGTCGGTCGGCATCGTGTAGAGGCGATCCTTCGTGACGTCGAGATACAGCGCGCCCAGTTCGTTGGTGCAGAAGTTCTGCACGCGCTGCACGATCTCGGGGAAGTCGTAGCGCTCGTAGGCCGCGACGATCGCCGCCTGCACGTCGGCCGCCTGCTGCACGGCCCAGCGGTCGAGTTCGACGCAGGCCTCGGTGGCGAGCAGGTGCTTGTCCGGGTCGAACCCGTCGAGGTTACCGAGCAGGAAGCGTGCCGTGTTGCGCACGCGGCGGTAGGTGTCCGTCACGCGCTTGAGGATTTCGTCCGACAGCGCCATCTCGTTGCGATAGTCGGTGGAGCAGATCCACAGGCGCAGGATGTCGGCGCCCAGGGTCTTCATGATCTCCTGGGGCTCGATGCCGTTGCCCAGCGACTTGGACATCTTGCGGCCCTGCGCGTCCACGGTGAAACCGTGGGTGAGCACGTGGTCGTACGGCGCCCGGCCATGGATGGCGGCCGAGGTGAGCAGCGACGACTGGAACCAGCCGCGATGCTGGTCGGAACCCTCCAGGTACATCACCTTGTATTCGGAGGCCTCGCCGGCCTGCAATTCGGGACGGGCGCCGATCACGGCGAAGTGGCTCACGCCGGAGTCGAACCAGACGTCGAGCACGTCGGTCACCTTTTCGTAGCGATCGGCGTCGTCGCCGATCAGCTCGCGCGCATCGAGCGCGAACCACGCATCGATGCCTTCGTGCGCCACCTTCTGCGCCACCTTCTCCATCAGCGCGACGGAGTCCGGATGCGGCTCGTGGGTGACCTTGTCGACGAACAGCGTGATGGGCACACCCCAGGTGCGCTGGCGCGAGATGCACCAGTCGGGACGGCCGTCGACCATGCCCGCGATGCGCTCTTCGCCCCAACCCGGCACCCAGCGCACGCTCTTGATCGAGCTGAGCGCGGTGCGGCGCAGGTCGGCCTGTTCCATGCCGATGAACCACTGCGGCGTGGCCCGATAGATGACCGGCGTCTTGTGGCGCCAGCAATGCGGATAGCTGTGGGTGAGCTTGGCGAAGGCCAGCAGCACGCCGCGCGAGCGCAGCAGCTCGACGATGACGTCGTTGGCCTTCCAGATGTGCTGCCCGGCGAGCGCGGTATCCGGCTCCACGAACGGCACCTCGGGACGGTAGACGCCGCGGCCGTCCACGTAGTTGAGCGTGCCGATACCGTAATGCAGCCCCACGGCGAAGTCTTCCGCGCCATGGTCGGGCGAGGTGTGCACGGCACCGGTGCCGTCGTCGGCCGACACGTGGTCGCCGAGGATCAACGGCACCTGCTTGTCGTAGAAGGGGTGGCGCAACGGCTTGTTCTCGAGCACGGCGCCCTGCACGCGGCCGAGCACGTTCACCGACTCGACGCCATAACGGGCGAGCGCCTTCTCGGCGAGCGCCGAGGCGATCACCAGCAGCACGCGACGGCCGTCGCGCGACGGCCCTTCGACCAGCGCATATTCGATGTCGCCACCGAGCGACACGGCCTGGCTGGAGGGCAAGGTCCACGGCGTGGTGGTCCAGATGGGCACGGCCACGGTGGCGTCACCGACGTCCACGCCGAAGTCGACGCCGATGTCCTTCGGATAGACGGCGTCGTAGGCCACGTCGACGGCCGGCGAGGTACGCTCGGCGTATTCGATCTCCGCCTCGGCCAGCGCCGAACCGCAATCGAAGCACCAGTAGACCGGCTTGGCGCCGCGCACCACGTGACCGTTGGCCACGATGCGCGCGAGCGCGCGGATCATGTCGGCCTCATAGGTGAAATCGAGGGTGCGATACGGCTTTTCCCAGTCGCCGAGCACGCCCAGGCGCTTGAAGTCGGTGCGCTGCAGGTCGATCTGCGCCAGCGCGTATTCGCGGCACTTCTGGCGGAAGGCGGCGGCGTCGAGCTTGTCGCCCGCCTTGCCGAACTTCTTCTCGATGGCGATCTCGATGGGCAGGCCATGGCAATCCCAGCCCGGCACGTAGGGCGCGCGGTAGCCAGCCATCAGCTTGGACTTGACCACGACGTCTTTCAGCACCTTGTTGACCGCGTGGCCGAGGTGGATGACGCCATTGGCGTACGGCGGGCCGTCGTGCAGCACGAACACCTTGTCGCGGCCGGCGGTCTTCTCCTGGATCTGCGCATAGCGGCCCACGCGCTCCCACCCGGCCAGCCATTCCGGCTCGCGCTTGGGCAGGTCGCCGCGCATGGGGAACGCGGTCTGCGGCAGATTGATGGTGTGCTTGTAGTCCTGGGTCATCGCTGGCAACCGTGGGTTTCTCGAAAAGGCGCGAGGCGCCTCATGCATTGACAAGAATGGGGTTCATCCCAAGGGCCTGCCGCGCGTCGATCTCGTCCTGGCGCATCTGCACCGTGAGGGCGTCGAGATCGTCGAACTTCGCTTCGTCCCTGAGCTTCCGCACGAATTCCACGCCGATGCGCTGGCCGTAGAGATCGCCGGAGAAATCGAACAGGTGGGCTTCGAGCAGGGGTTCGCGCACTTCGTTCACCGTGGGCCGGAACCCAAGGCTGGCCACGCCGGGCCAGCTGCATGGACCGTCGCCGATGCCGATGCGCACCGCGAAAATGCCCTGGATGGGGCTCACGCGCTCACGCAGGTGCACGTTGGCCGTGGGGTAGCCCAGCGTGCGGCCGAGCTGCTGGCCATGCTCGACGTGACCGTCGATGACGAAGGGCCGTCCCAGGAGCGTGGCGGCGTCGGCGAAGCGGCTTTCCGCGAGCAAGGCGCGCACCCGCGACGAGGACACGCGCTCGCCGTCCACGACCACGGGTGCGACCGCGTGGGCGGTGAAGCCCAGCTCGGCGCCCATGCGCCCCAGCAGCGCGAAGTCGCCACCGCGGCGATGGCCGAAGCGGAAATCCTCGCCCACCCACACCTCGCGGGCGGCCATCCGGCCGACGATCACGCGGCGCACGAAATCCTCGGCCGACATCTCGGTGAGCGCCTTGTCGAAGCGCAGGGAGAGCAGTTCGCGGATACCCGCCGCGCCCATGCCCTCGGCCTTCTCCCGCATGCCCGAGAGGCGCGGCACCGGGTCGGCGGAGAAGTAGGCGCGCGGCAACGGCTCGAAGGTGATCACGGCGGGCGCTAGGCCACGTTCCCCGGCCCGGCGGCGCACCTCGGCGAGGATCGCCTGGTGCCCGAGGTGAAGTCCGTCGAATGCGCCGATCGCGACGATGCTGCCCTCGGGCGCGAGGCAGGGGCCGTCGACGTCGCGATGGAGTCGCAGGGTCATGCGCGGGCGTCCTGGGATCGATGCGGAATAAAAGCCATCGGGCCAGTATAGCGGCCCCATTGCGCCGCACAATGCGGCGTACGTGCCGCCATCGGGTTCTCAACGCGCGCGCAGGTCGCGCAACCGGAATCCCATGGCGAACAGCGCCGCCAGGTAGGCCCCGCCGCCGGCACCGACCAGCACGGCCAGGCGCCAGACCCGCTCCCACTTCTCGACGTCGCTCCATTCCGGCCAGACGTGCAGGCCCGCGAGCAGCACGATCACCATGGCCGCGCAGGCCGCACCGAGACGAACCAGGTGACGGCTCCAGCCCGGCTGGAGGGTGTAGACCCCCGCCTTGCCCAACCAGCGCCAGAGCAGCGCGAGATTGAGGTAGCTGGCCAGCGCACTGGCCATGCCCAGCGCCATATGCAGGCCGGGAATGACGGAAAGCGCCTCGAACCACGAGCCGGCCTTCTGCGCGGGCGTGGCCCAGAGAAAGAACAGCAGGGCGAGGAAGATCACGTTGAAGACCATGTTGAACACCAGGGACGCGACGCCCGCGCGCACCGGCGTCTTCGTGTCCTTGCGGGCGTAGAAAGCGGGCAGCACCACTTTCACCAGGGCGAAGGCCGGCAGACCGAAGCTCAGCGCCGAGATCGACAGCGACGCCATCTTCGTGTCGAAGGCCGTGAAGCGCCCATGCTGGAAGATCGTCGCCACCAGCGGCACGGAGAGGATCATCAGCGCGAACATCGCCGGCACGGCGATCAGCAGCGCGGTGCGCAGGCCCCAGTCGAGGGCCTTGGAGAAACCGTCCTTGTCGGTGGCCACGTGGTGGCGCGAGAGCGAGGGCAGGATCACCGTGCCCAGGGCCACGCCGAACACGCCCAGCGGCAACTCGAGGAAGCGGTCGGCCTGCGACAGCCAGCTCTGCGAGCCGGCGATCAGCAGCGACGCGATGATGGTATCGAGCAGCAGGTTGATCTGCGCCACCGACGAGCCGAACAGCGTCGGCACCATCAGGCCCATGATCCGGCGCACGTCGGGCGAGCTCCAACCCCAGCGAGGGAGGGCCAGCAGGTCGAGCTGGCGCAGTGCCGGAAGCTGGAAGAGCAGCTGCAGCGCGCCCGCGACGAGGATCGCCCAGCCCATCGCCATGATCGGCGTGTGCAGCTTCGGCGCCAGCCACAGCGCGCCGGCGATCATGCACAGGTTGAGGATCACCGGCGTCAGCGCCGGCAGGCCGAATCGGTGGAAGCTGTTCAGCGCGCCCCCGCACAGGGCCGTGAGCGAGACGAAGAGCAGGAACGGAAAGGTCAGGCGCAGGAGGTTGACCGTGAGGTCGAACTTCTCCGGCGCATCCACCGCGCCCGGGGAGAACAGCGCGGTGACCTGGGGAGCGAAAAGGATGCCGAGCGCCACGACCAGCAGCAGCACGCCGCCCAGGGTCCCCGAGGTACGGGCCATCAGCGCCTTGAGATCGCCATGGGGGCGCGTCTCCTTCACCTCGGTGAACACGGGGACGAATGCCGTGGAGAACGAGCCCTCCGCGAACAATCGACGCATGAAATTGGGAATGCGGAAGGCGACCCAGAAAGCGTCGGTGGCGGCATTGGCACCGAACGAGGCGTTGATCGCCATGTCGCGGACCAGGCCGAGCACGCGGGAGACCATGGTCATGCCGCTGAAGGACAGCATGCCGCGAAGGAGGCTGGGGGTTTTCATCCGTGCCGTGGGTACCGGGGTAAACCGCTAGTTTGACAAAGCCGGGCTGGCAGCGGACAGTCTCGCCTCTGGTTTTTTCGGGGCGCGTCGCGCCCTCCGCCCGAGGGGTCGTTCACGCGGCCCCTAACCTATTGACGCAGCCTCGTTTTGGCTCCACAATGGGTGTCTTTTTTAAAACCCACCGAACACTGGAGCTTTACCTTGGCCAACATCAAGTCCGCGAAGAAGCGTGCGCGTCAGTCGGAGCAGCGCCGGCTGCGCAACGTCAGCGCGCGTTCCATGGTGCGTTCCGCACTGAAGAAGGTCGTCAAGGCGATCGACGCCAAGGATAAGGCAGCGGCCGTCACGGCCTACGCCGTCGCCGTGCCGGTCATGGACCGCTACGCCGCCCGCGGCCTGATCCACAAGAACAAGGCCGCTCGCCACAAGAGCCGCCTGAACGCGAAGATCCGCGACCTGGCCTGATCGCCTGCGCGACATCGCTGTGTACGAAAAAGCCGGCGCAAGCCGGCTTTTTCTTTGCCCGCCGAAGGCGGGCTTCGCCGATGCGATCCGCTCCCACCCCTTCGGTAGGCAGGCCCCGAAAGCTCTGCTACCGAAGGGGTGGGAGCGGATCGCATCGGCGAATCAAGATCACCTCACTCCCCACGCATGCGAACGTCGTCCGCCGCATCGGTACGCTCGCGCATGGCCGCGCGCTCGGCGTCGAAGAACTGCTGCACCTTGAGGCAGACGTCCCAGGTACCGACCTGCCCGGCCGCCGAAACCAGGAACCACGGCGCCTTCCATTCCAGCCGCGCCACGATATCGGCGGCGGCCGCCTGAAGCTCCTCCTCGTCGGAGAAGACGTCGGACTTGTTGATCACCAGCCAGCGCGGACGCTCGACCAGCTCATCGTCGAAGCGCTCCAGCTCGCTCTCGATGGTACGCACCTGCTCCACCGGGTCGGAACCGTCGATGGGCTGGATGTCGACCACATGCAGCAGCAGGCTGGTACGCGCCACGTGACGGAGGAACTGGATACCCAGCCCCGCCCCTTCGGCCGCCCCCTCGATGATGCCTGGGATGTCGGCGATCACGAAGCTCTGGTCGGTACCCACGCGCACCACGCCCAGGTTCGGGTGCAGCGTGGTGAACGGATAGTCCGCCACGCGCGGCGTCGCTGCCGACACGGCGCGAATGAAGGTGCTCTTGCCCGCGTTGGGAAAGCCCAGCAGACCCACGTCGGCCAGCAGGCGAAGCTCGAGCTTGAGGTCGCGTACGTCGCCAGGCGTACCCGGGGTCGCCTTGCGCGGCGCCCGATTCACCGAGCTCTTGAAATGAATATTGCCGAGGCCGCCTCGACCACCCTGCGCCACCTTGAGACGCTGGCCGTGGGACGTGAGGTCGCCGATGACCTCATCGGTGTCGACGTTGGTCACCACGGTGCCTACCGGCACGCGCACCTCGGTGTCTTCACCGCCCTTGCCGTACATCTGGCTACCCATGCCGCCCTGCCCGCGCTGCGCCTTGAACGAGCGCTGGTGACGGAAGTCGACCAGGGTATTGAGGCCTTCGTCGGCCACCAGCCAGACCGAGCCGCCGTCGCCGCCGTCACCGCCGTCGGGGCCACCGAACGGGATGAACTTTTCGCGACGGAAGCTCACGCAGCCGTTGCCGCCGTCACCGGCGTGGACTCGAATCTGGGCTTCATCGACGAATTTCATGGGGCAACCTATGGGCGTGAACAGTGAGCAGTAGAGTGAACAGTGAGCCATGGGCCGCGAGCGGCGAAACGTGAGCCGCAGCCCATCCCAGGAATGACGCCGGCAGGTGACGGCATGGGTCACTGCCTCCTGTTCACGGCTTACTTTTCACTGTTCATGCAAAAACGAAAAGCCCCGCCATGGGGCGGGGCCTTCGCTATCGCGTCGGAAGAGGCTTACGCCTGGACGACGTCGACGAACTTGCGGCCCTTATCGCCGCGGGTCTTGAACGACACGGTGCCGTCGACCAGCGCGAACAGGGTGTGGTCGCGGCCGAGGCCGACGCCCACGCCGGCGTGGAACTTGGTGCCACGCTGACGAACGATGATGTTACCGGCTTCGACAGCCTGACCGCCGTAGATCTTCACGCCGAGGTACTTCGGGTTCGAATCGCGACCGTTGCGGCTGGAACCTACGCCTTTTTTATGTGCCATGACTCATATCCTCCGGCGACTCAGGCGTTGATGCCCGTGATCTCGATTTCGGTGTAGTGCTGACGATGTCCCTGCGTGCGCTTGTAGTGCTTGCGACGACGGAACTTGACGATGCGGATCTTATCGGCGCGGCCGTGGGCGCGGATCTTCGCGCTGACGGTGGCACCGGCGACCAGCGGGGCGCCGACGGTGATCGACTCGCCTTCGCCGACGAGGAGGACCTCATCGAACGTGAAGGTGGCATCGACTTCGGCGGGGAGCAGCTCGACGCGCAGGACTTCGCCCTGCATCACGCGGTACTGCTTGCCACCGGTCTTGATGACTGCGTAGCTCATGGTGGTTTCCTGATTATGTAGTTCTTCTCGGGTGTTGCGGGTGTTACGAACCGCGAATTATAGCGGGAGGGGAAAGGTGAGGTCAATCAGGTGGTTAAGGTGAGGCAGCGGCCGGCGGCCAACAGTCGCCACGCCAAAAAATCAAGCGAAAACAAACAATTGCATCGCCGCCGCTCCTGCATCAGCAGGAGCCCAGCGCCGTGTAGCCGGGTTTCGCGACGAGTTGCCCACGAAAAGCCGATGGAAGGACCTCGCGCAAACCGGATTCGAGGCGCTGGGTTCCTGCGTTCGCAGGACCGACGTGCGGCTACTTGCCGGGCGCCGGCTTGGTCGCGCCGCCCGTGGCCGGGCACTGGCCCTGGGCGTTCAGCGTGCCCTGCCCCTGCAGCTGCTTGATCATCTGCTGGCCGCGCTCCTGCCCCCAGGTCTTGCCGATCTGCATGCCCTCGGCCATGGTCGCCGGCATCTCGCGGATCACCTTCTGGCCGGTGGGGGTGCTGTAGAACTTGAGCAGTTCGTCGATTTCCTTGTCGCTAAAGTGCTTCTGGTAAACCGGCACCATGCGCCCGATCAGCTGGTTGGTGGCGTTCTGGTCGACGAAGCCCTGCCAGTAGCTGGCCGGCACGCAGGGCAGCGCCGTCTGCATCACGCCCGCCATCTGGCTGTTCATCTGGCTCAGCATCCGTCCCATGCCCACGACTTCCATCAGCTTGCGCACCTGCTGCTCGCTCGGCTGCGCCGCCATGGCCTGTCCCGTGCACACCGCCAGCAGGAGGCCTGCCGCAACCGCTGTCCGTTTACGCATGGATATACCTCGTATGGGAATGTCGCCCCTCCCCGGGGCGTCGACATGGTAGCGGGGGCGGACATCCAGGGGTAATCCCCGGCCAGATCGGCGCCCTCGGCAAAGAACTTGTGAAGACCGGGCAAAAGCCGAGGTGACGGGAGGGCTTTACACCCTTGGTATAGTCGTCGTTTTCCCCCACATACGTCGGCACATGGACAGCATTCGCATCCGCGGCGCCCGCACGCACAATCTCAAGAACATCGACCTCGACCTCCCGCGTGACAAGCTCATCGTCATCACGGGGCTGTCCGGGTCCGGCAAATCCTCGCTGGCCTTCGACACCATCTATGCCGAAGGCCAGCGTCGTTACGTCGAGTCACTGTCGGCTTATGCCCGGCAGTTCCTCTCGATGATGGAAAAGCCGGACGTGGACACCATCGAAGGCCTTTCCCCGGCCATCTCGATCGAGCAGAAGTCGACGTCCCATAACCCCCGCTCCACCGTCGGCACGATCACCGAGGTGTACGACTACCTGCGCCTGCTCTACGCGCGCGTCGGTACGCCCCGCTGCCCGAACCACGGCACGCCCCTCGAGGCGCAGACCGTGAGCCAGATGGTGGACACCGCCATGGCGCTCGACGCCGACAAGCGCTGGATGCTCCTGGCCCCGGTGATCCGCGAGCGCAAGGGCGAGCACGTGCAGGTGTTCGAGCAACTGCGCGCGCAGGGCTTCGTGCGCGCCCGCGTCGACGGCGAGGTCTACGACCTCGACGCCGTGCCGCCCCTCACCCTGCGCCAGAAACACACCATCGAGGCGGTGATCGACCGTTTCCGCCCGCGCGACGACATCAAGCAACGCCTGGCCGAATCCTTCGAGACCGCCCTGCGACTGGGCGACGGCATCGTCGTGCTGGTGGACATGGACGACGCGAAGGCGCCCGAGCAGCTGTTCTCGTCGCGCTATTCCTGCCCGTTGTGCGACTACTCGCTGCCGGAGCTCGAGCCGCGCCTGTTCTCGTTCAACTCGCCGGTCGGCGCCTGCCCCACCTGCGACGGCCTGGGCGTCACCCAGGTGTTCGACCCCGCGCGCGTGGTCGGCCATCCGGAACTGAGCCTCGCCGGTGGCGCGATCCGCGGCTGGGATCGTCGCAACGCGTACTACTACCAGATGATCGTCTCGCTGGCGAAGCACTACGGCTTCGATCCGGAGACGCCGTGGCGCCAGCTGCCGAAGTCGGCGCAGAACGCCGTGCTCAACGGATCGGGCAAGGAAGTCATCCCCTTCCGCTACCTCACCGACCGCGGCGGCAAGGTCACCCGCGAGCACAAGTTCGAAGGCATCCTGCCCAATCTCGAACGTCGCTACCGCGAGACCGAATCGGCGGCCGTGCGCGAAGAGCTGGCGCGTTACATTTCCGATCACCCCTGCCCCGACTGCGGCGGCCAGCGCCTGAATCCCTCGGCGCGCAACGTGTTCGTGGCCGACAAGGCGATTCCCGAACTCACCTCGCTCGCCATCGACGTGGCCCTCGATTTCTTCGCCAAGCTCAAGCTCGCCGGCTGGCGCGGCGAGATCGCGGTGAAGATCGTCAAGGAGATCCGCGAGCGCCTTACGTTCCTCAACGACGTGGGCCTGAACTACCTTACCCTCGACCGCCAGGCCGACTCCCTGTCCGGCGGCGAGGCGCAGCGCATCCGTCTCGCCAGCCAGATCGGCGCGGGTCTCGTCGGCGTGATGTACGTGCTCGACGAGCCCTCCATCGGCCTGCACCAGCGCGACAACGAGCGCCTGCTGGGCACGCTCACCCGCCTGCGCGACCTGGGCAACACGGTGATCGTGGTGGAACACGACGAGGACGCCATCCGCGCGGCCGACCACATCCTCGACATCGGCCCGGGCGCCGGCGTGCACGGCGGCGACATCGTCGCCGAGGGCACGCTGGCCCAGGTGCTGAAATCCCCGCGTTCGGTCACCGCCAAATACCTCACGGGCGAACGCGGCATCGAGGTGCCGACGAAACGGCGCGAGGCGCGCGACGGCCAGTGGCTGGAACTGAAAGGCGCTACCGGCAACAACCTCAAGGACGTCGACCTGCGCGTGCCCATCGGCACGTTCACCTGCGTCACGGGCGTCTCCGGCTCGGGCAAGTCCACGCTGATCAACGACACGTTCTATCGCATCGCCGCGATGGAACTCAACGGCGCCAGCGAGCAGCCCGCACCGTACGAATCGATCGAGGGCCTGAACCTCTTCGACAAGGTGGTGGACATCGACCAGTCGCCGATCGGCCGCACGCCTCGCTCGAACCCGGCCACCTATACCGGCCTGTTCACGCCGCTGCGCGAACTCTACGCCCAGGTGCCCGAGGCGCGTTCGCGCGGCTACACGCCGGGGCGCTTCAGCTTCAACGTGCGCGGCGGACGATGCGAGGCCTGCGAAGGCGACGGCATGATCAAGGTGGAGATGCACTTCCTCCCGGACGTGTACGTGCCGTGCGACGTCTGCCACGGCAAGCGCTACAACCGCGAAACGCTCGAGGTGCTCTACAAGGGCCACACCATCGCCGACGTGCTCGACATGACGGTGGAAGACGCGTTCAAGCTGTTCGAGAACGTGCCGGTGATCGCGCGCAAGCTCGAAACCCTGCGCGCGGTCGGTCTCGATTACATCAAGCTCGGACAGAGCGCCACCACGCTGTCCGGCGGCGAAGCGCAGCGCGTGAAGCTGTCCAAGGAACTCTCCAAGCGCGACACGGGCAGCACGCTCTACATCCTCGACGAGCCCACCACCGGCCTGCACTTCCACGACATCGAGCAGTTGCTCGACGTGCTGCACAAGCTCGTCGAGCACGGCAATACGGTGGTGGTGATCGAGCACAACCTCGACGTGATCAAGACCGCCGACTGGCTGGTCGACCTCGGCCCCGAAGGCGGTGCCGGCGGCGGCCGGATACTCGTCAGCGGCACGCCGGAAACCGTCGCCGCCACGAAGGCCTCGCACACCGGCCGCTTCCTCCTGCCCCACCTGAAACCCGCCAAGCCCGTCGTCGCGAAGCCCGCGCCGGCGAAGAAGGCGGCCACCAAGGCCGCTCCGGCCAAGAAGACCGCGAAGAAGAAAAGGACCGCATGAGCACCGAAGCCTCGACCACGCCCGCACCGATCCCCGTTTTCATCACGCCGATGGACGTGCGCTGGCAGGACCTCGACGCCTACAACCACGTCAACAACGCGAACTACCTGGTCTACCTCCAGGAAGCCCGCCTCAAGTGGCTGATGCAGCTTCCGGAGCAGTGGTACAGCCCGGCCGCCGCACCGGTGATGGCGCATAGCGAGATCAATTACCGCCTGCCCATCGAATGGCCGGCCGACGTGCAGGTGGAGCTTTACGTGAACCGCATGGGCACGAGTTCGATGACGGTTGGCCATCGTATCGTCGATTCGAACGACGCCACCCGTGTGCACGCCGACGGCAGCGTCACCATGGTGTGGATCGACACCAAGAGCGGTCGGCCGGTGCCGATGCCGCAGGTGATCCGCGATGCGGTGGCGGAAGCGGAAAAAGGCTGAGGCACCCCGATTCGCCGATACGATCGGCTCCCACCCTTCGCCAGGAAGTTCACTACCGAAGGGGTGGGAGCCGATCGTATCGGCGAACCCGCGGCAGCGGGCACATTCGCGACGACTCTCCATTCATGTCTCCCCGGTATGATCCCCGCACGGGCATACAAGGAGAGACTTACATGCGTCGCACCCTCGCACTGGCGATCGCCCTCGGCATCGCCCTTCCCGCCGTCGCCGCCGATGAGCGCACCACGCTCACCCTCTACCGCGCCGACAACGACCAGCTCTTCGCCACCGACGGCCGGGCCGTGTCCGGCGATGGCTATGCCGTGGTCCACGAGCGCCGCGCGTTCGATCTCAAGGGCGGCACGCAGGATCTCTCCATCGACGGCCTGCCTTCCGCACTCGACAGCGAGGCGTTGAGCCTGCGCTTTCCCGGCAAGGGCACGCGCGTGGTATCGCAGCGCCTGATGCTGGGCCAGGGTTTCGACGCGGCCGTATCCGGTCTCGCGGGGCAAAACGTCACCGTGGTCGGCACGAACGGCCAACCCATCGCCAGCGGCACGCTGGTGCACGGCGGCGATCCGCTGGTGATCCGCGACGCCGGCGGCGCCACCAACCTGGTGAAGGATTACGCCGCCCTGCGCGTTTCCGGTACGGCCGATATCGCGCGCGGCTCCACGCTGCAGGTCCGCGTCGCGGGAGCATCGGCCGGCCGGAGCACGGCACAGCTCGACTACCCCACCTCCGGCCTGGGCTGGCGAGGCGCCTATGTGGCGACGATCGCGCCGGGCAGCACCTGCCGCATGGACTTCGACGCCTCGGCCAGCATCGCCAACCGCAGCGGCCGCGACTGGAAGGACGTCTCGCTGAAGCTGATCGCCGGCGACGCCAACCGCGCGAAGTCGGCGCCGCAGCCGCGCATGTTCAAGGGCATGGTCGCCGCCGCGCCGATGGCGGCGAGCATGGACGCCATGCCCGAGCAGGCCACGCTCGGCGACCTGCGCACCTACACCCTGCCCGCCGCGGTGGACCTCCCGGACGGCAGCGTCACCCAGACCCCGCTGTACGATCGCCATACCATCGATTGCGAGCGCGACGCCGTGTACGACACGCAGATGCGCTACTACAACTCGCCACCCCGCCTCGAGCGCGACATCGGCATGCCACCCAGCACGCCCATCGTGTCCACGGTGCGCTTCAAGGCCTTCGACAGCCTGCCCGCCGGTTACGTGCGCGTACTCACCGCCGATCGCGACGGCAATGCCGAACTGCTCGGCGAAGGCCGTCTCGACGATACGCCGAAGAACAAGGACGCCACCGTCACGCTCGGCAACGCGTTCGACCTCACGGCCACGCGCGAGCAGACGTCGTTCGCGGCGAGCGTGGCCGACCATCGGATGGACGAAGGCATGCGCATCACGCTCAACAACGCGAGCGACGCGAGCCGCACCGTCACGGTGCGCGAGCATCCCAACCGCTGGCGCGCCTGGACGCTCACCTCGTCGTCGGCCAAGCCGACGAAGAACACGCCCGACGGACTGGAGTTCAAGGTCGATGTGCCCGCCCACGGTACGGCCACGCTCGATTACGCCGTACGCTATACCTGGGCCGCCACCGACCTTCCGCAGTAAGCGGCCCTACCCTTCACCCTCCCGGACACGCCCATGCTCGACATCCTTCTCCACGACGGCGACATCCACGAAATCCGCCTGGCCCGCGCCCCGGTGAACGCCATGGACATGGCCCTCGTGACCGCATTGCGCGAGGCCGTGGAAAACGCGCCCGCCAACGGCGCGCGAGGCATCGTGATTTCCGGCGCGCAAGGCATGTTTTCGGCCGGGGTGGACGTACCCGCCCTGATCCAGCGCGACCGGGACGGGGTGGCCGGGTTCTGGAACGCGTTCTTCGCCATGTGCGGGGCGGTGGCCGCCTCGCCCGTGCCGACGGTTGCCGCCATCACCGGCCACAGCCCGGCCGGCGGCGCCGTGCTGTCGCTGTTCTGCGATTACCGCGTCATGGCGCACGGCGTGTACAAGATCGGCCTCAACGAGGTGCAGGTCGGCATTTCGGTGCCCGAGCCGATCCAGTACGCCATGCGCCGCATCGTCGGCGCTTACCGTGCCGAGCGCCTGCTCGTGGCCGGGGCGATGGTCGACGCCGAGCAGGCGCACGCCATCGGCCTCGTCGACGAACTGGCGGCGGTGGAGCAGGTGGTCACGCGCGCCGTGCTGTGGCTGGGCGACCTGCTGAAGCTGCCGCCCAAGGCCATGCTTCGCACGCGGGCCATCGCCCGTGCGGATCTCGTGGCGATGTGGGGCGATACGTCGGGGCTGCTCGATCCGGGGTTCATCGACGATTTCTTCGGCGAAGAAACGCAGTCCGTACTGAACGCGCTCGTCGCCCGCCTCAAGGCACCGAAGTAAGACCATCGCCGAAGCCGCGGATGCCAGCCACCCCCTGCCCCGCATGCATCCGTGCCACCGCTGCATCGTGGGGGCCAACGCCACCCAACGCGAACACCGGCAACGACGACGCCTCGACGAGCTTGGCGAACCGCGGCCACCCCAGCGGCTCCGCATCCGGGTGACTCGCCGTGGTCATCACAGGCGATAGCGTGGCGAAATCGCAGCCCAGGCGCGAGGCCAGGGCAAGTTCCCCGGCGTCATGGCATGACGCCGCCACCCATTGCGACAGCGGTAACGGCCGGCCATCGAGTTCGCGAAGTTGCGCCGCCGACAGATGCACGCCCAGCCCCAGGTCGCGGGCGCCTTCGATGTCGCGATTGAGCAGCATCGACGCACCGAAACGATGCAGATCGGGAAGCAGGAGGGCCGCCCCCGCGCGCGCCTGCGTGAGCGGCATCGAAGGCAACCGCCACTGGACGAGCCGCTCTCCCCGGGCCAAGGCCACGCGAACGTGCGTGATGGCTGCATCCACGGAGAGATCGGCCGGGGTAATCGGGTAATGCTCGGGAAGCCGCAGCGCGGCGAGGATGGGCCGATCGGCGGGCGCCAGCATCGCGGGATCGACGTCGCGCGGATCGCGCCATGCGATCGCCGCCGCATCGAGGGCGGCGGGCTCGCCACTCCACGCTCGCACCACCAGGGCATCCAGGCACATGGCCCGTTCGCCATACGACCACGGAATGCGGATCAGGGGCTCGAACGACAACGGATCGACGGCGATGCCCAGTTCCTCGTCCAGCTCACGCTCCAGCGCCGCGGCGGTATCTTCGCCGGGCTCGAGCTTGCCGCCGGGAAACTCCCACAGGCCCGCCAGGTGCTTGCCCGGCGGACGCTGCGCAATGAGGATGCGGCCGGCACCGTCCACCAACACGCCGGCGGCGACGTGCATCATCCGTTGTAGACGTACTTGACCATGTCGAATGCGTGCGCGTGGTCCTTGTCCTTCTGGTGATGGATGCGCGACACCTCGGTCCAGTGCTTGAAGTCGATGCCGGGGAAGAACACGTCGGCACCCTCGAACTTGCCGTCCACCCAGGTCAGGTACAGCTCTTTCGCATAAGGCAGCGCCTCGCGGAAGACTTCGCCGCCACCGATGACCATCAGGCCCGTATGACCGCAGCTGGCCTGCGCTTCGGTCACCGAGCGCACGGTGATCTGGCCGGGAAACGGCGCCTCGCCCTTGCGCGACAGCACGTAGTTGACGCGATCCGGCAGGGCGCGGCCGATCGACTCGGCGGTCTTGCGCCCCATGAGCACCGCCCTGCCCACCGTCAGTTCCTTGAAGTACTTCAGGTCGTCAGGCAGGTGCCAGGGCAACCCCCCCTGTTTGCCGATGGCAAAGTTTTCGTCGAGCGCGGCAACCAGGTGAACAGCCATGGAACTTCCTTTGCGTGAAATCGAGAGGTGCGTGCCGACATGCGGACGGCGCGTTGCGGATGGTAGTCCCCTATGGCCTCTGGTGAAACAGCCGCCACCCGGGATCAGCGGCATCTTCGCGCAGCGCCGCTCTACATTCCGTCAACCCTACGATTTATCGAAGGTTTTTACGCGATCGCGCCACGGGAGGTCGCCGGCATGCCGCGGGAACGACGGTGCCGCCCGGTCGATGTCATCGCGCCCGGCGCTTGGATCGTATCGATGCGGCGTCCCACGCGGCCATGACCTGCGTGATGCCCCCTTCCACGACGCTCAGGCCGACGCCGTCCCGCGCGAGCACGGACACCCCTAGCAGGAAGGCATCGAAGACCGCCGCCAACGCGCGAGGATGGGTGTCGGCGGCCAGCTCGCCGGCGTCGATGCCACGCTGGGCGCACGCGGCGAATCCCGCCCGGGTGCGCGAACGCGAGCGCGTCAACGCATCGCTGACCGACGCGTGCTCTTCCGACGGCGCGCTCATGACGCCCAGGCCCACCATGCAGCCTTTGGGGTGGTGTCGCTCGTACTGCATTTTCGCGGAACGTCGCAGGGCCGTCTCGACGGCTTCCCGCGGCGCCAGGGCCTCGTCCCACAGGCATTCCGTGACCCGTGCATACGTGTCCAGGTAGCGCCGGGCGCATTCCTGAAACAATGCTTCCTTGGAGCCGAATGCCGCATAGAAGCTGGGTGCGGAAATCCCGCCACCGATGGCTGCCTTCAACTGGCTCAGCGACGTCGCCTCGAATCCGTTCTGCCAGAAGAGGTCCAGGGCTTCGTCGATCGCCTTGTCGCGATCGAACCCTCGCGGTCGCCCCATCACGGCCATGCATGCCTCCGTCCGTTCGATCAGGCTTTCATACTACTCGATACACAAGTTGGCCGCAGGGTCAGTGGTCATACACCGGCTCATGCACGTGACGCGTGCCGGCGCGGAAGCCTCGCGCCCGCGCCAGCCAGGCGATGGCGAAAGCGACGGCCAGCAGCGCCACCATCAGCGGCGGAAGCGATGCCGGTCCGAAGGCTTGCAACGCGGCACCCCCAACCAGCCCGCCGCCGGCGATCGCGCCGTTCCATGCCATGACGTTCATCGACAGGGCGACATCGGCCCCGTCGCCCGCGTTGTCGGCCAGTGCGGTCTGCAGGAAGGTGGCGGCGCCACCGAAGGTCAGGCCCCACACCGCCGCGCCGGCATATATCACCACCGGCGAATGCGCCGCCCAGGCGAATGCCAAGGCGACCAGCGCGAATCCCCCCAGGCTCGCCAGAACGGATGGACGCAGATGCCGATCCACCAGGCGTCCGGCGACGCCGATGGCGGCCAGCGAGGTCAAGCCGAACGTGAACAGCACGGTGTCCACCTGCCCGGCCAGGCCCGCCTGGGCCGCGAAGGGAGCGATGTAGGTGTAGAGGATGTTGTGCGCGAGCATCCACGCCACGACCACGCCGAGCACCGGCCGCACGCCCGGCGTGGTGAACACCCGGCGCAAGGGAATCCGCCGCTCGCTGGCTTGCCCCGGGTAATCCGGGACCTTGGCGAGCACCCAGCCGATGAGGACGAGGGTCAGCGACGATGCCGCGACGAACGCGCTGCGCCATCCGATGCGCGCGCCGAGCCACGTCCCGAGCGGCACGCCCAACGAGAGCGCGATGGGCGTGCCGACCATTGCCACCGCCAGCGCCTTGCCCTGCTGTACCGCCGGAACCATGCGCCGGGCGTATCCCGCCAACAACGACCAGCCCAACCCCGCCGCCATGCCGGCGAGAAAACGTGCGACGAGGGTCAACGGAAAACTCGACGATATCGCCGTGATCGAGTTGAAGGCGAGGAAACCAAACACTGTCAGGAGAAGGACGTTGCGCCGGCGCCACCGTTGCGTGGCCACGGTCAACGGAATCGCCGCCACGATGGATCCCAGCGCATACGCCGTGACGACCTGGCCGGCCAACGAGGTCGATACCGCCAGACCCTTCGCGATCTGGGGCAGCAGGCCCGCTGGCAATGTCTCGGTGACGATGCACAGGAAGCCGGTCATGGCGAGCGCCAGGAGCGCCGACACCGGCAAACGAACGTTTCCATCGGCGGGCGACGGGGAAGTCAAAGGTTTCAAGGTAGTCACTCGATTCGCGGCGGGAGTCAGGCGCCGGTTGACCCGTCCACACCTCAACATTAATACCAATCAGTACATATATTGGCGAAAAGATACCCCGCCGGGGCGGGGTATGTCGGCACGTCCGCTGGGCGCGATCGACCGCGCCTTACATGTGTACCAGTCGATACATTAATCAGCGAGACCCGTGCTTGTCAACGAACGTGGGTGGATGACCTCGCGCCGCATGGATGTCACCTCAGACGGCGACGTCCGCCTTGATGGACGGGTGCGGCGCGTAGCCCGACAGTTCGAAATCCTCGATCCGGTAGTCGTCGATCGACGAGGCCCTGGCGTGGAGCTTAAGCGTCGGCATGTCCCGGGGCTCACGCGAGAGCTGCAGTTTCGCCTGCTCCAGGTGGTTCAGATACAGATGCACGTCGCCGCCGACCCAGATCAGTTCGCCCGGTTCGAGCTGTGCCTGCTGCGCCACCATCAGCAGCAGCGCCACGGCGCCGACCCAGTTGAACGGCGCGCCCAGCAGCAGATCGCAGCTGCGCTGGAACAAGAGCAGGCTCAGCTTGCCGGCCGTGTCGACGTGGAACTGGTAGACCATGTGACAGGGCGGAAGCGCCATGTCCTGGATGTCCGAGACGTTCCAAGCGTGGAACAGCATGCGCCGGCTGTATGGGTTTTCCCGCAGCGTCTTGATCAGGCCCTGGATCTGATCGTGCTCGACGCCGTCGGCGCCCTGCCACCTGCGCCACTGTTTTCCGTACACCGGGCCGAGATCGCCCCATGTCCGGGCGAAGGCCTCGTCATGGACGATGCGGTCTTCGAAATCCTCCTGGGCGACCGCTTCGCCCGTTTCCTTGCGGAATCGCGCGAGGGGCCAGTCGGTCCAGATGCGGACGCCCGCCTGCAGCAGCGGACGAATGTTCGTCTCGCCGCTCAGGAACCAGAGCATTTCCTTGACCGCCAGTTTCCAGTGGACTTTCTTGGTGGTGAGGATCGGAAACTCGCCCCTGCCCACGTTGAACCGGGCAAAGGCACCGAAGACGGACAACGTGCCGACGCCGGTACGATCGATGCGGCGATCGCCCTCCTCCAGCACTCGGGACATGAGGTCGAGGTATTGGAACTCGGGATGGCGCATCGGGGGCCTCGCGAACGTATCAGTGGGCTGCCGGCGCCGTCGGCGCGTAAGGCGCCCGTCGCGACATGATCAGAAGGAGGATGCCCACCGCGATGAGCGGCAGCGAGAGGATCTGGCCCATGGTGACCCAGCCGAATGCGAGGTAACCCAGCTGCGCGTCAGGCACGCGGACGAATTCGATGGTGAAGCGGAACACGCCGTAGAGCAGCGCGAACAGGCCCGACACGGCATACCGGCGGCGCGGCTTCATGGAGAAGATCCACAGCACCGTGAACATCACCACGCCCTCGAGCGCGAATTCGTACAAGGGGTTGGGATGGCGCGGCAGCGCGTCCGGCGCGTGCGGGAAGATCATGCCGATGGGCAGGTCGGTGGGCTTGCCCCACAGTTCGCCGTTGATGAAGTTGCCCAGGCGGCCCAGGCCCAGGCCCAACGGCACGAGCGGCGCCACGAAATCCACCGCGTCGAAGAATTTTACGCCGTTGCGCCGCGACCACCACAGGCCCGCGGCCAGCACGCCGAGCAGGCCGCCGTGGAAGGACATGCCGCCGTCCCACACGCGGAAGATGGCCAGCGGGTCGGTCCATATCCAGTCGATGGCCGTGTAGAACAGCATGTAGCCCACGCGGCCGCCGACCACCACGCCCATCATCGCGTAGAACATGAGGTCGCCGAAGCGGTCGGCGTTGACCGGCAGGCGCCCCTGGCGGCGGCGGTACTCGCCCAGGGCCCAGCCGCCGAGGAATCCGCCCAGGTACATCAGGCCGTACCAGTGGACCTGGAGGGGGCCGAGCGAAAAGGCGACGGGATCGATGTCGACAACGAAAGGAGCGGTCATGAAGGAACCTGGTCGAAGCAGGCGCACAGTGTAGCGATCTTGCCGGGGCCGGGGGATTCGGCTATATCGGCGGTCAGGCGCCGCCGGGGAGGCTACGCCATGGACGCAAACCAGGGGAAACCGGATCTATGACGCACCCTTTCGTGCGGCCGCTGCTGGCCGCGCTCTGCCTCGCCTTGCCCGCCGCCGCGGCTACCGCCGATACGATCCCGGTGGCTGATTTCGCCCGCCACCAGCCGATGACCTCGCCAAGGCTATCGCCCGACGGCAAGCATTTTTCCGTGGTCTACAACAACGAAGACGGCTTCACCCACGCGATCGCGATCTATGCCATCGACGACCTGCAACGTCCCACGGCCCTGATTCGCCTGCCCCCCTACGACGTACCCGCGCGCATGACATGGGTGAGCGCCAATCGTCTCGTGGTGGCGCGGGGCATACAGGACGGATCCATCGGCCTGGTCAGGTACACCGGCGAACTCATGGCCGTGGACATCGACGGCAAGAATCCCGACTACCTCTACGGCTACGAAAACTACGGCAAGCGCGCCGCCACGCGTTCCACGGATCGCGGCTGGGGCTACATCGACGGGACGCCTCCCAAGGCCAACGGCCACTTTTACATGCGTGCCACCTCGTGGACGGATCGCGACCGCAGCACCCTCTACGACGTGGACGCGAGCAGCGGCGTTCGCCACCAGATGGCGGACATCGGCCTGGGCGAGATGAATTTCGTGGTCGGCGCCGATGGCGTGGCGCGCTTCGCCCACGGCGTCGACAACGACTACAAGTACGTGATCTTCCACCGCAGCGGCGACGGCTGGGCCCGGCTCGGCGACGACATCGCCCGCCAGCAATTCCAGCCGTTCGCCCAGGTCGCCGGCAGCCAGCGCATCTATGCGATGTACAGCCCCCATGGCCGGGGCGGCGAACTGGTCGAGCAGGACGAAGACGGCGGCAATCGCAAGAGTTTGGCGCGGGACGAGTTCAGCACCCTGACCACGGAAGGCCTGTGGACGGCCGCCCCGCTGCGTCCGTTCGGTACGTGGGCGACGAGCGGCGTTCCCAGCGTCACCTATTTCGACCCGAACGAGACGATCTCCAAGCTTCATCGCGCATTGTCCGCCAAGTTTCCCGGCGAGCTCGTGAGCTTCGTCGATTTCAGCGAGGACGGGTCGCAGCTGATGTTCGAGGTGGACAGCGACCGCGATCCGGGCCGCTACATGCTGATCGACACCCACACCTACAAGGTGCGCAGCCTGTTCGCCATCTCGCCATGGCTGGACCCCGCGAAGATGAGCGAACGCCGCCCGATGCGCTTCAAGGCCAGCGACGGCATGGAACTGGAAGCGATCCTCACCTTCCCCAGGGGCAAACCCGAAAGCGGCCTGCCCATGGTGCTGCTGCCGCACGGGGGCCCGCTCGGTATTTCCGACACCTGGTTCTACGACAGGGACGCGCAGTTCCTCGCCAGTCGTGGCTACCTCGTGCTGCAGGTGAACTACCGCGGCTCGGGAAACCGAGGCAGCGCGTTCGAACACGCCGGCTGGCTCAACTGGGGCACGCGCATCCAGGACGACCTGATCGACGGCGTGAAATGGGCCGTCGGGCAACACTACGCCGACGCCGGCCGGGTCTGCGTCTACGGCGGCAGCTTCGGCGGCTATTCGGCCATGATGACCGCGACCCGTGCTCCCGGCCTGTTCAAATGCGCCGTGGGCTACGCGGGCATCTACGATCTCGACATGATGTACAACAAGGGCGACATCAAGGATCGCCAGGTAGGGCGCAGCTACCTCACCCACGTGATCGGCCGCGATGAGGCCGACCTCGCGGCCCATTCGCCCGTGCACCTGGCCGACAAGATCACCGTGCCCGTGCTGCTGGTGCACGGCGAAGACGACCAGCGCGCGCCCTTCGCCCAGTTCAAGGCCATGAAGGCCGCCCTCGACGCCGCCCACAAGCCGTACGAGACCCTCACCAAGGCGGGCGAGCGCCACGGCTTCGTCAAGCCGGAGAACGTGGAAGAGTTCTACACGAAACTTCAGGCGTTTCTCGACCGCAACATCGGCGACGGCGCCCCTGCCACATCCAGGGCGGCACCGTAACCCCCGACAGGACAGTTGCCCGACCCCCGCCGCAGGCGGTATTTTGGGTGGATCGCAAGCCCGGATGCGGGCAGGCGGGGGATCGGGAGGTTTTCGGGGTTATGTACGTCAGTTCCAGGCACGAGCGCCACCTCGGCGGGGGCCGACGGTCGGCGCTGGTGCTGGCACTCGCGGCGTGCCTGCTCGGCGGGCCTGCGAAGGCCCAGGACGAGTCGCCGGCCGCGATGCTCGCGCCAGTCAATGTGACCGTTACCGGTTCGCGCATCCGCGGCATCGACGTGGAAACCGCGCAGCCGGTGTTCGCCATGAACCGCGAGGCAATCAAGGCCACGGGGCTGACCGACCTGGGCGACATCATCGCGCGCATGCCTTCGGCCTCCACGCCCGAAATCACGCCGCAGGATTCGCTTTCCTCCAGCAACGACGCCGGCGGCCGCTACGCAAGCCTGCGCAACCTCGGCGCGGTGCGCACGCTCGTGCTGGTCAACGGCCGGCGCTGGACGAGCAGCCTCGGCGGCCTGACCGACCTGTCCACCATCCCGGTGTCGATCGTCGAGCGCATCGAGGTGCTCAAGGACGGGGCCTCGTCGATCTACGGCTCAGACGCCATCGGCGGCGTGGTCAACATCATCACCACCGACCGCTTCGAAGGCGCGTCGGCCGATGTCCTCTACGGCGTGAACGGCAAGGGCGACGGCACGCGGAAAAACGGCAACTTCACCTGGGGCAAGAGCACCGAACGCGCCTCGATCATCCTCGGTGCCACCTATGAGTATGCCGACGAGCTGCGCGACGACAAGCGCTCGCTCACGCGCTACGCCGACGGCCCGAGGCATCCCGACAGCGGATTCGGCATGGGGCCGTACGGCGGCGTGGTCGATCCGCGCGCGCCCGGCACGCCCGGCGCCGGCGCCTACGGTGCCAACGGCACGTGGGTGCCCAACCGCTACGTGGTCGATCACCCGGGCGGCGCCGTGGGCGATACCGCCGACATCGCGAACTACCATCCCTACGACGCGAACAGCAACGCCGACAAATATTCCACCGCGCGCGACACCACGTTCCGGGCCGGTAGCAAGCTGCGCAACCTGTTCGGCACCGGCCGCTACAACCTCACCGACGACATCGCGCTGCGCGGCATGGCGAGCTATGGCGTGCGCGACTCGCAATGGCGCGCCGCCGGCTATCCGCTGCAAAGCGGTTCGGGACGCATCGACGGCCTGTTCATCGACCCGGACAACGCCTACAACCCCTTCCCCGGTTACCAGACCCCGTTCTTCCGGCGCCTCACGGAAGTGCCCCGCATCACCTGGGCCAAGAACAAGACCCTGCATGCGGACGTCGGCGCGGAAGGCACGTTCCAGTGGGGCGAACGCACCTGGGCATGGGATGCCACCTACGCCTACTCGGAAACCCGCGCCAGTCTCACGACCGGCGGCAACATCGATCTGGCGAACGCGCGCAAGGCCCTGGGACCCACGACGACGATCGACGGCCAGGCTGCCTGCGCCGACGCGGCCGATCGCGCGGCGGGCTGCGTACCCTGGAACATCCTCGCCGGTCCGGGCGGTACGCCCGATTCGGTCTGGCGATACGTGTCCGCCACGGGCAACGCGCGCCAGGTTACCCGTACGAACGACTTCATCGCCAACCTCACCGGTGGCGTGGCCGACCTTCCCGCCGGCACGCTGCGCCTGGCCGGCGGCGTGGAGCACCGCCAGGAAAACGGCCGCTACGATCCCGACGCCGCCGCCTCCGAGGGGCTCACCACGCAGTTGGCCAGCGACCCGACCCACGGCGGCTACATCGTCAACGAGGCATATCTCGAGCTCGATGCGCCGTTGCTGTCCGACCTGCCCCTGGCGCGCGAACTGGCGGTCAACGCCTCGTCGCGCTATTCGCACTACAGCGCTTTCGGCGGCGGCACGCGCAACAAATACAGCTTCCGCTGGAAACCCTTCGACGACCTGCTGCTACGCGGCACCTACGCCGAAGGCTTCCGGGCGCCGACCGTGGCCGACCTCTACGCGGGCAGCGCCGAAAGCTTCGAGAGCTTCCTCGATCCCTGCGACAGCGCGTTCGGCGCGGCCGCCGGCGACGCTGGCGTGCGTGGACGTTGCGCGGCGGCCGGCGTGCCGGCCAACTACCGGCAGATCGACCCCAGCGGTGCCGCGGTGAACTCGTCCACGGGCGGGCAGAATCCGGTGGCGTTCCGCACGGGGGCGAATCCCTCGCTCAAGCCCGAATCGTCGATCACGCGCACCGCTGGCCTGGTGTACAGCCCGGGTTACCTCGATGGGCTCGACCTCACGCTCGACTATTACAAGGTCGACATCCGCGACGTCATCACCCCGATCCTCGCCGGCGACATCCTCAACTTCTGCTACGTGCGCAACGACCCGACGTATTGCGGACGCTTCACGCGCGCGGCCGACGGCCACATCACGGCGCTCGACGAAAGCCTCGCCAACCTCGGCTCGTTGCGCACCGAAGGCTACGATCTCGGCTTGCACTACCGGTTGCCGAGCACGCGCTACGGCGAATTCACCCTGCTGTCCGACAGCAGCTACCTGCAAGATTTCTCGCAGGCATCCAGTGCCGGGGCGACGCCACGCCAGCTCGCCGGCTACATGAACAACCTGCAAGGCCTCTACCGGGTCCGGTCCAATCTTTCGCTCGACTGGAACTGGAAACGCTTCGGCGCCACCTGGACGGTCCGCTATTTCTCGGGGCTGAAGGACGCCTGCTGGTCGGTGACGGAAGAGTGCAACCGTCCCGACGAGACGGACGCGCTCACCGGCGCCAGCGGCGTGAGCCGCAAGGGCTCGGTCGCGTTCCACGATATGCAGTTGCGTTGGCAGGCACCGTGGAACGGCGGCTTCCGCGTGGGCGTCAACAATATCTTCGGACGCAAGGGACCGCTGTATTACGCGGCATCGAGCGCGGGCCAGGGTAGCGCGCCATACAACCCGGCGTTCGACATCGATCGGTATTTTTACGTCGGTTACCAGCAGAAGTTCTAGGTAGCGCTTCGCCTGAAGGCTGGGATAAAGGCCACTCCTTATCGTTTCAACCGCAACTATCCGACGACCATCCAGGGCATAAGGCGATTTCATCCGAACTTAGGATGAATTACGCGCAAACTCTTGCGAACCCGTGACTCACACGTTATGTTCGTGTGACGTCGCCATGCGCCCAGGGGTTGGCGCGACGCGGGTGTCCCCACACCCAAACCCTTTCTTTACCCACAAACGAGTGCCGCACCCGGCGCTACTACAAGCTGTTCAGCCTTGCCGATCAAGCAGGGCCAGGGAGACTTTGACCATGACAAACCGCACCCTGCTCAAGCGCACCGCGCTCGTGTCGGCGCTGGGCGCCTGCCTGCTCGCCGGTTCCGCCTACGCGCAGAGCACCGTCGGCGACATCTACGGCACCGCCACGGCCTCGCAGACCATCCAGGTCCAGAACCTCGGCTCGGGCGCCACGCGCGCCGTGACCGTGGGCGACGACGGCCACTACCGCGTGTCGTCGCTGCCGATCGGCAGCTACCGTATCAACGTGCAGCAGAACGGCCAGACCGTCTCCACGCGCGACATCAACGTCATCGCCGGCCAGTCCGCGCAGGTGAACTTCGCCGCCGCGGGCGATTCCGCCGCGCAGGCGCTCGACACCGTCACCGTGTCGGCCAATGCGCTGGCGCAGATCGACGTCGCCACCGTGGAATCGCGCACCAGCTTCACCGCCGACCAGCTCGAGAAGCTGCCGGTGCCGCGCAACGTCGTCGACGTGGCGGCGCTCACCCCGGGCACCACCAAGGGCGACTCGCGCTTCGGCAACCTGCCCTCCTTCGGCGGCGCGTCGGTGGCGGAAAACAGCTACTACGTCAACGGCTTCAACGTTACCAACCTGTACAACAACCTGTCGTTCTCCGAAGTGCCGTTCAACGCGATCGAACAGCTCGACGTGCAGACGGGCGGCTACGGCGCGCAATACGGCTTCTCCACCGGCGGCGTCACCTCGGTGATCACCAAGCGCGGCACCAACGAGTGGAAGGGCGGCGCCAACTGGGTCTACCAGCCCGCCTTCGCCCGCGAGAACGAAGACAAGACCTATCGCAAGAACGGCACGCTGTACCGCAACTACGACCGCAACTCCGATAACGACAACGTCTACTCGGCGTGGCTCGGCGGCGCGCTGGTCAAGGACAAGCTGTTCTTCTACGGCATCTTCCAGTCGCACAAGGAAAGCTCCACGCTCTACCCGATCGCACCGGGTTCGGGCACGGGCAATTCCACCACGGCGGCCACCCGCACGAAGAACAGCGATCCGTTCTACCTGATCAAGCTCGACTGGAACATCAACGACAGCAACATCCTCGAGTACACGGGGATGAACAACACCAAGCACCAGACGAGCAACTACTTCACGGCCAACTACGCCGAGGACGGCACGCCGTCGACGACCGACTACCGCGGCCAGCGTCGCGTGAAGACCGGTGGCGACGTCAACGTGTTCAAGTACACCAGCTACATCACCGACGACTTCACTGCCAGCGCGCAGTGGGGCAAGATGAAGAGCAAGAACTCGTCCGATTACATCAGCCCGGACGGCACGCACACCCGCTACGACGGCAACATCAACGGCCCGCGCACGGGTTGCCCGTACGTGATCGACGCCCGCGACAGCACCACCAATGGCCTCACCTCGCCGTACGCCTCGTGCTACCTCGCGTCCACCACCGACATCTTCAACGGTGAAGACCAGCGCACCGCGTGGCGCGTCGACCTCGACTGGAAGATCGGCGACCACGACATCGCCGGTGGCTTCAGCCGCGAGAAGTGGCGCTCCGAGAACGGCCAGAGCTACGCCGGCGGCGTGCTCTACTACTACCAGACCGACAGCGACGGCTCGCTGCACGGCACGCCGGGCCAGGATTTCGTGCAGGTGCAGAACTACCGCACCGGCGGCTCGGTCACCGTCGACCAGAAGTCGTGGTTCCTGCAGGACAACTGGCAGGTCACCGACAACGTCCTCGCCTACATCGGCGTGCGCAACGACTCGTTCACCAACAAGAATGGCGCCGGCGAGAACTTCGTGCGCCAGGGCAACATCTGGCAGCCGCGCCTGGGCTTCTCGTGGGATCTGTTCGGCGACTCCACCACGAAGATCTACGGCACGGCCGGCCGCTACTCGCTGCCGATCGCCGCCAACGTCGCCCTGCGCGCCGCCACCGCGTCGTACTACACGATGCAGGACTTCGCGTACGGCAACGTCGACGGCCGCGGCATCCCGCAGCTCGGCGAAGCCCTCGCCCCGGTGCAGATCGTCAATGGCGAGAACGGCAGCACGCCCGACCCGCGTTCGGTGGCCGATCGCGACCTGAAGCCCTACTCGCAGGATGAATACATCCTGGGCATCCAGCACCGCATCACCAGCGACAACGACTTCCTCAACGACTGGGTGGTCGGCGCCAAGGCGATCTATCGCCGGCTCAACAACGCCATCGACGACACCTGCGACTGGCGTCCGTTCTATGCCTACGGACAGTCGCTGGGCCTGAACGTCGGCAACGATCCGTTCACCCCGCCGGCGAACATGCCGGGTTGCTACATCTTCAACCCGGGCAGCGAGCTCACGCTCAACCTCGATCTCGACGGCAGCGGCCAGCTGCGTGAAGTCACCATCCCGGGCAACAAGCTGGGTCCGAAGGCCAAGCGCAGCTACCAGGCCGTGGTGCTCACCGCCGAGAAGGCCAGCGGCGACTGGTACGTCAACGCGTCGTACACCTGGGCGAAGAACTACGGCAACACCGAGGGCCTGGTGAAGTCGGACAACGCGCAGACCGATACCGGCACCACCAGCGCGTTCGACTATCCGGAGCTGATGAACGGCTCGAACGGCTGGCTGCCGAACGACCGTCGCCATAGCTTCAAGGTCTACGGCGGCTACAAGATCACCCCCGAGTGGTCGGTGGGCGTGAACGGCCTGCTCGAGTCGGGCCGTCCGACAAGCTGCTTCGGCGGCGGTTCCGGCGTGCCTTACGGCATCCCGGGCTACTCGTCGTCCTACTTCTACTGCGAAGGCGAAGTGGACCAGCGCGGCCATGGCAAGCGCCTGCCGTGGAACTGGTCGCTGAGCCCGAACGTGGTCTACACCCCGTCGTACGTGAAGGGCCTCACGGTGCAGCTCGACGCGATCAACGTGCTGAACAACAGCAAGCCGATCGCCGTCAGCGAAATCGGCGAGCGCGCGAACCAGACGTTGTACGCCACCACGTACCGCGTGCCGACCTACTACCAGACGCCGCGTTATTTCCGTCTGATGGTGCAGTACGACTTCAGCCTGTAAGGATTCGGCTGTCGCTCGTGAAAAGAGCCGCCCTTTCGGGCGGCTCTTTTTTTATGATTGCACTGACGAGGCGCCTTTTGAAAAGCGGGTCTCGACCTGTTAGGGAGGTGACCGCTTCAACGGCACCGGAAGGGTTCCCGCAAACCCCTTCGCCGATACGATCGGCTCCCACCCTTCGGTAGCAACGCTGCGCCGCCGATAGGACCCATTCCACCGTCTCGGTAGCAAGGCTTCGACGACCTGCCTACCGAAGGGGTGGGAGCCGATCGTATCGGCGAATCCTGCGAAGCGGCACGTCGAGGATTCACCGCGACCGTTCGAACGCTAAAGCACCAACGGCCTGTCCGGCAGCTGGTTTTCGCGAGACGAACCGTCGCCGGCATAGTGCGTCGCCAACAATGCTCCCGCCTCGGTGACGCCCGTAAGCAGGCCTTCGCGAAACCGCCCCGCGGCGAACTCGTCACGCATGTGCGCGGTGATCGATTCCCACTCGCTCGCGGTAACGCGCTTGGCGATGCCCCGATCGACTACGATTTCGATGCGATGCTCCGCGAGCAGCACGTAAAGCAGCACGCCGCAGTTCTCTTCGGTATCCCAAACGCGAAGATGAGCAAACAGCATCGCGGCGCGATCACGCGCGGTGACGCCCTGGACGACCGCGCTCAACGGCAACCGCGACTCGATCGCCACGCGCAATTCGCCACGATGTTTTCCCTCGCCCTCGGCGACCAGCCGGGTCACCGCCTCGAGCACCTCGGGCGGAAACGCCCGGCCGATACGGAACCACTCGCCGAAAAGGTTTTGCCTTATCCGTCGCATGTCCATTACCAGTTCCCCGACGCGCCGCCACCACCGAAGCTGCCGCCGCCCCCGCTGAAGCCGCCGCCACCGCCGCCGCCGAAGCCGCCGCCCCCACCGAAACCGCCACCACCGCCCCAGCCGCCGAAGCCGCCCCAGCCCCCGCCGCCGATCGAACGACCAGCACCCCCGGGAATGGCCATGAAGAGGGCGCCGGCGACGAGTCCGAGCACGCCGCCGAGAATGGAATGCATGAACAGCCAGCCCAGGCCGCCGGTGATCGCGCCGCCCAGGGGCATGCGCACGCCCAGCGGCGCGCGGCCGAGTAGCCCGCGCAGGAACAACACGCCGAAAATCAACGGCAGGAGCAAGTGCCCGCCCCCGCTGCGACGGCGCTCGTGGCTGTCGTCGGGATTCACCGGCGCCGGCAACGATTCGCCCTGCACGATCTGCGTGATGGCGTTGAGCGCCTCGTTGATGCCGCCGTAGTAATCGTTGACGCGCAGCTTCGGCGCCATGTACTCGCGGATGATGCGGGCGGCGATGGCGTCGGGAAGCGCGCCCTCCAGGCCGTAGCCGACCTCGATGCGCACGCGTCGATCGTCCTTCGCCAGCAGCACGAGTACGCCGTCGTCGGGGCCCTCGCGCCCTACCTTGTTGGCCTCGGCCACCTTAAGGGAGTAGTCCTCGAGATCGTCGGGCTGCGTCGTGGGCACCATCACCACGACCACCTGGGAGCCCTTGGCCTTTTCCAGCGCGACCAGCCGGGCGTCCAGCCGATCGACCTGGTCGGCACTGAGCGTGCCGGTGAGATCGGTGACGTGGCGCGTCAGCTTCGGCACGGCCGGCTCGTCGGCCGCCGGCGACGCCCAAGGCGCCACCAGCAGCGCGACGGCCAGCCACAGCCCGGCCGCGAAACGACGCATCAGCGGCCGGCCGACGTAGCCGGGGCCGGCGCGCCGCCGAAGTCGACGGTGGGCGCGGTGGAGATGGCCTTTTCGTTCTCGACGCTGAAATTGGGCTTGACCGAGTAACCCATGACCTTGGCCGTGAGGTTGTTCGGGAACGAGCGGATCAGCGTGTTGTACGACTGCACCGCATCGACGTAACGCTTGCGCGCCACCGTGATGCGATTCTCGGTGCCTTCGAGCTGGGCCTGGAGATCGCGGAACGAGCCGTCGGCCTTCAACTGGGGATAGTTTTCGCTGACCACCAGCAAGCGCGACAGCGCGCCGGAAAGCTGGCCCTGCGCCGCCTGGAATTTCGCCAGCGCTTCAGGGTCGTTCGCCTGCTCGGGGCTCAGTTGCACCTGGCCCACCTTGGCGCGGGCGTTGGTCACCTCGGTGAGCACGCGCTCCTCGTGCTGGGCATAGCCCTTCACGGTGTTCACGAGGTTGGGTACCAGGTCGGCGCGGCGCTGGTACTGGTTCAGCACTTCGGACCAGGCCGCCTTGACGGCTTCGTCCTCGCGCTGGATGGCGTTGTAGCCGCAGCCGGACAGGAAGCCGGCGAGGAGGACGAGGGCGAAGGTGCGGACGAGTGTCTTCATGGCGGCGGTTCCTTGTGTTGTGCGCGCACAAGGTAGCGCAAATTCGTGCGCCCTGGCTTTCAGAAAAACCTTGGCCAGAGAATCAGTGCCCAGCTGACACCCACCATCAGCAGCAACAGGAAGACGGCCGCCGAGCCCATGTCCTTGGCTCGTCCGGCCAATTCGTGAAACTCGGGGCTGACCTTGTCGACCACCGCCTCGATGGCCGAATTCAGCAGCTCGGCCGAGAGCACCAGGATCGGGAACGTGATCAGGACGATCTTCTCCAGGGCGCCCTGGCCCAGCCACAGGCCCAGCGGCACGACGACCACGGCGAGGTAGACCTCGAGCCGGAACGACGCCTCGTAGTGGAAACAGGCACGCAGCCCTTTCATGGACCACTGGAAAGCCGAAAAGACCTGGCGCGGACCGCGCGGGACGTTGGATGCCATGGACGGTCAGATGCCCGTCGGAACGGCCGCGGGAGCGGTCCGGAAAGTCGGATGGACGGGACGATGCGGCATGTCGGGCGGCGTCGGAAGGGTTTGAAATGGCCCCCTACTATGCCACAGCGGCCTGGTGGGCGGCTTAGGGGCCATCCGCGTCACGGGTGCGTGGCGAATCGCCGCGCCCCTCTGGCGGCGCAACACGACCCGGCGGACCATTTGGGTTAGTCTTGACCAGTTATGGCCTCGTTCAGGGTCATGGCAACGGGAGTCGCGTTTTTTCGCGACTCGCTGTTTCCAATGCGCACGGAATCTACATGGCACTTCAGAACCCGCCCGTTTCCCAGACCCGATCCTTCAGCACGGTCTTCCTCATCGAGATGTGGGAGCGCTTCGGCTTCTACGGCATGCAGGTGCTGATGGTCACCTACATGGTGAAGAAGCTCGGCTTCGCCGAAGTCGACTCGAACCTCATCTGGGGCGCGGCGTCCGCCCTCATCTACGCCACGCCGGCCATCGGCGGCTGGATCGGCGACAAGTTCATCGGCACCCGTCGCACCATGCTCACCGGTGCCGTGGTGCTCATGATCGGCTACGCATTGCTGTGGATTCCCACCAACAACAGCCTGTTCCTGTACGTCGCGCTGGGCGTGATCATCCTCGGCAACGGCCTGTTCAAGCCCAACGCGGGCAACCTCGTGCGCAAGATCTACGAGGGCGACGAAGTGAAGATCGACAGCGCGTTCACCATCTACTACATGGCGGTGAACGTCGGCTCGACGATCTCGATGCTGCTCACGCCCTGGATCCGCGACTACGTGGGCGAGCACTACGGCGACGCGCTGGGCTGGCACACCGCCTTCGGCGTCTGCTCCATCGGCCTCATCCTCGGCCTGATCAACTACTTCTTCATGCGCCACACCCTGGCCCACATCGGCTCGGCGCCGGACGAGCGCCCGCTGGTGGGCCGCAACGTGGCGGGCGTGGCCGCGGGTGGCCTGGCGATCATCGCCGCGTCCGCGTTCATCCTGCAGAACCAGGACGTGGCCAAGGCCTGCGTATACCTTGCCGGCGTGGTGATCCTGGGCATCTTCGTGCACCTCATCCGCTCGGTGGAAAAGAGCGAGCGCGCCGGCCTGATCGCCGCGCTGGTGCTCACGGTGCAGACGATCTTCTTCTTCATCTTCTACCAGCAGATGTCGACCTCGCTGAACCTGTTCGCGCAGCGCAACGTCGACCTCGACTTCGGCCTCTTCGGCGTCCACATCCTTCGCTGGATTCCCGAGCAGTTCCAGTCGCTGAACGCGATCTGGATCGTGATCCTCTCGCCGATCCTCGTGTGGATCTACAACACGCTCGGCCGCCACGGCAAGGATTTCTCCGTGGCCGCCAAGTTCGCCCTGGGCTTCGTCGCCGTGGCGGTGGGCTTCTTCATGTACGGCCTGGGCGCGAAGACCGCCGTGGGCGGCCAGATCTCGTCCTGGTACATGGTCTGGGGCTACGGTTTCTATTCGCTGGGCGAAATCCTCGTCAGCGGCCTGGGCCTGGCGATGATCGCCCGCTACGTGCCGGCGCGCATGGGCGGCTTCATGATGGGTGCCTACTACGTGGCCTCGGGCGTCGCGCAGTACATGGGCAGCGTGGTGGCCAATTACGCCGCGATTCCCGACAACATCACCGATCCGCTGCAGTCCCTGCCGATCTACACCAGCCTGTTCAACAAGCTCGGCTTCGTCGGCGTGGGCTGCACCGTCATCGCCGTGGCGATGCTGCCGCTGATGCGTAAGCTCTCGCTCGACCACGCGCTGGCCGACGTTCCGCCGGTGCCGCCGGTGCACAACGAAGACCTGTGATACCCCGCGAAGGGCCGCCCGGACGGGCGGCCCTTCGACCATGAAGAGATCGACGTGAGCGACCACCTGCATTCCCCGACGTCCCGCTCCGGTCCTTTCGCGCTAGCGCGCACCCTCGCCTGGCTTCGCCTGTGCGCCATCGCCGGCCAGAGCGTGGCGATCCTCTCCTGCGTCACCCTGCTCAAGCTCGACGTGCCGTTGCTGCCGCTGATGCTGGGCGTGTGCGTGCTTGCGGTCTTCGCCGCTGCCGCGTCGTTCCGCCTCGGCATGCCCTGGAAGATGACCGAAGGCGAGGCCATCGTGCACATCGCCGCCGACACGCTGGTGCTCGGCTACCTGCTCTATTTCACCGGCGGCGCATCCAACCCCTTCGTGACGCTGCTGCTCGTACCCATCGGCCTGTCGGCCGCCGCGTTGTCCATCACCGGCGTGTCCCTGGTGGCGATCCTCACCGGCGTGGCCTACGTCCTGCTGGTGCCCTATCACCGGCCCCTGCCCTCCCTGGGCAACAAGGGACTGGATTTCGATCTCTACGTCGCCGGCCTGGGCGTCAACTTCGTGATCATGGCGATCCTGCTCGGCGTGTTCATCAGCAACCTCGCGAAGGCGATCCGCTCGCAACGGGACGAAGTGCAGCGCGTTCGCGAGCGGGCGCTGCGCGACGAGGGCATCCTCGCCATCGCCACGCAGGCGGCCGGTGCCGCGCATGAACTGAATACGCCGCTGGCGACGATGCGCATGCTCTTGCCGGAGATCCGCCGCGAACACGCGGGCGACACGCCCCTGGGCGACGACCTCGACCTGCTCGAAGGCCAGGTGGAACGATGCCGCACCATCCTTCGCGAGATGGTCGCCTTCGGCAAGGCGCAGCTCTCGCAGGAACCCGAGCGGGTCACGCTCGACCAGTTCGTGCACAGCTGCATGGAGCGCTTCCAACTGCTGCGTCCGGAAGCCGACGTCACCCTCGACGTGGAACCCAACGCGGCGCGGCTTCGCCTGCGCTCGCCGCCGGGCTTGCGCCACGCGCTGATCAACCTGCTGAACAACGCCGCCGACGCCTCCGCGCTGAACGACAGCGCCGCCGTGTCCTTCGGCATCCGTATCGACGGACGCTGGCTCGAACTGATCGTCACGGACGAAGGGCCCGGTTTCGACGAGTTCGACGAACTCGGCACGCTCGGCCTTTCGCAGAAAGACACCGGCCTCGGCATCGGCCTCGCGCTGGCCGAAGCCACGGCGGAGCGCCTCGACGGCGAACTGGCCGCCAGCAATACCGGCCACGGTGCCCAGATGCGCCTGCGCCTGCCCCTTTCGGTCATCGGAGACCCTGCATGAACGACCTCACTCCTCCCACCGGCCGCCCCTTGCTCATCGTCGACGACGATCCCACCTTCGCCCGCGTGCTGGGGCGTGCGCTCACCTCGCGCGGATTCGAGGTGATCAGCGCCGACAACGCCGACGACGCGCGCGCCCTCACCCGGCGGCACCAGCCGCGCTACTGCGTGCTCGACCTCAAGCTCGGCGACGAGAACGGGCTGCGGCTCATTCCCGAATTGCAGTCGCTGGTGCCCGACATCCGCGTGCTGCTGCTCACGGGCTATGCCTCGATCGCCACCGCCGTGGAAGCGATCAAGCGCGGCGCGCACGACTATCTCGCCAAACCGGTGGATGCCGACGCCGTGGTCCGTGCGCTTCTCGATGGCGACGGCGGCCCCGCCGACGTGGACGATCCGGTCGACGCGCCCGACGCGCCGCTGCCGCTGCGCCGGCTCGAATGGGAGCACATCCAGCGCGTACTCACCGAATGCGAGGGCAACATCTCCGAGACCGCGAGGCGCCTGGGCATGCACCGCCGCACGCTGCAGCGCAAGCTCAGCAAGCATCCGGTCCGCGAACGGCCCGAGGAGAACTGAGCATGCGCCGGCTCGCCCTGCTCGCCGCGCTGGCCGTCTCACCGCTCGGGCATGCCCACGACATGCACGGCATGGCGATGGGCCACGAAGCACCCCTGGGTTTCGATGCCGCCATCGATGCCAAGGGGCGCCTCTGGGTGGTCGACACCGTCGGCGACCACGTGCGCGTGCGCCGTTCCGACGACATGGGCAAGGGCTTCGCCCTCTCCACCATCGTCAATCCCGCCGGCGAGCCGATCTACGCCGAGGGTGAAAACCGTCCCAAGCTCGCCCTCGGCCCGCAAGGCGAGCTTTACGTGACCTGGTCGCAGCCGCGCAAGGCGCCGTGGACGGGATTCGTTCGCTTCTCGCGCTCGCTCGACGACGGCGCGCACTTCGACGCGCCGAAGACGGTGCACGTGGACCGGGCGGAGATTACCCACCGGTTCGATTCGCTCGCCGTCGACGGCAAAGGCCGTGTCGTGGTGGCCTGGATCGACAAGCGCGACCTCGAAGCGGCGACCCAAGCGGGCAAGCCCTACCTGGGCGCCGCCACGTATTACAGCTGGTCGACCGATCGCGGCGAGCATTTCGTGCCGGAACGCAAGATCGTCGACCAAAGCTGCGAGTGCTGCCGCATCGCCCTCGCCCGGGCACCCGACGGTTCCGTCAACGCGTTCTTCCGCGCCATTTACGGCGACAACATCCGTGACCACGCCTTTGCCACGCTGTCGGTGGACGGCGGTCATCCGGCCGTCCAGCGCGGCACCTTCACCCAGTGGCACATCGAGGGCTGCCCGCACCACGGGCCCTCGCTCGCCATCGACGCGTCGGGCGTGAAGCACGCCGTATGGTTCAGCGCCGCGGACGACAAGCCGACCATCAGCTACGGCCAGCTCGTGCCGGGCAAGCCGCCCGTGCACACCGCCGTCGTCGCGACCACCGGCGCTTCGCATGCCGATCTGGCCGTGGACGGCCAGCGCGTGTGGATCGCCTGGAACCAGATGACGGCGTCAGGGCTCGACCTGATGTTGCGTGAATCCACGGATGGCGGCGCGAGCTTCGGACCGCCGCGCGCGATCGCGCATACCGACGGCGCGTCGGGCTGGCCGAAGTTCGTCCTGTCGGCGCACCAGCCCTTCGTGGCCTGGAATCCCGGCGGCATGTTCCGCCTCGTGCAGGTCACGCCATGAAGCGCCTGGCCGGCATCGCCGCCCTGGCGCTCTGCACCGTAGCGCAGGCGGCCCCACCGGCACCGCTCGCTTCCGGCGACGTCGCGGCACTGCTGGCGCCTCCGTCGAAGGGCGTGAAGGTGATCGCGATCTGGGCGCTGGACTGTGCGTACTGCGAGGAGAACCTGTCGGCCTTGCGCGCTTGGCAGCGCACGCATGCCGACGTCGATCTGGTTTTCGTGTCCACCGACGCGATATCGCAGGCCGGCGCGATGGAAGCGCGGCTGAAAGCGGCGAATCTCGACGACGTCCCGTCGAGGGCATATGCCGACGCCACGCCGGAGCGGCTGGATTTCCTCATCGATCCGTCGTGGGGTGGGGAGACGCCGCGCACGGTGGCGATCCGGGCCGACGGGTCGAAGAAGGCGATGAGCGGGGCGTTGGATGCGGATCGCATCGCCCGGTTGATGCGCTGAGGCGGCCTGATTCACCGATGCGATCGGCTCCCACCCTTCGGTAGGCGGCTCGCCGAGCCCTGCTACCGAAGGGGTGGGAGCCGATCGTATCGGCGAACGATGAACCCTCAGGCCTCGATGGGCTGCGGATTCGGGAACCGCACGCTGGCGATGCGATTGGCACCGGGCAACGAACGCAACTCCAGCGGCCACTGGAACCGATCCGACAACCGCCGCGCGATGGCGAGGTCGAACCCATGGCGATCCACCGCGGCATGCCGCCGGCTGCCGGGTTCGGGAACGTCCACGGCGGGATTGATGACGCTCACGCTGCCGGGCATCACGGTAACCACGATGGTGCCCTGGTCGGTCTGTTGGAGCGCGTGCCGGATCAGTTGCCCGCACAGCACGGCGAACACGCGCGGTGACGCATGCAGCGCGAAGCACGCGGGCTCGTCGAGAATCAATTCGACCGGCCGTCCCGCGATGAGCTCGCGCGCGTAATCCACTTCCTGCCGCAGCACCTTGTTGACCACGAAGTCCTCTTCCGCAAGCCCCTGGTCGGATTCGCGGGAGAGAATGAGGAACGCCTCCACCAGGGATTCCAGCTCGCGCGTGGAGCGGCGGATGCGTTCCAACGAGCGATGCCCGAACCCGGACAGGTCGGTCTCGTCGGCGAGCATGTCCGCCGACATCTTGATCACCGTGAGCGGACTACGCAGCTCGTGGCTGGCATCGCGGGTGAAGTTGCGCTCGCGCTCGCCGTAGCCTTCGATGCGCGACGCCATGCCGTGCAGCCCTCGAACCAGCGAGGCCACGTCGTTGTCCGAATGCACGCCGTCCCGACCGCGAAGCCCTTCGAGATCCGGGCGTTCGGGGTCCCAGGCGTCCATCAGCCGCGCCAACGCCGCCACCGGCAGCCACTCGCGCGACACCGCCAGCCAGGCCAGGCCGCCCGAGCAAAGCATGATGAACACCGCGGCCCCCAGCGGCGCCACGTTGTTCGCGGCCATGATCGAGGCGACCACGACCACCAGCGTCTGCAGGATCATGACCAAGGCGACGCGGAACCGGAACGATCCGCGCCGACGCCGTCTGCCCTGGGAACGACCCTCATCCATACATTGCTACATCCAGCCCCGCGACGTCGGCATCAGGCAGTGTGTTGGGAAGCGGCGACCTCGGAATCGAGGTCGGCGAGGCGATAACCCGCCGAGTGGATCGTGTGCAGCAGCGGACGATCGAACGGCTTGTCGATGACACGGCGCAGGTTGTAGAGGTGCGAACGCAGCGTATCGGAGTCGGGCAGCGTGTCGCCCCAGATCTCGCGCTCGATGTCGCGGCGGCTCACCACGCGCGGGGATTCGCGCATGAGGATCGCCAGCAGCTTCAGGCCGATCGGGGACACGGTGAGTTCCTGCCCACCGCGCGTCAGGCGCAGGGTGGCGGTATCCAGCGTCATGTCGCCCACGGTGAGTACCTCGGACGACACCTGGCGGCGATCGCGGCGGATCAGCGCACGCAGGCGGGCTTCCAGCTCACGGACTTCGAACGGCTTGACCAGGTAATCGTCGGCACCGGCCTCAAGGCCCACGAGCTTGTCTTCCAGCGTGTCGCGCGCGGTCAGCATGAGCACCGGCGTGGATTTCTTGCCGTCCTTACGCAGCTTGCGGCACACGTCCAGGCCGTCCATGCCCGGCAGCATCAGGTCGAGCACGACCACGTCGTAGCTGTTGGATACCGCCAGGTGCAAGCCGCTGACGCCGTCGGCGGCGTAGTCGACGGAATAGCCACGACGCTCGAGGAACTCGCCGACCATCTCGGCGATCTGGCGGTTGTCCTCGACGAGGAGAACCAGGCCAGCCTGCTCATCACGGTTGCTCATCGCTCCACTCCTCTTTGGTGATTCACAAATGTGAAGAGTTAACGGCCGGGCCGGTGAGTACAGCGTGAAGGCCGGAAAAGTCGATTCATTCTGGGTGGGGCAACGTCGACGTTATGTCGTTTACATCAGCAGCGGCGAAAGCATTTTCCACACGTTTTCCGCCACCCTGGGCTCTCCCTTGGCCGTAGGATGCAGACCGTCATCCTGCATCAGCGAGGGGTCCAGCGCCACCCCGTCGAGCAGGAACGGCACCAGCGGCACGCCGTGTTTCTTCGCGGCATCGGCATAGACGCGGCGCAGGCCGTCGCGGTATTGCGGGCCGTAATTCACTGGCAATTCGATGCCCAGCAGCAGCACCTTCGCGCCGGATTTCTTCGCGGCGTCGATCATGCTGTCGAGGTTGTCGGCCAGTTGCCCCAGGGGTAATCCCTGCAGGCCGTCGTTGGCGCCCAGTTCGATCACCACCACGCCCGGCTTGTTGCGTTTCAACAGCGACGGCAGCCGGTTACGACCGCTCAGGGACGTTTCGCCGCTGATGCTGGCATTGACCAACGTCCACGGCGTCGCCATCTTCGACGTGCGAGCGTTCAGCAGGCGCACCCACCCGGCTTCGACCGGAATGTTGTGCGCCGCCGATAGCGAGTCCCCGAGCACCAGCACCTCACGCGGCGGCGCGGCCGCGGAGGCCATGGCGCACCAGACGAACAGCAACACCACCATCAGGCAACGACGCATGAGCGATTCTTCCCGTGTTCTTCTCGAAGTGGCGGATGTTAGCAAGTCGGTTTTCGGCCCGGAGGGGCGACTGGACATCCTCTCGGGGGTGAACCTGCGGGTGAGCGAAGGCGAGAGCTTCGCCATCGTGGGTGCGTCGGGATCGGGCAAGACCACCCTGCTTGGATTGCTCGCCGGCCTGGATGTTCCCACGACCGGCAGCGTGCGCCTCGGCGGCCAACCCCTGGAAGGGATCGACGAAGAGGCGCGCGCGGCGATCCGTCGCCGCCTGGTCGGCTTCGTGTTCCAGTCGTTCCACCTGTTGCCGGCGCTCACGGCGGAAGAAAACGTGATGCTGCCGCTGGAACTGGAGGGCGACGACGACGCCCGCGACCGGGCCCGGGCCGCGCTCGACACCGTCGGCCTCGGCGCCCGACGCCGCCACTACCCGGCGCAGCTCTCCGGCGGCGAACAGCAGCGCGTGGCGTTGGCCCGCGCCTTCGTGCATGGCCCGCGCATCCTGTTCGCCGACGAACCCACCGGCAACCTCGACCAGCACACCGGCGAACACGTGGGCGACCTGCTGTTCGACATGAACCGGCAACACGCCACCACCCTCATCCTGGTCACCCACGATCCCCGCCTGGCGGCGCGCTGCGCGCGTTCGGCCGAACTGCGCGAGGGTCGCCTGGGGGTGGCCGCGTGAACGTCGCCCGCCTCGCCCTGCGCACCCTGCGCCGCGAATGGCACCTCGTCGAATTGCGCACCCTCGCCGCCTCGCTCGTGCTCGCGGTGATCGCGCTCGGTGTCGTCGCCACGATTTCCACACGCCTGGAACGCGGCATCCTCGCCAGTTCGGCCGAACTGATCGGTGGCGACGTCGGCGTCTCCGCGCCGGCGCCCTTGCCCGAACCGATGCTGCGCGCGGCCCAGGCCGACGGCCTGCGCGCCTCGCGAGGCGCGCAGTTCCGCAGCGTGGCCTTCGTCGGCGAGCGCAGCCAACTGCTCGACGTGCTGGCCAGCGACGGGGCCTACCCGCTGCGCGGCACGCTGACCGTGCGCGATGCGACCGGTCGCGATCGCGATGCGCACGGCCCGGCGCGCGGGGAGGTCTTCCTCGATCACCGGGCCATGGTGGGGCTCGGCATCCACGCCGGTCAGAACGTGCAGATCGGCGGCCGCGACCTTCGCGTTTCCGCCGAACTGGTCCGCCAGCCGGACGGCGGCGAACTGTTCGCGCTCGCGCCCCGGGCGCTGATGAACCTGGACGATGCCGCCGACGCCGGCCTGCTCTCGGTCGGTAGCCGGGCGAGCCATCGCCTGTTCGTCGCGGGCGATCCCGGCGACGTGGCGCGCTGGCGCGCCAGCATCGAAAGCGCGCCGTTGCCGGCCGGCGGCGAGCTGATCACGCCGGAAAAGATGCAGGAGCGCATGCGCAACGCCTTCGACCGCGCGGGCGCCTTCCTGCGCCTGACGGCCCTGCTGTCCGCCCTGCTCGCCGGCGTGGCCATCGCCCTCGCGTCCGCTCGCTATGCGCGGCGCAAGGCGTCGGAGGTGGCCCTGCTTCGCGCTCTGGGTACGCCGCGCCGACGCGTCGCGGCCTTGCTGGTCTCCACCCTGGCCGCGCTGGCGATTCCCGCGGCCGCCCTGGGGATGGCCGTGGCCCTGGGGCTTGCGCAGGGCGCCTGGTATTTCGCGCGCCAGCTGTTCGACGACGTGCCCACCACGCTCCCGCTCGGACCGGCCTTCGCGGCGGCGGCCATGGGCCTGGCCGTGCTCGCCGGGTTCGCGCTGCCGCCGCTCGTGCGCCTGGCCGAGGTACCACCGGTGGCGGTCTTCCGCGAATCGATGCAGCGTCGCGTGCGCCGTTTCGACGCGCTGTACCTCGTGCCGCTGGCCACCGCCGTCGTGCTGATCTGGTTGCAGAGCGATTCGCTGCGCCTGGCCGGCATCCTCGCCGTGAGCCTCGCGGGCGTCGCGCTGGTAGCCGCCCTGCTGGCTGCCTTGTTGCTGGTGATCGCCCGACGCGTGGCACCCGGCGCCCATCCCGCCCTGCGACTGGGCCTGGCCGCGCTGGCGAGGCGTCGGGGCCTGTCGCTCGTGCAGGCCACCGCCTTGTCGCTCGGCCTGTGCGCCCTGCTCCTGCTCGCCGTCATCGCGCCCTCGCTGCTCGACGGATGGCGGCGCGAGCTGCCCACCGACACGCCCAACTGGTTCGCGCTCAACCTCCAGGACGACCAGCGCGACGGCTTTTCCGCCGGGCTGGCCCGCATGGGCGCCACGCAGGTCAACATGATGCCGCTGGCGGTGGGCAAGCTCACCACGATCAACGGCCAACCCGTCGACAAGCTGCCATTCCTGAGCGACGACGAAAAGGAATCCGCCGACCGCCAGCTGCGCCTGTCGTGGAGTGCGGAGCTTCCGCCGTCGAACAAGGTCATCGAAGGCGCCTGGGCGGGGGCGTCGCCCGCGCAGGCCGAGGTGTCCGTGGATACGTCGTGGCGCGACCGATTCCACCTGAAGCTGGGCGACACGCTGGGCTTCGAGGTAGGCGAAGGTACGCTGCAGGCCAGGGTCACGAGCGTGCGCCAGGTGGACTGGACGTCGTTCCGGGTGAACTTCTTCCTGCTCCTCGATCCAGCCCATGCGGCGGAGCTGCCGCATACGTGGTTGACGAGTTTCTACCTGCCGCGCGGCCACGGCGACGCCTTGGCGAAGGTGTCGCGCGACTACGGCAACCTCAGCCTCATCGACGTGGACGCCCTGCTCGACCGCGTACGCGAGATCGTCGATCGCGTCGGCACGGCGGTGCGCTGGGTACTCGGCTTCAGCCTGATCGCCGGCGCACTGGTGCTCGCCGCCGCGCTGGCGGCGAGTGCGCAGGAGCGTCGCAAGGAGGCAGCGCTGCTGCGCACGCTAGGCGCAACGCGCATGCAGTTGCGCGCCGCCGCCGCGTGCGAGTTCGCCCTGCTGGGCGGCGTCGCGGGCCTCACCGCCGCGTTGGGTGCGCTGGGCGCGGGTCTCTGGCTGGGACAGGCGGTATTCCGCATCGAGCATTTCGTGCCGCCGGTGTGGCCGCTGGTCGGCGCGGCGGCGCTCGCGGCCTTCGTGGTGATGCTGATCGGTTTGCTGGGGACGCGGCGGGTGTTGCGGACCTCGCCGATGGCGTTGTTGCGCGAAGGGTGATCGCGATCTGGATTTCGCCGATACGATCGGCTCCCACCCCTTCGGGGGTGGGCGTCCTACCAACGGGGTGGGAGCCGATCGTATCGGCGAATCACGCTGGCGATGAACTACCGGGTTGCACCATATCCAGCGCCATCACGATGGCATCCTCACGCCCGCCCCGCGCCGGGTAATACCCCGGCCGGCGACCGATCTCACCGAAGCCCAGCGATTCGTACAGCGCATGCGCCACCGGATTGGACGGCCGCACTTCGAGAAATACCCGCTCGGCGCCGTACCAGCGCGCGAGATCGAGCAGGCGCCGCATCATGCGACGGCCGCAACCGAGACCGCGGTGCGCGTCGTCGATGCATACGTTGAGCACGTGCGCCTCGCCGGCCGCCACCGAGAGGATGCCGTAACCGGCGACGACGCCGTCGTGCGCGATGATCCAGCAGTTGTGCCCCGCCTGGAGGCAGTCGCGAAAAATGCCCGGGCTCCAGGGAAACTCGTACGACGCCTGCTCGATCGCCGCCACGGCGTCGAGGTCTTCGCGGCGCATGGCGCGCACTTCGGTCGAGGGACGGGCGACGGCGACCATCGGCCTCACTCCCTCGCCAGCGCGCGACCCAACGCACGCAAGGCGTTCCAGAGGCGGCGCTTGGCAACCGCCTTGAAGAGGATGTCGGACGGGGTGTCCACCAGTACGATCTGCGCCGCGCTCATCACCGCGGCGGGCAGCTCGTGGCCGAGCGCCCTCGCCTGCGCTTCGCCGAAAACGAGATAGGCCGCGGCCACCGGCACCTGGCCCAGGCCGCGCTCGCTCACTTCGAGCCTCGCGGCCCGGCCCGTCACCGGCCCGAAGGCCCGCAACGCGCGGCCCACGAGGTCGAGTTCGCGCTCGCTGCATCCGGCCGGCAGGATCACCACGCAAGGCACGCGGCCGTCGGCGGCGGGAGCGTCGTTCGCGGACTCCGCGGCGACGGAACCACCCACGCGAAGGCGCCACGGCGTGACGCCCATGGCGCGGAGCAGCCGGTCGCGGCGTGGCAGGGCCTGGGTCATGCCGTCATTCCGTCGGGCGCGGCACGTGGCGGCGTGCGCGACGGCGATGCGCGGCCCGGCCCCACAGCGTCATGACCGGACCGGACACGGTGTAGATCACCGCCACGGCGAACAGCACGCGCGCGGTGTCGATCACCAGCAGCACCACGATGAGCACGGCGGCGATGAGCCAGATGAAGGGCACGCGGTCGCCCTTGGGCCACGCCTTGAAGCTGAAATAGCGGACGTTACTGACCATCAGCAGGCCCGCGATGACCGCCATGGGCATCGTGAAGAAAGCCACCGACGGGCCGGACACCTCGAATTTTTCCATCGTCCAGACGAACGACATGCACAGCCCGGCGGCCGCCGGGCTGGCTAGGCCCTGGAAGTAACGCTTGTCGGCCACGCCGACCTGGGTGTTGAAACGGGCCAGCCGCAACGCCGCGCAGACGGCATAGATGAAGGCGGCGGCCCAGCCGATCTTGCCCCACACGCGGCCGTATTCGGCCAGCGAGGACAGCGACCAGGTGTACATCACCAGCGCCGGCGCCAGGCCGAAGCTGACCAGGTCCGACAGCGAATCGTATTGCACGCCGAATTCGCTCTGGGTGTTCGTCAGGCGCGCGACCCGACCATCCATGCCATCGAGGATGCCCGCCACGAACACCGCCAGCGCCGCCGTGGCGTAATGGCCGCCGATCGCCGAGACGATGGCGTAGAAACCGGAGAACATCGCGCCGGTAGTGAACAGGTTCGGTAGCAGGTAGATCCCGCGATGGCGCGGGCCCCGGGCTGGGATCGGTTCGCTCATGGGCCGTCGGCTTGAAATGGGTGTCCAGTGTATCCCACGTGCCGTGAAGCGTCAGTCGGACGCCTTCCGAAGCGCGACCTGCGTCGCTTGCGCCCCCTTCGAGCCGGTGCTACTTGTGTGCGCCACCTACCATCGGATTATCGACATGCGCCGCTGCCTCGTCCTCGCCGTCCTGATCGTTGCCTGTCCGCTGGCGATGGCCCAGGCCTACAAGTGGAAGGATCCCCAGGGCGTGACCCACTATTCCGACGCACCGCCGCCGGCGGGCGCGTCGAAGGTGGAAAAACTGAAGATACCCACCGCAGGTGCCGCTCCCACAGCCGCCGCCACCACGGCACCCGCGCCCCGCCCCGCCCCCGATACCCGGGCCGATACCCCGGCCAACCGTGCCGCGCTCTGCGACCAGGTACGCAAGAACCTCACCATCCTCGCCAACGAAAAGACCATTACGATGGACGACGGCAAGGGCGGCACCAAGCCGGTGGACGACGCGACCCGCGCCGCCGAACTGAAGAAGGCCCAGGCGCAGCAGACCCTATACTGCCCGGCGTAACCCCTGATCGGCGCCGGGGCGTCCTATAATCGCGGGTTCCACCCCGCGGACGATCGCCCGATGCGCCTCAGCCAGTTCCACCTCGCCACCGTCAAGGAAGTCCCCGCCGACGCGGAAATCGCCAGCCACCGGCTGATGCTGCGCGCGGGCATGATCCGCAAGCTCGCCTCGGGCCTCTACACCTGGGCGCCGCTGGGCCTGCGCGTGCTGCGCAAGGTGGAGGCGGCCGTGCGCGAGGAAATGAACCGCGCGGGCGCGATCGAGGTGCTGATGCCGTCGGTGCAGCCGCGCGAGCTGTGGGAAGAAACCGGCCGCTGGGAAAAATTCGGCGGTCAGCTCCTGAAGATCAAGGATCGCAAGGAACAGGAGTTCTGCTACGGCCCCACGCACGAGGAAGTCATCACCGACTTCGCGCGCAACGAGCTGAAGAGCTACAAGCAGCTGCCGCTGAACTTCTTCCAGATCCAGACCAAGTTCCGCGACGAGATCCGCCCGCGGTTCGGCGTGATGCGCGCGCGCGAGTTCCTCATGAAGGATGCCTACTCCTTCCACCTCACCCCCGAATCGCTCGGCGAAACCTACCAGGTGATGTACGACGCCTATTCGCGCATCTTCACCCGCCTGGGCCTGGAGTTTCGCGCGGTGGACGCCGACACCGGCGCCATCGGCGGCAGCGCCAGCCACGAATTCCAGGTGATCGCCGACTCGGGCGAAGACGCCATCGCCTATTCCGACGCATCGGCCTATGCGGCCAATATCGAAAAGGCCGAGGCACTCGCGCCGGCCGGCGAGCGTCCCGCACCGTCGGCCGATCTCGCCCGTGTCGACACGCCCACCCAGCGCAGCATCGACGAAGTCACCGCCCTGCTCGGCGTACCGGCCGCGCAGACGGTCAAGACCATCCTCGTACGCGGCCGCGACGGCCTCGTGGCGCTGTGCGTGCGTGGCGACCACGAGGTCAACGAGGTGAAAGCGTCGCACCTGGACGAGCTGCCGGATGAATCCGAACTGGCCAGCGAGGAAGATATCCTCGCCGCCACCGGCACCCGGCCCGGCTTCATCGGCCCGGTAGGCCTGCCGGAGACCATTCCCGTCATCGTCGATCGCAGCGCGGCGCTGCTCGCCGACTTCGTCTGCGGCGGCAACCAGGACGGCACCCACTTCACCGGCGCCAACTGGGAGCGCGACGCGCGCGTCACGCGCGTTGCCGACATCCGCAAGGTGGTCGAGGGCGATCCCTCCCCCGACGGCAAGGGCCACATCCGTTTCGCCCGCGGCATCGAGGTCGGCCACATCTTCCAGCTCGGCCAGAAATACGCTGAGGCCATGGGTGCGGGCGTGCTCGACGAACAGGGCAAGATGCGCACCATGTACATGGGCTGCTACGGCATCGGCGTGAGCCGTATCGTGGCCGCCGCCATCGAGCAGCGCCACGACGACGCCGGCATGATCTGGACCGACGCCATGGCCCCGTGGCGCGTGGCCGTATGCGTCATCAATCCCAAGAACGATCCGGCCGTGGCCGACGCCGCCGAATCGCTCTACGCGGAACTCGCCTCGCGCGGCATCGACACCGTGCTCGACGATCGCGGCCTGCGCCCCGGCCCGATGTTCGCGGACATGGAGCTGATCGGCATCCCGCATCGCCTGGTGGTGAGCGGACGCGGCCTCGAGGCGGGCACGTTCGAATACCGCGCCCGCACGGACAGCGAAGCCCGTAGCGTGACCCGCGACGAATTGTTCGCCTTGCTCGGATAAGCGTCCCGATGCGAATCCGCCGATTATCTATGTAGGTAATGGCTGGTTATGGCTGATATATAGTCGTCGAATGCCCGGTGGCGACACCGGGCATTTTGCTTTTTTCGTTCCGATTGGTTAAAAACTCCTGCGTGGTTCCTTTTATTTCATTCGCGCCGAATGACGGGAGCCATTTATTTACGAAATATCCCTGGGAGAATCCGTTAATGGCAGTCGATATCAAGAACCTCAACCACAACCAGCTGACCGACCTGATCGCCAAGGCGCAGGCGCGTCAGGGGGAGCTCTCCAAGGAGCGCATCGGCAAGGTTCGCGAGAAAATCCAGGCCATCCTGAAAGCCGAAGGCGTCAGCATCGACGAGGTGTTTCCGTCGCGCGGCGGCGCCAAGTCCAAGCGCGCCGGTACCGTCGTGGCGGCCAAGTACCGGGATCCGTCCAATCCGGAAAACACCTGGTCGGGCCGCGGCAAGCGCCCGCGCTGGTTCAACGATGCGCTGAAGGCGGGCAAGAAGGAAAAAGATCTGCTTATCTGATCCTTTTTTCAAAAAAAGCCCCGGCCATGCCGGGGCTTTTTTTTGTCCGGCGAAAAATCGAATGCTCTGCCGTAGGCACCGGCCTGCGCCGGTGCCTACGGCGAGACGTCCGGTTATCGCGACACGGTGACGCTGCGCGTCTTCGACTCCGCATGCCCCTCGTCGTCGACCACCGTCAACGTCACCGGATACGTGCCCGGCTGGGCATAGGTATGCGACGCCTCCGCTCCCGTGGCCTGCGCGCCGTCGCCGAACGTCCAGCGTTGCGCCACGATGCGGGAGTCACCCGCCGTGGACTGCCCCGAGAACGTGCTGGTAAGGCCCGTGCTGCTCGCGCCGAAATCCGCATGAGCCGCCACGGTGGCTACCGCCGTATTGATGGCGGAAGCGTAATTGGCCGTATTGCGACCCGATGCCGAACACTTCTGGATATCGTCATACAGCCACATGAAGCCACCCGGGATGCCCGTGCTCTTCTTCCACGCCGTCATCTTCGTCTTCACCGAGGTCGGGCTGTCGCCGGAGGTGCAACCCGTGCCGTGCAGCGACCACAAGCCCGGGCGTACCGTCATGCCCATTGCCGTGGACCACTGCTTGGGATCGTTGCCCGCGCCGCCGTCGTACACCTGCAGGTAGATGCGGTCCACGCTCGAGCCGAGGTTGCTCTTCAGCGACGACCAGAAGCCCTGGTTCGTATACGGCACGAAGGTGATCTTGTAGCCCTGTCCCGCGAGCATCTGGCCGAACTTGGTGGCCGAGGAAAGATCGTAGGCGCTCTCGTCGTCGAAGTTGGCCGCATCCGCGCCGGTCAACTGCTTGAGCACCTGGAAATTGCGATAGAGGATGCTGCTCGTACCCGTGCCGCCGCCCGATGCCGTGCTGTTCACCAGGTCGCGGATGTGCTCGAAATCGGCGACGCCGCCCGAACCGATCGAGACCTCGATACGGTTGATCGAGGTAGGCGACTGCTTGAGCGTCTGCAACTGCGACGACCAGGTGGTATTGGTCCCGATGAAGGCGCCGTTGGAGATCAGTTTCTGGTCGTTGAGGTTGAGGTCGCCGTTGGCATCCACGTGGATGCTCCACAACATCACGGTGGTGAATCCGGACGAACGCAGGTCGTTCATCACCGGCGTGCCGCCGCTGTAGAACGGACCGCCGCCATAAATGGCGGAATCGGCGAAGACAGGGGCGCTCGCGGCGGCGACGGCCAGGGCCGTGGCGAGGATGAGCGAACGGTTTCCGTACTTGGAGGTGTTCATGGCGTGTCATCCCTACAGGGTGGCAAGGCCAAGGGACGATCCCTTGGATCGATCCAACATGTCACCGTCCCACGCGCCTGCCAATAGGCTTGCACCCGTCATGTGATGCGCCCGACATTGGTGCGAAGCACCATCGCCTCGATCCAAAAACCCAAGCGTTTACAAGTTGCCGAATACGCCCTTGCGGACCGTCAAAGGGAGCGCCGGGGCGCTACCAGCAGGTCGCCGAAAAGCAGGCCCGCCACCAACGACACCAGCAGCGTGACCACGAGCAGGCCGGTATCCATGCCCAGCGAGGTATCCCGGTCGAGCAGGTACGACACGCTGCGAAAACTCACGGAGCCCGGTACCAGGAGGATGATGCCGGGTTCGCGGACCACCGCCCCCGGCTGTTTCGCATAGCGTGCGTAGACGTTGCTGAGCGCACCCAGCAACAGGCCTCCCACGAACACGCCGACCGGCGCGGCGGGCAGCGAAGCCGAGATGCGCCCGCCCCAGGTGGTGGCGAGGTAGCCGAGGATCACCGCGCCCATCACCACCAGCCAGTCGCGGCGCGCGGCGCGAAACAGGATCGCGAACGAGAACGCGCCGATCAGCAACGAAGGCACGTCGGCCCATGCCGGTAGCGGCGGCAGCGCATAGTCGCGCGGATAGATGCCGAACGCCTCGCACAGCTGGTTGGCGGCGACGGCGCCGAAGGCGAGCTTGAGCAGCGTGGCGATGGCTCCGGCCATGCGCGCCACGCCGGACACCAGGTGCTGGCTGGAAATCTCGCGTACGGCCGTGGTCAGCGCCATGCCGGGCATGAGCACGATGAGGCTGCCCAGGATCACCGACTTCACCGCCAGCGGCACCACGTAGGCGCTCACGACGATGGCGATGGTAGTCGCCACCAGCGCGCTGATCGCCTCGCTCGCCGCCGCCAGGCGCGGCCGGCTGCCCGAGGCCACGGTGATCAGGCCGATGATCGTGCCGATCAAGCCGGCCGTCACCAGGTCGGCCCAGGCGCTGTGCAACAGCAGGGCCACCACGGCCGCGGCGCACAGGCCGTAGCTGGCGACCAGCCCCACGATGTCGCGGAAGGTGTCCGCCGCGGCGAGTTTGCGCAACAGGTGGAAACCTTCGCGCAACTCCATCCGGCCGTCGATCACCTCGTCGGCGATGCGGTCGGCCTCGCACAGGCGCCCCAGGTTGACGTCGCCGGGCGGCAGCCGCATCACCTGGGTGACCTGGGCCACGCCGTCTTCGCCCTGCCCCAGGTCGGCGAACGACACGATGATCGCCGTGGGGCTCGACCACACGTCGGCCGAGAGACCCAGCCGCTGGGCCGAGCGGCCGATGGCCGTTTCGAGCCGGGGTGCCGTGGTGCCGTACTGATGCAGGCGCCGGGCCAGCTCGGTGAGAAAGGCGATGCGGGTGTTGATCGCCGTGGTGGCGAAACTCACCGGCACGCTGAGCGGCAACGCCTCAGCCAACGTCCACCGCCTTGACGCGCAAGGTGGTGCCGTCGATGCCGATGACCTCGACCGTGGCGCCCAGCGGAAGATCCGGCCCGCTGACCAGCCACACGCCGTCGCCCACCCGCGCCTTGCCCCGACCCTGCACGATGGGCTCGCAAAGCACGTAGCGCCCGCCGATCAGCTGCTCGCCACGGCGGTTGAGATTGGGGTTGCCCGGCGGCGTGCGGTCGATGCGTGGCCGCACGAGCTTCCAATAGGCGAAGCACGAGGCGAAGGCGAACACGGCGAAAACGACGGCCTGCGCCAGCGCGCTCATGTCCGGCACGACGAACGCCACGATGCCCATGGCCGCGGCGGCGATGCCGATCCACAGCATGAAGTAGCCGGGCAGGATCACCTCGCCGCCGATCAGCGCGAGCGCCACGATCCACCACAGGTAATGCAAGGCGAGGTGTTCCATGGCGTCAGCGCGGCAGCGGCGGCGTGCGGGTGGGCTGGTCGTGGCCCTTCTGCTGCACGGCCAGCGAGTCCTTCGCCAGTTCGGCGATGCCGGCCAGCGAGCCGAGGATGCCCGTGGCCTCCATCGGCAGCAGCAGGGTCTTCTGGTTGGGCGACTTGGCCATCTCGACCAGCGCCTCGACGTATTTGGTCGCGACGAAATAGTTCAGGGCGTTGACGTCGCCGCCCGCGATGGCCTGCGAGACCATGGTGGTGGCCTTGGCTTCGGCCTCGGCCAGGCGCTCGCGCGCCTCGGCTTCGCGGAAGGCCGCCTCTTTCTTGCCCTCGGCCTCGAGGATGGCCGATTGCTTCTCGCCGTCGGCCTTGAGGATCGCCGCCTGGCGGAAGCCCTCGGCGTCGAGGATGTTGGCGCGCTTCTCGCGCTCGGCCTTCATCTGCCGGGCCATCGCGTCGACGAGGTCGCGCGGCGGCGAGATGTCCTTGATCTCGATGCGGGTGACCTTGACGCCCCAGGGATGGGTGGCCTCGTCGACCACGCCGAGCAGCTTCGCGTTGATGGCGTCGCGCTGGCTGAGGCTTTCGTCGAGATCCATCGAACCGAGCACGGTGCGGATGTTGGTCATGATGAGGGCCAGCGCGGCCATCTCGAGGTTGGCCACCTCGTAGGCCGCCTTGGCGGCGTCGAGCACCTGGTAGAACACCACGCCGTCGACCTTGACCACGGCGTTGTCCTTGGTGATGACGTCCTGCGAAGGGACGTCGAGCACCTGCTCCATCATGTTCATCTTGCGACCGATGGCGTAGACGAACGGGATGAGGAAATGCAGGCCCGGGGTGAGCGTGCCGGTGTACTTGCCGAACATCTCCACCGTCCATTCGTAGCCCTGCGGCACGATGCGGATCAGCTTGGAGATGACGACGACCGCGACCACCACGATCACGAGCGCGACGATGCTTCCCATGAGCCCTTGCTCCCTCTCCCGTTGGATGTGCGAGGAGTATAGGGCGAACCGCGTCAGGGCGGCCCGGAGGGCAGCAGCATCGACACGCGCAGACCGCCACCCTCGCGATTGGCCAGGGAGATGCGGCCGCCGTGGGCTTCGGAAATTTCTCGGGCCAGCGCCAGGCCCAGGCCCGTGCCCGACCGCTTGGTGGAATAGAACGGCAACAGCGCCTGGGCCAGCACGGTGTCGCTCATGCCCGGGCCACGGTCTTCCACGAGGATGAGCGACTCGCGCCCCATCGCACGCACGGCGACGGTCACCTCGGACGCTTCCCCACCGGCTTCATGGGCGTTCTTGATGAGGTTGATCAGCACCTGCTCGACCTGGGTCGGGTCGAACCACCCGGGCTGGTCCGGCAGCGCGCCGTCGAGCCGGAACGTCGCGTGCAGGGCGAGGCCGTCGAGGAACGGCTTCCACGGCACGATGCGGCACTGCGGCGTGGGCAGCTTGGCGAAGCTGGCGTAGCCGGAAATGAAACCGTGCAGGTGCCGGGCGCGATCGCCGATGGAGGCGAACACGCCCGGCAGGCGCTCGAGATCGCCGCGGCGGGCCAGTTCGGCGCCCGAATGCGACAGGGACGAGATCGGCGCCAGCGAATTGTTGAGTTCGTGGCTGATCACGCGGATCACGCGCTTCCAGGTATGCACCTCCTGGCGCGACAGTTCACGGGTCATCCGCCGGTAAAGCCGCAGGCGATGGGGCCGCCCCTGCAGGCGGAACCCGCGCTGCGACAGGTGGAAGGTTTCTTCGCTGCCCTCCAGCTCCACCGTGAACAGGGCATCCTCCTCCGTCGCCGCCGCGGCACGCAGCGTCTCGGGCATGCTCGCCACCACCTCGTCGAAATCGAGACCCGCGAGCGTGCGCCCCTCGTTGAACAGGTGCCGAGCGGCGATGTTCGCGTAGGTCACCTTGCCCATGGCGTCGGTGAGGATCAGCGCCACCGGCGTGTTCTGCACCACCGTGTCGAGCAGCAACTCGCGCTGGGCGAGGTTCTGCCGTTGTTCGCGCAGGATCGTGCCGAGCTGGTTGTGCATGCGGATCAGGTCGCCCAGCTCGTCCTCGCGTTCGGTACCGATCGACATGCTGTAGTCGCCGTCGCGATAGCTCGCCACGGCGCTTTCCAGCGCGCGCAGGATGCGGCGCATCGGCTCGACGAGCATGTGCGCCATCCATGCCGCCAGCGGCAGCAGCACCAGCAGGCAGATGACGATCGCCGTACCGGTGTCGAAGTGTTCCAGTGCCACCGGCGTCGGCGCCTTTCCCTTCACCGTGGGCCCGGCGCGCAGCCAGGCCACCGCTTGAGGAAACGGCCAGACGGTGATGCCGGCGAATACCAGTGCGCCGACGATCGCCGAACCGGCGACCACCAGCGTCATGCGGCCTTCCAGGGAGAATCGCTTCATCCGCGCGGCCCGGTCAGACCGCCAGCCCGTAGCGCTCCATGCGGCGATACAAGGCCTGTCGCGACAGGCCGAGCTGGCTGGCCGCCCGGCTCACCACGCCGCCGGCCGAGGCCAACGCCGCCTCGACCGATTCGCGGCTGGGCTCGTCGAGATTGCGCGTGGCGGCGGGCACCGCCACCGGAAGGTTGAGATGGGCTACCTCGATGCGGCCGTCGCTGGCGAGCAACGCCGCGCGCGCCATCGCGTTCTTCAGTTCGCGCACGTTGCCCGGCCAGTTGTGCGCCTGGAGCGCGTCGCGCGCCTCTTCGGTCAGGCGCGCCTTGCCGTCGAGGAAGAACTCGGCCAGCGGCAGGATGTCGTCGACGCGCTCGGACAGCGGCGGCAGGTTCACCTCGATGACGTTGAGGCGGTAGTAAAGGTCTTCACGGAACGTGCCGGCCGCGATCATCGCCTTGAGATCGGCATTGGTCGCGCTCACCACGCGGACTTTCACGCTGCGCGTGCGGCCCGAGCCCAACCGTTCGAATTGCCCGGTTTCCAGCACGCGTAGCAGCTTCATTTGGCCGGGCAACGGCAGGTTGCCGATTTCATCGAGGAAGAGCGTGCCCCCGTCGGCGAGCTCGAAACGTCCCTCACGGGCTTTGTTGGCACCCGTGTAGGCACCGGCATCGGCACCGAACAGTTCCGCCTCGATCAGCTCGCCCGGCAGCGCGCCGCAATTGACCGCGACGAACGGACCGCGACGTACCGACGAATTGGCGTGCACGATCGACGCGATGCGTTCCTTGCCCGCCCCGTTGGGCCCGGTGATGAGCACGGGCACGTCGGCCTTGGCGACCTGCCCGGCCAGTTCCACCGTTCGGCTCATGGCCTCGGAGGTGAACACCAGGCCGTCGAGGTCGTACTTGCTCTCCAGGGCCGCGCGGCGGCGCTGGCGTTCCACGCGGGCCCGGGTGACTTCGCGCGTGGATTCGGACAGCTCCAGCAGATTCTCCACGGTGGCCAGCAGCTTGGCGTCGTCCCAGGGCTTGCCCAGGTAGTCGGCCGCGCCCGCCTTGACCAGTTCCACGGCGGTTTCCAGGTGGGTCCAGGCCGTAAGCAGGATCACCGGAAGGTCCGCGTGGCGGGCGCGGATCGCACGGAACAGGGCGACGCCCTCCTCGCCCGAGGTGGTATCGGCGGTGAAGTTCATGTCCTGGATCACCACGTCGACCCGTTCGCGCAGCAGCACCGCCAGGCCGTCCTCGGGCGTCAGTGCCACGAGCGGCCGGATATCGCGCAGGCTGAGCGCCAACGACAGGGCTTCGCCCACCGCGGGGTTGTCGTCGATGATCAGTACGGTTTGCATCTTGTCCCTTCGCATGGGGCCATGGATGCACGCCACGGCCAAAAGGTTGCATGGGCGTTTTCGCCCCCCGATGGGATTCTAGCCACGAGTGGCTTCCACGGGTGGCACCGCCGCCGCGCGCAATGCGGGCGCCAGCACGGCGACCTGCCCGAGCAACCACAGGCTCAACGCCCCCACCGGCAGGTAATACGACGGCAGGCGAGGCAGTTCGTACTGGTACATCAACAGCAGGTTGATGCCATAGGCCAATAGCATGCCCAGGGCGATGCCCATGCCCGCGAGCAGGAAATTCTCGATCTGGAAGTAATGCAGCACGTCGCGGCGCGTGGCGCCCAGCGCGCGACGCACACCGATCTGCCGTCGGCGCTGACCCACCCAGAAGCTGGCCAGGCCCACGATGCCCAGGGCCGTCACCGCCAGCATGGTCACGCAGACGCCGATCAGCAGGGCCGCCAGGGCGCGGTCGGACGAGAAGTACGCCGCGCGCACCTCGGCATAGGTTTTCTTGTCGGTGATGACGCGACGCGGCTGGAGGGTCCTGAGCGTTTCGCTCGCTTCGCGCAGCGCGGCGGCGGCGCGGCCGGGACGGGCACGGATCACGTAGCTCGCGCCGTAGATCGGCAACATGCGTATGGGCGACACGATCGCCTCCTGCACGTTGTGCCGATCGGGATCGCCGGCCCGGGCCAACCCCCTCAGCACGCCCACGATGCGGCACGTCTGTCCGCCGAGGTACAACGACTGCCCCAACGCGGAACGCCCCGGAAACAAACGGCGAGCCAACGCCTCGGTCACCAGCAGGACGGGGGGCATCTCGGTGCGCCGGGCATCGAGGTCGTCCGCCCAACGGTATTCGTCCTCGCGGAAGAACCGGCCTTCGGCCAGGGTAGCACCAAGAAGTTCGGGAACGCCCTCGCCCATGTATTGGGCGATGGACGCCACGGGCTCTTTCTGGTCCGCCGACATCCGCACGGAGGTCTGCCACGAGAGCGGTCCGAACGGTACCGAATTGGTCGTGGTCGCCGCTTCCACGTCGGGAAGCGCGCGCAGCGCGGCGAGGTCGGCACGATTGCGCGACTGCGCCCCGTCGTGGTGCTCGATGTCGGTGACGGTGAGCATCGCGATGCGGTCTTCGTCGATGCCGCTGGGCGTGCGCATCCAGTCGAGTCGGTCGATCACCACGAACAGCGCATTGCAGACGATCGCGCAGGTCAGCGCGATCTGGATCACGAGCAACGCGGCCGTGGCCTTGTGCCTGCCGAGCGAAGCGAGTATCGGGGCGATGTCCATGCGCGTACTCACTGGCTCTTCAGTTGCATGCCCGGCGGCAGGCGGCTCGCGCGCCACGCAGGGAACAGGCCGGCCAGCAACGTGGCCGTGATCGAAAGGGCGAAGGTGATCGCGAGCATCGACAGGTCCAGCCGCGCGAGTTGCGCGTAATGATCGGGCCGCGTGCGCACCAGGGCCAGCCCGGCCAGGGCAAGCAGGAGGCCCACCAGGCCACCCGCCAGTCCGATGATCCCCGCCTCCGTGAGCAGCTGTGCGAACACGCTGCCACGCGACGCGCCCAGCGCGCGACGCACGCCGATGTCCATCCCGCGACGCATGAACTTCGCGAGCATGAGGCCCACCGTATTCGCCAGGCACACCACGAGAAAGCCGAAGGCCAGCCAGACCTGCAAGCGCAGGTCGCCCGGTACCACGTGCCGCTCGTCCAGATAAGCCATCAGACCGGTGAGTTCGGCCGGCCGGTTCCGGCGAAAGCGACCCGCACTGAATTGCTCATGGACATAACCGTCGAGAAACCTCTCGTAGGCCGCCACGTCGGCCGCCGAGTCCAGGCGTACCCAGAACTGCAGCCAGGTGCATTCGGCGGTTTCCATCAGATCCTCGGTGGTGCTGCCCTTGCCCCAACATTCGATGCCGCCGCCTCGCGGAAGGAGCGCTGCGCGGGCCGTGCTCAATGGCAGGTAGACGTCCTCGCCGCCCGCGAAGTGCCCCATGCCGAGGTCGTAAAAATGCGGCACGGGCCGCCAGGGCGCCAGCACGCCGATCACCCGGAGCGGTACGCCGCCGACGCGCACCGTGCGGCCGATGCCGTTCCCGCCGTGGAAAAGCCGCTCGTCGAGGGCGCTGCTGATCACCGCCACGCGCGCCCTGGATTCGTCGTCGGCGGCGCTCCAGCCGGTGCCGTGCAGGAAAGGCACGCCGAACAGATCGAAGAAGCCCATGCTGGTGTAGCGCGCGGTCGCGATGAATGACTCGACATCCCCGTCATCCGGCTCGATGGCCACCTGCCCGCCCAGCATGAGCGCCTGCTGCCGCGCGCGCCCGGCGCGAAGCAGGTTGTTGCCATCGAGCCACGTGACCTGCGCAGGCATCGCGGTGGACGCGGACGCCGTCGAGTCGTCACGCGGATCGATGCGCGGCAGGTAGAGTGAACTGCTGCGTTCGGGCAGCGGGTCGCCGGACACGACGTGCAGCACCGTCAACGTGACCATGCACGTGCCGATGCCCAACGCCACCGCCGCGATCATCAGCGCGGTCAGCGCCCTGCTTCGCCCGAGGCTCCGCAGGGCCATGTCCAGGTAATACGCAAACATGCCGTCACGCTCCTTCGGATCAGACGCTGCGCGTGGCTTCCACGGGAGACACGCGCGAGGCCTTCATGGCCGGGGCGAGCACCGCGAGCTGGCCCAGCGAGAGCAGGATCGCGACGCCGGCGGCGACGTAGGTGAGCGACAGACGCTTCATCTCGAAATGGGTGAACATCCACTGGCTCATGCCCACCGCGAGGATCACGCCGAGCACTACGCCACCCAGGGCGATCAGGAAGTTCTCGGTGAGGAAGTAGCTCAGGATGTCGCTGCGCTTCGCTCCCAGCGCGCGCCGTACGCCGATCTGCTTGCGGCGCTGGCCCACCCAGAAGCTCGACAGGCCGACGATGCCCGCTGCCGTGATGAGGAGCAGCACGCCGCTGACGATGGTCATCAGGATGGCCATGCCGCGATCGGCCTCGTAGGCCTTGCTGCGCACCATCTCGAAGGTGCGCACGCCGGTCTTGTCGGGCAACACGCGCATGCGGCTGGTGCCGTAGAGCGTGTTGGCGATCGACTTGAACACTGCGTCCTGCTGGCCGGGTTTGGTGCGCACCACGAAGAACTGGTAGGTGCTGTTGTGCAGCAGCGGCATGATGGTCACGTTGTCCATGAAATCGACGTCGATCCAGGGCACGGTGAGCTTGTCGACGATACCGATGATCGTCGAGGGCTTGCCCTTGTAGTAGTAGACGACCTTGCCCAACGCATCGCCGTCCGGGAACAGCTTGTCCGCCACGGCCTTGGTCACGATGACCTGGGCGGGCGCCGGCGATTCCTGGAGCTCGAACGAACGCACTTCGGCGGGCGTGAAGTTGCGTCCGGCAATGAGTCGTACGCCAAGGGTCTTCAGCGTCTGCTCGTCGCCGAAGTACAGGGCCGACTGCACGCCCTCGCCCTTGCGGTCCTGGTCGGTGCGCTGGACGCTCGTGGACCAGCCGCCCCGGCGCAACGGGAATGCGTTGGTCACGTACGCCGATTCCACGCCCGGCATCGAGCGGATCGCCTGCACGTCGGTCTTCATCTGCGGGATGAACTGCGTGGTCGAGCCGACGTAGCGGTTCTGCACCGTGACGACGTTCCTCTCGTCCATGCCGGTGAGCCGGTTTACCCGGTCGATGCGGTCGTGCACGATGAACAGCGCATTGCAAACGATGGCCAGGGTGAGTGCGATCTGCAAGGCGATGAGGATGGTACCGGCCTTATGCCGGCGCAGCGCCGCGAGGATGGGTCTGATCTGCATGGCTCTAATCCTCAGTTCGACTTCAGCTGCCAGGCCGGCTGCACCAGCGAGGCGCGCCACGTGGGATAGAACGCCGCGACCACCGAGGCGACGATGGCGACTACCAGGGTCATCAGCACCAGCATCGGGTCGACCGTCGCCAGGCGGGCGATCCGCTCGGGAAAGACCAGTCCCACGCCGAGGATGCCCAGGCCGGTGAGGAGCAGGCCGAGCAGGCCGCCTGCGACGCCGATGGTGCCCGCCTCGATGAGGAACTGCGCATAGATGTCCTTGCGCGAGGCGCCCAGCGCACGGCGAACGCCGATTTCGGGCGCGCGGCGCATGAACTTGGCCAGCAACAGGCCGATCGTGTTGACCAGGCAGATCACCAGGAAACCCAGCGACACGATCAGCGACACCGTGGACTCGGGCGGCACGACCTTTTGCACCGTCAACCAGTCCATCACATCGCGAAGGCGCACGTTCGGGGCCCAGGCGAAGCGGCCCGAACGCTGCTGCTCCGCGGCGTAGCCGGTGAGGTACTCACGGTACGCCCGGGCATCCGCGGCGGTAGGGATCTCGGTCCACAGCGACAGCCAGATGCATTCCGAATGCAGGTACGTATCCCAGCCCTCGCCGGGGTCCTTGGGGCAGTTGTTGTTGCCGTTGTTCGGCATCTTCAGGTCCACCGCCCGATTGAACGGCACGTAGAGCGACGCGCCCTCGTCGAAGCCGCCGGTATTGGGCACGTCGAAGAACAGTGGCTGCGGGGCCCAGTCCTCGATCACCCCCACGATGCGGAAGAGTCGGCCGTCGACGTTCACCTGCTTGCCGACGCTCTGCCCGCCGTCGAACAGCTTGTTGTTGAGCGAGGTGGAAATGACGGCGACGCTCGCGTGCTTCTCGTCGTCGTCCGCCGTCCATGGACCGCCCTGCACGAAAGGCACGTCGAACATCGGGAAGAAGTCCGCACCGGTCGCGTAACCACCCTCCTGCATCGGCAGGTGCGAGGGGTCCTCCGGAATGATGGAGATGCCGATCGGGTAGGTGATGGCCTGGCGCTTCGCCTTGTGCGCGCGTTGCAGCGCCGTGGCATCCAGGTAGCTCAAGGCCGGCGGCGGCTCGCCTTTCTCGGTGTTGTCCGGGCCGAAGTTGTCCACCTGCACGTTGTAGAGCACGTCGGACTTCTGCGGAATCGGATTGCGCGAGGTGGCGCGGAACACCGAATAGGTGGTCATCGACGCCGCCACGCCGAAACCGATCGCGACCACCATGAGTCCCGTAAGCACGGGATTGCGGCGCAGGCTGCGCAGGCCGAGTTGCAGGTAATAACTGAACATGGATGCCTTCCCCCCGGATGCGATGCGTCAGCCGTGATGCAAGGTATGGGCGTGCGCGTGGAAGCGCGGTTCTTCGGCGAGGTCGACCACCTGGCCGTCGATCACATGCACGTTGCGCTGGGCGCGCGTGGCCAGTTCGGGATCATGGGTGACCATGACGATGGTGGCGCCTTCGCGATGGATCTCTTCGAGCAGCTCCATCACGCCGCGGGCCATCTGCGTGTCGAGGTTGCCGGTCGGTTCGTCGGCGAGCAGCAGGCGCGGCGAGCCGGCCAGGGCGCGGGCGATGGCGACGCGCTGCTGCTGGCCGCCGGACAGTTCGGCCGGATAGTGCTTGGCGCGCGAGGCCAGTCCCACGCGCTCGAGCGCGTCCATGATGCGCTGCTTGCGCTCGGCCGCCTTCATGCCGCGATAGCGCAGCGGCACTTCGCAGTTGTCGAACACGTTGAGGTCCGGAATCAGGTTGAAGGCCTGGAAGATGAAGCCGATCTTCTCGTTGCGGATCTTCGAGCGCGCGTTGTCGTTGAGGTTGCTCACCTCCACGCCGTCGAGGTGGTATTCACCGCCGGTGAAGGTTTCCAGCAAGCCGGCGATGGTGAGGAAGGTGGTCTTGCCCGAGCCGGACGGCCCGGTGACGGCGACGAACTCGCCTTCCTTCACGTCGATGTTGAAGTCGCGCAGCGCGTAGGTCTCGACCACTTCCGTACGGTAGACCTTGGCGAGATGGTTCATCTTGAGCATGGCGTGTCCCTCTGGGAAATGGATGGGTTCAGCGGCTGATGGCGACGTGCTTGGCGTCGCCGAAGGAGTCGGCACCGGAGATGACGATCTTGTCACCCTCCTTCAGGCCGTCGAGGATTTCGACCTTGTCGATGCTGCTGGCGCCGACGCGGATGTCGCGGCGATCGGCCATGCCATCGTTGACGACGTAGGCATAGCGGCCCGCGCTCTCGTCGACGAACGAGCCGCGCTGCACCGTGAGCACGTTGTCGCGGCTGTCGAGCAACACGCGCACCGACAGGCGCTGGCTCTGGCGAAGCTGTTGCGGCGTGGTGCCGTCGAAGCGCAGGCGGGCGGCGACCTCGCCGTTGACCACTTCCGGCGACACCGCGCTCACCTTGCCCTTCCACTGCTTGCCGTTACCGCTGATCTCGCCCGGCATGCCGATGGCGAGGTCGCGGGCGAAGCTTTCGGGCACCTTCATCTCCACTTCCAGCGCAGAGAGGTCGATGACGCTGAGCAGCTGCGCGTCTTTCGCCACGGTAGCGCGTTCGGCGACGAAGAGCTGGCCCACCTGGCCGTCCACCGGCGACTTGACGTTGAGGTCGTCCACCTGGCGCTCGAGGTCCTTCACCATCAGCACCTGGCGATCGTGGGCGAGCTTCTTCGCCTTGACGTCGAAGGTGAGGCTGTCGTTGTCCATCGCCAGGTCGGACTTGGCATGTTTCTGGGTGATGGCCGCCTTGTCGAGCACCGACTTGGCCTTGTCCACGTCGGCCTCCGGCACGGCGCCTTTGTCGAACGCGGTCTGCTGGCGCTTGAGGTCGCGCTCAGCCGCCGTCTGGTCGATCACCGCGTTGTCGAAGTTCTTCTGGAGCTCGTTGCGCTTCTTCTTCGCGTCGACCTGCGCGCGCAGGTATTCCACCTGCATCGCATCGGCATTGGATTCCTCCTGCGCGAGCTTGTTGGTCAGCTCAGGGCTGGACACCACGGCGAGCACCTGGCCCTTCTTCACCACGTCGCCGGCGTGCACCTGCAGCACCACCGCGCCGCCGTAGGGCGCGTACAGCGTGGGACTGACGGCGGCGACCACCTTGCCCTCGGCGGCGATGTCGCGCACGAAGGTGCCGCGGGTCACGGTGCCGAACGACAGCCGCGAGGCGCTGACCGAGGAATCGGCCGAGAACATCGTCGATACCTTCGGCGCCACGAAAGCGAGCACGGCCACCGCCGCCACGGCGCCGCCGATCAGCATCAGCTTGCGGTGACGGCCGGATTTGACTTCGACGATGCGGTCCTGGGCGGAGGTGTCGCGGATCATGGTGTGGTTCCCCGGTTTGCTTGCCGAGTAACTAGGCAAGCGCCGTGCCAACGCCGTGATTCCTATATATGGCAGTTACTTACGTACCGGATGATGGAGCCTGGAAGTTGTCCGCGGACAGATTGTCCGGACAGTGCCCGGGTGGGCGGACGCCTCTGCGGCGTCGCTTGCCGCCGGGTCATCCGCCGATGGCGATGGATTCGGAAACGGCAATATCCCTTGCCACACCCCTCCCGAGGACGGAGATGCATACATCGGTCGCGCTCAGCATGTCGAAGCCGCCGAGGCGGCGCCGGGAAAAGCTGAGCACGCGTGCACGGCAACCGCGCAGCCCGTCGCGATCCGGAAGGCGACACGGCGGCCCATCGATGGGCAGCGCATCCACGAAAAGGCCGTCCCAGGCGAGATAGTCGGTATCGGGTAGCAGGTAGATGCGGGCGAGCGTCTCGCCGTCGGCGCCGATGCAATCGATCCATTCGCGAGGCCCTTCGCAGGTCACCGCGCAGGTCACGCCGACATACCGCGTGGACAGCAGCGGCGCGAGGTCGGCGGATTCGACCAGGCAGCCCGGGGAACTGGGCAGGTCTGCCTGGCAGGACGCCGCGAACGATGGGGCGAGATACAGAACCCCTCCGAGCTGGCCGAGCCCTTCGAGGAGCGTGCGCGGCGTGATGGCCAGCCATCGCACGGTGGTGGTGGAACGGGCGCGCGAGTGCACGCCGAAGGAAGCGAGCCAGCCGAACATGGGCGTCTCCTGGGCGAAGAACCGAAGAGGAGGCCTGGCTGGGCCGCGGGGAGAGGCGGCGTGGCTTGGCGTCGGGGAGACCGGGTTACTTGGTGAGGATCAGCTTGTCGTTACGGGTGAGGCGCAGGTGGTACTCGGCGCCCTGGTGTTCGATGACCAGTTCGCGCGAGCCGTCGAGCAGGCGCTGGCTCTCGATGCGGCGGGCGGCGGCGGGCGCGGGACGCAACGGCACGACCTTGTCGCGGCCGTGGGCTTCGGAACGGGCGGGCGTGGTGACGAGCATGGCTGTGACTCCGCGTTAGGGGTGCGAAGTTGATGATAATGATTCTCAATTACGCGTCAAGAGCTCCCCCCCCTAGGAAGCCGGCGTGCCACCCCTGCCTACCGAAGGGGTGGGAGCCGATCGCATCGGCGAACCTACAAGGCCGAGGCCGCCAGTTCGTCGGCCGCCCGCATGTGCACCAGTTCCGCCTCGATCCCCTCGAGGTCCGGGATCACCGCCATGTCGTCCCTCACCAGCACCTGCGCCTTCACCCCGAACGGCAGGTCGCTGCCGTCGTGCGTGGGCAGGAGCAATTCGGCGTTGAGCGTGGTCAGGCGCGGAAAGCCGTGGGTGAGCACGGCCAGGTAGGGCATGTCCGGCCGGTTGCCGATGGCCTTGAGCACGGCGACGCGGGCCGCCTGTGCGGGTGCGTCGGCCGGCAGTGGCGCCACGTGGTCGAAACCGATCAGCGGGATGTGCCAGCCGCGCCATTCGATGCGGCCGCGCAGCCAGTCCGGCGCGTCGTCCACGGTCGCGACGCCGGCCAGGGTGATCACTTCGGCGACCGCCGCGTTCGGCAGCAGCAATCGTACGCCCGCGCTGGGAATCAGCACGCAGCGGATTTCGCGAGGTAGCGGCTCGCTGATGCTCATGGGAATTCCTCGGTGAGTTTGCGCGCCAGCGCGTCCACGTCGCCCGCGTAACCGGCGACGCGCTCCTCGCGCACGCCAGCCACCATGTGGCCGGCTTCCTGGTCGGCCGGAACGGTCTCCACCCATACGCGGCCGCCGGCGTCGTAGACGGCCTGCGAACCGGCCACGGCATCGTTGCCCCGGCCGGCGAAGACGATGGCCAGCGCGTCGGTGCCGAAACCACCCGCCAGCGTGCTCAGCACGCCGTCGATGGACGGGCCGCCGGCGTCCTCGTCACGCACCGTGAGGCTGCCGTCGCGGCGAATCTGCACGTGCCTGCCATGCGGCACCACCAGCACGTCGCCATGCCCCGCATGCTCGCCCTGGCGTGCCACGCGGCCACGGCCCAGGCGCGTGGCGAACTCCTCGCTGTCGCCATCGTGATGGGCCACGACGAGCAGCACGGCGGGCAGGCGGGCGTCCACCTTCGCGAGGAAGCCGGCGATGGCCGCTTCGCTTTCGCGCGCACCGGCCAGGGCCACCACGCGGCGCACGGCGCGTGAACTGCCCTCGAGGAACATCTCGTGGGAGTAATCGCCCTTGGGCTGGACGACCGGCGCGACGGCCTCCTCCATCGACACCAGTTCGAGCGTGAGTCCCGGCTCGATGCCCGAGGCGCCGTCGTCCACCACGTCGTGGGCAAGGAATTCGGCGGCGCTCAGCGTTTCGATGCCGAACTCGGACGGCGCGGCGCGCGGCGCCGGCGGCTCGGCAGCGACGGCGTCGTCGTCGAGCAGGTCCCACTCGGGCACCGGCGGTGGCACGTAGTGCGTCGAGCGCTCTTCGATCTGCAAGGGGGGCGTGTTCTCCGGCGGCGCGCCGGGCGCAGCGTCGAGCGACTCGAGGCTGAAGCCGCTGAGATCGAACTGACGCAATCCGGAGGCGACGGGAGGCGCCGGCGGCGCTTCGTCCACCACCTCGAACGACGACAGGCCGAGCGAGGCGAGTTCGTTGAGTTCGACGGGATGCGAAGGCACGTCTTCCAGCGTGCCGGCGTCGAGCGGCGCGACGTCGTTTTCGGCGAGAAGCGCTTCGAGTTCGGCGGCCAGCTCGGCCGGATCGGCCCCCTCCCCGTCCTCGTCGGACACGGGCTGCGACGTCGAGAACACCAGTTCGTCGGCAACGTCGTCCACGATGCCCGCCGCCTCGAGGGGTTCCTCGGAAACCGCCGGGGTGGACGGATAGCCATGGCTGCCGGTGATAGCGAGATCGCCGTCGAGCGGCACCACGAAACGTTCTTCCGCCGGCGCTGACACGCCCGCGATGGCCTCGATGCGCGGCTCGATGGCCCGCGCATCGTCGGGACGCGGCGGATCGAGCACGTCGCCCCCCACCAGCTTGGCCGCGAGGTGGCGAGCCCAGCGCGCACGATCCCATCCCTGGAGATGGCGGCTGGCGTCCGCGTCGTTGAACACCAGTCGCGGCGAACCGCTTTCGACGATGTCGTAGAGGCGGTCCAGGTCGGCGTCGCTGGGGTCGTCGAGGTCGACCACCACCACGTCGGCCGACGAGCCGACCAGTTCGGCGGGAGCGAACGCCGCGAGGTCCGATTCGTAGACGATGCGGGCCCCCTGCGCGACGAGCGCATCGCGCAGGTGTGCGGAAAGAACGGCGTCGTCGAACAGCAGCGCGACCGCCGTGGTGCCGTCAGCCATGGTGCGCTCCGAGCAGGTCGTTGATCTGCACGATGAGGTCGTTCTCCTGGTACGGCTTGCCGATATAGCGCTTCACGCCGATGTCGAAGGCACGCTGGCGGTGCTTGTCGCCGGTACGCGAGGTGATCATGATGACCGGCACCTCGGCGAGGCGATCTTCCGCCTTCATCGCGGTGGCGAGCTCATAGCCGTCCATGCGCGGCATCTCGATGTCGAGCAGCATGAGGTCGGGCACGCGCTCGTTGAGCTTTTCCAGCGCGTCCACGCCGTCCTTCGCCGTCATCACCTCGAAGCCGTGGCGTTCGAGCACGCGACCAGTCACCTTGCGCATGGTGATCGAGTCGTCCACCACCATCACCAGCGGCTTCACGCGCACTTCGTCCTGCGCGCGCGGCGCTTGGGGACGCGCGGCTTCGGCCTCGAAGGCCTGGCGGGCCACGCCGTGGCGAACCAGCGGCGCGAGATCGAGGATGACCAGCACGGAGCCGTCGCCCATGATCGTGGCACCGAGCACGCCCGGCACCGAACTCACCTGCGGACCCACCGGCTTGACCACGATTTCGCGCGAGCCGAGCACGGCATCGACGCGGATGGCGGCGCGCAGGTCGCCGGCGCGGACGATCAACAACGGCACGTCGCCTTCTTCCGTCGACGACAGCGCGTGCACGCCGAGCAGGCGCGGCAGGTCGTGGATGACGTAATCCTCGCCGGCGTATTCGATCGAGGGATGCTCGTCGGCCATGCGATGAGCCAGTTCGTTCGGCTCGACGTGCGCCACGCCGTGCACCGAGGTCATCGGGATGGCGAAGCTGGTTTCGCCGATGCGTGCGATCAGGGCCTGGGTCACCGCGAGGGTGAACGGCAGGCGCATCACGAAGGTGGTGCCTTCGCCCTGCTTCGACTCGATGGCGAGCGTGCCGCCGAGCTGCTTGATCTCGTTGGCGACCACGTCCATGCCGACGCCGCGGCCGGCCACCTGGGTGACCTTTTCCACCGTGGAGAAACCGGGCACCTGGGTCAGCTGGTAGATCTGCTCGTCGGACACGCGCGCGTCCGCGCGCAGCAGGCCGCGGTCGATGGCCTTGGCGCGGATCGCGTCGCGATCCATGCCGGCACCGTCGTCGGACAGCCGCACCACGATTTCCGTAGCTTCGCGGGCCACGCGGATGCGCACGGTGCCTTCCGGGTTCTTGCCGGCGGCTTCGCGCGCCTCGGGCGATTCGATGCCGTGGGCCACCGCATTGCGCAGCATGTGCTCGAAGGGCGCCTTGATGCGCTCGAGCATGTTGCGGTCCATTTCGCCGTTGGCGCCCTCCACCACCAGCTGCGCGCGTTTGCCCACGTCGGACGCCGCCTGGCGCAACGTGCGACGCAGGTTCGGCACCATGGCGTCGAACGGCAGCATGCGCGTCTGCATGAGGCCTTCCTGCAGCTCGGCGTTGACCCGCTGCTGCTGGAGCAGGAGGTTTTCCGACTGGCGGGTAAGGTCGTCGAGGATGGTCTGCAGCGACACCAGGTCGGAAACCGACTCGGCGAGGGCGCGGGAGTACTGCTGCAACTGCGAGAAGCGGTCGAGCTCGAGCGGGTCGAAGGTCGACGCGTTATCGCGATGCTCCTGGTGGTAGCGCGCGATGATCTGCGTTTCGGTTTCGATTTCCAGCATGCGCAACTGGCTGCGCAGGCGGTCCACCGTCTGCTCGTGCTCGGTGAGCGCGGCACGGAAGCTCGCGGTCTGCTGTTCCAGGCGCGAACGGTAGATCGACACCTCGCCGGCGTGGTTCACCAGCGTGTCGAGCATGTCCGCGCGCACGCGGATCTGCTCCTGCGTGCCGCGCTGGAGATCTTCTTCCTCGAACTCGGGCAGCAGTTCGGGGAGTTCGCGGACCGGGAGGACCGGCTCGCGTTCTTCGCGATAGCTCTCGGCGGTGAGCGTGTCCGGGGCGATGGGTGCGCCCGCGAGGCGTGCGAACGGTTCGATGTCGGCGTCGGTCAGCGCGATCGGCTGGCCCTGGGCGATGGACTGCACCATGCCGTGCAGGCGGTCGAAGCCCGTTTCCATCGCCTCGATGCCGGCCCGGTCGCTCGAACGCTGGCCACCGGCCACGGCATCGAGCAGGGTTTCCATCGCGTGCGCGAGGTCGCCCACCGGCGCCATGCCGGCCATGCGCGCACTGCCCTTGAGTGTATGCAGGTCGCGCTGCAACGCGGCCACGTGCTCGGGCTGCTGCGGTTCGGCACGCCAGGCGGCAAGCGCGCCGTCGGCATGGTCGAGGATCTCGCGCCCTTCCTCGACGAAGACCTCGAGCAGGTCGGGATCGATGTCGGCGTAGGGCGAGAGCTCGGGGATGAGGGCGGTTTCGGATTCGATGTGCGGCTCCGCCATCGAATCGGCCAAAACCGAATCCGTGGGAGCCGACGCCGTCGGCGATTCGGACGATGCGGCGCCCTCGCCGTCGATGGCATCGAAGTCCACCGGATGGTCGAACACGTCCTGCGCCACCTCGGACGACACCGCGTCACCGTCGCCGACAGGCTCGGCTCCCGCGGGAGGCTCGGCATCGTCGGACGCCTCGAGGTGATCGGTCGTCGGTTCGACCAGGCCGTCGTCCAGGTGCAGCACCTCGCCGTCGTGCGACATCGGCTGCGGCAGCGGCTCGGCATCGAGCTGGCGCCACCTCGCTTCCTCGGCGGCATCGAATGCGAGGATCGGCTTGACCTCGCCCTCGGCGGGCGTGGCCGGGGCCTCGTCGTACGCGGCGAGGAAATCGGCCGTGAGGTCGCCCTCGGCGAGCAGGCTTTCCAGCGTCGGCAGGTCGACGGGCGGGAGGTCGTCGTCCAGCGACGGTGACGCGTCGTGGGCGGCCAGCTCGTCGGCCAGCATGGCTTCGAAGCCCGGGTCGAGGGGGATCGGGGCCTCTTGGCCCAACGATTCGCCGTCGCCATCGTCCCGGCGCTCGGTTCCCACGAACGCCGCGTCGTCGCCCGGGTGGACCTCCACCAGCGACTCGTCGCCGTCCAGCGGCAGCGGGTCGGGTTCGTAGAGGATGTGCGCGACGGTGGCTTCGGGCTGCTCGTCGCGGAGGGCGGCGATGTGCGCGGCCAGGGTCGACACGTCGGGCACGGTCGGTTCGGGCAGGTCGAACAGGCCCATCACGTGGTCGACCAGGTCGGCCGCGTCGCGCAGGGCTTGCACGCCGTCGCGGCGCAACGGCTCGCCCGACGCGCGGACGCGCTTGAGGAGGCCTTCGAGCGGCGCCAGCACCTGGATGAGCACGGGGATGTCCACCATGCCGATGGCGCCGTGCAAGGTATGCACCGCGCGCAGCAGGCCGTCGTCCACCGGCAGTTCGCCCTCGCCGGCGCGGGCGAGGTTGGCGCGGATCACCGTGAGGTACTGGCCGACCTCGGTACGCAGGATGTCCAGCAGCACCGCATCCACCGGCGGCAAGGCCGGTGCGGCATACGGCGTCTCGACCGCCGGTTCCGGCGCGGGCGCGGGCGCCTGGCCGTAGGAGGCGAACGCGGCTGTCGGCACGGCGGCGATGGTGTCGCGCGGCACGCGGCGCTTCACGCGCGTGCGTACGGTGTGCACCGAATGCTTCGCCACGTCTTCCACGAAGGCGTTGTCGCCCATCGCGAGACGATCGGCGGTTTCCATGATCGCAGCGATCGGTGCGGACGGTGCGCCGGCGCCTTCGAGCGCTGCCTTCAGTTCAGGCAGCGCGGCCACCGCATGGCGTACCAGCGCCTGCACGCCTTCGTGCGGCCCGATGGTGCCGTCGAGCACGCGGTTGAGCATGTTCTCCACTTTCCAGGAGAACTCGCCCAGCAGGCGTGCGCCGACGAGCCGGCCGGAACCCTTCAGCGTATGGAACGACCGGCGGATCGGCACCATCGCCTCGGCCTTTTCCGGATCGGCGAACCAGGGGCCCAACGCGGCGGTGAGGTTGTCGATCTCTTCCTGGGTTTCTTCCAGGAAGATCTCGCGGATCTCGTCGTCGATGCCGTCGACGGTGATCTGGAATCCGGCGAACTCGGCCATGCCGTGGCCGCCGACTTCCTGCTCGATCTCTTCCTCGATCTCGACCCAGTCTTCCTCGACGGCGGGTCCGGACGCCGCTTCGGGTTCGGACGCGGCCGCCGCTTCGGCTTCCACTTCCGCGTCGGTGGGCGGCTCGTCGATCAGGTCGAAGCTGTCGGCGAAGCTGGAGACGGTTTCGCCTTCGTCTTCGCTCGTGGACGGCACCGCGATGTGTTCGATCGCCGCCGTCTCGATGTTGTCGAGGGCCTCGGCGCCGAGCGCTTCGTGCGCGGGTTCTGGCGCGTCCGGCTCCTGCGTCGAGGGCAGCGGCCAGTAGCCGAGTTCGGCGAGGCTCTGCTGGGTGACGTCGAGGATGTGCTCGAGGCCGCCGCGGTGCTCGCGCGCCGCCTCGAGGTAATACTCCAGCGCCGCCAGCGCGTCGGCGAGGCGGTCCATCTGCGTGCCGTTGGGCACGCGGCGGTCGCCCAGCAACTCGCGATGGATGAACAGGCCGACGCCGTCGGCCAGTTCGGCGGGACGGTTGGCGCCGAGCATGCGCATGGCGCCGCCGATCTCGCCCATGAGTTCGGGCGTGCCGTCGAGCTGGGCATGGTTCCACGAGGATTCGACGAAGGCGACGATGGCGTCCTTCACCTTCGAGGTGTTCGCCGTGGCCTCGCGCATCAGGGTGGACAGGATCTGGCGCGCCTCGCTGCGCGGCAGCGGCGACGGTCCGCCGTCCGCGGCCAGGGTTTCCCCTTCGGCGCCGAGACGATCGATGTGGTCGTCGAGCGACGCTTCCACGTAAAGCAGCGCGCCGGCCACGTCGAGCAACGATTCCTCGTCGGGCGAACGCGTGCCCGCGGCGATCTCGCCGAGGATGAGGCGCTGTTCGCCCACCACGCGGCGAGGCACGCCGAGCGCCAGCATGCCGAGCGTGTCGCCCACCCGTTCGAGGATGTCGGCCTGCGGCCCGAGCTGCGCGGGATCGCCGTCATGGCGGCGCAGGAACAGGTCGAGCGATTCCTTCACGCGCAGCAGGTCTTCCTTGATCGCCGCCGACACGGTGTCGAGCAGCGCGCGGTTGTGGCCCGACATCGAGCCGCGCGCGTGTTCCAGTTCGGATTCGCGCGGCAACAGCCCGTCGAGGCGGTAGGTGTTGCGCAGTTCGTCGATGCGCTCGCTGCCCGGGCGGGCCTGGGCGACGTAATAGAGCAGCTTGCGGGCGAGGTCCTCGGCGTCACCGCCCAGCAACGCATCCTCGCCCCGGTCGAGCAACTCGCGGATGGAACGGTCGACGCGCCCGATGAGCTGGCGCACGTCTTTCTCGTGGCCGCGCAGCACGCCGCGCTCCAGGCCTTCGAGCACACCGGCGGCGATCCACCACAGGCGGCGGCCGGCGATGCTGTAGCAACGCGCGGCGATGCCATCGAGCGTGGCGCGCATGCCGAGCAACTGGCGTTCGCCGCCCTGCCCGCGGAACCAGGCCAGCAGCTGCTGCTGGAAGCGCAGGCGCAGCTCGGCGATCTCGCCCTGCGCGGCTTCGGCGGCGGCCGGATCGTCGGCACCGGGCGCGCCCAGCGGCAGCGGGGCGTCGAGGTTGGGCGTGAACAGGGCCGACTCGTGCAACGACTGCTCGCCACGGCTGGCGCGCAGGTCGTTGAGCAGGGGCAGCAGCACGATGGGCACGTCGCGGTGGCCGCTCTGCAGGCGCTCGAGGTAATCGGGCATCTGCATCATGCCGCGCATGAGCGCCGCGTAGGCGTCGTCGCGCTGGGCCACGTCGCCGTCGATCAGCGCGGCGACCAGGGCTTCCATTTCGCCCACCACCATCGCGGCGCCGTAGAGCTCCACCATGCGCAGCGTGCCGTGCACCTGGTGCAGGTCGGCGGCGCAGGTGTGCATCACGTAGGCGTCGCGGGGATCTTCGACGTACGACTCGAGGGCTTGCCGCGCCTTGGCCAGGGCGTCGTCGAGCTCCGCCTTGACCCAGTGCAGCGTGGTGAAATCGGTGTGGTCGTTGAGTCTCACTGCATCAACCCGGCAGCTTGAAGTTCGCGACGGACAGACGAAGGTCGTTCGCCAGTTGTGCGAGGTTGCCGATCGATTCGGCCGTCTGGCTCGCGCCCAGCGACGTTTGCGAGGTGATTTCCTGGATCACGTTCATCGTGGCCGAGGTATCCGTCGCCGCGGCCGACTGCTGGCGCGCCGCCGCGGAGATGTTCTGGATCAGCGCCGACAGGTCGTTCGACACGCGTTCGATGTCGCCCAGCGCCGTGCCCGCGTCTTCCGCGAGGCGGGCACCGGCCACCACCTCGGCGGTGGTCTGTTCCATCGAGCTCACCGCTTCGTTGGTATCGGACTGAATGGTCTGCACCAGCGTCTCGATGCGCTTGGTGGCGCTGGCGGAGCGTTCCGCGAGGCGCTGCACTTCGTCGGCCACCACCGCGAAACCGCGGCCGGCCTCGCCCGCCGAGGCCGCCTGGATGGCGGCGTTGAGCGCGAGGATGTTGGTCTGCTCGGCGATGTCGTTGATGAGTTCCACGATCGAGCCGATTTCCTGCGACGACTCGCCCAGGCGCTTGATGCGCTTGGAGGTTTCCTGGATCTGGTCACGGATGGAATCCATGCCCTGGATGGTCTCGCGCACCACTTCGGCACCGCGCGACGCGATCTGCACCGAGCGCTGCGCCACGTCGGCCGATTCGGCCGAGTCCTTGGACACCGTATCCATCGAGGTGGCGATCTGGTTGATCGCCGAGGTGGCCGAGCTGATCTGCTGCGCCTGCTGCTCGGCCGCATCGGCCAGGTGCATGGCGGTGGCCTGGGTTTCCTGGGCGGCCGCCGAAACGCGCACGGCGGTCTCGTTGATGGTGGTGACGAGGTTGCGCATCTCGTCCACCGCGGAGTTCATGGCGTCCGCGATGGCGCCGGTGATGTCCTCGGTGACCGTCGCCTTGATGGTCAGGTCGCCTTCGGCGAGCGTACCCATCTCGTCGAGCAGGCGCATGATCGCGGTCTGGTTGCGCTGGTTCAGCTCCGACGTGGTCTCGAAGCGGCGGCGCTGGTCGCGCACGAGGTTGTAGACGAGCAGCAGCGCGAAGAGCACCGCGCCGATGGCACCGAGCAGGCCCCACCAGACATTGGGGAACAGGCGGGTGAGCGGCAGCTTGGCGATCTGGTCGGCCGATTCGTTCGCGCGCAGCAGCACGGTCTGCGAATCGAGCGAGGCCTGGTTGCCGGCGCGCTTGACGTCCTGCAGGTTCGGCGAGGCGGCCACCAGCTGGTTCACCGGGTCGACCAGCTCGGCCCACGACGACTGCATGCCGTCGAGGATCTTGCGCGCGTTGGCGTCGCTCATCGCGCGCACGCCGCCGTCGGGGTTGCCGTCGACCAGGCCCTTGAGCACCGAACCGTAGAGCTGGGCGTCGCGCGAGAGGCCGTCGGCGGCCGACTGCGCCGCGTCGCCGCCCTGCAGGATTTCCTGCACGCGGCGGATCATGCGGTCGGCCATGAGCATCCAGCGGGCGATCGTGAAGGTCTGCTCCGAGGGTGCGTTCTTCTGCTGGATGATGTTGAGCACTTCGTCGGTGCGCGCGTTGAGCAGCGGCATCTGCTTGGCGAAGAGGTCGGCGCGCTCGCCCGAGGAGAGCACGAGGTCCTGGTTGTTGAGGATCTTGCCGATGTCGGCGTCCAGCTGGTGCCAGGCGTTGGCCAGCGCGCCGATAGAGCGGCCGGCCTGGGTGGCGTTGGCGTCGGCATAGGCCGGCATGCCGGTCTTCCCGTCGCCCTTGACCAGGCGTTGCACGGCCGAATCGATGGTGTTGCGGGTGGCCGACAGCTCGCGGAAGGAATCGCGGTTGCCGTCGGAGGCCTCCAGCGCGTACTTCGCGGTCTGCTGCGAGAGCACCTGCACCTGGGTGGTGAGCGCGATGGCCTCGCGGTCTTCGCCGTTCTTGTTGTTGAGCCACCAGAAGTCGACCGACGCCAGACCGATCGCCAGGAGAAGGAACACGATGACGATCGTGTAACCGCGTTCCCGGCCCGCGCCGCTTGCTGTCGTACTCATATCCACCTCACCCAAACCTGGCCAGACGAAGCGACCCCGGACGGGGCGCCCCTCGCGTTCCCAACGCGGGACGGACCCGCGCGTATCCTGTACCGGCGACCCGCGAGGGCCGCCGTCCCCCTACCGAGGCGCCCTAGAGCGCCGCCTGCCGGAAATCCGGCGCACGAACCAGGCGGCTCATGCTGAATAGCCCGAACGACTGCTCGCCGAGCTGGATGTTCCCGGTGACGAAACGCGACAGCCTCGGATCGGACTCGTCCTCGCCCTCCCCGCGCCGTGCGTCGTCCATCGTACGCTGGCCGAACACCTCGTCGACCAGCAGGCCCACCGTGCCGCCGTGCTGGCGTACCAGCAGCAGGCGCGTGCGCTCCGACGACGGCGTGCGCTCGTCGAACAGGAAACGGCCCAGGTCGATGGCCGGCACGAGGTTGCCGCGCACGTTGGCCACGCCCATCAGCCAGGGCTGCACGCCCGGCACGTGGGTCAGCGGCGGCACCGCGAGCAGTTCGTTGATTTCGTCGATGCCGCTGACGAACGCGCGGCGCCCCACGCGGAAGCCGATGCCGCGCCACAGCCCCTCCGACTCCACGCGTTCGGGCGCGCCGGCCGAATGGGCCACGCACGCCCGCTCGTAGTGGGCGAGCAGCTCGAAGGGGGTAAGTGCCGCGTTCTCGCTCATGGAAGCCTCAGTGCGTCCGTTGCGACAGCAGACCGTTGATGGTCGAAAGCAGTTCTTTCTCGTTCACCGGCTTGGTGATGAAGGCCTTGGCGCCTTGGCGCAGGCCCCACACGCGATCGGTTTCCATCGATTTGGTGGTGATCATCACCACCGGCACGTCGGCCGTGGCCGGGTCGCGGCTCAGCGTGCGCGTGGCCTGGAAGCCGTTCATGCCCGGCATGATCACGTCCATGATCACGAGATCGGGCTTGCCCGCGCGGATGCGTTCGATGCCAGCCTCGGCGTTGTCGACGCTGGAAACGGAAAAGCCCGCCTTCTCCAGCAGCGTGGTGAACACGCGAACGTCGGTGGGCGAGTCGTCGATGATGAGGATATTTGCCACACGTCCCCCTGGACGTCTTTGGTCGGTTGCGTGAGTAATCAGTGGGCCGTCGCGAAACGCTGGATCGCGCCGAGGAGTTCGTCGCGGGTAAACGGCTTGGTGAGGTATTGCTCGGCACCCACGATGCGGCCCCGCGCCTTGTCGAACAGGCCGTCCTTCGAGGAGAGCATGATCACCGGCGTACCGCGGAACTGGGCGTTGTTCTTGATCAGTGCGCAGGTCTGGTAGCCATCCAGGCGCGGCATCATGATGTCCACGAAGATGATGTTGGGCTTCTGGTCGGAGATTTTCGCCAGCGCCTCGAACCCGTCCACGGCGGTGAGGACGTCGCAGCCTTCCTTCTTCAGCAGGGTCTCCGCCGTGCGTCGGATGGTTTTCGAATCGTCGATGACCATGACCTTGAGTCCGGCCAGGTCGGTACCGCGTGCGTTGTCGTTCACTACGCCCCCGTGCCACGCAAAAAACCGCAAATCCGCCGCAGGATAACCGGTTACCGCCGGTCATTCCGTGCGCCAGGTCGAAAGTCCGGCCCCGGGGGCCGGCGGGCCGCTCGTGGGCCACCCTTATGCTCCGCTGTTTAAAGGTTGGTACGGATGGCGTCAAGGAGAATTGTTCTTAAAAGGTGACGCCCCATCTAAACTGCCTGCCTCCACGAACCGGACCCGCCCGCCATGTCGCTATCCGTCGCCGTCCTGATGGACCCCATCCGCGCCATCAAGATCGCCAAGGACTCCACCTTCGCCATGCTGCTGGAAGCCCAGCGCCGTGGCCATTCGCTGCTCTACATGGAACAGGGCGACCTGGCCCTGCGCGGCGGCGAGGCCTGGGCCCGCCTGCGCCCCCTCTGGGTGAAAGACGACCCGTCCGGCTGGTTCACCCTGGGCGAGGCCGCCTGGCGCCCGCTGAGCGACGTGGACGTGGTGCTGCAGCGCAAGGACCCGCCCGTCGACTCCCAGTTCATCTACGACACCATGGTGCTGGAGGCGGCCCAAAAGGCCGGCTGCAACGTCGTGAACGACCCGCGCAGCCTGCGCGACTGCAACGAGAAGCTGTTCGCCCTGCAGTTTCCCCAGTGCATCCCGCCCACCCTCGTCGCCCGCGACCGCGACGAACTCAGGACATTCGTCGCCGAGCACGGCGAGGTGGTACTCAAGCCGCTGGACGGCATGGGCGGGCGCGGCATCTTCCGGGTGAAGGCGGGCGACGGCAACCTCAATTCCATGCTCGAGACCCTGCTCGACGGCAACAGCCAGTTCGCCATCGCGCAGAAGTACATCCCCGAGATCGTCAAGGGCGACAAGCGCATCCTGCTGATCGACGGCGAGCCGGTGCCCTACGCCCTGGCCCGCATCCCGCAGGGCGACGAATTCCGTGGCAACCTGGCCGCCGGCGGCCGGGGCGAGGGCATCGAGCTGTCCGAGCGCGACCGCTGGATCGCCGCCCAGGTGGCGCCGGAGCTGCGCAAGCGCGGCCTGCGCTTCGTGGGCCTGGACGTCATCGGCGACTACCTGACCGAGATCAACGTCACATCTCCCACCGGCATCCGCGAACTGGAGAAGCAATTCGGCATTAACATCCCCGGGCTGCTGTTCGACGCGATCGAGGCCCGATGACCACACGCGCCACCGGCGCCGACCTGTTCGGCGCCACATTGCTGTTCTCGCTGCTGCTGCACGGTATCGTCATCCTCGGCATCACCTTCGAGACGGAAAAGCCCAAACCCAGCGTGCCCACGCTGGACGTCACCCTCGTGGACGTGGCCAACGCCGAACAGCCCGACAAGGCCGACTTCCTCGCCCAGGCCAGCAACAGCGGCGGCGGCGAGCACGACAAGGCCATGCGCCCGGCCGAACCGGTATCCGGCCCCCTGCCCACGCCCAACGCCGGGCTGGCCCCGGAGCCGAAGGACGCCCAGGCGCCCGCGCCGCACGAGAGCACGCCGACCCAACTGGTGACCACGACGGGCCGGGCATCGTTCGCCGTGGACACCCGCAAGGAGCGCCGTGAGCAGCCTCCGCAGCCGCTGCCGGAGTCCGACGAGGACGTGCGCCGCAAGCTGGAGATGGCGAAGCTGGCCGCCGAGGTGCGCGACCAGTCCGAGGCCTACGCCAAGCGGCCGAAGAAGAAATTCATTTCGTCCAACACCCGTGAATACGCTTACGCCGCCTACATGAAAGGCTGGGTGGATCGCGTGCAGCGCGTGGGCAACCTCAATTACCCCGACGAAGCGCGCCGCAACGGGGTCCACGGCGAACTGGTGCTCACCGTGGGACTGAACCGCGACGGCTCGATCCACAGCATCGACGTGATCAAGAGTTCGGGCCGGAAGCTGCTCGACGATGCCGCCGTGCGCATCGTGCGCCTCTCGGCGCCCTTCCCCGCGCTGCCGGCGGACAAGAACCGGGTGGATGAGCTCTACATCACACGGACGTGGCAGTTCCTGCCGGGTAACGTGCTGCGCAACTACTGAGGCACGCTGGGTTCGCCGATACGATCGGCTCCCACCCCTTCGGTAGCGAGATTTCCGCCATGTGCCTACCGGAGGGTGGGAGCATCGGCGAACCCGGCAGCGCGAGCCCGTCCGGCTTACCGAGAGGGCAACAGCTGGTCCGCCTCGCTGACGTACGCCTTCTCCGCCTTGCGGTCCCATATGCACAATTCCCGCCCCGGCGCGTTCTTCATGTGCTTCTGCGGGTATCGTCCCGCCAGCACCAGCGCCGTCACCGGCACCCGGTCGTCGTACTGGATCGGGCCGCCCACCGGCGCGGCCCCCTTCAGGCCGCTCGCGGCCACGCAGGCGTCGACCACCTTCTTGTCATAGGCCTTCCAGGCCGCCGGCGTCGACGCGGCCGCCGCGCCGGCCGCCAACGTAATGGCGACGCCAAGAAAACCTTTTGCAAACATCATCTTTCCCATGAACCTGCCTCCTTGTGACCGGGCGCACACGGTAGCCTGGGACGCCTGAACCCCGACGCACGTCACGCGCGTAACGGCTACAATCGACCCATGAGCAACCCCCATACCTTCGCAGGGCAATTCCTCATCGCGATGCCCTCCCTGACCGAACCGCCGTTCGCGCGTAGCGTCGCGTTCCTGTGCCAGCACGGTGACGACGGCGCGGTCGGTTTGCTCATCAACCAGATTTCCGAATACCGCCTCGGCGATGTGCTCGCCCAGATGAAGTTGCAGTGCGACGATCCCGAGATCGCCGACTACCCCGTGCTCATCGGTGGACCGGTCCAGCAGGAGCGAGGCTTCGTGCTGCACCGCGAACACGGCAACTGGGATTCCAGCTACCGCGTCAATGAAGACTGGTCGGTCACCACCTCGCGCGACATCCTCGTCGCCATGGCCCGGGGCGACGGCCCCCGCCGTGCCGTGGTCACGCTGGGCTATGCCGGCTGGGACGCCGGGCAGCTCGAACAGGAAGTCATGGACAACAGCTGGCTCACCACGCGGGCCGACGAGCGCATCGTCTTCGACACGCCGCTCGACGAACGCTGGTTGGCCGCCGCGCGCAACCTGGGCGTGGACGATCCATCCCAGCTCACCGGCTACGCCGGGCACGCCTGACCCGATGAGCTGCCTGTTCGGTTTCGATGTCGGCACCAAAATCGTCGGCGTCGCCGTCGGCAACCGCCTCACCGGCACGGCGAGGGCGCTCGCCACGCTCGGCGTGCGCGACGGCGAGCCCGACTGGCAGGCGCTCGACACCCTGCGTCGCGAGTGGTTGCCCGAGACCCTGGTGGTCGGCCTGCCGCTCGACGACGACGGCAAGGAACAACCCATGTCGCGCACCGCGCGCCGCTTCGCCGAGCGGCTGGGCGAGCGTTACGGCTTGCCGGTGGCGTTCTGCGACGAGCGCATGACCTCCCAGGAAGCCGCTCGCCGTTTCGCCGCGGGCCGCGCCGCCGGTACGCGCAAACGCTCCGACGCCCAGTCCATCGACGCCGAAGCCGCCGCCGTCATTCTCGAGTCGTACCTCGTCTCGTGAACCCCACGATTTCCATCCACCGCTTGAGGACGTCATGTCACACCGCCTGCGCCATCTGACCACCCTCGAGAACCTCCCGCGCGACACCATCGAACGCCTGCTCGATCGTGCCGAAAGCATGCGCGAAGCCACCGCGCACGGTACGCGAAAGCTCGACCTGCTCGCCGGCCGCACCGTGCTCAACCTGTTCTTCGAACCGTCCACCCGCACGCGCACGTCGTTCGAACTGGCCGCGCGCCGGCTCGGCGCCGACGTGATCAATTTCGACATCGGCCTGTCCTCGACCGCCAAGGGCGAAGAACTCTTCGACACCCTGCACACGCTCGAAGCCATGCACCTGGATACCATCGTGGTGCGCCACAAGGTGTCGGGCACGCCGGAAGAACTGGTCAAGCACGCCATGAGTGGCGTATCGGTGGTGAACGCCGGCGACGGCAATCGCGCGCACCCCACGCAAGGCCTGCTCGACGCGCTCACCATCCGCAACCACCATGCGGACTTCCGCAAGCTCAAGGTCGCCATCTGCGGCGATGTGCGCCACTCGCGCGTGGCCCGGTCCGACGTGCACGTGCTCCATGCGCTGGGCGCCAAGGACATCCGCATCGTCGGTCCGGCCCCGCTCCTTCCCGCCGAGGGCGAACTCAAGGGCGTCACCTACCACGACGATTTCGACCAGGCCATCGAAGGCGTCGACGCCGTGATCATGCTGCGCCTTCAGAAAGAACGCATGGCCGCCACCGACCTGCCCGACGAAGCCGCCTACTTCGAGCGCTACGGCCTCGACACGAAGCGCCTGGCCCGCGCCGCCAAGGGTTGTCTGGTGATGCACCCGGGCCCGATCAATCGCGGCATCGAAATCGCCCCCGAGGTCGCCGACGGCGCGCAGTCACGCATTCTCGAGCAGGTGGGCAACGGCGTGTTCGTGCGCATGGCCGTGCTGGCCGAAGTGATGGGCCGCTGACGGCAGGAATTTGCGCATCCGTATCCGGGGATGCGCTTTCCGCCGACGACGTTCCGGCATAATGGCCCCTCCAAGGGACCAACCTGAACAATGGGATACAAGATGCGACCGACGAAGCGACTTCTCGCACTCGGCGTCGCCAGCGTGCTGCTGGCGGCCTGCGGCCACAAGGACAAGGATGCACCGCTGGCTTTCGTGCCGGCCGATACGCCCTACGTATTCGCCAACCTCGACAAGCTCGACGACGGCGTCTACGACGCCATGATGATCCAGGCCGACGCCGAGCTTCCGGGCCAGGTGGCCCAGATGAAGTCGCTGGCACAGGACCTGGACACCAAGGGCAACGCCGATGGCGCCCGCCTGCTGCGCGCCGTCGCGGCCGAATTCGACGGCAAGAAGGCCGAGGCCGCGATCGACGCCATGGGCCTGGACGTCAAGAGCGGCACGGCCGTCTACGGCGTCGGCCTGTCGCCGGTCGTACGCATTTCCCTGGCCGACACCGCCAAGTGGGAGGCCTTCGTGGGCCGCCTCGAGACCGCCTACGGCAAGAAGCTCGAGACCGCCGATGCGGGTGGCCAGGCCTATCGCCATGTCGCCCTCTCCGACTCGGGCATCCAGGTCGTGATCGCCACCGTGGGCAAGCAGGCCGTGGCGGCGCTGCTGCCGGCCGACGCCGCGCAGCCGGCGATCCGCCAGGCGCTGGGCGTCGATCGCCCTGAGAAGAGCCTCCAGGACGACGGTCGCCTCGCCGATCTCGCCAAGGAAAAGGACTACAAGAACTACGCCGTCGGCCAGGTCGACCTCACCCGCCTGCTGCCCCTGGTCGCTACGGGCAAAGACCCGCTTTTTGCGACTTTTCTCAAGCACCAGTCGCAGAAGACCGGCGAGCCGATCCCGCCGCTGCCGCCGTCATGCCAGGCCGAGGCCACCCGCATCGCCGCACGCGTGCCCTCGATCAGTTTCGGCTACACCCGCCTCGACCTGCACCATCAGGACCAGCGCATCGACGTGGCGCTCGCCGACGACATCACCAAGGCCTTCTCGGGCCTCAAGGTCGAGCTGCCCGGCCTGGGTGGCGAAGCCAAGGAGCCGTTCGACCTGAGCCTCGCGCTGCCGGTGGAACAGTTGCGCACGTTCTTCACCGCGCAGTCCGAAGCCGTGGCCGCGAAGCCGTTCGAGTGCCCGGCCTTCACCGGCATGAACGACAGCTTCGCCAAGCTCGGCTCGACGATGCAGCAGGCGGCCATTCCGCCGTTCGGCGACATCCGCGGCGTGCGCATCATGCTCGACTCGTTCAAGCCGGCCGCCAGCGCCGCGCAGCTGCCCGCGATGACCGGTCGCGTGGTGATCGCCACGCGCAACCCGTCGGGCCTGCTGGCGATGGCCGGCGCCCTCACCGGTGGTGAACTGAAGGTGCCCAGCGACGGTAAGCCGGTGCCGCTGCCGCCGAACATCAGCGCCACCCTCGGCATGCCCACGTTCGCCGCCATGAACGGACAGGCCATCGCCATCGGCCTGGGCGACGGCGAGGACAACAAGCTCGACGGCGCGCTGATGGGCGCCCTGGGCGACGCCGGCCGCATGGTTCGCCTGCACCTGACCGGCGACATGTACCGCTCCTGGGTCGACGTGATGGCCGAGAAGGCGCAGACCTATGCGGCGGGCATGGCCGAAGCCGCCAACGCCGACGATGCGCCGGCCGACCAGGCCGCGAACGCGGCGGCCGCCGAGCGCTCGAAGTTGCAGTTCGACGCCATGAAGCAGCAGGCATCGCGCGTGGTGCAGGTGGGCGGCGAAGCGCACGTCGACGAGAAGGGCCTCGTGTTCAGCGGTTCGGTCGAATACAAGTAACCGCCGTTCTTCGCTCGCTCGAAACGATCAAGGGCGCTCCTGTGGAGCGCCCTTTTTTTTGTGTCAAGAAAGCGTCCTCGGCATGCCATGCGCGAAGCTGAACGATCCGCTTTCTTGCGCACGAACCGTTCACGGATGCGTTGTTTCCATAGCACCGCGATCTGGCCGACACGAGTTCCGTGGCGGCATTCGCCAGACCATTTCGAGTAACCAAGGAGTTCACCCATGAACCATGCCAACCTCCGTAAGGCCCTGTTCGCTGCCGCCCTCGTTGCCGGTCTCGGCACGGCGCCGTTTGCGCAGGTGTATGCCCAGGACTCCGCCGCGGCTTCGTCGAAGGGCGACAACCAGACCGTCGCCGGCAAGGCCGACGACACCTGGATCACCACGAAGGTGAAGTCCGAGTTCGCCGCCAACAAGAGCGTGAAGGCCACCGACATCTCGGTGAGCACCACCGAAGGCGTCGTCACCCTGACGGGTACCGTCGCCACGGCGAAGGAGAAGAGCCACGCCGAGATGATCGCCAAGAAGATCAAGGGCGTGAAGAGCGTCGATGCGAGCGGCCTGACGGTTTCGGCGGCCGCCGGCAACTAATCCGTCACGGCACGGATCTTGGGGCGCCTTCGGGCGCCCTCTTTTTTTGTGCCCCGTGCAGCCTGTCACCGCATGGCGAAAAGCGGACTCATCGCGCTGGGCTACTGCGTGCGCAGGAGCGACGGCTCGGTACGTACGGGCCGGGGAGCTCGCCTCACGTCGCCCCTGCGTACGCAGGGGCCTAGCGCGATGCGATCGGTTTTCGCGAAGGCGACGATTCGGCTTTTGACGCTCAACGCCGCAATACGCCGCCGTTGAACCCGTTGCGATCGTCCGTCTTTTCGATCTCCACCCCTTCCAGGCCCTGCGACAGGGTATGCGCATCGCCACCCTGGGCGAGCTTGATGCGCAAGCGTACCTCGTTGGTGCTGTCAGCGTGGCGCAGGGCGTCCTCGTAGGAGATCTCGCCCGCGTGGAAGAGCTCCACGAGGCTCTGGTCGAAGGTGCGCATGCCGAGCTGGTTGGAGTCGCGCATCAGCTCCTTCAGTTTGTGCACCTCGCCCTGGCGGATGTAGTCCTGCGCCAGCGGCGTGCCGAGCAGCACTTCCACCGCCACGCGACGCGCCTTGCCGTCGGGCGTGGGAATGAGCTGCTGGGCGACGATGCCCTTGAGGTTCAACGACAGGTCCATGAACAACTGCTGGCGGCGATCCTCCGGGAAGAAATGCAGGATGCGGTCGAGCGCCTGGTTGGCGTTGTTCGCGTGCAGGGTGCACAGGCAGAGGTGACCGGTTTCGGAGAAGTTGATGGCATGCTCCATCGTCTCGCGCGTGCGCACCTCGCCGATCATGATCACGTCGGGGGCCTGGCGCAGCGTGTTCTTCAGCGCGTTTTCCCAACTGTCGGTATCGATGCCCAGCTCGCGCTGCGTGATGATGCAGCCCTCGTGGCGATGCACGTATTCGATCGGGTCTTCGATCGTGATGATGTGACCGGTGGAATTCTGGTTCCGGTAGCCGATCATCGCCGCGAGCGAGGTCGACTTACCGGTGCCCGTGCCGCCGACGAAGATGATGATGCCGCGCTTGGTCATCGCCAGCTGCTTGACGACGGGCGGCAGGCTCAGCTCGTCCACGGAGGGAATCTTCGACTCGATCCGGCGCAGCACCATGCCCACGCAATTGCGCTGGTAGAAGCACGATACGCGGAAACGGCCGATGCCCGACGCGCTGATCGCGAACTGGCATTCGTGGGTCTTCTCGAACTCCTCGCGCTGCGCGGGCGTCATCACGTTGAGCACCATGTCGCGCGACTGCTGCGCGGACAGCGGGCTCTGCGTGATGGGCACGATGCGGCCCTGCACCTTCATCGAAGGCGCCACGCCGGCGGTGATGAACAGGTCCGACGCCTGTTTGTGCACCATCAGCTTGAGGAAGGAAGTGAAATCGAATTCGCTCATAGGGGGTGTCCGTAAGCCAGTCCCGGCGGCGCCGGGACTTCGTGAAGCGTAAACCGTCAGCAAGAGCCGTTTTACTTACTGTTCCCAGCGGCCATCGGCCGCGACTCACAGGCCCGTGGGGCCGACTTACCGAAAACCTTCCTTGTTCTTGGCGTACATCGCGCCTTCCTGGCGCGTGATGAGGCCACGCTTGACCAGGTCGAGCAGGTTCTGGTCGAGCGTCTGCATGCCGTACTGCTGGCCGGTCTGGATGGCCGAGTACATCTGCGCCACCTTGTCTTCGCGGATGAGGTTGCGGATGGCCGGGATGCCCACCATGATCTCGTGCGCCGCGATGCGCCCGCCACCCACCTTCTTCAGCAGCGACTGCGAGATGACCGCGCGCAGCGACTCGGAGAGCATGGAGCGGACCATGGGCTTCTCGCCCGCCGGGAACACGTCGATGATGCGGTCGATGGTCTTGGCGGCCGACGAGGTATGCAGCGTGCCGAACACCAGGTGGCCGGTTTCCGCGGCGGTGAGCGCCAGGCGGATGGTTTCCAGGTCGCGCAACTCGCCCACGAGGATGTAGTCGGGATCCTCGCGCAACGCCGAACGCAACGCCTCGTTGAAACCGTGGGTGTCGCGGTGCACCTCGCGCTGGTTCACCAGGCACTTCTGCGAGGTATGCACGAATTCGATGGGGTCTTCCACGGTCAGCATGTGACCGTATTCGTTCTTGTTGATGTGGTCGACCATCGCCGCCAGCGTGGTCGACTTGCCCGAGCCGGTCGGCCCCGTGACCAGGATCAGGCCCTGAGGCTGTTCGATCAGTTCGCGAAAGATGCGCGGGGCGCCCAGGTCTTCCAGGGTGAGCACCTCGGAGGGAATGGTACGGAACACGCCGCCCGCGCCGCGGTTGTGGTTGAAGGCATTGACGCGGAAGCGGGCCAGGCCGGGGATCTCGAAGGAGAAGTCGACCTCGAGGAACTCCTCGTAGTCGCGACGCTGCTTGTCCGACATGATGTCGTAAATCAGCGCGTGGACCTGCTTGTGTTCCAGCGCCGGGATGTTGATGCGGCGCACGTCGCCGTCCACGCGGATCATCGGCGGAAGACCCGCGGAAAGGTGCAGGTCGGAGGCCTTGTTCTTCACGGAGAAGGCAAGGAGTTCGGCGATGTCCATCGGTGTCCCCTGTTCGTAAGGGCCATAGGTAAGCATGCCCGGGGGTCGGCGGCAAGGCGCAAGCCATATATGCTTCGGGGGTCTGTGAAAAGCGTCGCGAACGGAGCGGAAACCCACATGAATCGGATCGCCTTCATCGGCGGCGGCAACATGGCCACGGCCCTCATCGCCGGGATGATCCGCCACGGCGCCCAGCCGGGCGGCATCGCCGTGGCCGAACCCCGCGCCGAGGCCCTCCAGGAGCTCTCCCGCGAGTACGGGGTGGCCACCTACACCGACAACCTCGACGCCGCCGAGGGCGCGGGCATCCTGGTGCTGGCCGTCAAGCCGCAGATGCTGGCCAAGGTCTGCCAGGGCCTGCGCCCGGCGGTGCAGAAATACCGGCCGATGGTCATCTCCATCGCGGCGGGCATCCGCATCGCCCAGATCGAGCGCTGGTTCGACGCCGCCCTGCCGGTGGTGCGGTGCATGCCCAACACCCCGGCCATGTTCGGCGCGGGCGCCACCGGGCTCTACGCCAACGCCCGGGTCAGCGCGCCGCAGCGGGCCGAGGCCCAGCACGTGCTCGATGCCGCCGGACTCACCGTGTGGGTGCCGGACGAAGACCAGATCGACATCGTCACGGCCGTGTCCGGCTCGGGCCCGGCCTATTTCTTCCTGATGGCCGAAGCCCTGGAGAATGCCGCTTTCGCCCAGGGCATGTCGCGTGAGACCGCTCGCGCCCTGGCCGCGCAGACCGCCATGGGCGCCGGGCGCATGCTCGTGGAGAGCGGCGAGACCGCCGCCACGCTGCGCCAGCGCGTGACCTCGCCCAACGGCACCACCCAGGCCGCGCTGGAAAGCTTCCAGGCCGACCACTTCCCCGCCATCGTGGCGCGCGCCGTCGACGCGGCTCGCCGCCGTGGCGCCGAACTTTCCGAACAGATGGAATCGCACTCGTGAATTACCTGACCAACGCCCTCGACCTGATCCTCGGGGTCGTCTTCGGCGCCCTCGTCACCCTGTTCGTGCTGCGCCTGCTCGCCGAGGCCTTCCGCGCGGACTTCCACAACCCGATCTGCCAGTTCCTCTACCGCTTCACCAACCCGGTGCTGCGCCCGCTGCGCAAGGTGCTGCCGACGGTGCGCCGGGTGAACACGGGCGCGCTGCTCATCGTGGTCGTGTTGGAATGCCTCAAGTGGCTGGTGCGCGCCGCGCTGGCCGGCATGATGCCCTCGCCGGTGGGCCTGTTGATCGTCGGCATCGCCGACACGCTCGACTTCTTCCTGCTCACCTGGATCGTGCTGGTGTTCGCCTGGTCGCTGATGAGCATGTTCGCCACCGACCGCTACCACCCCGTCGCGCGCCTGATCTCCAGCCTGGCCGAACCGCTGGTGCGGCCGCTGCGCGGGCGGATGAACCTGGGCGGGCTGGATTTCTCGCCCACGGTGGTGCTGCTGGGGTTGTTCCTGGCGCGCATCCTGGTGGCGCGGCCGCTCCAGGACCTGGGCCTGCGGATGTTTTTGGGGGGTTGAGCCGGCTGCCGCCGGCTTTCGCCGATACGATCGGCTCCCACCCCTTCGGTAGCAAGGCTACCGAAGACCAGATACCGAAGGGATGGGAGCCGATCGCATCGGCGAAAAGCCAACGGAGCGGTAAAGCGGTTATCGCCCGCCCACACGCCGCGCATCCGTCACGTTGGGCAACGCCATCAGCCGCCCCAGCAACGTCGACAACTGCTCGTAGTCCCTCACCCGCAGCGTAAAGCGCATTTCCACCTCGCCCGTGCGCACGTGCACGCGGCTCGACGACGCCACGATGTGCGGCCCCACGTTGCTGATGGTGGTGGCGACGTCTTTCTGCAGACCCTTGCGATCGTAGCCGCGCAGTTCGACGTCCACCTCGTAGTTCTGCACGTCCACCCTGCCCCAGCTCACGTCGATCACGCGGTCGGGATCCTTGCGGGCCAGACGCGCCAGCGAGGCGCAGTCGGCCCGATGCACCGACACGCCGCGGCCGCGGGTGATGAAGCCGCATACCGGATCGCCCGGCAGCGGCTGGCAGCAGCGCGCCAGCGTCGTGAGCAGGTTGCCGATGCCTTCGATCGACAGCGCACCGCGATCGTGCTGCGCACCTCGCGACGCCACCGGCGCGGCCGACTGCGTGATCTCCGGCTCCGCGGGTTCCTGCAGCGCGCGCGCGACCTGGCCCAGCGTGACCTCGCCCAGCGCCACGGTGATGTAAAGCTCGTCGACGCTCTTGAGGCGGAACGTGCCCGCGAGCTTTTGCAGGTCGACATCGTCGAGTGCCAGGCGGCGCAGTTCCTTCTCCAGCGTGAGCCTGCCCGCCGCGACGTTGGCGTCGTGGGCTTCGCGCCGGAACCACGAGCGCACCTTCTCCTTCGCACGCGTGGTGTTGAGGTAGCCGTGGTGCGACGAGAGCCAGTCGCGGCTGGGCTCGGACACCTTCGTGGTGAGGATTTCCACGCGATCGCCGCTGCGCGGCGCGGTGGTGAGCGGCACGATACGGCCGTTGAGCTTGGCGCCCCGGCAGCGGTGCCCCACCTCGGTGTGGATGTGGTACGCGAAATCGAGCACCGTGGCACCGCGCGGCATGTCGATCACTTCGCCCTTGGGCGACAGCACGTACACGCGGTCTTCCATCAGCTCGGTGGCGAAGCCCGCGGCGAGGTCCGCGTCGTCTTCGCCTTCGCCGCGCGGTTCGAGCAGCTTGCGCATCCAGGCGATCTTCGCCTCGAATTCCGCGTCGGCGCCGCCGCCTTCCTTGTAGCGCCAGTGCGCCGCCACGCCCAGCTCGTTGGCGCGATGCATCTCGTGCGTGCGGATCTGCACCTCGAGCGTCTTGCCCTCGGGGCCCAGCACGGCGGTGTGCAGCGAACGGTAACCGTTGCCCTTGGGCCGTGCCACGTAGTCGTCGAACTCGCCCGGCAGGTGCGGCCACAGGCTGTGCACCAGCCCGAGCGCGGCATAGCAGTCGGCCACCGAGTCGACCAGGATGCGCACCGCGCGGATGTCGTACAGGTCGGAGAATTCCAGGCCTTTTTTCTTCATCTTCTTCCAGATGGAGAAGATGTGCTTGGGCCGGCCCGCGAGATCGGCACGGACACCCGCATCGTCGAGCACGTGGCGCAATTGGTCGAGGCTGGACGCGATGAAGCGCTCGCGGTCGGCGCGACGCTCATCGAGCAGGCGCGCGATGCGGCGGTAGGTATCCGGTTCGAGGTAGCGGAAAGCGAGGTCTTCCAGCTCCCACTTGAGCTGCCAGATACCCAGCCGGTTGGCGAGCGGGGCGTGGATGTCGGAGGTGAGCTGGGCCAGTTCGCGGCGTTCGTGGTCGGGCAGCGCCATGGCCGTGCGCATCGCCGCCAATTGGCGCGCGAGCAGCACGAAGACCACACGCAGGTCGCGGATGATCGCCAGCAGCAGGCGGCGCAGGCCTTCGGCGCCGCTCGTCCTGCCACGCTGAGCGTGCAGCGCCCAGACCTTCTCGGCCTCGCCCTGGCCGTCGACGAGCCGGCGCAGCGATGGGGGCCAAGTGGCGACGGCTTCGTCGGCCGCGCCGGGCATGCCGCGCATCAACGAGAACCACAGCGCCGACGCGCACGTCTCGTCGTCACAGCCCAGCAGGCGAAGCAGCTCGATGATGGTCTCGCCTTCCGCCCGCGCGGCGGCCGGCAACGGCGCACACGCCTCGCGCGCCCGCTCGGTGAGCGGCATCGCCAGGGGGCGTGCGTCGTCTTTCGCCGTCTTCATCGGGTTGCCGCCTCGGCCGTCTCCAGTGCGCGTGCCAGCCGCTTGGCCGATACCGGCTCGGCGGTCTTCAGTTCCTGCGCGAACAACGATACACGCCATTCTTCCAGCAGCCAGCGCAGTTCGCTCCATGCGGTGGCGTCCCACGCCGTGCCGCCGCCGTTGAGCAGCGCGCGCCAGTAGGGCAGCACCTGGAGCATGCGCGCCTGGTCGCGGGCCGGATCCTGGCGCAAGCGTTCGCCACGCAGGCGCATCGCCTTGAGATAACGCGGGAAGTGGGCCAGGCGGGAAACGGGCAGCTCGCGCAGGAAGCCGGGCTGGAGCAGCGCGGCCAGCTGCTCGCGAAGGTCGTCGTAACTCGCCTTGGCGAAACCCATCAGCGGCGGGTCCATCCAGGGCTTGAGTTCGGCCTGTGCCTCGATGATCGGTTCGGCCAGCTTCTGCCGCTCCATCGCCGCGCCGAACAGCTCGCGGCCGAAGTCGACGCGCAGGGTTTCGAATGCGCCCTGTGTGCGGGCATCGAGGCGATGCTTCGCGAGCAGGTCGTCGAACCCGCCTTCCACGAGGTCGTCGCGCAGGCCGTCGATGCTGCCCAGCGGGGCGTATTTCAGCGAAAGGGCGTTATTGATCGGCAACTGCCGCCGCGCACGCTTGAACTCGGGGGCCAGGGCCTGGCGAAGCAGGCGCTCCACGCCGCCCACGTGCGCTTCGGCGGCCTCGTCGGCACGTTCGAACACGCGCAGCGCCACGGCCTCGCCGAGGTCGACCAGGGCCGGGTAGGCCTTGAGCCCGCCCTCGGAACGCACTTCCGTCGGGATGGATTCGAAGTCCCACGTCACGATGTCCTCGCGCGTGAGTTCGATGTCGGTCTTGCGCGAGAAGGCTTCGCGCGCCTTGCCTTCCCAGCGCGCGCGGATGGCGGCGAGATCGCGGTCTTCGGCCACCGTGCGGCCGTTTTCGTCGTGCACGCGGAAACGCATGAGCAGGTGCGCGGGCAGCTCCGCATCGGCGAATGCCGCCGCGTCGACGTCGACGCCCGTGGTGCGCTTGAGGAAGGCGGCCAGGGCCTTCGCCAGCGGCTCGTCGCGCGGGGTTTCGGCTTCGGCGAAGGCGCGGGCGAAATCCGGCGCGGGTACGAAGTTGCGGCGCAGCGCCTTGGGCAGGGCGCGGATCAGCTCGGCCACCTTGTCCACGAGCAGGCCGCCGACCAGCCATTCGCCACGCGCCGCGGGCAAGGCGTTGAGGAAGGCCAGCGGCACGTGGATGGTGACGCCATCGGCCGGGTCGCCGGGCACGAAACGGTATTCGAGACGGTAGCGATGCTGGCCGATGTCCAGCGACGCGGGGAAGGCCTTCGGGTCGAGGCCCGCGCCGGTGTCCATCACGTCGGCCAATGTCCAGCGCAGCGCCGCCTGCTCGGCCGGTGCCGCCTTGCGGTACCAGGCGTCGAGCGCACGCGTGACGGCGATGGATTCGGGCAGCTTGCCGTCGAAGAATTCGGCCAGGGCCTCGTCGGAGCGAAGCAGGCCGGCGCGGCGCTGCTTGGCCTCGATGTCGTGGGCCTGTTCGAGCACGCGCGCGTTGGCCCGCACGAAATCGGCGCGGCTGTCGAGGTCGGCGCGCACCAGCGCCTCGCGCACGAAGATCTCGTGGGCGAGCTTCGGATCCTGCCGCTGGAAGGTCACCGGCCGGCGTTCCACCAGCACTAGGCCGAACAGGGTGACTTGCTCGTAGGCGACGACGGTGCCCCGCTTTCGCGACCAGTGCGGATCGCGCGCGGTGGAGCGCACCAGGTGCGCCGCCTGCGATTCGACCCACGCGGGGTCGACGCGCGCGCACATCATCGCCCACACGCGGCCACCGATGTCGAGGATCTGCGCGGCGAAGATCCAGGCCGGCGGTGCCTTCGCCAGCGCGGAGCCCGGGAACACCTGGAAGCGCCGCTCGCGGGTGCCGCGATAGACGCCCTTCTCGTCCTTGTGGCCGACCTGTGTCGGCAGGCCGGCGAGCAGGCTGCGATGGATGGCTTCGAAGAGCGCGTCGCCGTCGGGCACGGTGGCGGGAACGGCCGAGGCCGGACGGGCTCTCGCCGAACCGCCCGGGGCTGGGCGGGAGCGGCCCCTGTCCGCGATTCGGGCGGGGCTACGCCCCCCATCGCGGACAGGGTCCGCTGCCACCGAAGCGGATTCGCCGCCTTTGGTCTCCCAACCCAGGTCCCGCGTCACCAGCACCAGCTGCCGGTGCAGCTCCCGCCACTCGCGCATGCGCATGAAGCTGAGGAAATGCCGCGAGCACCAATCGCGCAGCTTCGACGAGGTGAGTTCTTCCGCGGCGGCCAGGTAGGCCTTCCACAGATTGACCACGCCGACGAAGTCCGACTTGGGATCGGCGAACTGCGCATGCGCCGCATCGGCCTGCCCGCGCGCCTCCGGGGGCCGCTCGCGCGGGTCCTGGATGCTGAGGAAGGCCACGATGGTCGTCAGGTCGGCGAGGCTGCCCAGGCGGCGGGCCTCCACCAGCATGCGCGCCAGTTGCACGTCGATGGGCAGGCGCGCGACCGTGCGGCCCACCTCGGTGAGACGGCGGTCGTCGTCGATGGCGCCGATCTCCGCGAGGCGGCGGTAACCATCGGCCACCACGCGCGGATCGGGCGCCTCGAGGAACGGGAAGTCGTCCACTTCGCCGAGGTCGAGCGCGAGCATGCGCAGGATGACGTTGGCGAGCGAGGAGCGCAGCAGCTCCGGATCGGTGTACTCCGGGCGCAGCGCGAAGTCCGCCTCGTCGAAGAGGCGATAGCAGATACCCGGGCCGATGCGTCCGCAACGGCCTTTGCGCTGGTTGGCGGCCGCCTGCGAGATCGGCTCGACGTGCAGGCGCTCGAGCTGTCCGCGCTGGCTGTAGCGTTTCACGCGCGCCGTGCCCGGGTCGATCACGTAGCGGATGCGCGGCACCGTGAGCGAGGTCTCGGCCACGTTGGTGGCCAGTACGATCCGGCGCTTCGGGCCGGGACGGAAGACGCGATCCTGTTCGTTGGCCGACAGGCGCGCGTAGAGCGCCAGCACCTCGGTTTCCCGGTAGTTCTTTCGCGAGAGGAGCAAGTGCGTGTCGCGGATCTCGCGCTCGCCGGGCAGGAACACCAGCACGTCGCCGCGCGGGTCCTCGCGGGTGATCTCGTCCATGGTGTCGGCGATCTGCTGGGCCAGGTTACCCTCGCCGCGCTCGCCCGGGGGCCGGTAGCGCACCTCCACCGGATAGGTGCGCCCTTCCACCGCCACCACCGGCGCGCCGCCGAAATGCTCGGCGAAGCGTTCGGTGTCGATGGTGGCCGACGTGACGATGATCTTGAGGTCGGGCCGGCGCTGGGCCAGGCGCTTGAGGTAACCCAGCAGGAAATCGATGTTGAGGCTGCGCTCGTGGGCCTCGTCGATGATGATCGTGTCATAGGCCGACAGCCAGGGATCGGACTGGGTCTCGGCCAGCAGGATGCCGTCGGTCATGAACTTGACCAGCGCCTGGTCGGACACCTTCTCGGTGAAGCGCACCTGGAAGCCGACCTTGTCGCCCACCGGCGTGCCCAGCTCCTCGGCGACACGGGTCGCCACCGAGCGGGCGGCCAGCCGTCGCGGCTGGGTGCAGCCGATGAGCCCGGCCTCGCCGCGACCGGCGGCCAGGCACAGCTTGGGCAACTGGGTGGTCTTGCCCGAGCCGGTCTCGCCGGCGATCACCACCACCTGGTGGTCGCGGATGAGCTTGACGATGTCGTCGGCCCGGGCGGCGATGGGCAGCGCGGCGTCGACGCTGATGGCGGGCTTGGACGCGGCCCGCGCCGCGCGGCGCGCCATCGAGGTGGCGATATCCGCGCCGAGGGCATCGATCCGGGCCGCGTCGGGCTTGCGGGAGAGTCCGCGCCAGCGGCCCAGCAGGCGCCCGTAGTCGCGGCTGGCGACCCGGGACAGGGCATCGCGCAGCTCTTTAAGCCGCGAATCGGACGGGGTGGGACGGGAGGGGCTTGTCGAGGTACTCATGGGGAAGCAAATAATAGCGTGCACCTATCGACGGGATCAGAAACGTGCATTTCAAATGCAAAGGTTCGCTCGTTAAACTTCCTCACTGAACCGCAAACCTGGAGAGTCGCACGATGGCCAAGGCTAAAGAAATCGATATCGGCATTGCCAAGAAAGATCGCGAAGCCGCCGCCAAGGAGCTGTCCAAGCTTCTCGCCGACACCTTCACGCTGTACCTGAAGACCCACAAGTTCCACTGGAACGTGACCGGTCCGCACTTCAACAGCCTGCACACCATGTTCGAGACCCAATACAACGAACTGTGGCTGGCGGTGGACGAGGTGGCCGAGCGCATCCGCATCCTCGACGTGACCGCCGCGGGCTCCTACGCCGAGTTCAGCAAGCTCACCAAGATCAAGGAAGAAGCCGGCGTGCCGAGCTGGTCCGACATGGTCGCCCAGTTGGTCGACGGCCACGACGAGGCCGCCGCCACGTCGCGTGAAGCGATCAAGGTGGCCGAGAAGGTCGGTGACGAAGGCACCGCCGACATGGTCACGGGCCGCCTGAAGGCCCACGAGAAGACCGCCTGGATGCTGCGCTCGCTGTTGAAGTGAGCGGTGGGCGTTAGAAATAAGTGAAGCGCTGATGGCTTCCGATGGCGGGAGCGGACCCTGTCCGCGAACCCTCGAGCCGTCTATCGGGAAGGAGGCCATGCGGTGATCGGGCGAGCGGTAATAGCCAGCCCGGTTACCGCATGGCCTCGTTCGTACCGGGGGTAACCCGAAGTTCGCGGACAGGGTCCGCTCCCGTCCTTCGACTGGCGGGGTTTTCCCGGGCTCCAACTGAGTTCAGCCTGACCGGCCGGCCATCCCGCCGTTGAGCCATCCCTCACCGTTCGTTAAGCTCCCCCGGTTACCTCATTGACGCCATGCGGGGGCCGACCGGTCCGGGGATTGTTTTGAGCGCTGTTACCACGACCGAAAAAAGCCACCCGATCCTCGCCGCGCTGATCCTCGCGATCGTCGTTGCCGCGCTGAACGTCGGCCTGTGGTTCGTCGCCAACCTGCCCAACGGCCCGGAAGACTGGAAGGCGCCGATCCCCGGGTTCGCCTTCACGGCCTACCAGCGCTACCAGAACCCGATCAAGGGCGACGTTTCCACCGACCCGGAAATCGACGCCGACCTGCGCCTGGTGAAGAAATACTCGCCGCGCATCCGCACCTATTCGGTGCTGGAAAACCCGCAGACGATCCGGCTGGCCGACAAGGAAGGGCTCGATGTCATGGCCGGCGCCAACATCGACACGCGCCTGGAAAACAACGAGCGCGAGATCGAGGCGCTGATCGCGCAGGCCCACCGCTACCCGAAGACCATCAGCCGCGTCATCGTCGGCAACGAGACCCTGTTCCGGAACGACCTCAAGCCCGAGCAGATGATGGCCTACCTCGACCGCGTGCGCGCGGCCGTGCGACAGCCGGTATCCATCGCCGAGCCGTTCCACATCTGGCTGCAGAATCCGGAGCTGGTCGACCACGTCGACTTCATCACCGTCCACCTGTTCCCCTACTGGAACGGTATCGAGGCGCGCGCCGGCGTCACCGATTCGATCGAGAGCTACAAGGCCCTGCGCGCACGTTTCCCCGGCAAGCACATCGCCATCGGCGAAATCGGCTGGCCGTCCAACGGCGACCGCTTCAAATACGCCTATCCCAGCGTCTCGAACGAGGCGATCTTCCTTCGCACGTTCTTCAACCAGGCCAAGCTCAACGGCATCGACGACTACTACGTCCTCGAAGCCATCGACCAGCCGTGGAAGGAAAACCTCGGCGAGGGCCGCACGGGTGCCTACTGGGGCATGTTCAACGCCGACCGCCAGCTGAAGTTCCCCTTTACCGGCCCGGTCACCGAGGACGTGAGCTGGCCGTGGAAAGCGCTGGCCGCCTCGCTGCTGGCCTTCGCGCCGATGGTCTGGTTCGGCAGCCGTTTCCGCCGCTTCAAGCTCACCGGCCGCCTGTTCTTCATGGGCCTTGTCCAGCTGGCCTGCGGCCTGATCGTCTGGTCGGCCACCCTGCCCTTCAACTTCTACCTGAGCCCGTTCGACTGGGCGATGCTGATCCTGCTGTTCCCGGCGCAGGTGGCGATCCTGGGCATCCTGCTCATCAACGGCTTCGAGTTCACCGAGGTGCTCTGGCGTCGCAGCTGGATCCGCCACGCCGGCATGCTGCCGCCCGATCCGGTGGAAAGGCAGCCGTTCGTATCCATCCACCTGGCCTGCCACAACGAGCCGCCGGAGATGGTGCAGGTCACCCTCGATTCGCTGGCCCGCCTCGACTACGAGAACTTCGAGGTGCTGGTGCTGGACAACAACACCAAGGATCCGGCGGTGTGGAAGCCGGTCGAAGAATATTGCGCCAAGCTGGGCCCGAAGTTCCGCTTCTTCCACCTCGAACCCTGGCCGGGCTACAAGGCCGGCGCGCTCAACTTCGGCCTTACCGTCACCGACGAGCGCGCCGAGGTGGTGGCCGTCATCGACGCCGACTACGAGGTGCGCGAAGACTGGCTCTCCACCCTCACGGGCTACTTCCACGACGCCAAGGTGGCCGTCGTTCAGTGCCCGCAGGCCCATCGCGACTTCGAGAAGAACCGCTTCCGCCGCATGACGGCGTGGGAATACGACGGCTTCTTCCGCATCGGCATGCACCATCGCAACGAGCGCAACGCGATCATCCAGCACGGCACCATGACCATGGTGCGCCGCTCCGCGCTGGAAGGCACCGGCGGCTGGTCGGAATGGACCATCTGCGAGGATGCCGAGCTCGGCTTGCGCCTCATGCACGCCGGCTACGAGCTGGTTTACGTCGACGAGCTGATGGGCAAGGGCCTCACGCCCGCCGACTTCAAGGCGTACAAGAGCCAACGCTACCGCTGGGCCTTCGGCGCCATGCAGATCCTCAAGGGCCGCTGGCACTGGATGACGCGCAAGGGGCCGCTTTCGGCCGGCCAGCGCTTCCACTTCCTCACCGGCTGGTTCTCCTGGTTCGCCGACGCGCTGCATTACGTGTTCACGATGATGGGCCTGCTGTGGACCGCCGGCATGATCTACGCGCCGGACTACTTCAACCTGCCCATGCAGTTGTTCCTGATCCCCGTGATCGGCTTCTTCTTCGCCAAGGCGATCTTCGGCGTGGTGTTGTACCGCGCCCGCGTGCCGTGCGGCTGGTACGACACCATCATGGCCTCGGTGGCGAGCATGGGCCTGTCGCACGCCATCGCGCGCGGCATCCTGCACGGCCTCACCCGCGAGAAGACGGCCTTCGTCGTTACCGCCAAGAGCCGTCGCATGGGCGGCAGCAGTTTCGCCGCGTTCGCGCCGGTGCGCGAGGAAGTGCTCATGGCGGTCGCCCTGTTGCTGGCGATCATCGGCATGGGCATGCACTACGGCACGCAGTACGTCGAGAGCACGTTGTGGATGTTCATCCTGGCCGCGCAGTCCATTCCGTACGTGTCGGCCATGATCGGCGCGTGGATCGCATTCCGGTCGGGGGATGAGGCGGGCTGATTTCCGGCAGGAAAGCCGCATCACCGCCTCGCGACAACCGATATGCGCCGCGCTGGGCTCCTGCCTGCGCAGGAGCGACGAGCCACGGATTTCGACCGCGCGCACGAAAATACCTCACGTCGCTCCTGCGCACGCAGGAGACCAGCGCGGTACGCCCGGGCGAGTGACACGATCCCATCGGCTTTCCATTCAGCTTCATCAACGCCCCTCTATCGACACCCCGACCAGACACGCGGTAACGTAGCCCCGACACACACTTGGGGAACGTCCGGACACGATCCCCTCAAGCGGCCGTGTCGCGCGCACGGCCTTGGATCAAGAACGGAAGGACGCTCATGCGCCTCACCAGACGCCATGGACTGCTCCTGCCGTGGTTCATGCTACCGGCCCTGGCCCACGCGAACGTCGTGCTTACCGTCGACGGCGTCGACGACAGCCTGAAGGGCGCGATCGTCTCCGGCGTCGAGCTCAGCCAGTACGCCGCCCGCGATGTCACCGCCGCGCAGGTGCGCCGCCTCTACGAAAAGGCCCCCGACGAAGTGCAGGCCGCGCTGCGGCCCTATGGCTATTACGAAGCCACCGCCACGGGCGACATGCAGCAGGTGGGCAACGACTGGCACGTCACCCTGCACGTGGTACCGGGCGTACCGGTGACGGTGAAGAGCGTGAACGTGGACATCGACGGCGACGCCGCGAAGGTTCCCGCCGTCCGCTTCGCCCTGCGCGGCGTGAACGGCCTGAAAGGCAAGCCCATGAACGACGGCCAGTACGACGCCGCGCGCGACGGCGTGAGCGGTGCGCTCACCGCCACCGGCTTCCTCGACGCGAAACTCGTCACCCGGCGCGTGGAAGTCAATCGCGCCGAACACAGCGCGTCGGTGCAACTGAAGTGGGAAACCGGCCAGCGCTACCGCTACGGCCAGATCCACTTCAAGAACTCGCAGTTCCGCGACGGCTTCCTCGATCGCTACGTACCGTTCAAGAGCGGCGACTATTTCTCGCAGGGTCAGCTACTCCAGCTCCAGCAAGCCCTCAACGGCGCCGACTACTTCGCCGTGGTCAACGTGATTCCCGACACCGACAACGCGAAGGAAGGCCACATCGACATCGACGTGGAACTGGCTCCCGCCAAGCGCACGATCTACACCGGCGGTCCGTTCTTCGGCACGGACACCGGCGCGGGCCTGCGCGGTGGCATCGAAAAACGCTGGATCAACGATCGCGGGCACAAGTGGAAGAACGAACTGGTGCTGGCCCAGCGCCTGAAGACGCTCTCCACGCTCTACCAGATTCCGATGCCCGGCCCCAACCAGCGCAGCTTCAATTTCGGCGCCAACTTCCGCGATGCCAACACGGTCACGTCGAAGTCGCGAACGCTGCAACTGGTCGCCAACGAAACGCGCCTGTGGCATGGCTGGCAACGCACCATCGGCGTGAACGCGCTCTCGGGCACGTTCACCGTGGGCAAGCGCGGCGGTGAAGGCGACGACGCCGAAGGCCTCGAACGCGGTCGCAGCACCCTGCTCTATCCCGAGGTCACGCTCAGCCGGAAGAAGGGCGACAACCCCACCTTCGTGCGCAGCGGCTGGTCGCTCACGCTCACCGCGCGCAGCACCGCCGGCACCCTGCTTTCCGACGCCCGGTTCTCGCAGGTGATCGGCGACGTGAAATGGATCCAGTCGTTCTGGGGCCGCAACCGACTCATCCTGCGCGGCAGCGCCGGCAAGATCTGGACCGACGACTTCAGCGCCCTGCCGCCGCAGCTGCGCTTCTTCGCCGGCGGCGACCGTTCGGTGCGTGGTTACGACTTCGAGAGCATCGGCCCGCGCAATCAGTTCAACCGCGTGATCGGCGGCGAAGGCCTGCTGGTCGGCAGCAGCGAAGTGGAGCACTACTTCACGAAGAACTGGGGCATGGCCGCCTTCGTCGACGCGGGCAATGCCTTCACGGGCACCGATTACAGCCCGCGCGTGGGTGCCGGCCTGGGCATACGCTGGCTGTCGCCCGTGGGCATGATCCGCGCGGACCTCGCCGTTCCCGTCGGCGATAAGAACGAACACGGCATCCACCTGCACGTGGTCATCGGGCCCGACCTATGAGAAGCACCGGCATGACATGGCTGATTCGCATCGGGGTGGCGCTCGGCGTGCTGTTGCTCGCCGTCGTGCTCGGCGTGTGGTGGCTCGTGGGCACGGCCTCGGGCCTGCGTTTCGCCCTCGCCCGCGCGCAGGGCTTCACCGATAACGCGCTCACCGTCGGAACGGCCGAAGGCCGGCTCGCCGGCCCGCTCGACCTGGGCAACGTGCGTTATCGCGACGGCAAGGGCATGGACGTACGCGTCGCCCGGGCGCACCTCGATTTCGCCTTCGGCGCCCTGCTGCGCAAGCGCGCCCACGTGTTCGACCTCAGGGTCGACGGCGTCGACGTGGCGCTGCCGCCGAGTTCGCCCGAGCCCGACCAACCCTCCGAGCCCTTCTCGCTGAACCCGCCCATCGACCTCGTGCTCGACAAGGTGCACGTCGGCCACGTGAAGGTCACCCAGGCCGGCCAACCGCTGTTCGAATCCAACTCGCTCGATCTCGCCGGGTCATGGACGGGCAAGGGACTGGAACTGAAAACCCTGGCGTTGCGCGCACCCGACGGGCAGGCCGACCTCGCCGGCCGCCTTGCCGTGGGCAAGGGCTACAGCGGCAACGGCAAGGCCTCTTTCGCATGGAAGGCCGGCGGCGTCGATTACGCCGGTGACATCGAAGCGACGAGCGACGGCGCGAAAGCCCATACCATCGTCAAGCTCCGCCTGCCCTTCGTGGCGCGGGTGGACGCCCACCTCGTGCAGAGCGGCGACTTCGCCTGGACGGCCACCATCGACGCGCCCCGCTTCGATCCCCAACCGCTGCTCGGCGAAGGCACGCTGCAATCGCTCGGCCTCGCCGTGCGGGGCTCGGGCGACCGCTACGGCGCCAACCTCACCGGCGACGTCGATCTCAACGACTACCGCGTTCGCCTGGCGCCGATGAAGGCCTCGTTCGACCACGCCTATAAGCGCCTTACCCTGGACGAACTCACCGTGGGTTCGCCCCAGGTCAAGGGTTCGCTTACCGCGAGCGGTACCGTGGAGATCGCGGCGCAGCCGGTCACGGCCGATCTCGCCCTCGCCTGGAAGAACGTGCTGGTGCCCGCCGACGTGGCCGGGCAGGATCTCGCCAGCGCCGGCAAGCTCACCTTCAAGGGCGGTGCCGAGGCCTATCACGCCGAAGGCGACGTCGACATCGGTCCGCCGGGCAAGCTCGGCAAGTTCACCCTGAACCTCGACGGCAAGCCCGAATCCATCGACCTGCACACGCTCGAGCTCGTGCAGCCCAACGGCAACCTCGCGGCCAATGGCGTCATCACCCTGCAGCCGGACATGGCCTGGAAGCTCGACCTGAAAGGCAAGCGATTCGATCCCGGCCAATTGCTGGCCGAATGGGATGGCGCCCTCGACCTCGACCTGTCCACCGAAGGCCACCTCGCGAAAGACGGTCCGCTCGGCACGCTCGACCTGCGCAAGCTCGACGGCACGCTGCGCCAGCGTCCGCTGCGTGGCAACGGCAAGCTCGTCCTCAAGCCCGGCGAGGTGATCAACGGCAACCTCGACCTCGCCTCCGGCAGCAGCAGCATCCGTCTCGACGCCAAGGGCGATACGAGCAACGACGCCACGCTGAAACTCGCCATCGCCTCGCTGGGCGACTGGCTGCCCGACGCGGGCGGCCGCCTGCAGGGCGACATCGGCGCGAAGGGCCGCTGGCCCGATCTGGCGATGAAGGCCAACCTGCGCGGCAGCGCCATCGTCTACGCCGGCCAGAAGATCGACGCCGTCACGCTCGACGCCGACGTGCCCGACATCGGCAAACCCGGCGGCAAGCTCGCGGTGCATGCCAACAACGTCGTATCCGGCGGCATGGTGTTCGACCGCGTGACGATCGACGCCGACGGCAACCAGGAGCGTCACCAGCTCAGCGTGAACGCGCACGGCAAGCCGCTCACCGCCACGCTCGCACTGAACGGTTCGATGAAGAACGCCGCCTGGAACGGCACCCTCTCGCGCCTGGATATCGACTTCCAGGGCCTGCCGCCGTGGCGTCTCCAGAACGCCAGCCAGCTCGCGTGGAAAGACGGCGCCGCAAGCATGAGCGACCTCTGCCTCACCGCGGGCGACCCGTTGCTCTGCGTGTCGGGCAAGCAGGATGCCGCGGGCAACCTCGACGCGGCCTACCGCGTGCGCCGCGTGCCGCTGTCCCTGCTGATGACGCTGGCCGAAGCCTCGAATTCGCCGATGCGCGCCGAAGGCATCGTCGAAGGCGACGGCAACATCCGCCGCACGGCGGCCGGTGCGTTGTCGGGACAGGCCACCATCGGCAGCACGCACGGTTCGGTCGCCTACGTCGATCGTCCCGACCGTCCGCTGCTCGTCTACGACAACCTCAGCGCCAACGCGCAGCTCACGCCCGACAACCAGCGCATCGTGCTGCGCGCGGCGCTCAACGACGGCGGCAGCGTCGACGGCAACGTGAGCATTGCCGGCGCGCAGCAGGCGCTCGGCGGCAACGTGTCGCTGCACCTGAAGAGCCTGTCGTTCGTCGAACTGTTCACCACCGAGTTGGCCGAAGTGAAGGGTGGCCTCAATGCCAGCTTCAGCCTCGGCGGCACCGTGGCCGCGCCGGCCGTCACCGGGCAGGCCCTGCTCGACGGCTTCGCCGCGGAAGTGCCCAGCGCGGGCCTCAAGCTGAAGGACGGCCACGTCAGCGTGACCACCGCCGACGCGAAGAACTACGTGGTGGACGGCACCGTCCGTTCCGGCGAGGGCACCCTGGCCGTCAAGGGCCAGGCCGCGCTCGGCGAAGGCGCGCAGATGCGCCTGGGCATCCAAGGCTCGAAGTTCACCGCCGTGGACATTCCGGCGGCCAAGGCCATCGTCTCGCCCGACATCCAGATCGTGCAGGATGCCAAGGGCATGAACGTCACCGGCAAGCTCGCGGTCGACCTCGCCGACGTCAACGTCGAGAAACTGCCCGGCGCGGGCGCGACCAAGGCCTCGCCCGACGTGGTGGTGGTGGACGAGAAGCAGCAGGAAGCCGCCGCCGAATCCGCGCCGATCACGGCGGACATCCGCGTCGACCTGGGGCAGAAGGTGCACCTGGTCGGCTTCGGCATCGACGGCCGCATCACCGGGCAGCTCGACGTGCGCGAGCGTCCCGGACGCGCGACGACGGGCCAGGGGCAGATCGGCGTCGACGGTACCTACAAGGCGTATGGGCAGGACCTGCGCATCGAGCAGGGCCAGCTGCTGTTCGCTTCCACGCCCATCGACAACCCCGGCCTCAACATCCGCGCGTCACGCACGCTCAATCCCAACGCCACCATCGACGATGGACAGAAGGTGGGGCTTTACGTCTCCGGCACGGCGCGCCGCCCGGTGCTCACGGTGTTCTCGAACCCGGTGATGGAACAGTCCGACGCCCTTTCCTACCTCGTCACCGGCAAGCCGCTGTCGCAGGTGAAGGGCGGCGAAGGCAACATGGTCGGCGCCGCCGCGCAGGCGCTGGGCTCGGCGGCGGGCGACCTGCTCGCCAAGAGCGTGGGCTCGAAGATCGGTGTGGACGACATCGGCGTGAGCAACAACGATGCGCTCGGCGGGACCTCGGCGTTTACCGTGGGCAAGTATCTTTCGCCGCGGTTGTACCTGAGCTATGGCGTGGGGCTATTCGACCCCGGGCAGGTGATCACGCTGCGTTACATCCTGAGCCATCGGTGGAATTTCGAAGCGCAGAACGCGACGGAGTTTTCGCGGGCGAGCTTGAATTACCGGTTGGAGCGATAGGCCTGTTGGAAAGCCGATGGGGCGTTGTCGCCGCCTCGTGCTTCCATGCGCTGGGTTCCTGCGTGCGCAGGAACGACGTGAAGGGCATGCAGCAACGGTAAATCTTGTGGTTCGTCGTTCTGCGTACGCGGGAACCCAGCGCGTGGCGTCCGAGCGAGCGACGCCCCGCCCTACGCTCACCGCCCCGCGTGCAACCGATGCAGCAGCTCCGCTTCGGTATACGAGATGCCGCAGGTATCGGCGATGTCCTGCACCGAAGCGCCCTGGCGGGCGAGGCGCTGGGCCAGTGCCAGCGTGCGGTCGGAGGTGGTGCCGCTTTCGGCCGTGACGTTGACCGAGGGCGTGCGACGCACCTGGTCTTCGATGTCGCCGAGCCGGTTTTCCAGGCGGCGAAGCATCCCCGCGAGCTGGTCGGGCTGGATGGCGGGCTCCGGATCGGGTGCCGGCGCGGGTGGCGCGACGGGTTCACTCTTCACCGGCGAGCCCAGGCGGCGGAAAAGGACCAGTAGGCCGACCAGGTTGAGGACGGCCAGGGCGATCAGCACGTAACCGAGGATGGGGTTCATGCGTGGGAGGATACCGCAAGCCCGATTCGCCGATGCGATCGGCTCCCACCCCTTCGGTAGCAGGCTCGCGACAAGCGTGTTGCCGAAGGGAACTGACCGTAGCGAGCAGGCTCGCGACACGCTTGCTACCGAAGGGGTGGGAGCCTATCGTATCGGCGAATACTACGGAGCGATCACGCCCGGCAAAGCCGCTGCACATCCACCAGCGCGATGAACCCCTCGTCCCGCGTCACCACCCCGCTCACCGGATCGTCGCGCCGCTCGGCGCGACCGGGCGGCGGCGGCGCGATGTCGTCGGCGGCGAGCTGGAGCATGTCGCCGATGAGATCGATGCGCATGCCCACCACGCTGCCCGCGTCGTCGAACACGATCACGCGCTGGGCGTCTTCCTGCGACGGGTCCACCGCACCGTCGAGACCGAAACGGCGACGCCCGTCGAGCACCGGCACGATCTGGCCGCGCAGGTTGACGATGCCGAGCACGTCGTCGGGCGCACCCGGCACGGGCGTGATGTCACCGGGGCGGATCACTTCGCGCACGCTCGACAGCGCCACGGCGTAACGCTGCCCCTCGAGGGAAAAACCCAGCCATTCGCTCACGGGCCCAGCTCCTGTTCCAGCCATCTGATCAGCGCCGCGGTGTCGACCACGCCGCACTTGGGTTCTTTCGACATGCCCGCCAGCCACGGGCGCGAGGCGGCGCCCTGGCGCCACTGGATGGCGTCGGCCACCAATTCCACCGGTTCGTCGTCGACCACGCAGCCGAGCGCCCAGGCACGATTGCCCAGGATCACCAGCGTGGAGGTGGAGGCGCCGGCCATGTCGGGCGAGAGGATCGCGCCCAGGTCGGCGACGCGCGCCTCGCCGCTGGGATGGCGCCAGCGCCCCATGCAGATCGGGTTCGTCGTGTTCGGCGGCGTCAGCGGCGGCATCGGCAACATGTGCGTGACGTCGGCCATCGGCACGGCGAGCTTCACGCCGGCCGCGCTGCACAGCAGGTAACGCGGATCGGCACCCCGCCCGGCGGCATCGGCATCGCGCCACGTCTCGATGGACACCACCTTGACCGCCGCCTGCGGCGCCGCCTCCGCCGGTGCGGGCGTCAGCAGCTCGGCGAGGTAGTCGGAGACGATCTGCTCGACATCCTGCATGGTGCGGCTCACGCGGCCGCGTCCGTCACGGACGGCACGGGCAGGGCCAGCAACTCGTCGAGCAACTGGCGGTAGGCGAGACCGCCGCGGCGCGCGGCGGGCCACGAAGCCAGCGGCACGCCGGCCGCGCTGGCTTCACGAACCTGCGTATCGGTGGGGATGACGGCCTGGCTCACGCTGTCGCCGTATTGCTCGCGCAGTTGTGCCAGGCAGGCCCGCGACGCATGCGTGCGCGCGTCGTACAGCGTCGGCACGATGGTGCGCGGCAACGGTTTGCCGCGCGAGCGTTCGATCATCGACAGGCTGCGCAGCATGCGTTCCAGCCCGGCCAGCGCCAGCGCCTCGGTCTGCGTGGGCACGAGCAGGCGATCGCTCGCGGCCAGGGCGTTGACCATCAGCACGCCGAGCGTCGGCGGGCAGTCGAGCAGCACGTGGTCGAAATCGGGAGCGAGTTCGGCCAGCGCCTGCGTGAGCACCAGGCCCATGCCGGCCCGCGTACCGACCTGGCGATCGAGGGTAATCATCGCCGCCGAGGCGGGCAGCACGCTGAGATGGTCCCATGGCGTGGCGTGCACGAGCGTGCGCACGGGCAAGGGATTGCCGCCCACGCCGAAGAGGTCGTACACGCTGCCGTGCGCACCGACTTCCACGCCGATGTAGCCCGAGAGCGAGGCATGCGGATCCATGTCGATCAACAGCGTGCGCCTGCCCTCGTGGGCGAGCAGGCTGCCTAGCGCGACGGTGGTGGTGGTCTTGCCCACCCCGCCCTTCTGGTTGGAAACGGCCCAGACGCGCATCAGCGGTTCTCCGCCACGGGCGCGAAGCGGGCGGCGCCCGCCGTCGGCGCCAGCACCGTCACGGTGGGCACCGGCTTGGCGGCGTGCTTGGCGGCCGACAGGTCGACGCGATCGGCATCGCTATAGAAACGCGCGGGCGCGGCCTTGTCGCTCATCACCACGATGAGAACGCGGCGATTGCGGTTGCGCCCGTCGGCGGTGCCGTTATCGGCGGCGGGACGATACTCCCCCCAGCCGATGATGCCCACGCGATGCGGATCGACGCCGGTGAGCGTGATCAGGCGCGCCACCGTGGCCGCGCGCGCCGCCGAGAGTTCCCAGTTGGACGGGAACGTGGGCGTCGCGATGGGCGTGTTGTCGGTGTAACCCTCGATGCGCATGGCGTTGGGAAACGGCGCGAGGATGCCGGCGAGCTTGCGCAGCACGTCCTCGGCCTGCGGTTGCAGCTTCGCCACGCCCACGGGGAACAGGATGTCGGTACGCACTTCGATCTCGAGCCAGTCCGGCGTCTGCCGAACGCTCACCAGGCTCTTGTCGATCAGCGGCTTCATCGCGCGCTGCACTTCGTCGGAAATCTGGCTCAGGCTGTTCTGTTCGGTCTTGCCCACCGCCACGTTCGCATCGTCGGCGGCCGTCGTCGCATGCCGCTGCTTGCCGTCCTGATGCTCGGCGGCCGCGCCTTCGTGGCCCGGCAGCGGCAGGTTGCGCGGCGGGATGGGCACGTCGATCTTCGCGATGGGCGAGGCGGTGGGCGAACGCGACTGGTTCGGCAGCGGCACCTGCGTGGCGGGCGTCGCCTCGTTGATGGGCTCGATGACCTTGCCGGTACCGTTGAACGCCTCGTTGATGGATTGCGCCATCACGCGGAACTTGGTTTCGTTCACCGCCGACACGGCGTACATCACCACGAAAAGGGCGAGCAGCAACGTGATGAGGTCGCCGTAGGGAATCGCCCAGCGCTCGTGGTTGACGTGTTCTTCGTGGTGCCGGCGTTTCACGAGAGGAACCCTTGCAGCTTGCTCTCGATATGCCGCGGGTTGTCGCCCTGGGCGATGGACACCAGACCCTCGACGAGGATCTCGCGCATCTGCGAACGCTTGCGCGCCAGGCCCTTCAGGCGCGACGCCATTGGCAGCGCCAGCAGGTTGGCCAGGCCGATGCCGTAGATGGTGGCGACGAAGGCGGCGGCGATGCCGTGGCCGAGCTTGCTCGGATCGGCGAGGTTCTGCATCACCGACATCAGGCCCATCACGGCGCCGATGATGCCCATGGTGGGCGAATACGTACCGGCGTTCTCGAAGACCTTCGCCGCTTCGATGTCGGTGTGCTCGCGCGCGTACACCTCCACCTCGAGCACCGAGCGCATGGCGTCGGGCTCGGTACCGTCGACCAGCAGTTGCAGGCCCTTGCGGATGAACGGATCGGTCTCGCGCTCGATGGCGGGCTCCAGGCCGAGCAGGCCCGTGCGGCGCGAGATCTCGCTCCAGCCGACGATGCGGCTGACCAGGTTTTCCGACTCGATGTCCGGCGGGTTGTACACCCACGGCAGCATGCCGAGGGCGCGCTTGAGCACCGGGCCGGGGGTCTGCACGAGCAACGCGGCGAAGGTGCCCAGGAACACGATCACGAAGGCGGCGGGATTCCACAGGGCGTCGAGGCTCGAGCCCTTGAGGATGGTTCCCACGATGATGACCACGAAGGCCAGGATCGTGCCGACGAGACTCACGATATCCATGTCAGACGGCCATCCTCAACGTGGGCAGCACCTGGCCGCCGTCGTCGGCGAGCCCCGCCAGGTCGAGCACGAGCGAGATGCGGCCGTCGCCGGTGATGGTCGCGCCGGCGACGCCGGGCACGTCCTTCAGGAACGGGCCGAGCGGCTTGGCCATCACGTCCTCGCGGCCGAGCACTTCGTCGACGAGGCAACCCAGCGTCTGGTGGCCGATCTGCACCACCACCACGTGGCCACCCTGCCCCTGCACGCCGGCCCAGCGGCCGAGATCGGCCAGCGGCAGCGCGCGCTGGCGATGATTGGCGACCACGCGTCCGTCGAGGCGCTGGATCTGCCCTTCGGACAGCTCGAACACCTCGGCCACGTTGGACATCGGCAGCGACAGCAGGCGGTTGCCCACGCGCACCATGAGCACGCGCAGGATCGCCAGCGTGAGCGGCACGGAGAGACGCACCGTGCTGCCGTGGCCCACCCGCGAGTCGATCGACAGCGTGCCGCCGAGTTCGACGATCTTGGTCTTGACCACGTCCATGCCGACGCCGCGTCCGGAGATGTCGGACACCTGGCTGGCCGTGGAAAACCCGGGACGGAACACGATCTCGTAGCACTCGCGCTCGTCCAGGCGCGCGGCCTGTTCCGCATCCATCAGGCCTTTTTCCACGGCCTTGCGACGAAGCACTTCCGGATCCATGCCCTTGCCGTCGTCGGTGACGGTGATGACGATGCGGTCGCCGTACTGGCCGGCGGCCAGGCGCACGGTGCCCTGGCGCGGCTTGCCCTCGCGCTGGCGCGCATCCGGCATCTCGATGCCGTGGTCCACGGCGTTGCGCAGCAGGTGCACCAACGGATCGGCCAGCGCTTCGACCACGGTACGGTCGATGTCGGTCTCTTCGCCTTCGGTGACCAGCTCGATCTCCTTGCCGAGCTGGCGGGCGAGATCGCGCACGATGCGCGGGAAGCGCGAGAACAGTTTGCCCACCGGTTGCATGCGCATGCGCAGCACGGCGTTCTGCAGGTCTTCGGCCACGCGTTCGAGTTCGCCGATGGCGCGTTCCATCGGGTCGGCGGTACCGCGCGGCGCGAGGTTGCTCAGGCGATTGCGCACCAGCACGAGTTCACCCGCCGCATCGACGAGGTTGTCCAGGCGATGGGTATCCACGCGCACCGTCGTGTCGGCGGTGGAGGCCTGGCGCTTCTCGGCCGCCTTGGCGGGTACCTGCGTGTCGGCCGCCACGGATGCAGGTGCGGGTGCAGGCGCGGGTGCCGGTGTCGGCGCGGGCGGCGGCGGAACGTCCAGCGCGCTCGAACCCGGCGCGGCCGTGCCGTGCAGGGAATCGAGCAACGCCTCGAATTCGTCGTCGCTGATGGCGTTGGGATCGGCGGCGGGCGCCGCGACCGATGGCGCGGGCACGGGCTCCACCGACTCGGCACCGGGCGCTCCCGTGCCGTAGAGCGAATCCAGCAGCGCTTCGAACTCGTCGTCGCTGATGGTGCCCGTCGGCGCAGGCACGCGCTCGGCGCGCGCGGCGTCGAGCATGGCCTCGAATTCGTCCTCGATGGGGTCGTGCGGCCGCGACGGCGCCGCGGCGGGCACCGATGCCGTCACCGGTACGGCGAGCGCGGCGGGCGGCGCCGTGGCGGCACGGCCGGGAATCAGCAGGCGGTCGAGCAGCGAACGCGGCGCGGGCTCGATCGACACGCCGCCGTCGGCGGCGCGCATCATGTCATTGAGCAGGTCCAGCGATTCCAGCAACGCGTCCATGAAGCCCGCGTTGAGCACGATGGCGCCGCCGCGCGCTTCGTTGAGCAGGTCTTCGGCGCGATGGCACAGCTCCACCATCGGGTGCAGGCCGAGGAAGCCCGCCCCACCCTTCACCGTGTGGAAGGCACGGAAGACCGCATTCAGCAGCTCGACGTCGCCCGGCGAAGCCTCGAGGTCCACGAGCTGTTCGCCCAGGCTCTCGAGCAGTTCGCGTGCCTCGATCAGGAAGACGTTGAGCAGCTCGTTGTCCAGCTCCACGCTCATCGGCGCGCTCAGAAACCGAATTCGCTGAGCAGGCGGTCCACTTCGTCCTGGCTGACCTTGTCCGCCGCGGGGGCGGCGCCGCCGGCCAGCGAACCGGTGAGGCGCACCAGCTCGACGAGCGAGGATTCGACCTTGGCCATGAAGGCTTCGACGCGGGCCACGCGCTGGCCGGAGAGATCCTGCCAGGACTGCGCTTCCACCATCTCGCCCAGGCCGATGTCGCAGTTCTGCGCGAAATCGCCCACGCGTACGGCGAGAGCGCGCGCGTTCGGGGCGAACGAGGGGTCGGCCACGTCGAGCACGAGCACGTCGTCGGCTTCCTTCGCCAGGGCCTGCGCCTGCGGACGCAGCTTTTCGCTGAAGTCGAGCGTGCGGTGCGCGGCTTGCGAACTCATCTCGAGCACGTCGCGCAGATGCTTGCGCGCGTCGCCCATGTTGCCCGGGTTGCCGTCGTGCGAAATGTCGGCCGCGAGGCGGCGGGCGGATTCGTGCAGGTCGCGGGCGAGATGGCCCAGCGCGAGGAACAGATGCTGCTCGCGGCTGCGGATCAGGCGGTCCAGCGCCTGTTCGAAAGCGGTGGAATCGTCGGCGTCGAGCAACTCGCGCAGTTCGGGGGCCACGTCCTGGCCGGCGGAAATCGTCGTGTTCATGCCTGCTCCTTAGCCCGCCGCCGCGGCGAGACGTTCGAAAATCTTGTCGAGTTTTTCCTTCAGCGTCACCGCCGTGAACGGCTTGACCACGTAGCCGTTCACGCCGCTCTGTGCGGCGGCGATGATCTGGTCGCGGTTGTTCTCGGCGGTGACCATCAGCACCGGCATCGCCTTCAGGGCGGCGTCGGCGCGGATGGCGCGGAGCAGGTCGATGCCCGTCATGTTGGGCATGTTCCAGTCGGTGACCACGAGGTCGAACGGCTGGGAGCGAAGCAGCGCGAGCGCCGCGTTGCCGTCTTCGGCTTCCTGGATCAGGGTGTTGGTGAAGCCCAGCTCCACCAGCAGGTTCCTGACGATGCGCCGCATGGTGGAGAAATCGTCCACCACGAGGATTTTCATGTTCTTGTCCAAAACGTCTCTCCGCCTCTACTGCGCGTTTTCTTCGACCGGTGACGGCACCGGGTGCCGTCAGGTTCTTTCTTTCCAACCCGACATGCGCGCGCGGAGTCGAATGAGGGCCTGGCCGTGGATCTGGCACACCCGCGATTCGCTCACTCCCAGCACCGCACCGATTTCCTTCAGGTTGAGCTCGTCATCGTAGTACAGCGACATCACCAGCTTTTCGCGCTCCGGCAGCCCGTCGATGGACTGGGCCAGCGCATCGCGCATGCCCTCCTGCTCGAACAGCCCGTCCGGCCCCGTGGCATCCGGGTCGGCCACGTCGATCGCCGCGCCCTCGTCGCCCTCGGGCGCCGTCAGGCTCAGCAACCGGGCGCTCGCCGCGTCGGCCAGGATCTGGTTGTACTCCATGGCGTCGATGCCCAGCCGCTTCATCACTTCCACGTCGTCGGCGTCGCCACCCGTCTCGTTTTCGATCTGCCTCGTTACCTCCGCCACCTCGCGCAACTTCCGATGGACCGAGCGCGGGGTCCAGTCCGTCTTGCGCAGTTCGTCCAGCATCGCGCCCCGTATGCGGATGCCCGCATAGGTCTCGAAACTGGCCGCGCGAGTCGGCGAATAATTCCTCGCGGCCTCGAGCAGTCCGATCATCCCGGCCTGCATGAGGTCGTTCGCGTCCACGCTCGGCGGCAGCCGGCCCATCAGGTGATAGGCGATCCGGCGCACCAACGGCGCGTGGGTCCTGACCAGTTGATCCGCCGGAACCTTAGTGATTTCAAGGTATTCGCTCGCGACGCTCACAACGGCAGCCCTCCTCCCAAGTGGGTGCGGTCGGCGAAAAAGCCGATCCGTCCCTGTGCCCGGGGCTCGGGTTCACCCCATGTATCGACCGACCTGGCCAGATTCTTGAATCCGACCGCCGATCGGCTGCTCGGCCAGGCGTCGACCACCGCCGACTGGCGGCGGATGGCCTGGCGCAGGTATTCGTCGTGCGGCACCATGCCCATGAAATCCAGCGACACGTCGAGGAACCGGCTGGTCACGCGCGAGAGCTTCTCGTAGAGCGCCCGGCCCTCCTGGGCGTGGCGCACCATGTTGGCGACGATGCGGAAGCGGTTCACCCCGAATTCCCGCGAGAGCACCTTGATGAGGGCATAGGCGTCGGTGAGCGAGGCCGGCTCGTCGCAGACCACGATCACCACCTCGTCGGAGGCGGCGGCGAACATCGACACGCTGTCGGAGATGCCGGCGGCGGTGTCGACGATGAGGTATTCGGGTGCCAGCGGGTATTCGTCGAACGCGCGGATGACCGCGGCATGCTCGATGTTCGGCAGCTGGGCCATGCGCCGCGTGCCCGAGGTGGCCGGGATCACCTTCAGGCCGTGGGAGGCCTCCAGCACCAGTTCCTCGATGCGGCAGGCGCCTTCCAGCATGTGGCCGAGGTGGCGCACCGGCTGGAGCCCCAGCAACACGTCGATGTTGGCCATGCCCAGGTCGGCGTCGAGCAGCAGCACGTCGCGCCCGCCCATGGCCAGCGCCATGCCGAGGTTGACCGCCACCGTGGTCTTGCCCACGCCACCCTTGCCGCCCGCGATCGCGATGCTGCGGGTGGGACGACGGTCGGACAGCCATGCGATGCCGGCGGCCTGGGTGTTGTCGACGTGTGTGGTCATGGAAGAGTTCACTGCCGGGAAATGAGAGGTTGCGGTTGCCGTGGACATGGGATGCATGGTCCGGGTCAGGCCGAGACGGCCGTCATGCCGAAGCGTTCGGCGAGGATGGCGTCGTCGGGTTCGTCGTTGCGCTGCTTCACCCGCTGCGCCGCCATGAGCACCAGCTTGCGCGCATCGGCCGAGGCGATGTCCTCGGGCACGCGCTGGCCGTCGGTGGTGTAGTCCAGCGGCAGGCCGTGGCGGATGACCGCCGAGATCGCGCCGCCGATCAGCGGCGCCTCGTCGAGCTTGGTAAGGATCGCGCTCTGCGGCGCCAGCGGCGCGTAGGCGCGGATCGCGCCGTCGATGGCCTGCGACTGCATATTGGCGGCGAGCACCAGGCACACGCGCAGGTCGGACATCGCATGCAGCGTATCGAACTGTTCCTGCAGTTTCGGATCGCTGCCGGCAAGGCCGGCCGTATCCACCAGCACGGTGTGGCGGCCGCGCAGCTGCAGCAGCACGTTGCGCAGGCTGGTGGCGTCGTGTGCGTTGAACACGCGCACGCCGAGCAGGCGGCCGTAGCGTTCCAGCTGTGCGCCGGCGCCGACGCGGTACTGGTCGGTGCTGATCAGCGCCACGTTGGACGCGCCGTGGCGCAACACCGCGCGCGCGGCGAGCTTGGCGATGGAGGTGGTCTTGCCCACGCCGGTGGTGCCCACCAGGGCGGTGACGCCGCCGCCCACCGTGTCGAAGTTGCGGCCGGTGATGCGGATGTTGCGCGAGATGAGGCCCAGCGGCAGGTAGCGCGCCTGGTCGGAGGTCATGCCTTCGGGCAGTTCGGCGCACAGCGCGCGGGCCACGTCGGCGTCGATGCCCAGGCGGGTGAGTTCGCGCAGCACGCGGGCGCGCAGCGGCTGCTCGCGCTCCAGGTGGTTCCACGACAGCGCGGAGAGCTGCACCTGCAACATCTCGCGCAGGTCGTTGATCTCGGCGCGCATGCCGTTCACGGCGGCGTCGTTGCCCGGCTTGACGGTCGCGGCGCGCACCACGTCGGCGACGCTCTCGGCGAGCGCGGCGCTGGAGTGACGCTGCGGGGCGTTCGGGCGGGCCTGCTCGGCCTTCGCCGCACGCTCGACCGCGGCCGCCGTGGCGGCGCGGGCCTGGTCGATGCGGGCGGCACGCTCGGCGGCGCGATCGTCGCGCACGGCGCGCACCGGCTCGGTCGCCGGCGCCTTGGGCTCGGGCGGCTCATAGGCGAAGCCGGCCTCACGCACCAGCGCCTCGTCGTAATCGAGCGCGGCGATGATCTCGATGCCGTCGTCCAGACGGCGCGTCGACAGGATCACGGCATCCGGACCCTGTTCGTCGCGCACCTGGCGCATGGCCTGGCGCATGTCGGGAGCAACGAATCGCTTGATTTTCATGCCTTCGATCCTGTCTCTCGCGGCAGTCCGGCATCGCCGGCACCGCCATGTTCGTTCGGTTCGTCCGCCGATTCGGCGAACGGTGTCTCAGTGCTTACCGGCCCAGCGCCGTCACCAGCTTGACGCGACGGTTGTCGGGCACCTCGTTGTAAGCCAGTACATGCAGGTTTTGGGCCACATGCCGGGTGAAGCGCGCAAGCCACGGACGAAGCGCCGGGGACACCAGCAACACGGCGGGTTCGCCCGCCGCTTCCTGGCGTCGCGTGGCGTCGGCCACGCTCTGCTGAAGGCGATCGGCCAGGCCCGGCTCCACCGCCGCGCCGGCGGGGCCGCCGCCCTGCAGCGACTGCAGGAGGATCTGCTCCAGGTCCGGCGCCAAAGTAATGACGGGCACCTCGGTGCCGAGGCCGGCGATCTCCTGCACGATCTGGCGACCCAGCGTGACGCGCACGGCGGCGGCGAGCACGCCCGGGTCCTGGCTCTGTCCCGCGTGCTCGGCCAGCGATTCGACGATGCCGCGGAAGTTGCGGATGGGCACGCGCTCGGCGAGCAGGTTCTGCAGGACCTTGACGATGACGCCCAGCGACAGGCGCTTGGGCACGAGGTCTTCCACCAGCTTCGGCGTCTGCTGCGCGAGGCGGTCGAGCAGCTGCTGCACGTCCTGGTGGCCGATGAGCTCGTGGGCGTGGTTCTGCAGGATGTGCGACAGGTGCGTGGCGATCACCGTGGCCGGGTCGACCACCGTGTAGCCCAGCGTTTGCGCGTGCTCGCGCAGGCCCGGTTCGATCCACACGGCATCGAGGCCGAAGGCGGGGTCGCGCGTGGCGATGCCGTTGATCGTGCCGTGCACGCGGCCCGGGTCGATCGCCAGCATGCGTTCGGTGTGGATCTCGGCCTCGCCCATGGGCACGCCCATCAACGAGATGCGGTAACCGTGCGGGGCCAGGTCCAGGTTGTCGCGGATGTGCACCGAGGGCACGAGGAAACCCAGCTCCTGCGACAGCTTGCGGCGCACCGACTTGATCCGCGCCATGAGTTCGCCGCCCTGCGCCTTGTCCACCAGCGGAATGAGGCGATAGCCCACTTCCAGGCCGATGGTGTCCACCTGGGCCACGTCTTCCCACGACAGTTCCAGGCGCTCGGCAGGCGGCGCGCTTTCCAGTGCCAGTTCGGTACCCGGCGCGCCCGGGGCGGCCACGCCGCCGGAAGCGACCTCCTGCCGGCGCAGGTGCAGCTTCCACGCACCGAAGCCGGCCAGGGCGGCCAGGATCAGGAACGGAAGGTTCGGCATGCCCGGGATGAGGCCCATCGTGCCGAGCACGGCGGCGGCCACGCCCAGGGCCTTGGGCTGGAACAGCTGGCCCATCACCTGCTTGCCCATCTCCTGCGACTTGGACACGCGGGTGACGATCACCGCCGTGGCGATGGAGAGCATCAGGCCCGGCACCTGGGCGACGAGGCCGTCACCGATGGTGAGCAGCGTATAGGTGCGGGCGGCTTCGCCGGCCGAGAGGCCGTGCTGGAGCACGCCGATGAAGAAGCCACCGATGATGTTGATGGCGAGGATCAGGATGCCCGCCGTGGCGTCGCCGCGAACGAACTTGGACGCGCCGTCCATCGAGCCGTAGAAATCCGCTTCCTCGCGCACTTCCTGGCGGCGCTCGCGGGCCTGCTCCTGCGTCAAAAGACCGGCATTGAGATCGGCGTCGATCGCCATCTGCTTGCCGGGCATCGCATCGAGGGTGAAGCGGGCGGTCACCTCGGACACGCGCGTGGCGCCCTTGGTGACCACCACGAAGTTGATGATGGTGAGGATGGCGAACACCACGAAACCGACGGCGAAATTGCCGCCGATGACGAACTCGCCGAAGGCCTCGATCACCTTGCCGGCCGCGCCGGGACCGTCGTGGCCGTGCAGCAGCACCACGCGGGTGGAGGCGATGTTCAGCGCCAGGCGCAGCAACGTGGCGAACAGCACCACGGTGGGAAACGAGGCCAGTTCCAGCGGCCGCATCACGTACATCGTGGCCAGCAGGATCACCAGCGACAGCGCGATGTTGAAGGTGAACAGCAGGTCGAGCATGAACGGCGGCAGCGGCAGCATCATCATGCCGAGCATGATCAGCATCGCCAGCGGCGCCGCGACGCCGCGACGGCCTATCTGGCGAAGCGTGCCGAAGAAATTGGGGTTGCTCGTCGCTGCCATCGTCGTCAGTTATCCATGCGGTACGGCCCGAGCAATTCCGGATCGATGTCCTGCTCGGGCATGTCGGGCGGGAGGTCGCCCATGGCGATCGCCTGCTTCAAACGGAACACGTAGGCCAGGATCTGGGCCACGGCGACGTACAGCGCCGCGGGGATTTCGCGTCCGATTTCCGTGGTGTGATACAAGGCTCGTGCCAACGGCGGGGCCTCGACCACCGGAACCTTCGATTCGGCACCCAGTTCGCGGATCTGGGCGGCGATCACGTCGACGCCCTTGGCCACCACGCGCGGCGCTCCCATGCGGTTTTCGTCGTATTTGAGGGCCACGGCGAAGTGCGTCGGATTGGCCACGATGACATCGGCCGTGGGCACGTCCTGCATCATCCGGCGCCGGGCCATCTGGTGCTGCATCTGTCGGATCTTTGACTTCAGCTCGGGGCTACCCTCGCTTTCCTTGTGCTCGTCCTTCACCTCCTGCTTGGTCATCTTCATCTTCTTGGTGAAGCTGAACTTCTGCCAGGGCGCGTCGACCAGGGCGATCACGCCCAGGGCGCAGCCGAAGATCAACGAGGCATTGCCGAACATCCCGAAGGCGCGCGAGATGCCCGATTCCACCGGGCCGCTGCCGGTGACGAACATGTCCAGCACGCTCTTGCGCAGGAACCAGACCAGGGCGCCGCCGATGAGGATCAGTTTCAGGATCGACTTGCCCAGTTCCACCAGGCCGTTCATCGAGAACAGCCGGCCGAAGCCCTTGATCGGATCGAGGCGGTCGAACTTGGGCGCCAGCGCCTGCACGGAAAAATTGAGGCCGCCCATCAACGCGGGCGCGGCCACGGTGGCGACCATGGTCACCGCGAACACGGGGCCGAGCAGCTTCAGCGCTTCCAGCGCCGCGGTGCCGAGCGCATGGCGCAGGCCGTCCTCGGCAAGCAGGTCGTCACGGCCATAGCGCAGGCCGATGTGCATGATCCTGGCGGCGTGCAGGGCCATCTGCTCGCGCGTGGCGATCAGCGTCGCCACCCCGGCCAGCACCACCACCGCGGTGGAAAGGTCTTTCGATCGCGGGATGTCGCCCTTTTCGCGCGCCTCGCGGAGGCGTTTTTCGCTGGGCGATTCGGTGCGGTCTTCCTTGTCGGCGCCCTCGCTCACGGCCGGCTACCTCCGACGAGCTGGCGCATGGTCTCCCACGCGGCGGTCTGCAGCGCATCGAAGGCCCCGGGGAGGCCGCGCAGCGCGAGCCAGACGGCCACCATGCCCAGGCAGATGGTGATCGGGAAACCCACCGCGAACAGGTTCATCGACGGCGCCGAGCGGCTGATCGCGCCGAAACCGAAGTTGACCACCAGCAGCGCGGTGAGCGCGGGAAGCGCCACGCGCACGGCGCCGGAGAAAAGATGGGTGGCGAAGGTGAGCACGCCCCACAGGCCGCCGGCACCGATGCCGTCGGTCCCGACCGGCAGCGTGCGGAAGCTGTCGGCGAGCAGGTCGATCAATTGCAGGTGGCCGTTCATGACGAGGAACAGCAGGGTCACCAGCATCATGTAGAACTGGCTGAGCACCGGCACGCTGCCACCCAGGCTCGGGTTGACCACCTCGGCGAAACCCAGGCTCATCGCCTGCGACACGAACTGCCCGGCGTACGACACGGCCTCGAAGATCAGCTTGAGCACGAAGCCGAGCGCGGCGCCGATCAGCACCTGCTGGGCCAGCACTTCCACGCCCTGGGCCGACAGCGGCTGGATGCCCAGCGGTGCCAGCGGCGCGAGCACGAGGGTGAGGACCACGGTGAGCCCGACGCGGATGCGCATCGGAATCGTCGTGTTGCCCAGCACCGGTGCCACCAGCATCAGGCCGGACACGCGCGCCAGCGCCCAGGAGGCACCGCCTACCCATCCTTCGAGCTGGCCGATGTCCAACGGCATCAACGCACCGCCTGGGGCAACGACTCGATGAGACCGCGGGTGAAGGTCACCAGCGTGCGCAGCATCCACGGGCCGGTGATGATCATCACCAGCGCCATGGCGATCAGCTTCGGGATGAAGCTCAGCGTCTGCTCGTTGATCTGCGTGGCGGCCTGGATCATGCCGACGAGGAGGCCCACCGCCAGCGCGGTGAGCAGCAGCGGCGCGCCGACCAGCATCGCGATGTGCAGGGCCTGCTGGCCGAAGGCGATGACCGATTCCGGCGTCACTGGAAGAAACTCCCCGCCAGCGTGCCCAGCAGCAGGGTCCAGCCGTCCACCAGCACGAAAAGCATGATCTTGAACGGCAGCGAGATGATCACCGGGGAGACCATCATCATGCCCATCGACATCAGCACCGAGGCCACCACCAGGTCGATGATGAGAAACGGAATGAACAGCAGGAAGCCCATCTGGAACGCGGTCTTCAGCTCGCTGGTGACGAAGGCGGGCAGCGCCACGCGGTACGGCACGGCATCCTTGTCGGCGTAGGGCTCGTCACCGGCCAGGCGGGTGAACAGCTGCAGGTCCGGTTCGCGGGTCTGTTCGAGCATGAAGTGCTTGAACGGCGCGGCGGCCGCGGGAAGCGCGTCCTGCACGCTCATCGCGCCGTCCATGTACGGCTTCACGCCCGCGTCGTAGGCCTTGTTCAGCACCGGCGACATCACGAACAGCGTGAGGAACAGCGACAGGCCGAGGATCACCTGGTTCGGCGGCGTGCTGTTGGTGCCCAGCGCCTGGCGCAGGAAACCCAGCACGATCACGATGCGGGTGAACGAGGTCATCATCAGCAGGATGGCCGGCAACACGGTCAGCGCCGTCATCAGCGCCAGGACCTGGATCGACAGGGACCACTGCTGGCCGCCGTTCGCGCCCGGCTGCACGTTCACCAGCGGGATGCCCTGCGGCTCGGCGGCGAAGGACACCACCGGCACGAGCAGCAGCAAGAGGAAAACGAGCCAGCGCGTCATGGGCGCTTCCACTGCGAGAGCACGTCGCGGAAACCCTTGAGCGTGGGCGCCTGAGGCGGGGTCGCGTCCTCGGCCACCGGCGTATCGAGCACGTGCAGCGTACGCAAGCCACCCGTGGGCGACGCACCCACCAGCAATTGCGTGCCGCCGACTTCGATGAGCATCACCCGGTCCTTGATGCCCACCGGCATCGATTCGACGACTCGGATCTTGCGGCCACCGGGGCGCACGCGCGCCTGGGCGCGGCGGCTCATCCAGCCGACGAAAAAGATGAGCGCCACCACGCCGAGCAGGCTGACCAGCACGCGGACCAGCTCCGCGCCCGTGTCGACCGGCGCGGCACCGGCGACCGGGGCCGCCAGCAGGGCGCAGGGAAGCATGCCGCCGGCGGCAGCGAGGGTACGACGCATGATGGGGATCACCGCAGCTTGCGCACGCGTTCGGCGGGGCTGATCACGTCGGTGAGGCGGATGCCGAACTTCTCGTTGATCACCACCACCTCACCATGGGCGACGAGGGTACCGTTGACGAACACGTCCAGCGGTTCGCCGGCGGCGCGATCCAGCTCCACGACGGAGCCCTGGTTGAGCTGGAGCAGGTTGCGGATGCTGATCTTGGTGCGGCCCACTTCCATCGCCATGGTCACGGGCACGTCGAGGATGACGTCGAGGTTCACCTCGCCAAGGCCGGCGGCCTGGGCCATGACGGTGTCATTCTGGCCTTCGAGGAAGTCGGGGCTGGTCGGGTCGTTCATGTCCGTTCCGGAGGTTTGCCGAGGGGTCGTTGCCCTTGAAGCAAACGGCATGCCATGGTGTTCGGAACTGGATTTCCCCATCGATTCATAGGGTTGACGCGGACCGTGAAAACCCGCCTTCACGATCTCGCCGGAAAGCTGACGCTCGACGGCAGTTAGTCGCGGTGTCGGTCAGTTGACGGCCCGACGCGCATCGAACCCGTCGCACCGGCGCAGGCCGGTGCCTACGGCGGTGCGGTCGGCAGACACCGGGCCGGCCGTGAAGGCTCGGCTTCGCCCTCGCAAACGCCAGGGACCGAGGCACGGGAGCCGCCGCGCGCCGTCCTCGTCGCTAAGTCCTCGTCCGCCTTCGCTCCCTGCGGAAGCGCTCCGAGGACGGCACCCGACGACTCCCCTCCACGCCCGGAAGAAAAGCAAAACGCCACCGTCCCAGATCGTGACGACATGCCCTACCCCTCACGTCGTCCCTGCGAAAGCAGGGACCCAGCGCCTTGCGTGCGGGCAGGACAACCGCAACCGGAGGGGTGGGAGCGGACCCTGTCCGCGAACCCTCAGGACAACTATCGCGAAAGAGGCCTTGCGCTGATCTGGCGAGCGGTAAACAACCCGAAGATAGAAACTAAAGACCGGCACGGGCTAAGGCTCAAACGGATACTCGCCACCAGCGACTCGGGTGTGCTCGCCATCATGGCTCGACGAAGAACACGTAAGCAGATGGCGATGGCACCGCACCAGCGAGCCTGTCGCACCGGCGCCGACCGGTGCCATGGCGAGGCGCTCGGCAAACACTGGGCGCTCCCTGAAGGCTCGGCTTCGCCCTCGCACCTACGCCTTGGACCGAGGCAAAGGGAAAGCAAACGCACCGCGTCGTTGCCATGCATAGCGGCACCACCCACCCCTCACGTAGTCCCTGCGCATTGCGTCGCGATCAAGCGATGGCGCCAATTCAGCTTGCTCACACATCAGCCTTCAGGACCGACCACCCGACCTCGATATATGGACCCGTTGCACAAGACCAAGGCGCCGCCTTTTGTTAATTCTGAAGGGGCTGAGAGTGTTTTGAAATTCTGTAACCACCATTAATCTCTTTCGCTTTACCAGAATTATCAAATGTGGTTAACCCGCCGGAATCAACTCCTGATGAATAAAGACTTTTCACGCGCAGGCGCCCCCCTTGAGAAGCAAAAAAAGCTCCATTTTTTTCTTTTGTCCTCGGATCTATACACACCTTCATCAGTCCACATTCGCCCCATGCCTGATACGAAACATCATTCCCGGCAGGGCAATAGAAGTCAGCAGCTTCATCGATCGCTTTACGATCAGCTGCGCGGTCACACGCGATCGAAAGCACGGCACGAGGTATGACGAAAACCCAGATCACCGCAATACCAATCACAGACAGAGCAGCTACAAATAGTACTCGCGATCGCTTCATTTATATGGGTCCTGAAGGTAAGGGCTCGGAATCGGAGCCGGCTCTGGCTCGAACGGGTATTCACCACCGGAGTCTCGGAGAACGTCTCGAACAAACGTCTCGCAATCGTGGAATCCCGGCACCCAAAAGCCAAGGTCACGCCCTGGCGCTATCAACTTGTTTACCTTATCTTCGTCCGCACCAATAGCTTCCGCGCATTCACGGTCACCATTATCCGGTCTTCCACTATGGTCAACCGTCTGAACTCGCGCACCCAGCGGGTCGTATTGATTCCCTGTATTTGATCCCGCCGCGGGTGTACCCATACCTATTGACTGAGTATTGGTTGTGATCCAGTTATGCTTGATCGCACTCCCGAATGCACCGTTGAAGGCCGGATCGCGGCAGACCTTAACTACGAGGCCTGAAGGATCAGACAAACTTAGCGGGCGTGCACTTGCGTAGGAATAGGTGCTTACACCGCCCTTGAGTCCAATAGGATCGCTCTGAAGATACCGACCTGTCGCCGCATCAAAGCTACGATTGATGTTGTATTTCAGTCCAGCCTCCCCGTCAGCGTACTGGCCCGGCAGCCGGAGATTCAGCACGTAACCCGAGCTAGAAACCGGGCGACTCTCTCCGAACGGGTTGGTCGCATAAGGCCAACTCCAGACCACATCGCCAGTTGACGACGTGACGGCACGGGGCGAGCCCAGACCGTCTGCGGTGATGAAGCCAAGCGAGCTGCCATCGGCCACGGCGAGCGGGATACCTGCGACGGCAATGTAGTCGCGTCGTCCCGCATCTGAAGCCTCGAAAACCAGCTGACTCGCTTGATCGTAGACAAAGCGATTCGTCATCGACCCATAGCTCTTCGATACCCGCTCATTCATGGCGTTGTAGACGTAGGTACCCACGGTCGTGCCATTCCGCGTGACCGCATTCATCCGGTTGCGACCATTGTAGCTGTAGCCCCAAACCGTTCCAGCTGTCGAACTTCCCGTCGTATTGCCACTGGCATCATAGGTACGCGAGGCCGTACCCATCGACGTTAGCCAATGCGTCCCCGACTTATACGCATATGCCCCGGTATAAGAACCCGGCGCTGTCTTACTCAACCGATCTCCGGTCACGTTGTACGAGTAGGCCTCGACCGCCTTCCCCGCAGCATCATTGACAGCCGTGAGCCGATAAAGCGGATCATACAAATAACTCGCCGTACCGCCATTAGACTCGCTCACCCCGGTGATGTTGCCCATTTCGTCGAGCGAGAAATGCAGCTCGAGCGCCGGAGAAACGATGTCAGTGACCCGGTAATTGGCGTCATACGTCCGGATGACGGTCTGCCCGTTGCCGAGGGTATAGGACTGGATCGGGCCGAAGGGGAGCCAGGTGATGCTGCTGGCGACCGCCTGACTCGCGCCGCCGACCGGGGTGATGCTGACGCCGCTCACCTGCCCCAGCGCATCGTGCGCATAGGACACCACCGCTCCGCCCGGCCGGGTTTCCGTGGCAACCCGATCGCCGAGGGTGTAGGTATAGGTCAACGTATCCGTGACGCCACCTTGCGTCTGGCGCTTCTCGATGACGTTGCCTCGCGCGTCGTAGCAGTAGGTGGTGGTCACCGCCGTCTCGACGACCCGCGTGAGGTGACCGACCGGTGCCGATGCTGCGCAGCCCGTGATCGAGTTGGCTTCGTCGTAGTGATAGGCCACGTTGAGGGTGGCATCCGCATAGCTCGCGGTGATCACCCGGTTCAGTGCGTCGTAGGCATAGGTCGTCACAGTGCCTTTAGCGTCGGTCTTCGTGAGCCGATTGCCCGCCGCATCGACCGTGAACGTGGTGGTGCCGGTATCTGGACTGTGAATACCCGTCAGGTCACCCAGGCCGTTATGGTCGTAGACGGTATTCAGGCCAGACGGATCGCTGATGCCGGCAACCTTGTCGCTGGCGTCCAGCACCGATACGGTCTGGGCATTGGCCGTCCCCGTGTTCGTACCGTTGTAGTCATCGATGGTACTGACCAGACGACTCAGGGCGTCGTAGCCGTTCTTCTTTTGTACGCCCTTGGCATCCGAGGCGTGCTGAGGGTTGCCTTCGGCGTCGTAGCCGTCGGTGGTGTCGAACGACAGGACCGTACGGTTCAGGGCATCGCGCACCGACAGCAGTTGACCCAGGCTATTGAAGGAACGCGATACCGACTTGCGGACAGCGCCGGAAGCATCGAGGAATTCTTCCTTGGTGCGATTGCCACCGGCGTCGAGGGTGTACCGGATGCGGTTGCCTGCTCCATCCGTGACACCGACGAGACGACGAGCGTCATCGTACTGGAAGGTCATCATCACGCCGTCGGCATCCGTCGTGCTGACGAGATCGCCGACGTCGTTGTATCCGAACAGGCGGGTCGCATCACCGGCGGAAGGCGTTCCATCGGCCGAGGCCCTCACCGTCTGGGAAAGCACACGACCGAGTGCATCGTACGTGGCGTCATGGATGACGCCGTTGGTGTCGCTGAAGCGAGTGATGCGGCCATCCGCGTCATAACGCAGCATCGTGACCTTGTGGCCCAACGCATCCGTGGTCTGGTAAAGGTCGCCCTTCTTATGGCACGCGCCCGAGCTTGCGCAACCGGAATCGTCGGGCGTCATGTAATAGGCGTACGTGGTGACGTCCTGTACGTCGGTGCGTGCGCCATCTTCGGACTTCAGCAGGCCGACAAGGGGACAGGTGGTGGAGTCGACGGCCTCACAGTAGGTATCCACCACGCGGCGCACGCCCGCCGGTGTCGTGCCGCTGGCGGCGCAGGCATAGCTCGCCGACGAAGGATCGGCCAGGCAAGAGGCCACCGTCTGGCCTCGCGTGTTGTAGAGCCACGACTGCTTACGGACCAACGCGCCCGACGCATCCAGCAGGGAGCGGCCGGTGGGCAGGTGCAGCGTGGCGTCCCACGTCGTCTGCGTCGTGCGCTGGGCTGAAGTACCGGAGGCTTCCGTCCGCGATGTCTCGTTGAAACCACTGTCGTAGCCGATAATAGTGGTGCTGCCGTTGACCCTGGTGGCGGTGTCCGGATAACCGGATGCGTTGTAATGGAACGTGGAGTTGCCCGCCGGGCAGCCGACGGCCGGTTCGCCATCGATGGAGACCGGGCGCTTGGCGCCATGACTGATTTCGTACTGGTAGGTCACCTTGTTACCGAGCGGACCGGTGACCTCCACCGTGTTCGGGCCGGTGTAGCTGAACGAGGTGAGGCCTGCCGAGTCGGGCTGCGTGGCAGCGAGCGCCCTGCCCTGATCGTCATACGTCCACGAACCGAACTTGACGCCGGACTCGTTGAATTCCGAGGTCAGCCAGTGCGGGTTCCGCGCGTCCTCGTAGGCATACGTGCGGGTCTTCGACAGGTTGGGGCCACTATAGGCTACCGACGTGAGCATGCCGTCGGTGTTGTAGCCGTAGGTGACGGAATAGGCACCCGCGGTCATCGACTTGACGTTATGGTTCGCGTCTTCGATGAAGGTGAGTACCCGGCCCCTGGCGCCCGTCACGGTCACGAGCGTGTCACCCGATGCGCCGGAGGGCGTGTAGGTCAGGGTTCGCTTGAGACCGTCAGGGGTCTGCTCGCCACTGAGCCGCCCCTGATAGTCGAAGGTCAGAATCGTGTTGTCTTCCGATGTGTAAGTCCATTGGCTGTACTGGGTCGACAATCGTTCCTTGTGGCCTTCCGGAATGGAAGGCTGACCATTGACCATCGGATAGGCGGTGCCTTTTCCGTCGTCGAAGGTAACGACCGTGGTGATCGGATCGGAAAGAAGACGGGCCGAGTAGCTGTGACGCCACTTACCGTCTGTACTGTTGTAATAGCGGCGGAAGGCGAGTTCGCCATCGCCACCGACATAATCCGTCGTCTCTTCGTAGACGTTACCGCTTGGCGTGTTGACCGGATCACCACGACACGTCATTACCACGCCTGGGGCGGGATTCGATGGATCGCCCATCTCGTTCTGGTCTTGATCCTCGTCAGGTGCCTGGCACTTGCCGATGTCGGGATTGAAAGTTCCATCTTGCTTACAGTGCAACTCTTGGCGGGCGAGGGTGCCACCGTTCAACGGCCCACCCTGCTCAGCCCCGTAAAACACAGTTACGGGGCACAGGACGCTCTTGGCATTAGGAGCTCGCTTATCTACGTAGTCCTGCGGGGGCTGATAATCGCTTATCGGAATCTTCGTCGCCGCCGACCATTTAATCCAATACCCACTGTAAACCGCCTGACAAGCTGCATCTTCGGTAGGGTACTGACCACCAACGGCCCCGTTTGTGATGATCCAAAAGGCCTCATCGTCTCCGGCAGCCGCATACGCGCAGAGCGGAACCAATAGGAGAAGAAGCAGAAACAAGTGCTTCATAAATCGTCCTTGAGAAGGAAATTGGGAGGCAATAAGTACGCCGGTCATTTGAGCAACGGCAGTACTCGAAGTAGAACGCAGGCCCGCCATCGGAGGGCGGGCAATGTTCCTATGTTATGAAGGAAGTTGCCTACACATAATTGGCAAAAACCACTCATATATTGAGATCAAAAAGCGCAACAGAATCACCGTCCGCCATCAACCTTGTCCCATTGCACCCGCGCATGGGCTTGCATGGCGCATCGCATGCCTATGTCGGTCAGAACGTCGACCGCGCCAAGGGTAAGCATCAAGCGTCGGCGATCAAGAATGTCGGAGTCACCTACTATTTCGCCCAACAGTTCAGTTAGGGCCTTGGCGTACTGCAGCCATTCGGTGGCATCGTTGAGCAGTTCGTCGGTAGTAGCCTCGGCCATGAGACCAAAGCTTCCGTTGCCGAGTACCCAGGGTTCTTTGAGTTCGTCCATCACATTCTCCTTGAGAAAAAGGGTATGTCTTACCCAGTCATCCGCACGCCCTCCTACCCGTCGTTCCTGCGAAGGCAGGAATCCAGCATCTTGCGCCTCACGCCATCGACGAGCGAAAGACGCTGGGCCCCTGCCTGCGCAGGGGCGACGCGAGGGGATGCTGTCGAGGTGCGGCACGCCGTGTCACGGACGTGCCGCGGGTGGAGCCATCGCTCGAAGACGATGAGACTCGACGGCCTGCCCGTGTCCGGGCGCCGGGTGTTTGGGTTGGGAAGTGGGGTGCGGCGTCAGCCGGATTCAGGCCGAGCGCTGACGCGCCGGGTCGTACGGCTGAGAAAAGTCGCAGTGAACACGGCGGACGCCGCGGTTCGTCAACCGCGTCTGGAAGGAGGCCAGAGAGTCCGGTAACCGTCGAGGGTGTCGCCGCGGGGAAGCGGCGGGCGCTTGAATCGCGTACTATTTCGCATAGCCGAATCAACTCTTCTACAGTTGGTTTGGTCAGCAGGGCAGACGGTGTTCCACCACCTCTGCCCTGCGCTCTTCACCGCTTCGAGCGATGGTTGCCTGCGGCACCGTGTGAGTAGCAGCGCAGGCAACGAGGGGAACCCTATCAAATCGATGGCGGGTTGTCTGTAGGCGTGCCGATACCGTGATGCTTCTTCATCACGGGTGGTGTTTGCCATGGACGATTTGGCGAGATCGAATCGCTGACGATGTCGGATCGTATACGTCTCGCAATTTTGATACCCGTCTTCGTAACGATGGGCGCTTGCCGCAAGCTCCCATCGCGGACAGGGTCCGCTCCCACCCTTCGGTAGGAGGTTCACTGGATCGGTGTGAGGCTCGCGGTGCGTTGCTTTACATCGCCTACGGGAAGAATCGGTTTCTGACTACATCCATGCACCTCTATCGCTGGTCGAATATCGGCCCGATCGAGAGCAAGGAAGCATGTAGTGAAACCGGATAAACCATTCGCGGCCCTAGCCGCGACGCTCACATGGATATGGTTCACGGTGGCCAGGGAGGAAGCTGCAAAGGACAGCAATTCTTCGACAGGCGTAGTCATCATTTGCGCCATAGCGTGGTTGCTTTCCCTGGCGGCGGCTTGGAAATACCGGAATGCTCCTGAACGCGTCCGGGAAAACTTCGCCTGTCCGCTATGCGGAACGATTCCACCCGCTCAGGAGCGAAAAGACGACGAAACAGAGCTATCGAAAGCTTGCGATGCTCCCCAGGAAGCCTTGCGAACGAAGCGCGCCGCCTGGAAACTAATCGTTGAACGGGTGATGACCGCCCTGGCCGTCTTCGCCGCGCTGTTCTCCCTCGCCGTGACCATCCTCGCGGCGCAAGAGTGGTTGCCTGACTTACCGCTGCCCAGCGGTCTTGCCGTGCCACATCACGTATGGATGTTTCTGGTGGGTATCGCCCCGGTCTTCTCCGTGCTGGCGAAAAGTCGAATCGCCAAAGCGGTTAGTTTCATATATGCCAATGCGGCGATCGACATGATGATGCTTGGATGGGTTCTGCCAGAATGAGGCCTACCGAGGGGTGGGAGCGGACCGTGTCCGCGAACCCTCGCGGTGGCTAGGGCGAAAGAGGCCATGCGGTGATCTTGCGGGCGGTTGACAGCTCGCATGATCACCGCATGGCCTCCTTCGTGAGTAGGATGCGATGAGGGTTCGCGGACACGGTCCGCTCCCACCCCTCGGTAGGTAGACCTGGTTACGCGGGGTCGGCCACGGGCTCGACCGGCAAGGGCGCGGGGCGCTGCGCGTTACGGCGCATCAGCGACTCGAAGCGGATCGCCTTGTTGCCGTTCGAATTCGCCATGCGGCCGCGGAAGATCGGTACGTCCTCGGCGAAGACCGTGGTGAGGTCGGGCATGTTGATGGGAATCACGTCGCCCTTGCGCAGGTGCAGGAAGTCGCCGATGGTCAGGCGCGCCTCGGCGAGCATGGAGGTGACTTCCACCTCGGCGTCGAGGATTTCCTCGTGCAGGTTCTGGATCCAGCGCTCGTCACGCTCGGCGCGATCGCTCTGCACGCCCGCGTCGAGCAGTTCACGGATCGGCTCCACCATGGAATACGGCAGCGTGAGGTGCACTTCGCCGCCGCCGCCGTCGAGCTCGATGTGGAAGCGCGACACCACCACGGTTTCCGTGGGACTCACGATGTTGGCGAACTGCGGGTTGATTTCCGAGTTGAGGAAATCGAACTGCATCTTCAGCACCGGCGCCCAGGCCTCGGCCATGGCGCCGAAGGCTTCCTGGAGCACGATCTGTATCACCCGGTTTTCGGTGGGCGTGAAGTCGCGGCCCTCGATGCGCGCGTGGTAACGGCCGTCCCCGCCGAAGAAGTTGTCGATGACGGTGAAGACCAGGCGCGGCTCGAACACCATCAGCGCGGTACCGCGCAGGGGCTTGATGCGAATGAGGTTCAGGTTGCTCGGCACGGCCAGCGAGTGCACGTACTCGTTGAACTTGGTCATCCTCACGCCCAGCACCGACACTTCGCACGACTTGCGCAGCACGTTGAACAGGTTGGCGCGGAAGTAGCGCGCGAAACGGTCGTTGACCATTTCGAGCGTGGGCAGGCGGCCGCGGACGATACGGTCCTGCTGGGTGAAGTCGTAGTCGAGTATCGACCCGGGCGGTACCGGCTCGTCGATTTCGGTTTCGACCGAACCGCCTTCCACGCCCGCCAGCAGGGCGTCGATTTCTTCCTGGGTGAGGATGTCGCTCATCGCCCCTGGCTCACTGCATGATGAAGCTGGTGAAGAAGACCGCATCCACGCCCGGGCGGCCGATCTTGCCCTTCAGGATGCGCTGTACCTCGGCCAGGGCCGATGCCTGCAGCTTCTGCTTGCCCTTCACGTCGGACAACGTCTTCACGTCCTGCGCCGAAAACAGCATGAGCAGCGCGTTGCGGATTTCCGGATCGGCCTCGCGAACGGCGGCGATGGCTTCCGGGTCGTGCGACATGACGTTGACGCCGATCTGGAGGAAACGCAGCGCGGTGTCGTCCTGGAAATTCACGACGAAGGCCGGATCCATCTGCAGGTACAACGCCGGCTTGGCTTTCTCGGCCTCGGCCGCGCTTTCGGCGCCCTTGCCATGGCCGCCCTTCAACATGACGAACGCGCCCGCGCCACCGGCCGCCAGCACGACGACGGCGCCGATGATCAGGAGCTTGGCCTTGCCCTTCTTCTTGGGCGAGGGAGCGGCGTCGTCGGCGTTCTTGGGTGCAGCGGCCATGCGGGGAAAACCTCTTCGTTACGGATGCCGGTATTAAAGCAAGCGGCATGCCATGCATGCAGCGATAATTTTTTGACGCGCGCCGCCGCCTCGTCGCGGCGAGGCGGCCGGTCAGGCGACTTCGTCGAGCAGCCCGCGCGACACGCGCGACGTGGCCGCCACCGGCGCGCCGGCGATCGAATCGTCACCGCCCTGGGATTGCCCCCGCGCGGAGCCGCCGCCGTCGCCACCCTGCCCCGCCTGGCGCTGGCCGACGTTCGCCTGGCCCAGTTCGAGACCGTGATGCGCGAGCATGCTGTCGAGCTGCGACAGCGTCTGCTGCACGGCATGCACCGCCGCCGGATGCTGCGCCATGATGGCGACGTTGACCTTTCCGCCGTCGATGTTCACGCGCACGTCCATCGTGCCCAGCTCTTCGGGATGCAGCTTGATCTGTGCTTCCTTGAGCTGGCCGGCACCCATCCAGGCGATCTGCTCGCCCAGCTCCTGGGCGAACTGCGGCGAGGCGGCCGGATGCGTGGCCTGCAGTTGCGGCACGGCGACCACGTTCGGCGCGGGGTTATGCAGCAAGGGCATGGGCGATGCCTGCAACGGATCGGTCGACGAGCGCGCATCGCTCTTGTCGGGCGTGGCGTCGGCGGCCTGGGTGGCAAGCAACGAGGCAAAGACGGAAGCCGCCGCATTGGCATCCGGCGTCGTCGCGACGGCTGCGTTCGTGCCCGTTCCGAGCGAATCCACCAGCCCATCCTTGATGCCCGTCGCCGCCGACGCGGCATCGGCGCCGAGCGGAGGCAAGCCGCCCAGGCCCAGGGCCGCCGCCGTGGTGTCCGCGGCGTCGCCGACGGCATCGGCGGGGGCCGCCGGCACGGCCGGCGGCGCCTTGGGCGGCACGCCGATCAACGCCAGCATGGCGGTGGCGATGGAGGTGTCGCCGCCATCGGCCTTGTCGTCCTTGCCGGCGCCGTCGTCGTCCTTTGCGGCGTCGTCGTCGGCGGTCGCCGGGGCCTTGGCCTGCGTGGGCGTCGAGGCGTCGTGGTCGGGACCCTTGGCCTGGGTCGTGTCCTGCGACGGGGCCGCCTTGGGCTTCGGCGGCGGCGGCGGCGCCGCGTTCGGCTTGCCCGCGTCGACGTGCGCTGCCGCCATGGCGGCATCGAAACCGCGACCGGCCGGCGTACCGTCATTCGACGAAGCGGCAGGCGCATGACCCGTCGAAGGCGACGGTGCGGCGACGTTGAGGACGAGCGAGGCGTTGTTCATCGGGGAAATTCCTGGCGGTACGTGGGACCGTCGCATGATGCGTCAGTCCGCATTCCTGGGAGTGCGGCGGTACTGCGAACGCTCGTCGGCCTGTTCCTGCTCACGGCGGTCCTGCGACTTGCGTTCCTGTTCGCGATATTTGGTGGTGACCGAATCCAGCGCCTTCGCGCGGCCGCGCGCATCGCTCCAGGCCACGCGCGCGCGGTCGAGCGCCTGCTCGCGACGCTGCACCTCGCCCAACTGCTGCACGATGGCCATGTCGATCTTCTGCAGGAACTGCTGGCGGTTGAGCAGCGCGGCGACGCCGATGCCCGCGGGCATCTCGGCGTACTCGTTGCGGTAACGGCGAAGCTCGGCGAGCTGGTGCTCCGCGTCGGCGAGGGCGCGCTGGTGCGTGGCAAGCGCGCGGGTGGCATCCTCGGCCTTCTCGGCGGCGAGGTCCACCACCGGTTGCAGGCGATCGGCGCGCGAGGGCATCAGTCGGTCCTCGTCGTGGCGGCGAGGCCGGCGATCGCCTCGTCGATGGTCACGGGCTCGTCGGTTTCCTGCTGGAGGAAGGCCGACAGCTTCGGATACAGGGCGATGGCCTCGTCCGTGCGCGGATCGCTGCCACGCTGGTAGGCGCCCACGGCGATGAGGTCGCGCTGCTGGCGGTAAGCCGAATACACCTGGCGGAAACGCTGCGCCGAACGCATGTGCTCCTTGCTCACCACCGCCGGCATCACGCGGCTGATCGATGCCTCGATGTCGATGGCGGGGTAATGGCCCGCCTCGGCCATGTCGCGCGAGAGCACGATGTGGCCGTCGAGAATGGCGCGCGCCGAATCGGCGATGGGGTCGTGGCGATAATCGTCGCCCTCGGTCAGCACGGTGTAGAACGCGGTGATCGAACCGCGCCCCTCGGCATCGTTGCCCGCGCGCTCGACCAGGGCCGGCAGCATCGCGAACACCGACGGCGGATAGCCCTTGGTCGCGGGCGGCTCGCCGATCGCCAGGGCGATCTCGCGCTGCGCCTGCGCATAACGCGTGAGCGAATCCATGAGCAGCAGCACGCGCTTGCCCTCGTCACGGAAATGCTCGGCCACGGCGGTGGCCACCTGCGCGCCACGCAGGCGCGACAGCGGCGGCGCGTCGGCGGGGGCGGCGATCACCACGGCGCGACGGCGCCCCTCCTCGCCCAGCGTGTGGTCGACGAATTCCTTCACTTCGCGGCCGCGCTCGCCGATCAGGCCCACCACCACCACGTCGGCGTTGGTGAAGCGCGTCATCATGCCCATGAGCGTGGATTTGCCGACGCCCGAACCGGCGAACAGGCCGATGCGCTGGCCACGGCCCACGGTGAGCAGCGAATTGATGGCGCGCACGCCCGTGTCCAGCGGCGTGTCGATCGGCTGGCGCATCATCGGGTTGATCGGATCGCGACGCAACGGCGCGCGATCGCGCGCCAGCAAGGGTCCCTGCCCGTCCAGCGGCATGCCGTCCGGACCGATCACACGGCCCAGCAGCGAGTCGCCCACGGGGACGCCCGATACCGCGGCCACGGGGGTCACCCGCGCGTTCGGCAATACGCCATGCATTTCGCCGGTGGGCATGAGCAGCAGGCGGCCGTCGGAAAAACCGACCACCTCGGTTTCCAGTTGCTTGCCGTCCGCGGCGGCGACCATGCAGCGCGCGCCCACGGGCGCCTCGCAACCGACGGCCTCCAGCGTGAGTCCGACCACGCGGCGCAGCTTGCCCTCGGCCTGCAGCGGGCGCACGCGGGCGGCGTTGGCCGCTTGCGCCGACAGCGCCTCGCGCCAGTGCGCGTTGCGAGCGGCGAGGTGCGATTCGGCATTCACGGCGCGTCGTCCGCGACGGGTTCGCCGTCTTCGACCGGCGATACGAGCACGCTGTCGACCACGGCGGCCAGGCGCGTGCGCACGCGCGCGTCGAGGCGGGAGTGCTCGCTTTCCAGGCGCACGTCGCCACGCTCGAGCGCCGCGTCGTCGATCACCGTGCCTTCGTGATCGAGCGACGAGCGATGCTCGCGCACGATGGCGGCATCGGCGGGATGCAGGTGGATCTTCAGGTGGCGCGTGGCGGCGGGCAAGGCATCCACGGCCTGGCGCACCACCTCGACGATCTTCTCCGGGCGCGTGGCGATCTCGTAACCCAGCACCCGCTCGGCGATCACCGTCGCCAGCGCGGCGAGATCGGCCGCGACCTCGTGGTCCAGGTCGGCGAAGGGGCGCTGCATGGCCTCGATGAGCGCGTCGATGCGCGCGACCTGCGCGGTGAGTTCGCGCTTGGCCATGGCCCGGCCTTCGGCCAGTCCTGCGTTGAAACCCTCTTCACGGGCCTGGCGTTCGATCGCCTCGATCTCGGCCACGGTCGGACGCTGGGGGCCCTGGTCTTCCTGCTCGTCGTCGGCGGGCTGCGGCTCCGGGGCGCCCACCACGGGCAGCTCCCAGCGCTCGAAGCGTTCGACGCGTTCGCGGGAAAGGATGGACGTGAGGCTCATCAGACGAACTCGTCGCCGCCGCCGGCGAGATTGATCTGGCCGGCGTCAGCAAGACGGCGCGCGGTGGCAAGCACTTCCTTCTGCGCCGCGTCCACTTCGGACAGGCGGACCGGCCCCTTCACCTCGAGGTCGTCGCGCAGCATGTCGGCGGCACGCTTGGACATGTTGGCGAAGATCTTCTCGCGAATGGCCGCATCGGCGCCCTTGAGCGCGGTGATGAGGCGCGCCGACGGCACTTCGCGCAGCAGCGTCTGCATGCTGCGGTCGTCGATCTCGGCCAGGTCGTCGAACACGAACATGAGCTCTTCGATGCGCTCGCCCAGGGCCGAGTCGATGCCGCGGATCGTGCTCATCAGCTCGGCTTCCTTCGCGGTTTCCATGGCGTTGAGGATGTTCGCCGCGGCCTTGAGGCCGCCGACGGTGGCCGACTTCAGCTTGTTGGAATTGCCGGAGAACTGGCGCTCCATGATTTCGTCCAGCTCGTTGAGCGCATGCGGCTGCACGCCGTCGAGCGTCGCCACGCGCATCACCACGTCGCTGCGCGTGCGCGCCGGCAGATAGCCGATCACTTCGGCGGCCTGGTCGGGCTCGAGGTGTGCCAGCACCAGCGCGATGATCTGCGGATGCTCCTGGCCCACCATCTCGGCGATGGCGCGACTCTCCATCCACTTGAGCGATTCCAGGCCCTTGCTGCTGCGGCCCAGGAGGATGCGGTCGATAAGGCCGCCGGCCTTGTTCTCGCCCAGCGCGTTGACCAGGATGCGGCGGATGTACTCCTCCGTGCCGACGCCGATGGCGGTGTGCTGGCCGGCGTCTTCCTGCAACTGCGTGAGCACCAGTTCCACCTGCTCGCGCGAGACGCTTTTCAACGCCGCCATCGCCGTACCGACGGCCTGCACTTCACGCGCGCCGAGGTGCTTGAGGATCGAGGCCGCGTCGTCTTCGCCCAGGGTGAGCAGCAGCACGGCGGCTTTCTGCGCGCCGGTGAGGGCTTCTTTCATGTCAGTCGCCATCGGCGCCCACCCAGCTCTTCACGACTTGCGCGATCTGTTTCGGGTTTTCGGCGGCCATGCGCTTGGCGAGGCCCACCTTCTGTTCGTACGCGAGCAACTGCGGCGAGCCGATCTGCGGCTGCGCGGTGGCGGTGACGCGGTCGGGCGTCATGTCGTCGTCGTCCACCATCACCGACACCGTGGGCATCGGACCGGCCAGCGCGACGTTGTTCATCGCGATCGGCGCCGGTTTCAACAGGCCCTTGAGCATCGGACGCAACACGAAGAAGCCGACCACCAGGGCCACCATCACGCCCAGGCCCTGCTTGATGAGGTCGAGCATGCCGGGACGCTCCCAGAACGGCGTGCCCGTGGGCTCGACGTCGGCCACCGCGCCGCGGAACGGCTCGTTGATGACGCTGACGCTGTCGCCGCGCGAGGCGCTGAAGCCCACGGCGTTCTTGGTGAGGTCGGTGAGGCGGGTGAGTTCTTCCGGGGTGAAGGGCACGCTGCTCGGCTTGCCGTCCTTGCCGATCACCTGCTTGTTGTCGACTACCACGGCCACGGTGAGTCGCGCGACCTTGCCGGCCGGATCGGTCACGTGGCTGACGGTGCGATCCAGTTCGTAATTGCGCGTGGCGCTCTGCGAATTCTGCGTCGGCGTCTGCGCGGTCTGCTGCGTGGCGGCCTGCGCACCCGGCTTGGCCGCGTTGGCATTGCCCGGATTCGCGGCGGTGGCGTTGCCGCCGGTGTTCGGCGGCTGGTTGCTCAGCGCGCCGGGCACACCGCCCTGGTTGGCCGCGTCGGTGCGCGTTTCGCTGCTGGTCTGCTCGCTGCGCAGCGCGGGGTTGTCGTGGTTGAAGGTTTCGCTGGCCTTCTCGGTCTGCGAGAAGTCGAGATCGGCGAATACCTGCGCGCGCACCTTGCCCGCGCCCACCAGCGGCGTGAGGAGGTCTTCCACGCGCTGCGTATACGTGGCCTCGATGCGGTTGGAAAGACGCATGCGGCTGTCGCCGATGGCCATCGCGCTGTCCGGATCGCTCACGGTCAGCAGGTTGCCCGTCTGGTCGATGACGGATACCTGGCGCGTATCCAGGCCCGGCACGCTGGCGGCGATCAGGTGCACGATGGCGGCCACCTGGCCCTGGTCGAGCTGGCGGCCCGGATACAGCGTGACCACCACCGACGCGCTGGCCGGCTTGTTGTCGCGGATGAACGCCGACGGCTTGGGCATCGCCAGGTGCACGCGTGCCGCGCGCACCGACTGCAGGCCGGCGATCGTGGAGGAAAGATCGTTCTCCAGCATCGACTGGTAGCGCGCTCGCTCGGCCATGTCGCTCATGCCGAACGGCGAATCGGAAGCCGGGATGGTGTTGGCGGCGTTACCCTGCGGCAGGCCCTGTCCCGCCAGTTTCAGGCGCACGCCGGCCACGTCGGCGGCGGGCACGAAAATCGAGCTGCCGTCGGCGCTGAGCGTATAGGGCGTGTTGGCGCTCTGCAGGGCCTGGGTGACGGCGGCGGCGTCCTTTTGCTCGAGGCCGCCGTAGAGCAGGCCGTAGTTCGGCGCACGCGACCACATCACGGCGGCGATGCCGATGGCGACCGCGGCGGCGATGCCGGCCAGCATGAACAACTGTCGTGCCGCGGGCGTCTGCGCGAGGGACTTCAGCGAGTCCATGCGCGTTGCCGTGCCGCTTTCCGTGGTAGCTACGCCGTTATCGGCCATGGTTCGGGCTCAATCGATTCGTGGGGTCGATCAGATCGACATGTTCATGATGTCTTTGTACGCATCGACGAACTTGTTGCGTACTTCGGTCATGGCGCGAAAGCCGAGATCGGCTCGCTGGCCCTGGATCATCACCTGCGCGAGGTCGACCTGGGGGTCGCCGCGCTCGAACGCGCTGGAGAGTTTTTCCGCCTTGTCCTGCGCTTTCGCCACGCCGTCGATGGATTGCTTCAGCACGTCGCCGAAGCTGCCCTTGCCGACCGGCGTCGTTTCGTTGCCCAGGCCGCCGACGCCGCGGATCGCGGGCATCTCGGTCTGCGCGCTGATGCGGCGCATCTGGGACAGGAGGTTGTTGACGTCGATCGTGCTCATGACGGTTTTCCAACGCGGTATCGGACTTATGGCACTCGATGCACGAGGTGTGCCAACCGGGAAGGTCTTCGCGAATCCGTTCGCCGATACGATCGGCTCCCACCCCATCGGCGGAAGCGTGGCTACCGGAGGGGTGGGAGCGGACCGTGTCCGCGAATCCCGCGGAGCATCAACCCGCCTGCGCCGCCTCGGACAGACCGTACTTGCGCAGCTTCTCCACCAGCGTCGTACGCTGCACGCGCAGCAGCTTGGCCGCATGGGCCACCACGCCGTTGGCCGAGTCCAGCGCCTGGCGGATCAACCCGATCTCGATGCCGGCGAGGTGATCCTTCAGGTCGAGGCCGCCCTGCGGCAGCACCGAGGGATCGCCGTCGTTGGCGCCGAGGGCCGTGAAGCTTTCGGTCACTTCCGGCTCGGCTTCCATCATCGCGATGAGGGCGGCACCGGACACCTCTTCCAGCGGCGCGGCACCGCGGTATTTTTCCGGCAGGTCGGCGGCACGCACGTCACCGTGCGGCATGAGGATGGCCATGCGCTCGACGAGGTTCGACAGTTCACGCACGTTGCCCGGCCAGCCGTGGCGGCAAAGGGCGTTCATCGCGCCGGGCGAGAAGCGCACCGACGACAGGCCGCGCTGGACCAGGCGCTGGTTGAATTCACCGATGAGCGCCGGCAGGTCTTCCAGGCGCTGGCGCAGCGGCGGCATCTCCAGCGGAAACACCGACAGGCGGTAATAGAGGTCTTCGCGGAAGCCGCCACGCTCGATGGCTTCCTCGAGATTGCGATGGGTGGCCGCGATGATGCGCACGTCGCAGCGCTGCGGACGGTTGCCGCCCACGCGCTCGAAGACGCGCTCCTGCAGCACGCGCAGCAGCTTCACCTGCATCGGCAGGCTCATGTCGCCGATCTCGTCAAGGAACAGCGTGCCGCCCTCGGCCAGCTCGAATCGTCCCTTGCGGGTGCTGATGGCACCGGTGAAGGCGCCTTTCTCGTGGCCGAACAGTTCGCTTTCGAGCAGCTCCGCCGGGATCGCGCCGCAGTTGATCGCCACGAAGGGCTTGTCGCGGCGCGGCGAGCATTCGTGGATGGTGCGGGCGACCATTTCCTTGCCGCTGCCGGATTCGCCGAGCACCAGCACGCTGGAATCGAACGGAGCCACCTGGCGGATCAGGGCGTTGACCCGCTGCATCGGACCGGACTGGCCCACCATGCGCAGGCTCGCGGCCGGCGGCTGGATGCGCGACTGAAGGGCCCGCAGGGCCTCGGACAGGCGCTCGTAACGCAGCGGCACGTCCACCAGCTCGACGCTCTGGCTGCGCGAATCGTCGGAGAGCAGCGTCGCGGCCAGCGGCGAATCGGCGGCGACCAGCATGGGCAGGTCGCGCCCGCTGCGTCCGAGCAAGGCGACGTAGCTGTCGAGCTCCACCTCGTCTTCCGCGGTGCCGACGAAGATCCCCCGCCAACTCTCCGCCGCGTCCGCCGCCTGCAGGCCGCTGGCCAGCACGGGACGGTATCCGAGGAAGGCCAGCACCGACATGATGCCATCGGCACGGGCGCGATCGGATTCGACGACGAGAAAGTTGGACGACTTCATAGGGAACCTCACCGGGAATGGGATCGAAGTCCACATCGACTTCACGGGGAGGTATCAATCAAAGAGCATGCCAACGTCGGAATTCCGCCGCGTGACGACGTAAATTCACGTCGTGCCTCACACTTGGCGAACGTGACGGAAACCTTTTCGGCAGGTGTTGAAAGCGTGAAGGCGCGCGTCGGCGTCAATCCTGACGACACGCGTCACGAATGTGACGCTGGGTGCCATGCGACGTTTTCCCGTCGCGTGACGTAAAAGGTCACTAAGTGCCGGAGGCATTGGTACAGGCCGACCGAGGCACCCTCGATTCGCCGATACGATCGGCTCCCACCCCTTCGGGGGCCACGCTCCTACTGAAGGGGTGGGAGCCGATCGTATCGGCGAACCATCTTGCCTCAGCCCTCGGACGTGTCCGCTGGCCGCGCCTGCGCCCGGGCCTCGGCCACTTGCCGGCGATGCTGGCGGAATACCAGGCGCTCGATGCCGTCGCGCACTGGCTCGCTGAGCCCGTCGAAGCCGATGAACCCGCGGCCGTCGGACGGGCCCGGCAGGCGCACGCCCGGCAATTCGAGCGGCAGGGCCCGGCAGGCGTCGAAGTGCAGGCGGAGCATCACGTGCTGGCCGGCCGGCGGCAGGCCGTCCCAGGGCAACACGGCGCCCATGGCGTTGAAACGCAAGGCGATGCGTGGCGGCAGGCTGGCCTGCGGCAGGAGCAATCGGTTGACGATCTCCATCAGCACGTTGAGCTTGGCGTCGAGCCGGGTGATTTCCTGACTGAGGGGGCCGTCGTCTTCGGCCGTCGTCTCGCTGCGCCGCTCCATCAGGGCCGACACGGCCACCAGCACGCTGGCATTGCGGTCGTTGACGAGGGCCAACTCGCCCGCGTCGGGCCGTTCGCGCGCCTCGCACACGGCATGGAAACGAGCCTCCCATGCCACGCGATCGGAAAAAGCCGTCCAGCCTTCGTCGCTCATGGTGCCCTTCCCCGCCATCGGCTCGCTCAGAACGAACTATACGCGGCCACGGCGCGGCGCACGCGGCGGGCCTGCCCCAACTCCCGGGCGGTTTCGTCGCGTGCGGCGGACGCCAGGTCGGTGATCAGCTTGTCGAGCAGCATGATCGACTTCAGCGTCTCGAGCGTCTCGGGGGACTGGCGCATCGTGCCCGAGTGCAGCACGGGATCACGCTCGGCCTCGAGGGCGATCAGGTCATCCCAGCGCGATTCGCTGGCCGCCTCGTGCATGGATTCGGTCAGTTCCAGCACCCGGCCCACGTCGCACCAGACGAGGTCGTTCATGCACCGGCTCCCGGCACCTGGCGCGCCTCGACCGGAATGGCGACCCAGCTCTCGCGGATCTGGCCGAGCAGGCGGGTGACTTCGTCGAGGGCGTCGACGTCGTTGCGCAGGTTGGCATGCAGGAGGCGACGGCTCACGTAGTCGTAGAGGCTGTCGAGTTGCCCCACCAGGGGAGTATCGATGGCGGGGTTCAGCCCGCTTTGCAGGCCTCCCACGATTTCGATGGCCTTGGAGATGGCCTCGCCCTTGCCCGCGACGTTGCCGCCGAGCATGCAGCCCCGCGCGAAGCGGGTGCGCTCGAGGGCGCCGTCGAGCAGGAGGGTGACGAGGCCATGCGGGTCGGCCGTTTCCACGCCGCCCTGGGCATGGACCTGCTGGTAGGCGCCGACGCCGCGGGAGTAACCGTAAGACATGGGATGGGTATCCTCGGGATCAGGACTTGCTGTTGGCCAGCAGGTCGAACTGCTGCGACAGGAAGCTGGTGGTGCCGGCGAGCTTGGTCATCATCGCGTCCAACGCGGTGTACTGCTTGGTGAGCCGGTCGGTGTAGTCGTCCATCTGCTTGTCGAGCGCGTCCTGCTGGTCGTTCAGGTCCTTGGTGGTCTGGTTCAGGTTGTTCTTGCGCTGGGTGAGGATGCCGGTGGTCGACGTCCAGCTCGTGATGAGCTTGTCCAGCGTGGGCGCGATGCCGTCCGTGCCGCTGAGCAGGTCCTGCGTTTCCTTCGGATTGTCCGTCAGCGCCTTGGTGAGCTTGGTCGTGTCCAGCGCGAGCGTGCCGTCGGTCTGGAACGATACGCCGAGGTTGCTCAACGACGTCGGACCGGGCGCATTGCCCGTGAACTGCTTGCCTAGCAAGGTCGAGATCTGGCTCTTGATGGACGACACGGTGGCGTCGCCGATCAGGGCGCCGACCTGCTGGTTCGTCGGATCGTACTTCGTCAGCTGTTGATAGGTGCCGATGAAGCTGTTGTACGACGACACCAGGCTCTGCATGGCCGTGGTGACGGCCGACGTATCGTTGGTGATGTCGAGCTTGCTCTCGCCGATCTTGGTGAGCGTGAGGGTGACGCCGTCGATCGCTTTGGTGGCGACGTTGGTCGGGCTGCTCGCGGCGAGGCCGTCGATGGTGAATTCGGCATCCTGGCCGGCGACGGTGGGCACGTCGGTGGCCGGGTCGAAATCGAGCGCGGCGAGCTTGCCGTCGCCGCCGCTGCTGGTCACCGTGAAGGCGTTCGATGCGCCGGTGCTGCTCGAGGAGAGCACGAGATGCGCGCCGTCCTTGCCGGTGACGATGGCCGCGCTCACGCCGGGGTTGCTCGACGACTTGTTGATCATGTCGCGAACGGTTTCGAGCGTGTTGTTGGTGCTGTCGATGTCCAGCGACAGGGTCTTGTCGCCGACGGAAATCGTGAGGGTGCCGGTGCCGACCGTGGCCTTGCTGTCGGTGAAGGCGGACGAGGTGGTCTTCTGCGCCGAGGCCAGCTGCGTGATCTTGATGTCGTAGCTGCCCGGCTGGGCATCGGTGTCGGTGGTGGCGCCGAGCACGTCGTCGTCGCCGACGGACACCTTCTGGGTCTTGAACGCCGTGCCGTCGGTCAGCGACTTGATCGCGCTCTGCAACGCGGTGACCGACGAGGTGAAATTGCCGACCGCGGAGATCTGCGTGCTGTTCTGGCTGAGCTTGTCCGAGATCGCCTTGTCGGGAGCCGCGCGCTTGTTGGCGACGAGGTTCTTGACGATGGTCGGAACGTCGATCGAGCTCGAACCGAGGTTGACGGGACTGGTGGCCATGAGGTGCTCCTTGGGAAGACGCCTCACTGCCCGGGGCGCCAATTTGCCGACGGCGGCTTCGTTGCCGAAAGCCGCCGCAGACAACTAAGCAATTACCCTGCCAACCCCGGGGTTGCCCCCGGGGCGGTAGCGCTCGTCGATTAACCGAGGAGCTTGGTGACGATCTGCTGCGACTGGTTGGCGGTGGCGAGCACCGACACGCCGGCCTGCTGCAGGATCTGAGCCGAGGACATGTTCGCGGTTTCCTGGGCGAAGTCGGCGTCGGTGATGGCCGAGCGCGACGAGGTCAGGTTCTGCGAGATGTTCTGCAGGTTGGAGATGGTCGACTCGAAGCGGTTCTGGATCGCGCCGAGGTCCGAGCGGACGTCGGAGATCGACTGCAGGGCCGCGTCGACGCTGGCGATGGTCTGGTTGGCACCATCGACCGTCTTCACGCTGGAGTCGGCGAGGGTCTGGGTCGTGGAGACCGCCACCTTGCCGGCGGTGAGGCCGGCGGCCGTCAGGTCGGCGGTGGTGCCGCCCACGGTCACGTCGGACGCCGAGGCGTACTGCACCTGGCCGTTCTGGCCGACGTAGGCGTTGATACCGTCACCCGACTTGGCGTTGATCGCGTCGGCGAGGTCCTGGGCGCTCTTGTAGGTACCCTTCAGGCTGAACGCAGCGTTGTCGCCGACCTGCAGCGTGACGTCGCCGAGGGTGACCGGGGCGATGTCGCCCTTGTCGAGGCCGTTGACCGAGGTCAGCGTGCCCAGGTCGGCGGCGCCGGCACCCGTCACCGTGGGAGCCGTGGCAGCCTTGCCCGTGCCCGAGGAGGTCAGGACGAGGTTGCCGTTAGCGTCCTGCGACGCGGTGGCGCCCGCACCAGCGGCCGTCAGCGCCGTGTTCAACGCGGTAACGAAGCCGGCGGCGTTGGTCGTATTCGTGTTGAGCGTGACCGCCTTGCCGTTGACCGTCAGGTCGAAGTCATTGCCGCCGGAGAAGTCGAAGCTGGCCGGCAGGGCCGAACCGGTCGTCGTGCCGGCAGTGGCGGCGGCGGCCGGGGTGAAACCACCGATCGAGCCGCTGGCGAGCTGGCCGATCTGGTTGGCCTTCACGCCCTGGTTCAGGCCGACGGAGATCACTTCACCCACGTTGGCGCCGACCTGGAAGCTGAGGTTCTTCGACGAGCCGTCGAGCACCTTCATGCCGTTGAAGTTGGTCTGCGTGGCGATACGGGTCACTTCCGACAGGCGCTGCTGCACTTCGGCGTCGAGCGCCGCGCGGTCGCTGGCCGAGTTCGACGCGTTGGTCGACTGCACGGCGAGTTCGCGGATGCGCTGCAGGTTGTTGGTGACCTCGTCCAGGGCCGACTCGGTCGTCTGGGCCAGCGAGATACCGTCGTTGGCGTTGCGGACGGCCTGGTCCAGACCGTTGATCTGGGTGGTGAAGCGGGTGGAGATGGCGAGGCCGGCGGCGTCGTCCTTCGCGCTGTTGATGCGGTTGCCCGACGACAGGCGCTCGATGGCGGAAGACAGCTTGTTCTGCGACTTGCTCAGGTTGTTCTGGGCGGTCAGCGACGAGATGTTGGTGTTGATGGTCAGAGACATCGGATTGATCCTTTTTAAGCGGAACCGAATGGCCGGATAGGTGCGGCGTAGTCCGGCGGGGTTCCGTTAGGGAAGCCTTCCGCCTCAGAGAGGTTTACGGCACGCCGGGGAGAAACTTGAGAGGTTTTTTTGACGCGGGTGTGGGAGGAATGCCCTGCCCAGCCGCTGTCTTGGGGTGTATCGGCATGATCTCCTGCGGGTTTAGGGGATTTTTCGGGTCATTGGGTGGTATTGCGGCAAAAAGCGCGTAGGAGACCTTGATCGCAACCTCGGACGTCCGGCGCTGGGTTCCTGCGTTCGCAGGAACGACGGACTACAAGCTTTACTGCCCCCTTCCTAATCGCCTCACGTCGTTCCTGCGCACGCAGGAACCTAGCGCCGTGAACCCGTGCATGTCTGCACGTCACATCGGCTCTTACTTGAGATAGTTGAACAACGAAAGATTCTGCATCTTCACGTAAGCCTGCTGCGCGACATCCAAGGCCGACTGCTGTTGCGCGAACTTGCTCGTGGCGCTGGCGTAATCCAGCTCGGTCAGGTCCGACAGCGTGCTCTTGTATTGCAGGCTCGCGTCCGAACCGATGTCGGTCTGCTGGTCGAGCACGTTCATGCGCGCGCCGATCTGCGTGCGCGTATTGAGGAAGTTGCCCTGCACCTGGTCGAGGTTCATCAGCTGCGCGTTGAGCTGGTTGTTCATCGCGGCACCGCCGCCACCGCCAGCCTCCAGCGCGGTGATGATGTTGCCCACGCTGGAGAACACGTCCTGGTTGGACGATGGCGCCACCGTGAAGGTATCGCCCGTCGCCGGCGTGCCGGTGAGATTGAGCTGCGCGCCCTTGAACTGGATCGCGCCCGAGTCGCCCGTATAGGTGCCGGTGGACACCACCGGCGCCGTGGGATCCGTCAGGTCGTGGATCTCGTACGTCGTCGGCGAGGTGAACGTGACCCCATAGGTTCTGCCGTCCCACTGGCTCGCGTCGGTGACCGACGTGGTCTGCACCACCGCCGTGCCCGTGTTCGTCGTGCCGGCCGATGTCGTGAACGTGCCGTTGCCGCCCTTGATCGCCATGAACACGCTATCGCCGTCGTCGCCCGTGGCCACCTGCATGCCCGGCGCGGCCGCGACCATGCGCTGGTTCTGGTCGCCGCCGTACGTGACGCTCAAGTCGCTGACGGTGAACGGCTGCGTCGACGTGCGGCTGCCGGCGAAGATGTATTCGCCCTGCCCGTCGCGCGTGTTGGCGAGGCTCGCCAGCGCGCTCAGGTTCTGGCGGAGTTCCGCCGCGATCGACTTGCGCGACTCGTCGGTCTGCGTGCCGTTCATGCCTTCGAGCGTGAGCGTACGGATGCGATCGAGGATGTCGCCCGCCGACGAGAGCGACTGCTCTTCGGTCGCGAGACGATTGGAAGCCGACTGGATGTTGCGGGTGTACTGGTCGTTCTGCGCGCTGGCCGAACTGACGTCGACGGCGCGCGCGGCGGCGGCGGGATTGTCCGCCGGCGTCTGGATCGCCTTGCCGTTGCCGAGCGCGAGCTGGGTCTGCGACAGCTCGTACTGGCGATTGAGCATCGAGTTGACGGCCTGCTGCTGCCCCCAGGAAGTGGAAATTCGCATGATCAGCCTCGCACCGCGCTCAGGAGGGATTCGAAGATCGTGTTCGCCGTCGTGATGACCTGCGCCGACGCGGCGTACGCCTGCTGGAAGCGCAGCAGGTTCGAGGCTTCCTCGTCCATGTTCACGCCCGACAGGCTCTGCTGCGCGGCCGTGGCCTGGTCGAGGATGCTCTGCTGGGCGTCGAGCGCCGTGCTCGCCTGCGCACCGGCCGTGCCGACCTGCGCGATCAGCTGGCTGTACGACTTGCCCACGGTGGTCACGCCGTTGTCGAGCACGCCCTTGGTGGCCACGTTCGCCAGGGCGAGCGCGTTGCCGTTGTCGCCGCTGGCCGACGCCGCCGGATTCACGTTGAACGTGTCGTTAGCGGCCGGGGCACCGGAAAGCTTTAGCGTCCAGCCGTTGCCCGTGATGGTGCCCGGGTCGGTATAGGTCTGCGGCGCCCCGCCGTTGATCGTGTAGGTGGTCGGCGAGGTGAACTGGATCACCACCGGCGTTTTCAGGTTCGCGTCGTTGATATCGGTGACGGTGAGGCCGCCGAGCACGCCCTTGCCCGTGTTGCTGGCCGATTTGGTGGCGACGAGCGGGCCGGACGCGGCGATCTTGTTGGTGTCGGAGATCGCCACCGAGATCGTCGAGGCCGCGTTGCGCGTCGGCTGGATCTGGAAACTGTCGCCGGCCTGCGGCGTGCCGCCGGGCACGGTGATCGCCAGGCCGTCGATCACGATCGGATCGGCCGGCGGACCGGGGTTGCCGGTACCCGTCGACGGCACGACGGTGCCGTCGGTGGTGGTGACGCCCCACTTCGTGCCGTCGTAGCGCACGATGTAATCGGACGCCCCCAGCTTGCCCACGTCGGTCACCTTGGCCGTCATGCTGGCCGTGCCCTTGTTCGTGGTGCTGTTGAACACGGCCGGGTCGGAAATCGAGAAGAAATCGCCGCCCGGATCGCCATTGAGGTCGATGCCCTGCGCGTGCTGCTTGTTGAACGCGTCTTCCATGGCGATGGCCGCGCGCCCGAGCTGGTTGCGGGCCGGATCGAGCACGTTCGTGCGGAAATCGAAGGCCGCGCCGAGCGAGCCGGAGCCGAGCTGGTTACTGATCACCGAACCGCTGGGTCCGACCACTTCAAGGCGCGACGAATCGTACTGGTTCGGCGCCGTCGACAGCTTCACCGCGTTCGTGGCGCTCACCAACGGCTGGCCGTTGCCGATCGAGATCGTCACCATGTGATCGCTGTTTTCGGTGGCGTTCACGCCGACGATGGCCGAGAGCTGGCTGATGGCCTGGTCGCGCGCATCGAGCAGGTCGTTGGGCGCGGCGCCCCCGGCATACGCCTTCTGGATCTCGCCGTTGAGCGAGGCGATGCTTTGCGCCAGCGAATTGATGCTGTCGACGGCGCTGCCGATCTGTTGGTTGGTCTGCTGGTCGATCTGCTGGAACTGCGACGACAGCGAACGGAAGGTCGACACCAGCGTATTGGCCTTGCCGATCATCGCCTGGCGGCTGGCGGTGTCCGTCGGCGCGTTCGCCATGTCGTTCACCGAGCCGAAGAAGCCGTCGAGCGCGCTCTGCAGGTTGGCCGACCCGCTCACCGCGTTATTGGTGGCCGAGGTGTACGCGGCGTACTGCAGGGCGCGGCTCTGGCTCGACGTGGCCGACCACATCGTCTGCGTGAGGAACTGGCTGTACGAGCGCTGCACGCTGATCGCATCGGCGCCCTGGCCGATGTACATGCCACCGTAATACTGCGGCGCGCGTGCGTTAAACGTGGTGGTCTGCCGCGTGTAGCCGGCGGTGTTCACGTTGCTGATGTTGTGACCGACGGTGGACAGGCCGACTTGCGATGCAAGCAGGCCGGATACCCCGGTGGAAAGCAGATCGGCCATCGTCGTTTCCCTCAATTCTTACCGTGTCGTTGGCCCGTTGCGTACGTTTTCACAGCGCGTCGGTGATGTGGCTCAGCGCGGCGAGCGCCTGCTTCATCACCGGCCCGTTGGCGATGTCCACCAGCTTCTTCGCGTAGCTCGGGTCGGTGGCGTAACCGCCGCTCGTGAGCGCATGCGCGAAGCCGGAGATGTCGTCGCCACGGCCCACCGCGTTCGCGTAGCGCGGGCTCGACGACACCATGTCGGCGTAGTCGCTGAACGACTGCGCCGGCGAGTCGTACGCGCGGAAGTTGTCGCGCTTGCGCACGGCCACGCCGTTCTCGTATTCCAGGGTCGGCACGCTGACGCGCTTGCCGTCCCAACTGCTGCCGGCCTTAATGCCGAACATGTTGTTGCTGGCCGTGGCGCCCTGCTGGGGCATGTGCTTGCCCCAGCCGGTTTCCAGCGCGGCCTGCGCGAGCAGCGCGCGCACCGACACGCCGAGCTTGCGGGCGGCTTCGATGGCGTGCGGCGCGAAGGTGCGCACGAAATCCTCCGGACCGTCGATGTCGAACTTGCTCACCGCGGTGGCTACCGCGTTGGCGCCGTCGCCCACCATCTTGCCGGCCTTGCCGAGCATGGCCTCGAGCGAATCCATGAGGCCGCTGTCCTTGTCCGAGGGCGACGAGATGCCCTGCACGGTGGACGCATCGCCGGTGACGCCCGCGAACAGGCCGTCATTGGCGCCGGTCTTCCCGGCGGAGGCGCCACCCAACTGGCGGATGAGCATGTCGGCGATGCCGATGCCCTTGCCCTGCGACAGCGTGACGGAAAGCTGCTGGTCGAACATCTGGCGGTAGGTGTCGCCCGCCTGCGAGCCCATGATGTCGTCGCCCATGGCGGCGCTGGCGTCGCGCATCGACTTCAGCATCATCTGCGTGAAGATCGACTCGAACTGTTTCGCCACCGCCGGCAGCGCGGACTGCGAGTCCTTCTGCGCCGCCGTGCGCAGGCCACCCAGCGCCGACAGGTCGGTGTAGGTGCCCAGGGCGTTGTTGTCGACGGCGGCGGCCATGTCAGATCACCACCAGCTCGGCGCGCAGGGCACCGGACTCCTTCAGCGCCTGAAGGATCGAAATAAGGTCGCTGGGCGAGGCGCCCACCTGGTTGACGGCGCGCACGATGGCGTCGAGGCTCGTGCCGGGGCCGAACTTGAACATGTGGCCGCCGTCCTCGCTCACCGCCACCTGGCTGCTCGGCACGATGGCCGTCTGGCCCTTGCTGAACGCGTTGGGCTGGCTCACCTGCGGCTGCTCGCTGATGGTCACCTGGATGGCGCCGTGGGCGACCGCCGCCGCGCCGACCTTCACTTCCGAACCGATCACCACCGTGCCGGTACGCGAATTGACGATGACCCGCGCGGGGGCGTCGCCCGGCGTGACCTCCAGGCCCTGGATGGTGGACAGCCAGGCCACGCGCTGCGACGGATCCAGCGGCGCGCGCACGGCGATGGAGGCCGAGTCCATCGCACGGGCCGTGCCCGCGCCGAAGTTGCGGTTCACCGCTTCGGCCACGCGCGCGGCCGTGGTGAAGTCGGCCGTGTTGAGGTTGAGCATGATGTCGCCGCCCTTGTCGAACGACGTGGCAACGCTTCGCTCGATGGAGGCGCCATTGGGAATGCGCCCACTGGCGGAAATGTTCACCTGCACGCTGGAGCCGCTCTTGCCCTGCGCGCTCACGCCGCCGACCACCACGCTGCCCTGCGCGATGGCATAGACCTGGCCGTCGGCGCCCTTGAGCGGCGACATCAACAGTTCGCCGCCGCGGATGCTCTTGGCGTTGCCGATGGAGGCCACGGTCACGTCGATGCGCTGGCCCGGCTTGGCGAAGGGCGGCAGCTCGGCGGTGATCGTTACCGCCGCCGCGTTCTTCAACTGCGGACGCACGTTGGCCGGCACGTTCACGCCGAACTGCTGGAGCATGTTCTCCAGGCTCTGCGTGGTGAACGGGGTCTGGCTGGTCTGGTCGCCGCTGCCGTCCAGGCCCACGACGAGGCCATATCCGACCAGCTGGTTGCTGCGCACGCCACCGACCAGGGTGAGGTCGCGGATGCGATCGGCATGGGCCAGCGACGTCACGCCCAGGGTGAGCGCGGCGACGGCGAGGATGCGGGCCAGGGCGTTCATCAGTACGGCATCCACTTCGAGTCGAAGAAACGCGACAGCCAGCCACGCGTGTTCGAATCGGCCAGCGTGCCCTTGCCCACGTATTCGATGCGCGCGTCGGCCACGCGGCTGGAGGCCACGATGTTGTCCGCGCCGATGTCCTGCGGCCGCACGATGCCCGAGATGCGTACGAGTTCTTCGCCCTGGTTGATGGTGAGCCACTTCTCGCCCTGCACCATCAGCGCGCCGTTGGACAGGCGCCGGGACACGGTGACGGTGATCTCACCGGAAAGCTGGTTGCTCTGGCTCGACGAGCCGTCGCCGTCGAACGCGTTGTTGCTCGACAGCGCGCTGTCCGCGCTCTTGCCGCCGAGGCGCAGGCCCTGGCCGAGCACGGTCGGCGAGGCGATGTTGCTGCCGTTCTTCTTGCTGGTGCTGGTCGCGGCCTTCTTGCTGGCCTGCGTGGCTTCCACCAGGGTGATGGTGAGGATGTCGCCCACGCGATGCGCGCGCGGATCGGCGAACAGTTCCATCGATTGCTGGTCGGCGAACACCGAGCCGGTGGGTTGAGCTGGCGTGACCGGCTCCACCGGCATGGTGGCGGTATACATCGGGCGCGGCGTCGGCGGCACCATGCCGCAGGCGGTGAGCAGCGCGAACGGCAGCGCCGCGACGAGAATGCGTGCGAAGGAACGGTTCATGGCGGTCATCAGGTCTGCTGGGTGATGAACTGGAGCATCTGGTCGGAAGCCGAGATCGCCTTCGAATTCATTTCGTAGGCGCGCTGCGTCTCGATCATGTTCACCATCTCCTCCACCACGTTCACGTTGGAGGTTTCCAGAGAGTTCTGCTCGAGCGTACCCAGGCCGTTGAGGCCGGCGGTGCCGGTCTGCGGCGCGCCGCTGGCGGCGGTCTCGAGATAGAGGTTGTCGCCGCGCGGCTCCAGGCCGGCCGGGTTGGTGAAGTCGGCGAGCTGGATCTGGCCGATCTGCTGCCCGTTCGGGTTGCCCGGCGTCACGACGCTGACCGTGCCGTCCTTGCCGATGGTGAGCGAGGTGGCATTGGGTGGCACGGTGATGGCCGGCTCCAGCGGATAGCCGTCGTTGGTGACGATCTGGCCGTCCTGGTCGCGCTTCAACGAACCGTCGCGCGAATAGCCCACGGTGCCGTCGGGCAGGGTCACCTGCAGGAAACCGCGACCGTTGATGCGTACGTCGTAGGGATTGTCGGTCTGCTGCGCGCCGCCCTGCTCGAACATCTTCTGCGTACCGACCACGCGCACGCCGGTGCCGATCATGAGGCCGGTGGGCGACAGGGTCTGTTCGGTCGTCTGCGCGCCGGCCTGGCCGCGGTTCTGGTAGGCGAGGTCTTCGAATTCCGCGCGGGCGCGCTTGAAGCCCGTGGTATTCGTGTTGGCCAGGTTGTTCGACACGACGTCCATGCGCGTCTGCTGCGCATCGAGGCCGGTCTTGGCGATCCAGAGGGACGTGAACATCGTTGACTCCTGCCCTTGCGGGCGCGTGGCGTGCCGGCGACGGTTTTGCGTCGCGCGACGGTGGTTACCCCACCTGTAGCAATTTCGATGCCGACTGGGCGTTTTCGTCGGCGGCCTTGATCGAGCGCACCTGCATCTCGAACTCGCGGGAGAGCGAGATCATCTTCACGAGCACCTCGGATGGGTTGACGTTGCTCGCTTCGACGGTGCCGGATACCACCTGCACGTTCGCGTCGGCGGGCGCCTGGCTGCCGTCGATCATGTGCATGAGGCCGTCGCTGCCGTAGGTCAGCTGGTCGTTGCCCGGGTTGACCAGCTTGATCCGGTCGGTGGTGGCGACGGTGGCGGGCGATTCGCCCAGCGGCACCGACGAAATGGTGCCGTCGGCGCCGATCCGCACGCTGGATGCCTGCGGAATGGTGATCGGACCGCCGCCGCCCACGACGGGATTGCCGCGCGCGTCCGTCAACAAACCGTCGGCGTCGATGCGCAGGTTGCCGGCGCGCGTGTAGCCTTCGTTGCCGTCCGGCGTCTGCACCGCGATCCAGCCGTCGCCCTGCACGGAGATGTCCAGGTCGTTGCCCGTCGCCATCTGCTTGCCGCCGGAGGTATCCCAGCCGGTGCCCTGGGCCACGCCGTTGATGCGCGTGGCCAGGCCGTCGCCCTTCACCGGCACGCTCTGGAAGGCCGACAGCTCGGCCTTGAAGCCCGTGGTGTTGGCGTTGGCGAGGTTGTGCGCGACCTCGGCCTGTGCCCGCATCACCTGCGTGGCACCGGTCATCGCGACGTAGACGGAACGATCCATGGTCTATTCCCCGCCGTCAGTTGCGGATGTTGATGATCGTCTGGGTGAGCTGGTCGTCGGTGGAGATGACCTGCGCGTTGGCCTGGTAGTTGCGCTGCGCCTTGATCATGTTCACCAGCTGCGAGGTGAGGTCGGCGGTGTTCGACGACTCGAGCTGGCCCGACTGCACCTGGCCCACGTCGCCGGAGTTCGCCACGCCGCGGATCGGCTGGCCCGACTCGGCCGACGGCACCCAGTTGGTGTCGTTGAGCTGGCGCAGGCCCTGGTTGTTGGCGAAGGTGGCGACGGCCAGCTGGCCCAACGGAATGGTGGCACCGTTGGAATAGATGGCCGACACCGTGCCGTCCTTCGCGACATCGATCTTGGAGAACTTGCCCGCCGCGTAACCGTCGTTGTTGACGGCCGTGGTGGAAAAGGTGTCGCCGAACTGGGTGACCTTGCTCATGTCGAGCGAGAGATCGATCGGCTGCGCCCCCGGGTTGGGCGAGGCGGCGCCGAAGTCGAGCTTGCCCGTGGTGGGCGCGGTGATCGCGCCGCCGGCACTGAAGGTCAGCTGCTGGCCGGCGGCGGCGCCCACCTGGGTGCCGTCCATCGTCATGTGCACGTCCCAGCCGTTGGCCGTGGCGTTCTTCACGTAATACACGTTCACCGTGTGCGTGGCACCGAGCGAATCGTAGGCCTGGAAGGTGGACAGGTTGTTGTACGACTTGTCGTTGGTCGGGTCGAACGGCGTCACCGTCGGCGCGGTGGCGGTCGACGGCAAGTTGGCGGTGATGCCGATGTTGGCGCTGGCCTTGGCCGGGGCCGAACCGGTGGTGATGTGCAGGTCGGACAGGGCCGAGATGTCGAAGCCGCCCGAGGCGGTCGGCGGGTATACCTGCACGCGCTGCCCGGTGGCGTTGACGATGAAGCCGTCGTCGTCGGGATGGAAGTTGCCCGCGCGCGAGTACGAATAGCCCGAGGCATCGTGCAGCGTGAAGAAGCCCGCGCCGCTCAAGGCGAAGTCGTAGGAGTTGCCGGTCTGCGTGAGGTTGCCGTCGCCGAACTGCTGGGCGATGTTGGTCACGCGCACGCCGCTGCCCGAGGCGGTGGCGGCGAGGTTTTCGCCGGCCACGGAATACACCTGGGAGAACTCGGCGCGCGAGCCCTTGAAGCCGACGGTGTTGACGTTGGCGATGTTGTTCGCGGTGACTTCCAGGTCGGCGGAAGCCGCGTTGATGCCACTGAGGGCGATATCGAAAGGCATGGTGGAATTCCTCGCTGTGCTTACTGGATTTGCGCGATCTGGCTGAGCAGGGCGCCGCCGTAACCGGACACCTGCACGTAGGTTCCGTCGGCGCCCGAAGCGCCGACGCCTTCCACCTTGCCGCGGTAGAACGTATCCGCCGCGTTGCCGCCGGAAGTAGCGGAGATCTGATAGGTGCCGTCCGGCAGCTGCTTTCCGTCGTCGCCCTTGCCGTCCCAGCTGAAGTCGGTGAGGCCGGCGTCGGGCTGGCCGAGCGGGATCGTGCGCACCACGTTGCCGGCGGTGTCCTTGATCTGCACGTTCACGTAGGTGCCCGAGTTGGGCACGTTCACCGCGCCGTTGAGGGCGCCGTCCTGCAACTTGCCCGCCGTGGAAGGCACCAGCACGTCGCGGCCGACCATCGCCGAGGCGCGAACGAACTGGTCGCCCGTGAGGTTGGACGCCAGCGAGTCGAACGACTGTTGCAACTGCTGCGTGGCCGCCACCTGCGAGAACTGCGCCAGCTGCGCCACCGACTGGGTCGGGTCCATGGGCTTGGTGGGATCCTGGTTGGTCACCTGGGTGACCAGCAGCTTGAGGAAATCGGACTGCGACAGCGTCTGCTGCTGCAGCTGGCTCGAGGTGGACGAATTCGAGCCGAACGCGTTGGAACCGACGGAATCGACGGCCATGGAGGGAATCCTTATTTGCCGAGGTCCAGCGTCTTCTGCATGAGCTGCTTGGCGCTGTTCATGACTTCGACGTTGTTCTGGTAGGAGCGCGACGCGGAGATCATGTTGACCAGCTCGTCGACCGGGTTGACGTTGCTCGAATAGACGTAGCCGTTGGCGTCGGCCATCGGATTGGCCGGCTCGTAACGCGACTGCACGGGCGCCTGGCTCTCGCTGACGCCGAGGGTGCGCACGCCCGCGTTTTCCATCTGGCCGTTCACCTGCTGCTGCACGGCCGCGAACATCGGTTGCCGGGCGCGGTAGGCCGTGGCCTCGCTGCTGGCCACGCTGTCGGCATTGGCCATGTTGCTGGCGGTGGTGTTCAGGCGCGCGGACTGCGCGGCCATGCCGGAACCGGCGACGTCGAAGATCTTCAGGAGGCTCATGATGCGGTACCCGTGATGGCCAGACGCATGGCGTGGATCTGCCCCGTGATGAAGCTCAGCGAGGCCTGGTAGTGGATGGCGTTGCCGGCGAACTGGGCCTGCTCGACCTGGGTGTCCACCGTGTTGCCGTCCATCGACGGCTGGGTTTCGACGCGGTAGGCGAGCTTGTCGCCGTCGGCCATGGCCACGGCGGGATTGCCGCCAATATGGCCCGCCTCGGTGGCGGCCATCGGCAGGCGATCGCCGTCCATCGCGCCCGTGGCGGCGGACATCACCTTGCGGAAGTCGAGGTCGCGGGCGAGGAAACCCGGCGTGTCGGCATTGGCGAGGTTCGACGAAATGACCTCGGCACGGCGTTGCCACAGGCCCAGGGCCTGCGCATGTGCGCCGAACAGTGGATCGGAATGGTCGATCATGGGCACGGGCCCTCTCGTTGACGTGGCCCGAAGGCATCAGCAAGAGGCGTGCCACGCCAGGCGTGGAAACGCGAAACGGCGCCGTGGCGCCGTTTGCGGAGTGGATCGGAGGGAAGGTGGCGGAATTCCGGCGCCCGCCGGAACCGCTCCGGCGACGGTCCGCCGTCGCCCGTCAGCCGGGCAACAGTTCGAGCACGGCCGTGGCAAGCACGTCGGGCTGGAACTTGGCGATGAACCGGTCGGCGCCCACGCGGGCCACCATCGCCTCGTTGAATACGCCGCTCAGCGAACTGTGCAGCAGCACCTTGAGGTGGCGAAGCTGGGGATCTTCGCGAATGGCGCGGGTGAGCGCGTAGCCGTCCATCGACGGCATCTCGATGTCCGACACCACCAGCGCCACGCGCTCGCTTTCCGGCCCCGCGGCGAGGTTGCGCAGGCACTGGAGGGCTTCGCTGCCGTCCTTCGCCACCGTGCAGTCGAGGTCGAGCTTGCGGAACAGGTCGACCAGCTGGGTGCGGGCCACCAGCGAATCGTCCACCAGCAGGAGGCGGCGGTTGGTCGCGATCTGCAGATGCGCCGCCTGCTGCACGCGCTCGGAGATCTCTACCGCGCGCGGGTCCACGCTGGCGAGCACCTGCTCCACGTCGACGATGGCGATGAGGTCGCCGTCCATGCGGGTCACGGCGTTCACGCGCGACCCGTAGCCCAGCGCGGGCGGCGGCGCGGCCATCTGGGCGCCGTCCACGTGCACGATGCGGTCCACGTCGGAGACGAGGAAGCCCTGCACCGAGCGGTTGAATTCGGTGACGATGAGGTGCGCGGTATCCACGTTCGCCATCGGCGGATAGCCCATGGCGGCCGCGAGATCGATCACGGGGATGGTGTTGCCGCGGTAGTCGAAGCTGCCCGCCACCAGGTCGTGCATGCTCGGCATGCGCTCGAGCTTCGGCCGGCGCAGCACCTCGCGCACCTTGAACACGTTGATGCCGAACGCCTGGCGGTCGCCCAGCCGGAACAGCAGCATCGCCACGCGGTTGTGGCCGGCGAGGCGGGTGAAGGTTTCCACGGTGTCGAGGAGGGGGCGGGCCATGGGGACTGCATCAGTAAGGTGTGCTTTCGTATCGGCCGCCCCGTCTCGTTCTTTAAGCACCCGTTCGCCGATGCGATCGGCTCCCACCCCTCCGGTAGCAGGGGTAAGACATGCTGGCTACCGAAGGGGTGGGAGCCGATCGCATCGGCGAACCCTACGGAGCGACCGCTGGCACGGGTATTGCTTCGCTCAAGAACGACGCCCCGCGACCGATGTAGTGGGCGACCCCTCAGAAGCGAACCCTTTCATGACCCTCCTCTGGAGCCAGCACGTCCGTCTTCTCGCCCATGCCGCCGTCACGGGCGACGCCGCGCGCGTGCGCGCGCTGGCCGCGCAGTATCCGGCGGCCGCCAGCGCCCTGGGTGCCCTGCTCAAACCCGCCGAACCGCGCACGGCGCCGGCCACCACCATCCAGGCCATCGAGCAGCAGGGCATGGTGCTGACCAATGCCCAGGCGCTCGGTGCCACGCTCCAGGAACTGACCGTCGCCGTGGAAGGCGCGCGCGATGCCGCCGGACGATTGACGGAGTCGGGCGCCAGGATTTCGACGGCCCTCGACCAGGCCCAGGCCGGCGTGTCCGGCATGGCCGAGGCCGGCGGCGAAGGCCAGGCCAACGCGGGCGACCTCGACGGCCAGCTGCGCCTGCTGCGCAGCGCCCTGTCGGGCATGAGCCGCAACCATGCGCAGTTCGCCGACTACTTCACCGCCATCCGCAAGCTCACGGCCACGGTCCAGGACATCGCCCACCAGACCAACCTCGTGGCGCTGAACGCCGCCATCGAAGCCGCGCGCGCCGGTGAAGCCGGCCGCGGTTTCGCCGTGGTGGCCGACGAGGTCAAGCAACTGGCCGAGAAGACCACCCAGGCCACCGCCGAGATCGACCAGGTGACCCAGGCCGTGGGCGAATTCTCCGGCCACCTCGACGAAGCCGTGCAGAACAGCCTGCGCCGCCTCGACCAGACCCAGTCGGGCATCGCCGGCATGCAGGCATCGCTCGGCCGCGTCGACGGCGTCGTGCGCGCCGCGCGCGAAAGCATCGACAGCGCCCGCGAAGGCATGGGTACCCTGCACGGTCGCATCGCCGGCGTGCAGGCCGCGCAGGCCAGCCTCGGCCGGACGGCCAACGAAGCCCGCCGCCAGGCCGATGCCGCCGCCCGCGCCGCCGTGCTCGCGCATCGCCTGGGCCTCGCCCGCCTCGAAACCGAAGGCGAACTCGACGCCGCCACGCTGAGCCAGATGATCCGCGAGGCCTGCCAGGGCCTGCGTTACGCGCTGGAGCTTTCCTCACGCGACCCGTCCGGCCTCGATCGCCGTTGGCTCGACACCACGCCGCTCATGCGCTGCATCGACCAGTTCCGCCTGCGTCGCGCGGACGCCTCGTCCGACGCCGTGCGCGCCGCGGGCGAGCGTTTCACCGTGCAGGCCTCGCAATACGCGATGACCCTCGGCGAAGGCCGACAGGCTGAAGCCACGCAGATGCTGCCCGGCCTGACCCGCGAGCTGGATGCCATCGTGCAGGGGCTGTCCGCCGCCCTGTCGGAACGCGCCGCGTGAAGCGCCTCGCCGCCGCGATCGTCGCCCTGTCGTCGTTGGCCTGCCCGCTCATGGCGGCGGCCACCTCGCTCGACGACGTGCGCGACATCGCGGTGGCCTGGCTCAAGGAACACCGCTCGCTTCCCGGAGCACGCATGGAGGCCCAGGCCGACTCGCTCGACAGCCGGCTGCGACTGGTCGATTGCCCGGCGAAGCCTAGTGCTTCGCTGCCGGGCAACCGCCCGCTCGGCGCCCGGGTGAGCGTGGCCGTGCATTGCCCCGTGCCCGGCGGCTGGACGGTGCGCGTGCCGGTGCGCGTCAAGCTCTTCACCCAGGTGCTGGTGACCAGTCGCCCGCTCACCCGTGGCGACGGCATCGGCGCCGCCGATGTCCATGCCGAGGAGCGCGACGTCGCCTCGCTCGCCTACGGCTACATCGCGGCCCTCGACCAGGTCGACGGCCGGTCCCTTGCCCGTCCGCTCAACGCCGGTACGGTGCTCACCCCCGGCATGCTCGCCGGCCGCCAGGCCGTGCGCGTGGGCGACGCGGTGAGCATGCAGGCCACCGTCGAGGGCGTCACCATCCGTGCCGACGGCGTGGCGCTGGGCGCCGGCGACGCCGGTGCCCGCGTGAAGGTTCGCAACGCCTCCTCGGGCCGCGTGCTCGACGCCATCGTCAGCGGACCCGGGGCGGTCGCCGTGTTGCCATGAACGAAACACGAATCCGGTCACACTTCACCATGTCCCGCCCGCTAAAGTTCGTCCCCGGTAAGCCGATAAGCCCTCCGAAGGACATCGCTCCGAGGATCAACCCATGACCAATACCATCAAACCCGGTATCCAGACCCAGCAGCCGACGGTGCCGCCGCGCACGCCGAACGCCGCCGCGGGGTCGGCCGGCCAGGCCCAGGGCGGCACGAGCGTACGCACCACCGACGACAGCGTGCGCATCACCGACTCGGCCAAGGCTCTGGACGCCGCCAGCCGTGGCGAAGGCGTCGACGGCAAGCGCGTCGAGGCCATCCGCAACCGGATCGCCGAGGGCACCTACAAACCGGATTCGCAGGCCATCGCCAGCAAGTTTCTTGCGATGGAAGGCCAACTCGGCGGTAAGGCATGACGCAGCAGCGCGACTCCGATTTCGACGCGGCCCTCGCCGGCGTCATGGGCGACCTCGCCCGTGAGGTCGACGCCCTGCATGCCCACCTGATCGAGGAGCGCATGGTGCTGGACAAGGCCGATGCCGCCGCGCTCGAAGCGGTGGGCAGGGCGAAGAGCGCCTCGCTGGACCGCATCGACCGGCTCGACACCGAGCGCCGGCAGCTCAGCGACGCTTCGGGCATCGATTCGCTCAACGACGCACGCTGGTCGCACACCGTCGAGCGCCTGCTCGAGTGCCGCCGCCTCAACGAAACCAACGGTCGCATCGTGGGCCAGCGCATGGGCCAGATCCGCCAGGCCCTCGCCGTGATCTCCGGCGACGCGCCCAACGGTTCCACCTACGGCCCCGACGGCGCCGCCCGGATAAAGCTCCGTTCCGCGACTCTCGCCCAGGTTTGAGTCGCCGCGATCGGCAATAATTCAGCGTTTTCACCGGACGGCGCACGACGAAAGCCATGGCAGCGAATCCCCAGCCGACAGCGGTGAACGACGATGGCATCCTGCCCATCGTTCGCGTGCCGATCCTCGATCGCAAACAGGCGTTGTTCGCCTACGAACTCCTTTTCCCGCGCCCGGCCGGCTCCGACATCGAAGCCGCGTCGCTTACGCATACGCAGGCCACGCTCAGCGCCATCGCCGACGGCAGCCTCAAGCGACTGGTGCGCGACAACCGCGCCTTCCTGCACATGTCGCGCGACCTGCTCATGCAGCACGCCGACATCCTTCGCCACAACGCGCGCCTGAGCGCCAGCATCAGCGCCGAGGTCGGTAACGACGAACAGCTGCTGCTGCGCCTGCGCGAACTGAAGGGCCAGGGCTGCCTGTTCATGCTGGAGGATTTCACCCTCCCCGCCGATCCGCTGCATCGTGCCGGCGTCGACGCGCTGTTGCGCATCGTGCAGTTCGCCAAGGTGGCCGTGGACCATCGCCATCCGGTGGCGGCGCGCGCGCACATGGATTACGTGCACGCCTTCGGCGTCAAGGTGATCGTCACCGGCGTGGATACGCACGAAACCTTCGTCGACTACGCCGACCAGGACGTCGACGGCTTCCAGGGCAAGTACCTGCTGCGCCCCGAGCGCGTGGACATGCCGCGACTCACACCCAGCAAGCTCGGCGTGCTGCGCCTGATGGGCGCCCTGCAGGATCCGGACAACGGCCCCGTCGAACTGGGCAAGATCATCCGCGACGACGCCATCCTCAGCTACAAGCTGCTGGGCTGCGTGAACTCCGCCTATTTCGCCCTGCCCCGCCAGCTGAAGTCGGTGGAACAGGCGGCGGTGTTCTTCGGCGTCAACCGCATGCGCAACTGGATTTTCACCATGGCCGTGTCGGGCATGGACGAGCGTCCGCCCGAACTGCTGCGCCTGGCACTCATCCGCGCGCACATGTGCGAGCAGCTCGCCCGAAGCGTGAAGCCCGAGTTGCAGGAAATGGCCTTCACCGCCGGCCTGTTCTCGTTGCTCGATACGTTGATGAACGTGTCGATGGCATACGTGCTCGAGCACCTGCCGCTCGCGCTGGAAATTCGCGAGGCGCTGCTCGAGGGCGTGGGCCCGTTCGCGCCGATCCTCGACCAGATCCGCCATTGGGAACAGGGCGAGATCGACGGTGATTCCGCGTCGCATGAACAGCAGATGCTCAAGATGGCCGCCATCTACCACGATGCGGCGAGCTGGGCCGATCATGTGTATGCGTTCGCCGACGGATCGGCGTCGGCCGAGGACTGAAACCGCTCGCTCCGCGGCGTTCGCCGATACGATCGGCTCCCACCCCTTCGGTAGGCAGGCTACCTGACCCTGGCTACCGAAGGGGTGGGAGCCGATCGTATCGGCGAATCAAGCCAGCGACGACGTCACGACGTGGATCACCACGTACTGCCAGATCAGCAACAACGCCATCGCGATGATCACCAGCAGCGTCCCGGCAGCTCCCACGAAACGCCCCGCCGAATTTCCCGGCGATCCCGACAGGCCCATCGCATGCGCGATGCGCGCCACCAGCAACACGATGCCGAACACGTGCAGCAGCATCGGCCAGGTCTGGTTGAGCTCCAGGACCAGCATGAGTACCAGTGCCAGCGGCACGTATTCCACCGCATTGCCGTGCGCGCGGATGGCGCAGGCCAGGCTCCGGTTTCCGCCATCGCCCAGGCCATGGCCATGGAGGCGGCGCAACCGGCTCACCCGTATGGAGAGCGCGATGACGAGCAGGGCCAGCAAGGCCGCGTAAAGTCCCGTGATACGCATGGATGTCGATCCTGAATCAGTCGTCCCGAGCCGGCCGTTGCTGCGATCGCCAGATCGACAGCCCCGCCCCCAATACCGCTACCAGCAGCCACACGCTGCTTGCCATCGCGTCGGTACGCAGCCACAGCACGCCTCCGGTGGCGGTGACCACCACGGCGCCCAGGCCCAGCGCGAACAGTGCATCGCCCCGGAACCGCGTTCCCGCCGCCATGAGCAGCAGGCCGAAGGATGCCACGAGAGCGGCGAGCACGCGTAGCGTCATCACCGCACCAGGGGGCTCGGGCAGCGCCGGCAAGACGTCGCCCAGCGTGCGCTCGCCGATCTGCACCTCGAAACCCGGCCCATTACGGCGGGGTTCCCCCGGCACAAGCGTGTCGCCGTCGATCCGCGCGAGTACCGTCATCGCCCCGAGCGGCACCGCTTCCCAACTCACGCGCAGGTCGCCCAGGCGCGGAGCGTCGGGCTTACCGCTGGTGACGAGGTAGTCGCCGGCGCGCTGGAAGGTGGCGGCCAGGTTCGGCGGCAGTTTCTTCTCGTCGGGCGCCACGACGACACGCCCGGGGAACGCACGGACCACGGGCTGCGACAGCCTGAAATGGCCGAGCCTCACCTCGCCCGCCTCGAATTGCCGTCCCTGGATCGGAAACGAGGACGGGTTGGCATGGCCCGACGGCTTGGCGAAGCGCGAGGACTCCACCGGGTGGTCCACCCAGTCCAGCTCGTAATGCGTTTCGCCGCCCACGGTGATCTCGCGCCACTGGAACATTTCCACGTGACGCACCAGCAAGGGCGATTGCGCGCGTATGCCGAACTCGTCGTCGTGCGGCGCGTCGACGATGCGCGGCAGGCCGTTCACGCGCGTCATCGCACCGTATTGACCCGCCGACGGATGGCCCTCGTCGCCCAGGTCGATCACCGGCGCACCCTGTTTCGTCACGGCGGCGGCATAGGCCATCACCCGTTGCTCGTTCCAGAACAGCAGGGCCAACGCGGCCGCCAGCAGCAGGACGCCGACGATGCGCCATACCCACGATGTTCCACCCATGACTTTGCCTGGTTTCATCCCGCCCCGTCCCTTGTCAGGCTGGTTCACGCGTCCAGCCCGGCCAAAGTCTCATGTGGATCGACGGCCGAATAACGGCCCTTGTCGTCGCGGCTCACCGACGCCATGGCGCAGCCGTGGTCGTGGGTGAAGAACAATCGCACGCCGCGCGCCAGCTTATCGTCGAGGAAGGTCTTCTTTTCGTCGATGAGCTTTTCGGGCCAGCGGTCGTAACCCATCGTCACCGGCAGGTGCACCCAGGGCCGCCCGGGGATCAGGTCGGCACAGAACACCACGCCGCCCACCTCGGCGAGCATGAGCCCCGGCGTGTGCCCATCGGAAAACCCGAAACGCACGGCGTCGCCCAGCGAACTGGGCTTGCCCGCCTCCACGAGTTCGAGGCGGCCGCTGGCTTCCAGCAGCGCGGCCAGCTCGGGAATGAACGAGGCGCGGTCGCGCGGATGCGGATGCCGCGCGCGCTCCCAATGTTCCGCCCCGACGAGGTACCGCGCGTTCGGGAACAGCAGGCGCGCCGGCGTGCCCTCTTCCCAGGCCGCGAGCAGGCCGCCCGCGTGATCGAAATGCAGGTGGGAAAGCACCACCGCATCGATGTCCTCGTGGGTGAGGCCCACGTCCGCCAGCGAATCGAGCAGCACGTGGCGGTCTTCGAGCACGCCGAAGCGTTCGCGCATCGCCGGGTCGAAGAACGCGCCGATGCCGGTTTCGAAGAGCACGTTGCGCCCGCCCAGGCCGGTGACCAGCAGGCAACGGCAGGCCAGCGGGATGCGGTTCTGTTCGTCGGGCTCGATCCAGCGCGACCACATCGCGCGCGGCGCGTTGCCGAACATCGCGCCGCCGTCGAGACGCTGCGAATTGCCGGTGAGCGAGAAGAGCTTCATCACTGCACCTTGCCCAGGCCCGACGGACGGCGGGGATCGCTGGCGGCATCGAGTTTGTTGGTGCGGTGATCCCAGGTGACCACGTTCATGAAGCCCCACGGCGAGCGATCCTTCAGCACGTGGCCCATGGCGGTGAGCGCCTTGGCCGTGGCGTCGTCGAACGCGCCCGGCTCCACGTCGACGCGATCGGGCAGGTACTGGTGGTGGTAACGCTTCTGCGCCGTGATGGCCGAAGCGTCCTTGCCGTCGATGAAGGCCAGTATGCCTTCGAGCACCTGGGTGATGATGGTCGAACCGCCCGGCGAGCCGATCACCGCCGTGCGGTCGGCACCCAGTACGAAACTGGGCGACATCGACGAGAGCATGCGCTTGCCCGGCTCGGGGGCGTTCGCGAAGGTGCCGCGCAAGCCGAAGGCGTTCGGCTGGCCGGGCACGAGCGCGAAGTCGTCCATCTCGTCGTTGAGGAACACGCCCGTGCCCTCGGCGACGAAGGTGGAACCGAACTCGAGGTTCACCGTGAGCGTGGACGCCACCATGTTGCCGTCGGCGTCGATCACCGAGAAATGCGTGGTGTGCATGCCGGGATCCGGCGCCATGGCCGCCGGCAGCAGGTCGGACGGCGTGGCCTTGTCCGGCGAGATGGTGGCGCGCAGGCCATCGGCGTAGTACTTCGACAGCAGCATGTCGAGCGGCATCTTCACGAAGTCCGGGTCGCCCAGGTACTCGTTGTGGTCGCGGAACGCGCGACGCATGGCTTCGATGGTGAGGTGCGTGGAGTGAGCGAGGTCGAGCTTGCTCATGTCGTAGCCGGCGAGGATGTTGAGCACCTCGGCGATGGCCACGCCGCCCGACGACGGCGGCGGCGCGGTGACGATGCGGAAGCCCTTGTAGTCGACGCGCAACGGCTCGCGTTCCTTCACGCGATAGCTGTCCAGATCGGCGGCGGTCCAGTTGCCGCCGGCCTTGCGCGTGGACGAGAGCAGCAGCTTCGCCGTTTCGCCCTTGTAGAAACCGTCGTTGCCCTGCGCGGCGATGCGCTCGAGCGTCCTGGCCAGGTCCGGCTGCTTCAGCGTCCAGCCCTTCTGCGGCACCTGGCCACCGGGCAGGAGCACGGCGGCGGACGCCGGATAGCGCGCGAGGTCGTCCTTGTGGTTGGCGATGGTGCCGAGGAAACGCTCGTCGGGCTGGAAGCCGTCCTTCGCGATACGGATGGCCGGCGCCAGCGAGGCGGACAGCGGCAGCTTGCCGTAATGCTTCGCCATCCAGACCAGGCCGGCGGGTTCGCCGGGGATGCCCGCCGACAGCGGGCCACGCGTGGACACGTCGCGGTTGGGCTTGCCGTCCTTGCCGACGTAAACCTTCATGTCCACGGCCTTGGGCGCGGTCTCGCGCGCATCGACGAAAACGTCGCGGCCATCGGACGCGCGATGCAGCAAAGCCATGAACCCGCCGCCCAGGCCCGAGCTCTGCTGCTCGACGACGGCCAGGGTGGACGACACCGCGACGGCGGCATCGAACGCGTTGCCGCCCTTGGCCAGCACTTCGAACCCGGCGTTGGTGGCGAGGAAATTGGCGCTGGCGATGGCGGCGTGGCCGGGACCGCGCGAAGGCGCCGGAGCGGCCTTGTCCTGCGCGGAAGCGGCGCCCGCGCCGACGACAAGAAAGACGCTCGCGGCGAGCAGGCGCCACGACGAGGAGCGGATCATGGATGTCTCTCCGGACAAAAGGCTGCCGGTGAGATTAACGCATCGCGCCTCAGGAGGCGGATTTCGCCATCAGGTGCTCGTACTTGAGCATGAGCTGCTCGTGGGTTTCGACGTGGTCGGGATCGTTCGGAATGCATTCCACCGGGCACACCTCCACGCACTGCGGGTTGTCGAAGTGGCCCACGCATTCGGTGCAGAGGTTGGGATCGATCACGTAATACACCTCGCCCAGCGAGATGGCCTTGTTGGGGCACACGGGCTCGCAGACGTCGCAGTTGACGCAGGTGTCGAGGATCATCAGGGACATGGGGCGATTTTACCCCAGTGCGTGAGTCGGCGCTTCGCGCCTGTGCGTCGACCGCTGGGCGGCCTGTGAACCGTGAGCAAGCCCTTTACGACGAAGGGCGCCCTGGGGCGCCCTTCCTAACGGTTCACGCTTTGCCGTTCGGGACCTTACATCGCCACGAAACGAACCGTCGCGCCGGTCGGCGTCAGGGCGTCGGTGACACGCTGCTGGTCGGCCTGGTCGCCGATGAAGAGGATGATCACGTTCTTGAACGAACCCGGCTGGGCGCTCTTGAAGGCCTCGACGATGAGGTCGGCGGTCTTGGCCGATTCGGGACCACCGAACACGAGCATGTTGCCCGGCGTGACGCCGCGGGCCACGGTGCCCTGGACGTTTTCGAGCTGGCGCTGGCGACCGTCCTGGCCTTCCTGGTCGTCACCGGCCGGCACGAAATACGGGAACGGGCGGTCGGCGGTCATGCCCTGCATGTTCTTGCGGACGATCTGGCCGAAGAACTGGCTCCACGCCTTGGTGTCCTTCGGATCGGACGGCTTGGCGACGGGGGCTTCCTGCTGGGTGGCGGCCTGGTCGGTGTCTTCCGACTTGTTGCAGGCCGACAGGGCCAGGGAGGCGGTCAGGGCCACGGACGCGGCGAGGACGAACTTACGCATGATGATCACCTTTGGTTTCAAGAATTGCGCCAGCGCTGGCGCATGGCCTGCTGCACCGCCGGATGCACGAAGCCGGATATATCGCCACCCAGGCGACCGATTTCACGCACGAGCGAGGAGGAGATGAAGCTGTACTGCTCGGCCGGCGTCAGGAACAGCGTCTCGGCCCTGGGAATCAGGTGACGGTTCATGCTGGCGAGCTGGAATTCGTATTCGAAGTCGGACACCGCGCGCAGGCCGCGCAGGATCACTCCCGCGCCGATCTCCGTCACGAAGTCGGCCAGCAGGCAGTCGAAGCCGCGCACCTCCACGTTCGGCAGGTCGGCCAGCGCGAGGCGGGCCAGCGCGATGCGCTCGCCCAGGCTGAAGCCCGGGCCCTTGCTGCGGCTCTCGGCCACGGCCACCACGATGCGATCGAACAGCGGCGCGGCGCGCGACACGAGGTCGGCGTGGCCGTTCGTGATCGGATCGAACGTGCCCGGATAGACGGCAAGGCGTTGATTGACCGGCGGAGGTGTCATGGAGGATAGGGCTGGGGAAAACGCGGGCTAGCTTAACGGATCGGAAAGGGTGCGGCGATAGAGCGCGTAAGCCACGTCCCCCGCCTGCCCCTGACGATGCGGACGCCAGGTGTCGGGCAGCGCCAGGTCCGTTCCCCTGGGCGACTCCACGTAGATCCAGGCCGAATCGGACAGCCAGCCCCCCTCTTCCAGCAGGGTCGCGGCCTTTTCCCACTCGCCGTCGGCGAAGGGGGGATCCATGAAAACCACCTCGAACGGCTTGCCGCCGCCCTTGAGCCAGCGGGAGGCATCGTCGGCGACCACGCTGGCCTGCACCTTCAGCCGCGCGAGGTTGGCCTCCAACGCCGCGACGAGCTTCGGCTCGCGCTCCACGAAGGTGAGCATGGCCGCCCCGCGCGACAGCGCCTCGATGCCCAGGGCGCCCGTGCCGGCGTAGAGATCGAGGCAGCGGGAACCCTCGATCACCGGCTGCAGCCAGTTGAACAGGGTTTCGCGCACGCGATCGGTCGTGGGCCGCAGGCCCGGAAGATCGGGCACGTCGAGCCGGGAGTTGCGCAGGGTTCCGCCGATGATGCGGATACGGCCTGAGCCGTTCATCGATCAGCGGCCAGTGGGGGCGGGGGTGCTAGCATTCGCACATTGTCTTTGAATCCGCCGCGCAATGCTCAAGTTCTGGAAAAAGAAGCCCGCCGACACCGCCTCGACGCCCGAGGCCGCGCCCGCCGAGGAATCGCGCGCGCCCGCGGCCGACCCGGCCTCGCTGGATTCGGCGCCCGGCACGGCCGAGGCGCTTGCCGAAACCGCGGCGCCGGAGCCCCAGCTCCCGGAAGTCGAGGCCGAACAGGAGGAATCCGCCGTCGTCGAGGCCGCCGCGGACGCCGCGCAGCCGGCGCGCCGCAGCTGGCGCGAACGCCTGTCCGGCAGCGGCTTCGCCAAGAGCCTCACCTCGCTTTTCGTGCGTCATCCCAAGCTCGACGACGACCTGCTCGACGAACTGGAAACCGCGCTGATCACCGCCGACGTCGGCGTGGAAGCCAGCACCAACCTGGTGGAGGCGCTGCGCAAGCGCATGCACAAGCGCGAGTTCGCCGATGCCGAGGCCATGCTCAAGGCGTTGCGCGCCGAACTCGTGGCCATGCTCAAGCCGGTGGAGAAGCCGCTCGACGTCTCCACGCACGCGCCGTTCGTGATCCTCACGGTGGGCATCAACGGCGTGGGCAAGACCACCACCATCGGCAAGCTGGCGCGCCGCTACGCCGACGAGGGCCGCGGGGTGATGCTCGCCGCCGGCGACACCTTCCGCGCCGCCGCCGTCGAACAGTTGAAGACCTGGGGCGAGCGCAACAGGGTGCCCGTGGTCTCGCAGGGCCAGGATGCCGACGCGGCCAGCGTGATCTTCGACGCGCTGCAGGCCGCGCGCTCGCGCGGCACGCAGGTGCTCGTGGCCGACACCGCCGGCCGCCTGCACACGCAGGGCGGCCTGATGGACGAGCTGGGCAAGATCGTCCGCGTGATGAAGAAGCTCGACGCCGCCGCGCCGCACGAGGTGCTGATGGTGATCGACGGCACCACCGGCCAGAACGCCATCAGCCAGTTGCGCCAGTTCCGCGACACGGCCGGCGTGACCGGCCTGGTGGTGACCAAGCTCGACGGCACCGCCAAGGGCGGCGTGATGTTCGCGCTGGCCCGGGAGTTCGGCCTGCCGATCCGCTACGTGGGCCTGGGCGAAACGGCCACGGACCTGCGCGTGTTCGACGCCGAGGCCTTCGTCGACGGCCTGCTGCCCACGCGCATCGGCGGTTGAGGGTGCGCGGGATGGCGACATCGTGGCGATGAACCGCCGCCTTCGCGTCGGTCTCTATGCGCTGGGCGGGGTGTTCGCGCTGTTGCTGGCGGTGGCGCTGATCGCCACCTACGTCGTGCTCCAGCCCGAGCGTTTCACCGCCCTGCTCCAGGCGCGCGCCCGTGCCGCCGGACTCGAACTCACGCTGTCCAGTCCCGCCCATCCCACGTTATGGCCCAGCCCCGCCCTTGAACTCGAGGGCCTCAGCTTGCGCAGCAACGTGTCCGGCACGCCACTCATCGCCGCGTCGCGCGGCAAGCTCGTGTTGCCCTGGCACACGCTGCTCGGCGGCGAGGCGACGATCTCCCGCCTCGAAGTGGAAGGCGCGCGCATCGACGTCGACGCCGTGTCGGCCTACCTCGACACGCTGCCGAGCCGGCCGTCGACCGCCGGCGCCACGCTGCCGACCATCGATGCCGGGTTTCGCATCTCGCGCGGCACGCTGCTGCGCGGCACGACGCTGCTGCTTTCCAACGTCGAGGCCGAGACGGATCGCCTCGCCAGTGGCCGTCGTTTCACGCTGACCGTTTCCGCGAACCTCGCCGACGAGACGCCGTACGCGCTCGACCTGGACACCGTGCCCACGCTGTCGCGCGGCGTGCTGACGCTCGCCGACGCGAAGCTCAAGCTCGCCAGCGAAAAGCATTTCGAGGCCGACCTGAAGGGTGACGCCACATGGCGCGGCGGTGCCGACGTGGGTGCGTCGCTATCCGGCCGCGTTTCGCGCGAGGAAGGCAAACCCTTCGACGTCGTGCTGGCCGTCACGCCGGCCAACCAGAACGATCCGCTCTACGTCGCGCTCAAGCTCGACGGCGAAACGGAACACGCCGACCTGCACATTCCACCGCTGGCCCTCGGCGAATGGTGGAACGGCATCCACGCGGGCGGCACCTTGACGATGCCGCCGCTGGTGGGCACCTTCGACGCGGCGAACGTGGACGCGGGCAGCCTGCACGTGAAGGGCTTGCGCATCGAGGCCACGCCCGACGCGCCCGCGTCCTCGACCACGGTCGGTAGCGCCCCTTGAACGTCTTCGCCCGCGAACTGCTCCGTTGGTACGATCACCATGGGCGCAAGGATCTCCCCTGGCAGCATCCGCGCAGCGCGTATCGCGTGTGGCTGTCGGAAATCATGTTGCAACAGACCCAGGTGGTGACGGTGCTGGATTACTTCCAGCGGTTCGTCGAGCGCCTTCCGACGTTGCGCGACCTTGCCGACGCCGACGAGGATACCGTGCTCGCCTTGTGGTCCGGCCTGGGCTACTACCGCCGGGCGCGCTTCCTGCACCAGGCCGCGCGGCTCTGCGTCGAACGCCACGGGGGCGAGCTTCCCCGCGATCTCGATGCGCTGATGGCGTTGCCCGGCATCGGACGCTCCACGGCGGGCGCCATCCTCGCCCAGGCGCATGGCCTGCGCTTTCCCATCCTCGACGGCAACGTCAAGCGCGTGCTCACGCGCTACCACGGCATCGAAGGGTTTCCCGGCGAAAGCGCCATCGAAAAGCGCCTGTGGAAGCACGCCGACGAACACACCCCCGCCGAGCGAACCGCGGATTACACGCAGGCCATCATGGACCTCGGCGCCACCGTCTGCGTGCGCAGCAAGCCCGCCTGCCTGCTCTGCCCGCATGCCTCGACGTGCGTGGCGCATCGCGACGGCCTCACCGCCGTGCTGCCCACGGTAAAGCCCGGCAAGAAGGTCCCCACGCGCTCCGTCGCGATGTTGCTGGTGCGCGACAAGCAAGGCCGCGTACTGCTGGAGAAGCGTGGCGCGCAGGGCGTGTGGTCAGGCCTGTGGAGCCTGCCCGAAGCACCCGACGCCGACGCCGCGCCCGCCCTCGCCGCGAAGCTCGCGAAGGTACGCCGACCCGATCCGCTGCCCGCCTTCACCCATGTCTTCAGCCATTACCGGCTGGACGTGAGCCCCATCCTGTTCGACCATGCGGCCCCGCTCGCCGCCGTGGCCGACCGCGCCGACCGGCGCTGGTGCGACCGCGAGGCCATCGCCTCGCTGGGCCTGCCCGCCCCGGTACGCACCCTGCTCGACCATCTTCCGGAGATCGCCCCATGAGCCACAGCGTCCACTGCGTCAAACTCGGCCGCGACGCCGAAGGCCTCGACTTCGCGCCCTGGCCCGGCGAGCTGGGCAAGCGCGTATACGACAACGTCTCCAAGGAAGCCTGGGCGCAATGGCTCGCCCACCAGACCATGCTCATCAACGAGATGCGCCTCTCCCCCCTCGACCCGAAGACGCGCACGTTCCTCGCCGGCGAGATGGAAAAGTACTTCTTCGGCGGCGGCGACGTCGCCCAGGCCGCCGGTTACGTCCCGCCCGATGAAAAGGCTTGACGGCGGCCGCGCCAACCGATTTAATACGCGGCTCCACACGCCGCAACGAATATTGCAGGCACTCGTGGCTCGGTAGCTCAGTTGGTAGAGCAGGGGATTGAAAATCCCCGTGTCGGCGGTTCGATTCCGTCCCGAGCCACCATTTATTCAGAGATCTAGCTCGCCTCTCGGCGGGCTTTTTCTTTATTTGGCCGCTGTATAGTCATACGAGTGCACACCATGATCGCACGCGCTAGCGTGCGTGCATGATTCCGGCTTCTTCGGCTGCTCAGGCCCTAGCTGAATACAGGGCTCTGCCGAAGCGATCTTTCCGGAACGGGCCAGCCGCCATACGGCTACGAGGCAGGGCCTCAAGGGGCAGCACAGCCTATCGTTCGCATTGAACGTCCATGGTGAACGATGCACGGTCCACGCCGAATTCGGGCTTCTCGAAGCTGGGGCCGATCGGCGTGCGCTGACGCTCCAGCACCATGAAGTGACCACCGCATGCGTGTTCCGCCGCGGTGTAGCACATCGACTCCATATCCTGACACTGGACTTGGACATGACCGCTTTCATCCGGCACCGGTTGAAAGCCCGCACATCCGATCAGCGATGAGCCCACGATCATGATGATCATCGCCGTGCCCAGCCATTGGCGCGAAAGCGACCTCATGACGCCTCCACCGACGAAATCATGCAACCACGAAATGCGCGACGTACCGTTGCATGCAATTGCCGCACACGACCATCCCAGCCATCAGCAAATCCCGAAGCACCTTCGCCGAACAGCGGCGGGAGAATGCCGAGAAGGTGCCTTTAAATCATCTGCATATTTCCTAGAGCGGGTTTTCTAGCCGATAAGCCCGAACGCGCCGCCCCACTGGAATATCCATCTTGCGTATAAATAGCCTGGGATAGCACCGAGCAAACAAGCCGGGGCCGCAAGTTTTCCGATTCCCCAAGCCGGCAAGATAGGCGCACCCAGTACTCGGAGGACGTAGGGCACCAGTAACACCACGGCACAGCCTCCCAAAACCCCAACAAATGCGCCAGCAAAGCGAATTCGAGGGTTGATGGATGCGCGAATCGGGTCTGGCCTTTCAGCATTCATAGCGCTTCATCCAGTGAACGACCTGAACCATCGTACGCCGTTTGCTCATGGCTGACGATATCCAGATCCCGGTCAATTGGAAGCGTGGCAACCCGTCGCGAGAGCCCCGGATCGGAGGCCTTGCCAGGTGGGCGACGGCACGGCGTCCCGTTGCACCAGGATCCGCCAGCAAATTCATGTCATTGCGTTCAGATGCTTCATGAATCTTCGCTCTTCGGCAGCGTAGCCGGCCATTTCATAAAATCTGTGAGCCAGCGGCCGGTGGTCGCCACTAGTGACCTCGACCCGCGAAGCGCCATGAGCCATCGACCAGTTCTCGATAGCACCAAGAAGGCGGCGTCCATGGCCTTGGCGTTGAAACCCAGGTCGCACCGCCAACGATGTGATTCGAACCAGATAGCCAGGGCGATGCAACAGCGGGATCGTATGCAAGCTGGCCATGCCGACAATGCCCTCGTCCTTCTCACAAACAAAGACCTCGTCCAGATCGGAGTCGATCAAAGCCTGCAGTCTGCAGACAACATCCGAACACGGCGAGACGTATCCGAGCGCGTCCAAACAAAGGACGATGCCGGCTGCATCGCGAGGAAGCGCTTGTCGTACTCCCGTTGATCCAGTCACGTCAAACTCCATCAGCAGCACTGCAGGGTAACGACAACCTTAGGCGGGCGACCGGGCTTTCTGATGGCGATATGAGGGCAATGTGCGCGACGGCTCTCACCCCATGGATCGCCTCTCACGGCGCACCACGGCCTACGTTGATCGCAGCCTCCACTGTTGTCCTGGGGAAGGCCGCAACGCCAGACTTGACGGACATCCCGACCATGTTCCCGCCCTGGATCTGAATGCATAGCTCGCGGGCTTCGCTGCGCAAGTCATACCCCGCCGCAGCCCCCTGGGTCGGCGCCTGCTGCCACACGCTTCGGCGCCGTCATCGCAAGATAGGTGCGGTACATGTAGCGTTTCGTACCCGCATCCGCAGTCTGACCCGCCCTCACCAGCGATGCGGGAGGTGGCGCTATATGAATGGAGGACGCCATGATGTCACGGATCACTTGTCCATCGGCGCACAATGCTTCGTTCACGAACACATGCATGTCTTTGCGCCGTGCGACGGCAAGGTATTCGTCGTGTAGGGCGATTGCTCTCCGATGGCAGCCACCACGTTCCCTCCCCTGACAGCCTGTGGCAATGGGCTATAGCCCACGAAGTCGGCTCCCACAGATATGCTTACCGGCAGGGCCGCCGTAAGCAGACGCAAGGTCGGCTCAGGCAGTAGTGACACGCCCATACCCTCACGCACCAGTTGACCGACGTGGCCTGCATGTCGTATCGCTCTCGCCTGTGATCTACCGCGAGTTCGGCCTGATGTACCTGGGGGCGGCGGCGTCCCGGGCGGTACAGGTACTACTGGCAGTCCTGCTGCGCAAGACCGGCTCGCCGGGCTGAAGCGGCTTCTTACCGCGCCGAATGGCTGGTTCGGAAAACCCTGGCAAAGGCGCTCCTGTCATCGGCGACATGGTGTATCGTCGAGACAAACATTGGCTTGGGGGAGCGGATGGGGCTGGAAGAGTATCGAGCGCCGACCAAGGTAAAGCTGGCGGCACTCTGGACATCCACGATGTTCTGCTATGTCTACGGCGACTATTTCGACCTCTACGTCACCGGCACGCTGGCGGACATGAACCAGGGCAACATGGGACCGCTGGGCCGCGCGACAGCCGCCGTGCTCACGGGCACCTCGCTCATGATGGCGGTGCCCAGTCTGATGGTCGCGTTGTCGCTCCTGCTACCGGCGCGCCTATGCCGGTGGGCCTGCATCGTCCTTGGGCTTCTCTACACGGCCATCATGGCGGCCAGCGTTCCCGGCTCCGAACCGTTCTACAAAGTACTCGCGGCCATCGAAATGGCGTTGACGCTGGCGATCACGGTCATCGCCGTCCGTTGGCCCCGTGAGGTTCGCCGTGACTGAGGCCGCGCCGTCACCGTCCGTCGCACGCCTGACGGGCGCGCTCTACCTCGGAACGATCGTGTTCGGATTGTTCGCCGAGGTGGGGTCGCGGGGATCGTTGATCGCCGGTAACGATGCCGCCGCCACGGCACGTGCCATCCTTGCCAACGAAGGGCTGTTCCGCGCCGGTCTCGTCGCCGATCTCGCGATGCTGGCTTGCTATGTTGCGGTGACGACGCTATTTCTCGGGATGTTCCGCACCGTGCATGCCGGCGTGTCGCGGATGGCTGCCGCTTTCAGTCTGATCGGTATTGCCGTGCTGGCCGCCGACACCTTGCTGCTGCTCGTCCCTCTACGGCTGCTGACGACGTCGCCCTTTCTCGTTGCCCTGGGATCCTCACAACGCGACGCCGGGACCTTGCTCGCACTCAAGGTGCATGGCGACGGCTATGACGTAAGCCTCGTGTTCTTCGGCATCTACTGCCTGATGCTGGGTTGGCTGGCGTGGCGCAGCGGCTTCCTTCCCAAAGTCATCGGCGTACTGATGACGCTGGCCGGTGCCTGCTACGTGTTCAACAGCATCGCCGATCTCGCGGTACCGGCCTTCGCCCGGATGCTGTCGCCGCACTTGATGGACCCGACGATACTCGGCGAGGCGGCGTTGGCGCTCTGGCTTCTGGTCTTCGGCGCCAAACGATCCTTGCGCGACCGCTGATCGCACCACCGGCGTGTTGACCCGCAGGTGGTCATACCTTTGATGCTTCGGGAGGGGACGGTGCCGACCGATCGGCCACCGCCTCGCTAGCCCGTGGCCGTAGCGGAGTGACTTCGCCCGGCGTGTTCCAGTGGGAGCGCCAGCGGCCCCTTGGCCCGATCGAATAACAGATTGGCCCAGATTCGCCATTGAGCCAGGACGGCGCCGTTGTTAAATACGGCGTCCAAACGATAATGAGTATTATTTGAATGTCCTGGTCAACGAATGCCGGAAGGCTTTTCAGGCATATGCACGCCACACATGCCTCCCATTCGCGGTCGTGCGACACGGATAAGGGATCACCCACGGGCGTATCGCGCACCAGACTGGTCTCCGCCATCACGATCGCCCTCGTCGCCGGCACGCAGGGCGCATTCGCCGCCGAGCCAACGTCGGCGCAGGACAGCGCCATAGAGCAGGCGTCCAGGGAAAAGGTGACCTTGCCGGCCGTTACCGTCACGGGCAGCGTGGATCCTGCGGCGACCGAGGGCACCGGTTCCTACACGACGAGCAAGACGGCGGCGGCCCTGCGCCTGCCGCTGTCGCTGAAGGAGACGCCGCAATCGGTCACGGTGATCACCCGTCAGCGCATGGACGACCAGCAATTGAACTCCGTGCAAAGCGTGCTGGACAACACCGCGGGCATCACCTCGTACCAATCCGACAGCGAACGGACGAGTTTCTATTCCCGCGGCTTCCTCATCAACAACGTTCAGTATGACGGTATCCCCACCATCGTCGGCGACCTCGTCAACGGCAGCGGCATCAGCTCTCTCGATACCGCGTTCTACGATCGCGTCGAGGTGGTGCGCGGCGCCTCCGGCTTGCTGACCGGCACCGGCAACCCCTCGGCCGCCATCAACCTCGTGCGCAAACGGCCGACCCGTGATTTTTCCGCGTCCGCCTCGCTCGGTGCGGGCAGTTGGGATACCCGCCGGGGAACCGCGGACGTCTCGGCGCCCTTGACCGCGGACGGCCGCGTCCGCGCGCGCGTGGTGGGAACGTATCAGGACGGAGACTCCTACCTCGACGGGTACAAGCCGCAACGAAAGGCCTTCTACGGCATCGTCGAGGCAGACCTCACACCCGACACGACGGTGAGCCTGGGCTACGACGACCAGGACAGCACCCCGAAAGGCCCTACCTGGGGGGGGTTGCCGCTCTGGTTCAGTGACGGCACGCAAGCGGACTATCCACGCTCCAAGGCCTACTCCCAGAAATGGAGCCGCTGGGACAGCGGTCTCAAGACCGCGTTCGCCGAGCTGGACCACCGCTTCGCCAACGGCTGGAACCTACGGGCCATCGCCAACCAGTATCGTAGCGACTTCGATACCCACCTGCTCGGCGTGGTCGGCCGCCCCGATCGCGCCACGGGCCTGGGCACTTATCCCTTCGGGGCCTATCCGGTGGCCTTGGCGTCGGAGGGTCGCAGCCACCAGAACAGCGTCGACGTGATGGCGAACGGCCCCATCGAACTGTTCGGTCGCTCCCATGACATCGTCGTCGGAGCGATGAGTTCGCGCCGCGACGCCAGCGAGCATGACATCCCTCCTTTCTATCCAGGCTTCGTGCCGGTCAACATCTACGACCTGGGCTCGCCCTATCCCCGGCCCGACTTCGAGGCGATGGCGTCGATACCCACCCAGACCCGCATCAAGCAAAGCGGCGTCTACGGCGCAGCCCGGCTTTCGCTCGCCGATCCGCTGAAACTCGTCGTCGGCGGCCGCTTCAGCAATTACGAGATCGACGAGAGCGTCAACGGCGTGCCGTTCCACTACAAGACATCCGGTGAGTTCGATCCCTACGCCGGCCTGATCTACGACATCGACAGCACTTACTCCGCCTACGCCAGCTACACCGGCATCTTCAACCCGCAAACCGACTACCGGGACATCAAGGGCAATGTGCTGACGCCGGCCAAAGGAAAGACCACGGAAATCGGGTTGAAAGGCGACTACCTCGATGGGCGCCTCCATGCCTCGGTCGCCCTGTTCGATACCCGCCTGGACAACGCCGCGCAGATCGTCGCCGGCACCTATACGCCGAGCGGCGCCCAAGCCTACGAGAGCGTGGACGGAACGAAATCGCGCGGCATCGAGATGGACCTGCAAGGCGAGCTGGCGCGTGGCTGGAACATCTATGCGGGCCTCGCCCACTTCACGGCCAAGGATGGCGACGGCGTGCGCCTGAACTCGCAGCTACCGCGCACCACCGCCCAGCTCTTCACCACGTACCAGCTGCCGGGGAGCTGGAACCGGCTGACCCTTGGCGGGGGAGTCAAATGGCAAAGCCGGTTCTACGAGGCGGCGAACAGCGGCACCAGCACGCTCGGCGGAGAGCAGGCGTCGTATGCCCTGGTATCGCTGATGGGACGTTACGTCATCGCGAAAGGCACCGACGTGTCCGTCAACGTCAACAACCTGCTCGACAGGAAATACGCCCTGCAGAAAGGTGACTTCGACACCGTGGGCTACGGCGCACCACGCAACGTGATGGTGACGTTCAACTTCAGGTATTGAGGCGCGCCCGGGAAAGGCGCTCCTGCTGCGCGTCAATCGATCGTGGAGAAAAAACCATGTCACATCAGCCATACCATGCCGCCATGCCCGTCGAAGGATCGGCCATGCGTAAAGACAACACGTTCGCCCTGCTCTGGCTGACGACGGCCGCCGGTGCCGTGCTGTTCGTGACGCTTCAGTCGTTCTCCTTCTTGAACGACTACGTGAAATCGCACGGCACGATGAAGGCGATCACGTTCGAGGCCGGCGCGCTGTGGATGTTCTGCGTCTTCTACGGCGCATGGATACTCACGGCGCTCCTGGCCATCCTCGGAACGCGCACGACGCGATGGATCGCGCTGATCCTCGGCGGATCGCTCGTCTGCCTGAATACGCTGGGAGGCATCGTCGACGGGCTGCGCGACGGCGGACATATCGCCTTCTCGGCCCTGTTCTTCATTGCCCTGCCCGGCACGTTCGCCATCGTGTCCACGTGGCGCCATATCAAGCACAAAGGAGTACGCCATGTCGATGAATAGTTCCGACTTCCCCCTGGTCTGGATGAGCCTCGCCCAACAACCCGGACAGGATCCCCAGAAGGACTTCGACGAGTTCGAGGCCAACCTGAAGCGCGGCGAGCGATTCGTCATCCTCAGCGATTCCACGCCCACCGAGGAGCATGAGCACACGCCGGAAGAAAAGAAGCGCGTCTCGCTCTGGATGAAGAAACACAAGCTCGAACTGAGGAAGCTGGTCCTGGCCATGATCCTCGTCGAACCGAACCAGGCGAAACGCATGGGCTACAAGGCGTTTTCGGTCATGTTCGCCAAATTCTGGGGCTATCCCATGCTGCTCGCCGCTTCGCGGGAACAAGCCGTCGACATGGCCAGGGAACTGCTGTCGACGGGCGAGGCCTCGTCCGCCTGATCCCGAGGCATACTGCCAGCCATGCCGGACCATGCCACCATCGACATGATCGCACCGATGGACGTCGACGACGTCCCCCGTCGCGTCGTCGCCTTGAGCGCCACGTCCGTCGGAAAAGACTGGGAAAACGCCCGGCATCGTCACCACAAGGCACAATTGATCTACTCCGTTCGCGGCATCCTCAATTGCGAGATCGAGGATGGCGTCTGGATCGTGCCGCCCCAGTGCGCCATATGGATACCGGGCGACTTGCCCCATTCGGCACGAGGGTCGGGGGAAACGGAATGCCATTGCCTCTTCGTGGAACCCGATGCCGCGTCGGATCTACCCAAAACCTGTTGCACGATCTCGGTATCGCCACTGCTGCGCGAGTTGATCCTGAAGGCGGCCCGTTTTCCCGCGTTATATGTACCCGGTGGCCGGGAGGACCGGCTGATCGCCGCCCTGCTCGATGAGTTGGCGCAAGCTCCCGTGGAAGACCTGCACCTTCCCATGCCGCGCGACGCACGGCTGAGACGCCTCGCGGAATTGCTCCTGGGCGCCCCGTCGGAAAAGAGTTCGAAGACCGACTGGGCTACCCGCATAGGCATGAGCGAACGAAGCATGAGTCGTGTGCTGCAAAGCGAAATCGGGATGGGCTTTGGCCAATGGCGGCGGCAATTGCACGTGATTCTCGCGCTTCAGCTCCTGACGAGGGGCGAAAGCGTGCAGACGGTGGCCTTCGAACTGGGCTACGAAAATGCCAGCGGCTTCGTCACCATGTTTCGCAAGGCCGTGGGCAAGCCGCCCGCGCGATACCTCGCTGAACGAGGGGCCGACCGGGAACCCGCCTCGGTACCGGGTATCGTGCTTCCCGGCCCGGACTGACCCGATCGATGACCATGGCGACGCGTGCTATCGAGGTGAAGCCCTCGACGCCCAGCACGTTCGCGCTGCGCGTGAATAGTTCGAGCACCACCGATTCAAGCCGGCCCGCGCGTTTCGTCATGACCGGGGCGTTCACTGCATACGTTCCGCTTAGGCTTTTGTGACCGATGGAATGGATCATCTAACCGCGGCTTCGCTTGCGCAGTTTCCGACAGGCCGCACACGTCACGGTAACGGTAAAGGCTGACTCGATGTCGATGTCGAAACCCTCCTTGACGGCGAGCGACCGCAGGTGCTTTCGTAATGTCTGATCTTCGATGAAAACCAGCCGCGTACCGCAGTGGCACCGCAGCGTGTCGCATCGGGCACCTTGCGCATGCGGCTTGATGGCGTAGAACGCTCGGCCATGCGCCCCGTCGGTGCGAATCAGCAGGCCAGCCATCCATAGATCCTTCAAGGCGCGGTAGATCGTGGACGACGTAATGCTCTCGTACTGAGGGCTGAGTATGCGATATACCTGGCTCGCATCGAGGCACCCCGGCACCGCCTTCTCCAGCACGTCCAAGGCACTGATGCGCGCAAGCGTGGGACGCAGGTCGCACGACTGCAACCGTCGCTCGTGCGACGACGTCGCGCCGTCGGTTCCCACATCGTAGGCGGTGCGTTTCGTGCGCTTGGGTGCCAAGCCGCTCTTGCTTCCCATGGATGTAATCAAGTCGATGATCCGGGGCGATTCGTCGTGCGGGGTCATAGGGGGTCACTTCGCTGTGCCGAATTCCTCCGGTCGCTCATCGCAACGTGGGGCGGCGTGGCTAGGGGCGCGTGTCGCGGACGACAGGCAGCGTAGCTCCGCGGACGCCCTTCCACGTTGCGAAACCGGGTCAGGTCATTTCGCAAGACGGCCAGAAAGGGAAATGACGGCATGTCGGGGCGGAGATGCCGTCCGGCCCCGTCGTCCCGTGGGCGATGACCGGTGGTTATCGGTGGGACAATTTGTCTCAACGCAGGGAAACGATTTCCGGCTAGCATGTTCGCGAACCTCGGCATCATGCTTGCTTGAGAAACATGGAGCTTATGGAGCAGCGTCGTGGGTCCTCCTACGACGATAGCGATCAGCCATAGCCTGGAAATACACAAGTGGACTGGGTCCCCGTCGTCTTCATCACCTTCAAGGTGCTCGTGTTCGGCACCGGCATGTTCCTGGCCGTCAAATGGCATTACGACCAGGGAAAGAAGGGTCGGCATGCCGAGCGGCGCGCGGTACTGCGCACGGTCGGTAAGGTGGTGGCCGTTTTCGTGCCGACGCTACTGATCTTGTTGTTCGTGACCTTCGCCGTCGGCAAGAAGCTCGGCCTGACCTGACCGGCTGCGTCCGCTCAGTCAGGGACGCGCCGCTTCCACGTAACCGGCCATCACCCCGGCCAGCCAATCACTGAAAGCCTGCACGCGACGCGACAGGTGGCGTCGATGCGGATAGACCATCTGCACTGGCATCGAGGGAGGCGGCCAGTCCTGCAACACCGCCGCCAGCTCGCCGCGTTCCAGGTGCTCGCGTACGTCGAACTCCGGAATCTGGATCATGCCCAGGCCCGCCAGACAGCAGGCGATATAGTTCTCGGCATTGTTCGCCGAGACCTGGGACGTCATGGGGCGTGACTGAAGCCTGCCGTCCGCCAGCCATTCCCACGGCGTGGCGCGTCCGTTACCCGGCGATGCGTAGCCGACGGCGAGATGGTGACAGAGATCGGCCGGCGTCCTTGGAGTGCCGTGACGTGCGAGGTAATCCGGGCTGGCGGCGTGGATCAGCCGGAACACTCCCAGCGGCCGCGCCACCAGGCTGCTGGATTCCAGCTCCCCCACGCGCAGCGCGCAGTCGATGCCCTCGTGCACGAGGTCGACCACGCGATCGCTGGAACCCAGTTCGAGCTCGATGCCCGGGTGCAGGGCGAAAAACCCGGGCAAGCGCGGCGCCACGATGCGGCGGGCGATACGGCTGGGCAGTTCCACCCGCAGGCGCCCGCGCAGCGTCTCGCCGGAGGGTCGGAATTGCTGCTCCAGTTCCTCGCTGTCGGCCACGAGCGCGATGGCGCGTTCCAGCAACGCCTCGCCGTCACGGGTCAGGCTCACCCGGCGGGTCGTGCGATTGAACAGCCGCGTACCCAGGCGGGCCTCCAACTGCTGGACCGCCAGCGAGACCGTCGGCCGGGGCAGCCCCAGTTGATCGGCCGCCATGAAGAAACCGCCGCTTTGCGCGACACGCAGGAAGATCCGTAATTGGTCGATGCGATCCACGCATGGAGCCATTCGTCGTGATTTATGTACAGTCTATCTCGATCTCGATGATTTATTCAGAAAAAGGAGTTTTCTAAGCTCAGGAAACCCTTCACTGGCTCGAGGAGTTACGCATGGACCGACACAGCATCCACGGCAAGACCGTCCTGATCGCGGGCGGCGCCAAGAACCTCGGCGGCCTGATTGCGCGCGACCTCGCGACCCACGGGGCCAAGGCCGTCGTCGTCCACTACAACAGCGCGGCCAGCCAGGCCGATGCCCAGCGCACGGTGAGCGCCATCGAGCAGGTCGGCGCGAAGGCCATCGCACTGCAGGGCGACCTGACCACCGCGGCCGCCGTGGAAAAACTTTTCGCCGACACCGTGGCCGCCGTCGGCCGCCCCGACATCGCCGTCAACACCGTGGGCAAGGTGCTGAAGAAGCCGATGATCGACATCAGCGAGGCCGAATACGACGAGATGGCCGCGGTCAACGCCAAGACGGCGTTCTTCTTCCTCAAGGAGGCCGGCAAGCACGTCAACGACCACGGCAAGATCTGCACCCTGGTGACGTCGCTGCTGGGCGCGTTCACGCCGTTCTACGCCGCCTATGCCGGTACCAAGGCGCCGGTGGAGCACTTCACACGCGCCGCGGCGAAGGAATTCGGCGAGCGCGGCATTTCGGTCACGGCCGTGGGTCCCGGCCCGATGGATACCCCGTTCTTCTACCCGGCCGAAGGGGACGATGCGGTGGCTTATCACAAGACGGCGGCGGCGCTCTCCTCCTTCACCAAGACAGGGCTCACCGACATCGAGGACGTGGTGCCCTTCATCCGTCACCTGGTCAGCGACGGCTGGTGGATCACCGGCCAGACCATCCTCATCAACGGCGGCTATACGACGAAGTAAGCGGACCTGCCGCGCATCGGATGGGGCGCCGGCTCACCACATGCGCACCCGGGCTTCGGGGGCCAGGTAGAGCGCCGCATTCGACGGCACCGCGAAGGCCTCGTACCACGCATCGAGGTTGCGCACGGTCGACAGCCGGACGCTTCCCGGCGGATGCGCATCGGTGTGCAGCAGCGTGCGCAGATAAGCGGGTTGGTACCGGCTGCGCCACAACTCGGCCCAGGCCACGAAGAAACGGCGATCGGAGGCCCGGCGCGCGTGCCCCGAGCCCGGCTCGGCCTGCACGAACGCGTCGTAGGCGGCCTCGAGTCCCGCCAGGTCGGCAACCGATTCGCCCAGCACCAGCGATCCATCGACGCGCTCGCCAGGCAGCGGCGCATAGCCCTCGAGCTGCTTTTGCAAGGCTCCCGCGCGCGCGTCGAATCGTTGCACGTCGTCGCTCGTCCACGTCTCGCGCAATCGGCCATCGGCATCGTAGTGACGCCCCTGGTCGTCGAACAGGTGGCTCAGCTCGTGACCGATGGTGGCGCCGATGCGGCCGTAGTTCTCCGCCGCGGTGGCCGCCGGATCGAACATCGGCGGCTGCAGGAGCGCGGCGGGAAAGACGATATGGTTGGCCGACGCGCTGGCATAGGCATTCGGCACCTGGACCGGAGACGTCCACGATGCCCGGTCGATGGGGAGAGCCAGATCGCCGATGGCCCGATCGAAACGCCAGGCGTTGAGGCGGAGGACGTTGCCGGCCAAGTCGTCTTCGCGGATGTCCACGTCGGGAACGTCGGGCCACACTTCGGGGTATCCGATGCTCAGGCGCGTGCGCATTAACTTGGCTTGGACACCCTCGCGAGCGGCGACCGACAACCATGTCGCCCGGGCCACGCGTCCGGCCAGGGCGCGGCGCACCGCCTCGGCCAGGGCGACGGCCTGGGTTTTCGCCGCCGGCGAGAAATACCGGGCGGCGTAGGCGCGACCGAGCGCCTCGGGCATGAGGTTGGTTACCCGATCCATGCCTTGCCGCCACGCGGGTGGCTCGACCGTGACACCCCGAAGCGCCGTGCCGTAGTACGCGAAACGGGCGGCCGCCAAAGGGCCCGACATGTACCGGCTGTAAGCGCCCAGGGTCTTCAGGATCAGAAAGTCGCGCACCACGTCCAGCGGTGCGCGCCGGACGATCGCCCACTGCGCGGCCAGGGCCTGCTGGAAGGGCACGTTCACCCGCTGGACCCCGGTTGCCCCGAGCGCCGCGAGCCACCGTCCCCATGCGAACTGGGGCAACCGTTGCCCGAGGGCGTGCACATCGGCGGGCCGATAGCCCGCCATCGCATCGCGCTGGTCCGCGAGCGAGGTCTGGGCGGCCGCCAGGCGTCCCTCGAGTTGCAGCACCGCGTCCACCCGCGGTTTTATCCGCTCCCGGGGTGCGCCGGAGGCCTCGAGCAGGGCGGCCAGGAAGCGGCGATAGGCGTCTCTGCGTGCAACGCCGGGGCCGTCGGCCACCGTGTAATCCGCCGGGTTCGGCAGGCCAACCTTCGCTTGACGCACGGCAAGAAGACGCTGCCCCGGCGCACGGTCGTCTTCGCCGATCATGGGGATGACCACCGCGCCGACATCGATGCGCGCCAGGCGCGCCAGCATCACCACCAGGCTCTCCGCATCGTGCACGGCGTCGATCTCGGCCAAGGTCGCGCGCAACGGTGCCATGCCGCGCCGGTCGCGCGCCTCCTGGTTCAATGCGCTGGCGTAGAGCCTGCCCATCGGCGAGCCGTCCTGCACGGCTCGCTCGACCAGCTCGCGCGACTGCGCCTCCGCGCGCGCTTGCAGCTCCGGCCAGGTGCCGATCCAGCCGCGATCGCCGGGCATCGGATGACTGTCGGCCCAGGTGCCGTTGACGAAGCGGTCGAAGTCGTCGCCCGGCTTCGTCGCGGGCGCAGCCGGCACCGGTAACGAGGGTGTCGGCGAGGTTGGCTCCGCCGCGTGGGCGTGAGCATGGCAGGCCAGCACGCCGACGAGCAGGAGGGCACGGGAAGGTTTCATGGGATGCTCCAGGGAGGCGCGGGGCCGGTGCAGCATCAACGCGGCTCACCTGCGATATGGATGAGCGACGGACCTCATCCAAACCACCCGCGGCAGGCGTTATGGCAGCACCAGACCGGAGGCTCTTATGTTCGACGCCCATTTCCTCGGCAGCGTGATCATCGCGCTGGCCCTGCTGATCGTGATCCACCAGTTGGTGCGGCTGGCCATGGTCGCGCTGTTGCACCGCACGCTGCGCCGTGCCCTGGATGCCGGCGTGCCATTGACGACCGAGCAGCTGGACCGCGCGCTCGGTCGCGCGCCGGCGGCCGAGCGTGCCGCCGTCGATCGGCGCAACGGCTGGGTACTCATCGCCATCGGCCTGGCCTGTGGCGGCTGCGTGGTGCTGCAGGCCGGCGAAGCCGCGATGCGGGCGGCTGCCGGCGCGGCGCTCTTCCCGTTGCTCACGGGGCTCGTCCTGGTGCTCATGGCCCGGCGTTCCGCGCGTGCCCCTTGAAGAATGCATCACGGACGACGCACTCAATCGCCGGGTCATCGCCGGCGACCGCGCGGCATTCGACGTGCTGGTCGCGCGGCACCAGTCGCGGCTGCGCGGTTTCCTGCGCAAGCTCTGCGGCCAACCGAGCACGGCCGACGACCTGGCCCAGGAGACGTTCGTGCGCGCGTGGCAGCGCTGCCGGCAATTCGATGGCAGCGACACCTCGAGCAGCTATCCCGCCTGGCTCGTGCGCATCGGGTGGCGGGTGTTTCTTGACCATGAGCGCCACGAGCAGCACGTGCAACGAAAGCACACCCGTGCGGCGGAACCCGTCGGTGCCGACGAACCCAATCTCGGCGCACGGCTGGATGTGGCGGCGGCCCTGGCCGAACTGCCGGTCCGTGAACGCGCGTGCCTGCTGCTGTGCGATGCCGAAGGGTGGTCGCACACCGAAGCGGCCCAACTGATGGGCCTCCCCCTTGGCACGCTCAAGAGCGTGATAGCTCGCGCACGTGAGGTGGTGAGGCGCCGCCTCTCCGTCCCCCTGGAGTCGTCCCGATGATCCCCGACAGCCAACCCTCGCTTCACGACGTATTGCAAACCGACGAGACCCACGACGATCCCGCTTTCGTCATGCGAACGCATCGCGTGGTCGCCGTGGAGGCCCTGGCCCATCTGGAACGGATGCATGCATGGCGAGCCTGCGCGCGAGACCTGGCCATCGCCGCCGCCATGGTGGGTGGCATGATCCTCGTCTCGCTATGGCTGCTGGACGGGGCGAACGATACGGATCTGGTCGTGCCGCTGATAGCGAGCGTGGGGCTTTGGGCATGGCTCCATGACTGGTCGATGCCCCAGGTGACCCTGCATGCGGATGCCGGAACGCCGAAGACGGCACCGGAAAGCGCCGAACCTCCCGCATGACGTCGCCGCTTCATGGCACCGCGCCTTCCGCTGCTGCGCCATGTCCGAGTGGCTTACCTGCCAGGTTCCAGCGCCTGCACCAGGAAAACGATCAACCCGGCGAAAATCAGCAGTAAAACCACGAGCACGCCCAGCCGCGCCAGCACACTTCGTCCCACGGCGCTGGGGGTTTCCCCCTTCCCTTCCACGTGATGGTTCGACGCCATCGGCCTTCCCCGGCAACACACGGTGGTCTGCTTTACTAAGCCGCTACGCATCAAACCAGGGCACATGCCGCGTGAAGATAGAAGCGACAGCTTCTTCACGAAGCTGGCCACGCGCCACGCTTCATCACCTCGCGCATGCCATTCGTCGCCATTCCCTTGAAGATATCCCCGGCACGCTGGCCCCATGAGTCCGATTTCCATCCAGTCATGGACCTCCCACGACCTCATCGTTCTCGACCTCCGCGCCTTGTTCGCCGCGCTGGACGAGGACGACATGATGGAGGTGGAATTCCGCGCACACCTGATACGCCAGCGTGCGCAGCAAGAGCGTGCCTTGGGGCTCGCTAGCCGCGCGAAGGGCATCGTGGCCTGCTGCCGCCTGCGTGCGGGTCCCGTCTCCGTGCGCCAGGCCGCCTATCGCCTGGCGAATGCGGTGAAGGCGGGGTACTAGGCGGCCTCTCGCGCGGTAGTCCAGCTTGCGGAGTGCCGATCCGGGGCACGTCTCATGGAGCGCTTGCCAGCCTCCATACCTTCTTTTTCCATCGCTTATCAGCCACACCGTGGGCACATACCATTCCCGTCGCCAAGTGGCACGGGAGCGGGCGTGCGTGGAACGGGCAAGCGTATCGTTCGATTTATAACGATCATTATAGAATGATCGCCCAGGAGCCACTCCTTTCCCGGGGCGGATTCCCCACCCGCCCTTCCCTGCCTATCATCGCCTTCAGGATCAACCGTGAGCCGTCCCGACGCGCCGTCGACGCGCACCCATAAGCTTTCCACCCGATTCATCGTCTTCATGGTGCTGGCCGCCGCCGCCCCGCTGGCCTCGATGATCGGCAACCTCCCCATCGCCATCTCGCGCGGCACGGGCGCCCACGTACCGGTAGCCTTCCTGATCGCGGGCCTCATCCTCGTGGCATTCACCGTCGGCTATGCGTTCATCGGCCGTCGCGTGGTCAGCACCGGCGCGTTCTACACGTACGTGGCCGAGGGCCTGGGCAAACCACTCGGCGTGGGAACGGCGTATTCCGCCATCGTGTCGTATGGCGCATTCACCTTCGGTCTCGCCGCGGCGTGCGGCTACTTCGACGAGCAGGTGTCCATCGCACTCGGGCACAAGGTGACGTGGACGGTCTTCGCCGTTCTATCCGCCATCGTCGTGGGCATCCTCAACTACCGGTCGATGGATGCGTCGACCAAGCTGCTGGCCGCCATCATCATCGTCGAGACCGCCGTACTGGTGGTGTTCGATGTCAGCGTGGTCGCGGCACGAGGCTGGGCGGCATTTCCGCTTTCGTCCTTCACGCCGGGCCAGTGGTTGGCCCCGGGCATCGGCGTGTCGCTGATGACCGCATTCACCTGTTTCGTCGGCTTCGAATCGGGCGCGCTCTATTCCAAGGAAGCCGCCGATCCGGTGCGCAGCATCCCGTTGGCCAGCTACGTGTCGGTCGTCCTGATCGGATCGTTCTACCTGGTCACGGCGTGGATCACCGTTGGCGCGCTCAGCCCCGGCGACGTGAAGGCGCAAGCCGTCGCGCATGGCGGCACGCTCATGCTCGACCTGATCAAGCAGTACGATGGCGAGACCGCGTCGGACATCGCCGGACTTCTGCTTTGCACCTCGATGCTGGCGACGTATATCGCCATCCACGCGGCCGCATCGCGTTACATCTTCGCACTGGCACGGGAAGGCCTCCTGCCGCGCAAGCTGGCCCGGTTCGACGAAACGCGCAACGTGCCGGTGACGGCGACGCTCTGCATGTCGGCCGCCACGGCGCTCTGCCTGATCGCGATCGCCTCGTCCTCCACCGATCCGTACGCCGCCATCATTCCGGTGCTCATCGGCCTGGGCACGCTCGGCATCATCGGCCTGCAGGCCACCGCCGCCATTGCCATCGTGTTCTACGTATTCCGTCGCGCCAGGGAAGCGGGGCCCGTCGTCATCGTGGCTTCCGTGTGCGCCGCGATCGGCCTCTCGGTCGCGCTGACCACGGTGTGCGTGAATTTCACCCTGCTCTCCACGGTCGATACGCCTTTCGTGGCCTTGCTGCCCCTGTCGTACGTCGCGACGCTGTTCGGCGGTCTCGCCTACAGCATGTGGCTGCGGCAGGCGCGCCCCGCTCAGTATCGGGAACTGGCTCTGGTCGAGCACCGGGCCACGGCCTGACACCCTGTCGAAGGCGCCTGGCCGCCGCGAGGCGCCTTCGACACGAACATGATCATGCGAACGCAGCGGTTCTGGCGCTTGCCCACGGTCACGATGTCGGCGTGCCTATGCGCCCGGGACGACATGCCCGCCAGGAAGGCGTCGCAAGGCATCGATGATGGCCGAGCAACCGGTGGGCTTCTCGATGCAAGGTATATGGGAGAAACGCTCGGGGATGCCCGAGGCTTTGTATCCCGTCACGAAAATGCAGGGCACGCCCCGTTCTTCCAGTAGTTCGACAATGCCGTAGGCCACTGTGCCCGCCACGTTGATGTCGACGATGGCCCCATCCAGGCGGTCGGCCTTTTCCAGCAGATGTCCTGCGTCGATGACGCTCGCCACCGGACCGGCCACCGACGCGCCTTGGGACATGAGCATGTCCGCCAGCGCCGTCGCGATAAGGTAATCGTCCTCGAGCACCAGGTACCGCCGCCCAGCCAGCGGCTGGTCGTGCGTCGTGGCGCGCTCCCTTGATGATGAGGTCATAGTCGGTCGTTGTAGCGCAGGCCCCCGTGATGCCTTGGTGACGACCGGTGTCCGGCACCCTGATTCGCCGGCGTTCGCAAGGAATCGCCTCCCGGACATCGATGCGTCGCATCATGACGCGACGTCGCCGTGCTGCTTAAATCGCGCGACGACGTTACGGGGACGAAGGCATGTTCAGGAGCATCCGGGACCGCATGGTCCGGCATCCACTCGTCGCTTTTTTTCTGCTGGCCTACCTGCTGGCATGGATCGCGTGGGCGCCGCTGTACCTCTCCCGGGCGGGCCTGGGATGGCTACCGATCCGCGGATCGCTCTGGTACACGCTTCCGGGAAGCTATGCCCCGCTGGTTTCGGCGGTCATCGTGCGTGGCGTCACCGGTCGCGCGTGGCCCGTGAGAGGCTTCTGCCCCCTTGTGTCGCTCGCGGCCTATGGGTTGGGACTGCTACTGATCGTGCTGGCCTTCATCATCGGGCCAAGCCTGTGGATGACCCAGGGTCGCCTCGGCGGCGCGAACTGGCTCGCGTTCGCGGGATATCCCCTCGCGATCGCGCGCGCCGCGCTGATGGCGGGACCCATCGGTGAAGAACCGGGCTGGCGGGGATTCGCGCTGCCGCTGATGGAAGCCCGGCTCGGCCGGCTCCGCGCCTGGCTCCTGCTGGGAACGCTATGGTTCGGCTGGCATTTGCCGCTTTTCCTCGTACCGACCTGGAACGGCGCGCCGATGTGGACGTATGCGGTGCTGGTGATCGGCTTCGGCTTCATCATCAACCTGTGTTTCGATCTTTCCGGACGAAGCGTGCTGGTGGCGATCGCGATACATGCCACCTTCAATGCGTCCTCCGCCATCCTGGGACGCTTCCTGGCGAACGCCGAGGTGACCTCGTCCCTCGAACCGACGACCATCCTGGCCCTGTGCATGCTGATCTGCGGAGGCGTGATCGCCGTCGCCGTGGCGCGCCACGAGCCGTCGCCGTCGTGATCACTCGCTAGCCAGTGCAACGCAAGGCCTTGTCGCGACTGGGGCGATCGGGCTTATCCACATGCTTATGCAGGCGCTATCCACATTCGCTGTGGATAGAACCACGGACAGGGCACGAGACCTGGGCATTCGTTGACCAGCTCAAGCTAACCGTTTGTCCCGTAAGCGGGATCGGTATTTATCCACACGGTTATGCAGGCGCTTTCCACACGCGCTGTGGATAGAAACCGTCGGCACGCCCGGAACCGGGTTGCCAGCGAGGCACCGCGGACACTCGGGCGCCCTGGTCACGGGTTGACCAACGTAACGCAAGACCTTGTCGCGCCTGGGCAAGTCCGGTTTATCCACATGCTTATGCAGGGAGTATCCACATCGGCTGTGGATAGCTGTCCCGGGGTCGGCACCGAGGTGGCGGCGGATTGACCAATACAACGCAAGTGCTTGTCGAGTCGTGCGAAACCGGACTTGTCCACACGGTTATGCAGGCGCTGTCCACATGCCTTGTGGATAACGGCAGCGCCTTTTTCGCAAAGCCCTCCGTTCGCCCCGTTTTGACGGGAGCCGAGTGGACAATGGCATCCCCTGCCGCGGAAACCCGCCATGCGCCATCTCGTCGTCGTCCTGGGCGATCAGCTCGACCGCCAATCGCACGTGTTCGACGATTTCGACCCGCAAACCGACCTCGTGTGGATGGCCGAACGGCGCGGCGAAGGCGAACACGTCTGGTCGCACAAGGCACGGATCGCGCTGTTCCTTGCGGCCATGCGGCACTTCGCCCGACAGCTGCGGGACGACGGCTTCCCGCTGGAGTACACGCACCTGCACCAGCCCGGACCCGACTCGCTGCCCGAATGGCTCGAAAAGGCCTTGCGGCATCACCGTCCTGCGCGCCTGGTGGTGGTGCGCCCTGGCGAACACCGGCTTCGCGTGGCGATACGCGATGTCGCGACAGCCTGCGGGGTGGAGTACGTGGAACGCCCCGATCGGCACTTCCTCGTATCGGCCGACGACTTCGCGGACTGGGCCAGGGGCAAGACGCAACTCAGGATGGAGCACTTCTATCGCTGGATGCGCGTCCGCCATGACGTGCTCATGGACGGCGATCAACCGGTCGGCGGCCAATGGAACTACGACGCGGACAACCGCGGTCATTTCGGTCGTGAAGGCCCCGGTTGGGTGCCCGCGCCCAAACGCTTCGCGCCTGACGAGCTGACGAAAGCCGCCATCGCCGACGTGGAAGCGGCTTTCACCGATCATCCCGGCAGTCTCGACGCATTCGACTGGCCGGTGACGCGCGACCAGGCCAGGCAGGCCCTGCGTGACTTCCTCGACCATCGCCTTCCCGCCTTCGGCCAATGGCAGGACGCCATGTGGACGGACCAGCCGTGGCTCTATCACGCCCGCCTGTCGACGTCGCTGAACCTCAAGCTGCTTTCGCCCAGGGAAGTCATCGCCGCCGCATCGAAGCGTTTCGACGAAGGAAAGGTGCCCCTCGCGTCGGCGGAAGGTTTCATACGCCAGGTGCTGGGTTGGCGCGAGTTCGTTCGCGGCGTCTACTGGCTGAACCCCGATCGCCTGCTCGCGGGCAATGCCTTGAAGGCCCACGGCGCGTTGCCCGATTTCTACTGGAACGCGGACACCGACATGCGATGCATGGCCCAGGTGATCGGCCAGACACTCGCTCACGGTTACGCACATCACATCCAGCGCCTGATGGTCACCGGCAATTTCGCCATGCTGCTCGGCGTCGAACCCGCGCAAGTGCACGCCTGGTACCTGGCAATCTACGTGGATGCCGTGGAATGGGTGGAAGCACCCAATACCCTGGGCATGAGCCAGTTCTCCGACGGAGGGCGAATGGTGTCCAAGCCGTACGCCGCGTCGGGGCGTTACATCCAGCGCATGAGCGATTACTGCGAAGGCTGCCGTTATCGGCCCGGTGAAGCGACGGGCGACGATGCCTGCCCGTTCACCACGCTTTACTGGGATTTCCTCCGGCGGCACAAGGCGCGCTTCGCCCACCACCCGCGTGCGGCCTTGCAGTGGCGATCACTGGAACGGCTTTCGCCGGAGCGCCTGCTTGAGATCCAGAAGCGAGCGGGGGCGCTGCGACAACGGTGGCGCTTGGAATAACGTCGACGATTCCTTCACGCTCGTTGAATATTGGGTTAGACGGCGGCTGAATCCGAGCATGAGCCGTTGACGAATGTGAAGACGAGCCCCGACGAAGGGAAGGCGCTCGTATGAGAAAATCCGCCCATCTTTCCGATAAAGGCGAAGCGATGGCCGATGACAACCTGCCTTCCGAAGGCAACGGGATGCACGTGCTCTACGAGGGCATGGATCATCCCCACGAAGACATCTTCTTCGCCGCGGTGGCCACGACCCGCATGCCGATGATCGTGACCGATCCGCATCGGCCGGATAACCCGATCATCTTCGCCAACCCCGCGTTCGTCCGTATGACCGGGTATTCCATGGAGGAGCTGATCGGCAACAACTGCCGCCTTCTCCAGGGCCCGGCCACCGACCGCGTGACCATCTCGGCCGTTCGCGACGCGGTGGCCGCCAAACGCGAGATCTCCACCGAGATCCTTAACTACAAGAAAGACGGTTCCACCTTCTGGAACGCGTTGTTCATCTCTCCCGTGTACGACAAGCACGGCGAGGTGATCTATTTCTTCGCCTCGCAGCTCGACGTCAGCCGTCGACGCGACGCCGAGGATGCGTTGAGGCAGGCGCAGAAGATGGAAGCGCTCGGCCAGCTCACCGGTGGCATCGCCCACGACTTCAACAACCTGCTGCAGGTCATGGTGGGCTACGTCGAGGCGATCGAAGCCGGCTTGTCAGGCCCCAAGCCCGACATGTCGCGCCTGCTCAACTTCGTCGGCAGTACCCGGAACGCCATTCGCCGCGCCTCCACGCTCACGTCGCAGCTCCTGGCCTTCGCGCGCAAGCAGACGCTCCAGGGCCGGGTCATCAATCCCAATCATGTCGTGTCCAACCTGCAGGACATGATTTCCCGCGCGCTCGGCGACGACGTGCACCTGGAACTGGAGCTGTCCCCCGATGTGAGAAACGCGCGGCTGGACCCCACCCAGACCGAGGTGGCCCTGCTCAACGTCGCCATCAATGCGCGCGACGCCATGCAAGGGCTCGAAAAGAAATCCCTCGTGATACGAACCCGTAACGCGACGCCTTTGGAAGTCGCCCACCATGGCGATCTCGCCACGCGCAGCGGCGACTTCGTGGCCATCGACGTGATCGACACCGGCACGGGCATGACGTCGGACGTGCTCGCGCACGTCATGGACCCCTTCTTCACCACCAAGGAAGAAGGCAAGGGCACGGGACTGGGGCTCTCGATGGTGTACGGCTTCGCCCGCCAGTCCGGCGGTGCGGTCGCCATCGACTCGACGGTTGGCGAAGGCTCCACCATCACGTTGTATTTCCCCGCCACGGACGATGGCATCGATCACCGCGAAGGCAACCGCGTGCCGCGCATCGACCGTTCCACCGACCGTACGGGACACGAGCGCATCCTCGTGGTCGACGACCGCGCCGACCTGGCCGAACTGGCGCATGCCATCCTCGAGAGCCATGGCTACGGCGTGGTCTCCCTGACCGATGCGCAGGAGGCCTTGCACCTGCTCGAGCGCGATCGCGACTTCGCCTTGCTGTTCACCGACGTCGTGATGCCGGGCCGGCTCAACGGCGTGGCGCTGGCCCGTCGCGCCCGGTCGATCCATCCCAACCTCAAGGTGCTGCTCACCACGGGCTACGCGTCCACGTCCATCGAGCGCACCGACGCCGGCGGAGTGGCCTTCGACGTGATCAACAAGCCCTATGCGCGGATGGACCTGCTACGCAAGGTCCGCAACGTGCTCGATGGCCCGACGGGCGTCAGCTGACGTTCGCGGCGCTGGCGATTCGTTGACCAGCGCAAGGTAAGTGCTTGCCCGGCAAGGACGAAGGGAAGTTATCAACATGCTTATGCAGGAACTGTCCACACCGGATGTGGATAGTTCCCGGAAGGCTGGTCATCGGATGACCAGCGCAACGCAAGCCGCTGTCGCGCAACGCCGAATCGGACTTGTCCACATGCTTATGCAGGCGCTATCCACATCGCCTGTGGACAAACGCAGCGCACGGCGAAGGTCGTGTTCAGATGTTGACGTCGCGGCCGCGCATATCCCGGCAATCCTTCAGCGAACGGTCCAGCTCGGCGGACAGGTCGACGGGCCTTGTTTCGCCGTTGCGTATCTGCGCTCCCAGGCCACGCAGTTTCTCGTCGAGCCAATCGCGCGCCTGCGCGCCGCAAGGCGTCCGTGGCTTCCACGCTGCCAGCAGGCTCGTGCGCCCGTCGAGCGTGGCCAGGGCCGCTCCGCGATCGGCGGCGGGCAGGGCCAGCACGGCATCGCGTTGCATCGTCCAGTTGGAGAGCATGCCGTGCAGGTCGGCGGCATCCGCCACCATTCCCGCGGCATCGCGTTCGTTCGCCCGCTTGGAGGCGGTGAACGCCAGCATCGCCGTGGTCACCGAGGCGACGAAAGCGATCAGCACGATGGCCAGGGCGATACGGCGGCCGTTGCCGCTGGAGGCGTCATCGTCGCGGTCGGTCATGGAAACTCCGGAAAAGGCCTTGCAACCCGCCTATTCTGTCACGTCGCGAAAGACCGACGCCTATATAGTGTAGGGATCGTCCCTGCCGGAAGCCCCTCGATGATCCGAATCCTCGCCGTCGCCGCCTTCGCCGTTCTCGCCCTGCCCGCCTCCGCCGCCGACCTCAAGGTGATGTCGTTCAACGTCCGCACCGTTACCGGCAAGGACGGCCCCGACCGCTGGGAGATGCGCCGCGATCTCTTCGCCGATACCATCCGCCAGGTCGACCCCGACGTGATCGGCACCCAGGAGCTGGGCAAGGTACAGGGCGACGATACGGTGGCCCGGTTGCCCGCGTACACCTGGTTCGGCCGCGACCGGTATGGCGGTCACGACGACGAACACATGGGCATCTTCTACAAGAAGGACCGCCTGAAGGTGGTCGAGCAAGGGGATTTCTGGCTTTCCGACACGCCGGACAAGGTCGGCAGCATCACCTGGGGCCATCCCATGCCGCGCATGGTGAACTGGGCGCTGTTCGAACGCATCGCCGATCACAAGCGTTTTTATCTGCTGGATACCCACCTGCCCTACCGCGACCAGGACGAAGACGCCCGCACGAAGGGCGCCCGCGAGATCGCGAACTGGATCGCCAAGCTGCCGGCCGGCGTGCCGGCGATCCTCACCGGCGATTTCAACACCGGTCCGGAAAGCGAATCGCACGCCGTGCTCACCCAGACGCTGAAGGACGCGCGCACCAGCGCCGCGTCGCACGAGGGCCCGGACGACACCTTCCATGCTTTCACCGGCAAGGCGACCAAGCGGATCGACTGGATCCTCTACCGGGGCGTGGAAGCGACCTCCCAGCGCACCATCACCACCTCGAAGAACGGCCACTACCCGTCCGACCATTTCCCGGTGGCGGCGGATTTCCAGCTCTGATCGCAAAGCCTGTTTGCCAGGGGGAACGGCCTGGACAGGGCCGTTCCCTCGCAGGATAGTGCGATCTCCTCATTCATCGGCCATCCGACGACCATGCGCCGCCTCATCGCCATCCTGTCACTGCTTTTCGTGACGGCCGGCATCTCTCATGCCGCGTCGCCCCCGCCGTCCTACTTCGACAACTCCCGCGACGCCAAACCGCTGGACGGCGGCGTGAAGATGATCACCATCGACACGCCGAAGGGAACATTCCGCGTCTGGACGAAGCGCACGGGCAACAACCCCACGGTCAAGGTGCTCCTGCTGCACGGTGGCCCGGGCGCCACCCATGAGTACATGGAAGTATTCGACAGCTTCTTTCCCGGCCAGGGCATCGAGTACTACTACTACGACCAGCTCGGCTCCGGTAACAGCGACCATCCCACCGACGAATCGTTGTGGGACCTGCCCCGTTTCGTCGAGGAAGTGGAGCAGGTGCGCCAGGCGCTGCACCTGGACAAAAACAACTTCTACCTGCTGGGCCACTCGTGGGGCGGCATCCTCGCCATCGACTACGCGCTCAAGTACCAGCAGCACCTCAAGGGCCTGATCATCTCCGACATGATGGCCAGCGCGCCGGCCTACATCGCCTACGCCAAGAACGTGCTGATGCCCGCCATGGACCCCGCCAGCCTCGCCGAGGTCAAGCGCCTGGAAGCCGAGGGCAAGACCGACGATCCGCGGTACATGAAGATCCTCATCCCCATGCACTACGAGAAGCACATCCTGCGCATGCCGTACGCGCAGTGGCCGGAGCCGGTGATCCGCTCGTTCTCGCATATCAATCCACAGATCTACGTGTCCATGCAGGGCCCCAGCGAGCTGGGCCTGAGCGGTAAGCTCGAGCACTGGGATCGCTTCGACGACCTGGCGAAGATCAAGGTCCCTACCCTGGTGATCGGCCCCGCCCACGACACGATGGACCCCGAGTACATGGCATCGATGGCGAAACGGTTGCCGCAGGGACGGTTCCTGTCGTGCCCCAACGGCTCGCACCTGGCGATGTACGACGATCAGCAGACGTATTTCACCGGGCTGGTGAAGTTCATCGAGGATGTGGACGCGGGCAAGTCCATGCGCTGAGGGCGCCCGGTTCGCCGATACGATCGGCTCCCACCCCTCCGGTAGGGAGCTTCCTGCCGATGGGGTGGGAGCCGATCGTATCGGCGAATTCCCGCGGAGCGATCCACTCGAACCCATCGCCGGTCTACACCCCTGAGACGCCTTTCTGGCACCATCGTCCGGTTACGACGCGCCGTGGCGCGCCAGAAGGACAGCCAAGCCCATGAATCTGCAAGCCAATTACGAACAGATCCCGCTCAAGGAGTACGCCGAGCGGGCCTACCTCGATTACTCCATGTACGTGGTGCTCGACCGTGCCCTGCCCTTCGTGGGCGACGGCCTGAAGCCCGTGCAGCGCCGTATCGTCTACGCCATGAGCGAGCTGAGCCTGGCCGCCACGGCCAAGCCCAAGAAGTCCGCCCGCACCATCGGCGACGTCATCGGCAAATTCCACCCCCATGGCGACTCGGCCTGTTACGAGGCCATGGTGCTCATGGCCCAGCCGTTCTCCTACCGCTACCCGCTGGTGGACGGCCACGGCAACTTCGGCTCGCCGGACGACCCGAAGAGCTTCGCGGCCATGCGTTACACCGAGTCGCGTCTCACCCCCATCGCCGAGATCCTGCTTTCCGAGCTGGGCCACGGCACCGTCGACTGGGTGCCGAACTTCGACGGCACCATGGAAGAGCCCTCGTGGCTGCCCGCCCGCGTGCCGCACGTGCTGCTCAACGGCTCCATGGGCATCGCCGTGGGCATGGCCACCGATATCCCGCCGCACAACCTGCGCGAGATCGCCAGCGCCTGCATCCGCCTGCTCGACGATCCGGATGCCACGGTGGCCGACCTGTGCGAACACGTGCAGGGCCCGGATTACCCCACCACGGCCGAAATCATCACGCCACGCCGAGAGCTGGTGGCGATGTACCAGACCGGCAACGGCTCGGTGCGCGCGCGCGCCGTCTACGTGCGCGAAGAAAGCAACATCGTCATCACCGCGCTGCCGCACCAGGTGTCGCCGTCGAAGATCCTCGAGCAGATCGCGGCGCAGATGCGCCTGAAGAAACTGCCGATGATCGAGGATCTCCGCGACGAATCCGATCACGAGAATCCCATCCGCCTCGTCATCGTGCCGCGCTCCAACCGCGTCGACGCCGACGAGATGATGCAGCACCTCTTCGCCACCACCGACCTGGAAAAGAGCTTCCGCGTCAACCTGAACATGATCGGCCTCGACGGCCGTCCCCAGGTGAAGGATCTCAAGACGGTACTCGGCGAGTGGCTGCGCTTCCGCACCGACACCGTCACCCGCCGCCTGAACCATCGCCTGGGCCGCGTGGAACGTCGCCTGCATTTGCTCGAGGCGTTGCGCATCGCGTACCTCAACCTCGACGAGGTGATCCGCATCGTCCGCACCGAGGACGAGCCCAAGCCGGTGCTGATCGCCCGCTTCCGCCTCGATGAGGAGCAGGCCGACTACATCCTCGAAACCAAGCTGCGCCAGCTTGCCCGCCTCGAGGAAATGAAGATCACCGAAGAACGCGACAAGCTCGAGGAAGAGCGCGCGCGCATCAACGTGCTGCTGAAGTCGCCGGCCAAGCTCAAGGGCCTCATCAAGGACGAACTGCGCGCCGACGCCGAGAAATACGGCGACGCCCGCCGCTCGCCGCTGATCGAGCGCAGCGTGGCGCAGGCCCTCGACGAGAGCGCCCTGGTCGCCTCCGAACCGGTCACGGTGGTGCTGTCGCAGAAGGGCTGGGTGCGCGCCGGCAAGGGCCACGAGATCGACGGCGAGGCACTGTCCTATCGCGAGGGCGACAGCCTGCTGGCGATCGCTCGCGCCCGCACGACGCAACAGGTGGCGTTCATCGATTCCACCGGCCGCGCCTACGCCACCGCCGCGCACACGCTGCCCTCGGCACGCGGCAACGGCGAACCCCTGACGGGCCGTTTCAGCCCGCCGGCGGGCGCGAGCTTCGACGCCGTGGTGGCCGCCGACAACGACACCCGCATCGTGCTCGCCACCGATTTCGGCTATGGCTTCGTCACCCGTTTCGAAGCGCTCACCGGGCGACAGAAGGCCGGCAAGCAGATCCTCTCGCTCAGCGAGGGCGCCCGCGTGCTGGCGCCGACGATCTCGGCCGATCCGTCGCGCGATCGCATCGTGGTGGTTACCGGCGAAGGCCATCTGCTGATGTTCTCGGTGGCCGAACTGCCCGAACTCGACAAGGGCAAGGGCAATAAGCTCATCGAGATCCCGAAGGCCAAGCTCACCTCGGGCGAGGAGCGTGTGGTCGGCGTGGCCGTGGTGACCGAGGGCAAGGGCGAGGTCACGCTCTATGCGGGCCAGCGCAAGCTCACGCTGAAGTGGGCCGACCTCGTGGAGTACGGCGGCAGCCGCGCGACGCGGGGCGGCGTGCTGCCGCGCGGGTTGCGGCGCGTGGAGCGGATCGAGACCACCGGTTGATACCCTTGCGCCCGGCAACTACCGGGCGCTTTCGCCGTGGGTTCCTGCGTTCGCAGAAACGACGAGAGGTATTCGTGAGCGCTTGGTCACCCTCACGTCGTTCTTGCGAAAACAGGAACCCAGCGCCTTGCATGTGTTTTTCGCGAAGGCGCCGCCGGCGGCTCTACAACCGCGAGTAGTCCCACGACACCATCCGCCCGTCCTTGTACGGCATCACCCCATGGAACGGCCGCGGATCGCCGTCGAACACCAACGGCAGGAAATGCCGATCGCCTTCCCACATCGGCAAGGCATCCAGCGCATCCACCGATACCCACTCCAGTGCGCCTTCGGGATTGGACTCCAGCGGCGTCCCCTCGTAACGCGTGATCACGAAGATGAAGCCCAGCCAGTCTTCGCCGCGCTTGCCGAAGCCCGGCCAGTTCAGCGTGCCGCGCAAGCGCATCTCCACACATTCGATGCCCGCTTCTTCGCGAATCTCCCGGCGCATGCACGCGGCGATGTCCTCGCCGGGTTCCATCTTGCCGCCCAGGCCGTTGTATTTGCCCAGGTGCTGGTCGTCCTGGCGGGCGTTGCGGTGGATCATGAGCACACGGCCGCCGTCCGGGGACAGCACGTAGCCGAGCGTGGCGACGATGGGCGTATAAGGCATGACGATGGCGGACCCGGGGAAAAACCCCGGAGTTTACGCCCTCGCGCGCCCGTGGTGGCCGCGTGCCCCTTGCGTGCCCGCCGACACCCGGCGAACATCGGAGGATGCCCCGCCCGCTCACCCTTCGCATGCTCCGCTTCGCCGCGCGCCTGTTCGCCGCCCCCGCCCTCGCCGGCCTCGCCATCGGCTGCTCGCCCAGCGCCGACGCCGTGGACGGCCGCGACGTGGTGTTCGACAGCCAGTCGTATTTCACCGTCACCGTGGATACTCGACGCGACGACATCGAACTGTATTGGCGCAACCCCGACACCGGCCAGCCCTTCGGCGGCATCGAAGCGCTGAAAACGTGGACGGCGGGCAAGGGCCGCACCCTCGTGTTCGCCACCAACGCGGGCATCTATGACCGCGACTTCAAGCCGCTAGGCCTCTACGTCGAAAACGGCAAGACGCTCGTGCCGCTCAATCTCGCGCACGGCAATCCGCGCTCGGGCAACTTCTCGCTGCTGCCCAACGGCGTATTCGCCGTCTACGACGACGGCAGCGCCGAAGTCCGCACCAGCGAGGATTTCCGCGCCAGCGGCCGCAAGCCGCGCTGGGCCACGCAGTCGGGACCGATGCTGGTGATCGGCGGCGAGATCAACACGCAGTTCGACGACGGCTCGGACAGCATGAAGTGGCGCAGCGGCGTGTGCGCGAAGTCGTCGCACGAAGTGGTCTTCGCGGTAAGCCGCGCGCCGGTCAATTTCCACGCCTTCGCCCGCCTGTTCCGCGACCGCATCGGCTGCCGCGACGCGCTGTTCCTCGACGGCACCATCTCGCAAGCTTTCACGCCCAACGCGGGCTACGCCGGGGCGCCCGCCTTCATGACGAAACCCTACGCCGGTATCGTCGCCGTGTTCCCGAAAAAACCCTGACCATGCGCCGCATCCTCGTCCGCCTGCTGATCGCCCTCGTCCTGCTGATCGGCCTGGCGGCCGGCGCCGGGTGGTACCTGCTCTCGGGCAGCCTCGCCCGCCTCGATGGCTCGATAACGGTGGCAGGGCCCGTGGCGCCCGTCACGCTCGAACGCGACGCACTGGGCACACTCACCGTCGACGGCAGGAATCGCCACGACGTGGCCTGGGGCCTCGGTTACGCGCATGGGCAAGATCGCTTCTTCCAGATGGACCTGCTGCGCCGCGTGGCGGCGGGCGAGCTGTCCGCGCTGGTCGGCGCCGCCGCGCTGAAGGTGGATGAAGGGCACCGGCGGCACCGCCTCCGCGACGTGGCGCGGCGTGCCTACGAGGCGCTTCCGAGCGACCAGCGCGACGTGGTCGATGCCTACCGCGACGGCGTGAACGCCGGCCTGGGCGCCTTGCGCGTTCGCCCATGGGAGTACCTCACGCTGCGCCAGTCGCCGCGGCCCTGGAAGGGCGAAGATACCCTGCTCGTGCTCGGCGCCATGTATCTCGACCTGAACGAAGATGGCACCAACCAACGTGAACGCCTGATCGGCCGGTTACGCGCGACGCTGCCCTCGCCGCTCGTGGATGCCCTGCTCGCCCCCGATCCCCGCTGGGAAGCGCCGCTGGACGGCAGCCTCTCGGCCGACGTCGTGCTGCCGGGCCCCGAGGTCATCGACCTTCGCCGCGCCGACGGCGCGGCATCGCCCTCGCCCGCCCCGTTGCCCGAACTGCCCGGGAGCAACAGTTTCGCCGTGGGCGGCGGCCTCACGGCCGATGGCGCCGCCCTGGTCGCCAACGACATGCACCTGGGCCTGCGCGTGCCCGACATCTGGTACCGCGCCCGCTTGCGCTATCCCGACGCCACCGCACCCGGTGGCATCCGCGACCTCAACGGCGTGACGCTACCGGGCACGCCCGCGCTGGTGGCGGGATCGAACGGCCAGGTCGCCTGGGGTTTCACGAACACCTGGAGCGACTGGATGGATTTCGTGCGCGTGGAGCGCGATCCGTCCGATCCGTCGCGCTATCGCACGCCCGAAGGCTGGGCCTCGTTCGACGTGCACGACGAGGTCATCGACGTAGCTCGCGGCACGCCCCGGCACCTTCGCGTCGAAAACACCCGCTGGGGCCCGCTCGCCGGCACCGGCGCCGACGGCGCGCCGGTCGCGTTGGCGTGGATCGCCCACGATCCGCGCGCCTTCAACCTCGGCATCATGAAACTCGAACGGGTCACGAGCGCGGCCCAGGCGCTCGACGTCGCGTCCGGCGCGGGGATGCCGCCGCAGAACCTGCTGGCCGGTGATCGCGAGGGCAACATCGGCTGGACGGTGATGGGCAATGCGATTCCGCTGCGCACCGGGCCGGATGGCACCTGGCAGGGATACGCGCCGCCCGAGCGCTATCCCCGCGTATTCAACCCGAAAGACCAGCGACTGTGGACCGCCAACAACCGCACGGTCGGCGGCGACGCCTTCGCCCTCCTCGGCAACGGCGGGCAAGACCTCGGCGCGCGCGCCCGGCAGATCCGCGACGACCTTCGTGCCCGCACGCGATTCACGCCGGCCGACATGCTCGCCATCCAGACCGACGATCGCGCGGTGTTCCTCACCCGCTGGCAGCAGCTGTTGCAAAACGTGCTCGCGCACGACGACGGCTCGCTGGCGGAACTGAAAACACTCACCGCCCGCTGGCAGGGCCGCGCCGATGTCGACAGCGTCGACTACCGTCTCGTGCGCACGTTCCGGCAGAACGTGCGCGAAGCCGTGCTGGCGCCCTTCATCGCCCGCGCCAGGGCCCGGTTTCCCGATGTCGAGTGGTCGCGGGGCGCGGTGGCCGAAGCGGCGATCTGGGCGATGGTGGAACGGAAGCCGATGAACCTTCTGGACGTGCGCTGGAAGGACTGGAACGACTTGCTCCTCGCCGCGGCGCGGAAAACCGCCGATGACCTGGGCCGGCTTCCCGGCGGCCTCGCGGCACGCACCTGGGGCGAAGCCAACACGGCGAAGATCGGGCACCCGCTGTCCGCCGCGCTGCCCTCGTTCCTGTCGCGCGCCCTCGACATGCCGGCTGAACCGCTGCCCGGCGATACCGACATGCCGCGCATCCAGGGCCCCTCGTTCGGCGCATCGGAACGCTTCGCCATTTCACCGGGACACGAAGACCGCAGTTACCTCGACATGCCCGGCGGCCAGAGCGGGCATCCGTTGTCGCCGTTTCATGGCGCGGGCCACGACGACTGGGTGCACGGGCGACCGACGCCGCTGTTGCCCGGCCCGGCCGCCCATCGCCTGGTCCTCGTTCCCGGCACGCCCTGAGCGTCAGTCGGCGGGAATGCGGACGAGGACATGGTCTACCCAGCCGACGCGCGGCTTGCCCTGCAACCGGCAAACGCATCCCCGGGTGCAGGTGTTGATGCCCATCTCGTAGAACACGTGATAAGGCAGCACCCGGCCCGCGTTGCCTTCGGCCGGCAGCTCCCACAGGATTTCGTACCGGGGATTGACCGTTGCGGCCAGCGGCGTCGCCTTGGCGAGGCTTCCGGAGTGATCGCGCGCGCGAATCCACTCGATCATCGCCGGAACGTCCGGGCGCCACCATGTGCTGCGCGAGTACACCCTGTCGGCGTTGCTGCGGACGCTCGTCAGCGTCATGTCGGCGTGGGACACCGTCGCCGTGGTCTTGACGACGGCAAGGGCGAAACTCACGGACATGCTGCCGGCGTTCTGCGACAGGGCCGCGCCGACCGCCGCCTCCCCTCCGAACGAAAAGGACTCGCCGCTGGCGCGATTGACCGAACCGTCGACGGAGTCGGTCGGATAGAGCTTCAGAACCACCGGTCCCACGGGGCAGTCCGACGGCAGGCTCGAATCCGGTCCGTCGCATCGGAAGGCCTGGACGTTGCCCAGGAGCGGAAAGGTGGAGTTCACCGGCCAGGTATACGTATCGTCGCCGGGCATCACGCTACCCCACCCGGAATGGATCGCCACATCCATGATCCCGTCGATGCCTCCCGCACCGTCGGCACGCCCTTCGTTGTCACGGCCGAGCGTGAAACCGGTGCCCGCGCCGTCGCCCAGTGTCTTGTTCCAGAAGAAGTAACGGGTGCCGCTCGCGATGTCTTCCGAACGGATCAAGGCCCATTCCGACGCAAGGGTGAGGCGGGCATGCTCCGACGACGCGAACGATTCGATATCGAACTCCGCCCGCTCGGCCAGGTGAACGGAAAGATGACCGTGCTGGCACCAGCGACGAACCTCGGTACGAAAGGCCGCCCGCTGTTCGGTCGTGGGCGTCGCGTCACCGAACATGCCGCGGGCCATTTCGCGGGCGAACCCCTGGCAGACGCCGGACGGCGACGTGGCCAGCACGTCGAACTTGACCTGGCGCGTCACGGCGGGCGGCGCCTCGCGACGCGTCCGGGCGGACGCGTCCGCGGAGAGCGTGTCGGGTTCCCAGGGCCATAGCGAGATCACGTTCGCGCGCGATGCGTCGTCTCTCGCGTTGAATCCAAAAATGCCCAGCCCCGATGCCGGATCGAGCACGATGGTGTCCGTGGACGGCCAGACGTAGGCGTACGACGGCCGCAAGCGCTGGAGCAATCGCGCATCGCCCGCCACCACGGTGCGCTTCCCGTCGACAAGCAGTCCGTCCAGCAGCCGGGAAAACGCGGCCGGCTCGTCGCCGTCGTCGGCGTGGAGGATCGTGACGGAGGGAATGCTCGTTTCGTCGATCGACGTGGCCGCGGCCACGCCGGCCTGCGTGATGCCGAGCACTGCCAGTGAGGCGAGGTATCTGCGCATGAAGGGCCTTTCAGGTAGGGAAAAGGTGCGAAAGATTCACACCTCCGCCCCGGCTCCACCATGCGGGCGCCACTTAGCCTGCCGTCGGCAATGCGCTCCGCGTCAGGCCAGCATGCGCCGACAGATCGCTTCGTATAGCGAAGGCAACGCTTCCAGGTCGGCGACCGATACGCATTCGTCCACCTTGTGAATCGTCGCGTTCACCGGTCCCAGCTCGATGACCTCGGCGCCCATCGGTGCGATGAATCGCCCGTCACTGGTGCCGCCGCCGGTGCTCTGTTCCGGATCGATGCCGCAGAGATCGCGGCACACCGCGGCCACGACCTCGCGAAGGCGTCCACCCGGCGTCGCGAGAAACGGGTGGCCGGAAAGATGCCAATCGACGGAAAAATCCACATCGTGCGCATGGAGGATGGCTTCGGCGCGCTCGCGCAACCCGTCGGCCGTGCTCGCCGTGGAAAAGCGAAAATTGACCAGCGCCACCAGCTCGCCGGGAATCACGTTGTTCGCCCCCGTACCCGCGTTGATGTTGGACACCTGGAACGACGTCGGCGGGAAGTCGGCATTGCCTTCGTCCCACGGTTCGGCGGTCAACGCGGCCAGCGCGGGCGCGAAGCCGTGGATGGGATTCTTCGCCTTCTCGGGATACGCCACGTGCCCCTGTATGCCGCGCACGGTGAGCGTGCCCGACAGCGAACCGCGACGCCCCACGCGAATGAGGTCGCCGAGTCTGGCCTTGGCCGAGGGCTCGCCCACCACGCAGTAATCGATGCGCTGGCCGGTACGGGCGAAGTGTTCGACCACCTCGCGCACGCCATGCAACGCCACGCCTTCCTCGTCGCTGGTCAGCAGCAGGCCCACGGTTCCCGGATGGTCGGGATGTGCCGAAACGAAGCGTTCCAGCGCCACCACCATGGCCGCGACCGAACCCTTCATGTCGGCGGCGCCGCGACCGTAGAGCAGCCCGTCACGCTCCGTGGGTTCGAAGGGTGGCGATGCCCAGCGATCTTCCGGACCGCTCGGCACGACGTCGGTGTGGCCGAGGAAGGCCAGCACCGGCCCTTGCGTACCATGCGTGGCCCAGAGGTTGTCGACATCGCCGAAGCGCAGGTGCTCGATATGGAAGCCGAGTTTTTCCAGGCGCGTGGCGATGAGGGGAAGGCAGCCGGCGTCTTCCGGGGTGACGGAGCGGCGGCGGATGAGATCGTGGGTGAGTTGGAGGACGGGTGACATGGCTATGGACGAACCACGGCAAGGCGAAAACCGTATTCACGGCGCTGGGCCCCTGCGTGCGCAGCGGCGACGGCCCGTCGTTCCTGCACACGCGGGAACCCGGGGCGGGGTGTGCGCGAAAGATTCATTTCCCGAACCGCTTCTTGAACGCGTTATCGGAAAAACCCACCGACACGTCGTCGCCCTCGACCACCACCGGCCGCTTGATCAGCGCCGGGTACTCCTTGAGCAGCAAGGTCCACTCCGGATCCGTGCGCGGATCCTTGCGCTGGGGCAGCAGCGTGCGCCACGTGGTGGAGGCCTTGTTGATGAGCTTTTCCCAGCCGCCGAGCGTCTCCGCCCACGCCTTCAGCGTGGCGGCGGGCACCGGGTGGGCACGGTAATCGACGAAGGCGTATTCGACACCGAAGCGGTCGAGCCAGTTGCGGGCTTTCTTGCAGGTATCGCAGGTGGGCAGGCCGTAGACGGTGATCGCCATGGTCAGTCGCCGCTGCGCAGGAGTTCGTTGATGCCGGTCTTGGAACGGGTCTTCTCGTCCACCTGCTTGACGATGATCGCGGCATACAGGCTGTGCGTGCCGTCCTTCGCCGGCAGGCTGCCGGCCACCACCACGCTGCCCGCCGGCACGCGGCCGTAGCTGATCTCGCCCGTGGCGCGGTTGTAGATGCGCGTGGACTGGCCCAGGAACACGCCCATGCCGATCACCGAGCCTTTTTCCACCACCACGCCTTCCACCACTTCCGAGCGCGCACCGATGAAGCAGTTGTCTTCGATGATGGTCGGGTTGGCCTGCAACGGTTCGAGCACGCCGCCGATGCCCACGCCGCCGGAAAGGTGCACGTTGGCGCCGATCTGCGCGCAGGAGCCCACGGTGGCCCAGGTATCGACCATCGTGCCCGCGCCCACGTAGGCACCGATGTTGGTGTAGCTCGGCATCAGCACGGCGTCCTTCGCGATGTGCGCGCCGCGGCGCACCAGCGCGCCCGGCACCACGCGCGCGCCCAGGCTGGCGTATTCGATCTCGTCGCCGTCGGTGAAGCGCAGCGGCACCTTGTCGAAAGCACTGGAAGGGCCGCCGTCCATCACGCGGTTGCCGTTCATGCGGAAATACAGCAGCACGGCCTTCTTCAGCCAGGCATTCACCGTCCAGCCGCCCTTGCCGTCGGGCTCGGCCACGCGGCGCTCGCCGGATTCGAGCAGGTTGAGCACCTGGTCGACGGCCTCGCGCAAGCCACCCTCGATCTCGTTCTGGGTGAGGTCGGCGCGGCGTTCGAAGGCGTCTTCGATGACGGACTCAAGCGTTTGCATCTGCATGTACGGCATTCCTGGAGGGTTCGGGACCGATGTGTCGCAGCAGGCACGCGCGCAGTATCTCCCGGCGGGCGGGGGACAACGGCGCATCGCTGCGATCGGTGAGTTGGAAGAAATCTTCGACGCGTTCGCCGAACGTGGCGATGCGCGCATCATGCACGCGCACCTCGGCTTCGGCCAGCGCCTGCGCCACCGCGGCGAGCAAGCCGGGGCGATCGGTGCACACCAGCGCCAACTGCGTGCGCTCCCCCGCATCGGCGAACTCGATGCGCGGCGTCATCTGGAAATGGCGCAGGTGGCGCGACATGCTGCGCTTGACCAATCCCTGTCCCGCCGGTTGCTCCAGCGCGCGACGCATGCGCACGCGCAGTTCATCCGCGCGCTGCAGCGTGGCCGGCGCCTGGGAATCGGATTCGAGCAGCAGGAAGGTATCCAGCGCCATGCCGGTGGTGGACACGAGCACGCGCGCTTCCACGACGGAGAACCGCAGGCGGTCGAGCATCGCGGTGACGGTGGCGAACAGGCCGTCTCGGTCGGGCGTGTAGATGAAAAGCTCGGTACTGCCGCGCACCGAGAAAGGATGCACCTCGACCAGCGGCGTGACGCCGCCGGCACGCAGGATCGCCGCCGTCTGCCAGGCGATCTGCTCGGGGCGATGGCGCAGGAAACTGGAATCGGGGAACTCGGCCCAGACCCGCGCCACGTCGTCGATGCCGACGTGTTCACCCAGCAGCATCGACAGCGCGCGCTCGCGGCACTCGCGCACTCGCGCGCCGGCGTGCGCGGGCGGCGCGAGGTCGCTGCGCAGCGCGAAGCGCGTGGCGGTGTAGAGGTCGGCGAGCAGGCGGTCCTTCCAGGCATTCCACAGCTTGGGACTGGTGCCGATGATGTCCGCGATGGTGAGCAGGTAGAGGTGGTCCAGGTGCTCCCAGTCGCCGATGGCGCGGGCGAAGCGATGCACCACGTCGGGGTCGGTGATGTCCTGGCGCTGCGCCGTGGTGCTCATCAGCAGATGCTGGCGGACGAGCCAGGCGACCAGTTCGACGTCGTCCTCGGGCAGACCCACCCGCGTGCAGAAATCGCGCGCATCCTCCTCGCCCAGCACGGAATGGTCGCCCCCGCGGCCCTTGGCGATGTCGTGGAACAACGCCGCCAGCAGCATCAGTTCGGGTTTTTCGACGTGCGGCCAGATCTCGCAGGCGATGGGGAATTCCCGTCGCGCTTCCGGATCGGCGAAACGCGCCACGTTGCGCAGCACGCGCAACGTGTGTTCGTCCACGGTGTAGACATGGAACAGGTCGTACTGCATGCGCCCCACCACCTTGCCGAAGGCAGGCAGGATCGCCGCCAGCAGGCCGTGGCGATTCATCCGCCACAACGCATCCACGGCGGGCGCGCCGCGGCGCAAAAGCGCGAGGAACGCCGCCAGCACGTGCGGGTCGCCGGCGAGCGATTCACCGTGCAGCGACACCGCGTGCTGGATGCGCCGCATGGTTTCGGCGGTGAAGCCGGTGATACCGGGTTCGTCGAGGCGGGCGATGAAGATTTCCACGAGCGCCGCCGGGCGCCGCGCGAAGAGCTTCGGGTTGCGTGGCGCGATGCGTGAACCGTGGCGGACATAGTCGACGCCGACCGGCTGCGGATCGTCCTCGGGATGGAGCATCTCCTCGAAGCGCTCGACGAGTTGCGTGCCGGAGCGCTCGATCTGCGTGGCCGCGCGATAGTAGCCCTGCATGAACTGCTCCACGCCGAGATTCTTGGCGTGCTCGTCCTCGAAGCCCAGGCGCTCCGCCAAGGCCCGCTGATAGTCGAACAGCAACCGCTCTTCCGCGCGTCCCGCCTCCAGGTGCAGCGCGAAGCGGTAACGGCGCAGCGTGCTTTCGGCGCGTTCGAGGCGAGCTGCTTCGCCGGGTTCCAGCAACCCTTCGGCCACCATGGCGTCGAAGTCGGGTGCGTTGGCCAGCCGGCGGCCGAGCCAGCGGATGGCATCGAGCGTGCGCAGGCCACCCGGCCCGTCCTTGAGGTTGGGTTCGAGGTTCTGTGCCGTGTCGTCGTAGCGCGCATGGCGCGCGTCCCGCTCGGCGAGCCGGGCGCGCAGGTAGTCGCGCGGCGGCCACAGCGCGGGGTCGTCGAGGATCCCCCGCAGCCCTTGCGCCAGGTCCGGCTGGCCGGCAAGGCGGCGGGCGTCGAGCAGGCTGGTGAACACGCTCGCGTCGCGCGCCGCGAGTTCGCGGCACTGCGCCACGGTGCGCACCGCGTGGCCGGGCTTCAGGCCGATGTCCCACAGGCAGGCGAAGAAGTTTTCCAGCGCACGGGAGAGCGTGGGGGAGTTCTCGCCGACCAGGGCCAGCAGGTCGACGTCGGAACAGGGAAAGAGCATGCCCCGGCCGAACCCGCCCACGGCGAACAGGGCCGCGGCGGTGGTGTCGCCCAGGCAGGCGATCCAGGCGTGCACCACCACGCGGTCGACCACGTCGGCCCGGCGCGCGGCGAGCGCCGTGGCGTCCTCGCCATCGCGGAAGCTGGTGGCAAGCGCGCGGTCGGCATCGTCGAGCAACTGGCGCAACGAGCGCCTCGCCTCAGGCGACACGCCCGAGCGCGGCACCACGGCAGGCAGGCGCGGAAGCTTCGGGAGCGTCACTGGATGGCCCTCGGGAGCGGCGGGAGATGGCGCGGGCGAGGGTCGCGCGACCCTCGCCGGTGGAACGTCAGGCCGCGTCGGGCCAGGGCGTGAGGATCTCGAAGCCGTCTTCGGTGACCGCGATGGTGTGCTCCCACTGGGCCGAGAGCGAGTGATCCTTGGTAACCACCGTCCAGCCGTCGGGCAGCGACTTGGTCTGCGGCTTGCCGGCGTTGACCATCGGCTCGATGGTGAAGGTCATGCCCGGCTTGAGCTCCAGGCCGGTGCCCGGGCGCCCGTAATGCAGCACCTGCGGCTCGTCGTGGTAGACCTTGCCGATGCCGTGGCCGCAGTATTCGCGCACCACCGAGAAACCCGCCGCCTCGGCGTGCTTCTGGATCGCCGCGCCCACGTCGCCCAGGGTGGCGCCCGGCTTCACCGCCTCGATGCCCTTCATCATGGCCTCGAAGGTGGTATCCACCAGCCGCTTGGCCAGCACGCTGGGCGTGCCCACGAAATACATGCGGCTGGTGTCGCCGTGCCAGCCGTCCTTGATGACGGTGACGTCGATGTTGACGATGTCGCCGTCCTTCAGGACCTTGCCCGGGCTCGGGATACCGTGGCAGATCACGTGGTTGACCGAGGTGCAGACCGTCTTGGGAAAGCCGCGGTAGCCCACGTTGGCCGGAATCGCCTTCTGCACGTTCACGATGTGGTCGTGGGCAAGCCGGTCGAGCTCCTCGGTGGTGACGCCCGGCTTCACGTGCGGCACCAGCATCGCCAGCACCTCGGCGGCCAGGCGGCCGGCCTCGCGCATGGCCTGGATCTCTTCGGGGGTCTTCGGTACGACTGCCATGGTGGTCTCTCTTTTTTCCTTTGCCCTCAGGGGATTGGGCCCGCCAAGCGAGATGGCGGCACCCGCGGCCGAATTCCAGTGCGACTTGCGGCGACGGACCCCGGAAGGCTACAATTAGCGAGTTTTGCTGCCCGGCGAAGCCACTCCTACGTGGCCACGGCGGCGATTCGAAGCGCGATTGTAACCGCACGGCGCCATCATGGTCCCCGTCCGGAGCGATCGCTTTTAACGCCACACACGCATCGGCACCGCCTTCGGGGTGCCCGTTACGCCGTCGACGAGCGAAAGGCTCCGCGGTCGGAACGGGTCGAAGCCGGGGATGCGTGGAGGTCCCAACCCCCATAGAACCGCCCCGTGCGGTTCGCCCAGGAGTATTCCATGGCACAAGTCACCATGCGCGAGATGCTGGAAGCCGGCGTCCATTTCGGCCACCAGACCCGTTACTGGAACCCCAAGATGGCTCCGTACATCTTCGGCGCCCGCGGCAAGATCCACATCATCAACCTCGAGAAGACGCTCCCGCTCTTCACCGACGCGATGAACTTCCTCTCGGGCCTGGCCCAGAAGGGCGGCACCATCCTCTTCGTCGGCACCAAGCGCTCCGCCCGCGAAGCCCTGGCCGAGGAAGCCGGCCGCGCCGGCCAGCCGTTCGTCACCGCCCGCTGGCTCGGCGGCATGCTGACCAACTTCCGTACCGTGAAGCAGTCGGTCGCCCGCCTGAAGGAACTCGAAGCCGCCGAAACCGACGGTTCGTTCGACCGCCTGGTCAAGCACGAAGTGCTGGCCCGTCGTCGCGAGCGCGAGAAGCTGCAGAACTCGCTGGGCGGCATCAAGGACATGAACCGCCTGCCGGACGCCCTGTTCATCGTCGACATCGGCCATGAAGACATCGCCGTGCAGGAAGCCCGCAAGCTGGGCATCCCGGTCGTCGCCGTCGTCGATACCAACTACGACCCGGCCCTCGTCGACTACGCCATCCCGGGCAACGACGACGCCATCCGCGCCATCCAGCTCTACGCCCGCGCCGCCGCCGATTCGATCCTCGAAGGCAAGGCCGCCGCTCCGCAGCACGCCGCCCGCGGCGATGCCAACGAGTTCGTCGAGCTCGACGAGGAAGGCAACCCGGTCGCGAAGGACGAGGCCGCTCCGCGTGGCGACCGTCGTCCGCCCGCCAAGAAGGGCGCCCCGCGCCGCGAAGGCGGCCGTGACGGTGGTCGCGAGGGCGGCCGCGGCCGCGCGTAAGCGCCCGCGCCTCTTTCGAAAGGCATGACCCGGCGCCGCGGCAACCCCGCCGCGGCGCCCAACGAAATCATTGAGGAATCACCATGGCTGAGATCACCGCAAGCCTCGTCAAGGATCTGCGCGAGCGTTCCGGCGTCGGCATGATGGAGTGCAAGAAGGCACTCGTCGAAAACAACGGCGATATCGAAGCGGCAATGGAAGCGCTGCGCAAGAGCGGCGCGGCCAAGGCCGACAAGAAGGCTGACCGCGTTGCCGCCGAAGGCCTCATCGCCGTGGCCAGCAAGGCCGGCAAGGCCGTGATGGTCGAAGTGAACAGCGAAACCGACTTCTCCTCGCGCAACGAGGGCTTCATCCAGTTCACCAAGGATGTCGCCAACGTCGCCCTCGAATCCGACGTCGCCGACATCGACGCGCTGAAGGCCGCCAAGCTCGGCGACTCCACTGTCGAAGACAGCGCCAAGGCCCTCACCCTCACCATCGGCGAGAAGTTCGACGTGCGCCGCATGGCCGAGGTCAAGAACGATGGCCCGATCGGCGCTTACTCGCACAACGGCCGCATCGGCGTGCTGGTGTCCCTCAAGGGTGGCTCGGAAGAACTGGCCAAGGGCATCGCCATGCACGTGGCCGCGATGAACCCCAAGTTCATCAAGGTCGAAGACGTGCCGGCCGACTTCCTCGAGAAGGAAAAGGAAATCGAACTCTCGAAGATGTCCGACAAGGAAAAGGCCAAGCCGGCCGACATCCTCGACAAGATCGTCACCGGCAAGGTCAACAAGATCCTCGCCGAGGCGACCCTCGTCGGCCAGCCGTACGTGCTCGACGGTGACGTCACCGTCGCCGAAGCCCTCAAGAAGGGCGGCGCGGAGATCGTCGACGTGAAGCGTCTCGCCGTCGGCGAAGGCATCGAGAAGGTGGTGGACGACTTCGCCGCCGAAGTGATGAAGCAGGCGGGCCTGGCGTAAGCCTCTCCCACCGGTTCATGAAGAAGGCCGCGAGCGATCGCGGCCTTTTTCATGCCCGCCTTTCCAGCAGACGAACCGCCTCCGGGAATGAACGCGGACATAGGCCGTTCCCGATTTGGTGAATTGCGACAGTTTTTCACGTTCCTGTAACAAAGAACGCGCGGTACACTACGCGCGTTTTGCCCCACACAATCTGGAGACCCCCCATGAGCACCCCGCTGAATCATCGCCGCATCCTGCTCAAGCTCTCCGGTGAAGCCCTCATGGGCAGCGAAGACTACGGCATCGATCCCAAGGTGATCGGCCGCCTCGCGAAGGAAATCCTCGAAGTGCGCGATGCCGGCGTGCAGGTCGGCGTCGTCATCGGCGGCGGCAACATCTTCCGCGGCGCCGGCCTGGCCGCCTCGGGCATGGATCGCGTCACCGGCGACCACATGGGCATGCTCGCCACGGTGATGAACGCACTGGCCATGCAGGACGCCATCGAAAAGCTCGGCGGCGAAGCCCGCACGATGAGCGCCATCAAGATCAACGAAGTCTGCGAGGACTTCATCCGCCGTCGCGCCATCCGCCACCTCGAAAAGGGCCGCGTCACCCTCTTCGCCGCCGGTATCGGCAACCCGTTCTTCACCACCGACTCCGCCGCCGCCCTGCGTGCCGTGGAAGTGGGCGCCGACCTGCTGCTGAAGGCCACCAAGGTCGACGGCGTGTACAGCGCCGACCCGAAGCGTCACGCCGACGCCACTCGCTACGAACACCTCACCTACAACCAGGTCATCGAGCGCCGCCTCGAGGTGATGGACACCGCCGCCATCGCCCTCTGCCGTGAAAACAAGCTGCCGCTGCGCATCTACGACATGACCGAGCCCGGCAACCTCATGAAGATCATGAAGGGCGAGCCCGTCGGCACCCTCGTCGACGCCGGCTGACCCGCCCGGGCGCCACGGTGCGGCGGCGCGGCACGGCCGCGCCGCCCTCCCTGCTATACTCGCCTGCTGACCGTTCCACCGGAAACAAGCCCATGATCAACGACATCAAGAAAGATGCTGAGACCCGCATGGGCAAGAGCATCGATTCGCTCAAGCACGACCTCAAGTCGATCCGCACCGGTCGCGCCAATCCGCAGATCCTCGAGAACATCAAGGTGCCCTACTACGGCACCGATACGCCGCTGGCGCAGGTCGCCAACGTGACCACGCCCGACGCCCGCTCGCTGTCGGTCAAGCCGTTCGACAAGGCCATGATCGGCCCGATCGAGAAGGCCATCATGGCGTCCGACCTCGGCATCACGCCCACCACCATGGGCATGGATATCCGCCTCAACTTCCCGCCGCCGACCGAAGAGCGCCGCAAGGAGCTCGCCAAGAGCGTGGCGAAGGAAGGCGAACAGGCCAAGATCGCCATCCGCAACGTGCGCCGCGACGCCATCCAGCACGTCGACAAGCTGCTGAAGGACAAGGCCATCACGGAAGACGACAAGAAGCGCGCCGACGACGACATCCAGAAGCTCACCGACAAATACGTCAAGAACGTCGACGACGTGGTGTCGGAAAAGGAAAAGGAGCTGATGGCGCTCTGACGCGCCATCGGTTCGCCTGCATGGCCCCGAAGCCCGACGCGCGGGTACCTCGCCATCTCGCCATCGTGATGGACGGCAATGGCCGCTGGGCGAAACAGCGCCTGCGGCCGCGCACGTTCGGGCACCACGCCGGTCAAAAGGCCGTGCGCGAGGCGGTGGAATTCTGCCTGCGCCACGGCATCGAATCGCTCACGCTTTTCGCCTTTTCCAGCGAAAACTGGAAGCGCCCGCCCACCGAGGTGTCGGCCTTGATGGAACTGTTCCTCAAGGCCATCGATCGCGAAGTGGACGAACTGCACGGCAACGGCGTGCGCATCCGCTTCGTCGGCGACCTCGACGCGTTCGCGTCCGAACTGCGCAAGCGCATGCAGGGCGCCATGGAGCGCACGGCGGGTAACACCGCCCTCAACATGAACGTGGCCGTGAATTACGGCGGCCGCTGGGACATCGCCAACGCCGCGCGCCGTGCCGCCGAAGCCGTGGCGCGCGGCGAGTTCGCCGCCTCCGAGATCGACGAAACCCGCCTTCACGGCTACACCTGCCTCGCCGACCAGCCGCCGCTCGATCTCTTCATCCGCACCGGTGGCGAGCATCGGGTGAGCAACTTCCTTCTCTGGCAGATCGCCTACGCCGAGCTGTACTTCACCGACACCCTGTGGCCCGACGTCGACCAGGCCTGCCTCGCCGAGGCCATCGACGACTATGCCCGCCGCGAGCGCCGCTACGGCCGCACCGGCGAACAGGTCGCCACCACGGGCTGACCCTCACATCATGCTGAAACAACGCATCACCACCGCCGCGATCCTCCTGCCCCTGGTGCTGGCACTCATCCTGCTGCCCCCCACCGGCTTCTTCGCCGCCCTGGTGGCCCTGGTCTTCGTCGTCGCGGCGTGGGAATGGAGCCTGCTCGCCGGCTGCCGCACGCCCGTCGGACGCGGCATCGTCACCGCGCTGGGCGCCGCCCTGCTGGCCGCCCTGGTCGTCGTACGCACCCCGGGCGTGCTCACGGTACTCACCTTCGCCGGCGTGGCCTGGTGGATCGGTTGTTGCTTCTGGCTGCGCCACTTCACCTTCGCCGCCGCGCCCAACAGCGAAAACCGCCTGCTCAAGCTCGGTGCGGGCGTGCTGGTGGTGCTGCCCGCGCTGGCCGCCGCCATCGCCCTGCACGAGAGCGACCACGGTCACTGGTGGACGCTGCTGGCCCTGGTCATCGTCTGGGCCGCCGATACCGGCGCCTATTTCAGCGGCCGCCGTTTCGGCCGCCGCAAGCTCGCGCCGCGCATCAGCCCGGGGAAGACCTGGGCGGGCGTCTACGGCGCGGTGCTGGCCGGTGGCGCGGTCGCCCTGCTCGGCGGTTACCTGCTGGGCGTGCGCGACGGCGCGCAACTGCTGGGCATGCTCGTGCTCGGCGTATTGACGGTCGCCATCGCCGTGGTAGGCGATCTCTACGAAAGCCTGCTCAAGCGCCACGCCGACGTGAAAGACTCCGGCGCGCTCTTTCCCGGCCATGGAGGCCTGCTCGACCGTCTCGACAGCGTGTTCGCCGCGCTGCCGATCTTCGCGGCCGGCAAGCTCCTGCTCGGGCTCTGACGATGACGCTTCGCCAGGTCGCGGTGCTCGGTGCCACCGGCTCCATCGGCACCAGCGCGCTCGACGTCATCGCCCGTCATCCCGATCGCTTCCGCGCCAGCGTACTCGTGGCCCACCGCGGCACCGAAGCCCTTGCGCGGCTCTGTGAACGCTTCAGGCCCGATCTCGCCATCGTCGCCGATCCCTCGATGGAGGCCGACCTGGCCCGCCGACTCGCGGCCGCCGGCGTGCGCTGCGAGGTGGCCTCCGGTGCCGACGCGGTGACCGCCGCCGCAGCCGGCCCACTATGCGATACGGTAGTGGCCGCCATCGTGGGCGCCGCGGGCCTGGATTCCACGCTTGCCGCCGCCCGCGCGGGAAAACGGCTGCTGCTGGCCAACAAAGAATCCATCGTGATGGCCGGCGAACTGCTGCTGGCCGCCTTGCGAGAGGGCGGCGGCGACCTGATTCCCGTCGACTCCGAGCACAACGCGATTTTCCAGTGCCTGCCCCAGGGGCGCCCCGGCGTCGGTCGCGCGGGGGTCCGGCGGTTGGTGCTCACCGCGTCGGGCGGCCCCTTCCGCGGCCGCACGCGCGCCGAACTGGGCGGCGTCACGCCCGACCAGGCCTGCGCCCATCCGAAATGGTCGATGGGCCGGAAGATCTCGGTCGATTCGGCCACCCTGATGAACAAGGGGCTGGAAGTCATCGAGGCCCATCACCTCTTCCAGGCGCCGCCGGACGCCATCGAGGTGGTCGTCCACCCGCAGAGCCTCGTGCATTCGCTGGTCGACTACGTGGACGGCTCCATGCTGGCCCAGCTCGGCAACCCGGACATGCGCACCGCCATCGCCTGCGCACTGGCGTGGCCGGAGCGCATCGAGGCCGGCGTGGCGCCGCTCGACCTGGCCGCCCACGCCCGGCTCGACTTCGAAGCGCCCGACACCCGCACCTTCCGCTGCCTGGCCCTGGCCTTCGAGGCCCTGCGCGCCGGGGGCGACGCCACCGCCATCCTGAACGCGGCCAACGAGGTGGCCGTGGACGCCTTCCTCGGCGGCACCCTGCCCTTCCTTGGCATCGCCGAGGTCGTCGAGCGCGTTCTTCAGGAACTGCCGGCCCAAGCCGTGGTCGATGTCCAGACCCTCGCGGAACGCGATGCGGAGGCACGTCGGTCGGCACGCGACGTGCTCCGCCGCGCTTACTGCTAAACTCGCTCCACCCAAACGTTTTTTTTCGAGACCCGTCTTCTCCGATGAGCCCTTTCCTTGGTTCCGTATTCTGGCTGCTGGTGACGCTGGGCGTCCTGGTGACCTTTCACGAATTCGGCCACTACTGGGTGGCGCGTCGCTGCGGCGTGCGCGTGCTGCGCTTCTCGGTCGGTTTCGGACGTCCCCTGTGGCGGCGCGTCGCGAAGGACGGCACCGAGTACCAGATCGCCGCGATTCCGCTGGGCGGCTACGTGAAGATGCTCGACGCCCGCGAGGCGGACGTCGATCCCTCCCAGATGAGCGGCGAGTTCACCGCCAAGCCGGTGTGGAAGCGCATCGCCATCGTGGCCGCGGGTCCCGCGTTCAACCTGATCTTCACCGTCGCCGCCTTCTGGGCGATGTACATCGTGGGCAAGCCCGACGTCGTGCCGCTGGTCACCGCCGCGCCCGCCTCCGTCGCCGCCCAGGCGGGCATCCGCCCGGGCGACCGCATCGTGGCGATGGACGGCCAGCCGGTGGGCACCTGGAGCGACGCCATGGACGTGCTCGCCAACGCGCTGCTCGGCACCTCGCCGCTGCCGGTGCGCGTGAAGGGCACCGACGGCGCGCAGCGCGACGTGGTGCTGCCGCTGCAAAAACTCGACAACACCGGCGACATCGGCCAGCGCTTCAACCAGCTCGGTCTGGCCATGGCGCCCCTTCCGGCCGTGGTCGGCACCGTGCTGCCGGGCGACCCCGCCTCGCTGGCCGGCCTGCGCCCCGGCGACCGCATCGTGGCGGTCAACGGCATCCCCGTCGACAACTTCGAGGCCTTCACCAAGCTGGTGCCCGACGAAGCGAAGAAGTCGCCGAAGCTCTCGCTGGCCATCGTGCGCGACGGCCAGCCCTCCACGGTGCAACTCACGGCACGCATGAAGTCCGAGGAAGGCCAGCCGGTTCGCTGGATGATCGGCATCTCCGCCGTGCCCCCCGAGGCCGCCACGCTGCGCTACGGGCCGGCACGCGCCTTCACCGAATCGCTGTCGGCGACCTGGACCGGCACCCGCAATACGCTGGGGCTGATCGGAAAGATGCTTTCCGGCGAGGCCTCCACCAAGAACCTTTCCGGCGTGATCGGCATCGCCCAGGTCGCCAACGACTCGGCCAACCGCGGTCTCGGGTGGTTCCTCAATTTCCTCGCGCTGGTCTCGCTCAGCCTGGCCATCCTGAACCTGCTGCCCATCCCCGTCTTGGACGGTGGACACCTGCTGTATTACCTTATCGAGTTGGTCAAAGGCAGTCCGGTAAGCGAACGCACGATGATCGCAGGCCAGTATGTGGGGCTCGCCTTGCTGTTTACCCTGATGGGGTTGGCGTTTTTCAACGACATCCAGCGAATGCTCGTCTCGTGACGAAGGCCCACGCGTTGCGCGGACCCGAACCACACCCGTATCACCCAGGCCCTGGACGCATCCGCGCCCATGGCCGAACGACGCCGGGCATGAGTCCGGCGCGTGCTCCTCTTCGGTCGCCGGCCTCGTCCGCCTGCGGCTGGAATTAACCCAACGGAATCGACGATGAAGCGTATCGCCGCCCTGATCCTGCTTGCCTCCCTGTCCGCCAATGCGCTTGCTTTCGAGCCGTTCGTCGTTTCCGACATCCGTATCGATGGCCTGACGCGTATCGCGCAGGGCACGGTACTGAGCTACCTGCCCGTCGAAAAGGGCGACACGCTGAGTGACGACAAGGCCCAGGCCGCGATTCGTGCCCTCTACCAGACCAAGTTCTTCAGCGACGTCGAACTCGACCGCCAGGGCGACATCCTGGTGATCAAGGTGGTGGAGCGCCCGGCCATCGCCAAACTCACCCTGCGCGGCAACAAGGACATCAAGGAAGACGACCTGCGCAAGGGCCTGAAGGAAATCGGCCTGGCCGAAGGCGAAACCTTCGACCGCCTGTCGCTCGACCGCGTGCAGCAGGAACTCATCCGCCAGTACTACAACCGCGGCAAGTACAACGTGTCGGTCGAACCGCACGTGACCCGCCTCGATCGCAACCGCGTCGCCATCGACATCGAAATTCGCGAAGGCAAGGCGGCCAAGATCAAGGAAATCAACATCGTCGGCAACAAGGCCTTCCCCGACAAGGCCATCCGCGACGGCTTCGAGTCCAATACCACCGGCTGGCTGTCGTGGTACTCCAAGGACGACCAGTACTCGCGCGAAAAGCTCTCGGGCGACCTCGAGAAGCTCAGCAACTACTACCTCAACCGCGGCTACGCCGATTTCGGCCTCGATTCCACCCAGGTGGCGATCAGCCCAGACAAGCGCAGCATGTACGTCGACGCCAGCGTCAAGGAAGGCGAGGTCTATACCGTCTCCGACGTGAAGCTGCTCGGCGAGCTGATCCTGCCTGAAGAAACGCTGCGCAAGCTGGTCTACGTGCACAAGGGCGACACCTTCAACCACGCGGCCATCGAAGCCAGCACGGACGCCATCAAGGGCATCCTTGCGAACATCGGCTACGCCTTCGCGAAGGTCACCCCGGTGCCCAAGCTCGACAAGGACAAGCGCACCGCCGACCTCACCCTCTTCATCGAGCCGGGCAAGCGCGTGTACGTGCGCCGCGTGGTGTTCCAGGGCAACACCCGTACCGAAGACGAGGTGCTCCGCCGCGAAATGCGCCAGCTCGAGGGCGCGTGGTACGCGCAGGGCGCCATCGACCGTTCGAAGACCCGACTGCAGCGCCTCGGCTACTTCAAGACCGTCGACGTCGACAAGCAGCTCGTACCGGGCACCGTCGACCAGGTCGACCTCACGGTGAAGGTGGAAGAACAGTCCGCCGGCTCGCTGATGTTCGGCGTGGGCTACTCGCAGTACTCCGGCATCATCCTGTCGGCCTCGGTGTCGCAGAACAACTTCCTGGGCACGGGCGACCGCTTCTCGATCGGCGCCGAAACCAGCACGTACTACAAGCGCATCAACGCCAGCTACGTGAACCCCTACCTCACCGACTCGGGCATCCAGCTGGGCTATAACCTTGGTTACAGCAAGCTCGACTACGGCGACACCGACCTGGCGAACTACACCTACAGCACCAAGTCGTTCCAGACCACGCTGTCGTTCCCGATCACCGACTACGATTCGCTGTCGACGAGCCTGGGCGTCAGCTCCAACCTCATCAACACGTCGTACCTGACGCCGACCCAGCTTTCGGCGTACCAGCAGGCCATCGGCAACAAGACCATCCACTCGTGGACCACGAGCCTGGGCTACACCCACGACACCCGCAACAGCTACTGGGCACCCACCCGTGGCGGCCAGCTGACGGCGTCCATCGAGGGCGCGCTGCCGGGTTCGACGGTGCAGTTCTACAAGCTGTTCGGCGAAGCCAACCACTACTGGCCCATCGGCAAGGGCTTCGTGCTCTATCTCGACGGCCAGGTCGGCTACGGCAAGACCTACGGCCAGACGTACGACAACGACGGCTACGCGATCAATCCCGACGGCACGGTGGGCGCCAAGATCTACAGCAAGGGTGACAAGGTGCAGTTCCCCTTCTGGGAGAACTACTACGCCGGCGGCGTGCGCGACGTGCGCGGCTTCCAGGACAACACCCTGGGTCCCCGCCTCTGCGACGGCGGCAGCGCCAGCCCCAATCCGGACAGCCACGGTCGATGCAGCGGCGGCTATTACTCCTACGGCCAGCCGATCGGCGGCGCCTTCAAGGTGCTGGGCACCGCGCAGATGTTCCTGCCCCTGCCCTTCCTGAAGGACGTGAATACGGCCCGCGTGAGCTGGTTCGTCGACGTCGGCAACGTCTACAAGGACTACTCGTCCTTCGACGCCAGCGAACTGCGCGCTTCCACCGGTCTCTCGCTGCAGTGGCAGGCGCCGATCGGCCCGCTGATCATCAACTTCGCCGTGCCGTTCCGTAAGAAGACCGAGGATAACCGCTTCGTCGAGCGCATCCAGTTCACCTTCGGCAACACGTTCTAAGGCGTGAACCGTAAAGGGTGAACAGTAAGTAGAATCGTGGGGTGGCAGGGGGCGATCCTCTGCCACCCCTTCTTTTTGGGAGCTTTCCTGTGAGCGGGAATCCGCAATTCACGCTTGGCGAACTGGCCGAGCGGTTCGGGCTCGAGGCGCATGGCGATCCGGCCACCACGGTCGACGGCATCGGCACCCTGGCCACGGCCACGCCGACGCAGTTCACCTTCCTCTCCAACCCGAAATACACCTCGCAACTGGCCGACACCCAGGCCGGCATCGTCGTACTCCACGCCGATGCCCTGCCGCTGCGCCAGGGCGCGGCCCTGGTGGCGAAAGACCCCTACGTCGCCTACGCGAAAATCGCCGCCCTGTTCGAGAAGCACGCCCCCGCGCCGCGTGGCATCCACCCGAGCGCGGTGGTGTCCGTGTCCGCCCGCGTGCATCCCACGGCCAGCGTGGGCCCCTGCTGCGTCGTCGAGGACGGCGCGGTGATCGAAGAGGGCGCCATCCTCGGACCGGGATGCACCATCGGCCCCGGCTGCGTGGTGGGCGCCGACTCCCGCCTGGTCGCCCGGGTTACCCTGGTGATCCGCGTCACCCTGGGCAAGCGCGTGCTGGTCCATCCCGGCGCGGTGATCGGCTCGGACGGCTTCGGCCTCGCCTTCGACCGCGACCATTGGGTGAAGCTGCCCCAGCTCGGCGGCGTGCGGATCGGCGACGACTGCGAAATCGGCGCCAATACCACCATCGACCGCGGTGCGCTCGACGATACGGTGCTCGAGGAAGACGTTCGCCTCGACAACCAGATCCAGATCGCCCACAACGTGCACATCGGCGCCCACACCGCCATGGCCGGGTGCTCGGCCGTGGCCGGCAGCGCGAAAATCGGCCGTTACTGCCTCATCGGCGGCAACGCGGGCATTCTCGGCCACCTCGAACTGGCCGACCGGGTTACCATCACGGCCAAGAGCCTGGTCACGGCATCGATCCGGGAGCCGGGCGAATATTCTTCCGGTTCCCCGCTGCAGGAAAACCGCCAGTGGCGGCGCAACGCGGCACGCATGAAACACCTCGACGAGTACGCGCGCCGCCTGGCGGCGCTGGAAAAGGACAAAGGGCAATGAGCGATTCGAAAGCCGCCGTGAAGCTCCCGGTGGACGTGGAACAGATCCAGCAACTGCTGCCGCACCGCTATCCGTTCCTGCTGGTCGACCGCGTGATCGAGATCGATCCGGGCAAGACCATCACCGCCATCAAGAACGTCACGATCAACGAACCGTTCTTCCAGGGCCATTTCCCCGGACACCCGGTGATGCCGGGCGTGCTCATCGTCGAGGCCATGGCGCAGACCGCCGGCCTGCTCACCCAGATCACCAGCCAGATGGACGGCCAGGGCGGAAGCCCCCTGTTCTACCTGGTGAAGGTGGATAACGCCCGCTTCTCCTCGGTGGTGGCGCCGGGCGACCAGCTGCGCATGGAAGTGTCCCTCAAGCGCCTGATTCGCGGCATGGGCCTGTTCGAGGCCAGGGCGCTGGTCGACGGCAAGGTGGTGGCCTGCTGCGAACTGATGTGCGCCGCGAGGAACGACAAATGATCCATCCGACCGCGCAGATCGACCCATCCGCGCGAATCGCGGACAACGTCGGCATCGGTGCCTACACCATCATCGGTGCCGACGTGGTCGTCGGCGAGGGCACCACCATCGGTCCCCACGTGGTCATCGAGGGGCCCACCACCATCGGGCGCGACAACCGCATCCTCCAGTTCGCCTCCATCGGCGGTCCGCCGCAGGACAAGAAATGGCAGGGCGAGCGCACCGAGGTGGCCATCGGCGATCGCAACCTCATCCGCGAGTTCGTCACGATCAACCGCGGCACCGGCGACGGCGGCGGCATCACGCGCATCGGCAACGACAACTGGCTGCTGGCCTACGTGCACATCGCGCACGATTGCCAGGTGGGCAACAACGTCGTGTTCTCGAACTATTCCGCCCTGGCGGGCCATGCGGAAATCGGCGACTGGACCATCCTGTCCGGTTATTCGGGCGTGCACCAGTTCTGCAAGGTCGGCGCGCACGCCTTCCTCGGCATGGGTTGCCTGGTCGGTTCCGACGTGCCTCCCTTCGTGATGATGGCCAACGAAACCCGCGGCCGCCCACGCGGCATCAACAGCGAGGGCCTGAAACGTCGCGGTTTCGACACCCACCGCATCGCCGCCATCAAGCGCGCCTACCGCACGCTCTACATGGCGGGCCTGCCGCTGGCCGAGGCCCGTGAACAGCTTCAGGCACAGGCCGAAACCAGCGACGACGTGCGCCAGATGCTCGAGTTCCTCGATCGCAGCGAGCGCGCGATCGCCCGCTGACGCGGGATCGGCATGACACACACCACGCACGAACCCTTCATCGCGCTCATCGCCGGCGAAGATTCCGGCGACCAGTTGGGCGCCGATCTCATCGAGGCCCTCCGCCGCATCTATCCCGGCGCCCGGTTCGCCGGCATCGGCGGGGCCCGCATGCTGGCCCGCGGCTTCGAGTCGTGGCACGACATTCGCGAACTGTCGGTCATGGGCTTCGCCGAGGTGGTAAAGCACCTGCCCCGCCTGCTTCGTCTGCGCAAGACCCTGGTCGCGCGGCTCCTCGCCGAACGGCCCGATGTCGTGGTCGGCATCGACGCACCCGACTTCAACCTCGGCGTGGAGCGCCGACTCAAGCAGGCCGGCCTCGCCACGGTGCACTACGTGAGCCCGTCGGTGTGGGCCTGGCGCGAGAAGCGTGCGGAGAAGATCGGCCGCTCGGCCGATCGCGTGCTCTGCCTGTTTCCCATGGAGCCGCCGATCTACGCGAAGCACGGCGTCGACGCGCGCTTCGTGGGCCATCCGCTCGCCGACCGTTTTCCCATGGTGTCCGATCGCGCCGCCGCGCGCGACGCCCTGGGCCTGCCCCACGATGCCCCCGTGCTCGCCGTGCTGCCCGGCAGCCGCCCCAGCGAGATCGAACGCGTCGGCGCCATCTTCGTCGACGCGGCACGCCGCGTCGCCAGCTCGATGCCGTCTCTGCGCATCGTGATGCCCTCGGCCAACGAACGCGTGCATGCGCGCCTTGCCGAACTGCTGGCCGACTTTCCGGGCATCTCACCCCTGCTCACCGACGGTCGCGCCCACGAGGCGATGCTGGCCGCCGACGCGGTGTTGCTCGCTTCCGGCACCGCCACGCTCGAAGCCATGCTCGCCAAGCGGCCGATGGTGGTGGGCTACCGTGTATCGCCCACGAGCTATCGCATCGCCAAGGCGTTGCGCATGCTGAAGACCGACGTCTACAGCCTGCCCAACATCCTCGCCCGCGCCTGCGGGCTGGGCCAGCACCTGCTGGTGCCCGAATTCATGCAGGACGACTGCACCGCCGACAACCTCGCCGGCGCCACCCTCGACCTGCTCGGCGACAGCGAGCGCCGGGGCGCCGTGGTGGCGGCGTTCGAGTTCCTGCATCGGGAGCTGCGTGGTGGGCTGGAAGGACAAGCCGCGGATCGCGCCGCCGAGGCCATCGCCGAACTCTTGGATCAACCTCACGTCCCGAACCTTGTCGGCACGACCGAACCCCACTAGCCTTTCGACCATGCCCCGCAAGCTCAACGTCACCCGCCAGCTCGCCCGCGATCTCATCGTCGCCGGGGTGGACGAGGCCGGCCGTGGCCCGCTGGCCGGTCCGGTGGTGGTATCGGCCGTGATCCTCGACCCCGAGCGGCCCATCCGCGGGCTCAACGATTCCAAGCAGCTCGACGAGGCCACCCGCGAAAAGCTCTACGGCCGCATCGTCGAGCGCGCCCTGGCCTGGACGGTGATCTTCGTCGAGCGCGAGGAAATCGACCGGATCAATATCTTCCAGGCCACCATGGTCGGCATGACCCGCTCGCTCATGGGCCTGTCGCTGGCACCGCAGATGGCCCTGATCGACGGCAACCGCCTGCCGCGTACCCTGCCCTGCGAGGCCCGGGCGGTGATCGGCGGTGACGCCACCGAACCGGCCATCAGCGCGGCATCGATCCTCGCCAAGGTGAGCCGCGACCGCCATATGCACGCGCTCGATGCCATGCATCCGGGCTACGGCTTTGCCCGGCACAAGGGCTACGCCGTGCCCGAGCATATGGAGGCGCTGGATCGCCTGGGGCCTTGCCATGCCCATCGCCGGAGCTTCGCCCCGGTCAAACGCTGGTTCGAGCCCGAACCGCCGCCGATGCCCGACCTCTTCGGAACGGCCCTGTCATAAAGCCTAAAGTCCTGGATGCTCCCGCCGATAAATCGGCAACGCCCTTTTTCACGGCGTCTGATTTATTCATCACCATAGGGACCATCCCATGAAAAAGATCGCCATCGCCGCCGCGCTGCTGATCGCGGCTCCGCTCTCGGCCCATGCCGCCTGCTCCGCCAAGGATTTCGCCGTCGACGGCTTCGCCGTGAAGATCCAGCAGGGCGCCGGCCAGCCGCGTTTCAGCATGAAGGGCAACCTCGTCAACAAGTGCAGCGAGCCCGCTGCCGCGCAGATCCGCATCGACGCGAAGGACGCTTCGGGCAAGGTCATCGCCAGCAAGCAGGGCTGGCCCGCCGGCACCTCGAACATCGAGCCGGGCAAGAGCGTCGACTTCGACCTCGGCCGCCTGTTCCGCTACTCGTCGGACATGCAGGATTACACGGTCGTCGTGTCGGACGTGAAGGCCTGGTAAAGCCCCCGCTTCGCGGGACATCGCGGACAGGGGCCGCCCCACCCGTCGGTAGCATCGTGTCTACCGACGGGTGGGAGCGGACCCTGTCCGCGATGCGTTTCGCCCCTTAAAGAGCAATCCACGCCACCCGTTCGCCCGCCGCGAATGGCTCGCTGCGCGAAGGCAACCACGCCAGCACGTGGGCCGACGCGAGGTTGCTGAGCATGTGCGATTCCTGCTTCGGCAACAACGTCAGGCGCGCGGTACCGTCGCCCAGGTCCAGCCGCATCCGCAGGAGTCGATCGCGCTCGGCGTCGGCTTCCACGTGGGTCGTCAACACACCATGGCACCATGCCGGCTGGCTCGACGTTTCGCCTTCCAGACGGCCAAGCACCGCCCGGGCGTGGATCGCCAGGCAGACCAGGACCGCGCCCGGATTGCCGGGCATGCCCAGCAAGGCCTTGCCGTCGTCCCGAACGCCGTACCAGAGCGGTTTTCCCGGCTTCTGCGCCACTTTCCAGAATTTCCGCCGCACGCCGAGACGATCGGCGACGAGCGGCACGTAATCGCGATCGCCCACGGACACGCCACCGCTGGTGATGACCAGGTCAGCGCTGTCGAGGGCTGCGCTCATGGCTTCTTCCAGCTCTCGTTCGTCGTCGCGCACGTAGCCGATCACCGGCTCACCGTAGCCGTGTTCGACGAACCACGCGCGGAGCAACGGACCGTTCGCGTCGTAGATCTGGCCAGGACCCAGGGGGTGTCCCACGCGCAGCACTTCGTCGCCCGTGATCAGCACGGACACGCGGGGACGACGGCGCACGTCGATTTCATCGACGCCCGCCATCGCCAGCACCGCGACGAGGCCGGCGGTCACGCGCTGGCCCGCCTCGGCGAGCACGTCGCCCTGCTGGAGTTCTTCGCCCTCGCGACGTATCGCTTCACCCACGCGCACCGCTTCGCGCAAGACGATGCCACGGCCGTCGCGCTCGACGATTTCCTGGCGCGCCACGGCGTCGGCGCCATCGGGAAGCACGCCGCCGGTGAGGATGCGCACGGCCTGTCCCTCGCCGACATGGACGTCGGTGGGAGACCCCGCCGCCGAGGTGCCGATGAGCGTCCGGGGACCGGCGCCGTCGGCCGCGCGCACCGCGTAGCCGTCCATCGCACTCTGGGTGAAGCGTGGCAACGAAAGGCGCGATCTCGGCGACTCCGCCAGCACGGCCCCCAGCGCGATGTCCAGCGGCACGCGATGCACCGGCAGTGGACGGACGCTCGCATAGTGTTCGAGGGCCTGGTCGAGCGGAATCAACGCCATGGTCAGGTTTCCTCGCCGTAGCCGCCGGCGTGTCGTCCGCCGCGACGGGCGGTCTCGATCAGGTGGACGATGCCCGGCAAGGTGGCGGCGAGCGATTCGGATGCGCCACCACGACTGCCAGGGAACGTGAGCAGCAACGAATCCCGCACATATCCCGCGACGCCCCGGGAAAGCATGGCGAAGGGCATCCGCCGCTGGCCGAAGGCGCGCGCGGCTTCCATGATGCCAGGGATGTCGACGTCGAGCATCGGCGCCACCGTGTCCACGGTGATGTCGCGCGGCCCCAACCCCGTCCCGCCCACCGTGACGATCAAGGCCACGCCCGCCTCGGCGAGGCGGCGGATCGTGTCGCCGAGGGTGCCCGCGTCGTCGGCGATCACCGTGTAGCCGACCGGGCCGAACCCGGCCTGTTCGAGCGCATCGCGCACGAAGACGCCCGCGGTATCGCGCGCGGCGCCCGAAGCGACGGTATCCGACAGCACCACGACCGCCGCGTCGCGCGGCTGCGAAAGCTGACGACGGTAATGCGATTTGCCGCCCGTCTTGCGCTCGAGGCGGCAGGCCTCGATGTGCATGTCGTCGGGCTCGCAATACGGCTTGAGCATGTCGTAGAGCGTGAGCGCGGCGAGGCTGGCCGCGGTCAACGCTTCCATCTCCACCCCGGTGGGGCCGATGGTCTGCACCTCGGCGATCACCCTGACGGACGCCTCGGCGAGTTCATAGGTGACTTCCGCGCGATGGATGGGCAGCGGATGGCACAGCGGGATCAGTTCGTCCGTACGCTTGGCCGCGAGGATGCCGGCGACGCGCGCGGTCTTCAACGCATCGCCTTTTTCCGTGTCGCCGCTATGCAGCCGTTCGATGCAATGCGCCGGCGCGTGGAGGGTCGCGGTGGCCCGGGCCACGCGCAGCGAGTCCGGTTTCAGGCCGACATCTTTCATCCGTGGCTCGCATGCGTGTGACGATGGTGGACGGGCGCCGCGGCATCGGCATCGAGGTCGTCGCGGATGCAGCAGCCCTCGACGAAGGCACTGCTGCCGTCGGCGTAGAATTCTTCCTTCCAGATGGGCGCGCCATGTTTCACGGCATCCACCGCATAACGGCAGGCGTCGAACGCTTCGGCGCGGTGCGGCGCCCTCACCACGCAGGCGATGGCCACGTCGCCGATGGCGAGGTCGCCGAGCCGGTGCACGATGCGCACGTAGGGCACGCCGAACCGGTCCCGGGTGGCCTGTTCCACCTCCTGGATGATCTTGCCTGCCAGGGCTTCGTGCGCGGTGTAGCGAAGACGGGTCACCGCGCGTCCCTCGTGGTGGTCGCGCACGGTACCGACGAAGAGCGCCAGGCCGCCGCATTCCGGGTGGGCGTCCAGTTCGAGCAAGGCGTCGATGGCGATGGGGTGATCGGACAGCACGTGTCGCTCCATGGTCAGCCCCCCGCCACCGGCGGCAACAGCGCGATGCGTCCGTCGCCGGGCAAGGGATCGGTACGGCGCACGATAGCGTCGCCCGAGGCGCAGGCGCAGCGAGCCACCAATTCGGCAAGCTCGGGGCGCGCCGCGTTCAGGCGATCCAGCGCATCGCCGACCGTGGCGGCGTCGCCGGCCTCGAGCCGGTACTCGCGGGTGCCGGCCAGTCGTTCGAGGCTGGCGTAGAGTTCGAAGACGATCGTTGTCATAAAGGATCTTCAGCCGCCCATCGTATGCATGGTGGTCGAACGCGCGACGGGCCCCGGGCGCGCGGCATACCCCGCGTCCTTGAGCCACACGGCCTTGCGGACGAGCGCCGAGAGCGCCTCGTCGTCGGCGCCGTCGCGCATTCGCTTACCCAGCGGCATACCCACGGGCGAGAACAGGCAAGTGAAAAGTTCGCCCGTGGCGGTCAGCCGCAGGCGGTCGCAGGTGCTGCAAAAAGGGTTGGAAACGGTGGAGATGATGCCTAATTCGTAGTGCCCGTCGATGCGCCAGGGCGTGGCCGGATCGGCACCGCGGAGCTGGCGTTCGACCACGTGCCCCCGCTGCTCGATGGCGGCGATCATGTCGGCCTCGGAAACCACCGCGTCGCGCCGCCAGTGTCCCGGCGCGTCCAGCGGCATGTATTCGATGAAGCGCAGCGGAAGGTGGCGCTCCATCGCCCATTCGAGCAGGCGCACGATCTCGCCGTCGTTGTCGCCGCGCACCACGACCGCGTTGAGCTTGACCCGTGCCCCCGCCGCCACCAGGGCCTCGATGCCGTCGAGCACGGGGGCGATCTCGCGCAGGGTCATGCGCCGGAACAGGTCGGCGTCGACGGCATCCAGGCTCACGTTGAAGTCGTCGATGCCCGCCTCGACCAGTTCGACGGCGCGAGGGGCGATACGCGATGCGTTGGTGGTCATCGACATGCGGCGAAGGCCCCGATCGCGTAGCCCGTCGAGGTCGCGCACGCATTCGACCAGATCGCGGCGCAACAAGGGCTCGCCGCCGGTCAGGCGGATCTGCTCGATGCCGTGTGCCACGAAGAGGCCGGCGAGGCGAAGTACTTCGTCGCGCGTGAGCAGGCTCGCCCGGGGCAGCCAGTCCGGATGCTCGGGCATGCAGTACGTGCAACGGAAATTGCAGCGGTCGGTAAGCGATATCCGCAGCTTCCGTTTGGTACGGCCGTGACTGTCGGTGAGTGGGAGCATGTGGCCTTGGGGATGACCCGCGAAACGATATGGCATCGTGCCAGAGTCCGCGTATGGAGGTCATCATACCCCTCGCCCGGGCGTGCAAGACTGACTTTTTCCGCAACGCGTCACACAAACACCGAAAAAAAAGGACCCAAAACGGAAAAAATCTTCGGAAACCCTATTTTCAGCGGACCAAAGCAACGCTAGAGTGAGTCGCCCGCTGGGCACCGGCCATAAGGCCGCAACATTCGAATCACGTGACAAGGATAACCATGGCCAAGACCACCAAAACGGCGGCGAAGAAAGCTGCCAAGGCGCCCGCCAAGGCTGCTAAGACCGCCAAGGCCCCGGCCGCCCTCAAGCCGATCAAGGATCCGCTTTCGAAGTCCTCGCTCGTCTCGCACATCGTCGAGCAGAGCGGCGTCGACAGCAAGAGCGTGAAGGCCGTGCTGGCCTCGCTCGAAGGCGCGATCTCCGCGTCGGTCCACAAGAAGGGCGCCGGCACCTTCACGCTGCCGGGTCTGCTGAAGATCACCTCGGTCGCCGTCGCCGCCAAGCCGAAGCGGAAGGGCAAGGATCCGTTCACCGGTGAAGAGCGCTGGTTCGCCGCCAAGCCCGCTTCGGTGAAGGTCAAGGTCCGTCCGCTCAAGAAGCTCAAGGACGCCGCCGCCTGATCGTTCGCGATCGCGGATAGTTGCACGTGAAAAGCCCCCGCTTCGGCGGGGGCTTTTTTTTGAGTCGCTTGACTACATGTGTAATCAGGCGCATGCTGATTACACATGTAGTCAGGAGTGCGTCATGAGCGGCAAGACCATCGGCGACCAGGAACTCGCCTTGTTGCAGTACATCGAAGAGACGCCGAAGAGTTCGGTGGCCGACGTCGTCGCCGGTTACGGCGAGCCGCGCGGCCTGGCGCGTTCCACCGTGCTGACGATGATGGAACGGCTTCGCGCGAAGGGGTACCTCTCCCGCCGCAAACTCGAGGGTGCCTATCGCTACAGCGCCACCAACGGCACCGAGCAGGTCATGACCGGCGCCGTCGCGCGTTTCGTTGAAAAGACCCTGCAAGGCTCCGTGTCGCCCTTCGTCGCCTGGATGGCCGAACGCGGCCAGGTCAGCGATACGGAGCTGGCGGAACTGGAAGCGCTCGTCGGCACCCTCCAATCGCGGCGCAAGGGGCGTTGACATGGAGGCCTTCGCCGATCTGCTGGCATCACGCCTCCTCCACGCGTCCGCTCAGGCGGTCGTGCTCGGGGGGCTCGTGTTCGTCGTCTGCCGAGCGCTGCCCTCGCTGTCGGCCGGCATGCGTGCGTTCTTGTGGTGGCTGGTCGGTGCGCAGCTCCTGCTGGGCGTCGCCTGTCCCACCCTGCTCGAGTTGCCTCTGCTTCCGGCGCGCCACGTCGCCACGGCCGGCGCCATGATCGTCGTCGATGCGGCGGGCGGGGACATGCCTTCCGGCGTGCCGACGAGCGCATCCACGATGACCGTCTCCTGGACCGTCGTGCTTCTCTCGCTGTGGGTCGTCGCGGTGCTCGTGCAGCTGGCGATCGCCGGATGGCGCGCGCGGCACCTCCCCGGCCTCCTGCGCCGGGCCATGCCGCACGACGACGTACGCGTGGAGACGCTTTGCGCGCGTCGCGCCCATGAACTGGGGCTGCGCCGCTCGCCACGCCTGGCGGTATCGCACGAGGTCGTCTCGCCACAGGTCGTCGGCCTGTGGCGACCGACCATTCTCCTGCCCGCCGACGACGCGCTGGACGAGCGCGAACTCGACATGGCCCTGATGCACGAACTGGCCCACGTGCGTCGCGGCGACCTGCTCCTGGGCTGGCTACCCGCGCTCGCGCGCATCCTGTTCTTCTTCCATCCGCTGGCGCACCTCGCCGTCCGCGAGTACGCCCTATGCCGCGAAGCCGCCTGCGACGCGCTGGTGGTGTCGCGCGGCCGCCAGGCGGCGCAATCGTACGGCCGCCTATTGCTACGGCTCGGCGTCTCGCCGCATCCGCACCACGCGCTGCCCGGCGCGTCCCCCACCTTCCTCACCCTGAAGAGGAGACTCACCATGCTCGGTCGAATCAACGAGACGCCGCCCCGCGTCCTCACGCTCGCGCTCGTCGCCATGGCCGTGGTGGCCGCCGCCCTGCCCTGGCGCGTCGTCGCCGCGAGCGACCATGGCCAGGACAAGGCTTCGGGCATCTATGCGCCAGCGATACCGCCCGCGCCGCCTGCTCCCCCGGCACCCGCCACGCCGCTCACGCCGCTCACGCCACCGACCCCTCCCACCCCGGCGACGCCGATGACGCCGATGACGCCCCCGACGCCACCCGTGCCACCGGCACCGCTCACCCTGTCGACGCCGGGCAAGGGCACGCACATCGTCACCATCCAGGGTGACAGGCCAGCGCACGCCTTCATCCTCTACAGCGACGATCTCACCGTCATGCGCGGCGACCCGGACGACTATCGCCGCGCCGAAGCCGCGCGCCCCGGCAACGATCCGTTCGTCTGGTACCGCGACGGCGACAAGGCCTGGGTGCTGTCCGACCGCGCCTACCTGCAGCGCATCCGCGAGATCTACGCGAAGGCGCAGCAACCGGCGGAAGCCGGACGCGCGCAGGCCGAACGGCAAGAGAAGCTCGACATGGAACAGGCCGCCCTCAACGAACAGATGGCCAGGCTTTCCGCGCGCCAGGCCGAACTAGCCAGTCGCGAAATGAACGCGGGTGGCGCAAGCGCCGCGGACTACGCCGCCGGCCATGCCGCGATCGGCCGCGAGCAGGCCGAACTCGGCAAGAAGATGGCGGCGATCGGCCGGGTTCGCGCCGAACAGGGCAAGGCCAACGCCGCGCTGGCCCAACGCCAGAGACAGGCCGGCGACGAGGCGAGCGCGGCGGTCGACGCGCTGTTGGCCAAGGCCGTCCGCGAAGGCGTGGCGAAGGCCGCCCGCTGACGAAAGGCTGGGCAGTCCGGTAAGGTGGACGTTTTCGCGGTGCGCCGCGAAGCGTCCCCTTCCCCGGAGGCAACATGCGACTTGAATCGGGCACGGTCATCCAAGCGACCGCGCTGCTGTTCGACATGGACGGCACCCTCATCGACTCCCGCGTGGTGGTCGAGAAGATCTGGAAACGCTGGTGCGACGCGCACGGCATCGACTGGCACGACGTATTGCCCCGCCTGCATGGCGTGCGCATGCTCGACTCCGTGAAGGAGTTCACGCCGCCGGGCCTCGACGTGCAGGCCGAATACGAAAAACTCTACGCCGAAGAGGTCAAGGACGTGGACGGCATCGTGCCGATCCCCGGTGCGCCCGAGCTGCTGGCATCGCTGCCGCCCGACGCCTGGACCATCGTCACCTCCGCGGACACCAGGCTGGCGAAGGCGCGCCTCGGTGCGGCGGGCATCTCGGTGCCGCCACGGATGGTGACGGGCGAGATCGTCACGAACGGCAAGCCCCATCCCGAGGCGTACCTGCTCGGCGCCGAGCGCATGCGGGCCGATCCGAAGGATTGCCTGGTGTTCGAGGATGCGCGCGCGGGAATCGAGGCAGGGCTTGCGGCGGGAGCGCGGGTGATCGCGATCGCCGGGGATCACCCGGAGGAAGTGCCCGAGGGCGTCGAGTGGGTGACGGATCTGACGGCGTTGCGCTTCGATGGCGTCGTCGACGGCAAGGTGACGTTGCGCGTGATCTGAGTTCTTGCGGCGCACCGTCCGCTCGCACCCCTCCGGTAGCCAGCTCACTACCGAAGGGGTGGAAGCCGATCGCATCGGCGAACTCCGGCGAAGCGAAAGCTCAGTAGACGTCGCGACGGTAACGGCCGAAGGCAGCCATCTCCTCCAACGCGCGATCCCCCACGATCGCCCGCAACGCCGCGTCCACTCCCGGCGCCATGCCCGCGAGGCTGCCGCATACGTACACGCTCGCACCGTCGTCCACGAAGCGCTTCACTTCCACGGCCGAGGCCCGCAAGCGATCCTGCACGTATCGCGATCCGCGCGATTCCCGCGACCACACGAGGTCGAGACGCTCGACGTCGCCCTCCGCCTGCCAGCGTTCGAGATCGTCGACGTGCAGGCGATCCACGTTCGCTTGCCGTTCGCCGAACAGCACCCAGTTGCGCCGATATCCCGCCGCGATACGCGCCTTGAGCAGGGCACGCAATCCCGCGATGCCGGTGCCGTTGCCGATGAAAAGCACCGGCCGGGCGTCGCCTGGCACGTGGAACGAGGCATTGGGACGCACCCGAAGATCGATGCGGTCGCCCGGCGACGCACCCTCGGTGAGCCAGCGCGAGCCCACGCCTACCTGCCTGACGACGAGATGGAGCTCACCATCGGCCGGCAACGAAGCGATGGAGTATTCGCGGTGAGGCAGGAGTTCGGCGTCGTCGCGCGCGCGCCGGGGGCCTATCTCCACGATATCGCCCGCCTTCCACCGCAGCGACGCCGGATCGTCAGGCACCAGCGCCACGTGGAAACACGGGCCGCCAAGGCTCCCGGGATTCAACAGCCGCCGCTCCCGCAGGCGCCACGCTCCATACGCCGGCCTCGACCAGTCCGCGGTCGCTACGGTACCGCACGCCAGCGCCACCTGGCGCTGCCAGTGGCGCAGGGCACCGTCGTCGCCATCGTCCACTTCGACCAGGTCGAACCACGGCGTGGCGCCGCCGTCGCGCAGCCAGCGATCCAGTTCGTGACCGAAGGCGCAGAAGTTCGCGTAGTCCCGGTCGCCCAGGGCGAGCACGCCGTAGTGAAGCCCATACAGACGCGGGCGCACGCCCATCGCGTCGCGCCGGAAGACGCTGGCGACATCCGGCGCGTCGCCCTCGCCCGTCGTGCTCACCACGAAAAGCAGGCGCGCCGCGTCCGCCGGCACGGCATCGAGTTCGCCGATCGAACGGGCGACCGCCGCTTTCCCGCCGTCGCGAAGCATCGCCGCGGTACGCTCGGCCAGCTCGGTCGCGAAGCCGGTCTGCGACGCGTGCACGACGAGGATGTCCGTCGCGGAGGCCGCCGCGGATCGACGCGGACGCACCACGAACGCGACGAAGGCGAGCCACGCCGACAGGCTGCCGGCCGCGACGGTGACGCGCGTGACGCCGGCCACGTGAAGCCCGTGGAAATCCTGCATCGTCGCGAAGGCGAGCACCGCCGCGACGAGCATCGCACCGAGCACGGCTTGCCCGACGGCGGCCCTCACCGCCGGAGTACCGCCGCGAAAGCCGGCGACATGCGTTCCTCGAAACCGCCGTCCTTGCCGTAGAGCACGAAAAGCACGGCCAGGCCGTGTTTCGCCGCGTAAGCCATCCCCTGCTCGGGCCCGAGTACGGTCATCGTGGTACCCAGCGCATCGGCATGCATGCAGTCGTCGGCGACGATGCTGACTGAGGCCACGCGATGCGCCACCGGATATCCCGTACGCGGGTCGATGTGGTGCGAGTAGGAACGCCCGTCGCTCTCGAACGAATGCCGGTAGTCGCCCGACGTGGCGATGGCCTTGTCTTCCAGCTTCACGATGCGCTCGACCTCGTCGGGATCGTCCACGGCCCCCGCCGCGGCGCCAGGCCGCTCGATGCCGACGTTCCAGCGCGTGCCGTCGGGCTTGCGGCCATGGGCGCGCAATTCGCCGCCCACTTCGACGAGGTAATCGCGCACGCCGTCGCGATCGAGGAAGCGCGCCACCTGATCCACGCCGAAGCCCTTGGCCACCGAGGACAGGTCGACGTAGACGCCCCCTGGCTGGAACGCGCGATGCGTCGCGTCATCCAGCCGAATGCGCGACCAGCCGACCCGGGCCTTGGCCGCGGCGATGTCGGCCGCACCGGGGGCCTCGCGCGGACGCTTGTCGGGGCCGAAGCCCCAAAGGTTCACCAGCGGTCCGACCGTCGGGTCATAGGCACCGCCCGAATCACGTGCGAGCGACAAGGCATGTCGCAGCACCGCGTAGAACTCCGCGGGCAACGCCTGCCACGTACCCGCCGGTGCGCGGTTGAAACGGCTCAGGTCGGAATCCGCTTCGTAGGTACTCATCTGCGCCACGACACGATCCAGTTCGGCCTGGATGCCTCGCCTTACCGCCTTGTCGTCGGTACCGTCGGGAAGCACGGCATTCACCGACCAGGTGGTGCCCATGGTTTCGCCTTCGAAGCGACGGATGTCCTGGGCTTGCGCGAGCGTCGGCAGCAGCGAACCCATGACCGTCGCCGCCAGCCATGCAACGATCGCCTTGCAGGCATCGCCGATACGATCGGCTCCCACCCCTACGGTAGAAAGGTCGCTACCGAAGGAGTGGGAGCCGATCGTATCGGCGAACCGGCGAAGCCTGGCAGGCACACGACTCACTCCGGCAGCACCTCGAGGGTCGCCGTATACGCCACTCGCCGCCGCTTCGCTTCCTTCACCGAGGTCTTGCCGTCTTCCGTGGACGCATTCACCCAGTACATGCCCGCCTTCGGGAAGGTGAAAGCGAACGTGCCATCGCCGTCGGTGATGGTGTCCATGTCGTCCTGCGAATCGCGGTAGCGCGTGGCTCCGGCGATCGCGACCACCTTGAGGTTGGGCGCGGGCTTGCCGTCGAGCAGCAGTCGGAAGGTGGCCTTCTCGCCCGTCACCAGATCGTTCGGCTGGGTGACCGGCACCAGCTCGAGCCCCTTGCCGGTGGGCTTCAAGGCATCGCCGCCGGGCTTGCCCTGGGTGACGAAGGTTTCCACGCGCGAGGCCATTTCGCTCACCTGTACGTCGCTCGCACCGGCGGGGATGCCGGTCTTCAGCCCATCGGCCTTGCCGCGCCAGCGCTGCTTCTTGCCATCCAGTTCATAGCTGGCGAACAGCCCCTGGTTGACCAACGCGATGCGGTACGTGCCCTTTTGCGGCACGGGCAGGTCGAAGGTGCTGCGGTATTTGCCGGTCGACGGATTCTCCGCTTTCACCGCGCTGCCGTCCGGTGCGGTGATCACGAGCTGGTCGAGCTGCGCCGGGAAATGATCCGGATAGTAGAGATCGTTCGAGACCGCCGCATCGACGGTCACCCAGGCATCGTCGCCGGACACGACCGTGGCCGACGGCACCATCCACATCTTGTGAGCCTGCGCCGCCATCGGCAGGACGAGGGTCGCGCACAGCGCGACGCGAACCAGTGCATGCTTCATGGAAGTCTCCGTTCAGGGATTGAGGTCGAGGTCGATCTGGCCGAGTTCCTGCTCGCCCTTGGCGCCGAGATGCACGGGCGCCTTCGCCGGCCAGTCGAACGCGATGCGCTGGGTTTCACGGCCGCCGACTTCGCGCGCGGCCTCCACCACCAGTTCGTAATGGCCCGGCGCCAGCGTGCCCAGCGGCGGTTTGCCATCGGTGAAACGCAGGCGGTGCTGGCCGGCCGGACGCGTGGCACCCGACACGCCATCGATCGGCATCGTCTGCTCGCGGCCGCTGCGCCGCCACCACTGGCGCATGTCCTTGAGCCACTTCGTGCCCTCGCCGTCGGCCTTTTTCACGTCGTACCAGACGGCGAGGTTCGCGGCCACGCTGTGATCCTCGCGCTCGATCCACACGGCGACGTAGGGACGGTGGTATTCGGCCACCTTCAGCGTGGGAATCTCCACGGTCAAGCTCATGTCGGCGGAGAAGGCCGGCGCGGATATCAGCGCGAGCGCGAAGAACGGAAAGCGGCGCATGGAGGGCTCCGTCAGTGGATGAAAAGGAGGACGACGACCAGCGGCAGCACGAAACCCAGCGCCACCATCGGCCAGGTCATGCGACGCTGCCCGGCGTGCATCTTCAGCAGCAGCAGGCCGGTGAGCGCGAACACCACGCAGGCCAGCGCGAACACGTCGATGAACCAGCGCCAGGCCGGCCCGGTATGGCGTCCTTTGTGCAGGTCGTTGAGGTAGGCGAGCCAGCCGCGGTCGGTGGATTCGTAATGGACCTCGCCCGTCTCGCGATCGATGCTCACCCAGGCATCGCCGCCCGGCCTGGGCAAGGACACGTCGACCTCGTCGTCGCTCCAGTCGGCCGCGCGCCCGGCCACCTCGGCGCCCGTGCGGGCGGCGACGGCATCGGCGACGGACGGCGGAAGGGGGGCCGACGTGCCTTCGACGTGGGCCAGCCGCTTCAACAGGTCGTCGGGCAGCACGGCGTTGCGACGCTCCACGCGCGGCGACGCTTCGATGCTCGCGGCATGGTTGAGGGTAAAGCCGGTCACGGAAAACAGCAGCAGCACCACCAGCGACACGGCCGAACTGATCCAATGCCAGCGGTGCAGGTGTTTGAGCCAGAACGCGCGGCGTTGCCGGTCGACGGAATCGCGCATGCTGTCGTAAACCCCTGGAACGTGGCGGATGAAAGCCGGCACAGGCTAACAGCAATGCGAATCGTTCGCAATTGGAGGCGAAACACTCGCCGAGCATAAATTCGCGGTGAATCGCGCCGGTCCCGATACGCCCGTGGAAAGCGGCCCGAAAGCCTTCCACGACAGCATGCGCCCCACCACTCCTCAGGCGTATGCTTCCGCCCATGCGCATTCTCCTCGCCGAAGACGACGCCTCCATCGCCGCCGCCGTACGGGCCTCCCTCGAACAGAGCGGCCACGCGGTAGACCACGTGAACGATGGCCTCAGTGCCGACACCGCCTTGCGCGGCCACGATTACGACCTGCTCGTACTAGACCTGGGGCTTCCCTCGCTCGACGGCAGCGACGTGCTCGCCCGTGCACGCAAGCGCGGTTCGGGCGTGCCCGTGCTGGTCATTACCGCGCGCGAAGGCCTGAAGGAGCGCGTGCGCGTGCTCGACCTCGGTGCCGACGACTACCTCGTGAAGCCGTTCGCCCTGGTCGAGTTCGAAGCGCGCGTGCGCGCCCTCGCCCGCCGCCGCACGAGCAACGGCACGCCGGAATTCCGCATCGCGCGATTGCGACTGGACATCCCCGGTCACCGCGCCTGGGTGGGCGACGCGCCGCTCGACCTCACGGCCCGCGAATTCGGCCTGATCGAAGCCCTGGCCACCCGTGCCGACAAGGTCACCAGCCGCGCGCAACTGGTCGAGGCGCTGTGCAACTGGGACGAAGACCTCACCGACAACGGCCTGGACATCGCCCTGCACCGCCTGCGCAAGAAGCTCCAGGGATCGGGCACCAACGTGCGCACGATCCGGGGCCTGGGCTACCTGCTCGAAGAAAGCCCGGATGCCTGAGCGCCGTCTCGCGGGGAAGCGCCCAACCCGCCCGAGCCTCCGCCGCCGCCTGCTTACTTTCCTGCTCGTGCCCGTGCTGGGCGTGCTCGTGCTCGATGCCGTGATCGGCTACTTCGTGGCACTGGCCTATTCCAACCACATCCACGACAACGATCTCTCCGACCAGGCACTGACGCTTTCGGAGATGATCGACAACGACGCCCTGGCGGGCGAACTGACGGAACAGGCGCGCTTCCTGCTCGAATACGATCCCGATGGCCGCAACTATTACACGGTGGTGAGCGACCGCCATGGGCGGATCATCGGCAACGCGAAACTCGAAGGCCCCGGCGAAACCGTCGGCATCGACGAATCCCCGAAGCTCTATGACACCGTCCTCGGACGCCGCCCCCTGCGCGCGGCGGTGATGCGCATGGCCAACCGCCATGACGCGGGCGACACCCTCACCATCACCGTGGCGGAAAACCTCCGCGATCGCCATACCCGCGCGCGCGAAATCCTTTTCCTCACCCTGCCCATGCAGGCGCTGCTGATCGCCGCGGTGTTGCTGCTCGTGTGGTTCGGCGTGAGCCACGGCCTGCGCGTACTCGAGCCCCTCACCGCCCGGCTGGGCCGGCGCGGGCACGACCTCGGCCCCATCGGCGAAGAAGACGTGCCGGTGGAAATCCTCCCGCTCACCCGCACCATCGACGACCTCTTCGCGCGCATGCGCAACATGCTCGGCCTGCAGGAGCGTTTCATCGCCGACGCCGCGCACCAGCTGCGCACGCCACTGGCCGGCATCCAGCTGCACGTCGAACGCTACGGCAGCGTGACGGACGACGCGCAGCGGGCGGAAGCCCTGGACCACGTGCGGCGGCTCGCCGCCCGCGCGGCACGTACCTCGGCGCAACTGCTCGCGCTCACCCGCACGCAATCGCCCGACCTGCCCGACCATGACGGCATGGCCGTCATCGATCTTTCCCAGGTGGTACCCGAAGCGGTGGCGATGCGCGTGCACCAGGCCATCGCGCTCGGCGTCGACCTCGGCTACGAAGGCATCCAACGCCCGGCCCTCGTGCGCGGCGACGCCCTGCAGGTGCAGGAAGCCATCGACAACCTCATCGACAATGCCTTCCACTACGCCGGACGCGGTCACAGCGTCACCGTCTCCGTGGAAGACGCCGTCGCCGACATCGTGCTGGCCGTGGAAGACGACGGCCCCGGCGTGCCCGACGCGTTCCTCGCGCAGCTCGGCGAACGTTTCTTTCGCGTGCCCGGCGGCGACGAGGACGGCACGGGCCTGGGCCTGGCCATCGTCGAAAGCATCGCCGAGCGCCATGCCGCCCGCGTGGAATTCACCCGCGGCGAAGCCGGGGGGCTACGCGTGGAGATCCGCTTCCCCGCGCAGCCTTCGGGCCAGGGCGGCGAGTCGCCGTGAACCCTCGCATCGGTGCAGGCCGGTGCGACGCTGGAAAGCCAACTGAAACCGGTCGATGGCACCATGACCGGCATACGCATACCAAGGTAGAGACGGCCCAGTGAGCGACACGTCGGAATTCCATTTCGAAGGCGGACGCGACGGCGTCCTGCTCATCCATGGGCTCACCGGCACGCCGACCGAGATGCGCCTGGTCGGCAAAGGCCTCAACCGGGCCGGCTTCACCGTCGTCGGCGTCCAGCTCGCCGGCCATTGCGGCACCGAGGAGGATCTCATCGCCACCTCGTGGGAAGACTGGTACGCCAGCGTCGAGCGCGCGGCGGAAGCCCTGCGCGGCCAGGTCGACCGCCTCTTCGTGGCCGGGCTGTCGATGGGCGCCGTACTCGCGCTGCGCCTCGCCGCCGTCCGTCCCGAGTGGGTATCGGGCGTGGGCGTCTTCGGCGCCACGTTTCGCTACGACGGTTGGTCGATGCCCTGGGTCGCGCGGCGCATGGGCTTCATCCTGCCCATCTGCAAACGGCTGGGCATCGGGCGCAGCCGCAGCTTCCTCGAACTCCCGCCGTACGGCATCCGCGACGAACGCCTGCGCGCGCAGGTGAGTTCGGCGATGCACTCGGGCGACAGTAAGAGCGCCGGCCTGCCCGGCAATCCCTGGTTCGCGGTGGCCGAGATGATGGCCCTGGCCCGCGACGTGCGCCGTCGCTTGCGCCACGTCGCCGCCCCATGCTTCGTGGCGCACGCCCTGGAAGACGACATCGCCAGCGTCGCGTCCAACGCCGACCTCGTGGCGAGCCGCGTGAGCGGCCCCATCGAGATGCTGCTGCTCGGCGACAGCTACCATATGATCACCATCGACCGCGAACGCCGCATGCTCATCGAACGCACCGCCGATTTCTTCGGCCGCATCGCGCGCGACGCCCGTCCCACCCGCATGGCGGCCTGAACGCATGAACGGTCTCACGCTGGCGCTCTGGATCGCCAACGTCGTGCTCGATACCGGCGGCCAGCTCGCCTTCAAGGCCGCGGCCGGCGACGAGCGCGCGGGCGACGGCCTCGCCCGCTGGAAATACATGTTCGCGCGACCGTGGATCTGGGTCGGCATCGGCAGTTACGTGGCCGAGTTCCTCGTGTGGATCGCCTTTCTCTCGCTGGTACCGCTTTCCGAAGGCGTGCTGCTGGGTTCGATCAACATCATCGCCATCATGGTCGCCGGCCGCTTCCTGTTCGGCGAACGCCTCAGTCCATTACGGGTGACCGGCATCGTGCTGGTCGCGATCGGCGTGGCGGTGGTGGGAGCCGGCGCATGAAGCGGTTCTACCTGGTGGGCTTCGCCCTGTTGCTGGCCTTCGACACGCTGAACCTGGTGTGCTTCAAGATGGCGGGCAGCCATGCCCTGCCCGTGGAGATGAGCACGGCGTGGCTCGCGCGCGTGTTCTCGCATCCATGGATCTACGGCGCGGTGGCCGGTTACATCGGCGCCTTCGTCACCTGGATGAGCCTGCTCAAGCACGCGCCCATCGGTCCCGCCTTCGCCGCCTCGCACCTGGAGGTGGTGAGCGTGATGCTGCTTTCGTGGTGGGTGTTCGCCGAACCGGTCACGCCCACGCAGATCCTGGGTGCGGTGGCGATCGTGGCGGGCATCGTCTGCCTGGCCTTCGCCGAAAGCGGTGACGAGGCGGCCGCCGATGCGGTTACGGCCTGAGCACGAGGCACCGCCCACCGCGGGCCTGCCGCTGGCGGCGAGCGATCTCGCCGGCGACGTCGCCGCACCGCTGACCGCGCAGGCCGCCTTTTTCCTCGGCGTGGACGAGGTGCAACTGGAATGCTCCGGCACCGCGGCACTCACCGTCGCCCTTACCGCGCTGGCCGAACACGACCCTTCGCGCAACGAGGTGGCCATCCCGGCTTTCACCTGTCCGCTCGTACCGCTCGCGGTGCGCCGCGCCGGCCTGGTGCCGCGGCTGGTCGACCTGCTTCCCGGTCATTTCGACATGAATCCCGCCCGCCTCGTCGAGGCATGCGGTGAACGCACGCTCGCGGTCGTGCCCACGCATCTGGGCGGACGCGTGGCCGACGTGGCGAGCGCCAACGCCATCGCGCATTCGGTGGGCGCGCTCACCGTCGAAGATGCCGCCCAGGCACTGGGAGCCCGGCGGGACGGGCGCCCCGCCGGCACGCACGGCGACGTCGGATTCTTCAGCCTCGCGGCGGGCAAGGGCCTGTCGATCTTCGAAGGCGGCCTGCTCGTGGCGCAGGACGAGGCCTGGCGGACGCGGTTCCGCCACACGTCGCGTCGCATCGCGCGCTGGCACGGCGGCTGGGAGCTGCGCCGCTGCCTGGAGCTGGCCGGATACGCGGCACTGTATCGTCCCGCGGGCATGGGCTGGGCCTATGGCAACGGCATGCGAAAGGCCTTGCGCGACGGCGATCTTCTCGGTGCCGCGGGCGAACACTTCCATCCCGACTTTCCACTGCATCGCGTCGGCCGCTGGCGGCGCGCGGTGGGAGCGCGCGCGTTTCCGCGCCTGGCACCTTTCATCGACGCCACCACGGCGCAGGCTCGCGCCCGGCTGCCGCGCCTGGCGGGCATTCCCGGCGTGCACGTGTTCAGCGACGAGGGCGGCACGTGGCCCTACCTGATGCTTCGACTGCCCGACGAATTTTCGCGCAACGCCGTACTCGAACGGCTCTGGGGGTCGCGGCATGGCGTGACGCGGATGTTCATCCACGCGCTGCCGGATTACGACTACCTCGAGGGGATGAAGGGCGCGAACGACGTGCCCAACGCGCATGATTTCGCGGCGCGCACGTTGACGATCAGCAACAGCCCGTGGCTCGACGATGCGTCGTTCGAACATGTGTGCGCGGTGATCGAGGCGGTGGTCGTCTCCCGCTAGACCTTTTCGCCGATACGATCGGCTCCCACCCCTTCGGTCGTGAGGTTACGGCCGGAGGGGTGGACTTTTCTCACCAGCCTTGTCGACACCATCGACTCCCGCCTTTCGCCAGCGACCTCGCCACGGCCCGCTACCGGAGGGATGGGCGCCGATCGCATCGGCGAATCAGGCCTTGCCTTGTTCCACGAGGGTGAGCGCGACCTTGTCGCGCAGATACACCGGCAACGCCAGCTCCGGCGCCACCGCCGCGCCCTCGCGAAAACGCTTCACCGCGATCTCCGCCACGTGCCTGGCCTGCGGATAACGCAAACCGTCGGCCGAACGGATCGTGCCGCGGATGCGCTCGCGCAGCACCGCCTCGTAAGTACCCCACCCGGTGCCGACCACATGCCACGCCGACGCCTCGGGAAGCCGCAGTGCCGCCGCCGTATCCACCCGCTCGCGATCGATGAGCGACACGCTGCCGTCGTCCTCGCGCTTCCACGTGGCCACGTAGATCTCACCCATGCGCGCGTCGATCACCGAGAGGATGAACCCGTCGTCCTCCGGTGCTTCCAGCGCCAGGGCTTCCAGCGACGACACGGTGACCACCGGCACGTCGAGCGCCATCGCCATGCCCTGGGCCAACGACACACCGAGGCGTACCCCGGTGAACGCGCCGGGACCGCGTCCCACGGCGATGCCGTCGAGCGCTTCGCGCTTCAGGCCCGCCTCGGCGAGCAGTTCGTCCGCCATCGGCAACACCAGCTCGGCGTGCCGGCGTGGGGCGATCTCGCTGCGCTCGATCACTTCGTCGCCGTGGACGAGGGCGACCGAGCAGGCTTCCGTGGAGGTTTCGATGGCGAGGAAGTTCATGGCGTGTCCGGCTTCGTGAGGGAAGGCACGCCCTGGGCGTACCAATCGATGCGGCGGGTGAGGTACATGAGCAACGCGACGACCGCGACCAGCACCACCGAACCGATGAGCAGCGCGTACTGCTCCGCGCCGATCAGACCGTAGAGTATCGCGTAAACCAGGGCCAGAACGCCGCCCAGCACACATCCCGCGCCCCGGGCGCGCAGCACGGCCATCGCATAGCCGCCCACGATCAGCACCACCGTGGCGGACGCCAACGCATAGGCGGGGCCGAAACCGATCTGCTCGGACAGGGCCAGCAACAACACGTAGAAACTGGTCATCGCCGCACCGATCAGCAGGTATTGCACCGGATGCAGCCGCAACCCCTTCAGCACCTCGAACAGGAAGAACGCCACGAAGGTGAGCGCGATGAACAGCAGCCCGTACTTCCCGGCCCGATCGTTCTGCTGGTACACGCCGCCGGGCTGGTAGAGTTTCACGCCGAAAGCGGACGGTTCGAGCCGTCGGGCGACGTCGCCGTCCGCCGCATCCCATTGCTGTCCATACGCCCGGTTGAGGTCGAGCACCTGCCAGGCCGCGTCGAAACCCTTCGCGGTCACGCTGCGCCTGGCGGGCAGGAGCGCGCCGGTGAAACTCGGATCCGGCCAGGGGGAACGAATGCGCACGTCGTTCGAGCGCGCCAGCGGCAGCACCGAGAACGACTCCGTACCGGCGATGCGCAAAGTGATCGCCACGTCCACCGGCACATCGCGCGACGGATCGATCGGCAAGGGCGTGGCGAGCACCGTGTACGGCCCCATGCGTGCCGTGGACGACGCCAGCGTCGCCGTGCGCCCGTCCACCGTCAGCGCGGTGATGCCCTGCAGGCCGCGCGTATCGGCGACGAGGAGGCGCAACTCGGCCCTGGCGGGGTCCCACCGCGCCGTGGACGCGTCGGCGAACCGGCGCACGTCGGCGGGCAGGATGCGTCCATGGATCGTCACTTCGCCGGTATAGACCGGCACCGAATACATGCCGAAACGGCGTTCGCCGACGGCTAGGTCGGCCACCGTCACCAGCTCGTCGGCGAGCACGATGGCGGTGGAGTCGCGCATGCCGACGAGCTTGCCGTCGCGATCGCGCACCTCGTCGCGCGTGGGCACGCCGAGCACGAGTCCGCCGAGCGTCTGCGGCCCGCCCCATCCGTCCGCCACGCGCACGGCGGCCGTATCGCGCATGGACTGCCGCTCGCGCACCAGGCCATCGGATTGCGACAACGGAATCATCATGAGCAAGGCAAGCAGGCCTATGCCAAGCACCTTGGCGGTCATCGATTGCATCCAGCGCGGCATCGGGCGATATCCTTCGTAGGGTCGTGCGCCGATGGTGTGCGCCACGTCGGACCCGTCCCGGCCAGGCCCGTGGCAATCCCGGGGCGCCGTGGGGCGGAACGCGGCGGCTTACGAAAATTCGCCGTTATGAATGAGAGTGTTCTCAAGACACACGCGCCGTTCGCCACGCAGGATCGCACCGAAGTCATCGCAAGGAACCGCCATGCCGCCCGTCCGTCTTGCCCTGCCCGCCACCCTCCTCATCGGGGCCGTCATCGCGATGGCGCAACCCTCGCCGCATGCCCGGCCCGCGACGGTGAACACCGCGGCGCCCTCCCATGCCGCGTTGCTCGGCGACGGCAGCCGCATGCGCCTGCTGCGCATTTCCATCGGCCCGGGCGCGGGCCTGCCCTGGCGAAACGGCTCACCGCCCGTGGGCGGTTACGTGGTGAAGGGCGACCTGCGCCTGCCTGTCGCCGTGGGCCGGCGGCCGCCGGTGTGTCCCGGCGACGCGCTCGCCGACCACCCGGAGGTGGTGCGACGAGGCCACGCGGGGCCGGACGGCGCCACGGTGCTCGTGTACTACGCGAACGAGGCCTGACGCCTCAGGCGCCGTCGGCCGGCCGGGAAAGAAACGCCACCGCGTCGGTCAATTCACGCGTGCGGGGCATGGGCGGCAGGCTCGCGAGAAACAGCCGACCGTAACCCTTGCTCGACAGGCGCGGATCGCACAGCACCAGCACGCCACGATCGTGCACGTCGCGAATGAGCCGTCCCGCGCCCTGCTTCAACGCGATCACGGCGGTGGGCACTTGCCAGCCCATGAAGGGATTGATGCCGGCCTCTTCCAGGGCTTCCAACCGTGCCTGCAATACGGGGTCGTCGGGCATGGCGAACGGCAGTTTGTCGATCACCACCACGCCGAGCGCGTCGCCCGCCACGTCCACGCCTTCCCAGAAGCTCGCCGCGCCCAGCAGCACGCCGTTGCCGCTGGCGCGGAAGTCTTCCAGCAGACGATGGCGCGGTGCCGTGCCCTGCACGAACAATGGCCAGGGTACGCGACCCTCCATCAGTTCCGCGGCGCGACGCAGCGCGCGATGGGACGTGAACAACAGGAACGCACGACCGTCCGACGCGTCGAGCACCGGCCGCACGGCGGCGATCACCTTGTCGGTGTAGTCGCGGGCGGAGGGATCGGGGAGATCCTTCGGCAAGTAGGCCAATGCCTGGCGCGGGTAATCGAACGGGCTTTCCACATGCAGGGTGCGCGGGTCTTCGATGCCGAGCTGGCGCGCGAAGTGGCTGAAATCCCCCGCGATCGATAACGTGGCCGAGGTGTGGATCCAGGCCGCTTGCGTGGCCAGGCGCATCGCCCGCAGCGGCGAGGCGAGGTCCAGCGGCGTCGCGTGCAGCGAAAACCCGCGTGGCGACACCTCGTACCAGCGCACGTCGCTGGCCGAGTGCTCCTCGGCGATGCGATCCAGCCGCAGGCTCAGCATCTGCGCCCGCTCGTACACGTTGGCGAGGCCGCGCGAGCGTTCGCCCAGGCCCGACAGCAGGTGGGCAAGCGCGGCCATCACGTCGCGCAACTCGGTAAGGCCCTCGTGGGCACCTCCGTCGCGATCCAGCGCGCCGAACGGACCGCGCTCGGGCAGCGAGGCCATCGCCAGGCGCAGGCGCCTGACCAGGTCGTTCAACGTTTCGACGGGTTCGAGCAACTGGCTGAGCGCACCGGTGACGCCCTGCGCTTCGGCCAGCGCGTCCTGGCCCAGGTCGGTGAGCTGGCGGGCGCTCACGCTCTGCGAAAAGAACTGGCCGGCCAGCTCGGGAATCTGGTGGGCCTCGTCGAGGATGAAGGCGTCCGCCCCGGGCAGGATCTCGCCGAACCCTTCCTGCTTCAAAGCCAGGTCGGCCATGAGCAGGTGGTGGTTGACCACGACCACGTCCGATTCCATCGCCTCGCGCCGCGCCTTCACCACGTGGCAGTCGTCGAAGAACGCGCATTCCACGCCGAGGCAGTTCTCCGGCGTGGACGTGACCCGCGGCCACAGCGGTGAATCCTCGGGGATCTCGGCCATTTCCGAGCGGTCGCCACGCCGCGTGCGCGTGGCCCACAGGCGGATGGCGGAAAGCTGTCCGGCCACGCGGCGATCGGGGTTGCCCTCGCGCACGGCCTGGTCGAGGCGATGCAGGCAGAGGTAGTTGGCCCGGCCCTTGAGCAGGCTCACCTTCGCGCGGCTGCCCAGCACCGAGCGCACCCGCGGCAGGTCGCGGAAGAACAGCTGGTCCTGCAAGGCCTTGGTGCCGGTGGAAACGATGACCTTGCGCCCCGACATCAAGGCGGGAACGAGGTAGGCGAAGGTCTTGCCGGTGCCCGTGCCGGCTTCGGCGATGAGCAGGTCGCGCTCGTCGATCGCCTCGGCCACCGCGACGGCCATGCGCTGCTGGGCCTCGCGTGGCGCGAAACCCGGTACTTCGCTGGCGAACGGACCGTCCGCGCCGAGGATCGCGGCCACTTCGTGTTCAGTCATCCGCCCAGTATCGCCTACAATGACCCCCTTTTCGCCTGCCCATCCGCGACCTTGACGGGTCCCGCGCCGAGAATCCCCGCATGGACAAGAGTTTCGAGCCCAGCCAGATCGAGTCGAAGTGGTATGCCCACTGGGAAGCCAACGGCTATTTCAAGCCGTCGGGCAAGGGCACGCCCTACACGATCATGCTGCCGCCGCCCAACGTGACGGGCACGCTGCACATGGGCCACGCGTTCCAGCACACCATCATGGATACCCTGGTGCGCTACCACCGCATGCGCGGCTTCGACACCTTGTGGCAGCTGGGCACGGATCACGCCGGCATCGCCACCGAAATGGTCGTCACCCGGCAGCTGAATGCCGAGGGCAAGCAGCGTTCCGACTTCGGCCGCGACGCCTTCATCGAGCGCGTGTGGGAGTGGAAGAAGGAATCCGGCGGCACCATCGGCCGGCAGATGCGCCGCATGGGCGTCTCCGGCGACTGGAGCCGCGAAGTGTTCACCATGGACGAGGGCCCCTCCCAGGCCGTCGTCGAAACCTTCGTGCGCCTGCACGAAGAGGGCCTGATCTACCGCGGCCAGAAGCTGGTCAACTGGGATCCGGTGCTGAAGACCGCCATCTCCGACCTCGAGGTGGTCAGCGAAGAGGAAGACGGCTCGCTGTGGTCCATCCGCTACCCGCTGGCCGACGGCTCGGGTGAGCTGATCGTCGCCACCACGCGTCCCGAGACCATGCTCGGCGACGTGGCCGTGGCCGTGCACCCGGACGACGAGCGCTACGCGCACCTGGTCGGCCGCATGCTCAAGCTGCCGCTGTCCGACCGCGAGATTCCCATCATCGCCGACGACTACGTCGAGAAAGAATTCGGCACCGGCTGCGTGAAGATCACCCCGGCGCACGATTTCAACGATTACGCCATCGGCCAGCGCCATGACCTGCCGCTGATCAACATCCTCACCGACGACGCCGCCATCAACGACGCCGCGCCGGCGAAGTATCGCGGCATGGATCGTTACGTGGCGCGCAAGGCCGTGCTGGCCGACCTCGAAGCGCAGGAACTGCTGGTCGAGACGAAGAAGCACAAGCTCCAGGTGCCGCGCGGCGACCGCACCGGCCAGGTGATCGAGCCCTACCTTACCTGGCAGTGGTTCGTAAAGATGGACACGCTGGCCGCGCGCGGCCTCGAGCTGGTCGAGCAGGGCCAGGTGAAGTTCGTGCCCGAGAACTGGATCAACACCTACCGCCACTGGCTGGGCAACATCCAGGACTGGTGCATCAGCCGCCAGCTCACCTGGGGCCATCGCATCCCCGCGTGGTACACCGCCGACGGCGGCATCGTGGTGGCGCACGACGAGGCGGAAGCCAAGGCCATCGCCGCCTCGCGTGGCTACGCCGGCGAGTTGCGCCGCGACGACGACGTGCTCGAGACCTGGTTCTCGTCCGCGCTGTGGAGCCATTCCACGCTGGGCTGGCCCGATCCGAAGGCGCAGGCCGAGCGTGGCTTCGACCGCTACCTGCCCACCAACGTGCTGGTCACCGGCTTCGACATCATCTTCTTCTGGGTGGCCCGGATGATCATGATGACCGACCACTTCACCGGCGAAGTCCCCTTCAAGGACGTCTACGTCACGGGCCTTATCCGCGACAAGGACGGCCAGAAGATGTCCAAGTCCAAGGGCAACGTGCTCGACCCGCTCGACCTCATCGACGGCATCACGCTCGACGACCTGCTCACCAAGCGCACGCGCGGCCTGATGCAGCCGAAGATGGCCGAGAAGATCGACAAGGCCACGCGCAAGGAATTCGCGGAAGGCATCCCCGCCTTCGGCGCGGACGCGCTGCGCTTCACCTTCGCCTCGCTCGCCACGCACGGCCGCGACATCAAGTTCGACCTGGAACGTTGCGGCGGCTACAAGGCCTTCGTCAACAAGCTGTGGAACGCCTCGCGCTTCGTGCTGATGAACCTCGGCGACGGCCCGGTCACGCCGGTGGCACCGTCGACCGAAGCCGAGCGCTGGATCCTCACCCGCCTGCGCGACACGCTGGCCACGGTGAAGGAGCAGCTCGCGCTCTATCGCTTCGACCTCGTCGCCCAGGCGCTTTACGAGTTCACCTGGAACGAGTTCTGCGACTGGTTCCTCGAGCTGTCCAAGCCCGCGCTCAACGGCGACGACGCGGGCGCCATCGCGTCCACGCGCTACACGCTGGTGCACGTGCTGGAAACGCTGCTGCGTGCGCTGCATCCGCTGATTCCCTTCGTTACCGAGGAAATCTGGCAGAACGTCCGCCCGGTGCTAGGCATCGAGGGCGACACGATCATGCTGCGCCCCTACCCCGAAGCCGACGACATCACGGCCGATGTGGCGGCCACGGCCGAGATCGAATGGGTGAAGGACGTACTCACCAGCGTGCGCCGCATCCGCTCGGAAATGAACATCGCCCCCGGCAAGGTCATCCCGCTGTTCTTCGCCGACGGTGAGGCGTCCGATCGCGCGCGCGCCACCAAGTTCGCCGCGCAGGTGGCGTTCCTGGGCCGTGTCGAATCGCCGACATGGATCGAAGGCGACGAGCCTGCCGCCGCCGTCGCGGTGGTCGGCGGCATGCGCGTGCTGATCCCGCTCGAAGGCCTCATCGACCTGGGCGCGGAGAAGACCCGCCTGGCGAAGGAAATCGCCCGCGTGGAAGGCGAGATCCGCAAGTGCGAGGCCAAGCTCGGCAACGCCAACTTCGTCGCCAACGCACCGGCCGAGGTCGTCGAGCAGGAGCGCCAGCGCATCGCCGACTGGACGCGCCAGGCGGATGCGATGCGGGAGCAGGCTCGCAAGTTGGGCGGTTGACGCGTTTTGGCGGCGAAGCGCGCGCCGCCGGGACGCCATCGTGACTGAGCCACCTTGCGCCCGAGCCGATGTAGCGCCGTCGCCCGCCATGGACCGGCGCGCTGGATTCCTGCGTACGCAGGAATGACGTGAGGGCTACTGCCGTAGCGGTAAATCTTGCAGCCCGGCGTTCCGGCGTACGCGGTAATGACGTGGAAGATATTGCCGTGGCGGTGAACCTTGCAGCCCGTCGTTCCTGCGTACGCAGGAACCCAGCGCCTTGCGTCCGAAGGAGCGACGGCGCCAAATCGGCTCTCGTCGCAAGTTACCTCAAGCAACCACCACGCGCCGCCTTAGGTAAGGCGCACACACGAACACGCCGATCCCGAACAACATCACGGCAACGCCGACCCAAACCCCGGCCGAAAAGCGTTCGTCGAATGCGACGTACGACGTAACGATCCCCGACACCGGAACGATCAGGGACAAAGGCGCCACCATCGCGGCCGGATACGTCTTCATCAGGTTATTCCACACCATGTATCCGAACACCGTGGTGACGTACGCCTGGAACACCACCGAGCCGATGGCAGCCCAGCTCACGTCGTTGAACAGGTGCACGAACGGCTCCACCCCTTTGTCGAGAAACGTGAGGCACAGCAACACCGGCGCCGAAAACAGGCTCGACCACACCACGAAAGCCATCATGTCGGCAGGCCGGTAACGCTTAACGATCAGGTTGCACACCGTCCACGCGCACGCAGCGACCAGCACCAAGGCGATGCCGACCGTCGTCGCCGTGCCTCGCGTGTACGCGATGACGAAACCGAGCCCCGACGCGGCGAGCAGCATGCCCGCCACCTGGGCACCCGTCATGCGCTCTTGCAGGAACACCGCGCTCGCCACCACGGTGAAGAACGCGCTGAACTGCAACACCAGCGACGACATGCCGGGCGACATGCCCTTGGCCATCGCCAGGTTCACCACCCACCAGAGTCCCACGCCAAAGATCACCCCATATGCGGCCAACGCCGCAAAGGGTACGTCGCGGGGCTTACGCAGGAAGAACACGAGCGGCAAGGCAGTCAGGGCGAAACGCAGGCCGGTCAGAAGGAAGGGATCGAGATCGCGCAAGCCCACTTCGATGACGGAGAAATTGCTTCCCCAGATGATCGTCACCAGGATGCCGAGTAGCAGATCAAGCCCTTTCACCCTTCATCCTCCCTCTCATTCGTCGAGTCGTCCCAACGGGGTATCTGTAATGAAGTATTCGTAATTTGCCGCGCTCGTCACCGCGAATGGCCGAGGCAACGCATGCGCCTTCGCGCGGCTTCTGACCCCATCGAGATCGACGGTTCCCGACGCGATACCGTCATTCTGGTGTGAAACTTCGTGAGCGATCGTACCAGCCTGCGAAGTTATTCCTCCAGTAATGGGGTCGGTAAAATTGACCGGGCAAAGATGGATCAGCTTTCCTTCCGCCCATGCGCGCGACGAGGGATGGTATCCGACGCATGCGTCGCATACGGTACTGATAGATCCTTGCAAACGCACATACGTCGCCAGGACCGTCCGGTCCACCCGATCATTGTCAGTGGCTGAAGAAGCAGGATCGGGCGCCTGAGGTGCATCGTCATCCCACGTACCGAACCAGTTCTGGTAGCGACGACGGGGCTTCATATGAACCCTTGGAATCTGTGGGTTCGCCGGTTCAATCGAATCGGTGTAATAAAGACTACCCAGAAAATCCAGCGCTCCCTTCGAAATCGTTTGTGCCGAAGCGACCGCCTTCTGCGTATCACTTATCTGCTCCGGGGTGCATCGAGTGGCCGATGAGCGTGCCTCAGGCGCTGGATTAAGCCGGTTTCGCCACGTAAAAGGATTCGACGTTGCTCTTGACCGACTCATAAGGTAAATCTTCGGATTCACCATTTGGCATGATTTCCGGAACGCGATCGTACACCGCGACGCTCGTTGCCACGGCAACCTTCCCGGCAATCGGGAGCTCGTACTCCCTCGAAAGATCGACTGACACGCTGACGGTCTCACCGGGCTCAAGCCGGATGAAAGCCGATGCGGAGGGCGCCCCGAAAAATACCGACCGCCCTTTATAGACCACTGGGCGGTTGAAGCTGTCGGTGATCTTGAACCAGGCACCCGTCAGGCGACCTTGCGGCTTCGAGAATGCACTATGGTCGCGATAGGCAAACACCTCTCGCCCCGACTTGTTCGACAATGTCACGACAACCGTATTGGGTTCCGAAATGCTTCGTCCATCATGGGAAATCGTCAGCTCCATCCCCTCCGACGCATCGACCACCGGTACAACGCAACTCAATACGATCAGGCTCGTGACCCGGCGAAAAAACGTCATCCTAATCTCCCTGCATGGATACGCCGCAATGTGGCCAAATCAATGTAGGAAAAAACAAAACTCATAAGATATGAGAACGTTCTGAGTTTTCCATGCAAATGACTCTCTAGTAGCAGCCGCACGGAATAGAGAGCGCCCGGCGACCACCCTCGTCGCGACTTTCGTCGTCGAGCGTGTTCGGCCGGACAAGGCCGCGAAGCGGGGCTGGTCAGGACGACCAGCCTTTTCGGCCGAGGCATGGATGCCGAGTCCGAAAACCCCGGTCGGGCATGCGGGTCCGAAGGGGCACAGCCATCAGACACCAAGCCTCGCTGCGGCTTGTCCTTATTCGAGGACCGGCGGAGGCGGAGCGACGAGGGTGGGCGCCGGGTGCTCGTGCCTCAGCCCACACTGCTTTTCGCGCCTACGGCACGTAGATGCACGCATTCGCTGCAAGCGAATGAACCGATGGCTCCGGCGCAATCACATATCGTGCTTGTTCACCTCGAACCCACCCTTCTTGTACTCCGTCCACCGCGCACGCGAACCCTCGCGTTCGGCCGGGTCGGCGGCCACCACCTCGAGCACGCGGTCGTAGCGGCCCGGTGCGCAGACGTCGCGCAGGTTGATGACCATGGGGCGGTCGGGCGTATCGACGCCCGGCGGCACGATGAGGACGGCGATGTTGCCGTCGTCATCGTCGCCCGCCAGTTGGTGCGGGACGTAGGCGTCTTCGTCGAAATCCCAGAGCCGCTCGTCGATGGCCTCGGCCTGTTCGAAGTCGCGCGTGAGGATCAGCGTGGGCTGCTGGGCCGCGAACGCGCGTTTGGCGAGTTCGCAGACCAGCAACAGCGGATCGTCGCGGAACCGCGGTTTGTCGATCAGGTAGAAGTCGGCGCGCGGCATGGGCGGACGATCAACCGGCCGCCACGCGGTCGAGCAGCCACTGCGTGAGCAGCGGCACCGGACGGCCGGTGGCCAGGCCCTTGCGGCCCTCGTCCCACGCCGTGCCGGCGATGTCGAGGTGGGCCCAGCGACGGCCTTCGGTGAAACGGGCGAGGAAGCAGCCCGCCGTGATCGCGCCGGCGTACTTGCCGCCGATGTTGGCCACGTCGGCGAACACCGAGTCGAGCTGGCTCTGGTAGTCGTCCCACAGCGGCAGGCGCCATGCGCGGTCGAGCGTGCTCTCGCCCGCGGCGAGCAGTTCGGCGGAGAGGGTTTCGTCCTTGGTCATCAAGCCGCTGGCGTGCTTGCCCAGCGCGACGACACAGGCGCCGGTGAGCGTGGCGGCGTCGATGATGGTGTGCGGGTCGAAACGCTTGCCGGTATAGGTGAGCGCGTCGCAAAGGATCAGGCGGCCTTCCGCGTCGGTGTTGAGCACCTCGATGGTGATGCCCGCGAGGCTGGTGAGCACGTCGCCGGGGCGATAGGCGTCGCCGTCGGGCATGTTTTCCACGGCCGGCACGACGCAGACCAGGTTGACCGGCAGCTTCAGGCGCACGGCGGCGACGAAGGAGCCGAGCACGCCGGCGGCGCCGCCCATGTCGAACTTCATCTCCTCCATGCCCGGGCCCGGCTTGAGGCTGATGCCGCCGGTGTCGAAGGTGATGCCCTTGCCGACGAAGGCGTAGGGGCGCTCGCCGTCCTTGCCGCCGTTCCACTGCAGGACGACCAGGCGCGGCGGATTGGCCGAGCCGCGGGCCACGGCCAGCAGGGAACCGAAGCCTTCGCGCTCCATGTCGGCGCGCTCGAGCACCTCGCAGGTGACGCCCTCGTTGGCGTCGGCGAAGGCGCGGGCCTGGTCGGCGATGTAGCCGGGGTTGCAGATGTTCGGCGGCAGGTTGGCCAGCTCGCGGGCATAGCGCACGCCCTCGGCGATGGCGCGGGCCTCGACCAGGCCGGTTTCGCCGTCGGCCGGGGCCACGAGGGTGACCGAGGCCAGCTCGGGCTGGGCCTTGTCACGCGGCTTCACCGTGGCGGTGTAGCGATAGGCGGCGTGGTCGATGGCCAGGGCGCCGACGCGGACGCGCCAGGCGGCGTCGCGGCCGGGCACGTCGATTTCGGCGAGCCAGCTGGTGGCCTCGGTCACCGGCAGGCGGCCGATGGCGCGGGCGGCTTCGAGCGTCACGCGCTGGTAGCGGCCCGCGTCGAAGCCCTTCTGCGCCCCCAGGCCCACGATCAGCACGCGGGCCGCGGCCACGCCGGGCGGGTGCAGGAGCGTGACCACGTTGCCGAGCTTGCCGGTGACGTCGCCCGCCTCGACCAGGCGCTTGATGGCGCCGTCGGCGGCCGTATCGATGCGCGCCGCGGCGCTGGTCAGGATACCGTTCTCGTAGACGCCGACCACGGCCACGGGGGTGCTGGTGGATTCGGGAGCGTTGGAACCGAGGCTGAACTGAACCGTCATAGCTAACTGCCCTGCGAAAGCCCGCCGGGGCCCGGACAGGCTAGACTTAAGGATTGCCGGCCAGGACTGACGCGGCACGAACCGCCAATTCTACCAAATGCTCAGCATCCTAGACCGCTATTTCCTGCGCGAACTCGCTTACGGCATCGTGGCCACGGCCGTGGTGCTGCTGGTGATCTTCGCCGGCGGCGCCTTCGCGACCGTGCTGCAGAAGGTCGCCAACGGCAGCATCCAGCCCAGCGTGATGTTCGAGGTGCTCGGCCTGCAGATGGTCGACCTCCTCTCCACGCTGCTGCCCATGTCCGCCTTCCTGGGCACCCTCATCGCCCTGGGCCGCATGTACCGCGAGAGCGAGATGCACGTGCTGGCCTCCTCCGGCATGGGTCCCGGCGGCATGCTTCGCCCCGTGGCGATACTGGCCGTGGTCGCCACGGTCGTCGTGGGCACGGTGGCCCTGTGGCTCGGCCCCCTCTCCGCCCGCACGGCCGACCAGGTCATCGCGGCCGCCAACAAGTCGGTGATCGCCGCCGGCCTCGATGCCGGGCGCTTCACGGAACTGCCCGGCAAGGGCGGCATCATCTTCGTCGAAAGCCTCAGCCGCGACGGCACGGTGCTGGGCAAGACCTTCCTCGCCTCCGACCATACCGACGGCGCGGGCAAGGTGCAGGTGCGCGTGGTCAATGCGAAGAGCGGCCGCATGTACCAGGAAAGCGACGGCCAGAACCGCTTCCTCGCCCTCTACGACGGCTGGCAGTTCGAGATTCCCCTGGGGGGCGACAACTGGCGCCGCATGAAATACGACCGCAACGACGCCTCGCTCTCCAGCATCACCGACGACGACAGCGACAGCGATCCGGCCCACGAGGCCACCACCGCCGACCTCTTCAAGGCGCACGACGCCGAATCGCTGGGCGAGCTCGTCTCGCGCTTCGCCGCGCCGGTCAGCACGCTGGTGCTGATGATGATGGTGCTGCCGATGTCCCGGCAGGCCCCGCGCGACGCCCGCTACGGCCGCCTGCTCGTCGCGGTGCTGGCCTACTTCCTCTACGTGATCTGGCAGCTCATCGCGCGCGCGCAGATCATCAAGGAACACCTGCATACGTCCATCCCCATCTGGGTGCTGCACGTCATCGTCTTCCTGGTGGCCGCCTGGTTCTTCCGGCGCCAGAATGCGCCACGCCGCGTGGTCGCCAAGGGAGCCGTCGCTTGAGCGCCCTGACGATCAAGCGCGCCGACCGGCTGATCGGCATGAGCGTGCTGGGCACGTTGCTGCTGGTATGGCTGGTGCTCACCGGCTTCGACGCCCTCACCCAGTTCGTGCGCCAGCTCGGCAACATCGGCAAGAACGGCTTCACGCTGTACGACGCCATCGCCTACATCATGCTGACGGTGCCGCGCCGCCTCTACCAGATGTTCAGCAACGCGGCGCTGATCGGTGGCCTGCTGGGTCTCGGCGGGCTGGCCGCCACCGGCGAACTGACGGCGCTGCGCGCGGCGGGCATGTCCAAGTTGCGCATCGCCGTTTCCGCGGCCGGCGTGATCGCCGTCCTCACCGTCGCCGTGGTGGTGATGGGCGAAACCGCGGCGCCCTACGGCGACCAGCACGCGCAGGCCATCCAGGTGCGCATGCGTTCGAGCAACCTCGGCGCCACCAGCAGCGGGCTGTGGGCCCGCGACGCGGGCAAGATCATCAATGCCAAGTCGGCCATCGCCGTGCAGGACGGCGACCGCACCACGGTGAAACTGGTCGACGTGCGCGTGTTCACGTTCACGCCCGACGGACAGGTAAAGGAATTCTCGCACGGCGACAGCGCCATCCACGACGGCAACCAGTGGATCATGTCCAAGGTACGCACCACCACGCTCGACGACCAGGGAACGCATTCCACCGAGCAACCCACGCAGACCTGGGTGTCACGCCTGAACCCGCACGTGCTCGAGCAGTCGGTGATCCACCCCGAATACCTGTCGATGAGCGACCTCCGGCGCAACATGCGCTACCTGGAGGCGAACGGCCAGAATCCCGGCGCCTATGCCGTCGCCTTCTGGGGCCGCGCGCTGTTCGCCGTCAACACGCTGGTGCTGGTGCTGTGCGCCATGCCGTTCGCGTTCGGTTCGCTGCGCTCGGGCGGCTTCGGCAAGCGGCTTTTCATCGGCGTGATCCTCGCCATCGGCTGGTATTTCCTGCAGGGGGCGATGGTGAACTTCGGCACGGTGTACGGCTTGCCGCCGCTGCTGGCCAACCTCCTGCCGACGACGTTGCTCGTCGTGGGCGCGCTGGCGTATTTCCGACGGTTCGGCTGACGCGATAACCGAGCGCGTCGCCGTGGGCACCGGCCTGCGCCGGCGCGACGACGGATACCTCGAGGTAAACACGAAGCGTCGCACGGGCGCAGGCCGGTGCCTACTGCGATGCAGCCGGTTTTAGCGACTCGACGGTGCGACGCTTCAACGCGACACCGCCTCCAGCACCGCGTCCAGGTCCGCCCCCGTCATCGGCTTGCGCACCAGCGCGTCCATCCCCGCCTCGCGTATGGCCGAGGTCTCGTCGCCCGCCGAACGCGCCGTGACGGCCACGATGGGCATGCGCTCGAGGTGGTCCATGCGGCGGACCATCCTCGCCACCTGGAATCCGCTCACCACCGGAAGGTCGAGATCGAGGAGCAACGCATCGAACGCCCCCCGGGACAGCTCCGTCATCGCGCTGAGGCCATCGCCCACGAGGCTCACGTCGTGCCCGCGCTGGCGGAGCAGGCCATCCATGACCTCGGCGATCATCGGGTCGTCTTCCACCACGAGGAGGCGTCGTGCGCGCGTGCCTTCGGCATCGGCCGGTGCCGGCGCCGCCGCGTCGACCGCGCAGGGCGGCAACGGCAGGCGTACGGTGAACGTGCTGCCGCGGCCGGGCTCGCTGTCCACCGTGACGCTGCCGCCCATCAGCGCGCAAAGCTCGTGACAGATCGCTAGCCCCAACCCCGAGCCTTCCGAACGCTGGGGCGAACCGCCCTGCGAGAAGCGCGAGAAAAGCCGCGAGAGGAGCTCTTTCGACATGCCGGGCCCGGTGTCCTTCACCGTGGCGACGAGGCTGGCGTCGGTCCAGGCGACGTGCAACGACACGCCGCCGCGCTCGGTGAACTTCACCGCGTTGTTCACCAGGTTCTGCAGGATCTGCCGCAAGCGCACGGTGTCGCCGAGCACGGCCTCGGGCACGTCGGCATCCACGGCAGCGGATAGCGCGAGCTGTTTGGCACGGGCGTTGCCCGACGCGAGCGCCACCACTTCGTCGGCCAGTGCCCTCACCGGCACGCTTTCGCTTTCCAGCACGAGCTGGCGGGACTCGATGCGGCTGATGTCCAGCGCATCGTTGATGAGGCGAAGCAGGGTCGCGCCCGAGCGGCGAACGGCTTCCACATAGCCGCGTTGCACCTCGTCGAGCGGAGTCTGCGCCATCAGTTCGGCCATGCCGAGCACGCCGGTCATCGGCGTGCGGATCTCGTGCCCCAGCGTCGCCATGAATTCGGTTTTTGCCGAGTTGGCCCGTTCGGCGAGCTGGCGCCGCTGCTCCGCCAGCTTCAGGCGCATCGCCTGCCGCACCCGCCGGCGCGTACCGCGCACGACCGCCCATGCGATGACGGCCGCCGCCGCGGCGTAGAGCAACCACGCCCACCAACGCATCCACGGCGGGGCGTCCACCCGAAGGATGAGCGGGGGCGCCGACGCCGTGGCGCCGAATTCGCGCGGAAACCCCGATACCAGCACGCGATAAACGCCGGCGCCAAGCGCGGCGAAGCGATACTCGCCCGCCTTTCCGGTCACCCCGTGGGATTGTTCGCCGTCATGATCGACGGTGACGCGCAGCCGGCTCTCTTCCGGGTCGACATACGAGAGCGCGCGCGCCCGGATCTCGAGTTCGCGATCGTTCCAACCGATGCGCAACTCGCCCTCGTCGACTGGGATGGACTCGCGCCGCCCTCCGCGCAGCACGCTGGCGCCCAGCACCACGACGGAGGGACGATGGGCGTGGTCGCGCTGGCGATCGGGACGAAAGCCCACGATGCCTCCCACCGTCGCGCCGTACATGGTGCCGTCGGGAAGCTGCACGGTGATGGCATTGGTGAACTCGCCGTTCGCCAGGCCGTCGGCCAGCCCGAAGCGGCGGAACGATGTCATGCCCGGGTCGAAACGCCACACGCCGGTCTGGCCGTACAACCAGAGGCGGCCGGCGATATCGCGACGGATGTTGAGGATGTCGCTGGTCGGGAAGCCGTCGGTACCGCCGAAGCTGAGATCCCGTTCGGCATGGCGGCCGTCCCATAGGTAGTGTTCGAGCGCGTCGGGCCTCACCACCCAGAAACCCTCGTCGCCGGGCTCGAACGCGTTGATTCTCCCGGCGGCCACGCCATCGACCGGACGCATGGTGCCCGTCGAGGCGTCGAGCCGCGAAAGTCCGACGAGGCTCGCCTGCCACAGTTCGCCGTCGACGATGTCCATCTGGCGGGTATCCGCCGTGCCTCGCGTGGCGGATTCGAAGGGAATGCCTTCGACGGCGCGGCGACGCGGATCGAGCCGGAACAGGCCCTGCCCCAGGGCGGCCACGTAGACCATGCCCTTTCCGTCGCCCACCATCGCCGTCACCGGGCGGTGGATGCGATCGCGTGCCAGCGGCCGCACCGAGCGACGCGACGCGATCGAGAGGCCGTCCACCGTGCCGATGAGCAGGCCGGCGTCGGATTCGAACAGCGACTGCACGCGGGCGGGCCCGATGTCGAATCCGTCGGAGGCCTTGCCCGTGGCGGGGTCGAACGCGCGAATCCAGCCTCGGTAACCGCCCACCCACAAGGCCGTGTCGCCCTTGGCCGCCACGGCGGTGATCGCGCGCGCGGGGAGGCTGTCGGCATCGGTGGCGACGTGGGTGAAACGGCTGAAGTCGTCCGATCCCGGGCCCAGGTAGGCGAGTCCGCCATCGGCAAGGCCGAACCACAATCCGTGCTCGTCGTCTTCGATCATGCTGCGCACGTTGCGCCCCGGGATGCCCCGGGATGCGATCCACGCGCCACGGATGCGGTGCAGGCGGCCGTGGCGGTCGAGCAGTTCGAGCCCGTCGATGGTGGCGATCCAAAGGTTGCCATGGCTGTCGCTGAGCGTCGCGTACGTGAGCACCGCGGGAAGGCGCGCATCGCGATGCAGACGCCCGTCGGTACCCGGGAGGTAGACGCCCCGATCGGTGGAGACGACCAGCTCGTTCGGCCGCCCGGCGATATGCCGTACGCGGGGCACGTCGCCAGCGAAGGGCACGCGTTCGAAGCGCCCCTGCGCGTCGATGACGCCCACACCCTGGTCGCCGCCCACCCACAGGCGATCGTCGTCCGTCGCGTGCAGCGCATGCACGGCCTGGGGAATGAGCCCGCGTTCCGTGCCGGCCACGTGCTCGACCTTGCCGTCGGGAAGCAGACGGTCCAGCCCTTCGGAGGTGCCGACCCACACCGCGCCGTCGCGCGTATGCGCGATCGCCTTCACGTCGTCGTCGGACAAGCCGTCGCGCCACTGCACCAACGTGCCGGCGGCGACGTCGTAGCGCGCCACGCCGATGTCGCCGCCGCCGATCCAGATGCGATCTTCGCGGTCGATGGTCATCGTGGTGATGCCGCTCAGGGCCAGCGGATGCCGCCCGTCCTCGCCCACGCCCGGCGGGCTGAATTCGACGCCGTCGAAACGCGTCAGCCCGACCGGCGTGGCGATCCAGAGGAACCCGCGGGAATCCTGCGCCACCGCCTGCACGTTGCTGCTGGGCAGGCCCTCCAGCTGGCCGTAGCTGCGGAACTGCGGCGTGGGAACCGGCGGGAGGGGCGCCTCCGACCGGGCCGCCGTCGCGGAAAGGGCGGCGGCGAACGCGAGGGTCCATCTCGCCACGAACAAGTGATGCATGACGCCTGCTTCCAATCGATCCCGCTCATCTTGCCATGGTCGTCGCGCGGAAAAAGCCGGGTAACCGCCTGATATCCATGTAGGCGCATGCCGACGCGCTTCGACGTAAGATGCCTCCCATGTCACGCCGATTCCGTCTCTTGACCGCCGCCATCGGCATCGCCGCGCTCACGTGGCTACTGTTGTCGATCCTCGAACGCGCGATGTCGACGGCGCAGCGCTTCATGACCCTGCCCCTGGGCATCCGCTGGCTGATCGGCGCGATCCTGGCGATCATCCTTGGCGGTGGACTGGCGGCCATCGCGTATTGGCTGCGCCCGCGTCGCGACCGCCCGCGCGCGGTCGCCCCGGACCGGGGATCGATCGAAGCACGCATCGGCGCGCTGCGCGAGCGGCACGCCGATGCTGAGAATCTTCTCACCGAGCTCGACGAACTCGACCGCCGCCGTGAAAGCCGGCGCATCCACATTGCGTTGTTCGGCGAAATCTCCGTCGGCAAATCGGCACTCATCGCGGCGCTGGTCCCCGAGGCCCACGTCGCCAGCGACGCCCGCGGCGGCACGACGAAGGCCGTCACGCTCCATGACGGCCCCTCGCCCACGGGCGACACCTGGACGGTCGCCGACGTACCGGGATCCGCCGAGGCCGGCGGCGAGGCGCATGAACGCATCGCCCGCGACGAAGCCGTGCGCGCGCATGCGGTGGTCTATGTCTGCGCCGGCGACCTCACCCGCACCCAGGCGACGGAACTGCACTGGCTGGGCTATTTCGGGAAACCGCTGGTGCTGGTCGTGAACAAGGCCGATCAGTGGACCGACGGCGAACGCGACGCCATCCTTGCCCGTGTGCGCCAGCACGCCGACGACATGCCCGATGCCGTGGTGGCGACGAGCGCGGGCGGCCACGAACGCTTCACCCGCCGTCTTCCCGACGGCACGGTGGAAGAGGTAAGCAGGGCGCGAAAGCCCGATGTCGGCGACCTGCGCGCGGCGCTGGAACGTCTCGTGGCCCCGGGCGTCGATGCCCTGGAAACGCAACGCGAGCAGGCGGTACTTGCCCGCCTCCACGAACGCACGAGCGAAAGCGAGGCGGCCTTCCGCGCGGAAGAAGCCGAACGCATCGTGACGCGCCATGCACGGCGCGCCATCGTCGGGGCCATGGCGGCCGTGGCCCCGGGCACCGACCTGATCGTGCAGGGCGCCCTCGCCGCCAGCCTCGCCCGCGACCTGGCCGCACTCTACGGCGTGAAGGTGAGCGATATCGAGATCGAGGCCCTGCTGCGCGAGGCGCGCATGACGGTGCGCACCGGCACCTCGGTGGTACTCGCGGTGGCGGGCAACGCGTTGAAGGCCTTTCCCGGCCTGGGGACGCTCGGCGGGGGCGTCCTCCACGCCTTCGCCTACGCGCTCATCTTCGACAGCCTGGGCCGTGCCCTCGCCACCACGCTGGCCGAGCGCCACCGGCTCGATGGTGCCGAAGCCGGGCGGCGCCTGCGCGACCTGCTCGAGGAAGGCTCCGCCTCCCGGCTGGGCCGGCTCACCGACCTCACCCGCGAGGTCCTGCGTGATCGGCAGGGTGAACGATGAGTTCGCGATCCGGCAGGCTGACAACCTTTTTCGGCTCGGCCACACTTACCCTTATCGGCTGCGCCGCGGCCCTTTTTCGAAGCAGGGTTCCACGCATGTCGCATGCACGGCTCGTCCTTCCCGCCTTGCTGGCACTGGCTCCCCTGGCCGCCACGGCCGAACCCGTCGACTACCGGCTCGACCCGGTGCACACGCAGATCGTGTTCAACGTGGAGCACAACGGTTTTTCACGCTCGTTCGGCCGCCTGAAGATCAGCGAAGGCTCGCTGCGCTTCGACCCGGACGACTGGTCGAAATCCTCGTTGCAGGTCACCGTGAACCTCGATTCGCTCGACATGGGCGACGCCGACTGGAACAAGGCCGTGAAGGGCGCCAGCCTGCTCGACACGGCGCACGCCGCCACCGCGCGCTACGTCAGCGAATCGGTGGAAAAGCGCAGCGATACCGAGGGCACGGTCCACGGCAAGTTCACCCTGCGCGGCGTCACCGTGCCGCTGGACATTCCCTTTCGCGTCAACCGCGTGGGCCGCACCATCTACGGCCTGCACACGGTGGCCGGCTTTTCCTCGAGCTTCACCCTCGACCGCACCGTCTTCGGCATGACCTCGAACCGCAATTCCATTGGCACCGAGGTCACCGTATGGCTCGAGGCCGAAGCCATCCGCGGCGGCGAAAAGCCGTCCCCCACCACCAAGGAGCGCACCGATGCCCCTACGCAGTGAACCCGGCCGATGGAGCACCGTCGCCAAGACCTTCCACTGGGTGATGGCGCTCCTCATCGTCGGCAACGGTATCTTCGCGTTCTGGATGTCCGACCTGAAACCGTCGATGCAGAAGATCAACATGTTCGCGCTGCACAAGTCGATCGGATTGACCGTGCTCGCGCTCTTTTTCCTGCGGCTTCTGTGGCGCCTCGCGGATCGCCGTCCGGCGGAGGATCCCGCGCCACGGTGGCAGCGGATCGCCGCGCACGTCGTGCATGGCCTGCTCTACGTGCTGATCGTGTCGTTGCCGTTGTCGGGCTGGATCTTCAACTCGGCGCACGGCTTTCCGCTGCAGTACTTCAAGCTGTTCAACCTGCCCGCGTTGATCGACAAGAATCCCGACATCGACGATCTCCTGCTCGAGGTACACGAATACCTGTTCTGGTTCCTCCTGCTGGTGCTCGTCGCCCACGTCGGCGGCGCGCTCAAGCACCATCTCATCGACCGCGACGACACGCTCCGGCGTATGCTGCCCTTCGGCCGCGCCAAGCGAAACATCCCCCCTTCCCCCGGAGACACGCCATGACGATCCGCCGCCTTTCCGCCCTCGCTTTCGCGCTGGCCCTGCCGATGGCCGCCTCCGCGGCGGACTACAAGGTCGGGCCCGGCAGCACGCTGGGCTTCAGCGGCAAGTTCCAGGGCCAGCAGTTCGACGGCAGCTTCGGCAAGTTCGATGCCGCCATCAGCTACGACCCGGCCAACCTGGCCGCTTCCAAATTCGACGTGACCGTCGACGTCGCCACGGCGAAGACCGGCGACGGCGATCGCGACGGCGCCCTGCCCGGTTCGGATTTCTTCGACGCGGCCAAGTTTCCCAAGGCGCACTACGTGACCACCGGCTTCACCAAGGACGCCAAGGGCGACGTGGTGGCCAACGGCAACCTCACGCTGCACGGCATCACCAAGCCGGTGGCGTTGAAAGTGGTGTTCAACCCCGCCGCCGGCGGCGCCCGCCTCTCGGTCACCGGCACGCTGAAGCGCCTGGACTTCGGCGTGGGCAGCGGCGAATACAAGGACACCTCGACCATCGCCGACGAGGTGCTGGTCAACGGCACGCTCAACCTGCTGCCGAAGTAAGCCGCGCATGGCGGGCTGGCGCGAACGCCTGCAAGGCCTCACCGGCCGTTTTCGCCGCGCCGCGCCGTCCGCCCCGGTGGACGGCACGCGTGGCGGCGCGGTCGCCGCCAGCCTGCGCGGCCTGCTCGACGACCCGTCCATCCCCGCCGACGTACGCGCGGCGATGGCCGAGGATTTTCGTCGCGTCGAGCACATGCTCGACCGGCTGGAAAACGAAGAACTCCACGTGGCCGTCTTCGGCCGCGTTTCCGCGGGCAAGTCGGCGCTGGGCAATGCGCTGCTGGGCCGCGAGGCGTTCGAGGTGGGCGTGCTCCACGGCACCACCACGGGTGCCGACGTGGCTCGTCTCGACGAAGCCACCAACGCGGGCCTCGTGCTCATCGACACGCCGGGCATCAATGAACTGGGCGGCGAAGACCGCGAAAGGCTCGCCTTCGAAGTGGCCGAGGTGAGCGACCTCATCGTCTTCGTCGCCGACGGCGACCTCACCCGCGAAGAACGCGACGCGATGCGCACGCTGGCCGCCACGCGACGCCCCCTGCTGCTCGTGCTCAACAAGGCGGACCGCTATGCCGACGACGAACGCGAGGGATTGCTCGAACGATTGCGTGAGCACGCCGATGGCCTCGTACGCCCCGAGGACGTGATCGCCGTGGCCGCGCGTCCCGCGCCGCGCGACGTCGTCGAAGTGGATGCCCGTGGTGGAGAGCGGCGGATCAGCGAGCCTCGCCCGGCGGACGTGGCGGCGCTCAAGTCACGCCTCGTCGCCATCGCGGAACGTGAAGGCAAGGCGCTTTCCGCGATCAACGCGGGCCTGTTCGCCGGACGGCTGACCGACCAGATCAGCGCGCGCATCGCGTCCACGCGACGCGAGGTGGCGTCGCGCACCATTCGCCAATACTGCATCGCCAAGGCCGTGGCCGTGGCGCTCAATCCCGTGCCGGTGGCCGACTTGCTGCTGGCCGGCGGTCTCGACGCCGCGATGGTCGTGCAACTGAGCCGCGTCTACGGCCTGCCGCTCACCCGCAGCGAATCGGGCCGCCTCGTCGCCGTCATCAGCACGCAGCTCGCCGCGCTGATGGGCGCGGTGTGGGGCATGCAACTGGTGTCGTCGGCGCTGAAAGGCTTGAGCGGCGGGTTGTCCGTGGTGGTCACCGCGGCGGCCCAGGGTGCGCTGGGCTGGTACGCCACGGTGCTCATCGGCCGCGCGGCGGAGCATTACCTGGTGGCGGGCAAGTCGTGGGGCGAGCAAGGGGCGAAGCGGGCGGTGGCCGATATCGTGGCGAGCCTGGATCGGGATTCGATCTTGCGGGAGGCCCGGGAAGAGATCCTGCGGCGCCTGAAGAAATAAGAGCCGAGGGAGGATCGGAACGAAAACCGGGTTCCCGGCGCTGGGCTCCTGCGTGCGCAGGAGCGACGAGCTACGGGCACCGTCGCTCCTGCGCACGCAGGAGCCCAGCGCCGGAAGGTGGGTTGTCGCGATATCGCCGCCTCACGCCGCCATCAGGTCGCGCACGCCGTCCACGTCAAACGGCCAATCCAGCTCTACCCCGTCGCCACGCCGCAGTACCGGCACGCGAGCCCCGTATCGCGCCTCCAGCACCTCGTCGTCATCGATGAATACCGAGGAAAAATCCGGCAACCGCGCCGCCGCCAGCACGTCCAGCGCCTGATCGCAGAGGTGGCAGTCATCGCGCTGGAAGAGCGTGAACGGGGTCATCCGGTGGCCTATGGGGTCGATGGGCGGCAGGGCGTAGAATAACCGGCTGTTCCCCACCCCGTAGCTCCCCAGGCAGCCATGGCAGTCAGCGTTTTCGACCTCTTCAAGATCGGCATCGGCCCATCCTCGTCGCACACCGTGGGCCCGATGCGCGCCGGCGCGCGCTTCGCCGACCACTGGCTCGAGGAGAAAGGCGTGCTCGAACGCGTGACGCGCGTGCGCTGCGAACTGTTCGGCTCGCTCGCCATGACCGGCCGCGGCCACGGCACCGACAAGGCCGTGCTGCTCGGTTTCGAGGGCGAATGGCCCGATCGCGTCGATCCCGACGCCATCCCCGCCACGCTCGAACGCATCCGCTCGACCAGGCGCATCCGCATCCTCGGCCGCCACGAGATCGCGTTCGACGAAAAATCCGACCTGATCTTCAACAAGCGCCAGAAACTGCCGTTCCACACGAATGGCATGCGTTTCTCGGCCTACGACGCCGACGGCAACGAACTGGCCACGCGCGACTACTACTCGGTGGGCGGCGGCTTCGTCGTCAACCCCGACGAAGCGGCGGAAGACCGCATCGTGGCCGATACCAGCGAGCAGCCGTATCCGTTCTCCACCGGCGACGAACTGCTGTCGCTGTGCAAGGAGCATGGCCTGACCATCGCCCAGCTGATGATGCGCAACGAAAGCATCTGGCGTCCCGAAGAGGAAACCCGCGCGGGCCTGCTGACCATCTGGAAGGCCATGCAGGATTGCGTCGCGCGCGGCCTGCGCTCACCGGGCACGTTGCCGGGCGGGCTCAAGGTCAATCGCCGCGCGCCGGCCATGGCCGCCGAACTTCGCGCCCAACCCGAAGCCTCGCTGCGCGATCCGCTCACCATCCTCGACTGGGTCAACCTCTACGCCCTCGCCGTCAACGAGGAAAACGCCGCGGGCGGCCGCGTGGTCACGGCCCCCACCAACGGCGCCGCCGGCATCGTGCCGGCCGTACTGCACTATTACCGGCATTTCTGCCCGAGCGCGTCGGAAAGCGGCGTGATCGAGTTCATGCTCACGGCCGCCGCCATCGGCATCCTCTACAAGGAAAACGCCTCCATCTCCGGCGCCGAGGTCGGCTGCCAGGGCGAGGTTGGCGTGGCCTGCTCGATGGCGGCCGGCGGCCTGGCCGCCGCGTTGGGGGGCACCGTCACCCAGGTGGAAAACGCCGCCGAGATCGGCATGGAACACAACCTCGGCCTCACCTGCGACCCGATCGGCGGCCTGGTGCAGATCCCCTGCATCGAGCGCAACGCCATGGGCGCCGTGAAGGCCATCAATGCCAGCCGCATGGCGCTCAAGAGCGACGGCAAGCACCACGTCTCGCTCGACAAGGTGATCGCCACCATGCGCGACACGGGCCGCGACATGAAGGACAAGTACAAGGAAACCTCGCGGGGCGGGTTGGCCGTGAACGTCATCGAGTGCTGAGGCGCCGTTCGCCGATACGATCGGCTCCCACCCCTTCGGTAGCCGACCTGGGGCATCCTGGCTATACGGAGGGATGGGGGCGAAGCGTACAGGGCCGAGAACGCCTGACTACCGAAGGGGTGGGAGCCGATCGTATCGGCGAAAAGCCGCCCACGGTTGCTCACCGAGCCGGGCAGATCCGGGGCAACCGATCCACCGTCTCCACCCGCACCGGCTCATCCTGCCCCCACCAGTTCGCCACGGCGGAGTAGCACACGCGGAGCTTGCCCTGGCGGGCGTCGAAGCGCTGTTTGCTCGTATAGGCGAAGCACGACACCGACGAAAGATGCCCCAGTTCGCGCATCGTAATGGCGCAGCGCCGCACGGATTCCACGGGGTCTTCGCCCGGGTGCAGCGTGAAGTAGAAACCCTTTGCGGTGCGGTCGTACGACTCCGAATCGATCGAACGGCCCTTGTCGCTCCATTGCTCTTCGGCTGCGGCAGTGCCGCATACCGAAATCGCAATGAACAACACGCCGCCGACGACCCACTTCGAACGCATCCGAACCCCTTGATCCTTACCGCGCCGTTCAGTGTATATCGACCGGCGGCCGGTTTGCGCAGGGGTGCCGCAGGCTGACAGCGGCGCCCCGGGCTGTCATCATCCGGCCCTTGTGCCGCACAGGTCCGGATGTCCCCGGGTCCTTCCGAACGGAGTGTCCATGTCCCATCACCATATCCGCCGCGACGTCGGCGCCTTCGCCCTGATGCTGACCGGCCTGGGCTCGATCATCGGCTCAGGCTGGCTGTTCGGCGCCTGGCACGCCGCCCAGCTCGCCGGCCCCGGCGCGATCTACGCCTGGATCATCGGCGCCGTCATCATCCTGTTCATCGCCCTCACCTACGCCGAACTGGGCGCGATGTTTCCCGAATCCGGCGGCATGGTGCGCTACGGCCACTACTCCCACGGTTCGCTGGTCGGCTTCATCGCCGGCTGGGCCAACTGGATCGCCATCGTCTCGGTGATTCCCGTGGAAGCCGAGGCCTCGGTGCAGTACATGGCCTCCTGGCCCTGGGAATGGGCCAAGTGGACGCACGACCTCTACGTGGTCACCAACGGCCACGGCGAACTCACCCCGCCGGGCCTGGCGATCGCCGTGGTACTGGTATTCGTCTACTTCTTCCTCAATTTCTGGAGCGTGAAGCTCTTCGCCAAGAGCAACACGGCCATCACCGTGTTCAAGCTCGTGGTGCCCGCCGCCACCGCCATCGCGCTCATCGCCACCAGCTACAACCCGGGCAACTTCCACATCGGCGCGCACGGCGGCACCCACGCCATCGACATCTCGTCGATCCTCACCGCCGTGGCCATCTCGGGCATCGTCTTCAGCTTCAACGGCTTCCAGAGCCCGGTGAACCTCGCCGGCGAGGCGCGCAACCCGGGCCGCAGCGTGCCGCTCGCGGTGATCGGTTCGATCCTGCTCGCCACCGTGGTCTACGTGCTGCTGCAGGTGGCCTTCATCGGCGCCGTGCCGCCCGACCAGCTCGGCAACGGCTGGGCCGGCCTCGATTACGCCTCGCCCTTCGCCCAGCTCGCCACCGCGCTGATGATCAACTGGATGGCGATCCTGCTCTACGCCGACGCCTTCGTCAGCCCCAGCGGCACCGGCGCCACGTACACGGCCACCACCGCGCGCATGATCTACGCGATGGAGCGCAACGGCCAGTTGCCGAAGATCTTCGGCCACATCCATCCGCGTTTCGGCATCCCGCGCCCGGCGATGTGGCTCAACCTCGTGGTGAGCTTCATCTTCCTGTTCTTCTTCCGCGGTTGGGGCACGCTGGCGGCGGTGATCTCGGTGTCGACGATCATCTCCTACCTCACCGGCCCGGTCAGCGTGATGACGCTGCGCCGCACCGCCCCCGAACTGAAGCGTCCGCTGCGCATCCCCGGCCTGCCGGTGCTCGCCGCGCTGGCCTTCATCTTTGCCACCGAGCTGCTCTACTGGGCCAAGTGGCCGCTCACCGGCGAGATCATCCTGCTGATGGTCGTGGCGCTGCCGATCTACTTCTATTACACGGCCAAGAGCGGCTGGGACGACTTCGGTCGCCACCTGCGCGGTGCGTGGTGGCTCATCGTCTACCTGCCCGTGATCGCCCTGGTGTCGTGGGCCGGCAGCAAGACCTTCGGCGGCCACGACTACGTCCCGTACGGCTACGACCTCGCCCTCGTGGCGGTGCTCGGCGCGATCTTCTACGTGTGGGGCATCCGCACCGGTTGGCGCACGCCGATGGTGGAGGCGGCGCGCTTCCATCATGAGGATGAACTGGATCTGCCCCCGAGTGTGGACGAGGCCGAGCGGGCGACCGGTCACCGCTGATAAAAAAAGGCACCCTCCGGGGTGCCTTTTTCTTTGGTACTCCGTCGCATCGGCGCAGGCCGGCGCAACGGGTCAGAGGGCGAGGACATCTCCAAGCAACGCCTGTGCCGTGATCTCCGGTCCAGCGCCTGGCCCTTGAATCACCAGCGGCGTCGAGTGGTACCGCGTGGTGGTCAGCGCGAACTGGTTGTCGGTGCCCGACAGCCGCGACGCCGGATGCGAGGCATCCACTTCCACCAGTCCCACCCGCGCGCGACCGCGCTGGTTCAGGCGCGCGAGATAACGCAGCACCTTGCCCTTCGCGCGCGCCGCGTCATGACGCGCACGCAGCGGCGCATCCAGTTCCTTCACGCGCTCGAGAAAACTCGACGTATCGACGTCGCGCAAGGCCTCCGGCACGAGGCTTTCGATCTCCACCTCGTCGCTTCCCAGGGCGAATCCCGCGTTGCGCGCGATGATGAGCAGCTTGCGCGCCACGTCTTCGCCGGAGAGATCCGAGCGCGGATCGGGCTCCGTATAGCCAAGGCGACGTGCGTCGAGCAGCAGTTCGGAGAACGGCTTCGAGCCGTCGTACTGGTTGAACAGCCACGACAGCGAACCGGAGAACACGCCTTCGAGGGTCAGCAGGCTGTCGCCGCAGCGGCGCAACCGGCGCAGCGTGGAAAGCACGGGAAGGCCCGCGCCCACCGTGGCGGCATCGCCGTAGACGGCGCCGTTCGACGAGGCCGCCTGCAACGCGCGCCACCCGGAGAGATGGCCGCCCGCCAGCGCCTTGTTCGCGGTGACCACGTGATAGCCGGCGGCGAGCCACTCCGCATGGCGCCCGGCCTCCTTCGCGCATGCGGTGGCGTCGATCACCACCTTGCGCGATGCGCCGCTGCCGTCGAGTGCGGCCAGAAGCGGCGCGTTGTCGCGCCCGTCACGGTTGGCCGCAAGACGGTTCGCCACCTCGCCCGGCGCGAGGCCTTCGGCCTCGGCATGCTGGCGCTTGGAGTTGGCGGCGCCGACCAGGCGGATGTCACGCGCGGCGCCGCTGGACAGCAGCGTGAGCAAGGCACGACCGACCACGCCGGTGCCCAGGAGCACGGCGGCGGTATGCGGTGGCGGCACGGTATCGACGGCCAGCGCGTTCATGCGCCGACCTTGCGTTTGGACGTGAGCGCGGCCACGGCGGCGGCGCGGGCCAGCGCGGCGTCGAGATCTTCGATCAGGTCGTCGCCGTCCTCGATGCCGACCGACAGGCGCAGCAGGTTGTCGGCGATACCGGCGACGCGGCGCGCCTCGGGCGCCATCGCGGCATGCGTCATCGTCGCCGGATGAGCGACGAGGCTCTCCACACCGCCCAGCGATTCGGCGAGCGAAAAATAGCGCAATCCGTCGACGAAGGCTTCGATGGCATCTTCACCCCCGGCGATCTCGAAACTCAACATCGCGCCGAAGCCCTTCTGCTGGCGCTGCGCGAGTTGGTGGCCCGCGTGCGACGCCAGGCCCGGGTAGTAGATACGCTCCACCGCGTCGTGGTTCGCGAGCCGATCGGCGATGCGGCGCGCGTTTTCCTCGTGCGCGCGCAGGCGCACCGCGAGCGTGCGCACGCCGCGCAACGTGAGGAAGCTGTCGAACGGCGAACCCGTCTGGCCGTTGCAGTTACCCCACCACTTCAGCTGCTCGGCCACGGCAGGATCGGCCGCGATGACGGCGCCACCCACCACGTCGCTATGGCCGTTGATGTACTTGGTGGTCGAGTGCACGACGACGTCGGCACCGAGTGTCAGCGGCTGCTGCAGGGCTGGCGAGAGGAAGGTGTTGTCCACCACCGCGAGCGCGCCGACGGCGTGCGCGGCCTGCGCCACGTGGCGCACGTCGGTGATGCGCAGCAGCGGATTCGACGGGGTTTCGATCCACACTAGGGCCGGCTTCGCGGCCAGGCCGTCGGCGAGAGCGGCGGGATCGGTGAAGTCGACGAAACGTACCTGGAAACGTCCCTTGCGCGCCCAGGCGTCGAGCAGTCGCCACGTGCCGCCGTAGCAATCGTGCGCCGCGAGCACCAGGCCGCCGGAGGGCACCAACTCCAGCGCGAGTGCCACGGCCGACATGCCCGTATTGGTGACGACCGCGCCGGCGCCTTCCTCCAGTTCGGTGAGTGCTTCGGCGAGCAGGTCGCGGGTGGGATTGCCGCTGCGCGAATAGTCGTAGGCGCGCTTGCGGCCGAAGCCTTCGAAGGCGTAGTTCGTCGACAGGTGCAGCGGCGGTACCACGGCGCCGTGCTGCGTGTCGGATTCGATGCCGGCGCGAACGGCGCGGGTGCAAAGGCGTGAGTCGGTCATGGCGGGTTCTTATCGACAGTCGTTGAGGGCGCGACGCAGCACGGGAGCGATCTGCGCGGTTTCTTTCAGGAAGGCGTCGTGTCCGTACGGTGACTCCACGACTTCGAGGGTGGCGGTGTTGCCGAGACGGCGTTGCAGTTCGCACAGGTCGGCCAACGGCACGAGGCGATCGGAGGGAAAACCCACCAGCGTCGCCGGTACGCCGACGCTTTCGGGCGACACGTCGTGCAGGTCGATCGATTCGGAGAGCGCGAGGAAGCGCTGCGCATCGAAGCGTTCGACGAAGCGGCGGCCGGCGTGTTCCAGGTAATCCTCCACGGGGAAGTGGAAGCGGCCTTCGCGCAGTTCGGGGCCCGCGGCGAAACGGCGGGAGAATTCTTCGCTGCCGCGATAGGTGGTCATGGCGAGCTGCCGCGCCAGCGCGAGCGCCTCGTCGGTGCGCCCCGATTCGAGGCCCAGTCGCACGATGCCGCGCTGCACGGAACGCTGCGCGGTGGACAGCGGATGCGGACGATGCGCACCGGCCAGCAGCACCAGCGACTTCAGCTTGTCGCCATGGTGGGCGGCGAACGCGAGGCCGGTCATCGCGCCGTACGACGAACCCACGAAGGCATGCGCACGACCGATGCCCAGCTCGTCCACCAGCGCGGCGATCGCGGCGGCCTGGTCTTCGCTCGACACCGACGGCACGTCGCCGAGATCGGTCGGCAGCAGCCAGTCGATGCAGAGCACGCGATACTGTGCAAGGTCGATCGCCGCGCCCTCGCACACCAGTTCATGCCACCAGCCCGCGTTGCGTTCGCGTCCGGCACACACGTCGCGGTCGGCGGAGATACCGCCCTGCACGATCACGGTCGGTGCATTCGGCGCGCCGCACCAGAGGTAACGCACGTCGACGTCGACGGCGTCGCTGCCGTACTTCGGCGTGAAGGAGACGCGGCGCGTGCCGCGCTGCTCGGTGAGGTCGGATGCGCAACGCGGTGCCGCGACGGCGGTCGCTTCGGGGAAGGAAATCACGGTGACGGGCTCGGGTGGCATATCGGGCGGTTCCTGCGATGAAGGGTCGAGCCCTGCGGGGAACCGTCACACGGATTGCCGGCGATGCGAGTACGCGAATGCGTGCCCGTAACGGACATCCCATCTATCGGCTGGCGTGCTGACACGCCCCGCAGGAGTTGGCACCGTCGCGGAAATCCGCAGGTTGCCCCGGCTTCAAAGGGCCTGTCCCTCAGCCGGTCTCGATGAGTGGAACCGACGATACGCCTGGATATGGAGCGTGTCAACAGACGTTTAGACGTCCAGACGCCCATCCGTCCTTCCCGCGTACGCGGGAATCCAGTGCGTCGAGCGGAGTTTTCGCGATGACGCTCCCACGCGATACCGGCGACCGGGGCGCTGGATTCCCCCGTGCGCGGGAATGACGGCGAGGGTTTACCATCCCCCCATGACCACCCACCCCACCTTCGCCGCCGGCATCGGCAACACGCCCCTCCTGCGCCTGCGCCACGCCTCCGAGGCCACGGGCTGCGAGATCCTCGCCAAGGCCGAGTTCCTGAACCCCGGTGGCTCGGTGAAGGACCGCACGGCGCTGGGCCTGCTCGACGATGCGGAGCGCCGCGGCCTGATCCGGCCCGGCGGCACCATCGTCGAGGGCACGGCGGGCAACACCGGCATCGGTCTGGCGCTCCTGGGGGCCAGCCGCGGCTATCGCACCGTCATCGTGATGCCGGACACCCAAAGCCGGGAGAAGATCGACGCCCTGCGGGTGACGGGCGCCGAGGTCCGCCTGGTGCCCGCGGCGCCGTTCAAGGACCCGAAGCATTACGTGCACGTGGCCCGGGCACTGGCCGAGGAACGCGGCGCGTGGTTCGCCAACCAGTTCGACAACACCGCCAACCGCGATTGGCACGAGGCCCATACGGGCCCGGAGATCTGGGAGCAGACCGGCGGCCGGGTGGACGGCTTCGTCTGCGCGGCGGGCACCGGCGGCACGCTGGCCGGCGTCGGTCGGGCCCTGAAGGGCCGCCGACCCGGCATCCGCATCGCCCTGGCCGACCCGGCCGGATCGGCGCTGGCCGCCTTCGTCAACACGGGCGAACTCGTGGCCGAGGGCACCTCGATCAGCGAGGGCATCGGCAGCAGCCGGATCACGGCCAATTTCGACGGGGCGCCCGTGGACCTGGCCTGGTCGATCCCCGACGACGAGTCGGTGCCGCTGCTGCACGACCTGCTACATCATGAGGGCTACTGCGTGGGCGGTTCGAGCGGGGTGAACCTCGCCGGGGCGATCCGGCTGGCCAGGGAACTGGGCCCCGGGCATACCGTCGTCACCGTGCTGTGCGACGGCGGGATACGGTATCAGGCGAAGCTGTTCAATCCTGCATTTCTTCGCGGCAAGGGGCTTCCGGTGCCGGGGTGGCTCGACCGGGCGTTTCCGGCCGCTTGATTCGCCGATACGATCGGCGAATAGGGTTACCTGCAGGCCGGGGACTGCCCGGCCGCGACCGAACGCACCACCCCGGCGATCCCATCGGCCAGTTGGCCCAAGGCCTGCTGGTGCGCCGCCACCAGGCTGTCGTAAGTCCCCCCGGCAGGTTGGGTCACGTGCGAGGCGCAGTCGGCCGAGGCCTTCGCCCCACGCACCGACCAGGCGGCCTCCAAGGTGGCGTTGCCGCCCAGCTCGGAGTCGAAGCGGCGCATGTCCACCTGCACGCGCACCACGGCGGTGTCCTTGCCCAGCGGCAGGCCGTGCACGTCGTGGGTGCCCAGGCGCGCCGACAGATCGGCCGCCAGCGCGCCGCGGATCTCGTCGCCGAGCGAGGAGGCCCAGCGCTCGCCATCCATCACCGACACCCCGCTGGCGCCGTGACGCAGCACCATGGCCGGCTGGTCGACCTGCGGCGGTACGTTGACCGGCTGCACGTCGATCACGAAGGCGGCCGAGGCGGTCGCCGGGGAGGTTGCCGGCGGAACCAGCGTATGGAAATGGGTCGGCGCCGACGAGCAGCCGGCGAGGGCCAGCAGGGCGGCGGACCCGGTGAGGCGGAGGATGGGGTTCATGGCTGTACTTCCTTGCCCTGCTTGGAGGTCGAGGGAACCGGGGCGGGCGCGTCGGCGCCGCGGCCACGCAGCAGCGCCTCGGGATGGCGGCCGAGATAGTCGGTGAACGCCCGCACCGAACGCACCGTGCGTTGCAGTTCCTCGAGGGTGTTGGTGATGTTCTGCCGCAACGGCGAGTTCTCCGACAGGGCGTCGTTGGCCGTGCCCACGGTGGCGTTCACGCCCTGGAGGGTCTTCTTGGCTTCGGGCAGCAGATCGGTGTTGACCTGCTTCAGCGTGCCGTTGAGCTCCTTCAGGCTGCCGTCGAGGTTCTTGCCGATGGAGTCGAAGGGAATCTTCTCCACCTTGTCGACGATGCTGGATATCTGCTCCTGCAGGTGGTCGAAATCGCCCGCCACGGTCGGTATCTCCAGCGGCTTGGCATTGGGATCGAAGGCCACCTTCGGCGCCTTCGGATCGAAGTCGAGCGCGATGTAGAGCTGCCCCGTGAGCAGGTTGCCGCTGCGCGCCTGCGCACGCAGGCCGTGGGACACGAGGCCCTGGGTGATCTTCGGGAACGCGCTGTCCTCGTCGCCACCCGCCGCCTTCAAGAGCTTCTCGTGCGCCTTGCCCAGGCGCTGCGGGTAGATCACGGCGCCGACGATCACCGGGAACTTCTTGGTCTGCGGATCGTAGTCGAGGGTGACCGACACCACGTGCCCCACCTTCATCCCGAGCAGTTCCACCGGCGCGTCGACGTTGAGGCCGCGCAACGAATGCTCGAAGCGCATGCGGATGTAGTGCGGCTTGCCGTCGGGCGGCGCGAGCGCCGTGGTCTGGTCGTTGAACAGGGTGAAGGAGGTCATTTCCGGCGCAGGGCTCTCGTCGTGCGGCCCGCGGGGATCCTGGAAGGCGACGCCGCCGGCGATCACCGTCGCCAGCGACTGGGTGTTCATCTTCAGGCCGTCGGCGCCCAGCGACACATCCACGCCGCTGGCGTTCCAGAAGCGCGTGTCCTTCGACACGAAGCGGTCGTTGGGGCCGTCGACGAAGAGCTGCAGGGAGACACCCTTGCCGTCCTTGTCCAGCTCGTACGACACGATCCGGCCCACCTGGATGCGGCGGTAGTAGACGGGCGAACCGATGTCGAGCGAGCCCAGGTCGTCGGCATGCAGCATGAAGCGCCGGCCGGGTGCGCCGTGGGTGACCGCGGGCGGCGTTTCCAGGCCCGTGAAATCGGTCTGCTCCTCGTCCGAATCGCCGGCATCGGCACCGATGAAGGCCCCCGACAGCAACGTATCGATGCCCGACACGCCGCCGGCCCCGACGCGCGGCCGGACGACCCAGTAGCGCGTGCCCTTGGTGGCGAAGGCGCTGGCGTCCTTGTTGAGGTCGATCGCCACCGAGACGTGGCTGCGATCCTTGGACAGGCGCATGTTGGTGACCTTGCCGATCACCACGTTCTTGTATTTCACCTGCGTCTTGCCCACCTCGATGCCTTCGGCGGTGAGGAAGGTGACGCCGATGTGCGGCCCCGCCGAACGGATGTGGCTGACCAGCAGCGAGACGCCCACCAGCGCCGCCACGATCGGCACCAGCCAGATCAGTGACAGGCCGAGCTTCGAGCGGCGCACTTCGGGCCGCGGCAGCTCGCCGTCGTCCTGCGGGTTCCCCTGTTTGGTGTCGCTCATCGAGATTTCCTTTTGTCCCAGATCAGCCTGGGGTCGAAACTCATGGCCGCCAGCATCGTGAATACGACGACCATGCCGAAATACACCACGCCGGGCAGCGGCTCGACGCGGGACAGCACCTTGAAATGGACCAGCGCGGAGAGGATCGCGACGACGAAGACGTCGAGCATCGACCAATAGCCCACCAGTTCCACGAACCGGTAGAGCTTCGCGCGCCGTCGCGCGCCCCACTCGCTCGCCCGCTGCACCGACACCAGCAGGTAGCCCAGGATGAGGAATTTGAGCACGGGGACCACGATGCTCGCCGTGAAGACGATGATGGCCAGGTCGGGCGACCCGGCCCGCCACAGCTCCACGATGCCGCTCAGGATCGTGTTGTCGTCCTTGTCGAACAGGCTCTGCGTTCGCATGATCGGAAACGCGTTGGCCGGGATGTAGAAAATGGCCGCGGTGATCAGCAGTGCCCACGACCGCGCCAGGCTCGCATGCTTGCGCACGTGCAAGGGGCTGTGGCAGCGCGGGCAGCGCGCCTTGGGATCGTCGGTATAGGTCGTGACCAGGCGGCACACGTGGCAACCCATCATGCCCAGTTCACGCGCCCTTGGCAGCTCGCTCACGTGCGGATCTCCCGGGTCACGTCCCAGAGGTTGCGCGGATCGTGGCTGGCGAACACCGTGACCAGCACGGTGAGCACGCCGAATGCCCAGATGCCGGCCCCGGGCACCACGTCGAAATACGTATGTGCCTTCACCACCGATACCAGCACGCCGAGCATGAACACCTCGATCATGCTCCAGGGCTTGACCCGTACCAGCGCGGACATGGCCTGGCGGAATCCCGGCGCCCGCAGCCCGGAGCGGGCGAACCACAGCACCCAGCCGTGCATCAGGATCTGCGCCAGGGGGAAGAAGAACAGGGTGAGCGCCGTGAGCACGGCCACGATCTGGGCGCCATCGTTCCACATGGCGATGACGGCGCCCCAGAGGGTCGTGTCGGCCGTCATGCCGGAAAGGCTCAGGCTGACGATGGGCGAGACGTTGGCGATCACGAAGACGATGAGGCCGGTGAGCACCAGGGCGAACTGCGCGTCCACGCCGAGCCACTGGTGGCGCTCCAGCACGGCATCGCAAACGGCGCACCGGGCGACCTCGCCACGGGCGAGGGGTTGCCGCTGGTACACGGTATCGCAGTGTTCGCAGACGATCAGGGAGGGAGCCTTGTCCATGCGTTCCGGTGCGCTGGGCCACACCGGCCCGGTGGCACATGATCGCAAATCAGGGTAAACGGCGCATGACGGGCGGTCTCCGGACCTTGATATGCTGCCGGGTTCCCCCGATCTTCGGACGATCGGTCCCACCCTCCAGGAGCATTCCGTGAGCAGCGCCCAGAGCACCAGCGAACACATTTTCGACGCGACCACGGCCGGCTTCGAGAACGATGTCGTCCAGGCCTCCATGCAGACCCCCATCCTGGTCGACCTGTGGGCGGAATGGTGCGGGCCCTGTAAATCCCTTGGCCCGATCCTCGAGAAGCTGGCCGTCGAATACAACGGCGCGTTCCGCCTGGCCAAGGTCGACGTCGACGCCGAGCAGCAGATCGCCGCGGCATTCCAGGTGCGCAGCATTCCGACGGTGATGCTGGTGTCCGGCGGCGGCATCGCCGACGGCTTCACCGGCGCGTTGCCGGAGGGCCAGGTGCGGGAATTCCTCGCGCGCAACGGGATCCAGCCGCGCGAAGCCGGCGAGCCCGCCGCGGAGGCCCCCGCCGCCGTGGAATCCCCCGAGGACGCCATCAACCGCATCCAGCAGGCCATCGCCGCCGAGCCGGATCGCGCCGAGCTCAAGCTCGACCTCGCCCTGGCGCTGATGCGCGCCGGCCGCGTCGAGCCGGCGCAGGCCGAACTGGACGCCCTGCCCGCCAACCTCGCGACCGACGCCCGCGCCGTGCGCCTGCGCAGCCAGCTCGAACTGGCCCGTGCACTGGCCGGCGCGCCGGGTATCGAAGAACTGCGCCAGCGCGTGCAGGCGAACGACGCCGACTGGGAAGCGCGCGACCTCCTCGGCGTGCGCCTGCTCATCGAAGGCGACGAGGCCGCCGGCCTCGACCAGTTCCTCGACGTGCTCAAGCGGCAGCGCGACTGGAACGACGGCCAAGCGAAGAAACGCCTGCTCGCCGCCTTCGCGACGCTCGACGACGCGGAACTGGTGGGCACGTATCGCCGCAAGATGGCGTCGTTGCTGTTCTGACCCTCACCGTCGCTCCTGCGCACGCAGGAGCCCAGTGCGACGAATCCGGTTTTCGCGAGGCCCGGCCCACCGCTTCTGCGTAGCGACGGAGCGGCGCTGGGCTCCTGCTTTCGCAGGAGCCACGGTCAGCGCCGCTTTCGCCTCACGTAAAGCTGCTTGCGCACCACGGCCACCACCTCGCCCGAGGCCGTACGCACTTCCGTCTCGAACCACCGCAGGCATTTCTCGCCGCCCGCCGTCGCCGCGCGGATCTCGTCGAGCACGGCGTCGTCGACATGGAATTCGGCGAAGACGTCTTCCCGCCCCGGTGACACGAAGCGGATCTCCCCCGCCTGGTCCCAGACGACGTAATCGTCGCCCAGGCACTTCAGCACCATGATCATCCAGAACGGATCGGTCATGGAGAACAGGCTGCCACCGAAATGCACCCGCACGTAATTGCGGTTGTACCAGGCGAGCTTGAGCTTTACCCGGGCGTGGCGGTAATCGTCGAGCGTTTCCACGTGGATGCCGGCGAACAGGAACGGCGGCCACAGGTTGAGGATGCGGCGGAGGGCTTTTGCTTTCATCGGCCCATGCTATCCAGCCGCCATACGGCGGCGTAGCCCCCCGTTTCAAACGGCCATGACCTCTGGCACAGGTTCGCCCCGGTGGGGCTCCTACCATCGGTGGTCATCCCACCCGCCGGAATACGAGCCATGCGTCCCTTGCTCCGCCGTGCCACCCTCGCCTCGGCCATCGCCGTCGTCACCTCCTCCGGCGCCTGGGCGCAGGAGCTGCCGGTCGCCGTCGACCAGCCCTACGAGGGCAACCTCTCCCTGCAGGTGGATCTCTCCGACCAGCAGCGCCACATCTTCCACGTGCGCGAGAGCATTCCTGTCCATGCGGGGCACGTGGTGCTCTACTACCCGAAATGGCTCCCGGGCTATCACGGCCCTGACGGTCCGTTGTCCAACGTGGCGGGCTTCATCGTCACCGGCAACGGCAAACGGATTCCCTGGCGTCGCGACCTCAAGGAGATGTATGCCTTCCACGTCGACGTGCCCGAAGGCGTCAGCAAGCTCGACCTCTCCTTCGAATACCTCGCCCCGGCCACGCCGAACTACATCCCCCTTTCGTTCAACGAAGTGGCCTTCTATCCCGCCGGCCACTACGTCAGCAGGATCACCGTCGACCCGAGCGTGAAACTCCCCGGCGGATGGAAATTCGCCAGCGCCCTGGAAACCGCGGGCCAGGACGGCGACACCGTGCGCTTCAAGCCGGTGAGCTTCGAGAACCTTGTCGATTCGCCCGTGCTCACCGGGAAGTACTTCAACCGCATCGACCTCGCACCGGGCCAATCGGTGCCCGTGCACCTGGACATCGCGGGCGAGAACGCCGACAGCATCAAGGCCACCGACGCGCAGATCGCAAAGCAGCGTTCCCTCGTGGTCCAGGCCAACAAGCTGTTCAACGCGCACCACTACGGCCACTACGATTTCCTGCTGGTGCTCTCCGATCACACAGGGCATTTCGGCCTGGAGCATCACCAGTCCAGCGACGATCGCCTCTTCGCCAACTTTCTCACCGATGCCGACGTGAACGTGGCCGCCGGCACGCTGCTGCCGCACGAATACGTGCACTCCTGGAACGGCAAGTTCCGCCGCCCCGCCGACCTGTGGACGCCGACCTTTACCGAGCCGATGCAGGACGACCTGCTGTGGGTATACGAAGGCCTCACCGACTACTGGGCCGGCGTACTCACCGCGCGCTCGGGCATCTGGACGACCGACCAGTGGCGCGACTCGCTGGCGAGCATCGCCGCCGACATGACCGCGCGCACGGGCCGCTCATGGCGTTCGCTGCAGGACACGGCCGACGGCATCCCGCTCGCCTCGCGGGGTACCCGCGGCTGGGTCAACTACCGTCGCAGCTCCGACTACTACCCCGAAGGCCAGATGCTCTGGCTCGACGTCGACACGAAGATCCGCACCCTTTCCGGCGGCAAGCACACGCTGGACGAATTCGCGCGCGCCTTCTACGGCATGGACAGCGGCAGCTACACGCCGAAGACCTACACGTTCGACGACGTGGTGAACACGCTCAACGGCATCCAGCCGTACGACTGGAAGAGCTTCCTGCGCCAGCGGCTGGACGCCACCGGCGACGGCCTGCCCGAGAAAGGCATCGAGGGTGGCGGCTGGAAGCTCGTCTACGACGACAAGCCCACGCCGTTCATGAAGACCGGCGAGAAGACCCGCAAGGCGGTGAGCCTGGCCTATTCGCTCGGCGTCGTGGTCACCGACAAGGGTGAGATCCAGGATGCGCAGTGGGACGGCGTGGCCGCCAAGGCCGGCCTCGTGCCCGGCGTGACCATCGTTGCCGTCAACGGCAAGGACTTCAGCACCAAGGGCCTGAAAGACGCGATCACCGATGCGAAGAACGGCACGGCGCCCATCGACTTCCTGGTGAAGGACGTGGACGACTATCGCCACATCGCCGTGGATTACCACGGTGGCCTGAAGTATCCGCACCTCGTGCGCGGTGAAGGCAAGGACCTGATCGGCCTGATCGCGAAGCCGCTGTAAGCGTTACGACGCGAGGGGGATGCGGACCACGGCGCGCAGCCCCGTGCCCCCCTCGCGATCGAGCAGTTCCACCGTCGCGCCGTGCAGTTCGGCGGCGCGCTGTACGATGGACAGGCCCAGCCCATAGCCGCCTTGCGTGTCCACGCCTCGCTCGAAACGCGAGAACATCGCTGTCCGGCGCTCGACGGGAATGCCGGGACCGTCGTCCACCACTTCCATCACGGCGACACCGTCGACCTCGGTGACGGACAACTCCACGTGGCCGCCGCGCGGTACGTGGCGGAAGGCGTTTTCCAGCAGGTTGCGCAGCAGCGCGCCGAGGGCCACGGCATAACCTTCGACGTATACGTGCTCGTGAAGATCGCGGATGCCCAGTTCCACGCCGCCGCCCTCGATCACCGGCGACAGCTCGTCGATGGTTTCCTGCACCAGTTCGCCCAGGTCCACCCGGGCGCGCGGCCCCGACGCGACGCCCGCCTCGAGGCGCGCCAGGGCCAGCAACTGCTCCGTGCGACGCGCCAGCGACACCAGGCATTCGCGCGCGGCCTCGAGCGCGGTCTGCGTGTCGTCAGGACGCGCGGACGCCATCGCGTCTTCCAGGTTGATCATCGTCGACGCCAACGGCGTGCGCAGTTCATGCGCCACGTCGGCGCTGAAACGTCGCTCGCGGTCGAGCGCGCGTTCGAGGCGGTCGATCTGCTCGTTCAGCGCGGCCAGCACCGGTTCCAGTTCGCTGGGGGCATCGGCGAGATGGATCGGCTCGTGACTGCCCGGCTCGCGTCGTGACAGCGCGCGCTCGAGCATCTTGAGCGGGGCCAGGCCGCGGCGAATCGCCCAGCCCACGAGCAGGGCGAGCAAGGGCAGTCCGATCAGGGTGGGAAGGCCGTGTTCGATCCACAAGGCGCGCGTGATCTCGTGCCGGCTGTCGTAGCGCTCTCCCGCGCGAATGACGATGCCCTGGTCTTCCATGATCAAGGTGAACACGCGCCATTCGTGCTTTCCGCTGCTGATGTCTTCGAACGCCCCGTCCGGCGCATGCGTGTGCGGCACGTCGGACAGGTTTTCGGTGGCGAGCAGCACGGTGCCGTCGCTGTCGAACACCTGGAAACCCACCTCCGACTCGAAAGTGCGACCCTGCACGGTCACTTCCTGGGGATGGTTGGAGAAGCTCGGCACCAGCAGCCGCGCGCCGCGTTGCGTGCGCAACTGCTCCACGCCGATGCGTCCCACCAGCACCTCCAGCGTGCGCGCGGCCTGGGCGAGACGGCCGTCGGAAAGTTCGTCCACTTCTTCCTGCGTGCGCTGCGCGCTCAGCACGCCCAGCGGCAACAGCACGGCGGCCAGCACCAGCACGATCAGCCACGTTAACCGCTTGCGCAGGCTCGCCGGCTTCACGTCGGTTCCCGCGGCACCATGTAGCCGAATCCGCGTACCGTCTGGATCGCGCCCGCACTGAGTTTGCGTCGCAGCGAATGCACCAGCACCTCCAGCGCGCTGGTGCTCATCACGGTATCCGGTCCGTAAAGCGAGGTTTCCAGCGACTCGCGACGGACGATGCGTCCCGTGCGCTCCATCAACGCCTGCAACAACGCGAACTCGCGGCGGGTCAGTTCCACGTTTTCGCCGTGCCAGGTCACCTCGAAGGTGCCCAGGTCGAGCGAAAGCGCGCCGGCTTCCAGGCGGTTCACCGCCGCACCGCGCGCGCGGCGCGCCAGCGAACGGATGCGGGCGGCGAGTTCGTCGAGGTGGAAGGGCTTGACGAGGTAATCGTCGGCACCGGCGTCGAGCGCGCGGATGCGGGCGTCGAGCTGGTCGCGCGCCGACATGACGATCACCGGCGTGTCGACCCGCAGCCGCCGTGCCTCGGTCAGCACGTCGAAGCCGTCCTTACCCGGCAGGCCGAGGTCGAGCAGCACCAGGTCGGCGTCGTGGTCGCGCAGGGCGGCCAGCGCCTGGTTGCCGTCGCGAAACCAGCTGATGGTGTAGGCCAACCGCTCCAGCGCCCGGCGAATGGCGTCGCCGAGCTGGGCATCGTCTTCGACGAGGATGATGTGCAAGGGCGTGGCCTGTCCGGGAGGTGGAACGATTATCCTTAGGGCCAGCTTAGCGGGCGCTTAGAAACGGCGGAACCTGCGTCGCTCCTGTACACGCACGCTGGGGCGACGGCTCACTCCCCGCGCGCAAATCGCTCCACCTCGGCCAGGCGCTCCCTGGCCCGCCTCACCGACGCGCCTTCCGGCACCTTTCCCAGCCGCCTCACCACGAGGTAGGCGGCGAGGCATGCCACCGCGGTCAGCAGGTTCCACCCCACGTAGCCCGGCCGCACCGCCACGATGTCGACGCCCGCCAGGCCGAACGCCCAGACGATCATCGGCACCCACATGAAACACCCCACCACGCCGAACCAGCGCCCCTCACGGATGCGCCAGGCCCGCAGCGCCGCCACCCGGGCCTGCAGTTCGAGCAGGGGCGCCGAGGCCCGGGCGCGGGCCACCAGCACGAGGTTGCGCGCCGCCGCCACGATCATCGCGATGCCGTAAAGGTGCAGGAGCAGGCCCGCCACCAGCGGGCCGGGCGCGTCGCGATGGTCGAACCAGAACGCCCCCGCGGCCATCGCCAGCGCGATGCCGAAGACCATCTGCACCGATTGCCCCACCACCAGCGGTCGCAGTTCCGCATGCACGGGACCGACGCCCCTCGCCGGAACCTGCACTTCCAGCGCCGCCACGCGCCGTTCCAGGGCCTTCCAACCGATTTTCAGTTCGTCGAGTTCCATGTATGCCTCCATCGTTGCTTGATGCGGTTCAAACGGGTGCCGACGTTGGATTCGGCAATGCCTAGCACCGAAGCGATCTCGGCGTAGGACAATTCATCGAGGTGCAGCATCACCAGCGCGCGGTCCAAAGGCGGCAGGGCACCGATGGCTCGCATGAGCCAGGCCACCCGCTCGTCGGGCTCGTCGATGGGCGTGCCACCGCCGAGGGTATCGGCCAGGGCATCGTCCAGCGGCTGCGTACGCTCGCTGCGGCGCCGCGCATGCGACAGGCCCACGTTGAGCGCCACGCGGTACATCCACGTGGAAAACGGCCGCGAGGCGTCGTACGACGCGAACGATCGCCACACCTGCAAGGCGATTTCCTGCGCGAGGTCGTGCCGGTCTTCCGCGTCGTGCGCGTACACCGCCGCCACCTTGAACAGGATCGCGCGGTGTTCGCGTAACAGGATCCCGCAGCGTTGTCGCCGATCGTCGGTCATACCCTCTCCTTTCCTCCATGATTCGCCGCCGGGACGAAAAAATCACACAATGACGGGAATATCCCGCCGGACCGCACCATGACCGCGATGCTTCCCGCCCGTCTCCTTCTCGCCCTCGCCTGCGCCGCCCCCCTGGCGCTCCACGCGAAAGACAGCTGGATCACTCCCGCCGAGGCGTCCCACTTCCGCACCACGCCGTCCTATGCCGATACGCTGGCCTACCTGCATCGCCTCGCCGATGCCGCGCCCGGCGTGCTGCGCGTGGAGACCTTCGGCACCACGCCGGAAGGCCGGCCCATGACCGTGGTGATCGCGGCGAAGGACGGCGATCTCACGCCCGAACGCGCCCATGCCGCCGGCAAGCCCGTCGTGCTGCTCCAGGCCGGCATCCACCCGGGCGAGATCGAAGGCAAGGATGCGGGCCTCATGCTGTTGCGCGACTTCGCCGTGACCGGCCGCCTGCCGCACCTGCTCGACCACGCCGTGCTGGTCTACATCCCCGTGTATAGCGTGGACGGCCACGAGAATACCGGTCCGTATTTCCGCATCAACCAGAACGGCCCGGCGGAGATGGGTTTCCGCGGCCAGTCGCAGTACCTCAACCTCAATCGCGACTACGTCAAGGCCGACGCACCCGAAACCCGCGCATGGCTGACGCTCTGGAACACGTGGAAGCCCGACCTGCTGATCGACATCCACACCACCGACGGTGCCGATTACCAGTACGACCTCACCTGGTATGCCGAGGATTCGCACAAGCTGCCGCCCTCGATCGAGGCGTGGCAAAAAGCGGCGTACGAAGGCGACGTCATGCCGCGTTACGAAAAGCTCGGCCATCTCGCCTCGGAGTACCTCGAATTCAAGGACGGGCGGGACATCACCAAGGGCATCGCCAACTTCGGCTCCGGCCCGCGCTTCTCCACCGGCTATGCGGCGGTACGCAATCGGGCGGGACTGCTGATCGAAACGCACATGCTCAAGCCTTACGAGGTGCGCGTGCGCGGCACCTACGACGTGGTGCGCAGCGTGATGGCCCACGTGAACGCGGACCCGGCCGCCCTGCTCCGCGCCTCGACGGACGCCGACGCCTGGGCCGCGTCGCGATCGGGCACCGCGCTGCCGGTCACGTTCAAGGAAGACCCCGTGCCGAAGCCGGTGACGCTGAAGGGCTACGCGTTCACGCAGACGAAGAGCGACATCTCCGGCGATACCTGGGTGCGTTACGACCCGAAGGTGAAAAAGGACTATGCGATCCAGAGCTGGATCGGACTCCTGCCCGACGTGGCCGCGCCGATCCCCTCGGCCTGGGCGATCCCGGCGCAGTGGACGACGCTCATCGATCGCCTCGACGCGCACGGCATTCCCTATACGCGCACCAAGGCGGCCGCGCGCGTGACGGTGACCCACGACGTGCTGACGCACCCGCAATGGGCCGAGAAACCCTTCGAAGGCCACCACATGCTCAAGGACGTCGACATCGCGTCGTCGACGGAAGACGTCGAGCTGCCGGCGGGAACGGTGATCGTGCGCGCCGACAACGCCGACGCGGTGCTCGCGCTCAACCTGCTCGATGCGCGCGCGCCGGATTCGATGCTCCGCTGGGGTTACCTCGATGCGATCTTCGAGCCGAAGGAATACGGTGAGCCGCGTGTGGTCGAGGCGCTCGCGCGCAAGATGATCGCGGAGAATCCGGCGTTGCAGGGCGAGTTCGATGCCAGGTTGAAGAGCGACGCGGCGTTCGCCGCGAGTCCGCGTGCCCGGTTGGCGTTCTTCTTCGAACGCAGCCCCTGGTATACGGCCCAGAAGGTGGGGGATTATCCGGTGGTGAGGCTGGATGCGGCGGCGCTGGAGAAGCTGCGATAGGCACTTCGGCCATCACCGGACTCAGGGCGCTGGGTTCCTGCGTGCGCAGGAACGACGTGAGGTGATCAGGAGGGGGCGGTAAAGCGTGTAGTCCGTCGTTCCTGCGCGCGCGGGAACCCAGGGCGAGGCGCCCGACCTGGCCACACGCCTCACGCCACCACCTCGAAGGGCCGCATCATCTCGTTCGCCTCGTGTTCGGCAAGATGGCAATGCCACGCATAACGCCCCGCATACCCGTCGAACGTGGCCACGATGCGCGTCACCATGCCCGGATAGGCCTGCACCACGTCCTTCCAGCCGCGTTCGTGCGGCGGCGGCACCTGCGCGGGACCGACGTAGCGGAGGGTCTTCTTCTCCATGTACTCGTCCACGTCGTACGGACGCCGATCGAGGATCTGGAAGCGAACCAGGTGCAGGTGGATCGGATGCGTATCCTCGGTGAGGTTCACCAGGTTCCACATCTCGGTGCTGCCGAGCTTTACCGTCTCGGTCACCGGGTCGTGCCAACGCTTTCCGTTGAGCAGCATCAGCATCGGCGTGGCCACGCAATCGCTGTATTCGTCCAGCGTCAGCTCGCGCGCCTTCGACGCGCTGCGCTCGGTGAACCGCGGCAGCTCGCGCAAGACCTCGGGCACGCGACTGTCGTCACGCACCGGCCCCGGGCCCACGGCGAAACGCATCAGCGGCAAAGCGTCGTTCATCAGCTCGACGGCCGTGCCTTTCGACGCGGCGAAGTCCACCACGATGTCCGCGCGCTCACCCGGGGCGAGAAAGATCGAGCGCATCGTCGCGGGCGCGGCGAGCAGGCCCTGGTCGGCGCCGATCACCTGGAACGGGCGCCCGTCGCGGAAACGCAGGTGGTAGAAGCGGCCGTTGGCCGCGTTGAGCACGCGCAGGCGATAACGCCGCGGCTGCACGTCGGCACGCGGCAGGATCGCACCGTTGACCAAGGTGAGGTTACCGAAGACCTCCGGCACCCATGGCGCCCTGGCGTCGCCGGAATCCGGGTAGTAGAGCCGTCCGTCCGCATGCAGCAGGCGATCGGCGAACACCAGCGGCAGCTCGAACTCGCCCGACGGCAGGCCGAGGGACAGCTCGTGCCCGTCGCGCAACAGGTAGAGTCCCATCAGGCCGGCGTACATGTTGAGCCGATTGATGCCCATCGCGTGGTCGTGATACCAGAGCGTGGCCGCGTCCTGCGCGTTCGGATACCGATGCCGGCGCGATGTTCCCGGTACGTACCAGTCTTCCGGATAGCCGTCGTCGGCATGCGGAACCTTGGCGCCATGCAGGTGCACGATGGCGCGCACCTGGGGCTTGTCTTCCTCGGCGCCGCAGATGGCGTGATCCACCGGAAGGAAATGCGTCGTGGGCAACGCGTTCTCCCACACCACGTCGAACGGCGTGCCCGTGCGCGCCTCGATGGTGGGGCCGGGATAATGGCCGTCGTAGGTCCACAGTTCGGTGGGCGGCAGGTCACGATGCAGTTTCTGCGAGCTGCGGGCCATGCGCACGCGCAGCGTGTCGCCGGCGGCGGGGCGTCGAACCGGCGGCAGCGGCAAGGCGTCGACGAAGGGCGTGAGCTTCGCGGGGTCGACCAGCCCCGGCATCTTCGTCGTGTCGCCCATGGCGTGCATGCACAGGTCGTTGCCCACCTGCCCCGCCGCGGCGGGTTTCATCGCATGCATGTCGTGCGCGAGAAGCCGCGGCGGGAGGCATCCCGCCGCGGCCATGAACCCCGCCCCCTTCAGGAAGCGGCGGCGATCAACCATGCCCGGTTCCGAACGGCCACGGCCAACCCGCGTTCTTCTTCGGCTGGCCCGTGGACTCGTCGAGGATGAGGCGACGGTCGAACAGGCGCGGCAGGAAGAAATCGAACATGCCGTTGAGGCTGCCCGCGTGGGCGTCGGTCGAGCCGCCGCCGATGCGCTTGCCGTCGAGCCAGTTGTCCTCGATGAAGCGGGTGATCGAGCTCTGGTCGGTAACGCCATGGTCGACGAAGTTCTCGCGCGCCCACGGCGACACCACCAGCAGCGGCAGGCGCGGACCGAAGCCGCAACGCCCCTGCGCCGGCGTCTTGCCGTCGAGGCCCGGCAGGGTGTCGCGCCCCTTGCAGACGCCGTCGCCGCTGAGCGCATCGGTGCTGCCGGTCGAGCCGTACACGTGCGGGGATTCCTGGTGGTCGTACCAGCCGTCGGAGTCGTCGTAGGCGATCACCACGGCGGTGTCGCGCCATTCGCCGCTCTGCTGCAACGCGTTGATCACGTGCACCACGAACGCCTGCTCGTCGATCGGATCGGAATAACCGGCGTGGCCGTCCTGGTAGGCCGGGGCCTTGAGGAAGCTCACCGCCGGCATGGTGCCGTTGTCCAGCGCGTCGTAGAAATCGTCGATGTCGTACTGATGGTTGGCCTGGTCGGTCTTGCCGATCATCGCCACCGAGGTCGGACGCGCGTGGGTCGGGTTGGCCGTGGAGGGGTAGTACTGGAACGGTTGGTGGTGCGGGCTGTAGTCGTTCGAGGTGCTGTGGGTCACCTGCGAGAGCGTGCGGCGCGCGCAACCGGTGCTGCCGTCGGGATTGGTGCGGGTGAGGTCGAAGCCGCCCTGGAACCAGCCCCAGGTGATGCCACGGTCGTTGAGCAGGTTGCCGATGTTGCGGCCACCCAGGGTCGCCTGGTTGGCGGTGGGCGACGAGCACACGTCGCCGATGGGGTCCGGATCGCCGATCATCGTCAGGCCGCCGTTGCCGTCGTCGGTCTCGGCACCGGTACCGTTGAGCGTGTCGATCACGCCGTTGGTCTGGCCGGAGATCAGGTTGACGGCGCCCGGTGACGACGGGCCGAACGTGGTGTTGTAGCTGTTGTCGCTCATCGCGAAATACTGCGCGTAGTTCCACAGCGCGGTGACGGTGTTGCCGTCGTAGTAGCCCATCACCTGGCCCTGGCCGTTCTGCGAGGCATCGCCGCCCGGCAGCGTCTCGCCGCGGCCCGTGTATTTCGGGAACAGGTCCATCCTGCCGCCGTCGAAGGCGCGTTGCTCGGCGGTATAGCCGTGGTCCTGGTCGGCCGTGGCGGCCTGCGCGCGGCTCAGGCGGAACGGGTTGATCGCGGCGTCGCCGTTGCCGGCGTTCTTCGTGGTGGGGTTCTTCGTCAGCAGGTGGCGGTCCAGCCCGTTGACGTTCGGCGTGAACGGGCGGGCGTAGAACGCCGGCTCGCCGCGTCCGTTCTGCGCGAACGGATAGGTGCCGAAGTAATGATCGAAGGAAACGTTTTCCTGGAAGATCACCACCAGATGCTTGATCGGCGTGGCCGTGCGGGTGCCGCCGTGGCCCGGGAAGAGGCCCAGCGCGCCCTGCTGGTCGGTGGGGGCGAGTTGTTGCGCCGCGATGGAGGCGGCGGACAGGGTGAGCACGCAGGCGATGCCTGCGGCCAGTAACTTGCGCATGACGATGGCTCCTCGGTTCGGACGGGTACTACCGATTGGCTTGGCCCGCATCCCCTGTCATGCGGCTTCCCCGAGGCTAATTCCCGAGGATGACACTTGGAGGACAACGGGCGCCTTGGCGCCGGATTCGGCGCGTCGCATGCGCGTCCTTTGACGCTCGTCACGGAACGCCGCCATGCATGACTTCCGTCACATGCCACCCCATCCCCCTTTGGAGGGGGTTATCCTCGGGGTTCGCCGGTGCCGGGGAGGTGCCAGCCGCCAAGCATGACCACACCTGAGGGACATCCATGACCAAGCCGTACCTGAAGCCGCTCGCACTGGCCCTGAGCATCGCGCTCGTGGGCACCGCGTGCAGCAAGCACGATGACGCCGGCACCGCCGCACCCGCCGCCAACCCGCCCGCCGCCGGCAGCGCGCCCGCCGCGGCCAGCACCGCCGCGGCCGCCAAGCCCGCCGGCCCCACGTTCAACGTGGCCGAGCTCGACACCGGCATCGATGCGTGCGACGACTTCAACGGCTTCGTGAACGCCAAGTGGGTGGCCGCCAACCCGATCCCCGACGACCGTACCCGCTGGGGCGCCTTCGACCAGCTCGCTGAGAACAGCCTCAACACGCAGCACGACATCGTCGATGCCGCCGACAAGGGTGCGGATGCCGCCAAGGCCGGTTCCATCGAGCAGAAGATCGGCCTGCTCTACCGTTCGGGCATGAACGAGGACGCCATCGAGAAGGCCGGCCTCGACCCGTTGAAGCCGGAGCTGGCCAAGATCGACGCCCTCAAGTCGTCGGCCGACATCGCCGATTTCCTCGATACGAGCTTCAACGAAGGCAACGGCTACGTGTTCTCGTTCGGCTCCGGCGCCGACTTCCAGGACGCGAAGATGCAGATCGGCTACGCGAACCAGGACGGCCTGGGCCTGCCGACCAAGGATTACTACACCGATCCGAAGCAGGCCGACAATCGCAAGGCCTATGTGGCCTACATCACCAAGACCCTCGAACTGGGCGGCGTGCCCGAGGCCGACGCGGCCAAGCAGGCCGACCTGGTGATGAAGTTCGAAACCCAGCTCGCCGCCGCCTCGCTCGCGCCGGTGGAACTGCGCACGCCGGAAAACCAGTACCACTTCGTCACCGTGGCCGAGGCCGACAAAGCCACGCCGCACTTCAGCTGGGAGAAGTTCTTCGCCGCCCAGGGCGTGACGGTCGACAAGGGCTTCTCGCTGTCGCAGCCGAAGTTCTTCAAGGAGTTCGACAAGATGCTGGCGTCCACGCCGGTGTCCACGTGGCAGGCCTACCTGCGCTTCCACGCCATCGACAGCGCGTCGCCTTACCTGTCGAAGAACTTCCAGGACAACAAGTTCGACTTCTACGGCAAGACCCTCGCCGGCCAGCCGCAGCAGAAGCCGCGCTGGAAGCGCGTGCTGGGTTCGGTCAACGGCTCGATGGGCGAGGCCCTGGGCCAGCTCTACGTCGCCAAGGTGTTCAAGCCCGAAGCGAAGGAGCGCGCCAACGAGCTGGTGACCAACGTGCGCAACGCCCTGAAGGCGCGCATCGAGAAGCTCGACTGGATGAGCGACGAGACCAAGCAGAAGGCCATCGCCAAGTGGGATACCTTCCTGCCCAAGATCGGCTATCCGGACAAGTGGCGCGACTGGTCGGGCCTGGAGGTCTCGGGCGACAACTACTTCGGTAACGTCGAAGCCGCCTCGAAGTTCAACTACCACTACGACATCGCCAAGATCGGCAAGCCGACCGACCGCAAGGATTGGGGCATGACCCCGCAGACGGTCAACGCCTATTACAACCCGACCGACAACACCATCAACTTCCCGGCCGCCATCCTGCAGCCGCCGTTCTTCGACGCCAACGGCGACGACGCCATCAACTACGGCGGCATCGGCGCGGTGATCGGCCACGAAGCCAGCCACGGCTTCGACGACGAGGGCAGCCAGTTCGACGGCGAGGGCAACAACAAGAACTGGTGGACGAAGGAAGACCGCGCCAAGTTCGACGAGCGCACCGGCAAGCTCGTGGCGCAGTTCAACGAGTACGCACCGCTCAAGGACCACCCGGACCTGCACGTCAACGGCAAGCTCACGCTGGGCGAGAACATCGCCGACCTGGGCGGCACCGCCGTGGCCTACGACGCCCTCCAGGAAGCCCTGAAGAAGAACCCGCAGGAAGCCCAGAGCAAGATCGACGGCTACACGCAGGACCAGCGTTTCTTCCTCAACTGGGCACGCGTGTGGCGCGGCAGCATCCGCGAGAAGCAGGCGATGCTCTACCTCAACGTCGACCCGCACGCTCCGGCCTCGCTGCGCGCGATCGGTGCGCCGTCGAACATGGAAGCCTTCGCCACGGCGTTCCAGTGCAAGCCGGGCGCGAAGATGGTGCGATCGGGCGACAAGCAGGTGAAGATCTGGTAATCGGCCGCTTCGTTGCCTGAAGAAAAACGCCGCGGATTCCGCGGCGTTTTTCTTTGGTGGCATGGAAATCCGACGTGTCCCCGACGCTCATCCATGCGCGCGGCGCTGGGTTCCCGCGTGCGCGGAAACGACGAGATACGAGATGCATCGTCATCGGCAAACAACCTCATGTCGTTCCTGCGCACGCAGGAACCCAGCGCGTTGCGCCCGAGGAAACGAAACCCTCGCTACGGCTTCTTCGCCGCCACGATCGTCGCGAGAAACGCTTCGAGCACCGCACCCCGGTAACGCTGCCGATGCACGAGCAACGACAGCGTGCGCTTCAGGTCGAGGAACGGCGTGGGCAGGATCGCCAGGCGCCCCGTCTGTACCGCATCGGCCACCGCCACCGCGGGCAGGCAGGCGATGCCCAGTCCGGCGATCACCGCCTGTTTGATCGCCTCGGACTGATCCAGCTCGAGCACCGTGCGACCTTCGGGCAATTCGGCGAGCGCGCGTTCGGTCAGCGCGCGCGTGGCCGAACCGCGTTCTCGCAGCACCCACCGCTCGCCGGCGAAGTCCTCGCGCCTGAGCCGCCTGTGGCTTGCCAGCGGGTGCCCCGGACGCGCGCAGACGACGAGGCGATCGTCGCGCCACGGACGCGACTCCAGCGCCGGATGCGTTACCGGTCCCTCCACGCAGCCCACGTCGAAATCGTGGTCGAGCACGCCCTGGGCGATGCGCGCGGTGTTCGCCACGCCCAGGCGTAACGATACCCCGGGCGATGCTTCCGCGAACGGGCCCAGGAGGTCGCCGACGAGGTAATTGCCGACCGTGTTGCTCGCACCCACGCCGATCTCGCCGGCGAGCTCCGCCGCGCCGCCCTGCGCCCGACGGCCGAATTCCGCGTGACGCTCGATCAGCTCCCTTGCCAGAGGCAACAGGTCGCGGCCCCGGTCGTTCAGGCGCAGGCGGCCGCGCTCCCGGTCGAAGAGCGGGGCGCCGATCTGGCGTTCGAGTTCGGCCAGCGCCATCGACGCCGCCGGCTGGCTCAGGTACAGCCGCTCGGCGGCGGCACGCACGCTGCCGGCGATGGCGATGGTCACGAAGACATCGAGTTGGCGGGGGCTCACGGCATGCATAAGAAAGACTTATATCTCAAATAAGTCATTTTCAATATGCTTATATGGTGCAGGTCGGGACAATAGGTCATTCCCAATGAGGATCGCCCCGTGTCCACCGCTATCCCACCCAGCCACTCCCGCCTTCCCGGCATGGCCCTGGCCGTTGCCGTGGCGGCGATGGCGTTCGGTCTCGGCCGCTTGATGCCCCTGGTCGGCGGCGCCGTATTCGGCATCGTCCTGGGCATTCTCGTACGCCAGTTCCTGCCGCCGCCCGCGCGCTTCCTGCCCGGCATCCAGTTCGCCTCCAAGCAGGTGCTGCAGTGGTCGATCATCGCGCTGGGGTTTGGCTTGAGCATCACCCAGGTGGCCAAGACCGGTGCCGAATCGCTTTCGGTCACGCTGGCGACGGTGGTGGCCGCCGGCCTCTCGGCCTTGATCCTCGGCAAGCTCCTGCGCGTGCGCAACATGCTGAAGCTGCTGGTCGGCATCGGCACGGCGATCTGCGGCGGTTCGGCCATCGCCGCGGTCGTGCCCATCGTGAAGGCCGACGACCACGATACCGCCTTCGCCATTTCCACCATCTTCCTGTTCAACCTCGTGGCCGTGCTCACGTTTCCCGCGCTGGGCCACTGGCTGGGCCTGTCCGACCTCGGCTTCGGCCTGTGGGCGGGCACGGCCATCAACGACACCTCGTCCGTCGTGGCCGCCGGGTACGCATACAGCCACGCGGCCGGCGACTACGCCACCATCGTCAAGCTCACCCGTGCCACGCTGATCATCCCGATCTGCCTGATGATCGCTTTCATCGTCGCCTTGCGAGAGAAGCGCGGCGGCGCGGCGAATTTCAGCGTCGCGAAGATCTTCCCGTGGTTCATCCTGTGGTTCCTGGTCGCCTCGGCGATACGCACGGCGGGACTCGTGCCCGCGCCGGCGTTGCCGGCGATCCACTTCGTCGCCGAGTGCCTGATCGTCGTGGCGCTGACCGCCATCGGCCTGTCGGCGAACCTGCGGAAGATGGCGCAGACGGGGCACCGGCCGATCCTGCTGGGGCTGGGCGTGTGGGCCGCGGTGGCGCTGACCAGCCTCGGCGTGCAGCACCTCATCGGGCGCTGGTGAGGCCCTTCGCCGATACGATCGGCTCCCACCCCTTCGGTAGTGAATCCAGGTGGGTGCCGATCGCATCGGCGATGCACGCCGCCTCAGCGGTGGATCAAGGCGAGCAGCCGCACGTTCAACGCATGCTGCTGCGCCTGCCACTCCGCGATGCGAACCGGGTCGATGTCTTCCTGCCCGTCCATCGCGCTGAGCCGGCGTTTCCACCAGCTCTTGTAGCGGTACCTTGAAATCTCGCCGGTGACGTCGCTGGCCAGCACGCGACGACAGACGGCACCCAGGATGGCCGCGCCACCCTCTTCGCTCAGCGTGCCTTGGTCCCAGTTGGTCATGGCCACGTCGGCGGCGTAGGCATCCTTGTCGATGGAGAGGTACACCGGCTCGGTGGACGCCACCTGCATGTCGACGAAGGCGTCGACCATGGCCTCGGACGAGGCGAACGCGCGAAACGCACCGCCCAGGCCCAGGCGATTCGCCCAGCCCACGTCCACGCCGTTCGACCAATAGGTGAGCTTGCCCTCGCGCAACGGCCCGAGGTAGTTCTCCCAGGCATGCCCCCGGCCGATGTCGGTCGAGGTGATACCGATGACGTGCACGTGCGACACCCGCGGAAGCATCGCCACGCGGCGCACCCACGAGCCACAGTGCACGCCGAACGGAAAGCGCATGTTGTCGGGATGGTTGTCGAGCACCACCACCTGGAAACGCTCCCTGCCCGGCACGCGTTCGACCAGCGGCCAGGTGAGGTGGTGGAAATCGCCGCTGCCGAGAAAAACGGTTCCGTGTTCGCGCGGCAAGCTGTCTTCCAGCGTCATGGCGAAGCGGCGCAAGCGCCCCACCGAGCAACCGAAGCGGACGCCCTCCTCCCAATCACGCAGCGGCAACACGATGCGGCGGGCGATCGCGCCCACCGACCCGTCGACGTCAAGAACGACCGGTTGCCGCATCGTGCGCCTCCCAATGGCCGTCGGATTCGAAACGGTGCGCGAAACGCCGCAGCAGCGCGCGAAGCACGCGGTTGCGCACGAACACGGCATGCCGCGTGAGGTGGAAGCGCGCGCCGAGCTGGGCCTTCACGTCGGGATCGGTCCAGCCGGCCACGTAGAACGCCAGGCCGCGCTCGAGCGCGTATTCCAGGTTGAGGAACCAGCTGACGAAGTACAGGTCGAGGTCGCGCGCCGCCGGATAGGCGAAACCCACGTATTTGTCGAGCAGTTTACCTTCGTGCTCGTAGCAGAGGTTCCAGCCGATCAGTTCGCCCTCGGCGCGGTACGCGAAGACGATGCCGCCGGGTGCGCGCAACGTGGCCGCGAAAAAATCGCGGCCGAGCTTGTCGAAATGGATCTCGCTCTGGGCGTAGACGTTCTCGAACAGCGCGTAGTATGCGTCGATGCTCTCGTCCGACGCGAAGGCCTCGCCCGTCGGCAGCCGTTCGACCTGCAGGCGCTGGCGTGAACGCAACTTGCGACGGAGGTTTTTCCGCCGGGACGACGACAGCCTCGCGAGGTATTCGTCGACCGAGGCGAAGTCGATCGGCACGTAGGCCAGCGCCTGGCCCTCGACGATGAGGTAGCCCGCCTCGCGCGCGGCGTCGACGAAACGCGACGTCCACGCACGGTCGGCGATCGAGGTCAGGGGCGAGTCGACGGCGAGGTCCTTGACCACCAGCAGCGGGTGTTCGCGACCGAAACGCCGCGCCCAGTCGCGGGCGACCGTCGCCGGGTCGCTCGATCGGGCGAACAGCGCGTATTCCGAGACGGTGGTACCGGCAAAGCAGGTGCGCAGCGTGAGCAGGCGCTTGAGCACGCCCTGGAACGGAAGCGACGACAACCGCTTGCGCAGGTCGTCGTCGGCCGTGGTGAGCAGATCGAATCGTGTGACGAAAAGTGGCGCGCCGTCCGCCGCGGGGTGGGGGGAAAACCCCGACGGCGGATGGCGAGCGAAGTGCTCGAGCAACGCCTCCGGCTCGAGCTGGTTCACGAAGCCCATCGGACGGCGAGTCCGCGGGTCAGCCGCGCTTGGCCAGCGTGAGTGCCTGGTCGAGCAGCGCGATGGCGAGGTCGATTTCCTCGTGGCTGATGTCGAGCGACGGCGCGAACGTGATCACGTTCTTGTACCAGCCGCCCACGTCGAGCACGAGACCGATCTTCTTGCCTTCGTGGGTGAGACCGCCGGCCAGGCCGATGTCGACCATGCGGTCGAGCAGCGCCTTGTTCGGCGTGAAACCGTCGTCCGTGCAGATTTCGGCACGCAGGGCAAGGCCGAGGCCATCGACGTCGCCGATCTCCTTGTGGCGCTTCTGCAGGTCGCGCAGGCCTTCGAGGAAGTGCTTGCCCTTCTCGGCCACCTTGGTTTCGTAGTCGAGTTCGTAGCCCATCTGGATCACTTCCAGGCCCAGGGCGGTGCCCAGCGGATTGGAGTTGAACGTGGAATGGGTGGAGCCCGGCGGGAACACGGTGGGGTTGATCAGCTCCTCGCGCGCCCAGATACCCGACAACGGGTTCAGGCCGTTGGTGAGCGCCTTGCCGAACACGAGCACGTCGGGCGTGACGCCGAAATGCTCGATCGACCACAGCTTGCCGGTGCGCCAAAAACCCATCTGGATCTCGTCGACGACCATCAGGATGCCGTACTTGTCGAGCACCTTCTTCAGGTCGATGAAGAAGTTCTTCGGCGGAATGACGTAGCCGCCCGTGCCCTGGATCGGCTCGACGTAGAACGCGGCGTATTCGGCCTCGCCCACCTTCGGGTCCCACACGCCGTTGTATTCGGTTTCGAACAGGCGCTCGAACTGGCGCACGCAGGCGTCGGAATATTCCTCCGGGGACATGCCCTTGGGGCGGCGGAACGGATACGGGAACGGAATGAACTGCGCACGCTCGCCGAAGTGGCCGAAACGGCGGCGGTAGCGGTAGCTGGAGGTGATCGACGACGCGCCGAGCGTGCGGCCGTGATAACCGCCCTCGAAGGCGAACATCAGGCTCTTGCCGCCGCGCGCGTTGCGCACGAGCTTGAGCGAGTCTTCCACCGCCTGCGCGCCGCCCACGTTGAAGTGGCAGCGCCCGTCCAGGCCGAACTTCTTCTTCGCGTCGACGGCGATGGTCTTCGCCAGTTCGATCTTGCCCTGGTGCAGGTACTGGCTGGCCACCTGCGGCAGCAGGTCGATCTGCGCCTTGAGGCGGTCGTTGAGGCGCGGGTTGCCGTAGCCGAAGTTCACGGCGGAATACCACATCTGCAGGTCGAGGAACGGGATGTTCTCGCTGTCGTAGATGTAGCTGCCTTCGGCGTGGCGGAAGATCTTCGGCGGGTCGACGTAGTGCACCGTGTCGCCGAAGGAGCAGTACTTGGCTTCGTCGGCGAGCAGGCTGGCGTCGTCGATCACGAGGTCGGGGTTGCGGGAGATCAGATTCATGCGGGCAGATCCTGGGCGCTCGGCGCGGTGTGGGGCATGACGGCGTGCGGCGGCAGCCGGCCGTCGAGCAGGGCGGGAAGCAGTTCGAGCGCCTCGTCGAAACTGGCGATGGGCGCATAGGGGATGCCGGCGGCGCGGCAGTGTTCGATGAGGCGGTTCTTGGCGAACACGAAATCGACGTGGTCGGCGGCGCAGAAGTCGGATGCGCCATCGCCGATCAGCAGCGTCTTGCCGCCACGGGCCTTGGCCTTGTCCACGCGAGCGCACTTGCACGTGCCGCTGCGGCATCCGCGCGCACTGTAGGGCGAGGTAAGGCTCCAGCGATGATCGCCGGCATGCAGGAGATGGTTGGCCACGGTGGGCAGGCCATCGATGCCGTGGTTGGCGAGGATCGCGTGGATGGCGTGATCCAGCCCGTCGCTGACGATTTCCATCGGGATGCCCAGCTCCCTGGTGGCCTTCACGAACGCGGCGAAGCCGTGGTCGATGTGCAGGCGGCCGAGGTGGGCCTCGAGTTCGGAAGGACTCATGTCCAGCAGGGCCACCTGGCCCTGCATGCATACCGCCGAGCCGATGATGCCGGCCCGCCAGTCGCGCTCGAGGACGTCCCAGCCGGGGCGGCCGAAACGGTCGAGCAGCGAGTCGATGACGTCTTCCACGGCGATGGTGCCGTCGAAGTCGCACAGGATGTTCCAGGAAGGAGTGCTCGGCACGTTCGTCGGAGGATTGGCCTAGAGTGACGCGGAGGCTACGCGGGCATTCTTTCCGATCCCTTTCCGCGTGATGAAAGCGTCAGCTCAGCTTTTTTATGGCATCCTGCGCGGCCTGGCCGTACCCCCGGTACCTCGCATGCGCGCCCTGCTCCTCGCATTCGCCCTGTCGTTCCTCGCCTGCGCCACCGTCCACGCGGAAGACGACGCTCCCACCTACGCCTTCGGCGCCGGCGTGCAGCGCATGCCGGCGTGGCCGGGCTCGAAGGACCAGCGCAACCAGGCCATTCCCTACGTGGACATCGACCTGCCAGGCGTGGGCGAGCTGTCCACCGCCGACGGCCTGACGGTGGACCTCCTGGGCGGCGAGCACTGGCACGGTGGCATCTACGGCAATTGGCTATGGGGCCGCACGCACGGCGACCTCGGCCCGCTCGGCGGCAAGATCGCCGCGCTGTCGCCGCGTTTCGTCGGCGGCGGTTATCTCGAATACGCCTTCGACAAGCGCTTCAGCGTAGGCACCCACGTGGCGCACGACACCAGCGGCGCAGGTGCCTACGTCGCGCTCTATGCCGATTACCAGCTACCGGATATCTGGTACATCCAGCATTCGATCGAGTTGCAGGTCGAGGGCATGAACGGTCCGGCAATGCGGCGGTTCTTCGGCCTCGATGCCGACGAGGCGGCCACGCTCGGCACGCGCACGTGGCACCCCGGCGCCGGACGGCAATCGGCCGACATCGAATACGACGCCTTCATCCCCACCTCGCAGCACACGGGCTTCGCGCTGGCCGTGACGTACGGAAAACTGATCGGGGGCGCAGCCGACAGCCCGCTCGTGCGCGGCTTCGGATCGACGCGGCAGGTGACCGAGACGTTGGCGTTCGTGTATCACTTCTAGGCGCGAATGGGCGGCATGGCTCGCCCGGGCACGAGGCGCTGGATTCCTGCTGCCGCAGGAACGACGAGCGACACGATCGACGCTACCGCCAAAAACCTCACGTCGTTCCCGCGAAAGCAGGAACCTGGCGCCTGGAGACCGGTTTTCGCGATCACGCCGAATCGGCTTCCGCCTCATCGAATCCGTACGTCACCGGCACCGCGAACATCAACCCGAGCATCATCAGGTGCGCGCCACCCGACAGCAGCGCCGACCCCATGCGCGACACCGTGTCGTAAGGCAGGATGTCGGCCATCAGCACGTTGGCGAGGTTCCAGCCCCAGTGCAGTCCGACGGCCGCCCATAGCGAACCGGTGCGCGCCACCGCCGTCGCGTAGGCGGCGCCGAAGCAGAACAGCATCGCCCACTCCGCCGGCCCCTGCCCCAACCGGTAGACATGGTTGAACACGTAGAGCACGGTCGATGCCAGTACGAACGTCCATGCCGCTGCCCAGCGCACCCGTACCGCGCGCCAGAGGAAGCCGCGCGTGAGGAGGTCTTCCGCCACGGACGGCACGAAGGTGACCAGCAAGGCCCACGGAATCGAGGTCAGGAACGACACCGGACCGGGCATGACCGCATGGGCGCGCGCCGCGTAGACGTTCAGGGCCAGGCCGACGCAAACCGCCACGTACTTGGTGAGCAGGGCCAGCACGAGCCCACCGGCGAGCCAGGCGGGCGCGGCCTTGCGCCACTCCAGCGCATAGGCGTCGTAGCCCCGAAAACCCAGCCAGCGCCCCACCGGCCAGGCGACGGCGAGCATCGCCACCATGAAGGCGGCCTGGATCCAGAATTGGCCCAGCAGGCGGCCGCCGATACCTTCGGCGCCCTGGTAGAGAACGAACAGGAGCGCAAACGCGGGTACGACGCGCCGACGATCGATCGGTGGCATGGATTCCCCGTGGAACAGGTCGCGCTGACGGGGAAGCTTACGGTCGGCGTGCCCACGCACGCCACCCTCTTTTGGTGAGGGCTAACGGATCAGCGGTCGTCGCGCGTCCAGATCGCGCCGTCCTCTTCCTTCACCGGAAAGACCGTCACCGGCTCGTAGGCGGGAGGACAGGTGACCTCGCCCGTGCGCAGGTCGAAGCGCGCGCCGTGGCGTACGCATTCCACCTCGTGCCCGGTGACCGGCCCACCGGCCAGTTCGCCGCCGTCGTGGGTGCAGACGTCTTCGATGGCATAGAGGTCGCCGTCGATGTTGTACACGGCGATGGCCGTGTCGCCGTCCCAGGCCACGCGGTATTCGCCCGGGAGGAGTTCGCTGCGCGTGCCGACGCGTATCCAGCCGTTCATGGGAGATCCTTCACCAGGTATTCGAAGCGCAGGTCGTCGCGCTGCGGAATGCCGAAGCGCTCGTCGCCGTAAGGGAACGGGCCAAGGCGGCCGGTGCGGCGGTAACCGCGCCGTTCGTACCACGCGATGAGTTCGGCGCGGATGTCGATCACGGTCATCTCCACCTGGTCGCAGCGCCACTCCTCGCGGGCGATGCGCTCGACCTCCTCGATCACGAGACGGCCGATGCCCGCGCCCTGGGCGGGCGGATGCACCGAGAACATGCCGAAGTAGCAGGTGCGCTCGCGGCGCTCGATGTAGCAGGAGGCGAGCAGCGTGCCGTCGCGCTCGAACAGCACGAATCGGCCGTTACCGCCGGCCAGGAGGGTTTCGATTTCGGTGACGTCGGTACGCCGGCCATGGAGGAAATCGGCCTCGGTGGTCCAGCCGACGCGGCTGGCGTCGCCGCGATAGGCCGACTCGACCAGGGCGGCGATGAGGGGGGCATCGGCGGCGGTCGCCGGGCGGAAGGTGTGCGTGGAGTCCATGGCCGGATTGTAGGCCATTCGCCGATACGATCGGCTCCCACCCCTTCGGTAGCGAGGGTGCCTAAACCTGCCTATCGAAGGGGTGGGACCGATCGGTGGCAAGTTCGTTCTGATCCACCTACCGGAGGGGTGGGAGCCGATCGTATCGGCGAACCCTGCGAAGCGATGACGCTTAGAGCAACAGCTTGCGTACCCGCCCGATCGCCTCGATGAACCCGTCCACCTCGGCCCGGGTGTTGTAGAACGCCAGCGAGGCGCGCAACGTGGCCGGCACGCCGAAGAACTGCATCAACGGATGCGCGCAGTGGTGCCCCGAACGCACGGCCACGCCCTGAAGATCGAGCAGGGTCGCCATGTCGTTGGCATGGGCGCCCTCGATCAGGAACGAGATGACAGGCTCCTTCTCCTTGGCCCGACCGAAGATGCGCACGCCCGGCACGCTTTCCAGTGCCGCGGTGGCATAGGCCAGCAGATCCTGCTCGTAGGCCTTGAGGCGGTCGAAACCGATGCCGCCCAGGTAGTCGATCGCCGCCGACACCCCGGCGAACCCGGCGATGTTCGGCGTGCCCGCCTCGAAACGATGCGGCGGATCGGCGAACACCGTGCCCTCGAAACGCACCTCGCGGATCATTTCCCCACCGCCGAAGAACGGCGGCATCGCCATCAGGTGTTCGCGCTTCGCCCACAGCGCGCCGGTGCCCGTCGGCGCCAGCATCTTGTGGCCGGTGATCGCGTAGAAATCGCATCCCAGCGCCTGCACGTCGATGGGACGGTGCGGCGCGGCCTGCGAACCGTCCACGAGCAGCGGGATGCCGCGCTTGCGGCACTCGCGGGCGATCTCGCGCACGGGGTTCACCGTGCCGAGCACATTGGACACGTGCGTCACGCAGGCCAGCTTCACGTCCGGCGTGAGCAGCTTGACGTACTCCTCGAGGATCAGCTCGCCGTTGGCGTCGATCGGCGCCGCCTTCACGGTGGCGCCGGTGCGTTCGGCCACGAGCTGCCACGGAACGATATTGGCGTGGTGCTCCATCACCGTGGTGACGATCGCATCGCCAGGTTTCAGGCGCGGCAAGGCGTAACTGTAAGCCACGAGGTTGATCGATTGCGTGGTGCCCGACGTGAGGATCACCTCGTCGCGCGACGGCGCGTTGATGAATCGCGCGATCGCGTCGCGCGCGCCCTCGTAGGCGCCGGTGGCCTCTTCGCCGAGCAGATGCACCGCGCGCGCGACATTGGCGTTGTGCTGGCGATAGTGACGATCCACCGCCTCGATCACCGACACGGGCTTCTGCCCCGTATTGGCATTGTCGAAATAGATGAGCGGCTTGCCGTGCACGGTGCGCGACAGCAGCGGGAAGTCGGCGCGGATGCGCTCGACGTCCAGCGGCAGGGTGGCCGGGTCGGGCTGGGCGTTCATGGCGGGCTCCGGACTCATTCGGTGGCGGTGGTCGGCAGGTGTGCGACCAGCAACTCACCCAGGTGGTCGCGCAGGGCGTCGTTGGGCAGCGATTCGAGCGCGGCGCGGCAGAACGCCAGCGTCAGCAGGCTGCGCGCCTGCACGAGGGGAATGCCGCGCGAGCGCATGTAGAACAGCGAGCGCTCGTCGAGCTGGCCGATGGTGGCGCCATGGGCGGCCTTCACCTCGTCGGCGTAGATTTCCAGCTCCGGCTTGGTGTCGATCTCGGCCAGCGGCGACAGCAGCAGGTTCTTGTTGCTGAGCGAGGCATCCGTGCCGTCGGCGCCTTCGGCCACCACGATGGCGCCGCGGAACACGCCGCGCGAACGGCCGTCGGCGATGCCGCGCCAAAGAGCCTCGGACGACGTGCCGCGCGCCTTGTGATGCACTTCGAGCTGGGTATCCACGTGCTGGCGACCGGCCAGCGCGAAGACGCCACGCGAATCGAAGCGCGCACCGTCGCCGAGCAATTCGGCGGTGAATTCGTGACGGACCAGCGCGCCACCCAGCTCGAGCGCGTGCAGCGTGGCCGTGGCGTTCGCGTCCAGGCGCACGTGGCCGCGACGCACGAGGGTCGTGGTCGCAGGCGCATCCTGCAACACGACGATGCCCAGCGAAGCCCCCTCGCGCACGGCGTAGTCGGCGACCACGGTGCCGAGCTGCGGCGCCTCGCCCGGGGAAACGTAATGCTCCACGAGATCGGCATGCGCGCCCTTGCCCACTTCCACCAGCACGCGCACGTGCCACGCGCTGTCGGGCTGGCTGCCGCTGGACACGTGCACCACGTGAAGCGGCGTGTCCAGCGTCACGCCGTCGGCCAGGCGCAGCACGAGGCCGTCGCGGGAAAGCGCGGCATTGAGATGCGCGAACGCGTCGGCCGCGCCACGCAGGTCACGGTTGGCGAGCACGAAACGCAACGGTTCGGGCTGGTCGGCGAGCGCCGCGGCGAGCGGCAGCAGTTCCACGCCCTGCCCGGCCGCCATCGACGAAAGATCGGCACGGAACACGCCGTCGACGAAGACGACGCGCGCACCGTCCACGCCGGGAAGCACGAAGGTCTCGGCGTCGACCGTCGCCGCCTTGGCGGCATCGGCATCGGCCAGCGCGAACGCGCGCTGCGACAGGGCACGCAACGGCGTGTACTTCCATGCCTCGTTGCGGCCTTCGGGCAATCCCGTGGCGGCGAAGGCGTCGAGGTGGTCGCGACGCGCGGCGTCGAGCCAGGCGATGCCGCTGGCCGGCACGGTGGCGGCGGCATCCAGCGCCGCCCGCACGAACGGGGACGGCGCGGTGGTCATGCCGGCACTCCGGTGAGGTCGGCCTTGCGCAGTTCGGGATGGGTGTCGGCGAGCCAGGCATAACCCTCGGCCTCGAGCTTGAGCGCGAGGTTCTTGTCGCCGCTCTCCACGATGCGGCCACCGGCCAGCACGTGCACGAAGTCGGGCTCGATGTAGTCGAGCAGGCGCTGGTAATGCGTGACCACGAGGAACGAGCGATCCGGCGAGCGCAGCGCGTTCACGCCCTCGGCCACCTGCTTGAGCGCATCGATGTCGAGGCCGGAATCGGTCTCGTCGAGGATCGCCAGCTTCGGCTCGAGCACCGCCATCTGGAAGATCTCGTTGCGCTTCTTCTCGCCGCCCGAGAACCCCTCGTTGACCGCGCGATGCAGCAGCTCGTCGGAGATCTGCATCACCTTGAGCTTCTCGCGCACGAGCTTCAGGAAGCGCATGGAGTCGAGTTCGTCTTCGCCGCGGAACCTGCGCTGCGCGTTGAGCGCGGCGCGCAGGAAGTAGGTGTTGTTCACGCCCGGGATTTCCACCGGGTACTGGAAGGCCAGGAACACGCCGACGGCGGCGCGCTCTTCCGGCTCCAGCGCCAGCAGGTCGCGGCCGTCGAAGGTGACGCTGCCTTCGGTGACCTCGTAGCCGTCGCGCCCGGAGAGCACGTTGCCGAGCGTGGACTTGCCCGCGCCGTTCGGCCCCATGATGGCGTGCACCTCGCCCGGCTTCACGGCGAGCGAAAGGCCTTTGAGGATCTCCTTGCCTTCGACGCGGGCGTGGAGGTTGTCGATCTTGAGCATGTGCATGGCGGTGCTGTCCATCAGGGCGTGAGGTGCGAGAGCGCGTCGAGCGCGTCGTCGCGGCGGTCCCAGGGCACGAAGACGTGGTCGTGCAGGAACGCGGAAACGGGGTTGCAGGGAATGCCGCGCTTGGCGAGCGCGGCGGAGACGGCGGCCATCAGGCCGACCGCGGTGAGGCTGGACTGCACGCGCAGCGTGATGCAGGCCCAGAGCATGCGGTCGGCCTCGTCTTCGGACGCGTCGACGATGAGCGTGGTGCCCTCGGCTTCGCGGAACAGCATCAGCGCCTCGGCCACCCGCTCGCGCGCCTTCTCGTGCGAGGCGTGCAGGAAGCGCTTGGGCACCGGGTCGATCACCGGATCGAGCGCGGCCAGCAAGGCGCGAAGGTCGGTGAGCCCCGGGGCGGAGCCGACGATGCCCATCAGCCGACCGCGCCTTCGAGGGAGACCTCGAGCAGCTTCTTGGCCTCCACGGCGAACTCCATCGGCAGTTCGCGGAACACCTGCTTGCAGAAGCCGTCGACGATCATCGAGACGGCGTCTTCCTCGCCGATGCCGCGCGAGAGGCAGTAGAACAGCTGGTCGTCGGAAATCTTCGAGGTGGTGGCCTCGTGCTCGACGATGGCGCCGGGATTCTTCACTTCCATGTACGGGAAGGTATGCGCGCCGCACTGCTTGCCGATGAGCAGCGAATCGCACTGCGTGTAGTTGCGCGCGCCGTCGGCGCCCTTCTCGATCTTCACCAGGCCGCGATAGCTGTTGGAGCTGCGCCCGGCGCTGATGCCCTTGGCGACGATCTTCGACTTGGTGCCCTTGCCGATGTGGATCATCTTCGTGCCGGTGTCGGCCTGCTGGCGGTGGTGCGTGAGCGCCACGGAGTAGAACTCGCCCACCGAGCGGTCGCCGCGCAGCACGCAGCTGGGGTACTTCCAGGTGATGGCCGAGCCGGTTTCCACCTGCGTCCAGCTGATCTTCGAATCGGCGCCGCGGCAGTCGCCGCGCTTGGTCACGAAGTTGTAGATGCCGCCGACGCCGTTCTCGTCGCCGGGATACCAGTTCTGCACGGTGGAATACTTGATCTGCGCGCGTTCGAGCGCCACCAGTTCCACCACGGCCGCGTGCAGTTGGTTCTCGTCGCGCATCGGCGCCGTGCAGCCTTCCAGGTACGACACGTAGGCGTCGTCCTCGGCCACGAGCAACGTGCGCTCGAACTGCCCCGTGTTGATCGCGTTGATGCGGAAGTAGGTGGACAGCTCCATCGGGCAACGCACGCCCTTGGGAATGAACACGAAGCTGCCGTCGGAGAACACGGCCGAATTCAGCGCCGCGAAGTAGTTGTCGCCCGGCGGCACCACGCTGCCCAGGTACTGGCGCACCAGGTCGGGGTATTCGCGGATGGCCTCGGACATCGAGCAGAAGATGACGCCCGCCTCGGCCAGCTCCTTGCGGAAGGTGGTGCCGACCGACACGGAGTCGAACACGGCATCCACCGCCACGCCGGCGAGCTTCGCGCGCTCGTGCAGCGGCACGCCGAGCTTCTCGTAGGTTTCGAGCAGCTTCGGGTCGACCTCATCGAGCGACTTGGGACCGGCCTTCGGCGCGGAGTAGTAGCTCACCGACTGGTAGTCGATGGGCGCGATGTCGAGCTTGGCCCAGTCCGGCTCGGGCAGGGTCAGCCAATGACGGTAGGCCGCCAGTCGCCATTCGGTCATCCACTCCGGCTCGCCCTTGATGGCCGACAACTGGCGGACGATGTCCTCGTTGAGGCCGGGCGGAAGGCTGGTGGATTCGATGTCGGTGACGAAGCCGGCTTCGTAGCGGCGATTGAGCGCCTCCACCACTTCGGCGTTGTCGCGCACCGGGTCTGCCACGTCGCGTGTCATGTTCTCGCTCTCGTTCATGCGGTTGCCTGCGCGGTGTCGGTCGCGCTCCGGACCGGCGCCATCGGGCGGCCGGCCAGCATCTGTGCCAGGGTCATGGCGCGCAGCACGCCGTCGATGGCGCCCGAGACGGTGCGCCAGCTGCCGCTGACCCCGCAGGCGGAAAGCCGTTCGCACTGGCCCTGGGCCAGGCTGCACTCGGTGAGGCCGATCGGCCCCTCCATCGCCTCGACGATGTCGGCGAGGCTGATCGCCTCCGCCGGACGGGCGAGGCGGTAGCCGCCGTTGACCCCGCGAAAGGATTCCACCAGCCCCGCGTGCCCCAGCATTTTCAGCAACTTGGACACGGTCGGCAGCTCCAGCTTCGCCTCGTCGGCGATCTGGGCGGTGCTGAGGACCTCGGCGGGGTGCGCGGCGATGCAGGTCATCACCACGGTCGCGTAGTCGGTCAGTCGGCTGACTCGGAGCATCGGGGAAAGGGGGAACTCGGGGATACAGGACCAAAATGGTACTGTTTCGAACCCGATTTTGCAACGCGGCAAGCCTGGGGTGTCAGGTCACCTGCCGCGCTCGTGGGCGCGAATGGCCTGGATCATGGCGATGAGCCGGCGGGTTTCGCCCGCCTCCACCACGTCCTCGGCCGTGCGGTAGCCGAGTTCCGCGATGGGATCGTCGGTGAACCAGGCGCGCCGCCGCGCCCGGTCGGGTTCGACGTGGCGGGCTTCGGCGAGGACACGCGCGGTATCGCACAACAGGCGGACGGACATGGTGCGGCCCTCCTCAGGGATTCACGGGAAGGCCGGTCGCCGCCCTCCCCTCGGCCGACGAGGCCTCGCCTCGCACCTCGCCACGCCGGCCATCCTCGACGAGCGCCCGGCGTCGCGCCGCCGCGTCGTCGCGCAGGGCCGCGTAGTAGTCCTGCGACTGCGCGAGGCGGTCGGTATACGGCAGGGCCCGGGCGCGCCCGTCGACCACGGCGCCCACGGTGCCGGCCGTCTGCAGCGTCGAGACCGTGTCGGAGCTGTCGCCCAGCCGGTAGAACGACAGGGTCAGGATGCGGCCCACCGAGTCGCGCACGTTCGACGATCCGAACACGGGCAGTTCGACGGTATGCCCCGGGCCCATGCCCCACACGCCGAAGGTCTGGCCCAGGTCGGCATCGTGGTGCGGCATGCCCCACTTGCCCGCGACGTCGAACAGGCCGGCGACGCCGACCGTGCTGTTGACGATGAAGCGCCCGGCGGTCGTGAGCGAACGCAGCCCGTTGGCCTGGAGCAGGTCGTTGGCGAACACCACCGGCTCGCGCAGGTTCTGCGCGAAGTTGCGCACGCCGTTGCGCACCGGCCTGGGCAGGTGCGAGTAGCCGCGCGCGACCGGGCGTAGGATGACCTTGTCCAGGGCCTTGTTGAAGGCGAACACCTTGCGGTTGATGGGCTCGTCGTGGGGCGCCGTCGCGGTGCCCGGGCCGGGATCTTTCTTCACGCCCTGCGAGCAGCCCGACAGGGCGAGCAGCGCGACGGCGCAGAGGCATGCGGCGGAGGACGCATGGAACGACGGGGTGCGGACGGTGGCGGGCATGGGACGCTCATGGCGGAGGGAGTACCGCGGAGGTTCACGGGCGCTTGCGTCCGGGGTTTTTCCAGTTCGCTTCCGGCCGGTCACAATGTTTCAGGCCGGAAACAAATGACATCGTCGCCGTGCGACGGGCTATAAAGGGCGCCACGCAGCCCGTGCAGGACACCATGCAACGCCTCCTCATCGTGGACGACGACGACGAGATCCGCTCGCTCCTCCAGCGATTCTTCCAGCGCAGCGGTTTCGACGCCGACACGGCCGCCTCCGGGGCGGAGATGGACGCGCGCCTGGCGCGGGGCCGCTACGACCTCGTCATCCTCGACGTCATGCTGCCCGACGAAGATGGCTTCAGCCTGTGCAAGCGGCTGCATGCCGCCGGCGGCACCGCGATCATCATGGTCACGGGCGTCGTCGAATCCACCGACCGCATCGTCGGCCTCGAACTGGGCGCCGACGACTACGTCACCAAGCCGTTCGATGCGCGGGAACTGCTCGCCAGGGTGCGCGCGGTGCTTCGCCGCAGCGAGTCGTCCGCGATGGCGTCGGGCGCGGGGCCATCGCCCATGCTGCACTTCAGCGGCTGGCGCCTGGACATCGTGCGACGCGAGTTGCGTTCCTCCGACCACACGCTCACCCCGCTGTCCGGCGCGGAATTCGAACTGCTCGTGGCCTTCGCCCAGCATCCGCGCCGCGTGCTCACCCGCGAGCAGCTCATCGACATGGCCCGCGGGCCGCGCCACGAGGCGTTCGATCGCAGCATCGACGTGCAGGTGAGCCGCCTGCGCCGGAAGATCGAAGAAGATCCGGGCGATCCGGAAATCATCCGCACGGTGCGCAATATGGGCTACATGTTCAACGCCACCGTCGAGCGCGCGTGATGCGCACGGGACGCTGGACCTCCGACACCATCGGTCGCTGGTTCGCGATCAACATCGTCGTCGCCGTCATCATCGCCGCGGCGATGAACGCCGCTTTTTCCGCCTTCGCGGGCGTGTGGGCGAAACCGGGCCTGCAGGATATCGGCCTGGTCGACGAGGTGGCCGCGGTCGCGCGGATCCTCGACGGCGCGCCGCGCGATGCGCGCGCCGGGCTCGCGGCGTCGGTGAGCAACGACCGCTACGCGGTCACCTGGTTTCCGAACGATGCGTCGTTGCCCATCGCCATCGACGCCTCCGAATTCCACCAGGGCCGCGCGAAGATCCGTTCGCTGCTGGGCCGTCCGTCCGCGCGCGTCGTCGCCTATGAGCCCGGCGATCCCGACCTGCACGGCCGGCCGGAAACCGCCTATGGCCTCGCGATCTCCCTGTCCGATCGCTCCTGGGTGCGTTTCGTCGCGCCTCAGCGGAGTTGGGGACTCAGCCCCACGGCACGCACCCTGCTCACCGTGGGCTTCGCCGTGGTCTGCGCCCTATTGGTCGCCGCGCTGGCCAGCCGCCGTCTCGCCCGCCCGCTCGAACGCTTCGCCCGCCAGGCCCAGCGCTTCGGCGCCGACGTGAACGCGCCGCCGATGCAGACCACCGGGCCGCTGGAGATCCGCCTCGCCGCCCAGGCGTTCAACGAGATGCAGGCCCGCGTGCAACGCTACGTGGCCGACCGCACGACGATGCTGGCGGCGATCTCGCACGACCTGCGCGCGCCGCTCACCCGCATGCGCCTGCGCGGCGAATTCATCGAAGACGAGGAACAGCAGCGCAAGCTGTTCCGCGACGTCGACGAGATGCAGGCCATGGTCGACGCCTCGCTCGAGTTCTTCCGCGACGACAGCGAACAGGAACCGACCACCCGGTTCATGCTTTCGGAGCTGATCGAAACGGTACTGGACGACTTCCGCGACGCCGGGCATGACGTGGCGTTCGATACGCCCGGCAGCGTCACCTACGTCGGGCGTCCGCTCACGCTTCGCCGCGCGGTCGCCAACCTGGTGGACAACGCCGTCAAGTACGGCGCCCGTGCCCACGTGCGGCTACGGCCCGGCGACGGCTGGATCGACATCCTGGTCGACGACGAGGGCCCGGGCATCCCCGAGGCCCTGCGCGAGGCCGTGTTCCGCCCGTTCTATCGCATCGAAGGTTCCCGCAACCGGCAGACGGGCGGCGTCGGCCTCGGCCTGGCCGCCGTCCGTTCCGCCGTGCGTGGCCACGGTGGCGACATCGTGCTGGATACCGCACCCGGCGGCGGCTTGCGGGTGCACGTGAAGTTGCCCTACGTGGCTGACGCCTGACATCGACCGCGTCCACCGACGCTCCGCATCACGCACGTCGAGTTCGAAGCGAACCTTGGCTCAACGGTTCGGACCGCGACGCCTGGCCACGCTCCCGCTCGCGCCGTCGGCGGTAATCTTCCAGCGGAAGGCCACCCTGCCCGAGGTCGTCGATCTCGTGTTCGTGGAAAACGACGGTGGTGTCTTCGTGAGGCTTGCCCATGACCTCGAAAAGCAGGTCGGCGATGCCCTTGTAGACGGCGGCCTTCTGTTCTCGCGTGGTGCGCTCCGCACCCGGTTGCGTGCCCTCGCGGGTCACGAGAATGTTGACGATAGGCATGACGTTCTCCTGGCAGGGTCAGCGACCGGCGATGAGGCCGCCGTCGACGTGGAGAATCTCGCCGGTCGAGAACGCGGCGTCCTCGAGATAGAGCACGGCGCGAACGATGTCCTCAACCTCGCCCAGCTTATTCATCGGATGGAACGCGGCCAGTTGGTCGACGATGTCCGGGTGGTGCATGGGCGTACGGATGATGCCGGGGGCGACGGCATTCACGCGGATGCCGCGCGCCGCGTATTCGATCGCCAGGCTCTTGGTGGCGGCGTTCATCCCGCCCTTCGTCAACATGGCGATGAACGCCGGCGAGAGCGAGCTGGCGAACTCCGCCGTCGACGCCGTGATCTGCACGACATGGCCGCCGCCCTGCGCCAGCATCACGGGGATGACCTCCCGGGTGGCGAAATAGAAGCCATCGAGGTTGGTCTTCAGCTTGAGCCGGTAGTCCTCTTCCGTGTAGTCGGTGAACGACTTGCCGATGAAGATGCCGGCGTTGTTCACCAGGGTGTCGATGCGCCCGAAGCGGTCCAGGGCCGCCGCGACCAGGCGCTTACCCGTTTCCGGGTCCCCGATGTCGCCGGCGACGGTCACGACGTCCGGTTCGTTCGAGGGCCGGATCGAACGCGAGGTGGCGACGACGCCATAGCCGCGGGCACGGAACCCGTTCACGAGGCCCTCTCCAATACCCTGCGATGCGCCCGTGACGATGGCGACTTTCTTGATCTTCGACATGATTGCCTTCCTGTGTGGTTGCGTGATGGGCAAAAGGTAGGGCACTGTCGGGAGCCGGAAAATTCGCTATCTGCGATCCATGGCTGATCAAAAACGTACAGACATCGACTGGCAGGACGTCCGCGTGTTTATCGCGGTAGCGCGGCAGGGCAGTCTCTCGGCCGCGGCCCGGATGCTGTCGGTCACCCACGCCACCGTCGCGCGCAGGCTGCAGTCGCTGGAGCAGAGCCTCGGGGAAAAGCTCCTCGAGCGGCGTGTGGAAGGCTATGTTTTGACGCCGGCCGGCACGCAGGCGCTCGAGGCCGCGAGCGACATGGAACACGCCGCGCAGATCCTGGGACGCGGCATGGCGGATGCCACGCCGCGCGGACTGGTGCGGATCAGCTCGTCACCCGGACTGTCGGGCGGTTTCCTGGCCGCGCGCCTGCCGCTGCTAGCGGCCCGCTTTCCGAAACTGGACATCGACCTCGCCCCGGCGCTTCGTTCGGTGAGCCTCGAACGTCATGAAGCCGATATCGCGCTTCGGTTCGACCAGCCCAGGGATGGTGACGTCATCGCGCGCCCGCTGACCACCGTCGGCTACGGGTTCTACGGAACGGAGGAGGCATGCCGTTCCGTCGAAGCGGGTGGCGAGCCGGTCTTCATCGGCTTCAACGAGGCGGATGCCTATCTGTCGCAAGCGACATGGTTGTCCAGGCATTTCCCCCGCGCGCGCGTGGTATTCCGCGCCAAGGACCAGTTCCTCCAGTCGATCGCCGCGCGATCGGGCGCCGGCCTTGCGCTGATCCCACACTACATCGGCCGAGGCGACCCGCTGCTTCGCTCGTGCGATCTCGGATCGCTGCCGCCGAGCCGGGACGTCTATCTGCTCACCCGTAGCCGGGACCGGAAAGACGCGTCCATCCGGGCGGTCGCCGACGCGGTCTTGGGCATGTTCGAGGCCGAACGCGATCTGTTTCCCTGATTCTCCCGAACCAGGCATGGGGAGGCGGACGCTACAAGTGTAGTATCGTAGCGACCAGTCAGCCCGCGGAATCACCATGGTCCTTTCCGATAGCGAAATGGAAGTCCTCAAGGCCTTGTGGGAGAAGAGCCCGCAAAGCGCACGGGAGCTGCACGATGCCCTGTCCACCCGCACCGGCTGGGCCGTGTCCACCACGCGCACGGTACTCGAACGCATGCGCGGCAAGGAACTGATCGTGCGCACCGAGTCGCACGGATTGGCCGTGTTCGCGCCGGCGCGGTCCAAGGTCGAGGTGCTGGGCGATTCGCTGGCGCATCTGTTTCGCGAGGTGTTCGAGGTGCCTGGCGGCGTGCCGGTGTCGGCGTTGACGGGCAGCGCCCTGCTCAACGACGACGAACTGGCCGAGCTCGATCGCATGCTCAACGGACGCAAGCGCAAGCGATGACGGCTCTCGCGCTGGTCGTGGCCTGCGTGTGCTCGCTCGTGGCCGGTACGGGCATGGTGGCGACGCTGGCTTGCGTCCAGGACGGGCTATCCGCCGCCGCACGCCACCGCTGTGGGGCGACGGCGTTCTGGCTTACCGCGATGCTGCCCGTGGCGGCCGCGGCGGCTCACCCGTTCGTACCCTCTACGACGTGGGACGCGCCGCATGCGGCCATCGCCGCGCTTCTGCCCGATGCGTTGCCGGCGCAGTCCTGGCTGGCGGCCGTCGCGGACGCCTTGTCGATGGTCGTGCTCCTGCTCGCCTCGGCGGGTAGCCTGCGGCTGGCGATCAGGCTCAGGGCCACCGCGCGCCTGACCAGGCGGGTACGGACGACGGCGGGGAACGCGGTGCCGGTGCTGCTCGCCGACGTGCACGGCCCCCTGCTCCTCGGCTTGCGCCGGCCGATGGTGATCCTGCCCGAAGCGGCGCGTGGTTATCCGACCGCGGTCATCGACGCCCTGGTGCGCCACGAACGCGCTCACGCGCACCGGTACGACAACTGGCGCCTGTGGGCGGAATCGTGGGCCATCGCGCTGTTGCCATGGTGCTGGCCATTGCATCGCCTGCATCGGATCGTGCTGGCGGCAAGGGAAGAAATCTGCGACGCGGTGGCATTGCACGGCACCGACGACGCCACGCGAACCGGATACGGCCGCGCGCTCGTGGATGCATTGCGTCGATCCGCGCGGGCGCACGCCGGCGTATCCACCGTGGCCGGGCATCGCGAGGCGCTGCACCGGCGGATGGCCGCCATCCTCGACCCGTCGCCATTCCGTCCGCTGCCATGGCGGCGCCGTCTTGCCGCCCTGGTGGCCCTGGCCCTCGGCTGGGTGGCTGCGGCATCGGCATGGAGCTTGGACACGGAACTGGAAACGCTAGCGGGGCTTCGTGGCATGACCCTGCGCTTCCAATCGCTGGCGAATGGCACTCCCGACCTTTACAGGGTGACCACGATGGGCGGGCCGCCCGCGTCCACCGGGCGCTCCTTCACTCCCGGGACGTATCGCGTGAGTTTCGAACGGCGCTCGAACGGGACGTGGCGCGTGGTGTCGGAACCGGCGGCCGACGACTGAGCGTCGTGCTTGCACGCATCACGCTACATATGTAGCGTACAGGTTACTTACGTAGCCCAGGAACGCCTCGTGTCCAAGCGCCTCGCCGCCTTCGCCCTTTCCGCCGCCAGTGCCGTTGCCATCGCCTCGCCGTCCGGCGCGGAGGAAACGATTCCTCCCGCCATGCGGGACCAGCTCGCCATTCCGCACGATTACCGGCTCACCTTCCAGGATCAGGACGGCAAGCCGCTTTCCTATGCGCGCTTCCGGGCCGCGATGGCCGCGCGACCCTTCGACGTCATCAAGGACCCGGCGGGCCACCAAGCCATCCTGAAGCTCGAAAGCGACGCCCGGATCGCCCAGAACCTGGCCGAACACGCCAAGCCGAAGGCGCTCGCGGCCGAAGGCCATCCTTTCCCCTCGTTCCACGCCACGACGCTGGACGGCACACCCCTTTCCACGGCCTCGCTTCATGGCAAGCCTTTCGTGGCGAGCTTCTTCTTCGCGCAATGCGGTCCGTGCATCGCCGAGACGCCCGTGCTGTCGGCGTTCCACCGGGCGCATCCGGACGTGCAAGTGGTCGCGTTCACCTTCGACGACGCCGCCACGGCCCGGACATTCGTGAAGGAACGCGGTCTCAACTGGCCCGTGGTGAGCGATCAACAAGCGCTGGCCGACCAGGCGGGCATCACGGTCTACCCCACCATCCTGCTGGTCGACGGCCAGGGCATCGTCGCGAAGGCCGCGCATACCGACACCATCGCACCGAAGGGTCGGCAACTCGACCTCGCCGACCTGGGGCGGTGGGTCGGCACGCCGCGCTGAGCGACCCTGGAGGCATGCACCAAGGCGAGCCTTCAAGTCGCTCCACTTTGGTGCATGTCGCGCGGACCGCCCGGTGCGCCGCCCGCCACGCCATGGGTCCAGGCCATGGCACGTTTCATGCTGCCCTGCGGCAAACCAGCCGACGGGGAACAACTGCATGAAGTGGATCCAGGCGATCATCAAGCCGTTCACGCTGGACGACGTGCGCGAAGCCCTCGCCGAAGTGGGCGTGCATGGCATGACGGTGACCGAGGTCAAGGGCTTCGGCCGGCAGCACGGCCACACCGAGCTCTATCGCGGGGCGGAGTACGTGGTCGATTTCCTGCCCAAGCTGAAGATCGAGATCGCCGTGACCGACGACACCGTCGAGCGCGCCATCGAGGCCATCACGGGCGCGGCGCGCACCGGCAAGATCGGCGACGGCAAGATCTTCGTCACCGAACTGGAACAGGCCATCCGTATCCGCACGCAGGAGGTCGATGCCGATGCGCTCTGAACCCATCCTCGCCCTCGCCCAGACCATGAAGCTCGATTCGGGCGACACCGCCTGGATGCTCACCGCCAGCATGCTCGTGCTGCTGATGACCATTCCCGGCCTCGCCCTCTTCTACGGCGGCATGGTGCGCGCGAAGAACCTGCTGTCGGTGTTGATGCAGTGCTTCGCCATCACGGCGCTGGTGACCGTGCTGTGGGTGGTCTACGGCTATTCCGTCGCCTTCGACACCACGGGCATGACGGCGGGCACCACCAACCTGCATTCGTTCGTCGGCGGTTTCGGCCATGCCATGCTCGCCGGACTGACGCCCGGCAGCCTGTACAACACCGTGCCCGAAGCCGTGTTCGTGATGTTCCAGATGACCTTCGCGATCATCACGCCGGCACTCATCGTCGGTGCCATCGCCGAACGCATGAAGTTTTCCGCGCTGCTGCTGTTCACGGCGCTGTGGTTCACCTTCGCCTACCTGCCCGTGGCGCACATGGTGTGGGCCGGCCCGGGTTCGCTGCTCGGCGACCTGGGCGTGATCGATTTCGCCGGCGGCACCGTGGTGCACATCAACGCGGGCATCGCCGGCCTCGTCGGCTGCCTCGTCATCGGCAAGCGTCGCGGCTATCCGCACACGCCGATGCCGCCGCACAACCTCGGTTACACGTTGATCGGCGCGAGCATGCTCTGGCTGGGCTGGTTCGGTTTCAACGCCGGTTCGGCCGTGGCGGCGAACGGCAGCGCGGCGATGGCGATGCTGGTGACGCAGATCGCCACCGCCGCCGCCGCGATCGGCTGGACGGCCGTGGAATGGATGACGCATCGGCGGCCGAGCGTGCTCGGCATCGCCTCGGGTGCCGTGGCCGGCCTGGTCGCCGTCACCCCCGCGGCGGGAACCTGCGGACCCGGCGGCGCGCTGGTGATCGGCCTGGTCTCCGGCGTGGTGTGCTTCTTCTGCGCCACCCGGCTGAAGCGGCGCCTCGGGTACGACGACTCGCTGGACGTGTTCGGCGTGCACGCCGTCGCGGGCATCATCGGCGCTCTGCTCACCGGGCCGTTCGCCACCCCGTCGCTGGGCGGATTCGGCACGGTCGATGCCGCGTGGCTGCAGCTGTGGATCCAGTTCAAGGGCGTGGCCTTCACCGTCGTCTACAGCGCGGTGGTGAGCTGGCTGGTGCTCAAGGCGCTCGCGCTGACCATCGGCCTGCGCGTCGACGAAGAACAGGAGATGGTGGGGCTGGACCTGTCGCTGCACGAGGAGAAGGGCTACAACCTCTCCTAGCCCTGCCCGGTTTGATCTGCATCAACCGGAGGCCTCCCGCCGCGACCCTAGACTTCCCCATCGACCTCGATGGGGAACGCGTCGCATGGACATCCTCGTGGACATCCGGGCGTCCGAACGGGATACCACTCACGTTCGCGTGGCCTTCGAACTGGCCAAGCGATTCGATGCCCATCTGACGGGGCTGCAGATCGTCGACCTCGATGCGAGCCTCGTCGTGCTGCCCGAGCCGCTGCTCGTGCTGGAGGACGAGGAAAACGCTGCCCGGCGCAAGCGCGAATGGTGGATGGATACCTGCCGCAACAGGAAGGTCGGCGGCGAATGGGAAGTGCGCCGTGGCTCGCATCGCCGCGCGCTGGTCCGTCGGGCGAGCCTCGCCGATCTCGTGGTGGGGCGGCTGGAATCGATGAGCGTGGGCATGCCGCTGGGCACGGCCATGCTGGCCCGTGCGCTGATGGCCCGGGTCACGCCCATCGTGCTGGTACCGGACGGTGCCGCGATCACGCCGATGGAACGCATCCTCGTGGCCTGGAACGGATCGTCGGTTTCCCTGCGCGCCATCCGCAACGCGCTTGCCTTCCTGCGATCCGCCCGCCACGTCACGATCCTGGCGGGCGACCCGGGAAGCCGTTCGCGCAAGGAAGCCGATCCGTGGCTGCGCGCCTGGCTGGAGCGGCATGCCATCGTCTACACGTGGGTGGACATGGACGACGACGACCAGCCTTCGCAGGCCATGCGCACGCATGCCAGGCAGACACACGCCGATGCGGTGGTCATGGGTGCCTGGGGACGGTCGCGCCTGCGCGAACTCGCCCTGGGCGGCACCACGCGACAGATGCTGTCGCACGACGACCTGTCGCTCATCCTCTCGGCATGAAACGACCGCCCGCACCGGACATTTCCTTCCGGATCACGCCTCGGACGAGGTCCTGGACGGACTTCGACCTCTCGGGGCGGATCGAGGACACGTTTCGTCGCGTGCTGGTCGCTACCGACGGCTGGCCGTCGTCGGCACCGGTCATCGCGACCGGCGTCGCCCTGGCGCGCGCGATGGACGCGCCAGCGACCATCGTCCATTCCATGATCGCCTGGAAGCGATGGGGCCTGCTTCGATCCCTCTTTCCGGCGGCCGACGTGCCCGCCACCCCCGAACGGCTCGCCCGCGCGGAGGATTGCCTGAACCGGGCGCGCATCGTCGCCCTCTACGCGGGCGTGCCGTTCGAGACGTGGCTGGCCTTCGACCCCGATCCGGTGAGGGCCGTGCTGGACGCCGCGCACGACACGGACGCCAGCGTCCTCGTGCTCGGTGCCGACGATACGATCGACCGGCTACGACCCGGCCACGTGATCCGCCGGATCGTGGCCGGGTCGAGGGTCCCGGTGCTGGTGGTTCCCCGTCTTCGCAAGCGCCCGGTGGGCGCGGACGTCTTCGCTCAAATGCGAATCACTATCTCGCAAAGGAGTCGCTAAGCTCTGCCGCTGCCGACAGGTCTTTCGCATGAGCTCTTCGCACTCTCCCGCCTGCACGTGCCGCGTGGTCTTCGAAGACCACGCGTTTCGCGTGACATGGACCGTGACGAAAGACGGTTACAGCGAAACGCACACGTTGCCGGAGGCATTTTCCCGCGCGGGTCGCGCCGTGGAACAAGGCATGGCGGCCGCGCGACGACGCGCCGCCGAACTGGAACAGGACGACCGCCCCTCATCCCCCACGCCGCCCCGCGACTGATTCACCGCCACCCGGATGCCGATTGATCCCGGTCAAGCCGCGAGCGCGGCGCGTTGCCGATGCTGCCCCCCATGTCCGACTTCGCCATGACCGTGACCCGATGACCACCGCGATGCCCGACCCGACGCCCACGGCACGTCACGCGATCGCGTCGCCTTCGCATCATGGATTGCGCCGCCGACTGGGTGCGGGGCTGGTGAGCGGCGCGGCGGACGACGATCCCAGCGGCATCGCCACGTATTCGCAGGTCGGCGCGCAGTTCGGCTACGGCATGCTCTGGACCACCGTGGTCACCACGCCGCTGATGATCGGCATACAGACGGTGAGCGCCCACGTGGGACGGGTGACCGGACGCGGCCTGGCGGACAACATGTGCCGCGTGTTTCCCCGCCCGCTCGTGGCGACGCTGGTGGCCCTGCTCGCGATCAACAACATCATCAATCTCGCCGCGGACGTCGGCGCGATGGGGCAGGTACTCGCCTTGCTCACCGGAGGTCCCGCCGCGGTCTTCGCGCTGGCATGCGCAGGGGTGTCGCTCGCCCTGGAAACGTTCGTGCCGTTTCCGCGCTACGCGCCGTTGCTGAAGGCGATGACGATGAGCCTGTTCGCCTACGTGGCGACGGCCTGGGTCATCGACGTGCCCTGGCGCACCGTCGCCGCCCAGGCATGGCGCGTGCATGTCGACAGGGACGCGGCGGTCGCGGTGACGGCCGTGTTCGGCACCACCATCAGCCCCTACCTGTTCTTCTGGCAGGCGTCCCAGGAAGTCGAGGAGGAAGGCGCCGACGACGCCCAGCGCCCGCTTACGGAAGCCCCGGAACAGGCGAAGGATGCATTCCGGCGCATCGGGTTCGATACCGTGGTGGGCATGGTCTTCTCCAACGTGGTGGCCTTCTTCGTCATGCTCACCTCGGCCGTGGTGTTGCACGGCGCGGGCATCGTGCAGGTACGCGATGCCGCGGACGCGGCGAGGGCGCTCGAGCCGCTCGCCGGCCATTTCGCTTCGCTGCTTTTCGCCATCGGCATCCTGGGCACGGGATGGCTCGCCCTTCCCGTGCTGGCCGCCTCCGCGGCCTATGCCGCGGCCGAAGTGACGGGAAAGCACGCCAGCCTGGGGCGAACGGTGAAACAGGACGTCGCGTTCTACGCGATGCTCGCCGCGGCCACGCTCGCCGGTACCGCCATCGCGTTCCTGCCGATCGATCCGTTCCGCCTACTCTTCGCGTCGGCCGTCATCAACGGCGTCATCGCGGTCCCGCTCATGGTGGGCGTCATGGTGATCGCGATGCACCTGCGTACCATGGGCCCATTCGCCGTCCGCGGTCCGCTGCTGTGGCTGGGCTGGACGGCGACGGCCGTCATGGCCGCCGTGGCGGCGGGTGCCGTCGGCCTGCTTTGACCGCCATCCTTTTGGTGGATGGGATGCGGCGCCAGAGTCTGTTAATTTTGAAAGCGCTGTGGTCGCCGTGAGGCAGTCTCGTCACGAGTGAGAAAAATCGACCATGGCCGCTGACATACGCAAACCACAGGTCGGGGGGTACGGCATGGTTTCGAATGATCGGCCGGGGGACTGCCTGCTGATCGTCGACGACGACGACGACGTCACGCTCCTCTTGTCGCGCTATTTCACGGCCCACGGCTTTCATACGGTCACGGCCGCCGACGGCGAAGAGATGCGCCGGCGCCTGGGCGAATCGCGCGTCGACCTCATCCTGCTCGACCTGGGGCTGCCGGGCGAAGATGGTTTGTCCATTACCCGGTATCTCAACGAAACCTGGCGTGGACCGGTCGTCATCGTCTCCGGCCGGGGAGAATCGGTCGACCGCGTCGTCGGCCTGGAACTGGGCGCCGACGATTACGTCAGCAAGCCCTTCGACCTGCGCGAACTGCTGGCCCGGGTGCGCACCGTGATGCGGCGCTGGCGGCAATCGCAAACCGCGCCGCCGCCCCGCGACGACACCCACGAAATCCGCTTCGAGGGCTATACGCTGGACACGCGCGCACGCACCCTGCGGTCACCCGAGGACCGGCCGATCGAGCTGACCTCCGGCGAATACGCGCTGCTGCGCGTGCTGGTCGAGCATCCCCACAACGTGCTGTCGCGCGACCAGTTGATGTCGCACCTGTACGGCCGCAACGCGGGACCGTTCGACCGCGCGATCGACGTGCAGGTGGGACGCCTGCGGAAGAAAATCGAACCCGATCCGCTTCGGCCGCGCCTGATCAAGTCGGTGCGCGGCGCGGGTTACATCTTCACCCCGTCGGTAAGCGTGTCGTGAACCAGGCCACCCCCATGGAGGCCGAGCTGTTCCAGGCGCTGTTCCGGACCGCCCCGGACGCGATGATCGTCGTCGATCGCCGGGGCACGATCGTGCTGGCCAACCCGCAGGCCGATCGCCTCTTCGGCTATCCCGGCGATTCCCTGCGCGGCCGCCCCATCGAGGATCTCCTGCCGGCGTCCGTACGCGAGGTCCACGTGGCACATCGCACGTCGTACATGGCCAATCCGCGCGTGCGCCCGATGGGCGCCGGCTACGAGTTGACCGGCGTGCGCGCGGACGGCACACCCTTTCCGGTGGAGATCGGGTTGAGCCCCGTCTCCGGCGACGGATCGCTGTTCGCCGCATCGATACGCGACATCTCCGAGACGCAACGCGCGCGGCAGGCGCTGGCACGGGCCCACTACGACGCCAGCCTCGCCGACATCAGCCGGCGCATCCTGATTGCCGCCAATCACGAGGCGGCGATGGCGGAGATCCCGGCCATCATCGCGTCCACGCTGGCGGTGCCCGCCGTGGCGGTGCTGCTGCCCGATCTCCACGGACGATCTTTCCGCATCGCCGCGGCGCATGGCGTCCACGTCCCGTTGCGCGACGCGCTGGCCGATGGCGAATGGCTCCGGGAGTTGCTGCCCCAGCTGCGGTTCACCGCCGAGGAAGGCGCCATCGTGCGCGCGAACATCCCCATTCCGCTGCCGGGTCCGCCAGGGGATTCACAACCGGCGGACGCGATCCTCGCGCCGCTGCCCGACCGGGAAGGACCGTCGGGTTACATCGTGGTCATGGTGCCGCGCGGCGATGCCGTCGATCGCGATCGCCAGCACTACGTCAGCTCGATCGCCAACATGCTGGCGGCCGCGATCCAGCGGGGGCGCAGCGAAGAGCAACTGGCGCATGCCCAGCGACTGGATGCACTGGGACAGCTGACCGGCGGCATCGCGCACGATTTCAACAATCTGCTGACCATCGTCTCCGGCAACCTCCAGTTGCTGGAGATCGACCTGCCGGAAGACCCCGTCGTGCGCGAGTCCATGTCCAGCGCATCACGGGCGGTGGAACGGGGATCGGCGCTCACGCGCAAGCTGCTGGCCTTTTCCCGCCGCCAGCGACTGAACCCGCAACGGGTACGCAGCGAACTCCTGCTGGCCGACCTCAACGACATGCTCGGCCGCACGCTGGGGGAACGCATCCGGGTCGTGGCCGAATGTCCCGACGGTCTGCCGCCCGTCTTCGCCGATCCCGGCGAACTGGAAGCGGCCATCGTCAATCTCGCCCTCAATGCGCGCGACGCGATGCCGCGCGGCGGCAAGCTATCCATCGCCGCGCGCGTCCACGAGCAGCCGCAGGACGACGACGACCTGCCCCAGGGCACCTACGTGGTGTACTCCGTGATCGACACCGGCGAGGGCATGCATCCGGACGTGCTCGCCCGCGCGCTGGAACCGTTCTTCACCACCAAAGGCCCCGGCAAGGGCAGCGGCCTGGGCCTGAGCATGGTCTACGGCTTCGTGAAGCAGTCGCGCGGCCGCCTGGTCATCGAGAGCCAGCTCGATAAGGGGACTCACGTCGATATCTACCTGCCGGTCGCGCGTGGCCGCGACACCCCGCCGGTGGCGCCCACGGGCGCGCTCAGGGGGAACGAGACCGTGCTGGTCGTGGAAGACGAGGCCGAGGTGCGGCGGGTCGCCGTCGCATTCCTGCGCGGGCTCGGCTACCGGGTGATCGAGGCGGAGAGCGCCGCCAGCGCGCAGACGGCCTTCGAACGGAACGCGGACATCGATGCCGTGTTCACCGACGTGGTGCTGGGCGACGGCGAGTCGGGGTTCGACCTCGCGGACCGGCTGCGCGCCTTGCGTCCCTCGCTGAAGATCATGATGGCTTCCGGCTACGAATACGGCTCGTCCGAAAACGACCTCAGCCGCCTGGACGGTCGCCAGCTGCTGCGCAAGCCCTATCGCCGCGAACAGCTGGCCGCGGCGCTGCGCGCCCTGCTCGACGGCGACGCCTGATCACGCGGCTTCCGCGCACGCCATGGAGCGAAGCCCGTCGACGTCGAGCAGGCGCACCTCGCGGCGGCGCACGTCGATGTAGTGCCTGTCGGCGAGGTGGCCGAGCACGCGGCTGACGGTCTCGTGCTTGAGCGCCAGGAAGCTGGCCATGTCCAGGCGGCTCATCTTGAGGATGAAATGCCGGGCGCTGTAGCCCAGCCGGGCATGCCGGGCGGCCACGTCGATGAGGAACGCGGCCACGCGAGGTTCGGCGGCCAGCGTGCCCAACAGCAGCATCCACGAACGATCGCGGCGAATCTCCGCGGCCAGGGCGGCTTGGATCTGCTCCTGGAGGCCGGGAAGGGTCGCCCCCGCCTTCAGCACGGCCGGGTAGGGCAATTCCCAGGTCTCGCTGTCTTCCAACGCCACCGCGTCGCACGCGTACGCGCCCAGGCCGATCGATTCCACGCCGAGCAGTTCACCGCGCATCTTGAAGGCGGACACCTTTTCCCGACCGTCCTCGGCGAGGTCGCTCACCTTGTACGAGCCCGCGTGCACGAGATGGATGGCGCGGAACGGCTGCCCCGAGCGATACAGGTGATGTCCCGCCACATGCTTGCGTCGCACGATGGGCAAGGCCTCGCGCAACGCCTCGATGTCGATGGCCGGCAACACCGGCGCGCCTTGCGGCGCGAACGATGCGTTCGCAAACGAATGCAACGTGCTGTTCATGCCACTCTCCCTCGCCATGACCGTGCGAGGAAAGCATAGGCGCCCGGCCGCCACGGACGTCGACAGCCACGTGACGGCGTGTAACGGTGTGTAACGATGCGGGCGAGACGCAGAAACACACACACCAGTTGACGGCCGTCAATGCCGTGCCGTTCGTTTCGCCTACTCATGTGGCCTGGACCCACTGCCGGAGCCGGCTCCCTTGTTCCGACACCTTCTCGTCGTCGTCGATGACCGGCCCAAAGCCTTCCGCGCCGTTCTCATGGCGCTGCGGCTGGCCCGTTGCCTCGGCTCGCCCGTCACCCTGGTCTACGTCGTGCGCAGGCTGCGCGATGCGCGTGCGCAGTCGCCCCCCTCGTCGCGCGAGGGCGTCACGCGAGGCGACGTTCTGTTCGCCAGGGCGCGCCGCGTGGCGGTACGCCTCGACGTCGACTGCGCTTGCCGGTTCGCTTTCGGATACGAACGGGACGGCATGATCGCCGAGCTCACCACGCGGTACGCGAGCGATCTGGTGATCGTGCCCTCGGTCGACGACGACGGACCGATCGCGCACGTGCGCGAGAGGGAAACGTCCACCGACGTGCTGGTCTGTCCCTGACGTGTGCGCCTGCGCACGATTGACCCAGATCAAGCCCCCTTACCAAGGACACGCGACGATGGCCTCGATATCGTCCCGCGCGAGGCCACGCCATGAGCAGTACGCCACCTTCGACGGATGCGATGCGCGGACTCGACGACGACGAAGCCGCGCGTCGTCTGCTCCGCGACGGCGCCAACGTGTTGCCCGGCGGGGAAACCGGTCGCTGGCTGCACGTGCTCTGGGGCGTGCTGGCCGAACCGATGTTCCTCATGCTCATCGCCGCGGCCGCGATCTACGCCTGGTTGGGCGACCGGGCCGAAGCGGTGTTCCTCGGCGTGTCGGTCGCGATCGTGGTCGCCATCACGATCGTCCAGGAATGGCGGGCAAGGGAAGCGCTCGCCGCATTGCGGGAGCTGGCGACGCCCGTCGCCCATGTGATCCGCTCCGGCAGCGAGCGTCGCGTGGCGGCCACGGAGGTCGTCGTGGGCGACGTGCTGGTGCTGAGGGAAGGCGACCGCGTTCCAGCCGATGGCCTGCTGCTCGAAGGCACCCTCATGATCGACGAGTCGCTGCTTACGGGCGAATCGGTGCCGGTCGAACACGGGCCGGGGGTTCGGCCGCCGACCGACCCCGTTCGCGCCGGAACGCTGGTCGTCGGCGGCGTCGCACGTGCGCGGGTGACGGCCACCGGCGGACGCACCGCGTTCGGCGATATCGGCAGGGCGCTGGCCGGGCAGCAGGCATCGCCCTCCCCTATGCAACGCGCCGCGAGGCGCCTGGTCCGCTTCTTCGCGATCGCCGCCGTGCTTCTCGCCCTGGGCGTGGGCGCGGCGAACTGGTGGTCGGGACGAAGCCTCATCGAGTCCGCCCTGGCCAGCATCGCCCTGGCCATGGCCATCCTTCCGGAAGAGATTCCCGTCGTGCTCGCGGTGTTCTACGCCCTCGGCGCACGTCGTATCGCCCGCCGTGGCGTGCTGGCCCGCCGGCTCGCCGCCGTCGAAACGATGGGCGCCATCTCCCTATTGGCCGTCGACAAGACGGGAACGCTGACACAGAACCGAATGGCCGTGGCGATGCTTTGCGACGCACCCGGCCGCGTGCAGGACGCGACCTCGCCCGCCGACGACGCGCTCGATCGCCTGGCCTGCACCGCCGCGACGGCATGCGACCCACGATCCATCGATCCCACCGACATCGCGATCGTTGCCCACACGCGGCGACGAGCCGACGGCCTGCCTCCCGAATGCGCCGCCGCGCCGGTGGCGGCCTTCCCCATCGGCGACGGCCGGTCGTACGTGTCGCGCGTGTACGCAGCGGGCGACGAGGGGCGTTGCCACATGGCCACCAAGGGGGCGCCCGAAGCGGTGTTCGCCCTGTGCGATATCCCGCCTGAGGCCCTTGCGCGATGGAGCGCGCAGGCGGCGACCCTGGCTGCCAGGGGTCTTCGCGTGCTCGCGGTGGCCCGCGCGACGTTACCCGCCGGTACCGTGTTGCGCTCCCCCGCCGAGCGACGCCATGAACTGCTTGGCCTGGTCGCCCTTGCCGATCCGTTGCGCGCCGACGTGCACGCCGCCGTCGCCGAGTGCCTCGCCGCGGGTATTCGCGTGGTGATGCTCACCGGCGATCATCCGGCCACGGCGGTGTCGATCGCCCGGCAAGCGGGCCTGTCGTGCACTCACGTGCTGACGGGCGCGGATATCGATGCCGTGGACGACGACGAACTCGCGCGCCGGGTCGCCGAAACGGACGTCTACGCGCGCGTGCATCCCATGCAGAAACTGCGATTGGTGCGCGCCTTCCGGCGGCACGGCGACGTGATCGGCATGACCGGCGACGGCGTGAACGACGCACCCGCGCTGCGCAGCGCGGACGTCGGCGTCGCCATGGGCGTCCGCGGTACCGACGTGGCGCGCGAAGCGGCCGACCTGGTGCTGCTGAACGACCGCTTCGCTTCCCTGGTGGCCGCCATACGGCTGGGGCGTCGCGTCTACGACAACATCCGGCGCTCGATGCGATTCATCGCGGCCGCGCACGTTCCCGTGGTCTGCCTCGCCGTGGCACCGCTGGTCATGGGATGGCCGCCGTTGTTGCTGCCCGTGCAGATCGCCCTGCTGGAGATGATCATCGACCCGTCGTGTTCGCTGGTGTTCGAAGCCATGCCCGAGGACGACCGCGTGATGCGCCGTCCGCCGAGGCGCACGAGCGAGTCGCCCTTTGCCGCCGCCAACCTCGCCGTCGGGCTCGTCCAGGGCGCGGGCCTGGGCGCCATCCTCGTCGGCGGCCACGCCTGGTCGCTCGCCCACGGGCTGCCCTTCGCCACCGCCGGGCTGTCCACGTTCCTCTCGCTCCTGGCGACGACCCTGCTGCTCGTCCTCGCCGGCAGCCGCGGCCGGTATCGCCGGATGGCGCCGTGGCTGGCGGCCGTCGTCGCGGCGACGCTGGCCATCGGCGCCGCGGCGACGTTCGTGGTGCCGGTGCGATCGCTGCTCGGCTTCGAAGCGCCCGTGCCGGCGACGCCGATCGTCGTGGCGGGTTGCACGCTCGCCGGCGTTGCATGGCTGGCACTCGTATCGATCCTGTCGCGTCGATGGGCATCACGGCATCCCCACCGGATCGACGCCCCTTCGCATGCCACGTCCCGCTCGTTCCCGATGCAAAGGAGACCGATCCATGAAGATCCTGATTCCCGTCGACGGGAGTGCGCATAGCCTGCGAGCCCTTCGTTTCGTCATCCGCCAATGGCCGGACTCGGACAACGGGCCGTCGTTGCACCTGCTGCACGTCGACGTGCCGCTCAACGCGCACGTGAGCGGCTTTCTCGATCCCGTCGCCATGGCGCAGTTCCATGCCCATAACGGCGCCTGGGCCCTGCGCCCGGCGCGCAGGATCCTGGCCCGCGAAGGCCGCCTCCACGAAGAGTCGATGCACGTGGGCGATCCGGCCGAGGACATCGTGCAGGTCGCGCGCAAGGGACGCTTCGACCTGATCGCGATGGGCTCGCACGGCAGGGGCGCCGTGGGCAGCATGTTCCTCGGTTCGGTGGTGTTGAAGGTACTGGCCAACTCGCGGATACCCATCGTCGTGGTGCGTTGATCCGCGCTTGACCCAGGTCAATGGGCACGCACGGCGCGCAGGCCATGATGGATCGGCACTGGAGGATTCCTCATGTTCAAGCACATCCTCATCGCCACGGACGGTTCGTCCGTGGCCACCATCGCGACCCGCACCGCCGTGGAACTGGCGAAGATCTGCGGCGCGACGCTCACGGGCATCCACGTCATCGAGCCGTTCCGGCCGACCACCTACGGCGAGATGATGATTCCGTCGAGCGAAACGATCTACCTCGACAACGCCCGCGAACTGGCGGGACGTTACCTGCAGGACGTGGAACAGACCGCTGCCGCGGCCGGCGTGCGTTGCCATACGCTCTACGAGATCGGCGCGCCCGTCCACTGCACGATCGAAGAGGCCGCCAAGGCGCGCCACTGCGATCTGATCGTCGTCGGTTCGCACGGCCGGCGCGGGCTGCAACGCCTGTTGCTGGGAAGCGAAACGCAGAAGATCCTCCTGACCACGCAACTGCCGGTGCTGGTCTGTCGAACGCCCAATCCCAATTGATCGGCCATCCGGAGTACGACATGTCCCTTTTGACCACGCCTGTCGATGTCTCCTCGCCGACGATGCAGACCTGCCTTCCGGCGATCGGCGACGTCATCGTCATCGTCGGTTCGCAGCGTGACGCTGCCTCGTACGTCGGCCAGCGCCTCGCGGCGCGCGCCCAGGGCGCCGTCACCGGCTGCGCACTCCCGCCCGCCTTCCTGCGCGGCACCCGAAACCTCCAGGAACCGACGGTGCCGCCACCGGGCCCCGCGGCGGTGATCGATCACTCGCGTGACATGGCACCGGGCGGGGATGGCGACAGTTTCGTGCGAATGGCCCGCATGACCGGGGCCCACCACAGCAGCTGGGCCGCCCTCGAGATCGACGTGGCGCACGGCCTGCGATCGCTCGCCACGTGGCATGACCTCGTCGTCGTGCAGAAGCCCGCCGACGGCGGCACGTCCCTGGACGGTTTCGACGAACTGCTGCTCGGGATGGGCATTCCCTGTCTCGTGCTGCCGACGGTCTGCGCGCCCAACGCCGTCTTCGACCGCGTGGTGATCGGCTGGGACGGGAGCGACGCCGCCACGCGCGCGATTCGCGCAGGCCTTCCCTTGCTCGCCGCGGCCAAGGACGTGCTGCTGCTCGATGGCGCGACGCGCAAACGCCGGAACTCCCTTCCCGTCTTCGACCCGACGGCGTTTCTCGCCCGGCACGGCATCGAGGTGACGCGCAAGCGCGTGGACACCACGGCCTCGGCCGCCGGTGCCGTGCTGCTCGACAGGAGCCGGCGCTTCAAGGCCGACCTGCTGGTCATGGGCGCCTACGGCCACTCCCGCCTCCGCGAACGCCTGCTGGGCGGGGCCACCCGCCACGTGCTCACGCACGGCGCGATCGCCGTCCTGCTCCATCACTGATCGCCTCAGGCGAGCCGGCAGGCCTCTTCGTACCCAGGACACACTGCCGCGACGCCGCGGCGCTGCAGCGTCTGGCGCATCGCCGCCATGCCACGGGTGGGCTCGCCATGGACGAGAAACACCCGCTGGCGCGGTTCGTCACCGAGCCAGGCGAGCAGTTCGGGCGCATCGGCGTGCTCGGCCCGGTGAACCCGTCGCGAACCAGCTTGGGCAAGCGGCCGCAGTGATCCAGGTGCGCATGCGTCAGCAGCACGGCGTCGATCGACCGTGGATCGAAGCCGACATCGCGAAGGTTGGCTTTCACCGCGTCGCGGGAGCCCTGGAACAGCCCGCAATCGACGAGCACCCAGCTTTCGCCGCATTCGACCAGGTGGCACGAGCCGGTGACGCCGAGGGCCGCGCCGTGACAGGTGTAGACGATCATGGAGCGGCGCTCCGGCCGGTGGATGTCGACGCGCGAGGGCTCGCCAGCTCAATGCGAAAAGAGGATGGGCACCGGCGAATCGAAGAACAGGTCGCGCGTGGTACCGCCGATGACCCATTCGCGCAGGCGCGTATGCCCGTAGCCACCGGCGACGATGAGCTGCGCTTTCGCGCGGCTGGCCCGGTCGAGGATGACGCCGCTGACGTACCGGCCCCGCGTTTTTTCGGTAACGACGTGCGCCGTGACGCCATGGCGCTCGAGGTGGGTGCAAAGCGTCGTGCCGAAGTTCGCCGCATCCTCCAGGAAGTTCGCCGTCGGGTCGACCATCAGGATCTCCACCGACTCGGCCGCTTCCAGCAGCGGGAGGGCATCGTGGACGGCACGGGCCGCCTCGCGCGTATCCGACCATGCCACGAGGGCATGCCGGGGCGGCAACTTCGGGGGCTCGCGATCGCCGGGCACGAGGAGCACCGGCCGTCCCGACTCCAGGAGCAGCGCGGCGAAACGATCGTGGATCGCCGCGGCATCCGAGGAGGCGAGCGGCCGGCCGATCACGCTGAGGTCGGCGCGTCGCGCCGCCGTCGCCGCCATGCCGGCCACCGACTCGTAGAACGCCTCGAACGTGCGGACGCGGCCTTCCACGCCCAAGGGCGGCAACCGGCGCTGGAACTCGGCCGAGCGCCTTGCGGCCTGCGCACGCAGGTCGGCATACCGCGACGTGCACGCCGGATCGGGCATGAGTGCCCAGGCATCCACGGCCGGCAACGGCATGGCCAGCACCTGGACGATCTCCAGCTCCGCGCCGTATCGACGCGCCAGCGCCGCTGCGGCGGCGAGCGCGGACACATCCCCGGGCATGTCCGTCGTGACGACCGCGATGTCCCGGAAGATGGAAAGCTCACGCGAAGCGGTCGCGGATGTGTGCATGGCCGGCGTGGATGACATGGCTAACCTCGCGTGGAGACCGGGAACGTTGGGGCCATCGTCGGCGAACGATGCCGACCCGGTATTGATCCATGTCAAATGCCGGATCGCGCGTCGCGGCAATGCTTCGTTCATCGATGCCGATGCGCCGGATGTCCCGGTCGGGGTGCAACCATGTTCGACAACGTCCTGCTCGTCGCCGACGGATCGGAAGAAGGTCGCCTCTGCACGAGGACGTGCATCGAACTCCTGGCCAGGACGGGCGGCCGGCTTCATGCGCTCTACGTGACCGCGCCCATGCCCGCGGTGGCCATGGCCGCCGACCTGATCGAAGGCGATGCCTGCCACCAGCGGCTATGGGAGCGCGCCCAGGCCGGGCTGGACGAGGTCACGTCGCTGGCCTTGGCGCACGACGTGCCGGTCGTTACCCACCATGCCGTGGACACCCGCAGCGCCATGGCCATCCTCGACCGGGCCGAAAAGTGTCATTGCGACCTCATCGTGCTCCCCGGGCATTCGCACCAGGCACGCCTGCTTCGCCACGCGGCGCGCGACGTCATACGCGATGCGGCCGTTCCGGTGCTGGTTTTTCCCTGAGCGCGGGGCCGCTTCAGAGCCGCCCGTCCACCTCGTGCTGCGGCAGCACCGACTTCACGTCGTACACCACCGCGCCGGGCTTGCCGAAGCCGCGAATCCGTTCCGCCCCGAACGCACGGAATTCGTCGTGCGCCACGGCGACGATCACCGCATCGTAGGCGCCTTCGTCGATCGCCTCCACCGGCCGCACGCCGTACTCGCGTTCGCAGTCGTGCGCATCCACCCACGGATCGTACACGTCGACGTGGGCCATCGACTGGCGCAACTCGCGCACGATGTCGATCACGCGCGTATTGCGCAGGTCGGGGCAGTTTTCCTTGAACGCGAAACCGAGGATCAACACGCGCGCATCCACGATGTGCAGGCGCCGCTCGCTCATCAGGCGGATGACCCGGTCGGCCACGTACGTGCCCATGCGGCTGTTGATGCGCCGCGCGGCGAGGATCAGCTCGGGGTGGTAGCCGGTCACCTCGGCCTTGTGCGTGAGATAGTACGGATCGACGCCGATGCAGTGGCCGCCGACGAGCCCGGGGCGGAACGGCAGGAAGTTCCACTTGGTGCCGGCGGCCTCCAGCACTTCCCCGGTATCGATGCCCAGGCGGTTGAAGATCAGGGCCAATTCGTTCACCAGCGCGATGTTGACGTCGCGCTGCACGTTCTCGATGACCTTGGCCGCTTCGGCAATGCGTACCGAGGAGGTCTTGTGCGTCCCCGCGCGGATGATCGTGCGGTAGAGCGCGTCCACGCGCTCGGCCGCTTCCGGCGTGGAGCCTGAGGTGAGCTTGCGGATGTCCACCACGCGACGCGCGTGGTCGCCGGGATTGATGCGCTCGGGGCTGTAGCCGCAGTGGAAATCCACGTTGAAGGCCAGGCCCGACCCTTCCTCGAGGATCGGCACGCACACCTCTTCGGTGGTGCCCGGATACACGGTGGATTCGAAGATGACCAGGTCGCCACGCCGGAGCATGCCGCCGAGCATGCGGCAGGCCTTCTCCAGCGGACCGAGATCGGGCCGCTGCGCTTCGTCGATGGGCGTGGGCACGGTGACGACGTAGACGTTGCAGCCGGCCAGGTCGGCCAGGTCGCCGCTGTAGCGAAGGCGCGCGGCGGCGGCCAGCGCCGTGGCGTCCACTTCCATGGTGTGGTCGCGCCCGGCCCGCAGCTCGGCGATACGCGCCGGATCGATGTCGAAGCCGAGGGTATCGAAGTGCTTGCCGAACTCGACGGCCAGCGGCAGGCCGACGTAACCGAGACCGACGATGCCGATCCGCGGATCAGGAGTGAGAACCATGTGGCGCCCAGGCTTCCAAAAGAAACGAAGCGTACACGCCACGGGCCGCCGGGAGTACCTCCCGGCGGGGGTGGCTCATCAGGGCCGGACCGCCGTCACCTCGATTTCCACGAGGAAACCGGGGTTGGCCAGGGCCGCCACCTGCATCGCCGAACGCGAGGGCAGGTTGGGCTGGGCCGGCGTGCCGAAGAACTGCGTATAGCCCGCCATGAAGCCGGCGAAGTCCATCTTGCCGCCGGCGGCCGGGTCGCCGACGAGGAAGACCTGCATCTTCACCACGTCGCCCATCGACAGGCCCATGCCCTTGAGCTGCTTCTCGATGCTGCCGAGCACGCCGACGGTCTGCGCCTTCGTGTCGCCGTAGGCCTTGGCGCTGTCCTTGGGCGCGCTGGCATCGGCCACCGGGGGCACCACGCCGCTCAGGAACACCAGCGTCTTGCCGGCGGGGACCTCCACCGCGGACGCGATGGGGAACTTGCTGCCGGGGATCGCGTGCCTCACCACGTCGGCGGCATGGGCGGCACCGACGGACGACGCCAGCAGGCAGGAAAACAGGAGGGCATGGCGCATGGTCAGTGTTCCTTCGTGTCGATGGGAGGCGGCGGCGGACGGAACGCCTTCACGGCGTCGGCGGTGAGCGTATCGGTATAGGCGTTGCCGAAATGCGTGCGCACGTAGTTCACCACGGCGGCGATCTGCTTGTCGTCCAGAAGCATCGAAAACGGCGGCATGCCGCCACGGCCGTTCATCACCATCACCACGGGATAGGCCGACGAGGCCAGCTTCGGGTTGGATGCCAGCGCGGGATAACGGCCCGCGCCGACCGCCCCCTTGGCATCGGGCATGTGGCAACCCTGGCAGATGTGCGTGAAGATCTGTTCGCCCGTGATCTGCTGGACATCGCGTCCGCCGAGGAAATCCGGATCGGGCTTCTTCGCCTGTTGGGCCTGTGCCGCCGAGGCGGCAAGCAAGGCCAGGAACAGCCATGGCGCCTTCATGCGCGACCTCCGTTCGTCGCCCGGCCGTGCAGGGCCTCGATGGCCGCCAGCGACGAGAGGATCGCGCCCTCCTGCCAGGCGGGAAGGTACGACGCATGCTCGCCCGCCAGCACGATGCGCCCGTCCATCGAGCACAGGTCGGCGTAGTGCTTCTCGCGTTTCTCGTCCGTCCACCAGCCGAAGCAACCCAGCGTGAAAGGGCTTCGATGCCAGGCCACCGCCATGCCGTTCTCGAACTCCTTCGGATACTGCGGGTGCACCTGGGTGCCGTATTCCACGGCTTTGCGCACGCGCGTGGCCGGGTCGAGCGCCGTGAGCTCGTAGGCATCGGTGAAGAACGTATAGGAGCCGAGCAGCACGCCTTTTTTCGTGCCGATGCCGTGGCTGGGGTACGACATCATGCCGATCGGCAGGTCGGTGGAGGTGATGCCGCCGTAGATCGCGTCGTCTTCCTCCCAGAAGCGGCGCTTGAACTGCAGGCCGATCTTCGACGACGCCATGTACGGCACGGCCGCGATCGCCGCCTGCTTTTCCGGCGAGACCTGCACGGGGATCTGGCTGAGGATCGACAGCGGGATGGTGCACACGCACCAGTCGGCCGTGGCCTTCAGCACCTGGCCCGGCGAGGCCGTGTCCTCGTAGCTCACGGTGACGCCGTGCTCGTCCTGCGCGATGCCGGTCACCTTCGCCCGGTAACGGATCGTCCCGGGCGCGATCTGCTTCACGAAGGCCTTGCCGATGGCATCCATGCCGCCGATCGGCTGCATCATCGTGGTCTGGTAGTCGTACGACGCGCTCATGCTCAGCGCCTTCCACAGCTTGGCGTTGAGCATGTCGTGCAACCCCACCGGCTGGGAGAACGCCGGCTTGCCGTCGGCGCCGCCGCCGGGCTCCTTCGCGTAGCCGCGGCGGTCGCTGCCCGCGGGACCGGCGACGTAGCGGAACTGCGCGTCGAGGCCCCCCAGTTCGCGCAGGGCTTCGAGCAGCACCTCGCGGTCTTCCGTCGACACCAGGTCGTCGAGCCGCCCCTTGCCGGACGCCTTCGCCAGCAGTTCCGCGATGCCGCCGTGGAAATCGGCCTGCACTTCGCGCAAGCGTTGCGGCTTGCCGCCGAACGCATCCTTGCCGAGGATGTAGGCGTTGTGGTTCACCTGCACGAACGGTTCGAGCATCACCCCGAAACGCCGGCAGTAATCGATCACGCCGCGATGGTGATAGGGAATGCGCCAGGGGCCGGGATTGAAGTACTGGCCGGCGTCGAAGCGACAGGTCTGCGTGTGGCCGCCCAGTTCGGTGTAGACGTCCCCGCCGCGCAGCGTCCAGTTACGGCCGCCGGCACGCTCGTTGTATTCGAGCACCTGCACGCGATACCCGGCCTTGCCCAGTTCGTAGGCCGCGACGAGTCCCGCGAGGCCCGCGCCGAGCACCAGCACGGTGCCGCGCCCGCCGCTCAGTTGAGGCGGCTTGCGGTACGGCGACTCGGCGGCGAACCCCAGCCCGCTCATCGCCTGGTACATCATCGCGCCGCCACCGGCCATGCCGATCATCCGCAGGAGATCGCGCCGGGTCATCGATGCCTTTTCCACGCCCTCGATCATCGGTAAAAGCCCCCTCAAGCCGTGATTTCCCGATCGTTCGACAGTAGCCGCGCGCGATCGTCGCGGCCATGCCCAAAAGTACTAGGGGCTTGCTAAGCTCCCGCCCATGACCGCATTCGACGACCGCTCCGCCGCGCGCCTGGCGTGGGCCCGCCAGGCCACCGCCCTCCCCTCGCTCACCCTCGAACCGGCGTCCGCCGACGCCAGCTTCCGCAGCTATTGGCGCGGCTACGTCGAGGGGCAGCCGGTGATCGTCATGGATTCGCCGCCGGCGAAGGAAAACCCCGAGCCGTGGGTGGCGATCGGTCGACGCCTCGCCGAAGCGGGTCTTCACGTGCCCAAGGTGATGGTGGCCGACCTGGCGCAGGGCTTCCTGCTGATCGAGGACCTCGGCACCCGCACCTACCTGCCCGAACTGGACGACGCGACCGTCGATGCCCTCTACGGCGACGCGCTCGATGCCCTCCTGCGCATGCAGAAGCACGTGGACACGGGCGGCCTGCCCGCCTTCGACCGCGCGTGGCAGACCATGGAAATGGACATCATGCCGGAGTGGTTCCTGCGCCGGCACCTCGGCGTCGGCGTGACCTGCGGCGGCTGGGACGCGCTGGAAATCGCGTTCACGCACATCATGAAGGCCATCGCCGAACAGCCGCGCGCCTTCATGCACCGCGATTACCACAGCCGCAACCTGCTGGTCACCGCCGAACGTTCGCCGGGCATCATCGATTTCCAGGGCGCGATGTCGGGGCCGATCACCTACGACCTCGCCTCGCTGCTGCGCGATGCTTACGTCGTGTGGGACAACGAACGCGTGGAAGGCTGGGTCGAGGCCTATCGCCTGCGCCTGCTCGATGCGCGACTGCTCGACGAGACCGTGGACACCGACCGCTTCCGCCGCTGGTTCGACCTCACCGGCCTGCAACGGCACATCAAGATCCTCGGCCTGTTCTGCCGTCTTTGCTACCGCGACGGCAAGCCGGGTTACCTCGACGACCTGCCGCGCGTGCTGCGCTACGTCGTCGATACCGCGCGCCGCCACGCCGACATCGCGCCGCTGGCCGACTTCATCGAAGCGCAGATCGGCGACCGCGACATCCGCGTGGCGACCGCCGCATGAGGCATGCCCTGATCCTCGCGGCGGGACGCGGCGAGCGCATGCGTCCGCTCACCGACGCCACGCCCAAGCCGCTGCTGGAGGTGAACGGCAAACCGCTCATCGTGCATCACATCGAGAAGCTCGCCGCGGCGGACGTGCGCTACATCGCCATCAATATCTCGCATCTCGCCGAGCAGTTTCCCGATACGCTCGGCGACGGATCACGCTGGGGCGTTCGGCTTCGCTACTCGTACGAAGGGCCGCAACCCCTGGAAACCGGCGGCGGCATGCTGAAGGCGCTGCCCTTGCTGGGGCCCGAGCCGTTCATCGTGGTGAGCGCGGATATCGTGAGCGATATCGATTACGCCGCCTTGCCGCGTGAACCCGAAGGCCTTGCGCACCTGGTGATGGTGCCGAATCCGGATTTTCATCCGCAAGGCGATTTCGCGCTGCGCAACGGGCACCTGCATGAAGACGGCGAGCGTCTGACGTTCGGCAACGTGGGGGTCTACCGGCGCGAACTCGTCTCGGGAGAAGCGCCCGGCGCGTTCAAGCTGGCGCCTTTGTATCGGCGGGCCATCGCGCAAGGGCGATTGAGCGGCGAGCGGTTCGATGGGTTCTGGCGAAACATAGGCACGCCGTCTCAACTGGAACAATTGCGCCATGAATGGAGCGCCTGATCGCCGATACGATCGGCTCCCACTCCTTCGGTAGCGATACCTTCGCGTGCTCCTCAACGGCGCGCCCTACGTCGCCATGCGTTCGCATGCTTGGCTACCGAAGGGGTGGGAGCCGATCGTATCGGCGATTCCAGGTTACTGAAGCGCGTCGGTAGTCAACTCACGCAGCCTTTCGCGCCCCATCGCGAACGCTTCGTTGTACGCACTGGTAACGTCGCCGAACCCGATGCTGCCCTCGCCTGCGTCGATCTCCTCACCGATGTGATCGAGGATGCGATAACTCGGGCGATAGACCTGCTGGCCGGCGTCGTCGAACTGCTTCACCGCGCGAGCCACCACCCTGAACTTGCCATGATTTTCCACTACGAGTTTCCTCCCCCATGCCCTTCCGATACTGACCGGGCTGGATGACCGTTTCAAGTGGCGCGGATGGCATGCCGATTCAACGGGCCGCCGGAGACGGCATCATCGCGGTCATCGCGGGATTCGACGGCGCCGGGGGCGAGGGCGCGCCAACGCCCTCCACGTGGGTGCGATCGGCCGAGCGCATCGTCGGCACGGGCGGGGTCACGTCCGACTCGCCGGCCACCTCGGGCGACAACGCGGCCCGGGCGGCCTCGTGCGTCATCACCACGATGCTGATGCGGCGATTGCTCGCCGCGGCGGGGTTCTTCCTGTCGAACGGCACCGACGCGGCGAGGCCGATCACACGCGCCACCTTGTCGGGGGCCATGCCGCCATCGACCAGCGTGCGTCGCGCGGCGTTGGCGCGATCGGCGGAGAGTTCCCAGTTGCCGTAGGCGCTGTCGGCCCGCACGTAAGGCGCGTTGTCGGTGTGGCCCGAGATGCTGATGGGGTTGGGCACCTGGTTGATGAAGCCGGCCAGCTCGTGGAGGATCTGCACGGTATACGACTTGAGCGCACCGCTGCCGGTGTCGAACATGGGGCGGTTCTGCTTGTCGACGATCTGGATGCGCAGGCCTTCGGAGGTGATGTCGAGCAGCAGCTGGTCTTTGTACGGCGCCATCGACGGACTGCTGGCGATCGCGCTCTGAAGATCTTTCATCAGCTGCTCGAGGCGTCGGCGCTCCTTCTCCTTCGAGAGTTTCTCGACGTCGGCGTCGGTGGGCTGGCCCGGCCGCGCGAAGGCCTGCTGGTCGCCCGGGCCCTTCGGCAGGTCCATCGCGCCGCCGAGCTTGATCATGCTGGAGCTCGCGCCGCCCGGGCCCATCTTGCCCGACGGCGCCATCGTGGACTGGCCCTGGGACATGCTCGGGTTCTTGAAGTATTCCGAGATGGCCGCGCGCTGTTGCTTGGTGCCCGCGCCGACGAGCCACATCACGAGGAAGAACGCCATCATCGCGGTGACGAAGTCGGCATACGCGACCTTCCAGGCGCCGCCATGGTGACCATGGCCGCCTTTCTTTCGCCGCCGGACGATGATGACCTGCTTGAGTTCGCTCATGGCCGGTTACCGCGCGGCCTTCAGGTGCGCCTCGAGGTCCTGGAAGCTCGGGCGAGCCGCCGACTGCAGGCTCTTGCGGGCGAATTCCACCGACACCATCGGGTTGTAGCCGCGCAGGTTGGCCATGAGCGCCACTTTCACGCATTCGAAGGCCTTGCCGTCGGTGTTGACGCGCGCCTCCATCGCCGCCGAGAGCGGACCGATGAAACCGTACGACAGCAGGATGCCGAGGAACGTGCCCACCAACGCGCCGGCGATGTGCTCGCCGATGGTGGCCGCGTCGCCGTCGATGGACTTCATGGTGATCACGATGCCGAGCACCGCCGCCACGATACCGAAGCCCGGGAGCGCGTCGGCCATCTTCTGCACGGCGAGGGCCGGCGCCACCGCCTCGTGGTGATGGGTTTCCAGTTCCACCTCGAGCAGTTGCTCGAGCTCGTGCGGATCCATGCTGCCGCCCACGATGAGCCGCAGGCAGTCGGTGATGAAATCGATGAGGTGATGCTCCGCCACGAGGCGCGGATAGGCCGAGAACAACGTGCTGTTCGCCGGATCCTCGATGTGCGCTTCCATGCCGAGCTGACCTTCCTTGCGCATCTTCGTGAAGATGTCGTACAGCAGGGAAAGCAGGTCGACGTAATCCTGCTTGCGGTACTTGGGTCCCTTGAGCAGGGCCAGCGCATCGGTCAGGGAGCGCTTCACGATCTCCATGGAATTGGCGCTGATGAACGCACCCAGCGCCGCGCCGAAAATGATGAGCAGTTCATAAGGCTGCCACAACGCGCCGATGGTGCCGTGCGAAAGCACGTAACCGCCCAGCACCGAGACCAGGACGACGATCGAACCGATAATGACCAACATGACGTAACTTCCTTCCAGTCGACTTCCTTATCGGCCGGTTGCCCGCCAAGTTGAGGAAATCCATCGCGTTATTTGGCAAAACTAATCGAGCGGCCCGGCATACCGCGGGAATACCAGCCGCACCTTCGTACCGACGCCGGATTCGCTCTCGATTTCCACCCCGCCGCCCGCCTGCGCCACCATGCCGTACACCTGCGCGAGGCCCAGGCCGGAGCCGCCTTCCTTCGTGGTGAAGTACGGCTCGAACAGGCGATCGCGCACTTCCTCCGGCATGCCGCCGCCGTTATCGGCGACGCTCACGAACACCTGGCCGGTGCGCACGCTTTCCCGTACCCCGCCCATGGGACGCTCGCCCACCTCGATCACGATCTCGCCGTGACCCTCCATCGCGTCGCGCGCGTTGAGGCAGACGTTCATCAGCGCTTGTTCCAGGTGGTGTCGATCGACCCAGACCGGCAGGTCGCCCGGCTGGCGGAACACCTCGATGCCCACGCGCCCGCTCATGGCGTGCCGGGCAAAGTCCACGAAGTTCGCCACCACCTCGCCCAGGTCCATGGGCTCGGCCCGCTCGGGCTGGCTCCGGGCGAACGCCAGCAGCCGACGGGTGAGCGCGGTCGCATGGCGCGTCCCTTCGACGGCGTAGTTGAGCATGCGGCGCTGGTGCGGGGTGAGTTCGTCGGCCGCCTCCTGGAGTCCCGACAGGCTGACGATCACCGTCTGCAGCATGTTGTTGAAGTCGTGTGCGATACCGCTGACCAGTTGGCCGATGGCATGCTGTTTCTGCGCCTGGTGCGTGGCGGCTTCGGCCAGCGCGAGGGCCCGGTTGGCCATGTCCAGTTGGCCGGCCAGTCCGTCGACGCGGCGTTCCGCCTCGCGGCGTGCGCCGTGTTCGTCTTCGAGCCTTTCGAGCAGGGTGCCGTAGCGCGTGGACGCGTTCGCGGAGCGCGCCACCGACTCGTTCAGGCGCGCCTGCAGCAGTTCGTTGATCGACTCGAGCGCGACCTGCAGTTCCACCCGCTCGGTCACGTCGCGACTGATGACGATGAAATGATCCAGGGCGTCCGCGGCGACCACGGGCGCGACCGTCACCTCCCACCAGCGCATGGCACCCAGGCTCGTGCGTCGTGGGCTGACGAAATCCACCCGTTCACCGGCGGCGGCCCGTTCGAGCACGCGGGCCACCATGTCCCTCGCCTCGTCGGGCCACAGGGCTAGCCAGGGCATGCCGATCAGGCGATCGCCGCCCTCGGGCGCCAGCGCAAGGCAACCCATGCCAGCGACGAAACGGATCACGCCGTCGCGATCGAGCTCCTTCATGCAATCGGTCGAGGCTTCGACGAATTGCCGGTACCGTCCTTCCCCTTCGCTCATCGGTCGCCTACTGTCGTCATCGCCCCCGAAGGCGTATGACGCGCCGCGACATGGGTAGCTGTCAAGCGACATTTTCACGCGACGCGCGGCCTAGCCCAAGCCTGGGCCGGTAGGTATCCCTAGCGGCATTCACCTCGGGCGCTTCCACGTGCGACAGGGAATCCCCCCCCTTCCGCCGATGTCGGCAGCCCGGACGTTCGTGGCCCTGTTTGCCGTCATTCGTCGGCGGCGCGATCGTCGTCGAAGCCCGTCTCCCCTTCCGCAAACGCGGGGGTACCGTCTTCTTCGACGCCCACCACCAGCGCCAGGGCCTTCTCGGCCGCCGCCGCGGCATCTTCCTCGCTGCGGAAGCTCCGGTTCTCGTAGACGGCGAAGTAGCTCGGGAAGCTGCCGTCGTCCGGATGCGAAGCCACCAAGGCCGTGTAGCGGGAGCCTTCACGCGTCGCGCCGCTGCGAAGTGTGAAACCGGGGAAAGATCTTTCAGCCATCAAAAGCGCCCTTCGAAAGAAAAAAACGAGCCAGGTCTTGAACTTGGGGAATGCTCTGCACGGAAGCCCTCACCACGTCAAGGAATTCGTTCAGCATTTGGGCACTTGCCCAGCAGGTTCTTGTAGGGTATTTCCTACACCAAGCGACATCACGCCATATTCACGGTGTCGCGACATAGGGCAGAAAACAGGGGCAAAGAACACATCATGAACGTCGTCACCACCGAGTCGCCATCCAGGCGCCTGGCGTGGGCCGTGGCCACCGTGCTCGCCGTCGCGGGCATCGTCGGTCTCGCCCTCGCGCCACGTGTGGCCGCCGCCATCCCGCGCACCGCCATCCAGATAGCTTACGCCTGGCTGTGTGCGTCTTTCGTGGGCTCCGCCTACGTCGTGGTCACCTTGGCCAACGACGCAGAGGGCGCCACCGAGGACGGCGACGACTACTGATCCTCAGGGACGGGGTGTGACACCGAAAAGAAACCCGCTTCGGCGGGTTTCTTTTTTTTTAAGCGGATGAATCTTACGGGTTGGACGGAGGCCTGCATCGGTGGCCTCGTCGCTTGCTCGGGCGCAAGGCACGAAGCCACGACAGCACCCGATCGGCTCTGCGCACACCGTACGAAAAACCCGCCTCTCGGCGGGTTTCGCGACTTACGGACGCCGGGACAGCTCGGGATCTTCCTTGGTCCGGGGCATCAGATCCTGCTTGGACACGCCCAGCCACAGGAGGATCGGGCTGGCGACGAAGATCGACGACAGCGTGCCGACCAGGATACCGATGAGCATCGTGATGGCGAAGTTGTGTACAACCGGGCCGCCGATGAAGTAGAGCGCGGCCATGGTGATGCCCGTGAACAGCGAGGTGATGATGGTTCGCGACAGCGTGCTGTTGATCGAGCGGTTGAGTACTTCCTCAGGCGTAGCGTTGCGGCTGGACCGGAACAGCTCGCGGACGCGGTCGAACACCACCACCTTGTCGTTGATCGAGTAGCCGACCACCGCCAGCACCGAGGCCAGCACCGTGAGGTCGAATTCGCGCTGGGTGAGCGCGAAGATACCCAGGGTGACCAGCACGTCGTGGATTTCGGTGAGCAACGCCGCGATGGCGAAGCGCTTCTCGAAACGGATCCACAGGTAGCCCATGATGCCGACGATGACGAAGATCACCGCGACGATACCGTCGCTGCGCAGCTCCTCGCCCACCTGCGGGCCGACGAAGGAGTAGCTCTTCATGGAAGCATCGGGACGAACGGCCTGGATGGCCTTGACGACGTCCTTGGCCACGCGCGAGGCGGCCTCGTCGCCGGTGGCCGCGCCACCGTTCTTCGCGTCGTCCTTCGGCAGCAGGCGAACGGCCACCTCGCGGCTGCCGCCCACGGCCTGCACCAGCGGGTTCTCGACGCCGCTCTTTTCCAGGGCGTCGCGCACGTCGTTGGTGTCGACCGGATTCTGGAAGGCCACCGAGACGGACACGCCGCCCAGGAAGTCCTGTCCGTAATTGAAACCCTTGGCCCCGATCAGTGCCACCGAGGCGACGATCAGCAGCGCGGCGAGGCCGATGCTGAAGCGGCGCAGGCCGAGGAAGTTGAAGTTGGCGTTGTGGTTGAAGATTTCCATGGCGTCCCTCCCGTCAGACCGACAGGGTCTTGAGCTTGCGGCCGCCGTGGATCAGCGCCGTGATGGCATGGGTGACCGTCACCGACGTGAACATCGACGTGAGGATACCGATGAAAAGCGTGACGCCGAAGCCCTTGATCGGGCCCGAGCCCATGGTCATGAGGCCGAGCGCCGCGAGCAGGTGGGTGACGTTGGCATCGAGAATGGTCGCCCAGGCCTTGTCGTAACCGGTACGGATCGACGCCAGGGGCGACGAGCCGTTGCGCAGTTCTTCGCGGATGCGTTCGCAGATGAGCACGTTGGCGTCGATGGCCATGCCCAGCGTTAGCACGATACCCGCGATGCCCGGCATGGTGAGCGTGACGTGGATCATCGACATCACGGCCACGAGCAGCACGAGGTTGAAGAACAGCGCGATGTCGGCCACCAGGCCGAAGAGCTTGTAGTAGATGGCCGCGGCCACGAGCACGAGGCCCAGGCCGAGCATCACCGCCTTGAAGCCCTTGTCGATGTTGTCGGCACCGAGGCTGGGACCGATGACGCTTTCGCCGACGATGTCGATGGGCACCGCGAACGAACCGCCGCGCAGCAGCAGGGCGAGCTCGGAGGCCTCGGCATCGGACGGCAGGCCGTTGGTCTGGAATTTCTTGCCGAACGGGCTGCTGATGTTGGCGTAGTTGATCACTTCCTCGACGATCTTCGGCGTCTTCACTTCCTTGCCGTCGACCATCTTGGTTTCGGTGGTGCGCGTGGTGTAGAGCACCGCCATCGGCTTGCCGACGTTGTTGTTGGTGAACTCCTGCATCTTGCGCGCGCCGGAGCTGTTGAGCGTGACGCTCACCATCGGCGTGCCGTTCTGCGGATCGCGGCCGGACTGGGCGTCGACCAGCTCGTCGCCGGTGGCGATCACCGACTTGCTGAGCAGGTAAGGCCGACCGTCACGACCGAAGTAGAGCTTGGCGTCCGGCGGCACGTTCTTCGTGCGCGCGGCGTCCAGCGCCTGCTGCGGCGTGTAGAGGCCTGCGCGGTACTGCAGCGACGCCACGGCACCGATGATCTTCTTCGCCTCGGCGGTATCCTGCACGCCCGCCAGTTCGACCACGATCTGGCTGGTGCCCTGCTGCTGGATGAGCGGCTCGGATACGCCCAGCGCGTTCACGCGCTGGCGCAGGGTGGTGAGGTTCTGCGTGATCATGCCCTGCGCGACTTCGCGCAGCTTCGCCGGCTTGATCGTGGCGTTGAGCACGAACCGGTTGCCGCTGGACGGGCCGTCGGCGACCTGCAGCTCGGGGTAATCCGCGCCGATGAGCGATGCCGCCTGCTGGCGGTCGGCATCGGTGCGCAGCACCACGTTGACGCCCTGGCCGCGCGCGTTGCGGTTGACCGAATCGTAGTTGACCTTCTTCTCGCGCAACATCGAACGGATGTCGTCGGTGTAGCGGTTTTCCTGCGTGTCGATGACGGCGTTCTGGTCGACTTCCATCAGGAAGTGCACGCCACCCTGCAGGTCGAGGCCGAGCGGCATCGAGTTGGCGCCGAGCGACTGCAGCCAGGCCGGCACGGTGGAGGCCTGGTTCAGCGCCACCGTGTAGTTGTCGCCCAGGCCGACGCGCAGCGCGTCGGACGCCTTGGACTGTGCGTCCGCGTTGCCGAAGCGGGCCAGCAAGCGCCCCGCCTTGTCGTCGATCTGGATCGACGAGGCGGGCACCTTGGCCGTGGCGAGCAGGCCTTCGACCTTGCCCTTCAGCGCGGCGTCGATCGTGGTGCCGCGGTTGCCCGATATCTGCACCGCGGGCTGCGGCGGGAAGACGTTCGGCAGGGCGTAGACGATGCCGAACAGCAGCACGATCACGACAAGCGCGTATTTCCAGCGTGGAAAATCACTCATGTGTATGGCATTCCGTGAGAGCGGCCGTGCAACGGCCGCGGCAGACGCGGTTGTAGGAGGCGCTTAGGACTTCTTCAGGCTGCCCTTGGGCAGCACCTGGGTGATCGCGCTTTTCTGCACCTGCACAACGGTGCCCGGGGCGATCTCGACGCGCACGAACGACTCGCCCACGTCTTCGATGCGGCCGGCGAGGCCACCGCTCATCACCACCTCGTCGCCCTTGGCCAGCGCCGAGAGCAGTGCGCGGTGCTCCTTCTGACGCTTCATCTGCGGGCGGATCATCATGAAATAGAAGATGCCGAACAGCACCGCCATCATGATCAGGGGCGACAGGCCGAGGGCACCGCCCTGGGCGCCACCGGCGGCGGGGGCGGCTTGCAGCGCAAGGGTGGCAATCGTCGTGAGGCTCATCAGATTTCTCGCAAGTCATGGAACGACCAAGAAAAAAAGGCCGTTCACGGAAAAAGATCGTGGATTATGCCACGCACCCCGGCGGTTATGAACCGCGTCCCATCCGGGCTTTGGGGGCGAACGCGAACGCCCGCAAGGCCCGTCAGCCCTCGACGGTGCCCCTGGCGCGCGCTTCGTAGAAGCCCGCGACGAAATCGTCCAGCGTGCCCGTTTCGATGGCCCCACGCAGACCGGCCATCAGGCGCTGGTAGTGGCGCAGGTTGTGCATCGTGGCGAGCTGGCTGCCCAGGATCTCGTTGCAGCGGTCGAGGTGGCGCAGGTAGGCGCGGGAGAACCCGTTGGCGCAGGCGTAGCAATCGCAACCTTCTTCGATCACGCGCGTATCGGTGGCGAACTTCGCGTTACGTATGCGTAACGTGCCCTTGTCGGTAAACAGGAAACCGTTGCGGGCGTTGCGCGTGGGCATGACGCAATCGAACATATCGATGCCGCGGCGCACGGCCTCGACGATGTCCTCGGGACGGCCCACGCCCATGAGATAGCGGGGCCGGTCGGCCGGCAGCATGGGCAGGGTGACGTCGAGGGTGTGGTTGCGCTCGGCCTCCGGCTCGCCGACGGCGAGGCCGCCCACCGCGTAGCCGTCGAAACCGATCTCCACCAGGCGCTCGGCCGAACGGTGGCGAAGCGCCTCGAACGTGCTGCCCTGGACGATGCCGAAGAGCGCATTGGGGTTCTTCAGGTCGTCGAAGGCCCGTCGCGAGCGTTCGGCCCAGCGCAAGCTTAGCTCCATGGAATCGGAGGCGACCCTTTCGGTGGCCGGGTATGGCGTGCACTCGTCGAAGATCATCGCGATGTCCGAATCGAGCACCTTCTGGATCCGCATCGATTCCTCGGGCGAGAGGAACACCTTCGAGCCGTCCACGGGCGAGGCGAAGGTGACGCCTTCCTCGGTGATCTTGCGCTTGTGCGCCAGCGAGAACACCTGGAAGCCGCCCGAGTCGGTGAGAATGGGTTTGTTCCAGCCGATGAACTTGTGCAGGCCGCCGAACTCGCCCACGATCTCCAGCCCCGGCCGCAGGAAAAGGTGGAAGGTATTGCCGAGGATGATTTCCGCGCCGATGTCGAGCACGTCGCGCGGGGTCATGGCCTTGACGGAGCCGTAGGTGCCCACGGGCATGAACGCGGGGGTTTCCACGGTGCCGCGGCCGAAGCGGAGACGGCCGCGCCGGGCCGCGCCATCGGTGGCGAGGAGGTCGAAGAGAAGCTGGGTCATGGGCGCTATTCTAGCGGAGTGCGCCGGCCCTTCGGGCCTGCGAGTCGGCCGCAGCCTGTGAACCGTGAACAGCGGCCCATGGCCGCGACCCGCAGGCCCGAAGGGCCGACTCGCCCGCCTAAAGTTCCTGCGATCCCAGCCGATCCTCTATGCCACAGGCGCGGAACCATGTGGGTTTCGCCCAGGCCCGCGGAGGACCTGCCCCTTTGAACATCCTGCCGACCAGTTTCGCTGCCCAGCTATGGGCCGGCGCGGCCGCGGGCACCACGGCGGCCGTCGACGCGTGGCGCGTGGGCACGCTGCTGTCGGCACGGGTGATGGGGCAGACCGAGGTCGGCAAGCTGCTGCTGGACATCGGCGGCCTCGCCGTCGAGGCCGACGCGACGGGCTCCCAGCTGCCGCAGCAGTTCCAGGTACGCGTGCTCACCCAGGGCGCGCAGCCCCAGCTCGAGGTACTGGCCGGCCCCGTCGACGAGCGGGTAGCCATGCAGGGCCTGCGTGAGCGGCTGCCCCAGCAGAACGGCTACGCCTCCCTGCTCGGCACGCTGGCCGCCCTGGCTCGCCGGCCGATGGCCCGTGCCCTGCCCGCGCCGTTGCGCGCGGCACTGGCCACGCTGGAAGCCACGATCAACAAGCCCGACGACATCGCGTCGCCCATGGGCATGAAGGAAGCCATCGCCAAGAGCGGCAGCTTCCTCGAGGCGAACCTCGCCCAGGCGGACGAACCCACGCCCGCCGCCGACGATTTCAAGGCCGCCCTGCTCTTCCTGCGCCGCGCGCTCGCCGACGTACCGCCCTCCCGCCCCGGCGGGGTCCCCGACCGGCCGGCCACCGACACGCCACCGCCCCTGGCGCAGCGCGCGCTCGTGGCGCAGCCGCGTGCCGGCGAGCTGCCGCTGGCCGACGAGGACGTCGAATCGCTGGTGAACCAGTTGCGCACGGACGTGCGCGCGGCGGTCGCCCGCGTGGAGATCGGCCAGCTCGAGTCGCAGCCGCAACCCGGCCTGTGGATGGTGGAAATTCCGCTGGCGGGCGTTCGCGGTGGCTATGACGTACTCCAGTTGCGCATCGAGGAAGGCAAGCCCGCGGCCGGAGAATCCGAAGGCGGCTGGACGGTGGGTTTCGCCATCGATCCGCCGACGCTCGGTGCCGTGCAAGGCGAAATCCACCTGCGCGTGCCGCGCGTGTCGGTGCGCCTGTGGGCGCAGCATATGGAGACGGTCACGCGCCTGGAAGCCTCGTTCGTGTCGTTGCGCCGCCAGCTCGAAAAGAGCGGGCTGCAGCTCGACCAGTTCTCGTGCACCCACGGCATGCCGGTTTCCTCCGGCGCCTACAGCGCCGTATTGCTCGAGGCGCGCGCATGACCGCCTCGCTTCCTTCGCCACGTCGCAGCGTCACGTTGCGCCTGGCCTCGCCGACCGGCAACGGCGCCGCGCAGCGGATCGATGCCGCCGGCGTGGCGTCCATGCTCGAACGGGCACGCGCGCTCGGCCTGGCGCCACACCTGGATCCGCAGATCGCCACCTTGCTCGCCGCGGTGCGTTTGCGCGACGACGTGCCGCCGGAGCTTTATGCGGCGCTCGCGGCTGTGGTCGGCACCTTGTTGGCCGCGGCCAACGATTGACGCACTCGCCCGACCGTTCGCCGATACGATCGGCTCCCACCCCTTCGGTAGCCGGTTCACTGCTGGCCTGTCAGGCGCCGAATCACCGTGAGGTTGCCACCGAAGGGGTGGGAGCCGATCGTATCGGCGAACCCGGTCGCGACAACGCCAGATCAGGCGATACCGAGCCCCTGGATCGAAGCGGCTTTCGCCTCGAACCCCGCCAGTTCGGCAAAACGCTTGCCGCGCTCCGCATAATCCTTGAACTGGTCGAAACTCGGCGCCCCCGGTGAGAGAAGCACCACGCCGTCACCTCCGAACGCATGGCGTGCCGCACCGACCGCAGCCGCCAGATCCAGCGCGCGATGGACGTTTGCGACACCGGCGGCGTCCAGCGCATCGGCGATGCGCGGCCCGCTCTTCCCCTGGCACACGATCGCCACCGGGGCATGCGCGCGCATCGCGTCGACGAACGGCGTCCAGTCCAGCCCCCGATCATGTCCACCGACGATCAACGCCACCCGTCGGTCACCCACGCTTTCCAGCGCGGCGAGGCTCGCCAGCGGCGTGGTGCTGATCGAGTCGTTGATCCAGTACAGGCCGTCGCGTTCGCCCAGCGGTTGCAGGCGGTGCGGCAACGGCACGAAGGTAGCCACGGCGGGCGCGGCGCGGCGGGCGTCGAACCCCATGAGTTCCAGCGCGGCCAGCGCCGCGCAGGCGTTGATCGCGTTGTGCAGGCCCGGCGCGGACACCGTCGAAGCGCGCACCACGTTGTCGTCGCCGCGACGGATCCAGCTGTCGGCCACATGCCATCCCGCGGAATCGCCGAAGGTGTTCAGGCCGGGATGACCGGCGGCCCGCTCCCGCAATACCGGCTGCGCCGCGTTGACGAGCACGCGCGCGGACGCAGCCAGCAGCTTGAGCTTGTCGTCGACGTAACGCTCGCGCGATCCATGCCAGTCGAGGTGTTCTTCGTAGAGACTGGTGACGACGCCGAGATCGACGCCCGACGCCTCCGAAGTCTGGAAGCTCGACAGCTCGATCACCCACAGGTCGGCCGCTTCACCATCGAGTTCGAGCATCGGCAGGCCGATATTGCCCGCCAGGGCGGTGCGCACGCCGAGCGAACGCGCCAGGTGCGCCAGCAGCGCGGACGTGGTGCTCTTGCCCTTGGTGCCGGTGACGGCGACGGTGCGCGCGTCGGCATGCGACGCGAACCAAAGCGCCGTGCCCGAGGTGAAACGCGTGCCGCGCGATTGCGCGCCGAGCAGCTCCGGCTTGTAGGCCGAAATACCGGGCGACTTGATCACGACGTCATAGCCGGAAAGCGTCGCTTCATCGGGCGCATCGACATGCACGCGTGCCGAAGGAAACGCCGCGCGCGCCACGTCCGCTTCGTCGGGGGCGCAATGCAGGTCGACCGGCTGGCCGGGAAGATGCCGGGCCAGCGCGTTCAGCGCAGCACGGCCCTCACGACCGAATCCCCAGACGGCGATACGCCGCCCCGCGAGGTCAGCCCAGCGCATCCAGCGCTCCGCGCAGGCGTTCGGGCACCAAGTGCGAGGCCCCCGGCTTCAGCCAGGGCTCGAGCGCGAGGTCGGAACGATCCAGTTGCGGCAGGATCTCGCGGCGGAAGCGCGCCACCAGGGCGTCTTCGCGCCACTCGGGCCGTTCGGCCAGTGCCGCCATGGCCGCGCGCGCCTCCGCGCCCTCACCCACGCATTCGAAAGGCTTGTGGTCCTTGTACTCGAGCAACGCGTCGAACGCGCCGGCGAGCGACTCGTCGTCGAGCAGGTTGCGGCCGAAGATCGACAGCAGGCGCGGCTTGGCCATGAACGGCGCCAGCGCCAGGAACACGAAATGGCACTTCGGGCACTGCCCGCACCAGCGATCGGCCGGCTTGGGGCCGAGGATCTTGAAGTTGCGGTTGCAGCTGGAGAACACGTCGAAGTAGTTGCCGCCCAGCCGCGCGAAGGCGCTGGTCACCGCCAGCTCCGACCATGGCCGCAGCAGCGAGCAGTAGTCGAGGTCGGCGGCGACGTGCGAATGCAGGTAGTCGTGGAAGGTCTTCTCGAAACCGAAGCCCTTGCTCCACTGGTGGTTCACTTCCTGGCCGTCGTATTCCAGCGTGGCGACCGACGCGGAACGCTCGTTGGCGAACACGATCGAGTCGTAGCCGTAGAGGATGGCGGCCAGCGTGAGGATCGCCGAATTGATCGCAGTGACCGGGATGTGGCCGTTCCACGCGCCCAGGCGGTTGAGTTCGAACAGGCCCGGCGCGAGTTCGCGCGAGATGTTGAGCGTGGGCAGGCCCGTGCGCGCCGCGCAACCGGCGATGAGCGGCGAATTGCCCACCCATGCGGCCGTGGCGTCGGCACCGATGGACTTGACCGCTTCCACCGCCACCACCGAATCCTTGCCGCCACCGATCGGCAGTAACGAACGTTTCGGCAGGCCCACCGCAGGCGCCGGGGCGTGGCCTTTCCCCTCGAACGGGAAACGGATGCGGCCGCGCAGGTCGAGCTTGTTGCGATAGGCGAACTCGGCCAGGCCGTGCAGGTACAGCGCATCGGCGAGCGATGCGCTGTCCTCGTCGAGGGCTTCGCCCTCGACGACGATCGTGTCGGGAATGCCCGCCTTGTAGTAACTCACGCCGGCGACGAGGTGCAGCAGGCGCAGGGCCGCGGCGAACGCGGCCTCGCGCCCGGCAGGCACCGCCGGGGCACCGGGAAAGGTCACCCGCTCGACGAGTTCGGCGCCGTCGTCGAAGGCGTAGGCCAGCTCGGCCACGCCCTCCGCGTAGGTGTGGCGAACGAAACGGAAGCGCTGGCTGCCGCGGGGATCGGTGAACGCGGATGTCACGGGAGCAGCACCTCGTCGGCCTCGTCACGCAGGTTGTAGCGGGACGCCATGACGGCGCCATAGGCACCACCCTGCGCGACCAGGATGACATCGTCCTCGCGCGATTCGGGCAGACGGCGGTCCGAACCGAGGATATCGCCGGATTCGCAGATCGGGCCCACCACCTGGTACATCGTCGTGGCGGGTTCGCCGAAGCGCGAAAGATTGGCGATTTCGTGCCACGCATCGTACAGCGCGGGGCGGATCAGGCTGTTCATGCCCGTATCCAGCCCGAGGTAACGCACGTTGGCGCCCTTCTCCTTCTCCTGGGTGACCTTCGCCAGCAGCACGCCGGCATCGGCCACGAGGAAGCGGCCCGGCTCCATCCACACCTGGAACTGAGGATAGGCCTGCCGCACGGAGGTGAGCACGCGATCGAGGGCCACCATGTCGAGCGGCGTCTCACCGGGATGCGAGGGCACGCCGAGTCCGCCGCCGATGTTCAGCACCGTGATGGTGCCGATGCGCTCGGCGAGCGCGGCGAGCTGCGAATACACCTCGCCCCAGTGCGCGGCGTCGAGGATGCCCGAACCCAGGTGCGCATGCAGGCCGATCACGCGCGCGCCGGCCTCGTCGGCCCGGCGCAGGAAACGGTCGATGTGTTCGATGGGCACGCCGAACTTGCTGCCGACGCCGCCGGTCTTCACCTTGTCGTGGTGGCCGAGGCCGCGGCCGAGGTCCACGCGCAACACGACGTCGCGGCCGGCGAACATCTCGCCCCAGTGTTCGATGGGATGCAGCGCGTCGATGGTGATGGTGGCACGCGTTTCCAGCGCCGCGGCGAAATCGCGACGCGAGGCGAAGTTCGGCGTGAACAGCAGCGGGGTGCTTTCCGGCACCACGGCCGATACCGCGGCCAGTTCGCCGGGCGACACGCACTCGAACGCGAAGCCTTCCTCGGCCAGCACCTTCAGGATGCCGGGATGGGTATTGGCCTTCACCGCGTAATGCGCGCGGTCGATCGCCTTGAGCGACTTCACCCGACGCGCCTGCGCGCGCACGGTGGGCAGGTGGTAGACGTAGCGCGGCGTGCGCTCGCGCGCGAGTTCGAGCAGGCGGGGACGCTCGGCCTGCCACCAGGTGGCGGCAGGCACGGCCTGTTCGCCCGTGCCGTAAAGCGACTGCCAGCTCGGGCCGAACACCATGCTGTCGTCGGTGCGCAGCGCACCGGCACCGATGAGCAACTCGTGCAGGCGGGGCAGCATGTCGTCCACCACGTCTTCGTCCACCACGAAGGTGATGTTGAGGTTGTTGGACGACTGCGAGATCAGGTGCACGCGCAACTGACCGAATTCGGCCAGCACGCCGGAGAGCTTGTGCAGCATCGAACGCATGCCGCGACCCACCAGCGTGATGGCCGCGCAGGGCGCGATCACCTTCACCCGGCACACGCGCGCCAGGTCGGCGGCGAGCGCGGCGATGGCATCGGAGTCGAGCAGGTTCTCGGTGGGATCGAGCGACACGGTGACGTTGGTCTCGGCCGAGCCGATGAGGTCGACCGACAGACCGTGGCGCTTGAAGGCGTCGAACACGTCGGCGAGAAAACCGACCTGCTGCCACATGCCCACCGACTCCATCGACACCAGGGTGATGCCCTTGCGCGCGCTGATCGCCTTGATGCTCGGCGCATGCTCGCGCACCTCGGGCCCGATCACCGTGCCCTCGAGTTCGGGACGGTTGGTGTCCTTCACCAGCAGGGGCACGCGCGGCTCGCGCAACGGCGAAAGGCAACGCGGATGCAGCACCTTGGCGCCCGTGGAGGCGATTTCCTGGGCTTCTTCGTAATCCAGGCGTTGGAGCAGGCGCGCCCCGGCCACTTGCCGCGGATTGGCGCTGAACATGCCGGCCACGTCGGTCCAGATCTCCACGCGCGCGGCGCCGAGCAGCGCGCCGAAGTACGCGGCGGAGGTATCCGAACCGCCGCGGCCAAGCAGCACCGTGCGTCCGGCGTCGTCGCGGGCGATGAAACCCTGGGTGATGAAGACCTCGCCCCGCTCCGCGAGCGCCGCCGACAGGGCGGCGTCGTGGTGCGGCTCGACCATCGCCGAGAGCAGGCGCGTGCGCTCGTTCTGGTTGGGCAGCGCCACCGAATGCAGGCACTCGCGCGCGTCCACCCAGGTGGTGGGCAAGCCGCCGGCGCTGAGGAACGCCGCGCCGAGCGCGCTCGACATGAGCTCGCCATGCGCCTGCACCGCGGCCTGCCAGGCCAGTTCGCCCAACTCGGCGGCACCGTCGGCGGCCAGCCGGGCCAGGTCGGCCAGGCGCGCGCCGAGCGTTTCCGGCATCGCCAGCGACATCTCGGCGAGCAGGGCATGGTGGCGATCGGCCAGTGCGGAGGCCGCGTCCGAGCGGCGTTTGGAGTCGGCGTGGGTGCAAAGCTGTTTCAGGCCGTCGGTGATACCGGACAGGGCCGAGACCACGATCAGCACGCGGGCGCCTTCGGCGCGGCGGCTGGCGGCCAGCTCGAGGATGTTGCGCCAGCGTGCGGCGGTGGCCACGGAGGTGCCGCCGAACTTCATGACGATCCAGGGCGCGTTGACGGGCAACGACGCGTTTGCGTTCTCGCTCACGGGACTCTTTCTGGGTGGTGGGGAAAAATTCCCGAAAGTGTTGCGCTGCAACGATAAAAACGCAAACCGGCGCCCTCCCGAAGCCCGTCGCACCGACGCGGGCCGGTGTCTGCGGCCCTGGTAGCCATGCGAGCGGTATCGCATGCCCATGCCCCTTGCCGTGGGCATCGGCCTGTGCCGAGGCAACAGACCCCGTTTTTCCCCCCGCATCTTCCCTTTTACAAATGCCTGGGCTCACGCCATCCTCGCCACCTTCGATCCCAAAAGACGCTCCGATGGACAACCCCGGCTACGCCCGCCGCCTCACCCTCATGGACGCCGCGCTCATCGTCGTGGGCGGGATCATCGGCGGCGGCATCTTCCTCAACCCCGGCATCGCCGCGCAGCGCACCGAATCGGGCCTGGTGCTGCTCGGGCTCTGGGTGGGCGCCGGCCTGCTCACCCTGGTGGGTTGCCTGTGCTACGCCGAACTGGGCGCGCGACGCCCCGAAGCGGGCGGCAGCTACGTGTACCTGCGCGAGGCGTTCGGACGGCTCGCCGGCTTTCTCTTCGGCTGGACCATGCTGCTGGTGATCTACAGCGGCAGCAGCGCCGCCGTGGCGACGATCTTCGGCAGCTACGCCACCTCGGTGTTCGGGCTGTCGCCCGGGCTGGTCAAGCCGCTCGCCGTCGGTGCCCTGGTGTTCGTCACCGGCATCAACCTGTTCGGCATCCGCCTCGGCGCGCAGGTGCAGAACGTGTTCGCCATCCTCAAGCTCGCCGCCATCGCCGTACTGGTGGTCACCGGCCTGGCCTTCGCCGGCGCGGGCACCACCCAGGCCCTGGCCGCCTCGCCCACCCCGCCGACCGGCAACCTCGCTGGGGCGCTCCTGCCGGTGCTGTTCGCGTTCTCGGGCTTCAGCTACCTCAACAACCTCGCCGGCGAAGTGCGCGATCCGCAGCGCACGCTCCCCCGCGCGCTCGTGCTGGGTATGCTGGTCGTGATCGCGGCCTACGTGCTCACCAACTACGCCTACCTCGCCGTGCTCGGCCACGACGGCCTCGCCGCGAGCCAGGCGCCGGCCGCCGACGTCATGAGCCGCGTCTTCGGCGCGACCGGCGCGAAGATCATCGCGATCGGCATCGCCATCTCGACGCTCGGCTTCTGCAACATCACCCTCGTGGCCGGCGCGCGCGTGCTTCAGGTGATGGGCGAGGACGGCCTGTTCTTCGCCAGCGTGGCTCGCCTGCATCCGCGGCACCGCACGCCCAACGTGGCGCTGGTATCGCTGTCGGCCTGGGCCGTCGTGCTGGTGCTGGCGGCCAATTACGGCCAATTGCTGGATTTCGCCACGTTCGGCGACTGGAGCGCGTACGCCGTCACCATCGCCACCCTGTTCTGGTACCGGCGGCGCGCCGCCGAGCGGCCGAGCTTCGTCACCCCGGCATATCCCTTGCTGCCACTGGTCTTCCTCGCCACCGTCGTGGCCGTGGTGGTGGCCTACGCATGGTCCAAGCCGCTGAGCGCGGCCGTGGTCGGCGCGGTCGTCGTCGCCGGGCTGCCCGTGTACGCCGTGTGGCGGCGCCTGTTCAGTAAAGTCGCTCGCTGAACACGGGCACCGATGCCACAATGCCCGGGTTCAGCTTGAGGAAAGCAGATGGCACAGCAAGGCCCGACGTCGCCCGTACCCGTTCCCGCCGCCCAGGATGCCAAGCAGCCGGCGCCCAAGCCCGTACGTGAAGGCATCGACCTCATCGTCAACGAGAAGCGCTACCGGCACACCGGCGACCCCGCCATGCCGTTGCTGTGGTACCTGCGCGACACGCTCCGCCTGACCGGCGCCAAATACGGCTGCGACCAGGGCGAATGCGGCTTCTGCACGGTGATCGTCGACGGCAAGGCCGTGGCCTCGTGCCAGACGAAAATGGAGAAGATGGCGGGTAAGCGCGTGACCACGGTCGAGGGCCTTGCCGGCAAGGACGGCGCGCTGCATCCCGTGCAGCAGGCCTGGATCGACGAAGACGCCGTCATGTGCGGCTTTTGCCAGCCCGGCCAGATCATGGCCGCCGTCGACCTGCTCTCGCGCCAGAAGAATCCGTCCGACGCCGATATCGACAAGATCGGCAACCTCTGCCGCTGCGGCAGCTATGGCCGCATCCGCAAGGCGATCAAGCGCGCGGCCGTCGCGATGAAGGATGCCAAGGCATGAGCGGCGAGGTTCGACTGTCGCGCCGCCGTTTCCTGAAATACGCCGCCGGCGCCGCCGGTGCCCTGGTGATCGGCATCGGCACCGCCGAGGCGGCCGACCGTCCCGTGCCGCTGGCCTTGCTGGGCGACAGCTGGAAACAGCTGGGCCCCTACCTGCGCGTCGCCGCCGACGGCCGCGTGTTCATCGGCGTGCGCGATCCCGACAACGGCGAAGGCACCGCCACCTCGCTGGCGCGCATCATCGCCGAGGAAATGGACGCCGACTGGAACCAGGTGGTCGTCGAGCCGCTGGGGCTCGGCCTCGAGGCCGGCAACGGCGAACCGAAATTCACTTATGGCCGCCAGCGCAGCGGCGACGCCACCAGCATTCCCGCCGCCTGGGCCGACCTGCGCCAGGCCGGGGCGCTCGCCCGCTGGTTGCTGCTGCAGGCCGCCGCCCGCCGCCTCGGCGTACCGGCGGACCAGATCCGCGGGGAAGCGGGCATGGCCATCGCCGCGGACGGCCGCAAGGTGTCCTACGCCGATCTCGCCACCACCGCCGCCGGCATCGATGCGCCGTCCTCGGCGCCGCCGCTGAAACAGCCGGAACGCTACCGCCTCGTGGGCCAGCCGGCCGGCGACGTCGATGCGCGCGCCGTCGTCACGGGCACGCTGGCCTATGCCTTCGACGACACCATCGGCGAACCGCTCGTGGTGGTGCTGGCGCGTTGCCCGTATCCGGGCGGCACGCTCGACCAGGCCGATCGCAAGGCGGCGTCCGAGGTCAAGGGCGTGCGCGCCGTCATCGACATCACGCCCGAGTCGGGCCAGGCCGCCGGAACGGCGGTGCAGTCGCCCGCGCTGGCGGTGCTCGCCGACGACACGTGGGCCGCGTTGTCCGGCCGCGCGGCGCTGAAGGCCACCTGGAAGCCAGGGCCCAACACCGAGCCCCCCGCAAGCACGCTCGAACAGCAGGCGCTCGACCTCTTCGGCAACGACGAGGCCACGCCGTCCATCGTGCGCAACGACGGCGACGTCGCGGCCGCGCGCAAGAAGGCCGCTCGCTCGCTCGAGGCCACGTATTTCCAGCCGTGGGTGGCCCATGCCACGGCCGAAACGCCCAGCTGCATCGTGCGCCTCGATCCCGACACCAGCATCACCGTGATCGCCGCCACCCAGTCGCCGCGCGACGTCTACGCCGTGGTACAGCGGATGACCGGCTTCAAGCCGGAGCAGATCGACATCCGCGTGCCGCGCGGTGGCGGCGGCTTCGGTCGCCGCCTGCAGGCGGACTACGTCGCCGAGGCCCTGGCGGTGGCGCTGGCGAAGAAGCCCGACGAGATCCGCAACCGCTCGCTCAAGCTGCTGTGGACGCGTGCCGACGACCTCGCCCACGACTATTACCGGCCGCTGGCGGTACACAGCCTCAACGCGTCCATCGACCGCAAGAAAAACATCGTCGGTTGGCACCAGCGCATGGCGAGCCCGTCGGCGCTGGTGGGGCGCAACACGCCGGACAACCGCCTGTGGCAGTCCGAGGTGGTGCCCGACGCCCTGCCCGCCGGCCTCGTGCCGAACTACCGCAGCGACTGGTATCCGCTCTCCTCGCAGCTGGCCCGAGGCGACTGGCGGGGCTCACCGCATGTCACGCCCACCTTCGCCAGCGAGAGTTTCGTCGACGAGATCGCCCATGCGCTGAAGCTCAATCCGCTCGATTTCCGCCTGAGCCTGCTCGGCGAACCGCGCCAGTTGCCCTATGGCGCCCGCGGCGGCCCCATCGACACCGCGCGGATGGCCAACGTGCTGAAGCTGGCCGCCGACAAGCTCGACTGGAGCCGTTGGCTGCGCAGCGAGAACGGCCTGGGCATCGCCTGCGCCTACGTCTTCGGCGCCTACGTGGCCCACGCGATCGAGGTGGCCCCCAGGCAGGACGGCATCGACATCGTGCGCGTGGTCTGCGCCGCCGACGTGGGCCGGGTGATCAACCCGCTGGGCCTGGAGGCGCAGTTGCAGGGCGCCACCATGGATGCGCTGTCCACCGCCCTCAACCTCGCCATCACGGTGAAGGACGGCAAAGTGCAGCAGACGGGCCTGCGCGACTACGCCCTGTCGCCGACGCAGCCCATGCCCAACGCGGTGGAAACGGTGATCGTGCCGTCCACCGCCTCGCCGGCGGGCGCCAGCGTCATCGGCGTGCCTTCGGCGGCACCGGCGCTGGCCAATGCCGTGTTCCGCGCCACGGCGGTGCGCGTACGGCGGCTTCCGCTGCTGCGCGAGCTGGCCCGCCTTCGCTGATTCCATGAACCCCCGGGGTATCGCATGACGTTCGCATCGTTCACCCCGGGATCGTCTTCGGGTCGCACCGACGCCGATCTGATCGGCAGCAACAAGCGCTTCTACGACGCGCTATGGTCCGAGGCCAGGCTCTTCGCTCCCGAGCGGTTCAACACCTGGCCGCTCGTCTCCGAGATCGTGGCGCGCACCTCGCGGCGCCTGGAAATCGCGCCCGGCCTGCGCCCCCGCCTGCCGCTGGCCGGCACCCAGTTCGCCGACCTCAGCCGCCCCGCCCTCACCGAACTGGCACGGCACGGCGCCCGCGTGGCTAACGCCATGATCGGCGCCTTGCCGTTCCAGGACGCCAGCTTCGACTTCGTCTGCGCCTTCGACATCCTCGAACACGTGGTCGACGACGAAGGCGCCCTGGCCGAACTGGCCCGGGTGGCCGAGCCCGGGGCCAGCCTGCTCCTCTCGATTCCCCTGCACCCCGAGGCATGGACGGCATTCGACGACTTCGTGGGCCACTACCGCCGCTACGAGCCCGAGGCCATCCGCGCCCTGCTGGCTCGCCACGGCTTCACCATCGAGCGCAGCGCCGTTTACGGCATGCAGCCGAAGTCGTCGAAACTGCTCGACCTGGGCCAGTGGTATCTCACCCACCAGCGCGCCCGCGCCATGTGGTGGTACAACCGCGTGTTCATGCCGCTGGGCGTGCGTTTCCAGAAGCCGCTGACCTTCACGCCCGGCTTCGATCCCGCCCCCGGGGTTGACGAGGTCCTGCTGGTATGCCGCAAGGCGTCCATTTAAATCGAGCAAAAACAGCGGCTTTACACATGACGCGGCGCAACTGGTTATGATGCGCCACCTCCCCCGCCCCCGGAACCTGCATGCTCTACCTCATGCACGAATGGCAACGCTCGATGCTCAGCCCGCTCACCTACTGGGCCGAGGCGAGCGCGAAGATGTTCGGCGACGCCGCCAGCCCCTTCGCCCGCATGCCGGGGGCCGACCGCGCCGCGGCCGGTTACGAGCTGATGTACCGGCTGGGCAAGGCTTACGAGAAACCGGAGTTCGGCATCCACAGCGTGCACGCGCATGACCACGACGTGGCCATCGTCGAACAGGTGGCGATGAGCAAGCCGTTCTGCACGCTCAAGCGCTTCAAGCGGTTCTCCGACGACCAGGCCACGGTCGACCGGATGAAACACGACCCGGCCGTGCTCGTGGTGGCGCCGCTGTCCGGTCACCATTCCACGTTGCTGCGCGATACGGTGCGCACCCTGCTGCGCGACCACAAGGTGTACATCACCGACTGGGTCGACGCGCGCATGATCCCGGCGAGCGAAGGCTCCTTCTCGCTGGCCGACTACGTGTCGTACATCGAGGAATTCATCCGCCACGTCGGCGTGCATCGCGCGCACGTGGTGTCGGTATGCCAGCCTACCGTGCCGGTGCTCGCAGCCGTCTCGCTGATGGCGGCGCGTGGGGAGCCCACGCCGGCCACGCTCACCCTCATGGGCGGCCCCATCGACACGCGCAAGAGCCCCACCAGCGTCGACAACCTCGCCACCACGCGGCCGCTGTCGTGGTTCCGCAGCCAGCTCATCCACAAGGTGCCCTACCAGTATCCGGGCGCCGGCCGTGACGTGTATCCGGGCTTCCTGCAGCATGCCGGTTTCATGGCGATGAATCCCAGCCGCCATGTGATGTCGCATTGGGACTTCTACGAAAACCTGCGCAAGGGCGATCTCGACGACGCCGAGGCGCACCGCAAGTTCTACGACGAGTACAACGCCGTGCTCGACATGCCGGCCGAGTACTACCTCGATACCATCGAGACGGTGTTCCAGGAACACCGCCTGCCGAAGGGCACGTGGGACGTCAACGGCGAACGGGTGAAGCCCGCCGCCATCAAGGACACCGCGCTGCTCACCATCGAAGGCGAGCTCGACGACATTTCCGGGCCCGGGCAAACCGAAGCGGCGCACGGCCTGTGCAAGGGCATCGCGAAGAAGCGCAAGCAGCACATCACCGTGGCCGGGGCCGGTCATTACGGCATCTTCAGCGGCCGCCGCTGGCGCGAGGTGGTGTATCCCGACGTGCGCGACTTCATCAAGAAGCACGACAAGGGCAACAGCAACACCGGCGCCGCAGGCACGCGCAAGGCCTGAACACTCACATTGCCTCTCCGCGCTTGGTAGGAGCCGCTTCAGCGGCGATGCCAGTTGGCGACACCGTTAGGGATCGCCGATGAATCGGCTCCTACCGAGCGATAGCCTGCATCAGTGGTGTATCCCCACGTGCGCGGCTTCATCAAGAAGCACGACAAGGGCAACAGCAATACCGGCGTCGCGGGCACGCGCAAGGCCTGAGGCCATTCGCCGATACGATCGGCTCCCACCCCTTCGGTAGCAAGCGTGGCAAAACCTCGCTACCGAAGGGGTGGGAGCCGATCGTATCGGCGAACAGCGTCGCCTAGAGCAACGCCCACCCCAGCAGCCCGATCGCCACGAAGAACGGCACCGACCACGCATGGAAGCTGGCCCAGGCCTTCTTCTCGCCGAGCAGCCGCAACGCGATCAGGTTGGCCAGCGAGCCCAGCACGAAACCGAACCCGCCCACGTTCACCGCCCACGCCAGCGTGCGCCAATCGTGCGAATACTCCGCCAGCAGGATCGCCGCCGGCACGTTGCTCACCACCTGCGAGGCCAACGCACCCGTCGCGTAGAGGTGCGGCGCCTGCGCCAGCCCGAGCGACCCCAGGAACGAACGCACGACGTCGAGCGCGGCCAGCGAGCGCAGGTCGATGAACATCAGCACGAAGGTGAGCAGCAACCCCCAGTCGATCGCCCCCACGATGCGTCGGCGAAACACGACGAACGTGGCGAGCACGCCCGCGAGGGCCCAGGCGGCGTGTCCCAGGTCCGCCAGCACGAGGAAAGGCACGTAGAGCACCGCCGCCACGACGAGCAGCGCGCGATCCACCTGATGCGATGCCCGTTCGTGCACTTCGAGCGCCTGCCCGGGAAACGCGAACGCGGTGACCACGAGCAGTGCCGTCAGCGCCAGTCCGGCCAGCGGCAGCATCGCCCACACGAAACCGCCGAAACCCACGCCCCACTGCTGCCAGAGGAACAGGTTCTGCGGGTTGCCGATCGGCGTGAGCATCGATCCGGCATTAACCGCGAGGGCTTCGAACACGACCAGCCGCGTCGCGGGCATGCGGGCGATGCGGCACATGCTCAAGGTGAGCGGCACCATCACGAACAGCGAGACGTCGTTGGTGAGCAGCATCGACGACAGCGCCGTGGCGGCCACCAAGCCGAGCGCGGCCACGCGGCGCGTCGAGGTCCGGTCGATGAGCCAGTGGCCGGCCACGTCGAGCGCGCCGCTCGTCTCCACCGCCTTGGTAAGCAACAGCAATCCGCATAGGGCGGCGATGGTCGGCCAATCCACCAGCGACGGCCACGAGGGGACGCGCGACGGCGTGGCGATCGCAAAGGCGACCGCCACGCCGAGCAACACGAGGAAAAACACGTCGCGGCGCAGGGCGCGCAGCGATTCGGGCAACCAGGTCATTCGAGTCGTTCCGTCCGGGACGGACGGATCATATCGGTTGACGAGGTGGTCGAACCGTCATGATCAATCGTCGTCGCGTGGCACGTCGACCTTGCCGCTCACGTCGTGGTGCTCGATGTCGCCGCTGCCATGGGAACGCACGGTGAGGTTGCCCTTGACGCCGTCCACGACGAGATCGCCCGAGCCCACGGTTCCCACGCTCACGTCGCCCTGGATGTCGGTCAGCTTGGCGTCACCCGAACCGACCGTGCCAATCCGCACGCCGCGCGCATCGCGCACGGTCAGGTCGCCCGAGCCGACGGAACTCACGTCCACCGGCCCCGTATGGCTGAGCTTGAGGTCGCCCGAGCCCACGTTGGCCTGCACCTCGCCACGCACGTCGTTCGCTTCGACGTCGCCCGAGCCCGCCGACGCCTGCAGGGAGGCCACGTGGCGTACTTCGACGTCACCCGAACCACCCTCCACGACCACGGGCAGGTTGCCCGGGATGCTCGCCTTGACCTTGAGGTAGGCGTAGCTGTTGCCGAAACCCGACCAGCCATGGCGTTTGTCCTTCAGTTCCACCACGAGCGTGTCGCCTTCCCTGGTCTGTTCGACCACCAGGCTGTCGACGATGTCCTGGCTGGAGGCGCACGCGCGGCCGTCGACGGTGGGCTTGCCGCTTCCGCTGCCGTCGACCTGGAGGTCATGGGAGTTCACCACGAAGCGCACGCGGTGCACGCCGCCCATGTCGAGATCGAGATGGCGGTCTGCGCCGAATCGGCACTGCGGTTCGTCGTAGGCCAGGGCCACGGCAGGCATCAGCAGCACGGCGGCAAGGATGAGGTGGCGCATGGGTACTTCCTCCGGTGAATGGGTGTTCCGGTGATGGATGCCGCCGCACCGCAAAAGGTTGCAAACGGCGATTTCACACGAAACTGAGCGTACGGCAACGCAGCGGTCAACCGGCGCCCGCACGGCACGTTTTTCCCCGTGCAAGTCCTTTCCTCCCTCGGAGACCATCCATGCAGCGCAAGACCCTCATCGCCACCGTCGCTTCCCTCCTCCTCGCCGGTTCGGCCGCCTTCGCGTACGCGCAGGATGCCGCTCCGCCGGCGCCCGCCGCCAAGGTCGCTCCCCACGCCCAGCCCGGCCAGGACCACGCATGGGGCCAGGGCGGCGAACGCGGCCATCATGGCTGGGGCCGCCACGATCGCGGCGGCATGGCCCGTTCGGGCGTGATCGGCGACCTCCGTGGCCTGGAGCGCCTCTACGTCATGTCCGGCCGCCAGAAGGAGCTGCCGGCGCTTTACAACGAGGTGCTCGCCAAGTCGCAGAACCCGATGGTGCGCGAATACGCCTACCGTCACCTCGCCCGCGCGCAGTTGCAGCCGAAGGATACCGACGCCGCGATCGCGACGATGCGCAAGAGCCTCGACGAGAGCCTCGCGCAGGACCAGAAGCGCCACGAGGCGATGGAAGCGTTCAAGTCGCGCATGCAGCAGCGTGCGGCGGCCAAGTCGGCGGATTCGAAGTAATCGGCTAGCCCCGTTCGCGGATACGATCCGCTCCCACCCCTTCGGTAGCACCCATTCAACATATCCCTCCTGCCGAAGGGGTGGGCCATCGACACCACCTTTTCGAGAGCCGTCCTACCGATGGGGTGGGAGCCGATCGCATCGGCGAATCACGTACGCCCTCAGCGGTCCCCCATTCCTCCGGCCGACGGGGTGGCCCATCGACACCACCTTTTCGAGAGCCGTCCTACCGAAGGGTGGGAGCCGATCGTATCGGCGAATCACGATGCCTCGCGCTTCACGCGAGCCCATAGCCCTTCCTGCTCTTCCAGCGAATACGACGACAGCGTACGCCCCTGGGCGGCCGCCAGCGCCTCCATCGCCCGGAAACGCCGCTCGAACTTCGCGTTCGCCCCGCGCAACGCACGCGACACGTCCACCTTCGCGTGCCGCGCGAGATTCGCCGCCACGAACAGCACGTCGCCGATCTCGTCCGCGAGACGCTCTTCGTCGGCACCGTTATCGAACTCGTGGCGAACTTCTTCCAGCTCCTCGGCGAGCTTGTCGAGCACCGGACGATGATCGGGCCAATCGAAACCCGTATTCGCCGCGCGCTTCTGTAATTTCACCGCGCGCTGCCATTCGGGCAGTCCGCGCGAGATGCCGGCCAAAGCGCTCGTGTCGTCGCCGCCCTTCGCCGCACGCTCCTCCGCCTTCAGGCGATCCCAGTCGCGCGAACGCGCCGCGTCGCTCTCGTGCGTGACGTCGCCGAACACGTGCGGATGACGGCGCAGCATCTTCTCGCAAATGGCGTCCACCACGTCGCCGAACGCGAAGTGCCCGGCTTCTTCCGCCATGCGCGCATGGAACACCACCTGCAGCAGCAAGTCGCCCAGCTCGTCGCGCAGGTCGTGCATGTCGCCGCGGTCGATCGCGTCGGCCACCTCGTAGGCTTCCTCGATGGTGTACGGCGCGATGGTGGAAAAATTCTGTTTCACGTCCCACGGACAGCCGCTTTCCGGATCGCGCAGGCGGGCCATGATCGCGAGCAGGTCGTCGACGAGGCGTGTCATGCGTTGTCGTCCGGATCGACGAGACGTGCCGCCCAGTCGACCTCGGTGTCGCCGCAGGCGATGAACTCGGGATTGATGAGCGAATCGCGGGTGTTGTAACGGAAGGGCCGCCCGGCCAGGTCGAGCACCGCGCCGCCGGCTTCTTCCAGCACGCATTGCGCCGCCGCCGTGTCCCATTCCGAGGTGGCGCCCAGACGCAGGTAGAGGTCGGCGTCGCCGCGCGCGATCACGCAGAACTTGAGCGACGATCCCAGCGGCAGGCGATCGTGCGGACCGAGGCGGTCGAGCAGCGTGGCCGCCATGCCGCCGCTCCAGTGGCTGCCGGTGACGCGCAACGTCTCGCCCGCGACGCGCGAACGGATGCGCACCGGTTCGGCGTCCGGCGTGGCCTGCCGCCACGCGCCGAGGCCGCTCGCGGCGTAGTACGCGTCGCCGCCCACCGGCGCGAGCACCACGCCGAGCACGGGACGGTGGTTCTCGATGAGGGCGATGTTCACGGTGAACTCGCCATTGCGCTTGATGAACTCGCGCGTGCCGTCGAGCGGATCGACCAGCCAGTGGCGACGCCACGTGCGTCGCTCCGCCCACGACGCCGCCGTGGCCTCCTCGGAAATCACCGGCACGTTGGGCGCGATGGCGGCCAGCCCTTCGGTGATGACGCGCTGCGCGGCGAGGTCGGCGGCGGTGACGGGGGAATCGTCGGCCTTGCAGACCACCTCGAAATCCTGCGCGTAGACGTCGAGGATGGCATCGGCCGCGCGGCGCGCGATGGCACGTAGGTCGTCGAGGTAGTGGGCGGGATCGACGGCGCTCATGCCGGACGGTACCGCCCGGCGAGGTATTCGCGGGCCATGAACAACGCGGCGATGGAACGGCCCTCGGTCACGTCGTCGCGAGCGATCAGCGTGTGCAGGTCGTTCATGCGCCAGGGCACCACCTCGAGTTCTTCGGGTTCGTCACCCTGCAGGCGCTCGGGGTAGAGGTCTTCGGCGAGCACCACGTGGGCCATGTGGGTCATGTACGACGGCGACAGCGACAAGGTACCGAGGATGGTGAGCTTGCGCGCGCCGAAACCGACCTCTTCCTTCAGTTCGCGATCGGCGCCCTGCTCCACCGTCTCGTCGCGATCCAGCCGCCCCTTGGGCACGCCCAGTTCGTAACGGTCGACGCCGACACCGTATTCGCGCACCAGCAGTACCGTGTCGGCGTCGTGCATGGCGACGATGAGCACCGCGCCATGACCGCCCCCCTTCAGCCGCTGGTAGGTGCGGCGCTCGCCGTTGGAGAATTCGAGGTCGACCTCCTCCGCGCGGCGGAGGTAGCTGTCGGGCGCATCGCGCGTGGCGAGGATCGTGGGGCGCTTGTTCATCGGTCGATTGTAGCGTCCCGCAGGCGTGCGAGCGCCGCGGCATGGACGGCCGGCGTGCCTGCCAGCACGCTTTTCGTCTCCAGCGTGGGGCCGGCGCCGTCGAGGTCGGTGAAGACGCCGCCGGCTTCGCGCACGATCACGGCCAGCGCGGCCACGTCGAGGATGTTCACGTCCGACTCGATCACCAGGTCGAGGCCGCCGCGCGCGAGGAGGTGGTAGTGGCAGAAATCGCCATAACCCCGGATCCGGTTGCTGTCGCGGATCATCGCGCCGAGCGCATCCCAGCGCGCGTCGCCGGTGAGCGTCTTCACGTTGCCGGTGGAGATCGAGGCCTCGGCCATCCGCTGCGTGGCGGCCACGCGCACCGGCTCGCCGTCGAGAAAGGCGCCGCGCCCGCGCACGGCCCACATGCGCTCGCCGTAGACGGGTGCCGAGGACACCCCCAGCACCAGCTCGCCGCGGTGCATGAGCGCGATCTGCGTGGAGAAGAACGGCGTGCGGCGCACGAAGCTCTTGGTGCCGTCGAGCGGATCGACCAGCCAGAGCCATTCGCGCGAGGTGTCGTCGGCGCCGTATTCCTCGCCGTAGATGCCCGCTTCGGGCAGCGCCGCGGCGAGGATGCCGCGGATGGCCATCTCCGCTTCGCGATCGGCGGCCGTCACGGGCGTGTCGTCGCCCTTGAGGTCCACCCCGACGCCTGTGCGCCAATAGTGGAGGATGATCTCGGCCGCCGCTCCGGCGGCGTCACGGGCGGCCGCGAGGGCCTTGTCGAGGATGTCGGTCATGGCGTGGTCGCGGGCGCGAGGCCGGCCTTGCGGTCGAGGATGACGGTACCGTCGCGGCCCACGGGGCCGAAGCGGGCGATGAGATGGGTCAATGCGGTGTCCTGGATGCGTGGCGCGAGCTTGCCCGCGAGGCGCCAGCCCAGCGGCGAACCGGCCAGGGTGGCATCGACGCCGAGCGACCCTTCGCCGTCGTCGGCCACGCGTGCCCGGAGCACGCCCGCGCGGCTCTCGGCCTTCAACGCGATGCCACCGAGGGCGACGTAGCCCTCCGGCGTCCTGACCGCCGCCTGCAGCCAGCGCACCTCGGCATCGAGTTCCATGGGCCAGTTACCCTGCAACACGGCGCGCGGCACGCGGCCTTCCACCGTGCCCCGGGGCACCAGTTCGCGCGGCAGGGCCGGGCCGGCCAGGGCGGCGGCGTCGAGGCGGAAATCGATGCCGCTCAGGAGGGTGCGATCCGGTTCCGTGCGGTCGATATGGGCGTCCACTCGTCCTGACGCCCCCTCCAGGTGGAGGCCCAGGTGGATGCGACCGAGGATGGCGTCGCGACCCAGGGTCCAGTCGAGCGCCCCCAGGTCGTGGCCGCCGGCCGAGAGCACGCGCGCCGCGTGGCCGTCCCACGCGGTGCCCGAGACGCCGTCCAGCGTGAGCCCGCGCGCGCGCTGCTCGATGAACGATGCGGCCAGCCGCGCGGGCAGGAACCAGTAGAACACGCCGGCGCACAGCGCCAGCAGCACGATCGCGATGGCGATCCGTCGGAACCACTTCAACAGGCACCTCACTTGAGAGCAGGCCATGCAAGGCGGATCATGGGGCGGATGAACGACACCCTTTTCGCCGCCCCGCGGCCCGACGCGCTGGCAGCGCGCGATCTTTCCGTGCTCTGGCACCCTTGCACCCAGATGCACGACCACGAAACCCTACCGATGGTACCCGTCCTGCGGGGCGAAGGGGCGTGGCTGGTCGGCACCGACGGCAAACGCTACCTCGACGCCGTGAGTTCCTGGTGGACCAACCTCTTCGGCCACGCCGAACCGCGCATCGGCGCCGCGCTGAAAGACCAGCTCGACCGCCTGGAACACGTGATCTTCGCGGGATTCACCCACGAGCCGGCGGTGGAGCTGGCCGAGGAACTGGTACGGATCACGCCGGCGGGCCTGGATCGCGTGTTCCTCGCCGACAACGGTTCGGCCGCCGTCGAGGTGGCGCTGAAGATGAGCTTCCATTACTGGCTCAATCGCGGCCACGGCGAGAAAACGCGCTTCATCGCGCTGACCGGCAGCTATCACGGCGAAACGCTGGGCGCGCTCTCGGTGAGCGACGTGGCGCTCTACCGCACCACGTACGCGCCGCTACTGCTCACGCCGGAACTCGCGCCCTCGCCCGATACCTTCGAGGGCGAGCCGGGCGAAACGCCGCGGGAGATCGCCACGCGCCGCCTGGGCGAGATGCGTACGTTGCTGGAGCGCCACGCGCACGAAACCTGCGCCGTCATCGTCGAACCGCTGGTGCAATGCGCGGGCGGCATGCGCATGTACGACGCCTCGTACCTCACCGGTTTGCGCGCGCTGTGCGACGAGTTCCACGTGCACCTGATCGCCGACGAGATCGCCGTGGGGTTCGGCCGCACCGGCACCCTGTTCGCCTGCGAGCAGGCCGGCATCTCGCCCGACTTCATGTGCCTGTCGAAAGGCCTTACCGGTGGCTTCCTGCCGTTGTCCGCGGTGGTCACCACGCACGACGTCTACCAGGCCTTCTACGCGGAATACGCGGCCGGCAAGGCCTTCCTGCATTCGCACAGCTATACCGGCAACCCGCTCGCCTGCCGCGCCGCCACCGCCACGCTGAAGTTCTTCCGCGACGATCCGGTGCTGGAACGCAACCGCGACCTGGCGGCCCACCTTGCGCGCCGCATCGCTCCCCTGGCCGACCACCCGCACGTGGGTCACGTGCGCCAGACCGGGATGATCGCCGCCGTCGAACTGGTGGCCGACAAGGGCTCGCGCGCGCCCTTCCCGTCCGGCGACCGGCGCGGGCTTCGCGTCTACCGGCATGGCCTGGAACACGGCGCGCTGTTGCGGCCGCTGGGTAACGTCGTCTACTTCATGCCGCCTTACGTGATCACGCCCGACGAGATCGATTTCATGGTCGACACGGCTATCGCGGGCATCGAAAAGGCGGTGGCCTAGACGCGCGACAGGCCGACGGGGAGTTCGCCGAGGCGAGCCATCTCGCCGTCGGCGAACAGTCCCGGGTCGCGCAGGTAATCCATCGCGAAATCGTGCGCATCGTCGCCCCAAAACAGCTCGCCGCCGATGGCCAGCGTGGGCACGCCGTACACCCCGTGGCGCATGGCCTCCTCGAAGTTGGCCTGGAGCGTCGCCTTCACCTCCGGCGACGACAGCGCGGCCTGCATGTCGTCGATGCCCAACGAGGTGGCCAGCGGCGCCAGCGCCTCGAGGCTGTCGCCCGCGCGGCCATGAACCCATAGCCACTCGAATAGGCTTCCCACCGTTTCCACGCTCGTACCCGCCGCCACGCACAGACGCAGCGCGGGCAGGGGATTGAACGGGTGGGAGGGCGGAAACTTCAACGGCATGCCCCTCCGCCGCGCCCGCCATAGCGCATGGCGATAGGTGAATTCGCGTTTGCGCGGGATCTCGGCGGGTCCGCGCTGATCCATCTGCTTGAGCAGCGCCCCGAACAGCATGGGCCGCAGCGTTACCTCGCGCTCCTGCGCCAGGCGGCGGATGGCCGGCCATTGCAGCCAGCAGAACGGCGAGACGAAATCGAAGTACCAGACGATCGGCATATCGGGCTCCTTCGTGAACCCGGCGACGATAGCCCGGCGCGCGGCTGGCTACAATGCGCGCCATGCGAACCATCCGAATCCACGCCGACATGCCGCTGGCGAGCGGCACCGACATCACCCTTCCCGCCCAGGCCGGCGAACACGTGGCGCGCGTCTTGCGCCTGGACGTGGGGGCGCCCGTGGTGCTGTTCGCCGGCGACGACGGCATGGAATACGACGCGGTGCTGAGCGCCGTCGGCAAGCGCGAAGTGCGCGCGACGATCGGCGACGGCCGCGTCCTCGACAACGAATCGCCGCTGTCGCTCACGCTGGCCCAGGGCGTGGCACGCGGCGAGAAGATGGACCTGATCGTGCAGAAGGCCACCGAGCTGGGCATCGCGCGCATCGTGCCGCTGGTGACCGAGCGTTCGGAAGTGAAACTGGATGCGGCGCGTGCCGAAAAACGCCTGGCGCACTGGCGGGCGGTGGCGTCGAGCGCGTGCGAGCAGTCGGGGCGGGCGCGGGTGCCGGTTATCGAGCCCGCGGTGCCCTTGGCGGCATGGCTATCGTCGCTCGGGGAAGGCGGACCGATGCGGCTGGCGTTGTTGCCCGAAGGGACGAAGCGGCCGGGGGAACTGGGGCTGCGCGATGCCGCGATTCTGGCGATCGGGCCCGAGGGCGGCTTCGGGGAGCGCGACCGGGCGGCGTTGACGGGAGCCGGGTTTATCGGGCTGCGGCTGGGGCCGCGCATCTTGCGCACCGAAACGGCGGGATTGGCGGCGATCGCCGCGTTGCAGGCGTTGTACGGCGACGTTTGATGCTTCGCTTCGCTCGGGTTCGCCGATGCGATCGGCTCCCACCCCTTCGGTAGCCGGGTCATCGAAGACTGGCAGCCGAACAGGTCAGGTCTACCGAGATCCTGCTACCGAAGGGGTGGGAGCCGATCGCACCGGCGAACCGGTCAGAGCGCGGCTTCGATGCGTGCCATGACGGCATCGTCGAGCAAGGGCACGGCGTCCAGCGCCGACAGGTTCTCTTCCAATTGATGCCTCTTGCTCGCCCCGAGAATCACCGTGGAAACATTCGGATTCTTCAGACACCAGGCGAGCGCCATTCGAGCCATGGGAATACCCAGGTCGTCGGCGACCGCCGCCAGCGCGCGGATTTTCTTCGACGCCGCTTCGTCGCCGAGCAACTGGTCGCGCAACCACGCGTAATCCGGATGCCCCAGGCGCGAATCCGCCGGCACGCCATCGTTGTATTTGCCGGTCAATCGCCCGGACGCCAGCGGCGACCAAATCGTGGTGCCCATACCGTGGTCGGCGTACAGCGGCGCATATTCACGCTCCACGCGATCGCGGTGCAGCAGGTTGTACTGCGGCTGTTCCATCGAGGGGGGCACGAGCCCATGCTCACGCGCCACGCGATGCGCCTCGTCGATGAGCGTCGCCGGCCATTCGCTGGTACCCCAGTAGAGCACCTTGCCCTGGCGCACGAGCGTATCCATCGCCCACACCGTCTCGAGCACCGGCGCATCCGGATCGGGACGGTGGCAGAAGTAGAGGTCCAGGTAATCCACCCGCAAACGCTGCAAGGCCTGGTGGCAGGCATCGAACACGTGCTTGCGCGACAGGCCTTTCTGGGTGGGCCTGGGATGGGCGGTCGCACCGAAATACACCTTGCTCGACACGCAATACGCATCGCGCGGCAGGCGCAGGTCGGCGATCACGTCGCCCATCAGCCGCTCGGCGTCGCCGGCGTTATACGTTTCGGCGTTATCGAAGAAATTCACGCCATGGTCGTAGGCCAGCGCGATCAGCTCGCGCGCATCCGAACGCCCCACCTGCCGGCCGAAGGTGACCCAGGCGCCGTACGACAGCGCGGACAGTGGCAGGCCGGTCGAGCCCAGGCGACGGTATTCCATAGGTTTCCTCAGGCGAACGACAGCACGATGCGAAGCACCACCGCGGCGAAGATACCGGCGATGAGGTCGTCGAGCATCACGCCCAGGCCGCCCTTCACTCGGCGGTCGAGCCAGCCGATCGGTGGCGGCTTGGCCACGTCGAAGAGACGGAACAGCGCGAAACCGGGGATGACGGCCCACCACGGAGCCCACAACGCGGGCAGCAAGGCGACCCACTGACCCACGAATTCATCCCAGACGAGGCTGCGATGGTCGTCCACGCCGATCCGTCGACCGGCGACATCGCACGCCCACACGCCCAGCGCGAACGACAGCACGATGATCGACAGCCATACCGACGGCGGCAGGCCGCGCAGCAGGAGCCACGGCACCAGCGCGGCGAGCGAGCCGGCCGTGCCCTGGGCCTTCGGCACCAGGCCCGAGCCGAAACCGCAGGCGATCCATCCCGCCGGCGACGCGAGCAGCCGGCGGCGGTCCGCCGCGTCGAGGACGTATTTGGTGCTCATGCGGCGAAGTGGTTCCAGCCCGCGCGCACCGGGGCGACCGCCTGCCCCGACGCATCGATCACGCGCACGCCCGCGCCCTCCACCACGCGGCCGATCCGCGTGGCACCGCCACCGACGCGGGCGAGATCGGCGGCCACCTCGTTCGCGCGATCGGCGGGCACGGTGAAGCACAACTCGTAGTCGTCGCCGCCGCCCAGGGCGAAGTCGATGGCATCGGCATCGTGGAAGTGCGCGAGCATGGCCGACGAACGCGGCAGCATCGCCACGTCGATCTCGGCGCCCACGCCACTTCGCGCGCAGAGATGGCCAAGGTCGGCGACCAGGCCGTCGGAGACGTCGATGCAGGCCGTGGCGATGCCACGCAGCGCCTGGCCCGCGCTCACGCGCGGCGTGGGCCGGTTGAGCCGTTCGACGAGCGCGGCATAGGGCGACGCGTCCGCTTCGGCGAGGCAGCGCAGGCCCGCCGCGGCATCGCCCAGCGTGCCAGTGACCATCACGACGTCGCCCACGCGCGCGCCGGAGCGCAGCAGGGCTTCGCCGGGCGCGGTGAACCCGTGCACGGCGACGGTGACGGTGAGCGGACCCCGCGTGGTGTCGCCGCCGATCAGGGCGAGGCGATACGGCGTGGCGAGTTCGGCGAAGCCCTGGGCCAGTCCGTCGACGAAGGCTTCGTCGGAGGTGGGCAGCGTGAGCGCGAGCAAGGCCCACGCGGGGGTCGCGCCCATCGCGGCCAAGTCGGAAAGATTCACGGCGAGGGCTTTCCAGCCGATGTCCGCGGGTGCCGTCCCCACGGGGAAGTGCACGCCTTCCACGAGGGTGTCCACGGCGATCGCGAGTTCGCGACCGGCCGGGACGGCGACCACGGCCGCGTCGTCGCCGATGCCGGTCGCCACGTCGTCGCGGTTGACGTCCGTGTGCCGGCGGATGCGTTCGATCAGGTCGAATTCCATGCGTGCTCCCTCAGGGGTGGAGCATCAGGATCGCTTTTCGGCCGTACGCCAGTGCGTCGCGAGTTTGTCGAGCACGCCGTTCACATAGCTGTGGCCGTGGTCGGCGCCGAAGCGCTTGGTGGCTTCCACCGCTTCGTTGATCACCACGCGGTAGGGCACGTCGGGCCGATATTTCAGCTCGTAGGCACCCATGCGCAGCGCGGCACGCTCGATGGGATCGATCTGGCCCACCTCGCGGTCGACGAAGGGCTTGATGCCTTCGTCGAGCTCGGCCACGTGCTGCTCCACGCCGCGCAGGATGTCTTCGAAGTATTCGAGGTCGGCCACTTCCATGTCCTGCTCGTGACGGAACTGCGCGATGACGCTGCCCATCTTCGAACCGCCCACCTGCCAGGCATAGAGCGCCTGGAGCGCGCGACGGCGGGCGCGCGAACGGGCCTGGAGATCGATGCCGTGCGAGGGGGCGTTGGTCATTGGCCGAGCTTCGCGTAGAGGTTGGTCATTTCGATCGCGACCATCGCCGCGTCGGCACCCTTGTTGCCCGCCTTGGTGCCGGCACGCTCGATGGCCTGCTCGATGCTGTCGGTGGTGAGCACGCCGAAGCACACCGGCACGCCGGACGCGTAGGCGGCCTGGCCCAGTCCCTTGGCGGCTTCGCCGGCCACGTAGTCGAAGTGCGGGGTGGAGCCGCGGATGACGGCGCCCAGGCCGATCACGGCGGCATACTGGCCCGACGCGGCGACCTTGTAGGCGGCCTGGGCGATTTCCCAGGCGCCGGGCACGCGGATCAGGTCGATCGCGTCGTCTTTCACGCCATGGCGCACGAGCGCGTCGCGCGCGCCGTCCACCAGCGGTTCGACGACGAACGCGTTGAAACGGCCGGCGACGATGGCGAAACGGCCCTTGGGAGTGGCGAAATCGCCTTCGATGATCTTCATGTGGGGTGTCCTGATGGCGGGGGTGGCCGCCGGGCGGCCGGGTATTTTACGGGGTTTTGGGTCGCGGGTGCCCGGCGAAGGCCAGACGGGCCCGGCCGGCGGTCACGTCGAGGCGCCCGGACACGCCGAAAGGCAGGGTGAGCTTGGCCGCCGCATGGCCGAACGGCAGGCCGCGAACCAGCGGAATGCCCGTCGCGGCGACGATTCGCTCGAAGGTGACCGGCAGGTCATAGCCGTTGTCGTACTCGGCGACCCGGTAGCTGGTGAAGTCGCCCACCACGAGGGCTTTCTGCCGCTTCAGCACGCCCGCGTGGACGAGGTGGTAGAGCATCCGCTCCACCCGGTAGGGCGGCTCGGCGATGTCTTCGATGAACAGGATGCCGCCGTCGATCCCGGGGAAATACGGCGATCCGGCCAGGCTGGTGAGCATGGCGAGGTTGCCGCCCCAGATCGTGCCTTCCACCGCGAGATCCGAGGTCTCCGGCGCGTCCCACGACGCCTCGGCGCGATCGGAGGCGAGCACGCTCCAGAAGTGGCTGGCCGTGAGCGGATCGAGTTCGGACGCACCGAAGTCCGGGCCGAGCATCGGACCGCCCAGCGTCGCCACGCCGCTGCGTGCCAGCAAGGCGCATTGCAGCGCCGTGAAGTCGCTGTGGCCGACCAGGGCCACCGGTGCGCCGGCGAGGCGGCGCAGGCCGTCGTAGTCGAGCAGCGGAAGCAGCGGATGCGCGCCGTAGCCGCCACGGATGGCGAGTACCACGTCAGGGAGCGGACCGTCGACCAGCGCGTTGAGGTCGGCGGCACGCTCGGCATCGGTACCGGCGAAGCGGAGGTGGCGGCGGTCGAGCACGTCGAGGCCAGAGAGGCGATGACCTTCCTTTTCCAGACGCTCGACGCCGCGCCGCATGGCGGCGACGTTGTGCGGGTAACCGGAAGGGGCGATCAGGCGGATGTCGTAGGTCATCGTTACTTGATACGGAGTGTGGGACGGGTTGGCAACTTCGGACACCCCGCCCTGGGCTCCTGCGCACGCAGGAGCTCAGGGCGGGGCGTTCAGGAGAGCGACCTACTCCACCACTTCCAACCCGAACCCCGCGATGCCGACGAACTTGCGCGGCGTGCCGATCACGCGCAAGCGCTTTACGCCCAGGTCGGCGAGGATCTGCGCGCCCAGGCCGAGCTGACGCCACTCCTGGTCGTCCTTCGGCGCGACCAGAGGCGCACGCTCGCCCTTCAACCGGGCGAGCAACGCATCGGGTGTGTCCTCGCCCGACAGCACCAGCAGCACGCCGCGATCGGCCGCATCGATGCGCCGCAGGGCTTCGGTGACCGTCTGGCCCAGGTCGGCGCGGCGCAGGTGCAACACGTCGGACAACGTATTGCGCACGTGCACGCGGGTGAGCACCGGCTCGCCGTCGTCCACGCTGCCGCGCGTCAGCGCGAAGTGCAGGCCACGGCGGATGCCGTCGCGGTAGGCCACGAGGCGGAACGCACCGAACTCGGTGTCGACGTCTTCCTCGTGCACGCGCTCGATGGTCTTCTCGGTTTCCAGGCGATAGCGGATGAGGTCGGCGATGGTGCCGATCTTCAGTCCGTGCTTCGCCGCGAAGACCTCCAGCTCGGGGCGACGCGCCATCGAGCCGTCGTCGTGGAGGATCTCGATCAGCACCGAGGCCGGCTCCAGGCCCGCCATCGCGGCGAGATCACAGCCCGCCTCGGTGTGGCCCGCGCGAGTGAGCACGCCGCCCGGCTGCGCCGTGAGCGGGAAGATGTGGCCGGGCATGGTGATGTCGGCGGGCTTCGCGTCGCGCGCGGCGGCTACCTGGATGGTACGCGCGCGATCGTGCGCCGAGATGCCAGTGGTGACGCCCTCGGCCGCCTCGATCGATACCGTGAAGTTGGTATGGAACGGCGAGTTGTTGTCGCTCACCATCGGCTTCAGGCCGAGCTGGCGCGTGCGCTGTTCGGTGAGGGTGAGGCAGAGCAGGCCGCGCGCTTCCTTCACCATGAAGTTCACGTCTTCGGGGCGCACCTTTTCGGCGGCCATCACGATGTCGCCCTCGTTTTCGCGATCCTCGTCGTCGAGGATCACGACCATGCGGCCGTTGCGGATGTCCTCGAGGATCTCGGGGATGGTGTTGAATGCCATGCGCTGGTTATCCGGGTCAGGCGAAGCCGTGCTGCTTCAGGAAAGCCTCGTCGAGGCGCGGCGCCTCGCCCGCGGAAAGCAGGCGTTCGACGTAACGCGCCACGACGTCGACCTCGATGTTCACCGCATCGCGGGGCCGGCGTGCCGAGAACGTCGTGTGTTCCACCGTGTGGGGGATAAGGTTCACGCCGAAACGGTTGCCGTTGACCTCGTTCACGGTGAGGCTGGTGCCGTCGATGCACACCGAGCCCTTGTGGGCGATGTAGCGGGCGATCTCGCGCGGCACTTCGAAGGTCCAGCGCAACGAACGGCCGTCGGGCGCGATGGACACCACCTTGCCCAGGCCGTCGACATGGCCGGAGACCAGGTGGCCACCGAGGCGGTCGGCCAGGCGCAGGGCCTTTTCGAGGTTCACGGCGTCGCCCGGGCGGCGGTCGCCCAGCGAGGTCAGCGAGAGGGTTTCGTTGGAGACGTCGGCCGCGAAACTCGAGGCATCGAATTCGATCACGGTGAGGCACACGCCGGATACGGCGATGCTGTCGCCCAGGGCGACGTCGGTCATGTCGAGGGAGGCGGTATCGACGACGAGGCGGACGTCGCCACCGCGCGGTTCGAGCCGGGCGATGCGGCCCACGGCCTGGATGATGCCGGTGAACATGTCAGTGGCCTCCCTTCACGGGGGCCGCGGAGCGATGGGTTTTCATGAACGTTTCCCGCGGTGGTGAGCGAAAAACGCCCCAAGGCGCATGGCGGCGAACGCCCCGTGAAGGGATCGCGCGACGCCGTCTTCTTTCATCCGGACTGTGACCGTCGGCTCCGGAGTCTGACCGGATCTGCTGACCTCCTGGCGGATGCCGGGAGCGCTCGCGGGCTCGTTCCCTTGCGGAAACCTACCGCCGGTGGGGAGTTTCGCCCCGCCCTGAAGACGCTTGTATGACGCGAAGGATATCACCTCCGGGGACAAGGGGTGCTCCTAACGCAGGACCTGGTCCATCACCCAGCTCGTTCGCGCGGCGGTGTCGCCCGTGGATGGGCATTCGCCTCGTTCCAGCAGCGCATCCACCACGGTGGCGATCAGCGGTTGCTGGATGTGTTCGGGATTGGCAACGCGCCGCTCTTCCGAGCGTCCATCGGTCTCCACGCGGATCGGCCCGTCACCGAACGTGGCGAACACCAGCCGGCCGCGATCACCCACGATCTCGACCCGGTCTTCCCGGCGATCGGCGCCGAAATTCCACAGGCCCGTGCCGAGCACGCCGTTGCCGAAGGCGAAGGCCATCGCCACCGTGTCCTCGGCCGGATAGGCGCCCAGCTGGTTCGACACCATGCCGCGCACGTCGACGATGGGGCCGAGCAGGAAATCGAGGATATCGAGCGTATGGCAGCCGATGTCCACGAAGATGCCGCCACCGGATATCTCCGGACGCACGGTCCAAGGCAGCCTGGCCGGATCGGCGTAGCGCGCTTCGAAGGGATGGTGGAGCAACACGTTCACCAGGCGCGGCGTCCCGATGGCGCCGTCGTGCAGCAGCCGGGCGATCGTGGTGAACCTCGGCAGCGCGCGACGGTAATACGCGACGAAAACGGGAACGTGCGCCGCCCTGCCCGCGTCGACGATGTCCATGCATTCGCGATGGTCCATCGCCATGGGCTTCTCGACGTAGACCGGCTTGCCCGCGACGATGGCCTTCAGCGCATGCTCGCGATGGCTCGACGGCGGCGTGGCGACGTAGACCGCGTCGACTTCATCGTCGTGGATGAGCGCATCGGCATCGTCGTACCAGCGCGGCACGCCGTGGCGTTGCGCGTAGTCGCGCGCCTTGTCGCCGTCGCGACGCATGACGGCGACGAGGGACGAATCGGGCACTTTCGAGAAGGCGGGACCGCTCTTCATTTCCGTCACCGCGCCGCAGCCGATGATGCCCCAACGTACCTGTTTCATCGCCAAAACCGATCTCCTCGCCGTCATGCGGGCGTCACCGCATCCGGTCGCATCAGCAGGCGCGTGTCTTCGCCCACCTGCCGCCGATCCACCGTGCGCAACGTCCATCGCGACGCCATGTCGTCCAGCGGCGGCAACGCGAGCATCGGCCGCGCCGTGTGCCCGAGCAGCACCGGCGCGACGTACACCAGCAATTCGTCGGCAAGCCCCTGCGCGAGCAACGCGCCGCACAACACCGGACCGGCCTCGACGTGCACTTCGTTGACATCCTGCTGCGCAAGCCCATGCAGCACGGCGCGCAGGTCGAGCCCACCTTCGTCGCGACGGATATCGACGCGACGAACGTCACGAAGGTGGTCGGGCACGGAAGCACCCGGCGCATGCAACAGCACGATCGGCGCTTCGCCGTCGAGCACGTGGGCGCCCCTGGGCGTGCGCAGGTTCGTGTCGAGGATCACGCGCAACGGCGGCACGAAAGCCTCGCCGTCGGCCAGGCGCACGGTGAGGCGCGGGTCGTCGGCGAGTACCGTGCCGCTGGCCGAAAGGATCGCGGAGGCGCGCGCGCGCCAGCGCTGCACGTCGGCACGCGCGGCATCGCCGGTGATCCACTTCGACGAACCGTCGGCCAGCGCCGTACGACCGTCGAGGCTCATGGCGAGTTTCACCCGCACCCAGGGGCGCCCGCGTTGAACGCGACTGAAGAAGCCGACGTTGATCTCGTGCGCCGCCTCACGCATCAGGCCCAGCTGCACGCCGATGCCCGCGGCCCGCAGTTTCTCGATGCCCTTGCCGTCCACCTTGGCGAACGGATCTTCATGCGCGATCACCACGCGGCCGACGCCGGCGGCGATCAACGCGTCGGCGCAGGGCGGCGTGCGCCCGTGATGCGCGCACGGCTCGAGCGTGACGTAGGCGGTGGCGCCACGCGCCGCCTCGCCCGCCTCGCGCAGCGCGAACACCTCGGCATGGGGCTCACCGGCCTTCGGATGCCAGCCGGTGCCCAGCACCGTCTCGCCGCGCGCGATGACGCAACCGACGCGCGGATTGGGCTGGGTGGTGTACAGGCCACGTTCGGCCAGGCGCAGGGCCTGGGCCATGTGGACGTGGTCGATGGCGGGGAAGAAAGGCTTGGACATGACGGCCATTCTCGCATGGGCCGTCAGGGCCGTATCAGCCTTTTCGACCGCGCCTGGCCGCCTCCAGCAGCGGAAGCTGCAAGCCCTCGAGCGAGGGCAGGTCGCGCTCGAGCTTTTCGATTTCCTCGCGGAAGGCGTGCACGTCTTCGAAGCGGCGGTATACGGAGGCGAAGCGCACGTAGGCTACCTGGTCGAGCGCCTTGAGCTCGCGCATCACCAGTTCACCCACCTGCCGCGACGGCACCTCGCGCTCGCCGCTGCGGCGCAGGTCGTTCGTCACCGCGCGCATGGCGGCATCGACGGCATCGCTGGCGACCGGGCGCTTCTGCAACGCGCGCTCGAAGCTCACGCGCAGCTTGTGTTCATCGAACGGCTCGCGGCGATCGCCGGACTTGACGATCGCCGGGAGCTTGAGTTCCGCCGTCTCGAACGTGTTGAAACGCTCGCCGCATTGCGGACACTCGCGCCGCCGCCGTACCGTGCCACCGTCTTCGGTGAGCCGCGAGTCGATGACGCGGGTGTCTTCATGCTGGCAGAAGGGACAGTGCATCGATCAGCCGTAGACCGGGAAGGTCTTGCACTGCGCCGTCACCTTCTCGCGCACCGCGGCGATCACCGCTTCGTCGTTCGGCGCGTCGAGCACGTCGCAGATCCAGTTCGCCAGCTCCACCGTGTCGGCTTCCTTGTAGCCGCGCGTAGTGATGGCCGGCGTGCCCACGCGCAGGCCCGAGGTGACGAAGGGTGAGCGCGGATCGTTCGGCACGGCGTTCTTGTTGACCGTGATATGCGCCTTGCCCAGCGCGGCTTCCGCGTCCTTGCCGGTGACGTCGCGGCCGATCAGGTCGACCAGCATGAGGTGGTTCTCGGTACCGCCGGACACGACCTTGTAGCCGCGTTCGATCAGCGTCTTCGCCATCGCCTTGGCGTTCTTCACTACCTGCTTCTGGTAGTCGGTGAAGGCCGGTTCCAGCGCTTCCTTGAAGGCCACGGCCTTGGCCGCGATCACGTGCATCAGCGGACCGCCCTGGATGCCCGGGAACACCACCGATTGCAGCTTCTTCTCGAGCTCCTCGCCCAGGCCCTTGGCCACGATGATGCCGCCGCGCGGGCCGCGCAGGGTCTTGTGCGTGGTGGAGGTGACGACGTGGGCATGCTCGATCGGGCTCGGGTAGACCCCGGCGGCGATCAGGCCCGCGACGTGGGCCATGTCGACGAACAGGTAGGCGCCCACCTTGTCGGCGATGGCGCGGAAGCGCGCCCAGTCGAGCACCTGCGAATAGGCCGAGAAGCCGGCCACGATCATCTTGGGCTTGTGTTCGACGGCCAGACGCTCGACCTCGTCGTAGTTCACCAGGCCGGTGTCCGGGTCGATGCCGTACTGCACGGCGTTGAAGATCTTGCCCGAGAGGTTGACCTTGGCGCCGTGGGTGAGATGGCCGCCGTGGGCCAGGCTCATGCCCAGGATGGTGTCGCCCGGGTTCAGCAGCGCGAAATACACCGCCTGGTTGGCCTGCGAGCCCGAATGCGGCTGCACGTTCGCGTAGTCGGCGCCGAAGAGCTTCTTCAGGCGCTCGATGGCGAGCTTTTCGGCCACGTCCACGTACTCGCAGCCGCCGTAGTAGCGCTTGCCCGGGTAACCCTCGGCGTACTTGTTGGTGAGCGTGGAGCCCTGGGCCTCCATCACGCGGGGGCTGGCGTAGTTCTCCGAGGCGATCAGTTCGACGTGATCCTCCTGGCGGCGGGATTCATCGGCGATGGCCTTGGCGAGCTCGTCGTCATAGCCGGCGATCGTTGCATCCTTCGGGAACATCTCGACCTCGTTCGAAGCGGGTGGGGAAAGGCGAAAAGTGTAGCCCAGGTGGGGAGTTGCAACCAGCGCCCCTGTTTCATCAAGGGCTTGCCGCCGGGACGTGTAGGGTTTTGCCGCGCCGATGTGTAGGGATGAGCCAACGGAGCGTGACGGCCCCTGCCACGGCCCCGCGCGACGGCCTATCATTCCCGGCGGCGCAGCCCTTGCGGCGCGCCGTCCGCAACCTCCCCAAGGAAGAACCATGCATCGTAAGGACACCTTCCGCGCCCGTCGGCGCGGCATGCTCATGGCGTGCGCCCTCGCCACGGGCCTGATCTCCCCCTCGACCTTTGCCCATTCGCTGGTCCCGCGATTCGACGAGGCCGTGACCGGGACCCTGCCCGTCACCCTCGCCTCGCGGGACGGCGAACTCGTGGTGCGCGACCGGATTCGGGCCGACGTGACCTATTCCGACGGCCGCCCGGGGCAACTGTTCGCCGTGACGTGGCGCGGCACCGCGGGCCTCGCCGTCCGCGAAAGAGGCGGCCTGCGCGTCATCGTCGACAACGGCGAAAGCATCCGCTCGAGCCGTATCGACGGTGCGTCGGACGAGATCGCCGAATCGACCCTGCCCACGCGCTCACGCTCACGCCAGGGCGGCCCGATCGACCGGGGCGCGGCGCCTTCGCCCCTGCCCCGGATCACGCGCAACGACGCGCTGCGCGGCGGCACCTATACCGATCTCTACCTGTTCGTCTACGTGCAGGACGGGATCGAAGGCGACGACGAGAGCCTGTTCGGCGACTATCTCGCCGACTTCACGAGACAGCTCAGCCAGGAGCATTTCGTGGGCCTGAACGTGCACGTCCGCATGCGGCGCGACATACCGCACCTCACCACCCGTCTCGAGCCCACGGAGAGTTCGCTATGGGACTGGCGCCAGCGCGTCTATACGAACGCGCCGGGGGACGAGTCGCCGGATTACTTCAGCGAAAACCGCCTGAACCTGCTCCTGGTGAACACCCGCTACGCCCAGCTGCCCGATTTCCTGGGCGTCGCCGAAGGCAGGGGCGACTTTGCCATCGCATCCATCTACGAGGACGCCCGCGTACCGGCCCACGAGGTGGGGTACCTCCTCGACGCCGGGCACCACCTGGCCGAAACGGTCGCTCCGGACGTATCGGGCCAACCCCGGACCTGCGCGACCACGATGTGGCCCCATCCGGACTACCCGGCCTGCGGCTGGTTCAGCAAGGCCAACATCGAATGGGAAAGGGTGTGGGAAGAAGGCGTGCGTCGCTTCAGCCGCTGATACGCCGGGGCGTCTTTCCGCCATCGCCTTCGTTCCGCTCCAGCGCGTGAACGGCGCCCACCGGCCCTCCTTCCCGAGGCGCTATAATGGGGTTTTGCCCTCCCGGAAGCGTGCCTTTCGGGAGGGCTTCGGCCTTCCCCTCGGAGCGTCCATGCAATACATCTACACCATGAACCGGGTGAGCAAGATCGTTCCCCCGAAGCGCGAGATCATCAAGGACATCTCGCTGTCCTTCTTCCCCGGCGCCAAGATCGGCCTGCTCGGCATCAACGGCGCGGGCAAGTCGACCGTGCTCAAGATCATGGCCGGCGTGGATACCGATTTCCAGGGCGAGGCCCGCGCCAACCCGGGCACCAAGATCGGCTACCTGGCCCAGGAGCCCGACCTCGATCCCGATAAGACCGTTCGCGAGGCCGTGGAAGAAGGCGTCTCCGTGGTACTCGACGCGCAGAAGCGCCTCGAGGAGGTCTACGCCGCCTATGCCGAGGAAGGCGCCGACTTCGACAAGCTCGCCAAGGAACAGGAGGCCCTGGAGGGCATCCTGGCCGCCAACGACGCCCATGCCCTCGAGCGCCAGCTCGAAGTGGCCGCCGACGCGCTGCGCCTGCCGCCCTGGGACGCCAAGATCGGTCCGCTGTCCGGCGGCGAGAAGCGTCGCGTGGCGCTGTGCCGCCTGCTGCTGTCCAAGCCCGACATGCTCCTGCTCGACGAGCCCACCAACCATCTCGACGCCGAATCGGTCGACTGGCTCGAAACGTTCCTGCACGACTATCCCGGCACCGTGGTGGCGGTCACCCATGACCGCTACTTCCTCGACAACGCCGCCGAGTGGATCCTCGAACTCGACCGCGGCCGCGGCATTCCCTGGAAGGGCAACTACACCGAGTGGCTGGAGCAGAAAGACCAGCGCCTCGCGCAGGAAGCCAACCAGGAGAAGTCGCGCCAGAAGGCCATCAAGAAGGAACTCGAGTGGGTGCGTTCGGCCGCCAAGGGCCGCCAGTCGAAGGGCAAGGCACGCCTGAACCGCTTCGAAGAGCTCAACTCGGTCGAATACCAGCGCCGCAACGAGACGAACGAAATCTTCATCCCGCCGGGCGAGCGCCTGGGCAACGAGGTGATCGAATTCAAGAACGTCACCAAGTCGTTCGGCGACCGCGTGCTCATCGAAGACCTCTCGTTCAAGATCCCGGCTGGCGCCATCGTCGGCGTGATCGGTCCGAACGGTGCGGGTAAGTCCACGCTGATGAAGATGATCATCGGCAAGGAGCAGCCGGATACCGGCGAGGTGAAGCTCGGCCACACGGTGAAGCTCGCCTACGTCGACCAGTCGCGCGACGCGCTCGATGCGAAGAACAACGTATGGCAGGAAGTCTCCGGCGGTTCGGACATCCTCACCATCGGCACCTTCGAGATCCAGTCGCGCGCCTACATCGGCCGCTTCAACTTCAAGGGCACCGACCAGCAGAAGATCGTCGGCCAGTTGTCCGGCGGTGAGCGCGGCCGCCTGCACATGGCCAAGACCCTGCTGCAGGGCGGCAACGTGCTGCTGCTCGACGAACCGTCCAACGACCTCGACGTCGAGACGCTGCGCGCGCTCGAAGACGCCCTGCTCGAGTTCCCGGGCTGCGCGATCGTGATCTCGCATGATCGCTGGTTCCTCGATCGCATCGCCACGCACATCATCGCGTTCGAAGGCGATTCGCACGTGGAATTCTTCCCCGGCAACTACAACGAGTACGAAGCCGACAAGAAACGCCGCCTCGGCGACGACGCCGGCCCGAAGCGGGTCAAATACAAGAAGCTCGTCTGACCGTAGGAGCCGCTTCAGCGGCGAAGAACCGACGAAGCAAGGAAGCGGCGCACCTCGAAGGGGCGCCGCTTCACCATGAACACCCAGCGAGGCCACACATGAACTTCATGACCGCCCTGAAGGACGCCTGGCGTCGCAACGACTCCCTCCTCTGCGTGGGCCTCGATCCCGAACCCGGCCGCCTGCCCGCCGGCCTCCACGGCGAGGAAGGCATCTACACCTTCTGTCGCGACATTGTCGACGCCACCGCCGGGCTCGTCTGCGCCTTCAAGCCGCAGATCGCCCACTTCGCCGCGCAACGCGCCGAGGGCGCGCTCGAACGGCTGATCGCCCACATCCACGACCGCCATCCGGGCATCCCGGTCATCCTCGACGCCAAGCGCGGTGACATCGGCTCCACGGCCAAGCATTACGCCGCCGAGGCCTTCGACCGCTACGGCGCCGATGCGGTCACGCTGAACCCCTACCTGGGGCGCGACTCCATTGAGCCGTTCCTCCATCGCGCCGACAAGGGCGTGATCCTGCTCTGCCGCACCTCCAATCCGGGCGGTGCCGATTTCCAGGCGCTCGACTGCGGCGGACGCCCGCTCTACCTGCGCGTGGCCGAAACCATCGCGCGCGAATGGAACGAAAACGGCAACTGCGCACTGGTCACGGGTGCCACCTGGCCCGAAGAGCTCGGCCGCGTGCGTGAGGTGGTGGGCGACATGCCGCTGCTGGTGCCCGGCATCGGTGCCCAGGGGGGCGACGTGGAGGCCGTCATGGCCCATGGATGTACGACCGATGGTCACGGTCTGATGATTTCTTCCTCGCGCGCCATCATTTACGCTAGCAACGCATCGGACTACGCGGAGCTAGCACATCGCGCTGCCGATGACATGAGAAAATTGGTCAATTCGTTCCGAGAACAGCGGTTAAATCGATAGCAGTCGCAAATTGCACGATTTGGCAACTGCAAAAGGCTTACGCTGCCGCTCCGGGGTATCCAACAATACCGGGCCTCTTGAGGCGCCACGCGTTCCACCGGAGTTGTCATGCCACCTATCAACCGAGGTTTTTCCCAACGTCTGCATGTCGCGCTGGACATGGCGGGCGTCAAGAAAGGCCGCGGCCGCATTACCCAGCTGGCCGATCTTTTCGACGTCAGCCGCGAGACCGCGCGAAAGTGGCTCAGTGACCTGGGCCTTCCCGAACTGGAGCGCCAGATCGACATGGCCACGCGGTTCGGCGTCAATTTCGAATGGTTGGCCACCGGCCGCGGCTCTCCCAGTGGAGCCACCGGGGTTCGCGAGAGCCCCGCCCTGTATCGCGCCGATTCGCGCGAGCAGCTCCGTCTCGTGGGGCTCGTGAGCCGGTTGCCGAAGGAACGCCGCAAGGCGCTGCTGGTGATCGTCGAGGCCCTGGCCGAGGCCGAGTAGGCAGGGCTGTCGCGAAGCCTTCGCCGATACGATCGGCTCCCACCCCTTCGGTAGGCCGAGACGCTTTCCATGGAAGGGTCTCGGCAGGACCGAGGCGAAGCCTTCGCCGATACGATCGGCTCCCACCCTTCGGTAGGTCGAGACGCTTTCCATGGAAGAGGCTCGGCAGGACCGAGGCGAAGCCTTCGCCGATGCGATCGGCCCCCACCCCTTCGGTAGGTCGATACCCTTCCCATGGAATGGTCTAAGCAGGACCGAAGCGAACCTTTCGCCGATGAGATCGGCTGCCTTGCCTTCCGTAAGCCAATACCCCTGCTACTGGAAGGGTGGGAGCCGATCGTATCGGCGAACCAGGCGAAGCGCGGCGCTCAATCGTCCGCCAGCTCCATCCCCGGAAACAGCACCTCGGTGTAACCGAACTTCGTGAAGTCGGTGATACGCGACGGATACAGCCGCCCGATCAGGTGGTCGCATTCATGCTGCACCACGCGCGCGTGGAAGCCTTCCGCCGTGCGATCGATCGGCTGGCCTTGCGGGTCGACGCCCTGGTACCGGATCAGCGTGTAACGGTTCACCGCGCCGCGTAGCCCCGGCACGGAGAGACACCCCTCCCACCCTTCCTCCATGTCCTGCGACAACGGGGTGATGACCGGATTGAGGAGGATCGTACGCGGCACCGGGGGCGCGTCGGGGTAACGGTCGGCATGCTCGAAGCCGAAGATCACCAGCTGCAGGTCGACCCCGATCTGCGGCGCGGCCAGGCCGACGCCGCCCACGTGGTGCATGGTGTCGAACATGTCGGCGATGAGCGCATCGAGCTCGCTCGAACCGATCATCCCGTCGGGAACGGGAGGCGCGATGCGCAGGAGGCGCTCGTCGCCCATCTTGAGGATTTCGCGAATCATCGGGCACCCGGGGGGAAGGGGAACGAACCGCCAGCATGGCGGCGGAACGCCCCGGGCTCAAGCCTCCTATTCGACCAATGGCTAATACCCCGGGCCCTCGCCGCGCATTGACCCCCGCCCCCGCGGAGGACGACCCTTGTCGCATCCGTGAGGGGAGTTCCGACACATGCAAAGCGCCATTCCCAAACCCAGCCCCGCAGGCAAGATCCTGTGGGTGGCCATCGCCATCGTGGGCGCCTGGTGCCTGGGCGTCATCGCCCTGCGCCGTGGCGAGCCGATCAACGCCATCTGGCTGGTCACCGCGTCGATCGCCGTTTTCCTCATCGGCTACCGCTTCTACGGCCGCTTCATCGCCCGTCGCGTGCTGGTGCTGGACCCGAGCCGAGCCACGCCTTCGGTATTGCACAACGACGGCCTGGACTACGTGCCGACCGATCGCTGGGTGGTCTTCGGCCACCACTTCGCCGCCATCGCCGGCGCCGGCCCCCTGGTCGGCCCCGTGCTGGCCGCCCAGATGGGCTACCTGCCCGGCACCCTGTGGATCCTGGTGGGCGTGGTATTCGCCGGCGCGGTGCAGGATTTCATGATCCTGGGCCTCTCGTTACGCCGGGACGGCCGTTCGCTCGGCCACATGCTCCGCGAGGAGCTGGGCGAAGTGCCCGGGGTGATCGCCATGGTGGGCGTGCTGGTGCTGATGATGATCGTGCTGGCCGTGCTCGCGCTGGTGGTGGTCAAGGCGCTCACGCATAGCCCCTGGGGTACGTTCACCGTGGCGGCGACGATTCCCATCGCGCTGCTGATGGGCGTGTACCTGCGCTACCTGCGCCCCGGACGCATCCTCGAGGTCTCCATCATCGGCCTCGTGCTGCTGCTGTTCTCGATCTGGTACGGCAAGACGGTGAACGACACGCCCGCGCTGGCCGCCTTCTTCGATTTCGACGCGAAAACGCTGGCCTGGCTGCTGATCGGCTACGGCTTCTTCGCCTCGGTGCTGCCGGTGTGGTTGCTGCTCGCACCGCGCGACTACCTCTCCACCTTCCTGAAGATCGGCACCATCGCGCTGCTCGCCCTGGCGATCTTCCTCGCCGCGCCCGTGCTGCGGATGCCGGCGCTCACGCAGTTCGTCGACGGCAGCGGACCGGTGTTCGCCGGCAACCTGTTCCCGTTCCTGTTCATCACCATCGCCTGCGGCGCCGTCTCCGGATGGCATTCGATCATCGCCTCGGGCACCACGCCGAAGCTGCTCGCCAACGAGCGCGAGGCCACCATGGTCGGCTACGGCGGCATGCTGATGGAGGCCTTCGTCGCCATCATGGCGCTGATCGCCGCCGCCTCGCTGCACCCGGGCGTGTACTTCGCCATGAACTCCCCCGGCGCCATCGTCGGCACGACGGCCGAACAGGCCGCGCGCACGATCAGCGACTGGGGTTTCATGGTCACGCCGGGCGAACTGACCGAGACCGCGCGCAACATCGGCGAAAGCACCATCCTCGGTCGCGCGGGCGGTGCGCCCACGCTCGCGGTGGGCATGGCCCAGTTGCTGCACGGCATCCTGCCCGGCGAAGGCATGATGGCGCTGTGGTACCACTACGCCATCCTGTTCGAAGCCCTGTTCATCCTGACCACCGTCGACGCCGGCACGCGCGTCGGCCGGTTCATGATCCAGGAACTGGCCGGCATGGCCTGGGCACCGCTGAAAAAGACCGAATCGTGGGTCGGCAACGTGGTGGCCACGGTGATCTGCGTGAGCCTGTGGGGCTATTTCCTCTACCAGGGCGCGGTCGATCCGCTGGGCGGCATCAACACGCTGTGGCCGCTGTTCGGCATCGCCAACCAGATGCTCGCCGCCATCGCGTTGATGCTCGCGACCGTGGTGACCGTGAAGCTCAAGCGCGAACGCTACGTGCTCGTGCCCGCCGTACCGGCGGCGTGGCTGGTGATCTGCACGCTCACCGCGGGCTGGCAGAAGCTGTTCGACGCCAAGGTCAGCTTCACCGCGGTGGTGAACAAGTACTCCGAGGCGCTGGCCGCCGGCAAGTTGCTGGCCCCGGCGAAAACCGCCGAGGAAATGCAGCGCATCATCAACAACAACCGCGTGGACATGATCCTCACCGGCATCTTCATGCTGCTGGTGCTGACCATGCTGTTCTTCTCCCTGCGCGTCATCGCCCGGGCCTGGCGCGCGAATCGTCCCACCGCTCAGGAAGAGCCCTATGTCGCGCTCTCCAGCGTGGCGCCGTGAGGTGTTCGCCATGAGCCATCGCATCTGGAAATGGGCGGTGCAGACCGCCCGCCTCTGCTGCGGCGTGCCGGATTACGACGTGTACGTGAAGCACCTGCGCGAGCATCATCCGGAACGGCGCGTGCCGACGTATTCGGAGTTCTTCCGGGAGAGGCAGGAGGCGCGGTATCGGGGGACCGGGGGGCGTTGTTGTTGACGAGCCGCATGGGGTCTTGACGCCCCGTCCGACTCACGGCGCTGGGTTCCTGCGTGCGCAGGAACGATGTGAGTTTGCTTCATGTGTAACGGTAAATCTTGTAGCTCGTCGTTCCTGCGCACGCAGGAACCCAGCGCCGGACGTCCGAGGGCACGCCAAAGCTACATCGGCTCGTCCATCTCGACGTCCTTCGCCACCTCGACGGCCGCGGCCGCCGACGCACGCGCCACGCGCCGGCGATCCATCGCCACGTACCACACCCACCCCGACAGACCCGTCAGGCAGATCGCCAGCGATCCCAGCGCCAGCCACAGCATGTTCACCGACAGCATCGGCGACAGCACGCCCGCGACGAACGCCGTGACGATCAGGCTACCGAAGGTCTGCACCGACGACACCGCCCCGCGCTGGTCGGGAAAACGATCGAGCAGCAGGATGGTGATGGTGGGAAAGGCCAACTGCACGCCGCAGCCGTAGAGCGCCAGCGGCAAGGTGGACCAGGGCACGCGCGGTTCGGGCAGCAGCACGGCCAGCACGATGCTGATGGCGCAGGACGACAGCATCGCTACGTAGCCCCAGCCGACCGTGCGGATCGCGCTCACCCGCCCCGCCACGCGACCGGAGACGAAGGCGCCGAACACCATGCCCGACACCACCGGCACGAAGAGCCAGGGAAATCCGTCGGCACCCAGGTGAAGCAGGTCGCGGATGAGATGCGGTGCCGAGGCCACATAAAGGAACAGGCCGGAGAAGTTGATCGAGGCGGCGATCGCCAACGGCCAGAACGGCAGGTCGCGAAGGATGCCGACGTAGCTGCGCAGGAGCGGTCGCGGGCGAAAGATCGTGCGTTTGCCCGGCGGATGCGATTCCTCGAGGAAACGCCACGTCGCCAGCGTGAGCAGCACCGTGAAGCCCGACAGCGCCCAGAAGATGCCCCGCCACCCGTCGATGCCCAGCAACCATGCGCCCACGATCGGCGCGATGGCCGGCGCGATGCCGAAGATCATCATCACCTTGGACATCATGCGCTGGGCTTCTTCGCCCTGCATGGTGTCGCGCACCACCGCGCGACCCACCACGATACCCGCACCGCCGCTGACGCCCTGCAACACGCGACAGGCCATCAGCGTGCCGAAACCGGTCGCCAACGCGGCGCCGACGGTGGCGACCGTGTACACCGCCATCGCCACCACGATCACCGGCTTGCGGCCGTAAGCGTCGGAAATGGCGCCGTGGAACAGGCTCATCACCGCGTACGACAGCAGGTAGACGCTCAACAACTGCTGGAGCGCCACCTCGCCCACCCCGAACGTGCGGCCGATGTCGGGAAACCCGGGGAAGATGGCGTCGATCGAGAACGGCCCGATCATGGTCAGGGCCGCGAGCAGGAGCGGCAGGTAGCGCCGCGTGTGACGGATCGCGGTGGTCATGCGGCGGAGGTTCCGGCCCGGGGGAGTGGGCCATTATACCGGCCCGCCATCCTTGGCCCCACGGCACCGGAAGGCACATAATCCCCGCATCGGTTCCGTTCGAAGGATGATCGTGGGCTATACAGGCTTCCTCGCCGTCGGCATCGGCGGTATGTGCGGGTGCTGGCTACGCTGGTGGCTGGCCCTCGCGCTCAACCCGATCTTTCCTTCCGTGCCCTTCGGCACGCTGGCCGCGAATCTGACCGGCGCCCTGCTCATGGGCATCGCCCTGGCCGTCTTCGACCATTTCCAGTCGCTGCCGGTGGAGGTCCGCCTGCTCGTCGCCACCGGTTTCCTCGGCGGCCTGACCACTTTCTCGACGTTTTCGGCCGAGGCGTCCGGCCTGCTGCTTCGACAGCAGTACGGGTGGTTCGTGGTGCACGTGAGCGTGAACCTGCTGGGCTCGCTGCTGATGACCATCGGCGGCCTCGTCATCACCCGAGGGATACTGAAGCAGTTCCACTGACGACAGGGGGAGTCACCCGCATGGGCAACGCCGCGTCACTGAAGGCTCGCGCGCAGGTCCTGCTCGAACAGGCCGGCGTCACCATCGGCGGGAAACGCCCCACCGACATCGTGGTGCACGACGAACGAACGTACACGCGCGTGTTCGCGCACGGCTCGCTGGGACTGGGCGAGGCCTACATGGACGGCTGGTGGGATGCCGCCGACCTGCCCGGTTTCTTTGCCCGCGTGCTGTCCTCGCACATCGACGAATCGCTGCGCACGCTCGACACCCTGCTCATGCACCTGCGCGCCAAGTTCCTCAACATGCAGCGCGGCGAACACGCGTGGGAGGTGGGCCGGCAGCATTACGACCTGGGTAACGACCTCTTCGAGGCCATGCTCGGCAAGCGCCTGGTCTATTCCTGCGGCTACTGGGCGCAGGCGAACGACCTCGACGCCGCGCAGGAAGCCAAGCTCGACCTCATCTGCCGCAAGCTGCGCCTGCAACCGGGCCAGCACGTGCTCGACATCGGCTGCGGCTGGGGCGAAGCGCTGAAATTCGCCGCCGAGCGCTATGGCGTGAGCGGCGTGGGCGTCACCATCTCGAAGGAGCAGGCCGAATACGCGCGCGAGCTGTGCAAGGGCCTGCCCGTGGAGATTCGCCTGCAGGACTACCGCGAGCTCGACGAACGATTCGACGCGATCCTTTCCGTGGGCATGTTCGAACACGTGGGACCCAAGAATTACCGCGCCTGGTTCGAGGTGGCGCGACGCTGCCTGGGGCCCGACGGCCTCGCCCTGCTCCATTGCATCGGCAGCAACGGCCATCCCGGCCGCCCCGACCCGTGGATCGAGAAATACATCTTCCCCAATTCGATGATTCCGGCGATGAGCCAGGTAGCCGCGGCACTGGAAGACCTCTTCGTGGTGGAGGACTGGCACAACTTCGGCGCCGACTACGATCGCACCCTCATGGCCTGGCTCGCCAACGTCGACGCCGCGTGGCCGACGCTCCGCGAGCGGTACGACGAACGGTTCCGGCGCATGTGGCATTTCTACCTGGCCTGCTCCGCCGGCGTCTTCCGCAGCCGCCGCGACCAGCTCTGGCAGATCACCCTCTCGCCACGGGGCGTGCCGGGCGGCTACCGCGTGCCACGCTGACGGCACGACGACGTTCCGCTGCCTAGGGTGGCGGCATGGATGCCACGCCACGCCCTCGCGACGCGACCATGGACACCGACGTCCCCGCGCGGCTGGACCGCCTGCGCTGGGGCCGTTTCCACACGCTGGTGGCCGTGGCGCTGGGCATCACCTGGCTGCTCGACGGCCTGGAGGTGACCATCACCGGCGCCATCGCCGGCGCGCTCAAGTCCAGCCGGGTGCTGCACCTCACCGACGCGCAGGTCGGCCTGGCGGGCAGCCTGTACCTGGTGGGTGCCGTGGGGGGCGCACTGTTCTTCGGTTGGCTTACCGACCGACTGGGCCGCAAGAAGCTCTTCACCCTCACCCTGGGCCTTTATCTCGCGGCGACGGCCGCCACCGCGTTTTCGCCGAACTTTGGACTGTTCGTCGTCTTCCGCATGCTCACCGGAGCAGGCATCGGCGGGGAGTACGCCGCGATCAATTCCGCCATCCAGGAGCTGATACCCGCGCGCTATCGTGGCCATACCGACCTGGTCATCAACGGCAGCTTCTGGCTCGGCGCCGCGCTGGGCGCCGTGGGCGCCGTGGGTCTGCTCGACACCGGCATCGTTTCACCGGAGATCGGCTGGCGGCTCACCTTCGGCCTGGGCGCCCTGCTCGGCCTGGTCATCCTCGTGCTGCGCCACTGGGTACCGGAAAGCCCGCGCTGGCTCATGCTGCATGGGCGCATCGAGGAAGCCGAGGCGGTGGCGACGCAGATCGAGCGGCGCCTCGGCGCCGCACCGCCCGACACGCCGCTGCCCCGGCTACGCCTGGCGCCGCACGCCCTCACCTTCGCCGACGTCGGGCGCACGCTGTTCCGCGACTATCCCCGCCGCACCGTGCTGGGCCTGGTGCTGATGGCTACCCAGGCGTTCTTCTACAACGCCATCTTCTTCACCTATGCGCTTGTGCTGGGGCGCTTCTACGGCGTGGCCGATGCCGACGTCGGCCTGTACCTCCTGCCGTTCGCCGCGGGCAATTTCCTCGGGCCGCTGCTGCTCGGCCGCCTGTTCGACACGCTCGGGCGGCGTCCCATGATCGTGGCCACCTACGCGCTTTCCGGCCTGCTGCTCTTCGCCACCGCCTGGCTGTTCGTGCACGGCCGGCTCGACGCCCGCCTGCAGACGGTGGCCTGGAGCGTGGTGTTCTTCTTCGCCTCGGCCGCGGCCAGCGCGGCGTACCTCACGGTGAGCGAGAGCTTTCCCCTGGAGTTGCGCGCCCTGGCGATCGCCCTGTTCTACGCCTTCGGCACGGCGCTGGGCGGCGTCGTGGGCCCCTGGCTGTTCGGCGAACTGATCGGCACCGGCCAGCGCGCGTCCATCGGCTGGGGCTACGCCCTCGGTGCCGGGCTGATGGTGGTCGGCGCGATGGCCGCCGGCTGGCTGGGCATCGCCGCCGAGCGGCGTCCGCTGGAAGACGTGGCGGCCCCGCTCGGCCGGGCCGACGGGTAGGCCGGGGCCCATCCGGACGTGCCCTGGTTCACGCATCCGCCGGTGGCCGACACCTTTCCCGGCCGGGCCCCGCTAATATGCATGCACCCAACCACCGAACATCCCCAGGGGAAACGGGCACGTGCAGTCACGCAATTTCGCGGTATCCGTCGTACAACCGGGCGGCAAGGTCGCCATCGAGATCGAGTTCAACGAGAAGGTCCATGGCCTTTCCGGCGACACGCTCTGGCTTTCGCTCGAGGAATCGGCCTCGCGTGACGACGCCGAGGCCCTGCGCGCCCTGCTCGAGCGCATCGGTCATCGCATCACGGTGACGAACGTACGCTCCTGACGGCGTGTTCGGCGGAACCGTCCACGGCCACCGCCAGCGGTCGAAGGTGCGGCGCCAACCGATGGTTCGTGCCGTGCACCTTGCCGCATCCGAGGCAGCGCCGGGTCCGGCCCAGTCCCCCACGCGCGCTGCGCTCCATGCCGAGAAGGCATCCGCACACGTAGCAATCCCGGTCGCGTAGCCGCAGGCGCATGGTCTGCACCATGGCCACCAGCGCCGCCGAGCTCGCGCCCAGGGCGAACAGCCAGCGCGGCAGATGGGAGTAGAGCGAGGCGATGCCGAGTTCGCCGGGATAGCCCTGGGCGATCTGCGCGGCTGCCGCGGCGACGGCGCCCGAGGCCAGCAGCGCTGCGCAAGGCAGGTACATCCTCAGGTACATGCGTCCGGTGTATGACATGGCCCCCTCCAGGTCGTTCAGGCGCGGGCAGCATGTGGGTGGAGGGGTCTAGCAGTCGTGAAGGCTCAGAGGACGGCTGCGTCCGCTCGGTAGGAGCCGCTTCAGCGGCGATGGCAAATCGCGACACCGTTAGGTATCGCCGATAAATCGGCTCCTACCAAGCCAAGGCCGCTCCGTCAGATGCCTGGCGACTGCGTATACCGCGTCCACTGCGTATCCACGCTCGCCCCAGTGACCTGGTTCCACGTGTTCGCACTGTAGGAGCGCCCGCGCAATGCCGCATCGAAGCGCTGCACCGCGCCCGGGTAATGCTCTTCCACCCATACGAGGAAACGCGCGGTCACGCGATAGCTGTCGGTGTAGTTCTGGCCAGACTGGTAATTGCCGAGCGACCAGCCGGCCGCCGCGTTGTTCACGCCGTAGCGATAGCGCGCGTAATCGGCGATGCCCTCGACCATCCAGCCGGGGATGTTCTGCGAACCGTAGTCCTGCACGATGTGCATCGACTCGTGGGTCACCGTATCGGTGTCCGTCGGATGCGAGATCATGTAGCTCGCGCCGTAGGTTTCGGTGGCGTTCGCCGTGGCCGCCACGCCGTCGTACGCCGGATCGAGCACGATGTTGACCGTCTTCGATGCGTTCGGATTGAAGTCGCGGCTTTCCTGCGGATAGATGGTGAAGAAGGTATTCACCATCGCGTCCACGGTGGACTGGGCCACGCCGGACTGCTTGTCGGTGACGTTGAGCGTGTAGCCCTGCGACTGGTAGGTGACGGTGGTGTCGGCGAAAGCCGGCGCGGCGACGAGAACGGCTAGCAAGGGCACGACGAAACGCATGATGCGACTCCCTCTCGTTGGATGGAATCGACATGATGAAATCCATCCATGACAGGTTTCGTCTGCTGCGTCACAGACGAAAACACCGGCGTTCGCCGGTGCGATGCGTATACGGCAAGAACGTGAAACGCGAGGTACGCCACCACGTCGCACCGGCGCAAGCCGGCGTGTTAGAGCGCTGAACGTCTCTCGCGAAAACCTATCCGCCCGCCGCAGGCACCGGCCTGAGCCGGTGCCTACGGCGGGCTTCGAAACGAAACGTTCAAACCTGCTTGTCGGCCGGCGCGCCGTACGACGGCGGACGATCGGCGAGCGCCTTGCCGAAGTTCTCGTTGGGCTTGTCGCCCATCGTGAAGGTCAGCGTGCCACCGGTGACGAGTTCGGCGTGGGAGATCCAGCTCTTCGTCCACGGCTGGCCGTTCCATGTCACCGACTGGATGTACGGACGGCCCTCGCCATTTTCCTTCGTTTCGATGGTGAGCGTGCGACCGCCGCCGACCGCGATCTGCGCGCGATCGATCACCGGGCTGCCGAACACGTAGTTCGTGCTGACCGGATCCACCGAATAAAGACCCATGGCGCTCATGATGTACCACGCGCTCATCTGGCCGCAGTCTTCATTGCCGGGCAGACCGTCGGGCTCGGGCAGGTACATCGTGTCGAGCAGCATGCGCACGCGCGCCTGCGTCTTGTGGTGCGCACCCGTGTAGGCATAGAGGTAGGGCATGTGATGGCCCGGCTCATTGCCGAACGCATACTGGCCCACCATGCCGGCGATGTCCGGCGGCGCGTTGTCGGGCAGCGTGGGATCGGCGTTGAACAGGCCGTCGAGCTTCTTCTCGAACGCCTGCTCGCCACCGAACAGCTTCATGTAGTTGTACACGTCGTGCTGGTTGAGGAAGGTGGCCTGCCACGCGTTGGATTCGGTGAAGTCGCGCCACTTCTTCGAATGACCGATGGCGATCGGATCGAACGGTTCGATCCATTTGCCGTCGACGTCGATCGGGCGGACGAACTGCGTATCCTTGTCGAACACGTGGGCGTAGTTCTGCGAACGCTTGCGCAGCGCCGCCGCCTCGTCGGCATGGCCGAGCGCCTCGGCCATGGAGGCCACGGCCCAGTCGTCGTACGCGTATTCGAGCGTCTTGCTGACCGCCTCGCCTTCCTTGTCGCTGGGGATGAACCCGAGCTTGCGGTAGTAGGTCAGGCCGAAGTAGTCGTCCTGCATGGCGCGACGGCGGAACACCGGCCAGCCCTTGGCATAGTCGATGCCCTTGAAGCCCTTGGCCTGCGCTTCGGCCACGACCACGGCGGAGTGGTAGCCGATCATGCAGACGGTTTCGATGCCCTGCAGCGGCCACACCGGCGCGCCGCTGGGGCTCTCCACCGCCAGGCGCACGAGGCCGTCGACGAGGTCGGGCACGCGATCGCTCTGGTAGAGCGTGTACAGCGGATGCGCGGCGCGGTAGGTGTCCCACAGCGAATACGTGCTGTAGTTGTGCCGGTTTTCCGGCAGCGTGTGCACCGCCTTGTCCATGCCGCGGTAGCGGCCGTCGATGTCGCTGAACACCGTCGGCGCGAGCATCGTGTGGTAGAGCGAGCTGTAGAACGTGCGCTTGATCTTGTCCGACGACGAGTCCATGCGGATCTTCGACAGTTCGGTGGTCCATTCCGCCTCGGCCGAGGCGCGCACGCCGTCGAAGTCCCAGTTCGGGATTTCGCCGTCGACGTTGCGCATGGCGCCCTCGATGTCCACGCCGGAGATGCCCACCTTGACCAGCAGCGGCTCCTTGGACGCATGGTCGAAATGCAGCGCGGCCTTGAGCTTGTCGCCCTTGGCTTCGGTGCTGCCGGCCGGCAACGCCTTGTCGTTCGAGTACAACGTGACCGACTTGGCCGGGCGCGAGAGCTTCATCGCGAAATAGATGACGCGACCGCTCGCCCACTGCCATACGCGACGGCCACCGACCAGCGTGTCGTCGCCGACCAGGCGCATTTCCACGTCGCTGACGCGCGTCGGTTCCTGCGGGTTGTCCTGGTAGCCGTGGGCGAGGTCGACCAGCAGGTGGGCATCGCCGTCCTTGCCGAAGGTGTAGCGGTGCATGCCCGCGCGCAGCGTCGCGGTCAGCTCGGCGAGGATGTCGTGCTTGGTCAGCTTGACGCGGTAGTAGCCCGGATGCGCCTGCTCGCCGGTGTAATGCGAACGGTAGCCCTTGATGCCGGTCTTGTAGCCCTTCTCCGCCTTCTCGCCGCTCACCTTCTTCGCGTCGAAGCGCGACACGTAGTTCACGCCGTCGTAGTCGCGGTCGCCGGGCTGCAGCAGCACCGGGCCCATCGCGGGCATCACCAGCACGTCGAGCATGTCGGCGGCGCCGGTGCCGGACAGATGCGTGTGCGAGAAGCCCATGATCGAACCGTCGCCCTGGTGGTAACCGGACGAACCGTCCCACTGCGCGTTGTAGGTATCGGGGCTCAGCTGAACCATGCCGAACGGCCGCGTCGCACCGGGGAAGGTGTGACCGTGGCCGCCCGTGCCGACGAAGACGTCGACGTAACCCAGCACGCCCTCCACGGCGGTGCCGCCGCTCGCGGAAGGCGCGTTCGTGGCCTGGTGAACGCCGCTGGCCAGCGCGGTGAGGGAACCGAACTGACCGACGGCGGTCGCCGCGGCCATGCCCTGGAGAAAACGTCGACGGGTAACCATGAATCGCTCCGGCTAGGGCGTCGCGTCAGACGCGGCGCAGGGAATCGGGATGCTTGTCGGCGAGGTGGACCACCAGCTCGCCGAACAACGTATTGGCCCAGGCGAACCAGCTTCGCGTGAACTTGGTGGGATCGTCCTGATCGAAGGCCTCGTGCATGAAGCCGGTACCGGCATGCGTGGTCTTCAGCCAGTGCAGGCACTGGCGGATCTCCGCCACGTCGTCGGTGGTAAAGGCCTTCATCATGATCGACATCGGCCAGATCATGCGCAGGCCCTCGTGCGGGCCGCCGATGCCTTCGCCGGCGCTGCCCTTGAAGAAATACGGATTGCGCGCGCTCCACACCGTGGCGCGCGTGCGCTCGTAGCGTGCGTCGCGCGGCGTGCACTCCAGGTACGGCAACGCCAGCAGGCTAGGCACGTTGGCGTCGTCCATGACGAGCTGGTCGCCGTAGCCGTCGACTTCGTAGGCCCAGAAATCGCCGTCCTCGCCCTTGACCACGCCGTACTGTTCGATGGCGGCCTGCACTTCGTCGGCCAGCGCGTTGCATTCGGCCGCGAACGAGGCGTCGCCGTAGAGCGTGCCGTGCATCTGCGCGAGGCGACGCAGCGTCACCACCGCGAACAGGTTGCCCGGGATGTTGAACGGATAGATCGTCGAGTCGTCCGACGGACGGAACATCGCGTGGATCATGCCCACCGGACGGGTCGGATTGCCGTAGCCGCTGAGGAACTGGGTGTCGGTCGGGCGCAGCGACGGGCGCTCGAAATGGTAGGGGCCCGGGCCGTCCTTGCGCTGCTGTTCGCGGAAGGTGCGCACGATGAGCTTGGTCGCTTCGCGCCACGTGTCGTCGAAGGGCTCGCGGTCGCCCGTGGTCTGCCAGTAGCCATGGGCCAGGCGCACGGGATACCCCAGCGAATCGATTTCCCACTTGCGCTCGGCCACGCCTGGGCGCATCTCGGTGGCGTCGGTCTGGGCCCACTCCAGCTTGCTCTTGCCCTTCGGATCGGGAAGGAACGCGTTGGCGTAGGGGTCGATCAGGATGCAGCGCGCCTGGCGGCGGATGAGTCCGCGGAACAGCTTGCGCAGGGCCTCGTCCTTCGGCGTCAGCGGCAGGTAGGGCCACACCTGGGCCGACGAATCGCGCAGCCACATGGCATCGATGTCGCCGGTGACCACGAAGGTGTCTTCATAGCCGTCGAGGCGCCCCAGCTCCACCGTGGTATCGAGCGTGTTCGGGAAGCAGTTCTCGAACAGCCAGGCGAGCTCGGGATCGGCGATCTTCTTCTTGGTGGAGGCGATCAGCGCCTCCACCGCGGGACTGGTGAACTTGCGCTGCGCCACCGGCGGTCGCTTGCTCGCGAAACGCGAGCCGGCGGCGGAAGCGACGCCGACACCGCCGGCCACGGCGAGGCCGGGCGCGAGCGAGAGCCACTTGAGCAGGTTGCGACGGCTTGGATTCACTGTTTGCCCTCCTTCAGTGCATCGACCAGCGACATCGCCGACACGGTACGACGCAGGGTTTCGAGATCGGTGGTGCCCTGCACGTCGAGCTGCCGGCTCTCGCCGGGCAGCAGATCGAACGCGTTGTCGGACAATCGCACGTCGAGGTCTTGCGTGTCGACCCATACGGCGCGCGCGAGGCGCTTCGCGCTGACGGTCACCACGAGACCGTGGCCGCTGTCGCTCACGCTCCACGTCAGTTCCGGCTTCGGCAGCATGAGATCGCGTGCCGCACCGAAATACAGCAGGTGATGGGCGACGGTGGCGCCCTGCTCGATCAGGTCGAGCGAAACCACGGTGCGCTTCGGATCGGCGCCCTTCAGCAGCGCGGCATCGCCGAGCTTCAGCACGTTCGTGCTCGCCAGCGCGGCGGCATGCACGGGCTGGCTGCTCTCGCGCAGCATCTTGCCGCTCATGTCGTAGACGCGCATGCGCAGCGTGGCATCGAAATCGGCCGTGCGATCGGAGACGGCGAACACGTTCGTGACGCCGTCGCGACGCTGCGGCACCACGTCCACCGGCGCGTAGAAACGCTTGGCGTGGTACTGCAGGGCTTTCCAACGATTGAAGTAATCCACGCTGGCCCAGGACGCGCCCGGCCACACGTCGTTGAGCTGCCAGTACAGCGTGCCCATGTTCTGCGGACGCTTGCTGCGCAGGTGCTCGGCCGCCAGCTCGATACCCTCGGCCTGCATCACCTGGCTCAGGTACACGAACGAGGGGAAGTCCTTCGGCTCGCCGTATTCCTGGCGGATGTACAGCAGCAGGCGCTGGTTGCCGTCGCCGTTGGCGAACTTCTGGTGCGCGCGCATCACCTTCGATTCCGGCTGCATGTCTTCCGGCTTGGCGAAGGCCTTGATCGTGGCCATCACCGGGAACGACTGCAGGCCGTACTCGGACTGGAAGCGCGGCGTCATGTCGAGGTAGTGCGAGATGGGCTCGGAGCCCGACCACACCTTCCAGTAGTGGTAGTCGCCGTCGGTCTCGACGTTGGCCGGGCCATCGAAGTCGGTGCTGGGCGAACTGGCCCAGTACGGCGTCGACGGCGAAAGGTCGGACACCACCTTGCGCAGCGTCTTGCCGAACAGCTCGCGCATGCCGTCGTCGATCCGCTTGACCTCGTCGGCGTTGACGAACTTGCGGAAGTCCTGACGATCCGGCCAGTCGTCCCAGCCGGTCTGCACTTCGTTGTTGCCGGCCCAGATCACGATGGACGGATGGTTGCGCAGGCGGGTGACCTGCTCTTCGGCCTCGATGCGCGCGCTCTCGCGGAAGGCATCGTCGTACGGCGTGATCGCGCCGCCGTACATGAAGTCCTGCCAGATCATGATGCCCAGGCGATCGGCCGCGTCGTAGAACGCGTCTTCGAGGTACGTACCGCCGCCCCACATGCGCAACATGTTCATGTTGGCGTCGTGCGCGGAGCGCAGCAGCGTTTCCTGGCGCTCGGGCGTGACGCGCGAGGGGAAGCTGTCGTACGGGATGAGGTCGGCGCCCTTGGCGAACACGGGCACGCCGTTGATCACGAAGGCGAAGCTGCGACCCCACTGATCCTTCTCGCGACGCAGCTCGACGCTGCGCAGGCCGGTGTCGCGGTCGACGCGGGCGACGGCCTGGCCGTCGGCCGAGACCTCGGCATGGAACTTGTAAAGATTGGGCTCGCCGTAGCCCAGCGGCCACCAGCGTTGCGGATGGGCGATGGTCACGGGCAGGGCCACGTGGTTCTCGCCCTTGGCGAGGGCGACGCTGCGCTCCTCGTGACCGTGCGTGCCGTCCGGCGCCGTCCAGTCGACGGCGAGCATCACCGGGCCGCCCTTGTCCGCCCGAAGGTCGAACTGGCCTTCCAGCTGCGCGGTGTCGGCGTCCACGTGCTTCTGCGCCACGTGGAAATCGGCCAGGCGCATCGTGTCCCAGCTTTCCAGGCGCACGGGCTGCCAGATACCCAGGGTGACGTAGCGGGGGCCCCAATCCCAGCCGTACTGGTAATTGGCCTTGCGCACGTAGTTGGAGGTCTGCTTGCCCTTGGGCTCGTCGCCGAAGGCGGAATCGAACTCGCCCGGCAGCGAATACGGCTGCTTCATCAGCCACGGCAGCAGCTTGCCGATGGGCGACTGCAGGTGCACCTGGAGGGTGTTCGAACCCTTGTGCAGGGTGTCTTTCACCGGCAGGCGCCAGCGGCGGAACATGTTGTCCGCGCTCAGCAGCTTCTTCCCGTTGAGCGACACCTCGGCGAAGGTATCGAGACCCTCGAAAACGAGATCGACGTGATCGCGTGCCAGGGTGGCCGCGTCCACGTCGAAGTCGAGTCGATAATCCCAGTCGGAGAGGCCGATCCATTGCAGGCTGGCCTCGTTGTCGCGCCAGAACGGATCCTCGATCCGTTTCAGCGCGAGAAGATCGGTCTGGACGGCTCCCGGCACGTGGGCCGGGAGCCAGTCCTTCAGGTCGGTGTGCGCACCCGCTTGCGTCCCTTGGGCGAGACGGAAGCGCCAGCCGGCGGAGAGATCCCTCTCCGTCGGCGGGTTGGCACTGGCCGCTCCGGCGGCCAGCCAGAGCGTCAGGGCCAACGATGCGCGGCGCATCACAGCTTCAGGCCCAGGGTCACCGTGTACGTACGGCCGTTCTTGTACGAGTACAGCGGCTGGCTCGGGCGGTCGTCGTAGACCTGGTAGGTCTCGTCGAGCAGGTTGGTGCCATCCAGGGAGATACGCATGTGGTCGTTGATCTGGTAGCCGACGGACGCGTCGAGTTCACGGAAGATACCCGTGATCTGCTGCGTCTGCAGCGCCGCGATCGAGGTGAAGTACGACGAGCGCCAGCTGTAGGTCACGCGCGCGCTCCACGGGCCCTGCTCGAAGAACGGCGAGAGGTTGAACGAGTTCTTCGAGTTGTACGGCAGCGGGAAGTCGTTGCTGGTGTCCGCGTCGGAGTACGTGTAGTTCGCCAGCATGCCGAAGCCGCGACCGAAGTTCTGCTGGTAGGTGAGCGAGGCGCCCTTCACCTTGGCCACGCCGGCGTTGATCGGCACCTGCATCTGGTACACGTCGTCACGCTGGTTGGTCAGGTTGTAGTGGGTCTCGAGCACCTGGGTGTTGAGGATGTAACCCGAGATGCGACGGAAGAACAGTTCGGCCGACAGGATGCTGTTCTCGGAGAAATACCACTCCGCCGAGAAGTCGTAGTTGGTCGACTTGTACGGACCCAGGTCGGTGTTGCCGCGCGAACCGGTGAGGCTGCGGTCGTCGAGGGCGACGTACGGGGTCATCTGCTGGTAGCGCGGACGGGCGATGGTCTGGGCGTAGGCGAAACGCAGGGTCACGTCCGAGAGCACGTCGTAGGCGATGTTCAGCGACGGCAGCCAGTTGTGGTACGCGCTGCGCTTGTTCACCGGGGCATACGTGTCGGTACCGACCGCGTTGTAGCCGTCCACCGTGTCGCGGGTGCGGAAGTAGCGCACGCCGACGTTGCCGCGGTAGTCGTCACCGGCGAAGTCACCCTGGATGTAGAACGCGCGGTTCTGCTCCTGGATGGCGTAAGTGGCCTTCGGGTCGATCGGCGAGCCGTACTGGTCGACCAGCGCGTTCACGCCGTCCTTCAGCGCGCCCTTGTTGATGGTGGTCCAGTCCTGCATGCCCGGGGTGCCGTTCAGGCCGCCGAGGAAGCCGTCCGGGGTCTGGCCGCCGGCCCAGTCGTTCAGCGTCAGGCCGCCGATGCCCATGGAAGCGAGCGACGGGAAGCGCGAGGCGTAGGCATCCTGACCGTTGTAGTGGTTGGTCGCCTTCACGCCCACTTCGATCTGGTTCAGCGGGCCCCACGCCACGTCGTGCGCGAAGTCGGCCTGGAAGTAACGCTCGCGGTCGTAGGTGGGCGCGCGGCTGAAGCCCACGCCGTTGATGGCGGCGGCGGCCGGGTTGTCCGGGAAGTTGTAGTTGATCTGCGGATGCTGGCCGTCGAGGTTCCAGTTGTAGCCGCCGAGCGACTTGAACTGGGTGTTCCAGATGCCTTCCGAGCCGCCGGTGGAACCGGTGTAGCCGATCTGGCTCGACGCGGTCCAGCCGTCGCCGTACCAGTCGGCGCGCAGCTGCGCGGCGCCGGTGTTGACCTTCGACTCGCGCTCGTAGCCGTCGAGGTAGGTCGGCGCGTTCGGGCCGTAGTTGGCGCTGGTGATCACACCGTCGTTGACGCCCACCGAGGTGGCATACGGCGCCGAACCCGACCAGTCGCCGTAGCGGCTCTGGTTGAAGTTGTCGAACTTCTCGGTGACGTACAGGCCGGTGAAGTTCAGCTCGAAGGCATCGTTCGGCTTCCACTGCAGGCCGGTCGACACGCCGTCGCGCTTACGCTTCTGCTGGAACCACGCGGTGTTGATCGCGGTCGGATAGGTCGGCTGCGTGCCGGCCGGCACCACGCCCGGGGCGAACTGGTGGTCGGGGTTGGTGTCGGTCGGATCGTTCGCACGCTGGTAGCCGAAGATCTCGGTGCCCTGGCGGTCGATGATGCGCTGCGAGTGCATCAGCGAGCCGAGCACGCCGAAGGTGTTGTCCTGGTTCTTCCAGCTGTAGAAGACCGAGGCGTTCGGCTTGCCGGTGTCGGCGCGATCGTTGTAGTTGTAGCTCACGTTACCGGTGAGCGTGTTCGCCTTGAGGTCGAGCGGGCGACGGGTGTTGACGATCACGGTACCGCCGATCGAGCCTTCGTCGATCTTCGCCTGCGGGGTCTTGTAGACCTGGGCGTTGCCGATGATTTCCGAGGTGAGCAGGCTGTAGTCGAACGAGCGGCTGTCCGGGTTGTTCGGGTCGGACGTCCAGTTGGTCGAAGCGAGGGTCTGGCCGTTCAGCAGCAGGCGGTTCAGCGCCGGATCGGTGCCGAGGATGCTGACCTTGTCGCCTTCGCCGAAGTTGCGGTCCACGCTGATGCCGGGGAGGTGCGACAGCGACTCGGCCACGTTGGTGTCCGGGAACTTGCCCACGTCCTCGGCCGAGATGGCATCGACGATCGAGTCGGAGTTGCGCTTGAGGTCGAGCGACTTCTGCAGGCTCGCGCGGATGCCGGTCACGGTGATGCCGGTAAGCTCGGCCGCGTCCTGCGGTGCGGTCTGGTCGGCGGTGGTCTTCTTCGCGTCGCTCGCGGCCGGGGCGTTGGTGGCGGTCTGCGCCATCACGCTGCCGGTGGCGAACAGACCGGCCAGGATGGCCATGGAAAGCGCGCTGAAACGGTGGTTCACATCGATCTCCTGAAAGGAAAGGAGGCAGGGCTCGCTTGGTGGCCGGGCCCAACCCCGCGTCTGGTTTTTTTCGAGCGAACGGGACCGCGCTGGCCATGGGCCAGCGTCGGACGTTCGCTTCGTTGGGGTCTTTTAGTGCCCTTCTTCACTTTCGCGCGCCCTTGACGGGGAATCGCGCGCGATCACGGCATACCGTGTTACTGGCGGATTCTTGGATGAGTTGACAACGTTGTCAACTGATTTTTAACTCGATCCAAGGATAGACAAACTTCCGCAAGTTCATGATTTATATGGATAACGCAGGAATACCAAAATAGTGCAGTGCAGAAATTGACTGGAACATTTGGATCGATCCAGTAGCGTTCGATTTTGTCCGGAACTCCGCTTAAGCCCTTGATGACAGGGGCTTTGGGTCCCACTGGCGCAGCACGACACGATGGATCGGTCGGTGAGCGGTTTATTGCTGCATCGCAGCAAGATGCGGCCGCTTGCGAGGTGTCAAACACGCGTCGGGGGCGCCCTCCCCAACCGCGGTTAAACCGATGGATTACAGCGCAAGGCCTTGCGGCTCGAGACAGCGCCCAGTCACGCGCCGAAAACGACATTGGCGCCACGCAGGCGACCCTGGACGAGAGGCCCCATGAAGTACCTTCCGAAGGATATTTTCCTGATGACCGCGCTATCGGTCGCGACGCTCGGCCTGCTGGCGGGTTGCCAGCGCCAGGCGCCGACGGACGAAGCGGCTGCGCCGCCACCGGCATCCGCCGCCACGGCGGAACAGCCCGCGGCGGCCTACCAACCGCCGACCGCGGATCAACTCTACGCGTTGGTCTCGCCCATCGCCTTGTTTCCCGACAAGCTCGTCGCGCTGACACTCGCCGCTTCCACCCATCCCGACGACGTGCACGCGGCGCGCGGATTTCTCGAAGACCACCGCAACCTCAGCGGCTCGGCGCTGATCGATGCCGCCGCCGCCGACGAACCCTGGGATCCGAGCGTCAAGGCGCTGGTGGCATTTCCCGCGGTGGTCGACCAGCTGGACAGCCATGACGACTGGACCGCCGCGCTGGGCGCGGCCTACGCGGCCGAACCGACGGACGTGCTCAACGCGATCCAGGTGATGCGCCAGCGTGCCCGCGCCCACGGTTCGCTGCGCGATACGCCCCAGCAGACGGTACGCGTGACGGAGACCACCGAACCCACGACCGTCGTCGACGAACGCCGCGTGGTCGATCCGCCGGCCCAGACCATCGAGATCGAACCGACCCAGCCGGATGTCGTCTACGTGCCCAGCTACGATCCCGACGTCGTCTACGGCGAGCCGGTCTATTCGCGCGTCTACACCACCGAGCGCTGGTACGAACCGGGACCGACCCGGGGCGACCTCGTCGCGACCGGGCTGCTCTCGTTCGGGGCGGGCGTGCTGGTGGGCGAACTGTTCGCGCACGGGCACCACGACCACCCCTGGGGCTGGAATGCCTGGCAGACCTCCTGGGGCGGTCCGCGCGGCGGCGGCTACGGGCGGCCGGCCGTGGTCTACGACAACCATCCTTACGTGGTGAACCGCACCACCGTGATCAACCGGTACACCCACATCGACCGTTCCGTGCACATCGACAACCGGCACGACTTCGGCAATGTTTCGGTGCACAACACATTCGACCGAGGTGCTCCCGCCCCGGGACCGGGCCGCTTCGCGCCCCCTGCCGCCGCACCACGGGCCGTGGATTTCGCGCACATGCAGCGTCCGAACTTCAGCCCGGCCATGATGCATGCCACCGCGCCTAACGGACGCCCAGCGCTGCCGCCGCCCGGCGCCGAGCGAGCGGCGGCAGCAGCCCACGCCGCGAACGAGCCGCCCCGGCCGCAGGAAGCACGCGCCCTGGACACTGGTCGACCGATGGAACCCGGCAGGCCGCACGCATTCGACCCCGCGACGGCGCAGCACCATGACCGACCCTTGCCGACGCCCGCCGCGCCGCCGCGACAGGAAACCCGCGACGATGTCCGCATGCCGCCCAGGGACACGCACCTGGCCCAGCATACCCCGCCGCCGACGGACCCTGGCCTGACGCACCGCGCGGAACCGCGGATGGAACCGCGGGCGGAGCCACGCGTGGAATCGCACATGGAACCGCAGACGCAGCCACACATGGAGCAGCACATGGAACCGCGTTCGCAGCCGCACATGGAACCGCGTACGGAACCCCGCGCGCAGCCCCACGTGGAAGCTCGACCGGAACAGCACCCGGCGTCCCGGCCGGCACCTCACCATGACGAGCATCGCCCGCCCGCGCACGAAGACAAACACGACCACTGAGCGATAAAAAAAAAAAAGGGGCCTCGCCGAAGCGAGGCCCCTCGTTCACCACCCGGCCGACGATTTACCTGCCGCGCGGACGGGTCGCCGGCTTCCGACGGGCGGCCGTCTTCTTCGTCGCCGTCTTCTTTGCCGCCGTCTTCTTCGCAGCCGTTTTCCGCGTGGCCGTCGTCTTGGTCGCGACCTTGCGGGCGGAAGCCGTCTTCGCCGCCACCTTCCTGCTCGCCGCGCGGCGAACCGCACCCTTCTTCGGCGCGCCCTTCGTCGCCGTGGCGCGCGGGGCATCCGCGGCAGTCGACGGCGTGGCCTCGGCCTTGGTGCGCGCCGGCTTACGGGCCAACGGCTCGCTCGACGAATTCAGTGGACGCCACGAACGCCCGCCCATGGCGAGCAAGGTATCGGACGAGGCCGGACCGGCGCTGCCCGAGGCGTAGTTGGGAAAGTCGGCCGGCAAGCGCTGCGCCCATTCGTCGAGGATCGGCTGCACGGCGCGCCAGCACGCCTCGACCATGTCCGCGCGCTGGAACAGCGTGGCGTCGCCGGTCATGCAGTCGTACAGCAGCGTTTCGTAGCCCACGTTCGGCTCGGCGCGGAACCAGTCGGCGTACTTGAAATCCATGCGCACGGGCGCGAGTTCCACGCGCGGGCCGGGACGCTTCACGTCGAACTGCAACGAGATGCCCTCGTCGGGCTGGATCTGCAACACCAGCCAGTCCGGTCCGAACGCATCCATTCCCGTGCCGCGGAACGGGGCGAACGGCGCCGATTTGAAACGGATGGCGATCTCCGTGGTGCGGCGGCCCATGTGCTTGCCCGTGCGCAGGTAGAACGGCACGCCCGACCAGCGCCAGGTGTCGATGGAAAGCTTCATCGCCACGAAGGTCTCGGTCACCGAATCGGGCGCCACGTCGGGCTCCTCGCGGTACGTGGTGGCCAGCTCGCCGTTGACCGCACCGGGGCCGTACTGGCCGCGCACGGCATCCTCCGGCTGCACGGGTCGGATCGCCTCGATCACCTCGGCCTTGCGCGTGCGCACGGCTTCGGCATCGAACGAGGAGGGAGGCTCCATCGCCACCATCGCCAGCAACTGGAAGAGATGGTTGGGCACCATGTCGCGCAGGGCGCCGGTCTGCTCGTAGAACGTGCCGCGACGCTCCACGCCCACCGTCTCGGCCACGGTGATCTGCACGTGGTCGATGCGGTCGCGGTTCCAGATGGGCTCGAACAGGCCGTTGGCGAAACGGAAGGCCATGATGTTCTGCACCGTCTCCTTCCCGAGGAAGTGGTCGATGCGGTAGACCTGGTCCTCGCGCAGCACCTTGAGGATGCGTTCGTTGAGCGCGCGCGCCGAGGCGAGATCGTGGCCGAACGGCTTTTCGATGATGACGCGGCGCCAGAAACGGCCGTCGGCGCCGCCGTCGTCCACCAGTCCGGCCTCCTGCAGCTTCTCGATCACGTCGCCGAAGAAGCGTTCCGGCGTGGCGAGGTAGAAGAGCACGTTCCCCTGGGTGCCGCGCTTGCGTTCGATCTCGCCCAGCTTCACCGACAGGCTCTGGAAGGCCTGCTTATCGTCGAAATCGCCGGCGTGATAGGTCATCTGCCCACTGAGCCAGTCCCAGGCCTCTTCGTCGAGCTTGCGGCCGCTGGTGCCCACGTAGCGCTCCAGCGCCGTGCGCAGGCTGTTGCGCCAGGCGTTGTCGGTCATCTTGCCGTGGTTGAAGCCGACGACGGCGAAGTTGTCGGACAACAGCCCCGTGCGACGCATGTTGTAGAGGGCCGGTACCACGAGGCGGCTGGTCAGGTCGCCGGCCGCGCCGAAGATCACGACGGTACACGGATCGGCCGGATGGGCGCGCGAACTGATGCGCTTGGCGGTGGCTTGGCTCATGCACGAACTCCTGGAGAAGGCTGGTTCAAGGTGGATTCTGGACTGACATGCATATCCGCCGTGGCACTGCTTCGACGCGCCAGGCTATAGGCGGCGTTGACCAGCGCGACGTGCGAAAAGGCCTGGGGGAAATTGCCCAGCAGGCGCTTCGAAACCGGATCGTACTCCTCCGCGAGCAATCCGAGGTCGTTCGTCAGCCCGACGAGCCGGACGAAGAGCTCGCGCGCCTCGTCCATGCGGCCCAGCAGCACGTAATTCTCCACGAGCCAGAAGCTGCACGGCAGGAACTGCCCCTCGCCCGGCGGCAGTCCGTCCACGCCGCTGCGCGTGTCGTAGCGAAGCACGAAGCCGTCGACGAGCAGGTCTTTCTCGACCGCGCGAACGGTGGCCGCGACACGCGGATCGTCCGGTGGCAGGAAATCGGTGAGGGTGACCAGCAGCAGGCTCGCGTCGACCTCCGTCGAACCGTACGACTGCACGAGGCAACCCCGCTCCGGATCGACGCCCTTGGCGAGGATATCCGCGCGGATCTCGTCGGCGATCCCGCGCCAGCGCCTCGACAACGGAGAGCCTTCCTCCCGCGGCTGTTCGGAGGCTCGCTGGAAGGCCAGCCAGGCCATCACCTTGGAATGCACGAAGTGGCGGGGCTCGCCGCGAATCTCCCAGATGCCTTCATCGGGTTCGCGCCAGATGCTGGCGAGGTGATCGAGGAATACCTCCTGTACGCCGTCGGCTTCCGGTTGCAGGGCCACGCCATGGCGCACCGCGTGCGCGAAGGCGCCCACCAGTTCGCCGAAGATGTCGAGCTGGAACTGCGACGAGGCGGCATTGCCCACGCGGACGGGACGGGAGCCTTCGTAGCCGGGCAGCCAGGTCAGTTCGTATTCCTCCAGTCGCCGCTCGCCCGCGAGCCCGTAGAGCACCTGCAATTGCCCCGGGGAGCCGGCCACGGCGCGACGCACCCAGTCGCGCCACGCGCTGGCTTCGTCGTGGTAGCCCGCGTTGACCAGCGCGGACAGTACGAAAGTCGCGTCGCGCGCCCAGCAGTAGCGGTAATCCCAGTTGCGCTCGCCGCCGATCCATTCGGGCAACGAGGTGGTGGGCGCGGCGACGATGCCGCCGGTGGGCAGGTAACTCAGTCCTTTCAGCACCACCAGCGAACGGCGGACGATGTCGGTCCATTCGCCCATGCCGAGGCAGCGGCCCGACCAGTCCTCCCAGAAGGCGAGGGACTGCTCCAGCGCGGCGCGGGGGTCGATGGCGTCGGGCGGAGCGAGGTGCGAGGGCCCCCAGGTCATCGTGAACGTCGCCGCTTCCCCGGCCGATACCGCGAAGCGCGCCACGCTATGCATGTTCTCCCCTTCCAGGGGCACGGTGCTGCGCACGACGACGAGGTCGGGGCCGGCGACGGCGGTGAGGGTGTCGTCGTCGATGCGGCTCACCCAGGGCACGGCGTTGCCGTAGTCGAAGCGGATGCGCAGCAGGGTTTCGAAATCCACCCGCCCCTCGATACCCTCGACGATCCGCGTGACGCCGACCTGGTCGCCCGCGAAGGGCATGAAGTCGGTGACCCTCGCGCTTCCGGTGGCGGTCTGCCATTCGGTGAGCAGCACGAGGCTGCCGTCGATGTACTCGCGACGGGACCGGGCCTCGCCGTCGGAGGGGGCGAGCTGCCAGCAACCATGGTCTTCGTCGCCCAGCAGTGCCGCGAAGCAGGCCGCGGCATCGAACCGGGGCAGGCAAAGCCAGTCGATCGATCCGTCGCGCGATACCAGGGCGGCGCTGCGGCAGTTGCCGATCATCGCGTAGTCTTCGATCCGGGGGGCCATCGTGTCCTCTTGGGTCAGGGCCAACCGGCGAAAATCTAACGATGGCGACGTTAGGTGGATGTGTCCGTAGGTCGCGGTATCGCTCGACCGCGTGCCCGGCGCCGGGTTCCTGCGTGCGCAGGAACGACGGGCCGAACGATTGACCGCGACGCGTAAAACAACCTCACGTCGTTCCTGCGCACGCAGGAACCCGGCGCCGCGAGAAGGGTTTTCGCCGGGAATTCATGCGGCTCTCAATGATGCGAAGCCGCCACCGGCACCGGAAACGCCATCTCCACCATCCGCCGCGCCAGCTCTTCCTCGCCGTACACGACCTCACTCGCGCCCAGTCCCGACAGGTGCCCCATGCATTCCTGCGAATGCGCGCGCGCCACGATCGGCAGGTCGGCGCGCAGCGCACGCGCCGCACGCACGACCTGGCCGCCCTCGAAGGGATCGGGCACCGCCACGATCAGCGCGCGTGCGGAGGCCAGATGGGCCTCGGCCAACACCAGCGCCGCGGCGGCATTGCCGATGACCACCTCCGCCTTGCCGCTGTCGCGAAGCTCGCGCACGGCATCTTCGTCGGTCTCGATCACCAGGATCGGCGTGCCCGCCGCACTCAGTTCGGCGAACACGCGGCGCCCCACCCGGCCGAAGCCGACCAGTACCGTATGCCCCCGCACGTCGGGATGCTCCTCCGGTGCATCGGCGTCGTGCCTGGCCACCCAGCGGTCGAGCGCGACGAAGAGCAGCGGGTTGACGAGGATGGAGACGATGGCCGCGGCGAGCAGCACGTCGCGCGCCTGCTCGCTCAACAGACCGAGCGAAACGCCCAGGCCCGCGAGGATGAAGGAGAACTCGCCGATCTGCGCCAGGCTCGTCGCGATGGTGAGCGCGGTCTTCGGCGGCCGGCCGAACGCGCGCACGATGGCATAGGCGGCGGCCGATTTGCCCACGATGATGATCAGGCACGCCGCCAGCACGATCCACGGGTGCTGCACGACCACACCGGGGTTGAAGAGCATGCCGATGGAGACGAAGAACAGCACGGCGAACGCGTCGCGCAACGGCAGGGTTTCCTCGGCCGCGCGCTGGGACAGCTTGGACTCGCCCATCATCATGCCGGCGAAGAAGGCGCCCAGTTCGAACGAGACGTCGAACAGGTGCGCCGCGCCGAACGCCACGCCCAGCGCAATGGCGAGCACGGCCAGGCGGAACAGCTCACGCGATCCGCTGGCCGACACGGCCTGCAAGGTCCACGGAATGACGCGCTTGCCGATCACCAGCATCACGGCGACGAACAGCACCACCTTGCCGATGGTCCAGGCCACGGTGCCCAGCAACTCGCCGGCGGAGGGTGCCGCCGTGCCCTGCTCGGCGCCGAGGAAACCACCGATGGCCGGAAGCAGCACCAGCGCCAGCACCATCGCGAGGTCTTCGACGATCAACCAGCCCACGGCGATACGCCCGCGGTCGCTGTCGAGAAGCCGGCGTTCCTCCATCGCGCGCAGCAACACCACCGTGCTTGCCACCGACAGCGCGAGGCCGAATACGAACCCCTGCGCGGGCGGCCAGCCGAGCGCCCAGCCCAGCAGCATGCCCATGCCGGTGGCCACGCCCATCTGCCCGGCGGCACCGGGGATCGAGATGGATTTCACCGCGAGCAGGTCTTTCAGCGAAAAATGCAGGCCCACGCCGAACATCAGGAGGATCACGCCCAGGTCGGCCAGTTCCTGCGCGATGTGCGCATCGGCCACGTAACCCGGCGTGAAAGGTCCCGCGACGACGCCGGCGAGCAGATAACCGGCCAGTACGGGAAGACGAAGGCGATGCGCGATGGCACCGAAGACGAAGGCAAGGACGAGTCCACCGACGATGGTGGCGATGAGTGGCGTGGCGTCGTGCATGAGGGCTCCCTGGATCGCTCTACGATGTTTGGGGGTCGAACTGCCGTGACGCAAGCTTTTGCGAATTATCTCAATCCAGTCATTTGGGCCAGCGGCTCCGCAGTTTCCGCAGACACGGTCCGCCCCACCCCGTGGCAGGAAATCACCTACCGAAGGGGTGGGAGCCGATCGTATCGGCGAACGATCGGAGCCATCTCACTCGGCCGCCGTCAGCACCGCCAGAAAATCCTTGCCGTACCGCTTGAGCTTGTTCTCACCGACGCCACTGATCGATCCCAGCTCATCCTCATCCTGCGGCAGCGCACGCAGCATCGCCAGCAAGGTGGCATCGTGGAAGATGACGTAAGCGGGCACGCCATGCTGCTTGGCCAGTTCGGCGCGAACGCGGCGCAGCTCGTTCCACAACGGTTGCTCCACGGCCTCGATGCCCAGCGACGCACCCGCCACCGCCGGCGAAGGCCGCGACGAACGGCGCCCGCGTACGGGACGGGCGTCCTCGCGCAGGGACACCCTACGCTCGCCCTTGAGCACCGGCCCGCTCAGCGCGGACAGGCGCAACGTGCCATATCCCTCGGGATCGGCCTCGACCAGGCCGGCCGCCAGTAACTGGCGGAAGACCGAGCGCCACTGCGTGGCATCCATGTCGGTGCCCACGCCAAAGACGCTGAGCCGGTCGTGGCCCAGCTCGCGCACGCGCTCGCTCGTCTCGCCGCGCAGGATATCGATGAGGTGGCCCGCACCGAAACGCTGGCCGCTGCGATAGATGCACGACATCGCCTTCTGCGCGGCGACCGTGGCATCCCAGGTCTTCGGCGGCACGAGGCAGTTGTCGCAGTTGCCGCATGGTTCGGCATACACCTCGCCGAACGCCTCGAGCAGCAACTGACGGCGGCAGCGCGTGGCCTCCGCATAACCGAGCAGGGCGTCGAGCTTGAGCCGCTCGATGCGCTTGCGGTCGTCGCCCGATTCGGACTGCGAAATCATCTGGCTCATCGTCACCACGTCACCGAGGCCGTAGACCATCCAGGCTTCGGCGGGCAGGCCGTCGCGTCCCGCGCGACCGGTTTCCTGGTAATAGCCTTCCATGCTGCGGGGCAGGTCGAGGTGCGCCACGAAGCGTACGTCGGGCTTGTCGATACCCATGCCGAAGGCCACCGTCGCCACCATCACGACGGCATCCTCGCGGAGGAACCGTTGCTGGTGGCGCATGCGCGTGTCGGCGTCCAGGCCGGCGTGGTAAGGCAACGCCTCCACGCCGGACTCGGCGAGCCAGGCCGCGGTTTCGTCGACCTTGCGCCGGCTCAGGCAATACACGATGCCGGCCTCGCCCCGATGCGCGTCGAGGAAGTCGAGCAGCTGCCGACGCGGATTGTCGCGTGGCGCCACGCGATAGCGGATGTTGGGGCGATCGAAACTCGATACGAAGCGACGTGCCTCGTGCAGCCCCAGGCGCTCGACGATCTCTTCCCGCGTACGTTCGTCGGCCGTGGCGGTCAGCGCGATGCGCGGCACCTCGGGAAAGCGCTCGTGCAGCAGCGTCAGCTCGCGATACTCGGGGCGGAAATCGTGCCCCCATTGCGACACGCAGTGCGCCTCGTCGATCGCGAAAAGCGCGATGGGAATGCGATCGAGCAAGGCGAGGAAGCGCCCCGTCAGGAGACGCTCGGGCGCCACGTAGAGCATGTCGAGTTCGCCCGCCATGAGCAGGTCCTCGACCTCGCGCTGGGTGACGGCGTCGAGGCTCGAATTGAGATAGCGCGCCTTGACGCCCGCTTCGAGCAGCGCATCGACCTGATCCTGCATCAACGCGATGAGGGGCGACACGACGATGCCGGTGCCGTAACGCATGAGCGCGGGAATCTGGTAGCACAGCGACTTGCCGCCGCCGGTCGGCATCAGCACGAGGGCGTCGCGCCCCGCGGCCACCTCTTCGACGATCGCCTGCTGCTGGCCGCGGAACGCGGGATAACCGAATACGGAATGAAGGAGATCGAGGGCGGAGGACTGCATCCACCCATGCTAACAAACCGTGATGCCGCCTCGACGACGACGGAGCGCGGAAAGCCGGATGCCTACAGCGATATTCGGCCAGCTCCCTTGCCAAGGCTTCGCGGTGGGCAGTTAATGGAGCCGAGTCCGTTAGCGCGTCCCAACGGTCGGATTTTCATACGTTTTCTTCACGGAAACCCCTCATGAAGCCAGTACTGTCGATCTCGTTAGTCCTCTGCCTCGCGGCACCGGTCTCGGCCCAGACGGCGACCACCGGTACCGCGCGCTTCGCCGGCCACATCGTGCAGACCACCGAGCGCATGGGCGCCACGGTGAGCACGCTCGACGCGCACGTGGCACGACGGACATGGCGCAGCCACCTCCTCGACTATGCGATGACGCGTACCCGACCCGGCGCATGGCGCGCCGTCGTCGTCGAATATCGCTAGTCCCAGCTCCAGATGGCGCGGTCGAGGTCATGATCCAGGCCGAAGGCACTCATCGGCACGCGACCATCCTTCACCGTCACGCCTTCGGCCTTGAGAAGGCGGCATTGCTCACGAAAGCCGCGCGTGCCGGCGGGAATGCCGATACGGCCGTCCGCGCGCAACACGCGATACCACGGCAGGTCGGGCCGGTTGGGCGCATCGCCCAGCACCCGGCCGATCAGCCGCGCGCGCCCCGGGTATCCCGCCCGGGCGGCAATAGCGCCGTAACTGGCCACCCGCCCGCGTGGAATGGCGGCCACCGCGTCGAGAATCCGCCGAGCCCGCTCTTCTCGGGCCTCGTCTTCGTCGAGTTCATCGTTCATGGTCGGAATGTGCATGCCGTATGGACGGGCTGAGCGTACCATCGGAAGCCCGACCGACGGACCCGCCCCCACCATGCGCCATTTCGAGGCCATTCGCTCCCATCTCGGCGGCATTCACCGGCTGCGGCAGAACGAGCCATACCTGATCAGTTTCGACCTGGAGCTCCCCGATGGACGCCACCAGGGAATTTACCTGGCGGAACTGGAGGACGACGACGGCCAGCGCTACCTGCGACTGTCCACGCCCATCGGGCCGCTGGCGGGGGTCGATGCCCGGCGTTGCCTTCGCTTCAACTGGGAACAGCGCACGGGGTACCTCGCCGAGGCCGACCTCGACGGATCGCCCTACCTGCATTTATGCGAGAACCGGCCTTACGACTACCTCGACGAGCCGGAGCTGGCGCGGTTGATCGAGGCGCTGGGGGCAACCGGGGATCAGTTGGAGCAGGTGGTCAACGGGGAAGCGGACGCGCTGTAGTGATCGCCGATGAATCGGCTCCTACATAGCAGTAGGAGCCGATTCATCGGCGAATGGTGGTGATCAGAACAGCAGGCTCCCCAGCTTCACCAACCCATAGCCGATCCCCGCCGTGATCGGCAGCGTGAGAATCCACGCCCACACCATCCGCTCCACCACCGACCAGCGAATCGCGTTGAATCGCTTGGCCGCCCCCACGCCCATGATCGACGCGGACACGTTGTGCGTGGTGGACACCGGCACGCCGAGCACCGAGGCGGTGAGGATCACGGCCGCCGAACTGCCTTCGGCGGCGAAGCCGTTGATCGGATGCAGCTTGACCATCTTGTGGCCGAGCGTCTTGATGATCCGCCAGCCGCCGCCGGCCGTGCCCGCGGCCATGGTCAACGCGCAGACCACCTTCACCCAGACCGGGATCGGAAAACCGCCGGCCGCCGAGGGATCGTGCGGGATGCGCAGGAAATGCAGGAACGCCGGGAGCTGGTCGAACTGCCCCGCCGCCGTGGCGCCGGCCAGGGCCAGGGCGATGATGCCCATGCTCTTCTGCGCGTCGTTCATGCCATGCGACAGGCCCATCGCGCTGGCGGACACGATCTGCGCCTTGCCGAAGAAACTGTTGACGAACGGCGTGCGGCCCAGCCGATGCAGGAAGCCCCGGCGACTGGAAAAGAAGCCAAGCAGCGCGTACAGGCCGCCCATGATCAGGAAGCCGATCACGAAGCCGAGGAACGGCGAGACGATCATCGGCACGATCACCTTGGGCAGCACGCCCTTGCCCAGCCACCAATGGGCCCCACCCTGCCACCAGATGATGGCGTGCAGGTTGCCGTCGGACGCCGCCAGCGCGGCACCGCACAGGCCGCCCACCAGGGCGTGGCTGGAGCTGGACGGCAGGCCCAGCCACCAGGTGATGAGGTTCCAGATGGTGGCGCCGAGCAGCGCGCTGATCAGCAGGTGCGACCCCACCTCGACCACGCCCGTGTCGATCAGGCCCGAGGCGATGGTGGCGGCCACGGCCGTGCCCCAGAGCGCGCCGGCGAGGTTGGTGACCGCCGCCAGCAGCACCGCCTGGCCGGGCGTGAGCACCTTGGTGGCGACCACGGTGGCAATGGAATTGGCCGTGTCGTGGAAGCCGTTGATGTAGGTGAAAGCGAGGGCGATCAGGACGACCGCGAGAACCATGCTCATGGGGCGCCCGCCGTCAGGAGTTCTTGAGCACGATGGAATAGACGACGTTGCCGACGTCGCGGCACTTGTCGACTGCCTTCTCCACCAGCTCGAAGAGATCCTTCGCGAGCACCGCCCGGATGGGATCGGAGCCCTCGGCGTACAGGGAACGGTAGGGATCGAGCAGCAGGCGGTCGGCTTCCGATTCCAGCGCCTGGAGCTGGTCGCGCAGCTTTTTCACCGGATCGATCTTCAGGCCGTGGCGCAACTGGCCGATCATCGACACCACGACGTCGGCGGCGCGTTCGAGCAGGGCCGCGCGCTGGCCGAAATCGATACCCGGCAGGCGTTCGGCCACGATCACGTAGCGCTCGGCGAACTTCTCGATGGTCTTGGGGATCTTGTAGAGGGCCGAGTTCAGCGCCTCGATGTCCTCGCGGTCGAGCGCGGTGACGAAGGTGTTGACCAGTTCCTCGCCGATCTGCCCATGCAGCGCCTTCTCCCGGGCCCGCGCGGCCGCGAAAGCCGCCATGACCGGTCGGCGGTCGGTCTGGGTGACCAGTTCGTGCATGGCGCGCGCGCTCTCGCGCGCGGCCTCGGCGCTGGCCTCGAGCAGACCGTAGAACTTGTCGCCCTTACCGAAGATCGTCTGAAGTGAAAACATGGGGTTGCCTGGGGGTACCGGGGAAAATATGACCGTTATGTTACCGGACCACCCGGATATGCCATACCACCGGCTTCGCATGGGTCTGGTATAAGACCCGGCACATGCTCACCGAACTCCTGCTGGTCCTCGTCCTTTCCCTCGGCAACGGCTTCTTCGCCTTGTCCGAAATGTCCGTGGTGGCCTCGCGCAAGAGCCGCCTGAAACACATGGCCCGCGACAGCCGCCGGGCCCGGATGGCGCTGCAACTTGCCGAATCCCCCGAGCGGTTCCTCTCGACCGTCCAGGTGGGCATGACGCTGATCATCCTGGTCACCGGCGCCGTGGCCGGCGACCAGCTGGGCGAGCACTTCGCCGCGCTGTTCCACGGCGACGGGCCGGCCTGGCTGGAGCCCTACATGCGCGTGCTGGGCTGGCTGGCCGGGTTCCTGCTGATGTCGCTGGTGCAGATCGTGGTGGGCGAACTGGTACCCAAGCGGGCCGCGCTGACGGCCCCCGAACGCATCGCCTGCCAGATCGCCGTGCCGATGCTGGTGGTCTCCCGGATCACCCTGCCCCTGGTCTGGCTGCTCAACCACGTTTCCACCGCCATCCTGCGGGTGATGCGCCTGCACCGGAGGGGCAACTCGGCGGCCACCGAAGAAGAAATCCGCCTGCTGGTGGCCGAGAGCGCCGAGCAGGGCATCCTCGACAGCGACGAACGCAACATGGTCAACCGCGTGCTGCGCCTGGGTGACCGCACCGTCGGCTCGGTGATGACGCCGCGCAAGAAGATCGCCTGGCTCGACGTGGCCGCGCCGCGCGAGGAAAACCTCGAGGTGTTCCGCGCCACGCCGTTTTCCCGTTACCCCGTCTACCGTCGCGACGAAAGCGAGGTGGTCGGCACGGTCGAGGTCAAGTCGTTGATCCGGTCGTTCGAAGGCGGCGGCGAGATCGACCTCTTCGCCCACGTGGGCCGCCCCCTCTTCGTGCCCGCGACGGCACGCGCGCTCGACCTGCTGGAAGCCTTCCGCGACGCCGATACCCAGCTCGCCCTGGCCGTGGACGAGTATGGCGACATCGAAGGCCTGGTCACCCTCAACGACCTGCTTTCGGCCGTGGTCGGCGCCACGGCGCCGGCCGCCGACGACGCCAGCCACGGCGGTCCCATCGTCCGCCGCGACGACGGCAGCTGGCTGATCGACGGCGCCCTGCCCGCCGACGACCTGCGGGAACTGCTCCAGCTCGATCGCCTGCCGAACGAGGAAGAGCACGATTTCCGCACCGTGGCGGGCATGGTCACCACGCAGTTCGGCTACATCCCCCAGGCCAGCGAATCCTTCGAGTGGCAGGGTTACCGGTTCGAGGTGGTGGACATGGACGGGGCGCGCATCGACAAGGTGCTGGTGAGCGCGGTGTCCGTGAAGCCTGAAGCCGACCACTGAGGCATGGCCCATCGCCGGCGTTCAATGGTCATTCAACGCATCTTGGCGAGAGTCACCCCATGACCTCCCATGAACCGCGCGAAGACAAGACCGCCGCCCTCCTTCGCGCCGCCGCCCTCGCCGCGCCCGGCGAGCGGATCACGGTCGACGAACTGCTCGAACCCCTCAAGCGCCGTGCCTTCGGCTTCCTGCTGCTACTGCTGGCGATCCCCAACTTCATCCCCGTGCCGCTGGGCATCGGCGGCGTCATGGGCGTGCTGGTGGTGGCGCTGGGGCTGGAGATGCTGGTGGGCCTGGAACACCCGTGGGTGCCCGGCTTCCTGAAACGGCGCACCCTGTCGCGCGATGGCCTGCTCCGTTTCCTCGATCGCATCGAACCGATGACGCGACGCCTGGAGAGGGTCTGCAAGCCTCGCCTGCAACGCCTTACGCGCAGCCCTTTCACCTTCGTTTCCGGCGGGATCATGATCCTCATCGGTCTCCTGCTCGCGCTGCCGATTCCCTTCACCAACTACGTGTTCGGCGCGATGCTCATCGTGTTCGCCTTCGCGCTGGTGGAGCGTGACGGCGGCCTGCTCATTGCCGTATGGGCGACGACGTTGGCGATAGTGGCCGCCTCGGCCACGTTCAGTCATGCGCTGCTGCGGTTTTTCCGCGACCTCATGTAGTCGCGAAAACCGGATTCATCGCGCTGGGTTCCAGGGTGCATAGGAACGACGAGCCGCAAGATTCACCGTTGCGCGCAAAAAGACCTCTCGTCGTTCCTGCGCGCGCAGGAACCCAGCGCCGTGCACCCGAGCAGGCGACAGCGCCTAATCGCGCTTCTTCGCCAACCCGGCCATCCGCTGCGCGTCCGCGAAAATCCCATGCAGGATGCGCAACTCCCGAACCTCCGGCCGCGCCCGCAGGAACAGCTTGCGCAACTTCAGCATGATCGTCGTCGGCGAACGCCCCTTGTGGAACTCGATGTCGTCGAGCGTCTCGCCCAGATGGGTGAAGAACCGTTCGAGCTGTTCCGCATCGGCGGGAACTTCGTCCGGATCGGCCTCGACGACCGCGGGTTTCGCCTCGGCGCCGAGCAGGGCGATGCGCAGCTCGTAAGCCACCACCTGCACGGCCTGCGAGAGATTGAGCGAGCTGAAGTCGTCGACGCTGGGGATGCGCACCATCGCATGGCAACGCGACAGCTCGTCGTTCTCCAGGCCCGTGCGCTCGTTGCCGAATACCAGCGCCACCTGTTCGCCACGTCGCGCGGCGGCGATGGCCTGCGCGGCACCCTCGCGCGGATCGAGCTCGGGCAGGTTCACGCCGCGACGGCGCGCGGAGAGGCCCAGGGCGAAGGTGGTGCCGGCCAGGCCCGATACGAGGTCGTCGTGGATCGCCGCCTGGCCCAGCACGTCGTCGGCCCCGGCGGCCAGCGCCGTGGCCTCGGGATCCGGGAAGCGATGCGGCGCCACGAGCGTGAGGCGGTCGAAGCCCATGGTGCGGATCGCCCGCGCGGCCGAGCCGATGTTGCCCGAATGGGAGGTGCGGACGAGGACGAAACGAAGACGGTCGTGAAGCTCGGAAAGGGCCATGCGCATGCCGGTTGGACGTGACGACCGGAAAGTCTACACCGGCACGGGCTTTGGCCTCCTTGCCGCCCGGTGGTAAACTCCCCGGCCGACGCGGCTTTCGACCGCTTCCCACGTTCTTTTGCCAAGCCGATCCCCATGCCAAGACCCGCCGTCAACGTCGCGGCGCGCGCCGCGCGCTCCGCAGGAAACATCATCCTGCGCTACATGAACCGCATCGAGGGCCTCTCGGTCGTCGAGAAGCAGCGGATGGACTTCGCCTCCGAGGTCGATCGCCTCGCCGAAGCGGAAATCATCAAGGAGCTGCGCCGGGCCTACCCCACCCATGCCATCCTCGGCGAGGAGTCGGGCCAGACCGGCAAGGGTCCGCTCATGTGGGTCATCGATCCGCTCGACGGCACGCATAACTACCTGCGCGGCATCCCCCACTTCTGCGTCTCCATCGCCCTGGTCGAAAAGGGCGAGCCGGTGTACGGCGTGGTGTTCGATCCGCTGCGCGACGAGCTGTTCACCGCCAGCAAGGGCGACGGCGCCTACCTCAACGACCGCCGCATCCGCGTCGGCAAGCGCGACAACCTCACCGGTGCCCTGCTCGCCACGGGTTACCCCTACCGCGTGCGCAACCACCTCGAATCGCAATTGGCGATGACCCAGGCCCTGCTCCAGGAAGCCGAGGATATCCGCCGCATGGGTTCGGCCGCGCTCGATCTCGCCTACGTGGCCGCGGGCCGCCTCGACGGCTATTTCGAACCGGGCCTGGGCCTGTGGGACATCGCCGCCGGCGCCCTCCTGGTGCGTGAGGCGGGCGGCGTCTACAACGATTTCTCCGGCCGCGAAGGCCTGCCCGAGAGCGGCAACCTCATCGCCGCCAACCACAAGGTGGCGGCCGCGATGACGGAAGTGATCGGGGCCAACGCCACGCCGCGCCTGTTGGGCGTTTCGGCCTGATAGGTTGGGAGTCGACGTGGGTGCGGACCCTGTCCGCTCCCACCCGGCTGACCCATCACTCTTTCAGCAGCGACCTCAGGAACGGCACCGTCACCCGCCGCTGCGCCGCCAACGACGCGCGGTCGAGCGTGTCGAGCAAGTCGAGCAAGGCGCCCAGGTCGCGCGCATGGTGCGCGAAGAGCCAGTCGAGCACCGTGTCGTCCAGCTCGATGCCCCGCCCCGCCGCCTGCTCGCGCAGCACCTGCCGGCGCTGTTCGTCACCCAGCGGCTTCAGCACCGCCTGGGTCAGCGACCCCAGGCGCGACCGCAGGTCGGGCAAGGCGATGCCCAGGGTGGCCGGCGCGGCGGTCGCGGCGAACAGCAGCGTGCAGCCCTCCGCGCGGTAACGGTTGAAGGTGTCGAACAGCGCATGCTCGGCATCGGCCTCGCCCGCCACCGAATCCAGGTCGTCGATCGCCAGCACGTCGCTGCCCGCCATGCCGCGAATGGCATCGGCGCGCGAGCCGCGAAGGCCGGCCAACGGCAGGTATTGCGCGGTGCGCCCATCATCGATGGCCGCCTGGCAGGCGGCGATAAGCAGGTGGGTACGTCCGCTGCCCAGCGGGCCCGCCACGAACACCCAGGGTGCCGAGGCGCTCCCCGCCGCCGCCCGCAACGCCTCCACCGCCGCGGCGTTTTCGCCGGCGTGAAAGTGTTCGAAGCGCTGCCGTCGTGGCCAGCGCAACGCGAGCGGAAGCTGCGGGCTCGTCATGGTGCGGCGTCACCCGGGCCCGAGGGCTTCACCGCGACGTCGACCTGCACGTCCACGTCGAGCCGCTCCGTCTCCGCTCGCGGCGCGGGCTCCATGTAGAGGTCGCTCTCGCGATAGCGGGCGAACACGTAGCGCAACAGCACCACCACGACCGAGGCCGCCGGCAGGGCGAGCAATACGCCGAGGAAACCGAACAGATGGCCGCCGGCGAGCACGGCGAAGATCACCGCCACCGGATGAAGGCCGATCTTGCCGCCGACCAGGCGCGGCACCAGCACGTAGCCTTCGAGCAGCTGGCCGATGGTGAACACCACCACCACGAGGATCACGTGCATCCAGTCGCCGTACTGCACAAGCGCGGCGATCAGCGCGGCCACGAAACCGATGATGAAGCCGAGATAGGGCACGAAGCTCAGCAGGCCGGCGATCATGCCGATCAACGGTCCGATGGAGATGCCGATGAGGGTCAGGCCCAGGCCGTAGAACACGCCCAGCGCCAGCATCACCAGCAGCTGACCACGCACGAAGGCGCCGAGCACCTGGTCCGATTCGCGCGACAGACGCACCACCGTGGGCTCGATGGAACGCGGCAGCAGGCGCTGGATGTGCGCGATCATCGTGTCCCAGTCGCGCAGGAGGTAGAACGCCACCACCGGAATCAGCACGGCATTGGTCATCCACGTGATGATGCCCATGCCCGACTGCGTGACCTTGGCCACCGTGCGCGCGGCGATGGTGCCGATGGAACCGATGTGCTCGCGGATGGTGGCCAGCACGCGGTCGGTGTCGAACGTGCCCGGGTCCAGGTGAAGCCGTTGCTGCACCCACGGCAGCGCGGTGCCACGCACCCAGTCCACGTAGTGCGGCAGGTTCTCGGAGAGGTTTTCCACCTGGTGGCTGATCAACGGCACGAGCAGGAGCAGCACGCCGATGAAGATCACCGCGATCACGGTGAACACGATGCTGACCGCCCAGGTGCGACCCATGCCCAGGCGTTGCAGGCGATCGGCCAGCGGATCGCCGAGATAGGCCAGCATCCCCGCGAGCGCGAACGGCATGAGTACCGGCGCGAGCAGCCAGATCACGAAGACGATGACGGCGGTGAGACCCAGCATCTGCCAGCGGCGCGAATTGTCGTGAGTCATGCGGTTCCGTTAGTCAGCCAGGGAGCGGTCCGCCACGATCCGGTGACGGAAGATGCTGCGATTGTCGCGGAAGTACCCCCGATCCAGCCAATCCGCCGTATCAGGGCACCCAGCGCACGGCGAGGTCCGCGCCCGGATGCGCGTCGGCCACCAGGACATGGCCGCCGGTGGCGTAGGCCGCCACGAGACGGGCCAGCGGCGCGCCGGCGGCGACGCTGAACAGCACGCCGTCGGGGCTCGCTTCCAGCGGCGCCACCGACTTGATGGCCGGATCGTTCTGGAACGTGGTGAGCAGGCCGGCATAGTCGGCCGCCGAGCGCAGGCCCGTGACCCAGACCTTGCCGCTGGTGCTGCCGCTCTGGGCCGCCGCGAACTGGCGGTCGAGCTTGTCGGCCATCGCGTTGGCGCCGTTGGCGAGCAAGGCCGCGCGGGCTTCGCCGCTGTCCTTCCAGTCGCTCTGCTGACCGGCCGAGACGAGCGTCCAGTCGATGCCACCGTCGGCGCCGAGTTTGCCGACCAGCACGGTGCCGGTGTTGTACTGGCGGGCGATCGAGGCCAGCACGGCGGGGCTGCCCTTGGCCACGGCATCGGCATCGACGCCGTCGCCCGCACGCGGAGTGACCACGGCATAGCCGCGCCCGTCCGCTGCCTGGGCCAGCGGGGCGAGATCCTGGGCACCGAGCAGCTTGCCCGACGCGTCGCGCGCCACCACCAGCACCGGCGGACGGGGCGCCGCCACCGCGGCATCGCCCACCGCCAGCACGCGCCGGATGGCGCCGGGGTCGAAGGTGACGTCCAGGCTCAGCGGCGCGCCGTTGGCGCCGCCCGTGCGCGCATACTGGTACTGCTGCACCAGGCCGCCGGGCTGTTTCATGGCGTCGGCGTAACCGGGCTTGCCGCGGGGGTCCGCGCCGTTGCTGGCCCGTGCCAGCACCTGCGTGAGGGCGGTGGCGAAGGCCTGGTCGCGCACCGCCGCGCTGGTGTCGGTCACCGGCACCGTGACCGTGTACATCGCGGTCTGCGCCAGGGCGGACCCCGCGAAGGCGAGCGCGGCGAGCATCAGGAAGGCGAGGAAACGGACTGGGCGCATGGCGGGCACATCGCTCTATGAAGGCGACAGAGTCTGCCCAAACCGTGCCATGGCGTCCATCGAGAGGTTGTGAGCCTGCTATCATGCGCGGTTTCCAACGTGCCGGAACCGTCCATGTCCACCGACCAGGGCTCCCTCACCTACCGCGACGCGGGCGTCGACATCGATGCCGGCAACGCGCTCGTCGAGCGCATCAAGCCGATGGTCAAGCGGACCTTCCGCCCCGAGGTCATGGGTGGGCTGGGCGGCTTCGGCGGCCTGTTCGACCTTTCCGGCCGGTACAGGGAGCCCGTGCTGGTCTCCGGCACCGACGGCGTGGGCACCAAGCTCAAACTCGCCCAGCAGCTGGGCCGCCACGACACCATCGGCATCGACCTGGTCGGCATGTGCGTCAACGACGTGCTCGTGCAGGGCGCCGAACCGCTGTTCTTCCTCGACTACTTCGCCACCGGCAAGCTCGACGTCGAGACCGCCGCCTCGGTGGTCTCGGGCATCGCCCGTGGCTGTGAACTGGCCGGCTGCGCCCTCATCGGCGGCGAAACGGCCGAGATGCCCGACATGTACCCGCCGGGCGAATACGACCTCGCCGGCTTCACCGTGGGCGCGGTCGAAAAGTCCGCGATGAACGACGGCTCGGCCATCGTCGAAGGCGACGTCATCCTCGGCATCGATTCCTCCGGTCCGCATTCCAACGGCTACTCGCTGGTGCGCCGCATCCTCGAGCGGGCCGGTTCGCCGCTCGACGGCGACGTGGGCGGCGTGAAACTCGTCGACGCCCTGATGGCGCCGACCACCATCTACGTCAAGCCCATCCTCGACCTGCTGTCGAAGGTGAAGGTGCACGGCATGGCGCACATCACCGGCGGCGGTCTGAAGGAAAACATCATCCGCGTGGTGCCCGACGGCCTCGGCCTGTCGATCGACGCCTCGTCGTGGGAACTGCCGCCCGTGTTCCAGTGGCTGCAGCGCGAAGGCAACGTCGCCCGCGAGGAAATGTGGCGCACCTTCAACTGCGGCATCGGCTTCACCGTGCTGATCGCGGCCGACCAGGTCGACGCGACGCAGGCCGTGCTGAACGGCCACGGTCTCGCCTCGCGCGTGATCGGCAAGGTCGTCGCCGCCAGCGGCGACGAGCGCGTCCACATCGCCTGAGTCGCCCGTCGTGGATCGTCCGCTTCGTGTCGCCGTGCTCGCTTCCGGGCGCGGCAGCAACCTCGGCGCGCTCATCGCGGCGCGCCTGCCGGTCGAATTCGTGCTGGTCGGCAGCGACAAGGCAACCGCCGGCGCGCTCGCCCTCGCCGCCGAGGCCGGCATTCCCACGGTCAGCCTGAGCCCGCGCGACTACGCCGACCGCGTGTCGTTCGATCGCGCCCTGTTCGGCCGCGTGGCCGAGGCACGCCCCGACCTGCTCGTGCTGGCCGGCTACATGCGCATCATCGATGCCACCGTGATCGCCGACTGGGAAGGCCGCGCGATCAACATCCACCCGTCGTTGCTGCCGAAGTACCGCGGCCTGCATACGCATCGCCATTGCCTGGAGGCGGGGGATGCCGAGCATGGGGCCAGCGTGCATTTCGTCACGGCCGAGCTCGACGGTGGGCCGGTGGTGGCACAGGCACGGATCGCCGTGCGACCGGACGACACCGAGGCCTCGCTGGCCGAACGGTTGCTGGTCGAGGAGCACAGGCTGCTGCCGGCGGTAGTGGGGGCGATCGCGTCCGGGCGGCTGCGCTGGGATGGCGCGGCGATACTCGACGGCGCCTTGCTGTCGGCTCCGCTGTCCGTGGCGGACCTCTGACTTCATCGCTCCGTACTTCGCCGAGCCGCCGTACCGCCCGGAGCCTTCGGGATCGTTCAGCCGCCGGGTTTAAACTCGGCGACATGACCAAGCCAACCCTCCTCCGCGCCGGCCTCGCCTTGGCCCTCGCCCTGCCCGTCGCCGCGTTCGCCGCGGACGTGCCGCAGTCCTTCACCGCCACCTATCACGTGTTGCAGGGTGGAAGCCCCCTGGGCGACGCCACGCTGACGCTGAAGCCGGCGGCCCACGGCCAGTTCGAATACGTCAACCATACGCAAGGCACCTCGGGCCTCGCCGCGGCGCTCGGCGCCAGCGTGTCGGAAACCTCGACCTTCACCTGGTCGGGCAAGGTGCCGCAGGCGATCTCTTACCGTTATGAACTCGCGTCGGCGTTGAAGCCGAAGAGCCGCGCGCTCACCGTGCAGGGCAACACCGTGCAGGTGCAGGACAACAAGAAGTCGTACAGCTACGCGGCCGTGCCCGGCATGGTCGAGCGCAACACCCTGCCCCTCGCCCTGGGCGTCGCGCTCCGCGGCGGCGCGCAGCAGGTGAACCTGCCGGTGGCGGTCAAGCAGCAGGTGGAGAATCAACAGTTCAAGGTGGCCGGCAAGGAGAAGGTCACCGTCCCGGCCGGGTCCTTCGACGCCGTGCGCGTGGAGCGCGCGGACGAGGCGAAGGGCTTCAGTGCCTGGTACGTGCCCACGAAGTACCCCGTTCCGGTCAAGCTCGCGCAGAGCGACGGCGGCGATCTCACCCTCGAGCTGGTGAAGTTCGAGGGCAAATGACCCGATGGAGCCCGCCCGCGTGGCGGGCTCCGCATTTTCGGCACGCCGCTTCCCGAAAGGGGTTGCCCGTCACCGTGAGTGGGGTACCTTCCCGGATCAGTGCCCTTAAGGAAGAAGACATGTCCCTCAAACACGCCGCAGCCACCCTCCTCCTCGCCTGCGCCACGGCGGGCGTTGCACACGCCGCCGGGCCCGACACCGTCAACGGCGTTGCGATCATGCCGGGGGTGGAACGGCTCTCCTACGTGTCCGACGCGTATTACGGCGTCCGCCCGGCCTTCAAGGCCTGCGTGGATGGCACCAAAGGCCGCATCGCCGACCAGGGCGATTGCGCGGACGACGAATTCACCTACCAGGACGGCCGGCTCAACAAGGCCTATAAAGCCCTGATGGCGCAACTGGCGACGGACAAGCAGGCGGCGACCGGCGCCCAGGCTGCGCAGCGCGCCTGGCTGGCCTTCATGCAGAAAGACTGCGCCGCGCGCGCACCGCGCTTCGGGTCCGACGCGGCACCCGCCACCGAATCGATCTGCCGGATGGAAACCACCGCGCAGCGGGCCCAGCAACTGGAAGACTGGCTCATGTCGCTCGCCAAGCGCGGCAAGGGCTGACACCGTAAGCCATGGCGGTCGAATCCATGGCGTGGTCCCCTGGGGGCCATTCGTGACCACAGGAGTTACACATGAGCGATCAACGCTTTTCGGGCGGCGACAACCTCACGCCCGGTTCCATGGAGTACTACGCCCACCGGGCGATGATGAGCAACGAACTGTCCGGCGGTAACGGCGCCTACCGGATCAGCAATGCGGGGCTGGCGTCCAGCGGCCCGAGCTTCGGGCCGTTCCAGTACGACGTCGGCACCAATGCCCGCGGCCGCGAGCTGCTCGAGGACATCGCGGGTGCCGCGCGCGGTGCCGACGGCCGTCCGCTGCTCAGCGCCACGGACATCCAGCAGGTGCGGGACCACCTCTATAAGCCGTTCAATCAATTCACGCCCCAGGATCGCGAGGCGTACGAGCGGCTGAAACCCAAGCTCGATGCCGCGCTCGGTTCCGCGCAGGGCGTGGCGGCGGTCAACGCCGATTACGTCCCGCAGCTGGAAGCCAAGGTCAGGCACGTGAACGACGTGGTGGCCGGCATCCCCAACGCCCAGAACAAGGCGTTCGTCGACGGCAGCCCGCTCGCGAAGATGATCGTCCTCGACACCGCCAACCAGTACGGCGGCAAGGTCAACGACGGCCTCAAGGAGTTCATGGGCAAGACCAAGGACGACCCGGCCATGTCCATGCCGGGCCGCAAGCCGGCTTCCACCATCAAGGTGGAAGGCGACTTCGGGCTGGAGGACATGATCCGCTACAAGCTCGAGACCCAGTACGGCCAGACCGACGCCGGCGCGAAGGACGTGCTTCGCCGCGTCTCCAACCTCGTGGACGCGGTCGGCGTCGACACCGTCAAGGCCTCGCTCTCGGACGAAGACCGCACGTTCCTCGAGACGGGTCTGAAGGACTACCTGAAAGAGCACGGACGCGATCCGAAGATCCTCGACGCGAAGGAGCTGCGCGCGCTCAACGAACTCGCCGGCCGCTCGGTGGACCACGCGTCACCGGCGCATGCGCGGACGGCGACGCCCCAGGTCCTCCACGAAGGCAGTTCCGGTCGCGACGTCACCCAACTGCAGCACGACCTCGCGGGCCTCGGCATGGCCGCCGGCGCGCAGGCGGGACACTACGACGCCACCACCAAGGCGGCGGTGGAAGACTTCCAGCGCACCCATGGGCTGACGCAGGACGGCAAAGCTGGCCCGAAGACGCAGGAAGCGCTGAAGAACGAGATCGGCATGACACAGAAGGAACTGGCCGACATGGGCTACAAGGGCAACGGTAAACCGCTCGTCGCCGACGGGGCCTACGGCCCGGCGACCGCGGATGCGCTGAGGGCCTTCCAACGGGAACACGGCATGCCCGAGTCGGGCGTGGCGGACGAGGCGACCCGTTCGGCGGTGCACGCGGCGGCGCAGACGCACGCCCCGGCGCGTCCGTCCCAGCCCTCGCCCCGCCTGGATTCGCCCGACCATCCGGGCAACGGGCTCTACAAGGAAGCGCTGTCGCATGTCCACGACATCGACGCCCGGCTCGGCCGCACCCCGGACGAACACAGCGCGAACCTGGCCGGCGGCCTGGCGGTGCAAGCCCGTGCCGACGGGCTTCAACGCATCGACACCGTCGCCCTGAGCGACGACGGCAGTCGCCTGTGGGCGGTCGAACAGCCGCCCGGTCGGACGGACCACCTGTTCGACAAGCAGACCAGCGTCCCCACGTCCATGGCCAACGTGCCGCTGGAACAGAGTTCGCAACAATGGCCTCAGGCCGAGGAACAGGCCCAGGCCCGCGCCGCCGTCCAGACCCAGACCCAGACTCCATCGCCACAGCAGCAACCACCGCAGGTGCCGCTGTCGCCCTAGGGAGCTCAGGTCGCATAACGAAAAAACCCGCCGGTCATCGGCGGGTTTTTTCGTTACCGGGTTATCGCGACGCGTTACCCGGGCAGACGACGGATCCGCGCACCGAGCACACCGAGCTTCTCCTCGATGTTCTCGTAGCCGCGATCGATGTGATACACGCGATCGACCGTGGTATCGCCCTCGGCCACCAGGCCCGCCAGCACCAGGCACGCCGACGCGCGCAGGTCGGTCGCCATGATCGGCGCCCCGCTCATCTTCGGCACGCCGGTAATGATCGCCGTATTGCCTTCCAGGCGGATGTCCGCGCCCAGGCGCTGCAGTTCCAACGCGTGCATGAAGCGGTTTTCGAACACCGTCTCGGTGATGACGCCCACGCCCTCGGCCACGCAGTTGAGCGCGGTGAACTGCGCCTGCATGTCGGTGGGGAACGCGGGGTACGGCGCGGTGACCAGGTTCACGGCCTTCGGCCGGCGCCCCTGCATGTCGAGTTCGATCCAGTCCTTGCCGGTGCTGATGTGCGCACCGGCCTCCTCGAGCTTCTGCAGCACCGCGTCGAGCGTGTCGGCGCGCGCGCCGCGCGCACGCACCTTGCCGCCGGTCATCGCCGCACCGACGAGGAAGGTGCCGGTTTCGATGCGGTCGGGCAGCACTTCGTAGTGTGCGCCGTGCAGGCGCTCGACACCCTCGACGATGAGCGTCGAGGTGCCCACGCCGTCGATCTTCGCGCCCATCGCCATGAGGCAATGCGCGAGGTCGACCACCTCGGGCTCCTGCGCCGCGTTCTCGATGATCGTGGTGCCTTCGGCCAGCGTGGCGGCCATGAGGATGTTTTCGGTGCCCGTGACGGTGACCATGTCCATCACGATGCGCGCACCCTTCAGCCGGCCGGAGCGCGCCTTGATGAAGCCGTTCTCCACGGTGATCTCGGCACCCAGCGCCTGCAGGCCGCGGATGTGCTGGTCGACGGGACGCGAGCCGATGGCGCAACCGCCCGGCAGCGACACCTCGGCCTTGCCGTAGCGCGCCACCAGCGGCCCGAGCACCAGGATCGACGCGCGCATGGTGCGCACCAGTTCGTACGGCGCCACGCAGGAATTCTCCGGGCGCGGGTCGATATGCATCTTCATGCGGTCGTCGAGCACCACGCTCACGCCCATGCGGCCGAGCAACTCGATGAAGGTGGTGACGTCGTGCAGGTGCGGCACGTTGCCGATGCTGACCGGTTCGTCGGCGAGCAGGCAGGACGCGAGGATCGGCAGCACGGCGTTCTTGGCGCCGGAAATGCCCACCTCGCCGTGGAGCGGCTGGCCGCCGCTGATGAGGATCTTGGCCATGGAGGGTGATGCCTTCGAAAGGAAAACGAGGGGAAAGCGGCGGCGCGTCAGCGGCCGGCGGCTTCTTCCGGGGTGAGGGTCTTCAGGCCCAGGGCGTGGATGGCGCCGCCCATGAGGTCGCCGAGGGTCGCGTAGACGAGGCGGTGGCGGGCGAGCGGCAGCTTGCCGGCGAACTGCTCGGAAACGACTTCGGCTTCGAAATGGACGCCGTCGTCGCCTTGCACGTTCACCCGGGCGCCGGGCAGGCCGGCTTCGATCAATGCCTGGATGCGGGCAGCGTCCATGGATTCTCCGATAAGGGGGGGGGTCGCCGCGGCCGGGAGGTTCCGAAACGGAGCCTGAATCGCCGGTCGATGGCAGCGACGATAAAATGAGAATATGTAATGGTAATGGAAATCCGGTGTCGCAGAAATGGACATCCCGGGTTCACTGCCCCGACCCCGGACTCACGAGGCCGCATGAACGCCCGCACCGCTCCGCACGCCGCCGACCCTATCCTCGTGAACGCCGACACCGTCGTCCATAGCGCCCGCACAGTCATCGCGACCGAAGCCGCCGCCATCCGCGCGCTCGAACAGCGCGTCGACGCGAACTTCGTCCAGGCCTGCCAGATGATCCTCGCCTGCAAGGGCCGCGTGGTGGTGTCCGGCATGGGCAAATCCGGTCATATCGCCCGCAAGATCGCCGCGACCCTCGCCTCCACCGGCACGCCGTCGTTCTTCGTGCATCCGGGCGAGGCCAGCCATGGCGACCTGGGCATGATCCAGCCCGACGACATCCTGTTGGCCATCTCCTACTCGGGCGAAACCGACGAACTGCTGTTCATCCTGCCCGCCGTGAAACGGCAGGGCATCGCGCTGATCTCGATCACCGGCAACCCGAAGTCGTCGCTGGCCAAGCAGGCCGAGGTGAACCTCGACGCCAACGTGGCCTGCGAAGCCTGCCCCCACGGGCTGGCGCCCACGGCCAGCACCACGGCCGCGCTGGTCATGGGCGACGCCCTGGCCGTGGCCCTGCTCGACGCGCGCGGCTTCACGCCCGACGACTTCGCCCGCTCGCATCCGGCCGGAAGCCTGGGCCGCCGCCTGCTGCTGCGCATTGCCGACGTGATGCACGCCGGCGACGACGTGCCCCGCGTGCCGCTGACGGCCTCGCTCAGCGAGGCGCTGGTGGAAATGACCCGCAAGCGCCTGGGCATGACCGCCGTGGTCGACGGCGACGGCCGGCTCCTGGGCGTGTTCACCGACGGCGACCTGCGCCGCGCGCTCGACGACGACGGCATCGACCTCCGTGGCGCCACCGTGGCCAGCCTGATGACCCGCGGCCCGAAGACCATCGGCTCGGACAAGCTGGCCGGCGAGGCCGCCCAGCTCATGGAGAAGCACGGCATCAGTGCCCTGCTGGTCACCGACGGCGACGACCGCGTGGTGGGCGCCCTGAACATCCACGACCTGCTGCGCGCCCGCGTGGTCTGACCGGCCTTCCCCGCCCGGCCCTCCGCCCCCAGATCCGTCCCCATGGCCTATACGCACTATTCCGACCTCTCCGCCGACGTCCTCGAGCGCGCCGCCCGCGTGCGCGTGGTGGTGTTCGACGTGGACGGCACCCTCACCGACGGTCGCCTGTGGTACGCCGAGGACGGTCGCGAGACCAAGGTCTTCCACGTGCACGACGGCCTCGGCCTGAAACGCCTCCAGGAAAACGGCGTCAAGGTCGCGATCATCACCGCGCGCATCAGCCACCCGGTGTCGCTGCGAGCCGAAGAACTCGGCATCCAGCACGTCTACCAGGGCCAGAAGGACAAACGCGCCTGCCTGACCGAACTCGTCGACGCCCTGCGCCTCACGCCCGAGCAGGCCGCCTTCGTCGGCGACGACCTGCCCGACCTGCCCGCCATGGGCATCTGCGGCCTGGCCGTGGCCGTGGCCAATGCCCATCCCTGGGTCGCCGAACGCGCGCACTGGCGCACCCGCCTGTCCGGCGGCTTCGGTGCCGCGCGCGAGGTGGCCGACGCGATCCTCGCCGCCCAGGGCAAGGCCGAGGCCGAGCGGGACCGCTGGCTGTGAGCGTGTTCAACCTGTTCCGCGACCGCAGCGCCACGAGCGTTGCCGGCGCCCTCGCCGCCGCCCTGGGTGTCAGCGTGCTGCTCTATTACTGGGTCGCTCCCGAGAAGAAAGTCCAGGATTTCGTCGGCCCGCCGCGCTCCGGCTACGTGCTCACCAACTTCCACCTCGACTCCTTCAACGAGGACGGCAAGCTCGCCTTCGTGCTGATCGCGCCACACCTGGAACGGCGCGAAGGCGACGATTCGCTTTACATCAACTCCCCCGATTTCGTGCTGCCCTCCGTCAAGGACCCCACCAGCCCGCCGTGGAAGGGCCACTCCCAATACGGCTGGGTGAACAAGGACGGCAGCCTGCTGAAGCTGCAGGGCAAGGTGCACATGGACCGCGTCGCCTTCCTGACCAACCCGCCCGCCAGCATCGATACCTCCGAGGTCACCGCGTGGCCGAAGGAAAACCGCCTGGAAACCGCCGAGGCGGCGCGTATCGTTCAGGGAACCTCTACAATGGATGGCGTCGGCATGCGCGCCAACCTCGATTCCAAGCACCTGGAGCTCCTCGATGCAGTCCACACCGTCTACCAGCCGCGCAAGCGCTAAGGCTCTCCTCGTGGCGCTCGGCGTGGGGCTCCTGGCGAGCGTGCCCGCGATCGCCAAGCAGTCCGATCGCAACGAGCAGATCCACGTCGACTCCACCTCCTTCGACGGCACGCAGCAGCAGCCGAACGGCAAGGAGCCCGGCAAGGTCATCTGGACCGGCAACGTGGTGCTCACCCAGGGCACGATGAAAGTCACCGGCAACAAGGCCACCGGTTACCTCGACGGCGACAACCAGCTCACCCGCGTCATCGTCGAAGGAAACGCCCACATCCAGCAGCAGGACGAACAGAACCTGTGGATGCGCGGAAACGCCGACACCATCGACTACAAGGCCGACCAGGATTTCGCCGTACTCACCGGGCATGCCCACGTCGAAAAGGAAGTCGATCCGGCCGACCGCAAGAAGCTCAACCAGAGCAACGGCGACAAGCTCACCTACAACACGGCCAACAGCACGATGACCGGCGAGAGCAACGGCTCCGCCCCCGTGCACATGATCTTCCAGCCGAAACAACAGCAACCCGCCGCCGCGCCGGCCGCGCCTGCCGCCCAACCGAAGAAGCCCTGACACGATGCTTTCAGCCCAAGGCCTGCAGAAGCGCTTCCGCGCGCGCCAGGTGGTTCGCGATTTCGCCTTTTCCATCCGCGAAGGTGAGGTGGTGGGCCTGCTCGGCCCGAACGGCGCCGGCAAGACCACCTGCTTCTACATGGTGGTGGGCCTGATCCAGGCCGACGGCGGCTCGATCAAGCTCGACCAGCAGGACATCACCGGCCTGCCCATGCATGCCCGCGCCAAGCTCGGCATCGGCTACCTGCCGCAGGAGGCCTCGGTGTTCCGCCGCCTCAGCGTCGCCGACAACATCCTCGCCGTGCTCGAGCTGCGCGAAGGCATGACGCAAAAGCAACGCGAGGACGAACTGGAAAGCCTGCTCGACGAGCTGAAGATCACCCACATCGCCGAGCAGAAAGGCATCAGCCTGTCCGGCGGCGAGCGCCGCCGCGTGGAAATCGCCCGCGCCCTGGCGGCACGCCCGCGCTACATGCTGCTGGACGAGCCCTTCGCCGGCGTCGATCCGATCTCCGTCGGCGAGATCCAGCGCATCGTCCGCCACCTGAAGGAGCGCGGCATCGGCGTGCTGATCACCGACCACAACGTGCGCGAGACGCTGGGCATCTGCGATCGGGCCTACATCCTCAACGACGGCGTGGTGCTGTCCCGGGGCACGCCGCAGCACATCCTCGCCGACGAAAAGGTGCGCGAGGTGTATCTGGGCCGTGAATTCCGCATCTGACGTCACGGAATTGCCCCGTCGCCCGGCCTGAGCCGGGTGGGACGGTGGTAGGGTCGGCCCGGTAGGGGGTAGGATGGATTCGGTATCCCGAGCAACAACGGCATGAAACCCGGACTTCAGTTTCGCCTCAACCAGCAGCTGACGCTGACGCCGCAACTCCAGCAGGCCATCCGCCTGCTCCAGTTGTCGCAGCTCGAGCTCGAAGCGGAACTCCGCCAGATCGCGGAAGGCAATCCGCTGCTCGAGTTCGCCGAAGATGCCGAGTCCGAGGCGGAATCCGAGACCGAAGCCTTCGACGCGCCGGAATTCCCGCTGCGCAACGAAACGCCGGCCAAGGCCTCGAAAGAAGAAGACAACGCCACCGCCCCGGCCGAAGATCTCACCCCCGACTGGGACGACGATCGCTTCCAGGGCGAGGCGGGCGACTACGGCGGAGCGTCGTCGCGCGGCGCCGGCGGCGACGACGATGGCCTCGAACCCCAGAACGCCGCGCCGGAAAGCCTCCAGCAGCACCTGGAGTGGCAGCTCAATCTCTCGCAGTTCTCGCCGCGCGATCATGCCATCGCCATGGCGATCATCCATGCGCTCGACGAAGACGGTTACCTGCGCGACGGCGTCGAAGCCGTGGCCTCGGCCCTGCCCGCCGAACTGGGCGCGAGCGGTGAAGCCATCGAGTCCGTACGCCAGCGCGTCCAGCGCTTCGATCCCACCGGCATCGCCAGTCTCGACCTGCGCGATTGCCTCGCCTGCCAGCTTTCGCAGTTCTCTCCCGATACGCCGCACCGGGCGCTGGCCTTGCGCGTGGTCAACGACGAACTCGAATTGCTCGCGCGCAACGACATCGCCCGCATCGCGCGCAAGCTGAAGGCCGCCGAAGACGAGGTCGCCGCCGCCGCGGCGCTCATCCGCACCCTCGACCCTCGCCCGGGCGCCGCGCTCGACGCCACGCCCGTGGAGTACGTCGCGCCCGACGTCTACGCCCGGCGCGAGAACGGCCGCTGGAAGGTGAGCCTCAATCCCGACGCGCAGCCCCGCCTGGGCCTCAACCAGCACTATTGCAGCCTCATCGCCCGTGCGCGCGGCGACGATGCCACCTGGATGAAAGGCCAGCTCCAGGAAGCCCGCTGGCTGCTGAAGAGCCTGCAATCGCGCGCGGAAACGCTCACCAAGGTCGCCGAGGCCATCGTCCGCCGGCAGAGCGCGTTCCTCGATTACGGCCCCGAAGCCATGCACCCGCTGGTCTTGCGCGAAGTGGCCGAGGAGGTGGGCATGCACGAATCCACGATCTCCCGCGTGACCACGCGCAAGTACATGCACACGCCGCGCGGCACGTTCGAGCTCAAGCATTTCTTCTCCAGCGGCGTCGCCACGGAAGACGGCGGCAGCGCGTCGGCCACGGCCATCCAGGCCATGCTGCGCAAGCTCATCGGCGCCGAGGACGCGCGCCGGCCGCTGTCCGACCAGGCCCTCGCGGAGGAGCTTCATCGACGCGGTATTCAGGTCGCCCGCCGTACGGTGGCCAAGTATCGAGAGGCACTGCGCATCCCCAGTTCGAGCGAGCGCGTACGCGCCGGTTGAACGGGCTCCCGGGAACCCCCACGGAGGTCATAGGTCTCATCGGAATGCTTTGAAGGACGCGGCATCCCCGCCGCATCCGCTCTCGCCGCCCCACGGCGGCACCCTCAGCAAGAAGGAGGCGTCATGCAAATCCAGGTCAGCGGCCAGCACATCCAGATCACCCCCGCCCTGCGCGAGCGCGTGGAACAGCAAATCGGCCGCTTCGAACGCCTTTTCGACAACATCACCGCCCTCGACGTCGTGCTCAGCGTCGACAAGGCCGAGCACAAGGCCGGCGGCACCCTGCACTGTTCCGGCACCCGCCTCCACGCCGAGGGCCACGCCCGGCTCGAGGACGGCGCCCTCGGCGACCGCATGTACGCGGCCATCGACGAAATGGTCTCCAAGCTCGCCGACCAGTTGAAGAAGCACAAGGAAAAGCTCAAGGACCACCATAACGCCGAGGTCCGCGAGGCCCGCGCCGCGACCTGACCCGGCTTTCCGGTCCGCCCCGGCCCTCCCGGGCGGACCGATTCCATGCTTGATGGCACAATACCCACTCAGCCGGTGCCCTGCGCCGGCTTCGTTTTCCTCATTGGGACCATCGCGTGGACCGGCTGACCGCCAGACAACTCTTCGACGGCGTGCACGAGCGCATGGCGCTGCGCTGGGTCGCGGGCATGCGCGGCGAGGCGCGCGTGCTCGAAACCAACGCCAAACAGAGCCGCCGCCCGTCGCTGGTGGGCTACCTCAACGTGATCTACCCCAACAAGGTGCAGATCATCGGCACCGAGGAACTCAACTTCCTCGACGGCCTCGACTCGCGCCAGCGCTGGGAGGCCATCCACAAGATCGCCGCCTACCAGCCGGTGGCGCTCATCGTCACCAAGGAGCAGTCGATTCCCGCCGACCTGCGCGAGGTGGCCGAGGAAACCGACACCCCGCTATGGCAGAGCACCAAGCGCGGGCATGAACTGCTCACCTACCTGCAGTACCACCTGGCGCGCACGCTCGCGCCGCGGGTCACCCTGCACGGCGTGTTCCTTGAGGTGTTCTCGATCGGCGTGCTCATCACCGGCGAGCCGGGCTCGGGCAAGAGCGAACTGGCGCTGGAACTGATCAGCCGCGGCCACCGCCTCGTGGCAGACGACGCCACCGAGTTCACGTTGATCGCGCCCGACGTCATCGACGGCGCCTGCCCCGAGCTGCTGCAGGATCTGCTGGAAGTGCGCGGCCTGGGCGTGCTCAACATCCGCGAGATGTTCGGCCACACCGCGGTGAAACCGTCCAAGTACCTTCGCCTGGTGATCCACCTCAAGCCGCTGCGCGACGGCGAGGAAACCGATGCCATGACCCGCCTCACCGGCGACGTGAGCCGCCGCGACGTACTCGGCGTCGACGTCCCCAAGATCACCATCCCCGTCGCCCCCGGCCGCAACCTCGCGGTGCTGGTGGAGGCCGCGGTGCGCAGCCACGTGCTCAAGAGCAAGGGCATCGACCCGGCGCAGACCTTCATCGACCGGCAGGCGCACCAGATGCGCCGCTTCTCCCCCTGGTGACGCCATGATCGAAGAAACCACAGCGGCACCGTCCATCGTCGATCCCGACGCCATCCACCTCGTGGTGCTGACCGGCATGTCCGGCGGCGGCAAGACGGTGGCGCTGCGCGCGCTGGAAGACCTCGAGTTCTACTGCGTCGACAACATGCCCGCCGAGCTCATCCAGCAGCTCGTGGCCGCGGTGAGCCAGGGCGAGCATCGCCCGCGCCGGCGCATCGCGGTCGGCGTGGACATTCGCAACCGCCGCACCGACCTCGAGCGCATGCCGCACGTGCTGTCGGAGCTGTCCGCCGCCGGCGTGCACGTGCACCTGATCTTCCTCGACAGCCGCGACGACGTGCTGATCAAGCGCTACTCGGAAACCCGCCGGCGCCATCCGCTGGCCGCCGAGCGCCTGTCGCTGGCCGACTCCATCGCCGAGGAGCGCCGCCTGCTGCGCCCGCTGGTGTCCATCGCCGAGAAGGTGATCGACTCCAGCGACCTCAACGTGCACCAGCTGCGCCGCCTGTTCGCCACGGGCTACGCCGCCGCCAGCGACGGCACCACCCTGCTCTTCGAGTCCTTCGCCTACCGCCGGGGGCTCCCGCCGGACGCCGACTTCGTCTTCGACGCCCGCTGCCTGCCCAACCCGCACTGGGATCCCCGCCTGCGGCCGTTCTCGGGCAAGGATCTCCCGGTGCGCGAATTCCTCGACGCCAATCCGCTGGTGAACGAATACTATGAGGACGTCGCCCGCTGGCTCGACACCTGGTTGCCGCGCTTCGAGGGCGAAGACCGCAGCTACGTCACCGTGTCGATCGGCTGTACCGGCGGGCGCCATCGTTCGGTCTACCTCGTCGAACGGCTGGCCCGGCATTTCCGCTCCGAACGCGGCAACGTACTGACTTTCCATCGCGAACTGGAGTGACTCCCATGACCCATCCCCAGCCGACACGGAGCACCGGGCGATGAGCGTCGGCGTCCTCCTCATGACCCACGAAGCCGTGGGCAAGGCGCTGGTCTCGGCCGCGCGCCACGTGATGCCCAAGCTGCCGCTCACGGTCGATGCCGTCGAAGTGCCGCCCAACGCCGACCCTGACGTCATGCGCGGCCTCACCGCCAAGCACGCGCGCGACCTCGACACGGGCGACGGCGTGCTGGTGCTGGCCGATCTCTACGGCGCCACTCCCTGCAACATCGGCCTGTCGCTGGCCGAGCTCGGGGTGCACCTGCGCTGCGTGTCGGGGCTGAACCTGCCCATGCTGCTGCGCGTCCTCAACTACTCGGAAAAATCGCTGCCCGAACTAGCCGAAATCGCGGCCACCGGCGGGCGCGGAGGGATCTTCATCGACCATGCTTGAGCAGGACATCACGGTAACCAACCGGCTCGGGCTGCATGCCCGCGCTTCGGCCAAGCTGGTGCAGCTGGTGGCCGGTTTCAAATCCACGGTGCACCTGATCAGCAAGGGTCGCGAGGTGAATGCCCAGAGCATCATGGGCGTGATGATGCTGGCCGCGGGGCTCGGTACGCCGCTCACCGTCCGCGCCGAAGGCGCCGACGAGGAAGCGGCGCTCGCCGCCGTGATCAAGCTGTTCAACGACAAGTTCGACGAAGGCTCCTGACCGATGCGCCATCACCGCCACGCGAGGCCCTCATGAGATACCTGCTGACCGGCACGCCGGCCGCCCGGGGCATGGCCCTGGGGCGCGCGCGCCTGGTCCAGCCGAGCATCTACGCGGTGGACACGCGCATGCTCGAAGACGCCGAGATCGGTCCCGAGATCGATCGCCTGCACAAGGCCATCGACACCGCCCGCACCGAGCTGCACGAATTGCGGGGCAAGCTGCACGGCGCGCTCGCCCGTGAGGTGGGCGACTTCATCGACGCGCACAGCCTGCTGCTCGACGACGAAGAACTGCTTCGCGGCCTCGACGAGTTCGTGTCGGTCGGCCACTACACCGCCAGCGCGGCCCTGAAGATGCAGCGCGATCGCCTCGCCGCCGTCTTCGACGCGATGAACGACCCTTACCTCAAGAGCCGCGGCGAAGACATCGACCAGGTGATCGGACGCGTCATGTCGGCCCTGCAGCAGCAGTCCAGCCGCGAGGAACGCAAGCTCGCCTCGCGCGTGGGCGAGATCGTGGTCAGCGACACCGTCGCGCCCGCCGAGATGGCGAGCATGGCGGGGCAAGGCATGCTCGGCGTGATCGCCAGTGCGGGCAGCGTCTATTCGCACAGCGCCATCCTCGCGCGCAGCTTCAACCTGCCGATGCTGGTGGGCACGAAAGACGCCCTCGCCACCATCAACGACGACGACCTCGTGCTGATCGACGCCGAGCACGGCGAAGTGATCGTGCATCCCACGGCGCAGGACCTCGCCCGCTACCGCCAGTGGCAGCGCCAGGCCGCCGCCGAAGGCCGGCGCCTCGCCGCCCTCGCCTCCGCGCGCACGCTCACGCGCGACGGCGCGCACATCCGCCTGTACGCCAATGCCGAACTCCCCGGCGACGTCACGCTGGCGCGCGCGCGCGGCGCGGACGGCGTGGGCCTGTACCGTTCCGAATTCCTGTTCCTGCGCCAACGCGGCCTGCCTTCGGAAGAAGAGCAGTTCGTGGCCTACCGCGACCTCGTGCTCGGCATGGGTGGCCTGCCGGTCACCATCCGCACGCTCGACCTCGGCGCCGACAAGGCCGACGCGGCCGGCTTGGCACTCCGCGGCGAAGACAACCCGGCGCTGGGCGTGCGCGGCATCCGCCTGTCGCTGCGCTACCCGGACATCTTCAGCGTGCAGTTGCGCGCGATCCTGCGTGCCGCCTGCTACGGTCCCGTGCGTGTGCTCGTGCCGATGATCACCCACGTCGGCGAGTTGATCCAGGTGCGCAGGCTGGTGAAGCAGGCGCGCGAGACGCTCGCGGCGCAAGGCCAGGAGCTGCCCGAGCGTATCGACATCGGCGCCATGATCGAGGTCCCCGCCGCCGCCATCGGCATCGGCCCCATCCTCGAAAAGGCCGACTTCCTCGCCATCGGCACGAACGATCTCGCCCAGTACGTGCTGGCCGCCGACCGTAACAACGACGCGCTCGACGGTATCTACGACCCGCTGCAACCCGCGTTCCTGCGCCTCATCGCGCACGTCATCGCCGCCGCGCGCCGCGCGAGAAAGCCGGTGAGCCTGTGCGGCGAAATCGCCGGCGACCCGCAATTCAGCGCCCTCCTCCTCGCCATGGGCCTGGAGGAATTCAGCATGCATCCGAGCCAGTTGTTGCTGGTACGCGATCGCCTGGCCTCGCTCGATTGCGCGGCCCTGCGCCGTGCGGCGCCGCGGTTGTTCCGCTCCGCCACGCGTGACGACGTGGAAGCGCGGCTGCTGGAGGTGGTGGCGTTGCAGGATGGGTGTGCCGGCGCGGCGTGATGCCGCGCTTTCAGGTCGGTGTCGTTCACCAACGTCAGCGATACGGAATTTGGCGCCGCCGGGTTACTTGCATCGTGAATGAGACGCAGGCTCGGCCTATCGCTCGCAAAGGCCGATGTCGCGGTCAACCACGCGCCCATCATCGACGCGCCAAGCCTCATATATCTCATGCCGTGATCTCTCTCGATTCGATGCGCCTTGAATGGCGCGATCAAACTAGAGTTTCTCAGCTGGGAGAGACATGGAAGCATTCTGAAAAATCCTCGCGAGTTTCTCGAATGCAGCTCGCATCACGATCAAGGACTACAGACAACTTCGCATTGATTTGCTAGCTTCGTCTTCGTTGCCCGCGCTGTGTTTCGAATGCGCTGCGCAGGCAACCATCGCTCGATGCGGTGAGAAGCGCGGGCCAAGGGTGCTGGAACACCACGAGGCCCGCTGACCCAACCAACTTAAGTGGAGTTGATTCGGCTATGTCGAAGTTTAAGGCATTACCCCGCTTGCCGCTTCCCCGCGGCGACACCCTCAACGGTTACCGGGCCGTCTGGCGTTCTTCCAGAC